>NZ_JADPKS010000107.1 GCF_023074175.1 Bradyrhizobium sp. 139
CAATCGTCTCCTGTGACGAAAAGCCGGGAATCCAGGCTATCGCAACCACGGCGCCGGATTTGCCGCCCGAGCCTGGCGCTCACGCCACCTTTGCGCGGGATCACGAGTACAAACGTCATGGCACGCTCAGTCTGTTGGCCGGGATCGATCTGCTGACCGGCAAGGTCCATGCTCTCGTGAGGGATCGCCATCGCAGCCGAGAGTTTGTCGAATTCCTTAAGCTTCTCGATGCCGCTTATCCGAGAGGCACCGCAATCAAGCTGATCCTCGACAATCATTCCGCGCACATCTCGAGAGAAACCACAGCATGGCTCAACGCCTGCCCCGTCGGACGCTTCGAATTCACCTTCACCCCCAAGCACGGCTCCTGGCTCAACCTGATCGAAGGCTTCTTCTCCAAGTTTGCTCGCTCGGTGTTGCGCCACATCCGTGTAACCTCCAAACACGAACTGAAGGCACGCATCATGGCTGGCATCGACGACGTCAACCGCCATCCGGTCATCCATACCTGGTCCTACAAACTTGCCGAGGCCGCCTGAATATGATT
The DNA here is from genome assembly GCF_023074175.1 of Bradyrhizobium sp. 139. Taxonomy (GTDB): domain Bacteria; phylum Pseudomonadota; class Alphaproteobacteria; order Rhizobiales; family Xanthobacteraceae; genus Bradyrhizobium. Next base: position 548 of record NZ_JADPKS010000107.1, read on the forward strand.
CGAATCAAGGAAACGATCGTCTAGTTCTGCTTCACCTTCTTCGCCGCCGTCACCTTCGGCTCACGGCGCGCGCCATCGAGCGCACTGTCCTTGCCGGCCTTCAGCACCTCGTCCGACAGTTCGCTCGAACCGGCGATGCGCGCCAGCAGCATGGTGCCGGCCATCGTCGCCAGTGTCGCAATCGCCTGCTTGCGTGCGGCCTTGCGCGGCTGGCCGGGAATGTAGTCCGCCATCGTCTCGATCATCTCGTCGAGCTTGCCGGCAAAGGCCTTGCGCGTCTTCGGGCTCTCTCGGGAGATCTCCGCACCCAGCGCCGGAATCGAGCAGCCGTGGCCGGGATTATCGCGATGTAAGGGCGAAAGATAGGTTTCGACGATCTGGGTGAGTTGCTTCTCGGGCGCGACCTGATCGGACTGCTTGCGCCAGTGCTCCATCGAGCGGTCCATGGCGTAGGCAAAGGCCTCAATCACCAGCGCTTCGCGCGAGTCGAAATGCGCGTAGAAGCCGCCATGGGTCAGGCCCGCCTCCTTCATGAGGTCGGCGACACCAATGCCGTGGGCGCCTTTTTCGCGCAGCCGCACGGAAGCCTTCTTCACGATGCGGTCGTGAGTTTCCTGCTTGTGTTCCCGGGAATAGCGCATGCGCGTCTCATTGAATGTCGGAGATCATCTCATAACACAGGAATGACCCGGGCGGTGCATTAATTCACGTCAAGACATTGCCGATCATGGAAAAGATTGCAGTTGCATGGACCGCGAGCGCGCCCTTGCCGTCGTGCACGAAACCCTCGGTGTAGCTGGTCTGGCGTCCCAATTTGATGATCCTGCCTTCGGCCGAGATCAGCCCGGAACGGACCGACAGCGGCCGCAGGAAGGTCATTTTCAGGTCGAGCGTCACGGACGACTGCCCGGCCTCCAGCCGGGTCGAGATCGCGCATCCCATGGCGGTATCGATCAGCGCTGCGGCGGTCGCGCCGTGCAGGAGGCCGATGGTATTTTCGAGGTCCTCGCGCGGCTCCAGTTCCATGACGATCCGGCCCGGCTCGACCACCGCCATAGTGAAGCCGATCAGCTTTGCGAAGGGTGGCGGCGGCAGCCGGCCGTTGCGGATGCCCAGCATGGCGTCCATGCCTGAAAGCCCCATCACCACTTTTGCAACCGGCGCAGGCACCTGCCAGTCCACCACGCGCTCGCGGCGCTTCGCGGGCGAAAACAGGCCGAGTTGATCGTTGTCAGTCATGGCCGGCCCCCATTTATATGATGTAGCTCATACTATGCGGCGGGCTTCGCGATGGCAACTGCCCCTCTTCTGCCTGCTTGACAACCAGAGCGTTTCGGCAGCGAATTGATCCCGACCCCCGCACCTCGCGCATGTCCGCGAAACCTCCGAGATGCCACGATGGAAATGCTCAACAATCACTGCGGCGTGACGCGCGATGCGCGCGGCGTCGTTCATGTCGCGATCTGCAACGCCGGCCCGCTCAACATTTTGGGCTCGCCCGTCACCGATGCGGTGCGCAAAGGCCTGCAGCAGCTTGCCTCCGATCGCAGCATCCGCGTCGTGGTGCTGCGCGGCCAGAGCGAGAAGAGCATGATCGGCGGCGCCGACATCAAGGAGATGGCCAAGCTCGACCAGACATCGGCCGAAGCCTTCATCAGCCGCCTGCGCGATCTCTGCGAGGCCGTGCGCGCCTTCCCCGGCCCCGTGATCGCGCGCATGCCCGGCTGGTGCCTCGGCGGCGGGCTCGAAGTGGCGGCCGCTTGCGATTTCAGGATCGCCGCGCATGATGCGCATTTCGGCATGCCGGAGGTCCGCGTCGGCATTCCCTCCGTGATCCATGCCGCGCTGCTGCCGCGCCTGATCGGCTGGGCCCGCGCGCGCTGGCTGGTGATGACGGCGGAAAACATCGACGCACCGACGGCGCTGGCCTGGGGACTGGTCGACAAGATCGCGCCGAAGGGCGGGCTGGATGCCGAGGTCGAGCACCTTGTGAACGTACTGCTCGAATGCGGCCCCGAGGCGCTGCGCTCGCAAAAGGCGCTGCTGCGGCAGTGGGAGGAACTGCCATTGACGGAGTCGGTCAACCTCAGCGTCAAAGTGTTCGGCGAGTCCTTCCTGACGGAGGAGCCGACGCGGCTGATGCAGGCGTTCGTGAATCGGAAGCGATAGGCTGTATTCGCCTCCTCCGATCGGCCGACCAAATCTCATCCGAGGCACGACAATTTCTCATACCGGGCGCGATTGCTTTTTTTGCGCCGCATCATATGATGATCATAATCTTACATACCGACATCCTACGGAGCTCTACCATGGCCGAAGCCGCCGATCCCGTCGTCATCGTCTCCGCCGTCCGTACCCCGCTCGGCCGTTTCATGGGCGAGCTGTCGCCGCTCCCCGCACACAAGCTCGGATCGCATGTGATCGGCGCGGCGCTGGAGCGCGCCAGGCTCGCGCCCGAGAAGGTCGACGAGGTCTTCATGGGCTGCGTGCTGCCGGCCGGCCAGGGCCAGGCGCCGGCGCGTCAGGCGGCGCGTGCGGCGGGCCTGCCCGATGCCACCGGCGCGACCACGGTCAACAAGGTCTGCGGCTCCGGCATGAAGGCGACCATGCTGGCGCACGACATCATCCGCGCAGGCTCGGCCGACATCGTCGTCTCCGGCGGCATGGAGAGCATGAGCAACGCGCCGTATCTCTTGGCAAAAGCGCGCGGCGGCTACCGTGCGGGCCATGACCGCATCATCGACCACATGATGATGGACGGGCTTGAAGACGCCTACGAGACCGGCCGCTCGATGGGTGATTTCGGCGAGGCGACCGCGGAGGCCTATCAGTTCACCCGCAAGGACCAGGACGCCTATGCGATGGAGACGCTGAGCCGCGCCCGCAAGGCGGTCGAGGGCGGTGCGTTCAAGGCCGAGATCGCGCCGATCACGCTGACCGAGAAGGCGGGCCCGCGCATCGTCGCCAATGACGAGCATCCGCTGAAGGTCGATCCCGCAAAAATCCCCGGATTGAAGCCGGCGTTCCGCGCCAATGGCACCATCACGCCGGCTGCCTCCTCTGCGAACGCCGACGGCGCCGCTGCGCTTGTGCTGACGAAGCGGTCGCTCGCCGATCGCAATGGGCTGCCTGCGCTGGCCGAGATCAAGGGCCACGCCACCCACAGCCAGGAGCCGCAGTGGTTCACCACGGCGCCGATCCCGGCGATCCGCAAACTCCTGGACAAGGTCGGCTGGAGCGCAGGTGACGTCGATCTGTTCGAGATCAACGAGGCCTTCGCCGTGGTGGCGATGGCGGCGCAGCGGGATCTCGGCATTCCCAGAGAGAAACTGAACATCAACGGCGGCGCCTGCGCGCTCGGCCACCCCATCGGCGCCACCGGCGCGCGGCTGATCGTGACGCTGCTGCATGCCCTCGAGGCGCAAAACCTCAAGCGCGGCGTTGCGGCACTCTGCATTGGCGGCGGTGAAGCCACCGCGATCGCAGTGGAGCGTCTGATGCACTGACGCCAGAAACGTCCGAAAATGAGGGAACTCTGTCGTTTCCGCCAAACACGTCCCGTGCCATTCTGCAAGCTCGCTCAGGCCTCCCAAAAGCCTGCCAATCAACATTGAGGTCCAATGATCTCGAACCGGCTCGCGGCAGCGCTTTCTCGCCGCAATATCCACTACGGCTGGGTGATGGTCGGCGTGACTTTCCTCGCCGCGCTGATCAGCGCCGGCACGGTCGGCGCGCCCGGCGTATTCATCGTTCCCCTGCAAAAGGAGTTTGGCTGGAGCACTGCTGAGATCTCGTCCGCGCTCTCGATCCGCTTCATCCTGTTCGGGCTGATGGCGCCGTTCGCGGCCGCGCTTCTCAACCGCTACGGCCTGCGCAACGTCACGCTGACCGCGCAGCTCATCGTCGTATCGGCGCTGGTGGCTTCGCTCGGCATGACGCAAGTCTGGCAGCTCGTGTTGCTGTGGGGCGTCGTGATCGGGATCGGCACGGGCATGACCGCGCTGGTGCTGGGCGCGACCATCGCGACACGCTGGTTCGCGGCGCGGCGCGGGCTCGTGGTCGGCATCATGACCGCGAGCGTCGCCACCGGCCAGCTCGTATTCCTGCCGCTGCTCGCAAGCCTGACCGAACGTTTCGGCTGGCGGCTTGCGCTCGGCTTCGTCTGCATCGCGCTGGGCGTCTCCGCCGTGGCGGTTCTCCTCGTGATGCGCGACCGGCCGAGCGATGTGGGCCTGCGCCCGTTCGGCGACGAGGGCACGGCGCCCCTGCCCGCCCCGCCCGTGAGCCATGGCTCGATCACCGGCGTTGCGCTCGGTACGCTGCGCGACGCTTCGAAGTCGAGCGCGTTCTGGATTCTCTTTGCGACTTTCTTTGTCTGCGGCGCGTCGACCAACGGGCTCGTCCAGGTTCACCTGATCCCGATGTGCCTCGATTTCGGCATCCCGCAGGTGCAGGCCGCGAGCCTGCTGGCGGCGATGGGCATCTTCGATTTCTTCGGCACCATCATGTCGGGCTGGCTGTCCGACCGCTACGACAACCGTTACCTCTTGTTCTGGTACTATGGCCTGCGCGGGCTCTCGCTGATCTTCCTGCCCTTTAGCGATTTCTCGTTTTACGGCCTGTCGATCTTTGCGATGTTCTACGGCCTCGACTGGATCGCGACGGTGCCCCCCACGGTGCGGCTCACCGCGCAGAAATTCGGACCCGAGCGCGCCAATCTGGTGTTCGGCTGGATCTTTGCCGGCCATCAGCTCGGCGCAGGCACCGCCGCCTTCGGCGCCGGTCTGTCGCGAACGGTCTATGAGAGCTACCTGCCCGCGTTCTTCATCGCGGGCGCGCTCTGCGTGTTCGCGTCGTTGATCGTGCTGGCGCTCGCGCGGCATCCGAAGCCGGCCGCCGTGGCGGCCTAGGCTGGTATCTTCCCCTGACGCAGCGCGGCTTACGATGCTGCGCTGCTCAATGGGACCCCGCAGGCCTCGTGCAACCCCGTGTCCCGGCTCTGCACCGCGTCATTGCATGCCGCGCCTTGTCCGGGACACGAGATAAACTCTTACGCGGGGTATGGGCACAAGGTTGCTCGCGGCCGCCGCCTCCCGGCCCCCGCCTCACGACGATCGCGAAACACTCCTTGCGGCGGGCCGAGACGCGATCTGATACGCCAATTCCAATTGTGGTGAGGCGAATCTTCGTTGCAGCTTGACAGTGTTTCGCCCGACAGACGATGTTTTGTCCGACGGCTAAGTTTGTAGGCAGCGCCCACCCATCAGCTCATGGAAAGCGCGTTGTTACAGATCAAGCCGGCGCCAGGTGCAACCGTCGTCCGCGGCCTCTCAGCGAAGACCACCGTCACCGTGCTCGAAAGCAAGAACGGCTGGTCGCTGATTGCGCGCGAAGGCAAGCCACTTGGCTACGTCGCCACCCGCGATCTCGCGCCGGTGCGATGACGAGGAGCAGCTACCCGGGCACGCGTCTGTCCTGCACATGCTTGGGCGCGCGGCCCGCGCTTGCGGGGCGGGTTACGCTGTTGCGATGCGGCTCGTCAGTCTTGCCCAACTGACATCCTGCGGCGCCGGTGAAGAGCACCCGCGGAGCGAGTTCTTCCCGGCTTCCCGGTTCGAGCCACATTGCCGTTAGACTCCCCGGCCCAAACGTGGACAATACCCCTCAGCACGTCACGTGCGCAGTGCACACCAAGATGCGCCAGGGGAAACAAAATGCCGGCTGCCTTCCCGTCGTCCGAACCCGTTATCCCGACTGCTCCCTTGACCGCCCCAATGCGCAATGCGTTGCGCGCGATCGTGGGCGAGAAGGGTTTTATCGAAGACGAACATGGCAAGCAGCCGTTCGTGACCGACTGGCGTGGATTGCTGGTTGGCGCTGCCGGCGCCGTCGTTCGTCCAGGCAGCACCGAGGAAGTCTCGAAAGTGGTCCGGCTTTGCCATGAATACGGGGTCGCGATCGTGCCGCAGGGTGGCAACACCGGTCTGATGGGTGGGGCCACGCCCTGGCCCGCGCACACCGGCATCGTGTTGTCGCTCGGCCGCATGAACCGCGTGCTGGATGTCGATGCCGTCGGATACGCGATGACGGTCGAGGCCGGCTGCGTTCTTCAGGCGCTTCAGGAGACTGCAGCCGATCACGACAGGTTCCTGCCTCTCAGCCTCGGCGCCCAGGGCTCATGCATGATCGGCGGCAATCTGTCGACAAACGCCGGCGGCGTGCAGGTGCTCCGTTATGGCAATGCCCGCAATCTCGTATTGGGGCTCGAGGTCGTGCTGGCCAACGGCGAGGTCTGGGACGGATTGCGTGCGCTCAAGAAGGACAACACCGGCTACGACCTCAAGCACCTCTTCATGGGCGCCGAAGGGACGCTGGGCATCATCACCAAGGCGGTGCTCAAACTGTGGCCTGCGCAGAAGGACGTCTGCACAGCGTGGCTGGCGATCCGCGATCCGCGCGCGGCCCTGGAGATCCTGTCCGAAGCGCATGCGGCATCCGCGGACAATGTCGGCTCTTGCGAGCTGATGAGCCGCAGCGCCATCGACATGGTGCTCCGCCACATCCCCGGCACCCAGGACCCTCTCAAGGCGGACACGCCATGGTATCTCTTGCTTGAATGGTCGTCCGCGCGGGCACGCCACGACGGGACTGAGGGCATGTCGGAGAAGCTGGAGCAGTTTCTCGCCGATCAGCTCAAGGCCGGTCGCGTGCTCGATGCGGTGATCGCGCACACGGGACAGCAATCGCGCAACATGTGGCGCATCCGGGAAAGCGTCGCCGAGGCCTCCCGGGCCGAGGGGCCGGGGCTGAGCTACGACGTGTCGGTGGCCATCTCCAAGATTCCGGAGTTCATCGATCGGGGCCTCAAGTCCGTGCTCGACATTCTCCCGAGCATTCGCCCTTTGGGACACATCGGCGACGGCAATCTGCATTTTTCGTTCATGGGGCCCGAGGGCATGGATCAGCAGACGCTGACCCAATATTCGGCCGCCATCACGCGGGCCGTGAACGATCTCGTCACCTCCATGGGCGGCTCGATCTCGGCGGAACACGGCATCGGCATGGACAAGCTCGACGAGCTCGGTCACTACCGCTCGAAGACCGAGCTCGACATCATGCGGACCATCAAACGCGCACTCGATCCGCAGAACATCATGAATCCCGGCAAGGTGCTGCGGCTGTGAATGATTCCGGGCAACCTCGCCATTCTCTCAACTCTTCGAGCCGCGCGGATTGACGACGGTGTAGCCCCGCAGCGAGCGCGCATGCATTCGCGTTGCGTGACCGCCCGAATTGGCGTCGTACGCCATCCACGTGTCGCCTCCGAGGTGCTGCTCCAGAACGAAGACATGCCCGCGTCGCGCTGCGACCATTCCCGGTGCCGGCGACGTGCGCGGAAAGCGCAGCCAGTTGGACGCGAGATTCAATTCCGGAACCAAATGGCCGAACACACGCAGTGCCGCGCCGCAGCCACAGAAAGACGATGGGCAGCCGGCCGGCCGACCGCCCATCACGCGATCCCCACCGGCAGCGGTCATCGTGGCGGCGCCGGGGTCCGTCACTGTCAGTTGCGTCGAGCGATATGCTTGTAGCGAATGCCTGGGAGCGCGCTCGCGGCGCGTTTGCGAATACGAGAAGTCGCAGGGCATGGTGACGTTGCATTCGGAAGCTTGGAGAATGCGATAAGGCCGCGCTTCAGAGGCGACGGAACTGACGGCAACAAACAGACACGCAGAAAGAACTTGCTTGATCATTGCAGGACTCTGAGCTGGAGGGTCCTGCCCCGATCAGGAGCAACCAATATCGATTTGGCCGAAATGCGCCCGAAGAGCGGCGGAAAATGGCTGCCGTGGTGCGCTCCTAACCTGGATCATGTCCCCGATTGGAAACCAGGACGAACGTTGCGATGTTTGACGGCCTCGGCGAGGCCTCGAGACAGATCATGAAAGAGTACGGGCGGCGACGGCCGAACTTACGGCCTGATCGTCATGTTCTCCGGCGGCCCCACTTTTCGCAGCGGCTCCGCCAGCCGCGCGAACTCGCACAGCAACGACCGCGTCTTCCTGGGATCGATGATCTCTTCGACCCAGAATTTTTCGGCCGAGCGGAACGGCGAGCGCAGCTTGTTGAGGCGATCCTCGATCTCCTTCAGCTTGGCCGCGCCGTCCTCGGCCGCGTCGATGTCGGCGCGGTAGGCGGCTTCGATGCCACCCTCGAGCGGGAGCGACCCCCAATAGGCTGACGGCCAGGCGTAGCGGATCGAAAAACGGTCGGCCGGCTGATGCACTACGCCGGCAACACCGAAGGCGTTGCGCAGGATCACGGTGCACCAGGGCACCGTGGTCTGGTTGACTGCGGCCATGGCGCGGACGCCGTGGCGGATGGTGGCCGCCTTCTCCGCATCGAGGCCGATCATGAAGCCGGGGCAATCCATCAGATAGACGATCGGCAAATGGAAGGTCTCGGCGAAATCGACCCAGCGCACCACCTTCTGGCAGGCATCCGCCGTCCAGGAGCCGCCATAGTGAAAACTGTCGCTGGCGAGCAGCATCACCGCCCTGCCCTCGAGCCGCGCCAGCCCGACGATGATCGGCTTGCCGAAATTCTTTGCGACCTCGAAGAACGAGCCCTTGTCGACGACCGACTCGATGATCGGCCGCATCTTGTAGACCTGCTTACGGTTGCGCGGCACCGCGTTCATCAGCGCTTCTTCTGTGCGGTCGGGATTGTCGGTGCAGGGCAACGTGGGCGGAAGCTCATGGACCGACGACGGCAAATAGGAGAGGAAGCGGCGCGCGCAGGCAAAGGCCTCCTCCTCGGACTCGACGGCATGATCGACCGCGCCGGCGCGGGTCTGGATATCGGCGCCGCCGAGTTCCTCCTTCGAGAGGTCCTGCCCCAGCGCCTTCACCACCGGCGGACCCGCGACGAACATCGCGGATTTCTTGGTCATGATGGAATAGTGGCTGGCGGCAAGGCGTGCGGCGCCAAGACCCGCGACCGAGCCGAGGCCGAGCGCCACCACCGGCACGCGCGACAAATTCTCCGTCGTGAAGCGATACCAGCGCGTGCCGCCGATGCCGCCCGGCAGATTGGCCGCTCCCTTGGTCTCGATGGTCTTGACCGAGCCGCCGCCGCCGGAGCCTTCGATGATGCGGACGATGGGCAGACGGAAATCATGCGCCATCTCCTCCGCCATCAAGGGCTTGGCCGAGATCGACGCATCCGCCGAACCGCCGCGCACGGTAAAGTCGTCGCCGACCACGACGACGGTGCGGCCGTCGACGCGCGCGCGGCCGAACACGCAGTTCGCCGGCGTCAATTTCTGCAGCTCGCCGCTGGTATCGTACTCGCCGATGCCGGAGACGGCACCGATCTCGTGAAAGCTGCCTCTGTCGATCAGTCTGTCGATACGCTCCCGAACAGTCAGCCGGCCCTGGTCATGCTGACGCTTGACCTTGTCAACGCCGCCCATCTCCCGCGCGAAGGCTTCGCGCCGGGCGAGCTCGTCGAGTTCCGGCTTCCAGTTCATCCACTCCCTCCGAATTGATCGGCTTGTTATTGTTAAGCACGGCCATCGCGACCGGTTTACGCGAGATCCGGGCGTTGAAGACATCGCCTTCCGCGCCCTCGAGCAGGCTGCCGAGCGAGCGGCCGAGCGCCACCATCAGCGGCGCGACCTCCGCATGCAGACGCTGCTCGTCATATATCGCCGACAGAAGACCGATCGTGATCACCACGAAGGTCTGATACTGCGGCGACCAGATCGGCACCGCGAGCCCGTTGATGTGCGGGCTCCACAGACCGCAGGCCACGACATAGCCGCGCTCGCGCAGCAATTCGCGGTTGGCCTCGATGCGGGGCTTGAGGATTTTCGCAGCCTCGGGCGCTTCCCGCTCCATGTCCGCGATGAAGGCATCGCCGACCTCGGGCGCCAGCGCCGCGGTGTAGGCCGCACCCGCAGCGGTCGAGGCCATAGAGATGCGGCTGCCGGTGCCCTCGTGCAGGCCGAGCGCGGTCGCCGAGCGCGCGAACTGGAGATAGACGAGATGGAAGCGATCGGGCACGACGAAGCCGACAGTGCCCGGCAGTTGCTCGGCGATCTCCTGGAGCCGCTGCCGGATCATGCTGCGCAGCTGCGCACCCTTCATCATCGAGGCGCTCATCGCCACTGCGCTCGGGCCGATGCGATATTTCTGATCGCGCGGCAGATAGACGAGCTGTCCCATCCGCGTCAGCGTGTGCGTGAGTCGCGACACCGTCGAGCGCGGCAGGCCGCAGCGATTTGAAATTTCGAGATTGCCGAGCCTGCTATCGTGGCCCTCGAAGCATCGCAACACGTCAAACGCGCGCGACACCACCTGGATGACATCACCCTCACCGGCATCGCCGGCGAGCGCACCTTGCCTACTCAACCGCTCTGAACGTCGTCCCATGTTCCCTACCACTTGTTCCGCTGTGCGGAATTAAATTCCACTTGCAGACGACGCTACCTCAGGCATTTTGCAACGACAACAAAAAGGCGATGGCATGCCAGAAATAAAGATCGTCACTGAAGTTGCGGGACGCATCTGCGCAACTCCCGTGCAAGTTGGAGGAACCGTTGCGGATGGGGATGAAATTGTAATCGTCGAAGCGATGAAGATGGAGATACCTGTGCCCTCGCCCGCGAGCGGCACAATCACGTCGCTGCTCGTGAAACTCGACGACGTCGTTGCCGAGGGACAGGCGATCGCGATCGTCGCGAACTGACTGCATTACCCGCACTTTCCGCGACATTCTGTCAGCCTGATTCCTGCGCTCGCGGTACGGCGTTGCCATCGCCGATGCCCGGTGACATGATCCGATTCAAGCAAGAAAATCTTCGCGGCAAAAGCGAGGATAATGTAGGAGGGAAAACATGTTTCGTGGGCTGATCATGCTTGCGCCTGCCTTGGTGGCGGGCATTTCTTTTGTGTCTACACGCTATGCATTCGCCGAAGACATCAAGCTGCCGGCGACATTAACCTTCACCGCCTACGACACCGGCACCGCCGGCTTCAACATCGCGGTCGGCGTCGGCAAGATGATGAAGGACAAATACAGCACGGACGTGCGCGTGCTGCCGGCCGGCAACGACGTCGCGCGTCTGGCGCCGCTGCGCGCCAAGCGTGCCGCCGCATCGGCAATGGGATCCGGCTCCTATTTCGCGCAGGAAGGCGTGTTCGAGTTCGGCTCCCGGGAATGGGGTCCGCAGCCGCTTCAGATCCTGCTCTCGTCGGTCGATTGCAATTGCGGCACGCTCGGCGTTGCTGCCGATGCCGGCGTGAAGGAGCTCAAGGACCTCAAGGGCAAGCGCGTCGGCTTCGTCGTCGGCTCGCCCGCGCTCAACCAGAACTCACTCGCGGTGCTCGCCTTCGCGGGGTTGACGCAGAAGGACGTCAAGGTCGTCGAGTTCGCAAGCTACGGCGCGATGTGGAAGGGCCTGATCAACAACGACACCGACGCCGCCTTCGGCACCACCATCACCGGCCCCGCCAAGGAAGCCGAGACCTCGCCGCGCGGTCTGGTCTGGCCACCACTGCCCGCCAAGGACAAGGAAGGCTGGGCACGGATGCAGAAGGTCGGCTCGTTCTTCTTCCCGCAGACTGCCACCTGCGGCGCCGGCATCTCGCCGGACAAGCCGATCGAGCTCGGCAACTATCCCTACCCGATCTTCGTCGCCTACGCCTCGCAGCCGGCCGATCAGGTTTATGCGATGACCAAGGCGATGATCGTGAATTACGACGCCTACAAGGACTCCGCGCCCGGCGCCGGCGGCCTTGGCGCCGACCGGCAGACCAAGAACTGGGTGGTGCCGGTGCACCCCGGTGCGGTGAAGGCGATGAAGGAAGCCGGGCAATGGAGCGACGCGCAGGACGCGCACAACAACAAGCTGATCAAGCGGCAAGAGGTGCTTGGCGCCGCGTGGGCCGACTACGGCAAATCCAACCCGCCTGCGGATGACAAGGCATTCCTCGACGGCTGGATGAAGGCGCGCGCGGCTGCGCTCACGAAAGCCGACATGCCGAACGGGTTCGAGGACTAATTTTTCGATGGAATTGATTGTTACCCGGACGGCAGTGCGCCCCCTCTCCCGCTTGCGGGAGAGGGTTGGGGTGAGGGTCTCTCCACGGTGGGATTCCCCCAGCGGTGAGAGCCCTCACCCGGCGCTTCGCGCCGACCTCTCCCGCAAGCGGGAGAGGTTAAGCGAGCCCGCGGCCGCATTGGATTCAACCAGCAGTCATTCGCTTTAATCAGCGCCTAGCAGCCTACGCGCGGGGTCGATCATGTCGTCTGCTTCAGTCTCCACCGCCCCGCAGCACGAGGCCAAGCGGATCGTATTCGACGATCCCCATGGTGCCGCCGCCAACATGCAGGAAGCGGAAGTCACGCGCGTCCGCACGTTGCGCGGCGCCTGGCGCTGGACGCTGGTGGCTGCGACGGCCGCGACGATCCTGCTCTGCATCAACCAGCAATTCTCGCTGCGCTTCTTCGTCGGCTACACCCAGCTCAACACGGAGTACTTCTATCTCCTGATCGCGCTGATGCTGCCCTTCACGTTCCTGATCTTCCCGGGAACCACGCGCGCGCCGCTCGACCGCATTCCCCGGTATGACCTTCTCTGCTTCGTCGTGACCTTTGCCGCCGCGCTGCTGCTGATGTCGAACGTGCGCAAGGCCGCGGAGGCCGGCTGGGAATTCGGCGGCGCGCCGAACAGCGTCATCGCCGCCGGCCTCGTGATGTGGGTGATGCTGATGGAGGCGCTGCGCCGTACCGGCGGCTGGAGCCTGCTACTGAGCGTGCTCCCATTCACGGTCTATCCGCTGTTCGCAGAGTCCGGCTGGCTCGGGCCGTTCCGCGGCACGCAATCGACGCTGGAGCAGGCGACCGCCTATCACGTGCTGTCGGGCGAGAGCCTGCTCGGCATTCCCATCCAGGCGTTTGCCGACACCGTGATCGGCTTCCTGGTGTTCGGCACCGCGCTGATGATGACCGGCGCCGGAAAGTTCTTCATCAACCTCGCCTTCGCGCTGTGCGGCACGTTCCGCGGCGGCGCGGCGAAAGTCTGCATCTTTGCCAGCGGCCTGCTCGGCATGATGTCGGGCTCGATCATCTCCAACGTGCTCACTGCCGGCACCATGACCATCCCGGTGATGAAGAAGAGTGGTTTTCGCGCCTCCTATGCCGGCGCGATCGAAGCCTGTGCCTCGACCGGCGCGGTGCTGGCGCCGCCGGTGATGGGCGCGACCGCCTTCGTAATCGCACAGTTCCTCAATGTCAGCTACGCCGACGTCGCGCTTGCCGCCATCATTCCCGCCGCGCTCTATTACATCGGGCTGTTCATGCAGGTCGATTCCTATGCCGCAAGACACGGGCTGAAAGGCATCCCGCGCGCAGAGCTGCCGCGGGTCATGGATACGATCCGGGACGGCTGGTACTACGTCTTCGTCATCGCGCTCCTGATCGTGATGCTGCTCTACTTCAAGCGCGAAAGCCATGCGCCGTTCTATGCCACCGCGCTGCTGCTCGTGCTCAACCAGCTGTTCTCGAAGGACACACGTTGGACTGTCGCGACCATCGGCAAATTCCTCGAGGTCAATGGCCGCACCTTCGTCGAGCTCGTCGGCATCCTCGCCGGCTGCGGCCTGCTGATCGGCGCCTTCTCGATGACCGGCGTGGTGTCGAGCCTCGCCAACGACCTGCTGCGCATCGCCGGCGACAATCCGTTCTTGCTGCTCGGCATGTGCGCCCTCACCAGCCTGATCCTCGGCCTCGGCCTGACCACGACGGCTTGCTACATCTTCCTCGCCATCCTGGTCGCGCCCGCGCTGGAGAAGCTCGGGTTGAACAAGATGGCCGTGCACATGTTCATCTTCTACTGGGGCATGCTGTCGTCTATCACCCCGCCGGTCGCGATTGCTTCATTCGCAGCCGCAGGCATTGCCGGCTCGCCTGCGATGAAGACGGGCTGGGAATCGATGTGGGTCGGGAGCATCATCTATTTCATTCCGTTTTTCTTCGTGCTCAATCCGGCGCTGGTGCTGCAGGGGGAAAGCCCCTATCTCGCCGGCCTCGGCCTGATGGCGCTTGCGGCGTTCGGCACGCTGTTCATCTGCGGCGGCATCCAGGGCTACCAGCCCTTCGTCGGCGATCTCCGCGGCGCCGGTGCGCTGGAATGGCCGATCCGCGTGCTGCTGGTGATCGGCGGGTTCGTGGTGGCCACCCCCGGCGGCGGCATCATGCCGCTGTCGCAGATGCAGGTGACGCTGCTCGGCCTCGCCATCCTCGTGCCCACGGTTTTGCTCGCCCTTGTTCTGGTCCGGCGGCAGACCATGGTGCCGGACGGGTTGCGCGTGCCCTGATTGCGTTGCACAAAGAGAGGCGATGAAACCGCTTTCGCCGCTCGCCACCGCCTGGACCCGCTCAAAGCCGCCTTTGCTGCGGTTTCTGGACAATTGCCTCAACGAATTCTCGGCGGAGACCTCGGGCGCGGTCGCCGACTACATTCCCGAGCTGAGCAAGGCCGATCCTGCCCATTTCGGCATCAGCCTCGCGACCCTGGACGGCCATGTCTACGAGGTCGGCGACTCCAGGGTGCCCTTCACCATCCAATCAATGTCAAAGCCGTTCGTGTTCGCGCTGGCGCTGGACCTGCTCGGCGCGAACAGGGTCGAGAGCGCGATCGGCGTTGAGCCCTCTGGCGATCCGTTCAACTCGATCCGGCTCAATTCCGAAAACCATCCGTTCAACCCGATGGTCAATGCCGGCGCGATCGCCTGCACCGGGCTGATCTACGACAGCAAGGGCGCAGACGCCTTCGAGCAGATTCGCCTCGCGCTCGGTCGTTTTGCCGGGCGCGACCTCGCCCTGGACGAGGCCGTCTACGCTTCCGAAAGCCAGACCGGCGACCGCAACCGCGCCATCGGCTATCTCCTCAAGACCAATGCGGTGATCTCGGACAATGTCGCTGCCGTGCTCGACGTCTACTTCCGGCAATGCGCGGTGCTGGTCACCGCGCGCGATATCGCGGTGATGGCGGCAACGCTCGCCAACCGCGGCGTCAATCCGGTCACGGGCGAGCAGGTGCTGACGCCTTACGCGATCTCGCGCACGCTGTCGGTGATGACGTCCTCGGGCATGTACGACTATGCCGGCGAATGGATCTACCGGATCGGCATTCCCGCCAAGAGCGGTGTCGGCGGCGGGATTCTGGCCGCCCTTCCCGCCCGCCTCGGGCTCGGCAGCTATTCGCCAAAGCTCGACAAGCACGGCAACAGCGTGCGCGGCATCAAGGTCTGCGAGGCGCTGTCCTCGCATTACGACCTTCACATGCTCAACCGCAGTGACGATGCGCGCAACGCCGTCATCGCCGACTACGACATCGGCAAGAGTCCGTCGCGGCGCGTGCGCCGTCCGCAGGAGCGCGATATTCTCGCGGCGCACGAGCAGGAGGTGCGGATCATCGAGCTGGTCGGCACGCTGTCGCTGTCGGCGGTCGACTATGTCTCGCGCCGGCTTGCGGGTCGGCCGCGGCCGCAATTCGTGATCTTCGATCTGCACCGCGTCACCTCCACCACGCGCGCGGGTGCGCGGCTGGTCGCCGAAGCGTTCGAGGAGCTCGCGGCGCTGAATGTGACCGTCGTGCTGTCAGGCGTCAGGCGCGCCTCCAAGGAATGGGACAGCCTGCGGGAATGGACAGCGGAGCTGAAGAACGTCCGCGACTTCTACCTGCTCGACACCGCGATCGAATGGGCCGAAGACCAGATCGTCTATCGCTATGGCGGCTCGATCGATTTCCACGAAACCACCGAGCTTGCCGAACAGCCGCTGCTTGCCGGCATGGGCGAGGAAGAGCTGACGGATCTCGCCTCGATCTGCACGATCAGGACCTATCAATCCGGCGCCAAGATCCTTACCACGGGCGATCCCGCCGATTCCCTGTTCTTCCTGCGCAGCGGCGCGGTGCATGTCACCCTGCCTGACGGCGTGCGGCTGGCGACGCTGACCGCCGGCATGGCCTTCGGCGAGATGGCGCTGCTGGAGCCGACGCGCTCGGCCGACGTGTTCGCAGACATGGCGGCGACCGCATTCGAGGTGCCGCTGAAGGATTTCGAGCGCTTCCGCAAGCAGCACCCGCGCGCCAGCGAGCGCGTGATGCGCAATCTGGCGCAGCTCCTCGCCGACCGCCTGATCGTCGCCAACGCGAAGGTAGATATTTTGACGTCGACGTGAGCGGCAGCCGCCATCTTCATCTCTCCCTACGCGAGGCAGGGCTATCGCATATGAAGAAAAGCGGGCGGGCAGCTTGCTTGCGGCTATCCTTCGAGACGCCCGCCTACGGCGGGCCCTCAGGATGAGGTCGCGTTTGGCGGCGAGATATCAGACCTTCATGGTGAGGAGCCCGCCAAAGCGGGCGTCTCGAACCATGCAGGCCGAGCACGTCCGGCAAGCTCTCAGCTGCCATATGCGATAGCGCTGCTACGGGAGGAGTGAATAGTCCTCAGCTCGCATCTGCCTCAGCGGCTCGCGGCCTCGCCCAGCCGCCGGTTGATCCTGGCCGCGCTTGCCTTGAGCAGCTCCGACGGCTGCTGGCCAGTCGCCGCGCAAAGGCAGGCCCAGTAGTAGATGACGTCGCCGAGCTCGTCGACGAGGCCCGCCTGGTCGAGCCAGCCATCGCGCAACAGCTTCTTGATGTGCTCGGCGACCTCGCCGGATTCGCCGGCGAGGCCGAGCCCGAGATAGGACAGTCGCTCGTTGGAGGGATGTTCATCGACTTTCGCAATCATCGCGGCCCAGGCCGCATATTCATCGATCGTCATCGGCATCTCTCGCGCTGCTTCGGATCAGCCCACCACTTCCGTGACCGGCTGAAGATCGATCTCAAAAGTCTCCAGAAACTTCGAGGTCATGATGTAGAAGCCGACCGAAAGCTGGAGTTCGACCAGCGCGGCAGCCGTCAGCTTCGACGCGATGGTCCTGAAGATCGCATCCGTCGGCTTGTTCAGCTTCACGATCTCATCGGTGAACGCGAGTGCGGCACGCTGCACCTCATTGAAACAGCTTGCGGCCTGCCAGTTCTCGAGCGCTTCGTTCTGCTCGTCGGTGACGCCGACATTCTTGCCGATGCGCTTGTGCGCGACAATCTCATACGGCGCCTCGCACAAAATGCCGGTGCGGGTGATCGCGAGCTCGCGCACGATGGGATCGAGCTCGCCCTTGTGGCGGATGGCTCCGCCGAGACGGCAGTATTGCTCAAAATAGCTCGGCGAATGCGCCATCATGCGGAAGATGTTGGCGTTGCGGTTCTTGTCGAGAATTTCTCGGGTGCGGTCGGATGCCTTGGACGGGTCGCTGTAGTTGATGCGGGCCATGATTTACCTGAAGTTTTTCCCTGAGCCTTTGATGTTTTTTGTCGCTACCGGCGAAAGTTCCACGAAACTGTATTCTGACGCCACCGCAGGAGCAACATTATCGAGTCAAAATGCCGCCGCATTGCTGATCAACCCTGGCACAGTCGATATTCGCTGCATGGGGACACGTTGCAGCGGATACTCGAAATGGGGTGTTCCGAGTAACAAAATATGGCCGCCGTTTGCGCTCGCGCGCAGCGATGAGTCACGCCCAAGTCTAGGGAGAAAACGGCATGAAGGAAGCCACCAAGGGGGCGGCCTCGGGAGCGCTCGCGCATATGCTTGCGGTGACCGCGATGCTCGTCATCGCCAGCATCTTGTTCTACGGGCGTTAGTAAGAGTTATAGGAGTTTTCGTCATTCCGGGGTGGCTCTCCCGGGACCGCGCAAAGCGTGGCCCTAGCAGGCCAAGCCCAGAATTCCCGTTCCAGGCTCGGTCCCGTGGACCGCCCCCGAATGACGAATCCCGCAATTTCTTCTTCATGAAAAACGGCACCAGCTTTCCGGCAAAGGGCTTGAAGCCCGCGGTCACTTCATCGCCGATGGCGAGATCGTTCTCGCCATGCGCCATCATGCGAAAGCCCTCGGCGCAATCGACCAGCAGGATGTTGTAGGGCACGTGCGCACGCGTCTCGGGCGTGGCGGCGCGGCAGACCAGCGAAGTCGCATAGACCCTGCCTTTGCCGCTGGCAGGCTGCTCGCGCGGATCGGGCGCGCCGCAGGCCGCGCAGAAGGCGCGGTGAAAATATTGCACATGGCTGCATGTGCCGCAGGTCTGGTAGGTGATGGCCTGTTCGCCCTTGGTCCAGTCCGCCAGACGCTCGCTCATCGCACCCGCTCCAGAAACATGCTGACGTGGGACGACAGCACGCCGCCGTCGCCGTGCAGCAGCGCAATCGAGGCGTCGCGCACCTGCCGATTCGCAGCCCGCTCCGTCATCTGTAAATGCGCCTCGACCAGATGCGCTATGGCGCCCCCGACGCCGCAATGGCCGTAGCTGAGCAGGCCGCCATGGGTGTTAAGCGGCACCGCGCCGTCGCGGCTGAAATGACCGGCGCACACGTGGGCTGCGGCCTCGCCGCGGCCGGCAAGGCCGAGGTCTTCCAGCAGCATGGCGAGCGTGATCGTAAAACTGTCGTAGATCGCGGCGTAGCGCACGTCGGAGATCGCAAGGCCCGTGGCCTCCTTGGCGCGGGCGATGGAGATTTCAGCACCGAGCTCGCTGAACGCGGGCGCGGCCGTGACATGCTGATGGGTATGCGCCTGGGCGCAGCCGCGGATGCGCACGCCGGCCTCGCCGGTCCGCTCGCGGCTGATGACGAAGGCTGCGCCACCGTCGGACACCGGGCAGCAGTCCAGCAGCTTGAGCGGAATCGCCACCGGCTTCGAGGCCATGACGTCTGCGACCGTGATGGGATCGTGGAATTGCGCGCCAGGATGGGTGCAGGCATGCGCGCGCATCAGCACCGCGAACTCGGCGAGCTCCTCTTCGGTCACGCCATATTCGTGCATGTAGCGGCTGGCGACGAGGCCGTAATAGGCGGGAATGGTCGGGCCGAGCGGCACCTCGTAATCGGGATGACCGACCTGCGCCAGCGCCTGGATCGAGGCGTCGCGGCTCTGCCCGGTGAGACGGTTCTCGCCAGCGACGACGAGCACGTTACGCGCGACGCCTGATACAACGAGGTGATGCGCCAGCATCGTCATCGCGAGCCCCGTCGCGCCACCGACCTGCACGGCGTGAGCGTAAGCCGGGCGGATGCCAAAATGCTCGGCGAACACTGTTGCCAGCATGATGTGCGGCGAGACGGTGGAGTAGCCGCAGAGGATGCCATCGATGTCCGAGCGTTTCAGCCCGGCATCATCGAGCGCGAGCTGGGCTGCCTTGCTCATCAGGTCGAGCGATGACGAGCCTTCATGCTTGCCATAAGGCGTGAGGCCAACGCCGGTGATGAAGCTCATGGTGTCACCTCTCCGCTGTCGTTCCGGGGCGCGCCGTTAGGCGCGAGCTCGGGCGGGCGGACGTTGTAGACCAGCACGTCGGCGTCCTTCAGCAGCCGCAGCACGGCGTCACGGCCGATTGCGCGGATTCAAGGCGCGGCCCGCGATTTCGGTCCAGCTAAATGCAGCGGCACCCTGCGCGCAAGGGCGGCGGGCGTATGGCCGCATGCGCTGCATGGCGAAGCTGCTGCTATTTCTTCAGGCGGGATTCGCGGACCTTCAACAGCCGATCGAGCTCGTCATTCTGCTGATTGATGCGGTCGGCGATACGCGCCTCGTTCCGCTCGCCCGAAGCGGCGGCAGCCTGCTCGATGAGCTGCCGGATATTGTCTTCGAGGATTGCGATGCGGTCGTTGAGTTCGTCCATCGACAGCGAGTCTTCGTAGTCATTGCTCATGATGCATTCCCCGTGGGCAAAGCGCAGCGTGCCCACCATGATCTAGCGCAAAAAGAGGTGGGCACGGCGCAAGTGCGCCTTTGGCCATCCTACAAGAATCAAATCTATTTCAGCGGCTCCAGCACGGAGACGTAGTTCGCGACGGCGGCGCCGCCCATGTTGAAGATGCCGCCGAGCTTGGCATTCTTGATCTGCATGCCCTCGGGCGCTTGCCCAGCGAGCTGCATCGCAGTCATCACGTGCATGGACACGCCGGTGGCGCCGATCGGATGGCCCTTGGCCTTCAGGCCGCCGGACGGATTGATCGGCAGCTTGCCGTCCTTGAGGGTCCAGCCTTCCTTGATGGCGCGGGCGCCCTGCCCCTTCGGGGTCAGGCCCATCGCTTCATATTCGATCAGCTCGGCGACCGTGAAGCAGTCATGGGTTTCGACAAAGGAGAGATCGCTGAGCGCAACACCCGCCTTCTCCAGCGCGCGCTGCCAGGCGACCGTGCAGCCCTCGAACTGGAGGATGTCGCGCTTCGACATCGGCAGGAAGTCCTGGGCATGCGCAGTGGCGCGGAAGCCGATCGACTTGCTCATGCCCTTGGCGGTCTCGGCATCGGCCAGCACCAGCGCCGCAGCGCCGTCGGAAACCAGCGAGCAGTCGGTGCGCTTCAGCGGACCCGCGACGTAAGGGTTCTTCTCGCTCTCGGCGCGGCAGAACTCGAAGCCGAAATCCTTGCGCATCTGGGCGAAGGGGTTCGCAACGCCGTTCTTGTGGTTCTTGGCCGCAATCAGCGCCAGCGCATCGGACTGATCGCCGTATTTCTGGAAGTAGGAGCTTGCGATCTTGCCGAACACGCCGGCAAAGCCGCCGACGGTGTCGCCGTCCTCGGGCAGGTATGAGGCCTTGAGCAGGTTCTTGCCGATCTCAGGCCCCGGCGTGCGCGTCATCTGCTCGACGCCGACGACCAGCACGATCTTGGCCGCGCCTGCGGCGATCGCGCGAACACCCTGATGCACGGCGGCCGAACCCGTGGCGCAGGCGTTCTCGACCCGGGTCGTCGGCTTGAAGCGCAGCTTCGGGTCGGCCTGGAGCACCAGCGAGGCGGTAAAATCCTGCGGCGAGAAGCCAGCGTTGAAGTGGCCGAGTACGATCTCGTCGACGTCGGAAGCGGAAATGCCGGCATCCGCCAGCGCCTCATTGGCAACGCGGGTGACGAGGCTTTCGACGGTCTCGGTGTCGAACTTGCCGAACGGCGTATGGGCCCATCCGACGATGCTGGCGGTCATGGTCTTTTCTCCTGGGATCTCTCACCTGAGCTAAGTCTTAGCGCAGGGATGGCAAGACTTCACGCAGCTTTCAGGGCCTTGAGGGTGCGCTGGCAGATGGCAGTTATGCCGGCCCAGTTCCCGGCTCTCACCTCCGCCGCCGGGCACAGCCAGGAACCGCCGACCGCCACCACGTTGGGCTCGGCGAGCCAGGTCGCCGCATTGGCTTCGCCGACCCCGCCTGTGGGGCAGAACCGCACATTCGGGAACGGACCGCCGAGCGCGCGCAGGCCCTTGATGCCGCCGGCCTGCTCGGCCGGGAAGAATTTTGCGACATCGAGGCCGTGCGCCAGCGCCATCATCAGTTCGGAGGCGGTCGCGATGCCCGGCGCGAACGGCAAGGCGCTGTCGGCGGCAGCCTTCAAAAGGTCGGGGGTCAGGCCCGGGCTGATGCCGAACTTGACGCCGAGCTTCTCGACACGGGCGAAATCGGCCGGATTGAGAATCGTGCCGATGCCGACGATCGCCTCGGGTACTTCGGCCATCATCGCCCTTGCTGCCTCGATCGCAACAGGGGTGCGCAGGGTCACCTCCAGCGTGTGGACGCCGCCGGCGACCAGCGCGCGCGCCAGCGGCACAGCATCCTGGATACGCTCGATGGTGAGGACGGGAATAACGGTCGCTGCCTTGAACAGCGCGACGAGGTGGTTCTGTTGGGCAGTTGTGGTCATCTCGTGGATCTTGGCCTTCGTTTCACTTGGTCGCCTGGCGAGAGGTCGCCGGTCGGTGCCGCTTCTTCGGCGGCATGGCATAGCCCGGAATGATGGCGCCGGGATAGCAGATCACGAGGCTCGCCAGGCGATGCCCGGCCTGGGCGGCCTCGACGGGGTCGGAACCGCCGAGCCGGGCGGCGATATAGGCCGCGGCAAAACTGTCGCCAGCGGCAGTGGTGTCGGCCACGGGCCTGGTCATGGGTTCGGCGCGGACCTCGCTGGTGCCGCCGGGGAAGCGCAGCAGGCTGACGGGCTCGGCGAGCCGGAACACCAGCTCGGGCGACGGTATGCGCGCCATCAGTTGGTCGTGGCTCTCGCCGGGATAGAGCGCAAGCAGATCCTCGGTCGAGGTCAGCACGATGTCGGCGGTCGCGAACGCCGTGGCAAAGACCTCGCGCGCGAGGTCGCGATCGGGCCAGCCGCGCGCGCGAAAGTTGGTGTCGAACACGAAGCGGGTGCCGAGCAGGCGCGCGCGCTTGATCGCGGCGAACAGGCGCTCGCGCCCGGGCGCATCGTAGATCGAGAGCGTGATTGCCGAGAGATAGACGATGTCGTAGCTCATCAGCGAGTTGAGGAGCTCGTCCGTCTCCGGCAGGTTCATCAGAAGGCGCGCCGCCGCACTGTCGCGCCAGTGGAAGAACTGGCGCTCGCCCTTCGCATCCGTCTGGATCATGTAGAGCCCGGGCAGCTTGCCCGGCAGCCGCATGACGCGGCGGGTCCCGACCCCCTCCGCATTCCAGGCCGCGATCATCTCATCGCTCAAGACATCATCGCCGAGCGCGGTGAGATAGTCGACCTTGACCTCGAGCCGCGCCAGATACACGGCCGTGTTGAGGGTGTCGCCGCCGAAACCGCGCGAGTACAAGCCGCCGCCCTGCCCTTGCCCGCTGGACTGTCCAGCAGAATGTCCCCCTTGGGCCTGCCGGAGCTCGACCATGCATTCGCCGACGCAAGCAACGCTCGCCATCACCTTGCCCGCTCAGTCAGAGATCACGCGACGAAATTGCCGCCGAGCTCGTCTTCGATGTGAATGCGGATGATATCGTCGAAGGTCTTTTCTTCGGTGGTGAAGCCGAGCTCGAGCGACCGCTTTGCATTGAAATTACGCGGCCAGCCGCCGACGATGCTGACGATGAAGGGATCCGGCTCCCGCTTGATGCGGGCGGCGACCTTGTCGCCCGCAACCCGCTTCAGGGCGGCGATTTGCTCGCCCACCGTGGCCGAGAGACCCGGCATGGTCAGGTTGCGCCGCGGGCCGACAGCAGCGAGGTCTATGGTGCCGGCATGGAGCAGGAATCCGACGGCGGAGCGCGGCGTGGCGTGCCAATGGCGGACGTCCTCGGAGACCGGAAGCACGATCTCCTTGCCAGCGAGCGGCTCGCGCAGGATGTTGGAGAAGAAGCCCGATGCCGCCTTATTGGGCAGGCCGGGCCGGATGCAGATGGTCGGCAGGCGGATGCCGATGCCGTCGAGGAAGCCGCGGCGCGAATAGTCGGCCAGCAGCAGTTCGCCAATCGCCTTCTGCGTGCCGTAGCTCAAAAGCGGCGTGTGGAAGAACTCGTCGCCGATCGCCTCCGGGAACGGAGCGCCGAACACCGCGATCGAGGACGTGAAGACCACGCGCGGCTTGTAGCCGCCGCCGGCGAGGCGGATGGCATCCAGCAGCATCCGCGTGCCGTCGAGATTGATGCGGTAGCCCTTGTCGAAATCGAGTTCGGCTTCGCCGGAAACGATCGCGGCCAGATGGAAGATCACGTCCGGGCGGCCTGCGATCAGCCTCTCGGCCGCGCCCGGCACGGCGAAATCGCCGGAGACGGTCTCGACGGCAAAACCGGCTTTTTCCGGCGTCTTGGGCTCGACCACGTCATGCATCGTCAGCTTGGTGATGTCGCTCTTGCCGAGCCGGCCGTCGCGCAACAGCCGTTCACACAATTTGCGGCCGACCATGCCGGCGGCGCCCAGAACCAGAATGTGCAAGAGCCTACTCCTTCTTATTGGCCGGAACGCGCCGCTCTTGGCACGTTCGCTTCGGTTTCCCTTGGCGCGCTCTCAAGGCAGGCCCCGCGATTACTCCTTTACGGCGCCGGTCATCGCCGACACATAATACTCCACGAAGAAGGAATAAAGGATAACTACCGGGACCGAGCCGGTCAGGGCCGCCGCCATCAGCGCGCCCCAATGGTAGACGTCGCCATTGACGAGCTCGGTGATGGCGCCGACCGGGATGGTCTTGTTCTCGGACGAGGAGATGAAGGTCAGCGCGTAGATGAACTCGTTCCAGGACAACGTGAAGGCGAAAATGCCCGCCGAGATCACTCCCGGCAGCGACAGGGGCAGCGTGATCTTGGTCAGGATCTGGAGCCGCGTCGCGCCATCGATCAGCGCACACTCCTCCAGCTCATAGGGAATGGTGCGGAAATAGCCCATCAAGAGCCAGGTGCAGAACGGGATCAGGAAGGTCGGATAGGTCAGGATCAGCGCCAGATTGCCGTCGAACAGGCCAAGCTGGAACACGATCGCCGCCAGCGGAATGAACAGGATCGAGGGCGGCACGAGATAGCCGAGGAAGATCGCAAGGCCGATATAGCGCGAGCCCTTGTAGCGCAGCCGCTCGATTGCGTAAGCCGCGCACACGCTGGCAAACAGCGAGATGCAGGTCGAGGACACCGACACGATCACGGTATTCCACATCCAGAGCGGATAGTCGGTGTCGAAGAACAGCTTCTTGATGTGCTCCAGGGTCGGATGCACGATCCAGAACGGATTGTATCTCTCGTAGTCGTACATCTCCGCGTCCGGCTTGAAGGTCGCAACCGCCATCCAATAGAACGGGAACAGCAGGAAAAATACGATCAGGCCAAGCGGGAGATAGACGCGGAGAAACCGCCGCGGCAGGCTTTCCAAATAGGACATTCCGACGGTTTGGTCGTCCACAGTGGTCATGATCAGTCCCTCCCGCCCTGCTGCCAGCGAGAACGCTGAAGTCCGAAGAAGCTGAGCAGAATCGCCGCGACCAGGAACGGAATCATCGCGTTTGAGATCGCCGCGCCCTCGCCAAGATTGCCGCCGGTGATCGCGCGCTGGAACGATAGCGTCGCCATCAGATGCGTGGAATTGATCGGCCCGCCCCGCGTGATGGTGTAGATGAGCTGGAAGTCGGTGAAGGTCATCAGCACCGAGAACGTCATCACGACCGCGATGATGGGCGACAACATCGGCAGCGTGATGTGGCGGAAGCGCTGCAGATTGGTGGCGCCGTCGAGATTGGCGGCCTCATACAGCGAGGGCGAGATGGTCTGAAGTCCCGCCAGCAGCGTGATCGCCACGAACGGCACGCCGCGCCAGATATTGGCGGCGACGACCGACCAGCGCGCATTCCAGGGATCGCCGAGGAAATCGATATAGCGCGTGATCAGGCCGGCCTTGATCAAGACCCAGGAAATGATCGAGAACTGGCTGTCATAGATCCACCAGAACGCGATCGCGGAGAGCACCGTCGGCACCACGAAGGGCAACAGAACGATGGCGCGGATCATCGACTTGAACGGCAGCCGTTCGTTGAGCAGCAGCGCCAAGTAAAGTCCGACGGCGAATTTCACGACGCTCGCGGTCACCGTGTAGAAGATGGTGTTGAACACCGACAGCCAGAACACGGAATCTTTCGCAAGCGAGACGAAGTTCTGGAAGCCGATGTAGCGCCCCGCCCCGCCGATCTTGGTATCGGTCAGGCCGAGCCAGAACCCCAGCGCCAGGGGATAGGCCAGAAACAGGATGAGGATGGCGATTGCCGGCACCATGAACATCGCGCCGAGAAAATTCCGGCTCTCGAATGCTCTGGTCCACAGGCTGCTGCGCTTGACCTGCGCGGCAACGGACTCGGCCATAACTGCCATGTCGGATTCCCCTCGACGAAGAGTCGCGGCGTCCGGCGAACCGGACGCCGCGCGGATTGGAGCTGATCAGACCTGGTAGTAGCGCTTGGCGCGCTCGGCAGCGCGTGCGGCCGCCTGCTTCGGCGTCGCAGAGCCTGAGGCTGCCTCGGCGAACATATCGACGACAACGAAGTCGCCCATCACGGCGGCGGAGGCATAACCGAGATCGCCGGCAAAGCCATTGTCGCGGCAGCGCTTCAGGCAGTCGCGGTACGGGGTGATCTTGGGATCGGAGGTCCACACAGGGTTGTCGTTGTAGGCCGGTAGCGGCGGCGACACGTAGCCGTTTGAGGCGACCTCCCAGGCGTCGTAGTTCTCCTTGTCCCACATGAACTTGATGTATTCCTTCACCGCCTTGGGATATTTGGAGTGCTTGTAGCCGTAGGCGACCAGCACGTTCTGCTGTTCGGTCGGCACGCCGACGGGACCGATCGGCATCGGCGCGTGATCCATGTCCTTGGCGATCTCCTGCTGCTTCGGATCCGTGGAGTTCTTGCCGACGGTCCAGATCGAGATGCCGTTCAGGGTCAGGCTGAGTTCGCCGTTCAGGAACGCCTTGTTGTTGTTGCTGTCGTTCCACGACAGCACGCCGGGGATGAAGGTCTCGTAGAGTTGCTTGACGTATTCGAGCGCCGCGATCGTTTCCGGCGAGTCGATCACGACCTCGTTCTTTTCGTTGACGACCTTGCCGCCGTGCGACCACAACGCCCACTGGCACCAGCCGTTGGCATCGCCCGTGGCGTGACCCAGCGCGAAGCCGGCGGGCGTATTGTTCTTCTTCAGGGCCTGGCAGAGCTTGAGGAAGCCGGCAGTGTCCTTGGGGAATTGCTCGAAGCCCGCAGCCTTCATGTGGCTGACGCGGTAGTTCAGGCAGCCGCCGGTTGCACCCTGCGGAATGGCGATCCAGCTTTTGCCTTTCTTGCCGTACTTTTCGGCGACCGGATACCAGCCGCCATACTGAGCACCGAGATAATCGGCGACGTCAGTCATGTCGATCAGCTTTTCCGGGAATTTGTGGGGATCGTCGAGCGTGCCGATGATGAGGTCGGGACCGGCGCCGACATTGGCAGCGACAGCGGCCTTCGGACGGATGTCTTCCCAGCTCTCGGCTTCCAGCTTCACCTTGACGCCGGTCTTTTCGGAGAACTTCTTGGTCTGCTCGGCGAACTTGTCGAACTCGGCCTGAATGAACTGCTTCCAGCGCAAGACGCGGATAGAGGCGTTCGGCTCCGGCACGTTGGTCCACCCCGCCGCGCGAACCGGGACGATGCCCGGGCCGGCCAGCAACGCGGCGCCGCCCAGGCCAGCTTTGAGCACACTACGCCTGTCGAAATCGCTCATCGTTCTCTCCCTGATTTTTTATATTTGTATTGGGTCGTTCTGACGTCGCTACAAATCGCTACATGCGTTTACCGGTCGCCTCGTCGAACAAGTGAACCACGGAAGGATCGGGCTTCAGCCGGACCTTGTCGCCGGGGTTGAACTGATGACGTTCGCGGAAGACCGCGACGACCTGCTCACCACCGACCTTTGCAAACACCTGCGTTTCGGAGCCGGTCGGCTCAACCACGACGATCTCGGCCTCGGCGCCGTCGTCGGCGATGGTGAAGTGTTCGGGCCGTACGCCGTAGACTGCGGGACGGCCGTCAGACGCCGCCGGCGCGTTCTTGAGCGGCAACTTGACGCCATTCGGACCTTCGAAGGTCGCAACGCCGTTGACGCGGACATGCCCCTTCAGGAAGTTCATGGCGGGAGAGCCGATGAAGCCGGCGACGAACTGGTTCTCCGGCTTGTCGTAGAGCTCGAGCGGCGTGCCCATCTGCTCGACGATGCCATCATGCATCACGACGATCTTGTCGGCCATGGTCATGGCCTCGATCTGGTCGTGGGTCACGTAGACGGTGGTCGTCTTCAGCCG
This sequence comes from Bradyrhizobium sp. 139, assembly GCF_023074175.1. GTDB lineage: Bacteria > Pseudomonadota > Alphaproteobacteria > Rhizobiales > Xanthobacteraceae > Bradyrhizobium. The sequence continues at coordinate 28,253 of NZ_JADPKS010000107.1, forward strand.
CTGATGCAGCTCCTTGATCTCGGTGCGCATCGCGACGCGCAGCTTGGCGTCGAGGTTCGACAAGGGCTCGTCGAACAGGAAGACCTGCGGATCGCGCACGATGGCGCGGCCCATGGCGACGCGCTGGCGCTGGCCGCCGGAGAGCTGGCGCGGATAGCGCTCGAGCAGCGGCGACAACGCCAGGATTTCGGCAGCGCGCTTGACGCGCTTGTTGATCTCGCCGGTGCTCTCGCCGCGCAGCTTCATGGAGAAGCCCATGTTCTCGCCGACGGTCATATGCGGATAGAGCGCGTAGTTCTGGAACACCATCGCAATATCCCGCTCCTTGGGCTGGATATTGTTGACGACGCGGTCGCCGATCGAGATCGTGCCGGAGGTGATGTTCTCGAGACCGGCGAGCATGCGCAGAAGCGTCGACTTGCCGCAGCCGGAGGGACCAACCAGGACGACGAACTGGCCGTCCTCGATCGGAATCGAAACGCCGTGCAGAACTTCAAAATTGCCGAACGATTTCCGCACGTCGCGGATTTGCACAGACGACATCTAGCTCCCTCCTCCGACTCGACGGCGCAATTGTCGCGCCGCCACCGTCTTGTTTTTCAGACTTCACCGAACGAAACCCGATCTTAGCGGGCGATATTGTCGGCAGTTTGCGCGGCTTTGGCAATTTGTCTTTGGTTAGTCGGTGCTGGTAGCGCTGTCAACGTTCCTTTGTTTGCAGGAGTGACTGTGTTAAGAGCAGAAAATGGGTCGAAAACGCACCAAGTCAGGCAAAATCCGGCTGGCGGAAGTCGCCGAGCTTGCCGGCGTGAGCCCGATTACAGCGTCCCGCTTCTTCCGCAATCCCGACGCCCTGTCGCTCGCCAAGCGGACCCGGGTCGAAAGCGCCGCCAAGGAGCTCGGCTATGTGCCGAACCTGGCCGCACGCGCACTGGCCTCGCACCGCACCGAGGTGATCGGCGTGCTGATCCCGTCACTGACCAACAACGTGTTCTCCGACGTGTTGCGCGGCATCTATGACGCGTCCGAGGGCAGCCCTTACTCGATACAGCTGTCCAACACCCGCTACAGCATCCTCCAGGAGGAGAAGCTGTTGCGCCTGTTTCTTGCGCAGAAGCCGGCCGGCCTGATCGTCACCGGCATCGACCAGACCGCGGAATCGCACGCGATGCTGGAGGCAGCCGATTGCCCGATCGTGCAGATCATGGAGATCGGGCCCAATCCCGTCGACATGATGATCGGCTTTTCGCACTATGAAGCGGCCCGTGCCGCGGTTGCACACCTGTTCGGACAAGGCCACCGCAAGATCGGTTTCGTCGGCGCGCGCATGGACCCAAGGGTGCAGCGGCGTCTCGACGGTTACCAGGCCGCGATGAAGGATGCCGGCCTGTTCGATCAGCGCCTGATCGTCGCGACGGCAACGCCGACCTCTGTCACGCTGGGTGGCGCGCTGTTCACGGATCTCCTGGCCAAGTCGCCCGATCTCGACGCGGTTTTCTGCGCCAATGACGACCTTGCGCTCGGCGTGCTCTTCGAATGCCGCCGCCGCGACATCGCGATCCCAGAACAGATCGCCATTATGGGATTCAACGACCTCGAATTCATGGCGTCGGCCGTCCCCACCCTCACCAGCGTGCGCACCAACCGTTACGAGATGGGCCGAACCGCCGCCACCATGCTGATTGATGCGATCGAGGGACGGCGCCCCGAGCGGCTGGTGCTCGATCTCGGCTTCAAGGTGATGGAGCGCCAAAGTTCGTCATTGCGACGTTCAGAGATCAGGCCGGCCCTGTCCGGCGCGGCCACCGCGAACAAAATGGTAGCGTTACCAAGTAGCCGTGACTAGTATCGGACTTGTGAGGAAACGCCCCGCCAAGGGGCAGGCTTACCATTGCTCAGGCCGTTGGGCATCGCACAAGCCGACCCCCCAAGGACCGACGCCAGTGCGTTTGCATTGCAGGAGAAACCAATGACAAAAAAGCCAACCAATGGGCACGCGCCCGCCGGTAACGGCACTCGCCGCCATCTTCGTTCGCAGGAATGGTTCAACAACCCGCATAATCCGGGAATGACCGCGCTCTATCTGGAGCGCTATTTGAACTACGGCCTCACCCGCGCGGAGCTTCAGTCCGGCAAGCCGATCATCGGCATCGCCCAGACCGGCAACGACCTGTCCCCCTGCAACCGCCATCACATTGAGCTCGCGCACCGCGTCCGCGAAGGCATCCGCGAGGCCGGCGGCATCGCGATGGAATTCCCGACCCATCCCATCCAGGAGACTGGCAAGCGCCCGACCGCCGCGCTCGACCGCAACCTCGCCTATCTCGGCCTGGTCGAAATCCTCTACGGCTATCCGCTCGACGGCGTGGTGCTGACCACCGGCTGCGACAAGACCACGCCGGCCTGCATGATGGCGGCCGCGACCGTCAACCTGCCCGCGATCGTGCTGTCGGGCGGCCCGATGCTGAACGGCTGGCACAATGGCGAGCGCACCGGCTCCGGCACCATCGTCTGGAAGTCGCGCGAACGGCTCGCCGCCGGCGAGATCGATTATGAAGAGTTCATGGAGATCGTGGCGTCCTCGGCGCCGTCGGTCGGCCATTGCAACACCATGGGCACCGCCTCGACCATGAACGGGCTTGCCGAAGCGCTCGGCTTCTCGCTGCCGGGCTGCGCGGCGATCCCGGCGCCCTATCGTGAGCGCGGCCAGATCGCCTACGAGACCGGCAAGCGCGCCGTCGAGATGGTCTGGGAGGATCTAAAACCCTCGGACATCCTGACCCGCAAGGCATTCGAGAACTGCATCGTGATCAACTCGGCAATTGGCGGCTCGACCAACGCACCGATCCACATCAACGCGCTGGCGCGCCACATCGGTGTCGAGCTGTCGATCGACGACTGGCAGAAATTCGGCCACGACGTGCCGCTGCTCGTCAACATGCAGCCGGCCGGCTTCTATCTCGGCGAGGAATTCCACCGCGCCGGCGGCGTGCCGGCGGTCGTGCGGGAACTGATGAAGCACAAGCGCATCCATGAGGACGCAGTCACGGTGAACGGCCGCGGCATTGGCGAGAACTGCGCCAATGCGCCGGTGCCCGACAACGACGTGATCTGGGCTTACGACAAGCCGCTGGTGAAGGACGCCGGCTTCCTGGTGCTGAACGGCAATCTGTTCGATTCCGCCATCATGAAGACCAGCGTGATCTCCAAGGAATTCCGCGACCGCTATCTCAGCAACCCGAAGGATCCCAGCGCATTCGAGGGCCGCGCCGTCGTGTTCGAGGGTCCCGAGGATTATCACGCGCGGATCGACGATGCCTCGCTGGATATCGACGAGCGCTGCGTGCTGTTTATCCGCGGCACCGGGCCGATTGGCTATCCCGGCGGCGCCGAGGTCGTGAACATGCAGCCGCCGGCGGCGCTGATCAAACGCGGCATCCTGTCCCTGCCCTGCATCGGAGACGGCCGCCAGTCCGGCACCTCGGGCTCGCCCTCGATCTTGAATGCCTCGCCGGAGGCCGCCGCCAATGGCGGGCTTGCGATCCTCAGGAACGGCGACAAAGTGCGCATCGACCTCAACAAGGGGAGCGCCAATATTCTCATTTCGGACGACGAGGTGAAGAAGCGTCATGCCGAGCTCAAGGCCAACGGCGGTTTCAAGCACCCGGCGAACCAGACGCCGTGGCAGGAAATCTATCGCAACACCGTCGGCCAGCAGTCGACCGGCGCCTGCATGGAGCTCGCCACGCGCTACCAGAACGTCGCCGGCACCTTTGGTGTGGCACGGGATAATCACTGAGGCACACGCAGCGCGGATGGAGCGTAGCGCAATCCGGGGTCACCATCCGCGAATGCAATATCCCGGATTATGCTGGCGCTCCATCCGGGCTACGGCGCTACGGCAATCAGAAAATCAAGGAGAACAAGAAAATGGCAGACCGCCTCAAGGGTAAGCGCGCCGTCGTCACGGCTGCTGCGGCAGGCATCGGGCGCGCATGCGCCATCGCTTTCGGGCGTGAAGGCGCAACCGTCATCGCTACCGACATCAACGTGTCAGGCATCGCGAGCCTGGCCAAGGAAGGCATCGCCGAAACCGCAAAGCTCGACGTCCGCAACACCGCCGACGTCAACGCCTTCGCCAAGCGCATCGGCAAGGTCGACATCCTGCTCAATGCGGCGGGCTTCGTGCACCACGGCACCATTCTGGAGTGTTCGGAAGAAGATTTTGATTTCTCGTTCGACCTCAACGTCAAGTCGATGCACCGAACCATCAGGGCGTTCCTGCCCGAGATGCTGGCCGGCGGCGGCGGTAGCATCGTCAACATCTCCTCTTGCGCGGCGCTGCGGCCGCCGGCCAACCGCTATGTCTACAGCGCGTCGAAGGCGGCGGTGTCGCTGCTGACGCGCGCGGTCGCGCTCGACTTCATCACCAAGGGTATCCGCTGCAACAGCATCTGCCCCGGCACCGTCGAGACCCCGTCGATGCTCGACCGCGCCGCCGCGCAAGGTCCGCAGGGCAAGGACATGTTCATCTCCCGCCAGAAGATGGGCCGGCTCGGCACCGCCGACGAAATCGCGTCCATGGCGGTCTATCTCGGCAGTGACGAAAGCGCATTCACGACCGGTGTCGACCTCGTCGTCGACGGCGGCTACATGCTCTGATCACTCCTCATCCCGAGGAGGCGCGACAGCGCCGTCTCGAGGGATGGGCCACGGGACTCTATGGTTCGAGACGCGCGCCAAGTGCGCGCGCCTCACCATGAGGGATAGAGAAAGGGATTTTTCCATGAACAAGATCGATCTCAACGGCCGTGTCGCAATCGTCACCGGCGGCGCGCAGGGCTTTGGCCGCGCCATCGTTCAGCGTTTCGTCGATTCCGGCGCCAAGGTCGCGATCTGGGATTTTGACTCGGCTCTCGCCGAGAACACCGCCAAGGAGATCGGCGACAACGTCCGCGTCTTCAAGGTCGATGTCACCGACGCCGCAGCCGTCGAGCAGGCGCGCGATGCGACGCTTGCCGCCTTCGGCAAGATCGACATCCTCGTCAACAATGCCGGCATCGCCGGTGTCAACAAGCCGGTCTGGGAGACCGATCTCGATGAATGGCGGAAAGTTCTGCGCATCAACCTCGACGGCCCCTTCATCTGCTGCAAGGCGGTCGTGCCCGCGATGCTCAAGCAGAAATACGGGCGGATCGTGAACATCGCCTCGATCGCCGGCAAGGAAGGCAATCCGAACGCCTCGCACTATTCGGCGTCCAAGGCCGGACTCATCGCGCTGACGAAATCGCTCGGCAAGGAGCTCGCCGCGCACGACATCCTGGTCAACGCAGTGACGCCGGCCGCGGCGAAGACCGCGATCTTCGACCAGATGACGCAGCAGCATATCGACTTCATGCTGTCGAAAATCCCCAAAGGCCGCTTCGTACTGGTGGAAGAGCTCGCCGCGATGGCCGCCTGGCTCGCATCCGAGGACTGCGCGTTCTCGACGGGCGCCGTGTTCGACATCTCGGGCGGGCGCGCAACCTATTGAGGATACCATGATCCGGCAAGGCGGATGCCTGTGCGGCGCAGTGCGGTTCAAAGCGGAGGGCGAACCGCTCAACGTCCGCATCTGCCATTGCCGCATCTGCCAGAAGGCGATGGGCTCGCCCTATTTCGCGCGCGCGCAATTCGACCAGCGCGCACTGACGGTCGAGGGTGACACCGAGCGTTATGCGTCGTCCGCGCACATCGATCGCGTGTTCTGCAAGCGCTGCGGCACGCGCCTGTTCGCCTGGCGGCGCAACGGCACGCTCGCGGGTGTCTCGCTCGCCACCTTCGACGACCGCAACGCCTTTGCGCCGACCGAGCACATCTGGGTCTCGGAAAAGCTCGCCTGGGTGAAGCTCGACGACGGCTTGCGGCAATATCAGACGACGCTTCCTGCGTAAATTCGGACAGCGCCAGAACAGGCTCGGCACGCCGGCTACGCGTCCGGCCGCTTTGCAGCGTGGCATTTCAGAATCGGCCACCCTATGTTGAGGTAAAGCGTCGCTGTACCGCCGGTCTGGCTGGAACGGCTGCAAGGCCAAAGGCAAACCGGAACGGATGAGCTGGTGAACATTTCCATTTATGATCTCTCCGTCTGGGTGCTGCCGCTGGTGCTCGCCATCACCTTCCACGAGGCCGCGCACGCCTTCGTCGCGCGTCAGCTCGGGGACAACACGGCCTCGCAACTCGGCCGCGTCAGCTTCAACCCGCTCCGCCATATCGATCCGTTCGGCACGCTGATCCTGCCGGCGATGCTGCTGTTTGCGCATTCGCCGTTCCTGTTCGGCTATGCCAAGCCGGTACCGGTGAACTTCCGCAAACTCAACAATCCCAGGCTCGACATGGTCTGGGTGGCGCTGGCCGGGCCGGTCACCAACATCCTGCTGGCGCTCGTGGCGGCCCTTGCCCTCCATGCGCTGCCCTGGGCGCCGGCCAGCTCGGCGCAGTGGATCTTCGACAACCTCAAGAACGCACTGCTCATCAACGCGGTGCTGGCGGTGTTCAACATGATGCCAATCCCGCCGCTCGATGGCGGGCGAGTCGCGGTCGGGTTGTTGCCCCGGCCGCTCGCCCTGCCGCTGGCCCGGCTCGAACCGTTCGGGATGCTGATCCTGATCGGCCTGTTGATCCTGCTGCCGCTGGCGGGCTCGCAGTTCGGTCTAAATCTTGATGTTATTTCAGCAATACTGCGAACGTTGACCGGTTATGTGATTCAGGCTGTTCTCTTCCTGACCGGCAATGCGTAGCTGAACAGCGACACCCGAACACACGCCGAAGGGCCAGAGGCCGACTTGGTCAAAGCTGCCGATATGCTGATCGCGCGACGCGCCGACACCCGCGCCCGCGCCGATTTTGCCACCTGGAAGATGATGGCCAAGCTCAACGGGTCGTCCGCGCTGCCTCTGGAGGCGCAGGAGTTCCTCGTCAGCTATAAAAATCTGCTGGCGCAGATGAGCGAGAGCGAGGCCAGCGAGACCACCATCGGCGCGATCTACAAGTCCTACTATGCCGAGATGGGCGGCACGGGAACGCCACCCGATGTCCGCACCCGCCCGGCCGAGCCAGCGGCGGACAATGTTACCGCTTTCCGCCGCCAAGCCCCGAAGGCGAAGAAGAAGGCTGCCTCCTCCGGCGCGGCGGCGTTCGATGGAACCCAAAAGCGGCCGCTCCCGGTGGCGCTGATCTTCGCCTGCCTGGTCGTGGTCTATGTCGGGATCCGGCTCTACTGGCCCTGAGCTGTCTTTTTCTTTTTCTTCGCGTCCGGCGGCGTAAAGATGATGTCAACCGTGCGCTCGAACCGATCTTCGGTCAGTCCGGCAGGCGGCTGCGGGACGGGATCGGACTTACGGACAATCGAGATCGCGGCCGCATCGTAAGCTGCATCCCCGGACGACTCCACAACGTCGACCGAAAGCACGTTGCCCCGTCGGTTGATCGCGAAGCTGACCTTCACCTTCTGATTGCTGGGCTCCTTGCCCTCCGGGTTGACCTTGTGGGCCGCCAGGTGGGCGCTGATCTTGCGGTTCCAGTCGACCGTCAGCTTCAGGATGTCCTTGCCCAGGCCAATCACAGGCGCCAGGGCCTTTTCGGCCTCGCGCGCGTCCTCATCGAGTGTCTGCCGCGCCGTTGCTACCGACTTCGGCGAGGCCTCCGCAGCAGGCGTTTCGACAGCCGCAATCTTCGGATCCTCGTCCTGCGGCTTCCTTGAGATGTTTTCCGTGACGACCCGATCGGGATCATCGACCTGTTGCGACTGATCCTTTAGAAGCTCGGTTTCCTTGGTCTCGGCTTTTTGCTCGGGAAGCGCCTGCTGCTCCTGCATCGCTTCGCTGTCCGGTCCTGCCGGAAGGTCGGTGTCAGGCGCCTTTGGCGAAGCCATCTCGACAGCGAATTCCGCGCCGGCCGCACCAAGGCCGTCGCCCTCGTCGTCGGTGCGCAAATGAGCCAGTGCAAGCGCGGCACCACCCAAATGCAGCGCGAGCGCCGCCACCGCTGCCACAATCCAAAGCTTCCGGGATGGTCTGGATTCGTCGGACATAGCGGGGGACCCTAAGGCTGAGCGGTGCCTGCCGCAGGCGCCCCCGGAGCGCCTTCCAGCGCAACCAGTTTCACCCGCGTATAGCCGCCTGCGCGCAAGAGCTCCATGATGCCCATCAACTCGCCATACGGCACCGAGCGATCGGCGCGCAGGAAGACATACTTGTCCTTGCTCATGTCGGACAGACCGTCGAGGCTGCCAATCAGCTCGGCCCGGTGGACCGGGTTCTCTCCGATCGCGAGCGTCAAATCGGGCTTGATGCTGAGATAGGTCGGCTTGTCCGGCTTTTTCTGCGGCGTCGCGCTCGACGTCGGCAAATCGATCGGCAGATCGACCGTGGAGAGTGGAGCTGCGACCATGAAGATGATCAGCAGCACCAGGATGACGTCGATGAACGGCGTGACGTTGATCTCGTGCGTCTCGGCGAAATCGTCGTCGTCATCATTGTCTGCGAGCGAAACGCCCATGGTTCACTCCGCCGCGCGCGAATGCACGCTGCCGTGGCTGCGGTCGAGATCGCGCGAGAGCAACCGCCCCGCCGCACCCGCGGCACGGCTGACGAGCTCGAGATAGCTCTTCGTCACGCGCGAGAAGTGGTTGTAGATGATGACAGCGGGAATGGCGGCGACCAGACCGATCGCGGTGGCGAGCAGCGCCTCGGCGATGCCGGGCGCGACGACGGCGAGATTCGTGGTCTGCGACTTCGAGATGCCGATGAAGCTGTTCATGATGCCCCAGACCGTGCCGAACAGGCCGACGAAAGGCGAGGTGGAGCCGATGGTCGCGAGCACGCCCATGCCGACGCGGATGCGCCGCGCCTCCGCGCGCACGATCTCGGAAAAGCTCGAGGCTGCGCGCTCCTTGATGCCGGCATCGCTGGACAGGCCGGCCGACATCCGCGCCTCACGCAGCGCCGCCGCCAGGAACGACGGCAGGATGCCCTCCTTGGAGCCGAGCGCCATCTGCGCTTCCGCGAGCGAGCGCGCCTCCGCGATCTTCTTCAGTGCCGAACGCAGCTTGGTCGAGGCGACCGACAGCTCGATCGATTTTGCGATCAGGACGGTCCAGGTCACGATGGAGGCAAAGGCGAGCCCGATCATCACCGCCTTCACGATGATGTCCGCCGACTGGAACATCAGCCAGGGCGACAATTCCTTCATGGCGGGCGCGACGCCAGCCGCCGCATCGGGCTTTGCGGCCGCCGGCGCGGTCGCTGAGGGCGCCGCAGGCGCTGCCGCGGTTGGAGTTGCAGCCGGAGCTGGGCTGGCCGCGGACGGCTGAACTGTCGATTGAGCCGGCGCCGCCGGCTGGGTTTGTGTCTGGGCAGAAACAGGGGATGCAAGCCAGGCGGCCGCCAGCATCAAAGCTGCGGCAAGGCTTGCTTGGAAGGAGATGATCTTCATACTTCGGCCCAGTAGCGAATGAGGTTGTGATAGATACCCGTCAATTTGACCGTTTCGGGATCGTCACGCCCGAGCCGTTCCACCAGCGCCTGAATCGCGGTGTCGAGGTCAAAGATCATGCTCCGGGCTTGATCGTCCCGTATCATGCTCTGAAGCCAGAAGAAAGAAGCAACCCGCGTTCCCCTTGTCACCGGCGTGACGAGATGGAGGCTGGTCGAGGGATAGAGCACGCAGTCGCCTGCTGGCAACTTGACTTCGTGCGAACCGTAGGTGTCCTCGATCACAAGTTCGCCACCATCATACTCTTCCGGCTCGGCCAGGAACAGCGTGACCGACAGGTCTGTGCGGATGCGAAGACCGGTCAGGCGGTCGCCGCGGATCGCATTGTCGACGTGCAGGCCGAAATGATGGCCGCTGTTCGCCGCATAACGGTTGAACAGCGGCGGGAAGATCTGGAGCGGGATCGCCGCCGCGAGGAACCGCGGGTTCGACGTCAACGCCGAAATGATGCGGTGACCGAGCTTGCGCGCGACCTCGCTGTCGGGCGGCAATTGCTCGTTGCGCTTGACCATCGCCGACTGCGCGCCGGCGGTGGAGCGCCCGTCTTCCCATGCGCTGGCGTCCATGATGCGACGGAAATCCGCCACGTCATTTTTGCTGAGAACACCAGGCAGGCACACCAACATGATCAGAACTTCGCCGTTGTCACAAGATAGAACGCCCGGCCCGGTGCGACCGCCACGAACGGCACAGCGCTGCGATAGAACGTATCGTAGTAGAGCTTGTTGGTCAGGTTCTGCGCGTAGAACTTCATGGTCCAGTTCTGGTCGATCTTCTTCTCGACGAACGCGTCGAAGCGCCAGTAGCTCGGCAGCTCGTTGGTGTTGGCCGCGAACGTGCCGCCATAAACTTTCGAGCGGTACACCGCCTGCCCGCCGAGCTCCCAGCCGCCGTCGAACTTGTATTTGGTCAGCATGCTGAACGACTGGTGGGCAATATTGGCGAGCTGAAGGCCGATGTTGGAAGCGATGTTGCTCTGCGTGACCCTCGACTGCATCAGCACCAGGCCGCCGAAGATGCTCCAGCGATCGGTGATCTTGCCCTCGGCCTCGATGTCGATGCCCTGAATGCGGTAGGCCGCGTTCGAGGTGAGCAAGCCCGCGGCATTGTTCTCGCGCGCATTGTCCTTGGTGGTCTGGAACAGCGCGCCGCTCACCAGCAGATGGCGGTCGGCGAGCTCCCATTTGGTGCCGAGCTCGACGGCCTTGTTACGCTCCGGTCCCAGCAAAATCGCCGTGTTGGGCGGAACACCACCGTATTCGGTGCCGGTCGCGTCAAGCTCCGACCCGAACGGATTGGCGGAGGTCGCATAGGCCGCATAGACGCTGCCGATCGACATCGGCTTGTAGACCAAGCCGACGTTGTAATTGACGAGATCGGCGTTCATCTTGAGGAATTTCGGCGAATTGGTCGACGCGCTCATGTTGTAGCCGTCGTAGCGGACGCCGCCGTTCACAATAATGGTGTCCTGCCAGTTCGCGGTGTCCATGACGTACACGCTGCTGGTGTTGACACCATAGCGCGTCGGGTTTCCAACCAGCGACGGCGTATTGCCGAATGGAATGTAGGTGTACTGGGGCGAGTAGACATTGACCCCCGAAATGGCGCCGTTGCTCGTGAAGCCGGCGCCGGCCAGTTCCGAGGAAAGGCCGGTGTAACGGTCGATCGAGATGTTCTCGTTCGAATATTCGACTCCGAGCACCGCGGTGTGCTTGACCCCGCCGGTGTCGAGCTTGAACGCGGCCTCGTTCTGGTTGGCCCACACGTCCACGTTCTGGTAGCGGCTCTGCGCGCTCGCCGTTGTGGTCCAGAGCAACGGATTGGGGTTGGTCGTAATCGGGTTCTGCGGCAGCGTGCCGATGTAGTTGAGCAGCGAGTGCTCGCCGCGCACCTTGCTGCTCAGCGTGATGGCCTCGTTGACCTTGTACTCGATCGTGCCGGTGCCGAAATCCTGTCGCGCGGTCTGGAAGTCGCGATTGAGGAAGCCGTACCAGTTTCCGCGCGGAATGCCGGCCGACGTCACCGGCACGTTGCCCTGCTTGTAGTAGGGCACGCCAAAGTCCGGATAGCCGCTGAGATCGGTGTGGACGTAGTTCGTCGTGATCTTGATGTCGTTGGTCGGAGTGTACTTGGTCGAGATGAAGCTACCCCAGCGGTCATCGGTCACGTAATTGCGGCCGGCGACGTTGGCGTCCTGGAACAGGCCGCCAACGCGCACCGAGAAGGTCGGATCGACGACCTGGTTGACGTCGAGCGTGACGCGCTTGGTCCTGTCGGTGCCGAACTCGGTATCCATTCGCTTGAAGTTGACGTCGCCGGCCTGCTTGGTGACGATGTTGATGGCGCCGCCCGCGGTGCCGCGGCCGGCGTAGGAGGATGCCGGTCCGCGCAGGATCTCGATCTGCTCGGTGAAGAAGTTCTCGCGGATGGAAACGGCGGGATCGCGGATGCCATCGATGAAGACGTCGTTGCGCGCGTCGAAGCCGCGGATGAAGAAGCGGTCGCCGAACGCGTTGCCGCCCTCGCCCGAACCCAGCGTCACGCCGGCGGTCGAGCGTCCGATCTCCTTCAGCGTCGTGGCGTTCTTGTCCTCGAGCACTTCCTTGCTGAGCACGGTGATGGTCTTGGGCGTGTTCAGCATCTTTTCGGGAAACTTGCCGGAGGCCTGGACGTGGTCGACCTTGTAGGGCGCCGCCGGATCGGAATACGGATTGCGATCTACTTCGCCGGCCGGGACGGCGGGAGAAGCCTGCTGCGCCTGCTGCCGCTGCGCGGCGCGGCGAAGCGCATTGCGGGCGCGGACCTGATCCGGCGTCGGCTTGGAGGCCGTCGGACGCGGGCGCTGGATCGGAGCATCGACCGTCACAGGCGGCAGGTTCGACTGCTGCGCCTGCGCGCCGCCCGATACCGACGCCACCGCGATCAAGCTCGCGACTGCCGAGACCTTCTTGCCGGAAGTTCCCGCGGACTTGTCATCCATCGGATTGAACGCTGCGACCGAACGCAACGACTTCGGTGCGACCACCTGCCCCATTACCCAACGCCCCATCTTCTTGTTCGCTCATTCACTTCGACGAACGACGGGTGTTGGTATCGGCCGCAAAATAGCGGGTCAATGCGGGCAAGCGGCGAGAACGCTTGAATAAGTCCAGATCAAAACGATTCTAAATTGGCCTTTGAAATCGTTCTAAATCAAGATTGGATTCGTTCTAAGCGAGCACAAAAAATACCGCCAAGTCAGCGCCGCGCGGGGCATCAATCGCTGCTCGGCGGCTTCATCAGCGAGAACAATTCGTCGACGGTCTGCCGCGCGACTGCGCGCACGCGGTCGCTGTTGTCCATGCCGGCGATATTGACGCCGTTGACGACCGCTTTGATCTCGTCGCGAAAGTCGGTCAGGAATCGCAAGGGATCACGCTGCTCGTTGGCGACGCGCGCGATCAGTCCCGTGATCAGAATCTGACACGCGATCAGCTTGCCGTTCAGCTCGTCCATCCTGCGCTCCCGTTGTGGCGGAGCCGATATGACCGATGCTGATTTTCCTGACAACCGAAACGCCGCGCACGCGATTTAGAACCGTTCTTGCAACCCCTCGCACCCTGCTGCTCTGTGCGGCGCGACCCGGCCTGCACACACCGCTTCCGAGCATTGCACAAGATCTGCGCGCAGATCGTTCGCGGCGGGAAAATGCAGCACTGCACACCGCCGCGCCAGAAGGCTGCCTAAGCGGTGCAAAGCTTTCCAATTGTTTAGGATTCTCAACTCATAGTGCTGTTTACACTGGAACTTGGCGTGTATTATACAAGCGCGCTGGAACCCTATGATTGCTCCATAATTCGTTGCTTAGGGCATACGAGCCGACACGAGACGATATGAACAAGTCCCGGCCGATCCTTTGGATTCTGATCATCGCGGCCGTGACCTCCGCGGGTTACTATGGCTGGCAGAAATTCGGCTCGCCGGGGACCGGGAAAACCCAGACCGCGCAAAAGGGACCGCCCCGCGCGCCCGCCGTCCCGGTGAGCGTTTCGCCGGTCCAGAAGGCCGATTTTCCGGTCTACCTGACCGGTCTCGGCACGGTTCAGGGCTTCAACACCGTACAAGTCCGCAGCCGGGTTGACGGCCAGATCGACAAGATCGCCTTCACCGAAGGTCAGATCGTCAAGCAGGACGAGCTTCTGGTCTCGATCGATCCCCGGCCCTATCAAGCCACGCTCGACCAGGCCAAGGCTAAGAAGGCCCAGGACGAGGCCAATCTGGCCAACGCCAATCTCGAACTTCAGCGCGCCATGAAGCTCGGCGAATTCGCGACCGCGCAGCGGGTCGATACCCAGCGCTCGACGGTCGCCCAGCTCAACGCCCAGATCGCGGCCGACGAGGCCTCGATCTCCAACGCCCAAACCCAGCTCGACTACACCAAGATCAAGGCGCCGATCACCGGCGTGGCCGGGCTGCGCCTTGTCGACATCGGCAACATCGTCAACGCCTCCACGCAGACGGGCATCGTCACGATCTCGCAGGTCGAGCCGATCTCGGTGATCTTCACCGCGCCGGAGGATCAGCTTTCCTACATCGCCGAGGGCCAGAAGGCCGGCGCGCTCAAGGTGATCGCGTTCACCACCGACGGCAAGAAGACGCTGGCCGAAGGCAAGCTCGCCGTCATCAACAACCAGGTCGACACGACCAGCGGGACCATTCGGCTCAAGGCGGTGTTCGACAATAAGGACCACGCGCTGTGGCCGGGCCAATCGGTTTCGACGCGCCTTCTGGTGCGCACTCTGAAAGACGCGACCGTGGTTCCGGATGACGCGGTTCAGCATTCGACCAACGGCCTCTATGCCTATACCGTCAATCAGGACAACAAGGCCGAAGTGCACAAGATCAAGGTCAGCTACGCCATCGACGGTCGTTCGGTCGTCGATGAAGGCTTGAGCCCGGGTCAGCAGGTGATCACCGGCGGTCAGTTCAAGGTACAGCCCGGGAGCCTCGTCTCGACGGCCGTGGCAAGCTCGGATCCAAGCCAGAACAAGGCACGACAGGAATGACCGCGGGCGGGATTTCGGCACCTTTCATCCGTTATCCCATCGGCACCTCGCTGCTGATGGCCGGCATTCTCTTCGTCGGCCTCGTCGCCTATCCCCTCCTACCGGTCGCACCGCTGCCCCAAGTGGACTTCCCGACCATCCAGATCACGGCCAATCTGCCGGGCGGCAGCCCCGAGACGATGGCCTCGTCGGTGGCCCAGCCGCTCGAGCGGCAATTCGCCCAGATCCCCGGCATCGCCCAGATGACCTCGACGAGCTATCTGGGCACCGCGTCGATCACCATCCAGTTCGACCTCAATCGCAGCATCGACGGCGCCGCCAATGACGTGCAGGGCGCCATCAATGCCGCAAGCGGGCAGTTGCCGAAGAATCTGCCCTCGCCGCCGACCTATCGCAAGGTCAACCCGGCCGACGCGCCGATCCTGCTGCTGTCAGCGACGTCAGATACGCTGCCGCTCACCAGCGTCAGCGACGCGGTTGATGCCCAGCTCGCCCAGCAGATCAGCCAGCTCTCGGGCGTCGCGCAGGTGTTCATTGGCGGCCAGCAGAAGCCCTCCATCCGCGTTCAGATCGACCCGGCGAAACTCGTCGCCAAGGGCCTGTCGCTGGAGGATGTGCGCAGCCAGATCGCGATCACCACGGTCGATAGCCCCAAGGGCAACATCGACGGTCCCAAGCGCGCCTACACGATCTACGCCAACGACCAGCTCACCCAGTCCAAAGACTGGAACGACGTCATCATCGCCTATCGCAACGGCGGCCCCTTGCGAATCCGCGACATCGGCCAGGCGGTCAGCGGGCCCGAGGACGCCAAGCAGGCGGCCTGGGCCAACGGCAAGCGCGGCGTGTTCCTGGTGGTGTTCAAGCAGCCGGGCGCCAACGTCATCGAAACCGTCGACCGCATCAAGGCGACCCTGCCTCGCCTCGTGGCGGCGATCCCGCCCGCGATCAAGATCGAGGTCATCAGCGACCGCACCACGACGATCCGCGCCGCGGTCGAGGACGTCCAGTTCACGCTGCTCCTGACCATCGCCCTCGTGGTCATGGTCATCTTCATCTTCCTGCGCAGCTTCTGGGCGACGGTCATCCCCACGATCACGGTCCCGCTGGCCCTATTGGGCGCGTGCGCCCTGATGTGGGTATTTGGCTATTCGCTCGATAATCTGTCGCTGATGGCGCTCACCATCGCGGTCGGATTCGTCGTCGACGATGCCATCGTGATGCTCGAGAACATCACGCGCTACATCGAGGAAGGTGAATCGCCGATGGCGGCCGCCTTCAAGGGTTCCAAGGAAATCGGCTTCACCATCGTCTCGATCAGCATCTCTCTGGTCGCGGTGCTGATCCCGCTGCTGCTGATGGGCGGCATCATCGGGCGCCTGTTCCGCGAGTTCGCCGTCGTGCTGGCAATGACCATCTTCGTCTCGATGTTCGTGTCGCTGACGCTGACGCCGATGATGGCCTCGCGCTTCCTGCGCGCCCATGGCGAGGTGACTCACGGCAAGTTCTACCAGTGGAGCGAGCGCGCCTTTGACGGCATGCTGCGCGGCTACGAATACATTCTCGATCATGCCCTGGCCTGGCGCCGCACCACGCTCCTGATCTTCTTCGCCACGCTCGCGCTGTCGGTCTACCTGTTCGTGCTGATCCCGAAGGGCTTCTTCCCGCAGCAGGACGTCGGCCTGATCACCGCGACATCCGAGGCGTCCCAGGACATCTCCTTTGCCGAGATGCAGCGCCGCCAGGTCGAGCTCGGCAAGATCGTGATGGACGATCCCGACGTCGCCACGATCGCGATGAACATCGGCGGCAGCGGCCGCGCCGGCAACAACGGCAACATGTTCATCACCCTGAAGCCGCGTAACGAGCGCAACGCCTCGGCCCAGGAGATCATTGCCCGGCTTCGTCCCAAGCTCGATAAGGTGTCGGGCGCCCGCCTCTATATGCAGGCGGCCCAGGACGTCCGGCTCGGCGGCCGGCCGACCCGCACGCAGTTCGAATTCACGCTACAGGATGCCGATCTCACCGAGCTCAACGACTGGGCGCCGAAAATCCTGGCCAAGATGCAGACGCTGCCCCAGCTGCGCGACGTCGCAACCGACCAGCAGACGCAGGGCACCACGGTCCAGCTCAAGATCAACCGCGATACCGCAGCGCGCTACGGCATCCAGCCGCAGCTGATCGACGACACGCTGTATGACGCCTTCGGACAACGGCAGGTCACGCAATATTTCACCCAGCTCAACACCTACAAGGTGATCCTCGAGATTCTGCCGGAGATGCAGGGCAATCTCGACAGCCTGAACAAGCTCTATCTGAAGTCGCCGCTGACCGGCGACCAGGTGCCGCTGTCGACCTTCGCGACCTGGACCACCGATCCGGTCCGGCCGCTCTCGATCAGCCATCAGGGCCAGTTCCCGGCGATCACCATCAGCTTCAACCTCGCGCAGGGTGTTGCGCTAGGTCAGGCAACGGAAGCCGTGCAAAAGGCGATGGCCGATCTCGGCGCGCCGCCGACGCTGAACTCGAGCTTCCAGGGCACCGCCCAGGCGTTCCAGCAATCGCTCGGCACCGTGCCGCTGCTGATCCTCGCAGCCCTCGTCGTGGTCTATTTGATTCTCGGCATACTCTACGAGAGCTACATCCATCCGATCACGATTCTGTCGACCCTTCCCTCGGCCGGCGTCGGCGCGCTCCTGATCCTGATGGCGGCCGGTTTCGACTTCAGCCTGATCGCACTGATCGGCATCATCCTCCTGATCGGCATCGTGAAGAAGAACGGCATCATGATGGTCGACTTTGCGATTGCCGCCGAACGCGACGAGCACAAGACGCCGGCGGAATCGATCCGTCAGGCCGCGCTGCTGCGCTTCCGGCCGATCATGATGACGACGATGGCCGCCCTGCTCGGCGGCGTGCCGCTGATGCTCGGCCATGGCACCGGCGCCGAGATCCGCCAGCCGCTCGGCTACGCCATGGTCGGCGGCCTGATTGTCAGCCAGGCGCTGACGCTGTTCACCACGCCGGTGGTCTATCTCTATCTCGACGAGCTCAACAACTGGTTCTCGGGCTGGGGCCGTTCGGGTGACGGCGAAGGTCACGAGGCGCGCGAGCACGGCACCGTCAAGCAAGCCGCCGAGTAAGCTTGCGCCGCGGCTCCCGCGACGCTACAGCGAGGCCGACGGTTCACGCCAACGCGGTTTCGCCATGTCCATGCAATCCAGACTTGTCGCCCTCGCCGCCGCTCTCCTGTTGTCGACAGGCGCCGCGTATGCGCAGCAGAGCGCCAAGAAGAACGCCGCGCCCGCCGCCCCGACCGCACAGCCCGCGGCTGCCCCGACGCAGCCGCAGGCTGACGGTGCTCCGGCGCAGCCCGGCTGGATCGTGCGCTGCACCAGCGCAAGCCGCGACGCGCCGCTCGAATGCGCGATGGAGCAGAACGCAGTGCTGACCAAGACCGGCCAGACCATCGTGCTGATCAACATCCGCATCGCGCCCGACACCCGCACGCCGGTGGCGCTGCTGCAATTGCCGCTCGGCCTCAACCTCCCCATCGGCGCCAAGCTCCAGGTCGACGACGGCAAGACAGTCGACCTCCAGATCCAGACCTGCGAGAACCGCGGCTGTTACGCCTCAACGCCGATCGCGACGGACCTGCTGGGCGCTTTGAAGTCCGGCAAGCAGTTGAAAGTATCCTTCCAGAACATGGCCAAGGAGACGATCGCCATCCCGATGCCGCTGGGCGATTTCGCGGCCGCCTACGACAAGATCAAGTAAGCGCTACTAGAAGCGCGTTCCGATGGGACGGGCTTCCAGCTTCTATCTTTGGCGCGTTTTCTTCACGCGAACCGGAATCCACTTCGCTCGAAAACGCTGTCGCTGCCGATGGCGTCGCCGTCGAGCCTCTGGTCGTTGTGCATGGTGACGGCGACGCGCAACAGTCAGCCGACAATGTCGCTCGCCTGAAGCAGCGTCGTGAAGCCGCCATAGATCATCCGCTTGCCGTCGAAGGGCATGTCGGCGCCCTTGAACTGCGGGTCCGCCATCACCTTCTTGTTGACGGCATCCCGGGTTTCCCGGTCGCGATAGACGATCCAGGAGAACATCACGATTTCATCCTCCTTCGCGATCACTGCGCGCGGAAACGACGTCAACTCGCCATAGGGCACGTCGTCGCCGATGCACTCGACGTAATCGAGCGCGCCGTGCTTCATCCACACCGCACAGGCCTTATGCGCCAGCATCTTGTAGGCCTCGATCTTGTCCTTCGGCACGGCCAGCACGAAACCATCGACATAGGGCATCACGAATCTCCTTGAGTGGCATGAGCCCGGAGGACGAAGCGACGCCCGGCAATCCGACTCGTCATGGCGTTCGCAAGGTGAGGCAAACTGTCGCGAGCAATTCGTGCGCTACTTCACATTCGCGGGTGGCGGTTCTGACCTATCCGCTTGATATCCGGGCCGATAATTATCAGCAGGTCACGGTTGCGTTCGACGTTCCCAACGACGCGCTCAATCACGATGCGACCTGGTACCTGTCGCACACCGGCACCGTCGCGACGGTCTGGCATGATGCGGCCCCGGCGCCTGCACCGCGCGCGATCCTGAGCGCTGCCCGCGAGATGGCGAGCCTTGCGGTCAAACCCGGCCGGCGCGCCCTGCTGATCGGCATCAACGACTACCCCGACCCGGCCAGCAGGCTCGAAGGCTGCGTCAACGATGTCTTTCTCATGAGTTCGGTGCTCCAGGAAAGCGGTTTCGAGCCGGAGGACATCCGCATCGTCCTCAACGACCGCGCGACGACGCAAGGGATCATGGATCGGCTGCACTGGCTGCTCGACGGCGCTCGCGACGGCGACGAGCGCATGCTGTTCTATTCGGGACACGGCGCCCAGATTCCGCGCTACAGCATCCAGGGCGAGCCGGATCACGTCGACGAATGTCTCGTGCCCTATGATTTCGACTGGTCGTCGGCTCACGCGATCCTGGACCGGCAGTTCGCCGAGCTCTACTCGCAACTGCCCTATGACAGCTATTTCGTTGCGATGCTCGATTGCTGCCATTCGGGCGGGTTGACGCGCGACGGCGGTCCCCGTGTCCGGGGCTTGAGCCCTCCAGACGACATCCGCCACCGTGCGCTGAAGTGGGATGCGGCCGAGCGGATGTGGGTGCCGCGGGATTTCACGCCTCTGAACAGAAGCCTGAAGGACAGGAAGAACGGCGCCGATTTCCTGGGGCAGAACGGGGCCACGCAACGGCTGGGGCGCGCGATGATGCTGCGCACCAAGCCGGACAAGGACTACGACAAGACGCGCAAGGAGCTCGACCATTTCGGGCCATACATGCCGACCCTGCTCGAGGCCTGTCAGGAGCAGCAGCTCTCCTACGAATACCGGGATGGCGTGACGTCTTACGGCGTCTACACCTATTCCATGGCCGGCACGCTGCGCGAGCTGAGAGCCAAGGCGAAAATCCCTCGTTCAAGACGCTGAACGATCTCGTCACGGAGAAACTGAAGCGGATGAGATACAACCAGACGCCCAATCTGGTTGGCGCCAGGATTCGCTGCAACGCTCCCGTGCCGTGGGGCAATTCGCAAGGCGCGGCTCCCGCGAAACCCACCACGCAGACCGGTCCGAAGACGTCATCCAGACGACCGCGCAAGACCAGCAGCAAGCAGGGGCGGGCAGCGAAGAGGACGAAAAGGAAGAGATAGCAGGACTTAGGCATAGAGCGATCAGGCTTTGGAGAAGTGATCATGGCGACAGGCATGTCCCTGCACATCGGGTTGAACTCGGTCGATCCGCAGCATTACGAAGGCTGGAGCGGCCCCCTCAACGCCTGCGAGGCCGACGCCAACGACATGGCGGACCTCGCCCACACAAGCGGCTTTGCGCCGACCAAGCTCCTCACCCGCAAGGCGACGCGCGCGGTCGTCCTGGGCGGCATCGCCCACGCGGCCAAGACCCTCAAATCGGGCGACATGTTCTTCCTGACCTATTCGGGGCACGGCGGTCAGCTGCCAGACCTCAACGGCGACGAGCCCGATGGCAAGGACGAGACCTGGTGCCTCTACGACGGCGAGCTGGTCGACGACGAGCTGTATTCGTCATGGGGTGCATTTGCGGCCGGCGTGCGCATCCTGCTGCTATCCGACAGCTGCCATAGCGGCAGCGTGAGCAAGGCCCTGCATTATCAGGCCAGGACACGCACCGCCCCCGGCACCGTCTATCGCGCCATGCCGGACGAGGTGGCGCTGCGCGTCTATCAGAGCAACAGGAAGATCTATGATCCGATCCTGAAGCGGCGCGATTTGTCCGAGGCCCTCGGCAACGTCAAGGCTTCGGTGCTGCTGATCTCCGACTGCCAGGACAACCAGCTCTCGCAGGACGGCACATTCAACGGCCTGTTCACCGGAACGCTGAAGACGGTCTGGAACGGGGGGACGTTCAAGGGATCCTACCGCCGCCTTCATACCGCCATCGCCAGCAAGATGCCGCCGGACCAGTCGCCAAAACTGTCGCTGGTGGGCGCCGGCAATCCGGCCTTCATGGCGGCGCGCCCCTTCACCCTGAAAGACGCCAAGAAGAAAACCGCAGCGAAGAAACAGACAACAGCGGCGAAGAAGGCGAAGAAGAAGCCGGCTCGAAGCAAACCAGGCTAGCGCCAAGGCGGCGCGCCGGGCCAGCATATTCATCTATGGACGTCGCCCGGAATTGGCTGGGGAACTAGGATTCGAACCTAGACAAACAGAGTCAGAGTCTGTTGTGCTACCGTTACACCATTCCCCAACGGAATAGCCAAACAAATTCAACGTCTTACTGATTTGTTTGGCTGCGGCCGGAAGGCGTTTTGGCGCAAATCACGGCTCAGGCGTGGCAGGGTTCTACCCGCTCGGCCTTTTGCTGGCAAGCACTGCGGCGCACGGGCCTGCTCACCAGCTGCCGCAGGCACCGCCCGATCCAGTTCGCTGATGCCTGCAGCCGAAGATGCCTGGCTTTAGGCCTGGGCTGCGTCGTCGATCTGATCGGCGGACCCATCGGCTTCCGAATAGAGGAAATGGAGCTTGTGGACACCGGCCTGCCCATAACCTGAGTGACCAGCTCAGGTCGGTGCGCATAGAGCAGTTTCAGCGGATCGGGAATGTCCGGCGCCGGAGGACGCTCCCACACCTGCCCGTCGCATGCTGGCAACGCCGACCCAGGGTGTTGTGATCCGCGGATTGAGCGTTACCGTCGACGCAATGCGCATGGACATGCCCACCTTCCGCGACCAGGCATTGCCGAGGCGGTCCTGAAAGACCACACCTAGATCACGATGCGGTCGAAGTCAGCAGCGATCCGCGTATTCGGAAACACCTTTGTCGCTTCGGCCGATATCTCGTCGTCCCGATAGCGTCCCGACATATGGATCAGGACGAGCTGCTGCACGGCGTTTGCAGCCGCAAATGAGGCCGCCTCTGCCGCGGTGAGATGGCCGTACCCCCGCGCGGTCGACGCGTCGCGATCGAGGAACGTCGCCTCGATCACCAGCATGTCGGCGTCAGCGACATGTCTGGACAGACCATCGGTGGTTTCGGTGTCGCCAATCACCACAAGCTTCCTGCCGCCGCTCGGCGGCCCCAAAACATCTTCGGGATCGATCGTTTGGTCGGCGATCACGACCGGCCGTCCCGCAGCCAGCTCTCCGCGCATCGGCCCGTCTGGGACACCAAGCTCAGCGAGGCGCTCCGGCCGAAGATGGCGACGTGCCGGACTTTGGAAAGAGAAGCCAAAGCTGTTGGTGTCGCGGTGGCGGACCGGAAAGCAGTCGATAGTGAATTCACCGGCATCAATGACCTGCCCCTCGGTCAGCGGGGCGAACTCCACCGCAATCGGAGCCGTGCCCGCGCCCCACAGGCCTCCAAGCATGCGGATGACGATGTCGAGCGTATCCGGGCCTGCATGAACGGTCATCACATCGGAGTTCTGCCGCAAGCCCAACGTCGAAAAGAGACCGGGGATGCCGAGCACGTGATCGAGGTGACCGTGCGTTAGCAGGATGCGGTCGAGCCGCCGGAAGCCGGCGCCACTGCGCAGCAACTGGCGCTGCGTGCCCTCGCCGCAATCAACCAGGATACGCTTGCCCGCCGCCTCCACCAGGAGCGCCGGATGGTTGCGTTCCGCCGACGGAACGCTTGCCGAGGTCCCAAGAAATGTCAGGGCGAACATGGTCGTCGGTGTCCAAGCCTCACCGTCCCCCATGCCACGCGAGCAGCAGCGCGTACAGGCCCATCGATCCGGCATAGAGCCCGGCAAGGAGTGCGTATCCCGCGATCTGGCGGCCGAGCGCTGCCTTCGGCGTCATCCACCAGTCGAGCGCCCTGAAGGCGGCGGGCACCAGCCACCAGCCGAGCAGCTGGGTGCTCACGAGATTGCCGACGAACAGCGACAGCCAGAGCGGCACGCCGTGGCTTTCGATCAGCGGCGCGCTGACGAAATAGCTCCAGAGATAGACCACGGGATAGAGCACCAGGAGAACGATAAGATTGCTCTTCCAGATCAGGTTTGGCCCCTGCTCCGGAGCCTGGACCTTACCCGCCGGGAACCAAAAATTGAAGCCGTAGCTTGCCCGCTTCACGCTCATGCCGGCGTTGAAGCGCTCGCCCTCCCTGAGCAGCGTCTGCCGCAACGGCGAGCCGAGCCATGCATTGAGGTTGGCATCGCAGTCGAACGACAGGATGATGATCCATTCGTCATGCAGGCCCGGAATCGGCCGCTCGATCTTGTGACGCAAGAATCCCTTGAACTCGGCTTCCGTGGCCTGGATGCGCTGCTGCCATCTGAGGAATGCATCCTCAAGCCCGTCGGGCACTTTGAAAGAGATGACGGCCGAGACCGCGCTGTCGCGCTGAACGCCGGTGTCCGGGAGGATATGGACGTCCTCCGAACCGACGAAGAAGCACTGCACGTCCGCGACCAAGCGCGCCCGCACATCGCTCTGAAGCCAGGCGCGCGCCGCGGCCGGGCTCGCGAAACGCAGGATGGTCACCCAGTCCACATGCGCCGGCGGTTGCGGCGGCACCACCTCCTGCCCCAGGAATCCGGGCCACGCCTTGAGGACCTCGCCGACCTCGCCGTTCCACCGCGCGAACGCAGCAAAGCCATCGTCGGCGATGCGGCGCTGGATGACGAGGGCGACCGGCTGGCCGGCCGTATCAGGAGATGCACTCATCGCGGCCGTCCGCCTCAGCTCTTCTTGTAGAGACGCTTGCCCATCACCCAGGTCTCGTCGACGCAGCGATCGTCGCCGACCATCATGACGGCAAACAGCATGCTCGCGGCTTCGTCGATCGTGCGCGGCCCGCCGCCATCGGCGATCAGCGACTGGTGCCAGGGCTGCGCGGCTTGCCCGCCGTTCGGATCGAGTGCGACGAAATCGGCCTCCTTGCCAGGCTCGAAATTGCCGAGCTTGTCGTCGATGTAGAGGCCTTCGGCACCGCCGAGCGTGATCGACCAGAAGGCGCGATAGGGCGAGAGCTTGTTGCGCTCGGCCTCGGCGAGATCCTTGCGCACCGGATCGATGCTGCCGTCGAGCAGCGTGTTGTTGCACATGCCGACCTTGTAAGCGTCGTCGAGCACGGAGATCATCGAGAAGCGGTTGCCGCCGCCGACGTCGGTGCCGAACGACATCTTCACGCGATGCTCCGGATCGGTGGCGCGGCCGAGGCGGAACAGGCCGCTGCCGAGGAACAGGTTCGAGCACGGACAGAACACCACCGCCGCGCCGCTCTTCGACATGCGGCGGAATTCGCTGTTCGAGAGATAGACGGCATGGCCGCCGGAGAATTTCGGACCGACCAGGCCGAACTTCTCGTAGACGCCGAGATAGTCCTGGCAGTCCGGGTGCTCGGCGAGCACGCCACTGCATTCGGCCGGGTTCTCGGAGATATGGGTGTTGACCCAGCAGTCCGGATGCTCGTGCTTGAGGCGCTGACACGCCTTGAGCAGCTCCGGCGAGGCACCGAAGGCGAAGCGCGGCGTGATGGCGTAGAGGTTGCGGCCCTGATTGTGGTACTGCGCGATCAGCCGCTTGCTGTCGCGATAGAAATTCTCGGGCGTGTCGACATAGTCGGCCGGCGCGTTGCGATCGATGCCGGTGAGGCCCGCGATCACGCGCATGTTGCGGCGGGCAGCCTCGTCGAACAGCTCCTCGGTCGAGACCGGCGAGGAGCTCGTGAACGCCTGGCACGTGGTGGTGCCGGAGGCGAGCAATGCGTCGAGGAAGTGCTTGACGCCCTCGCGCGCATAATTGCGATCCCGGTATTTGAGTTCTTCCGGGTAGATCCACATCTGGAGCCACGGCAAGAGCTGCTCGCCATAGGCGCCGAGCACCCGGGTCTGCGGCAGATGGATGTGGCCGTCGATGAAGCCCGGAACGATGATGCGGTCCTTGATATGGGTGACCTGAACGTCGGGATGCGCGGCGGCGATCGTCTCGCAGGGACCGAACGCCTTGATAACGCCGTCGGTGACGACCATGAGACCATCCTGATGAAAGCGCGCAGCGGCCTGCTCGTTACCGACGTGCTTCCAGGGATCATCGACGAAGTCGAAGAAGGTGCCGCGAATACCGACGGTGGTCATGATTTGGTTCCTTCCAGAAGGCCCGGCGTATAGGCATCGAGCGGGATATGGCTGAACGGCACGACGCACAGCAGGATCGGCACGATCCGCCGCTTCGCGCGACCGGCGTCCGAAGCAAGTGCAGCCATAGGTAACGCCCCCTCGACGCCCGCGGGCCCCGTCTTTTCGTGCGCGTGCGGAGCGCGGCGCTGCGGGTTGCGGGTTTTGACGCGCGGGAGCGTGCCAGAACTGTGTATAAAAACTCTTAGGAGGTCCGGTATCGATACGGATTCTGGCGGCTGATGCTCCGGTCCTCGCTCCCAGGAGGCGCTTTCCGCAAAAAACGCGAAAACAACCCCATGCAAAGTAGAAATCATTGAAGAATTTCGCGCCGCATGGCGCGGTGCCTGCGAGCGAGCACGTTTGACACGTCGGGCAAAACAGGCGCAGGATTGCATCATCGCCGATTTTGAATTCGCTGGTCGCACCGACGCCATTAACCGTTCGGAAGGCATCGCTGACGGCGACCACATCCCGCCCCGAACGGCGGGCAGATCTCGCCCCGCTGTAGGCGGGGCGAGATGGTTGCTCCCAGAGCAACTCGCTCAGATGAGGAAGTCGGTCGGGTGCAGGCTCCCCGCGTGAACACCGTCGAGCGTGATGGTGTCGCTCGCCGACAGATGAATCACGGCATCGCCGGCGGTATTGTCGCTGATCAAGCTCGAGAGCGCCGTCCAGTCCGCAAACCCGTAGTCGTGCACATTGATCAGGTCGTGCTCGGTCACGGTGCTGCCGACCGCCTTGTTTCCCTGATCGAAGTCGGTGATGAGGTCATTGCCGGAGCCGGTGTTGAAGACGAAGCTGTCGCTGTTTCCTCCGCCCGAAAGCTCGTCACTGCCGGCGCCGCCGTTGAGGATATCCCTGCCGCCGGTGATCGAGCCCGGCGTCGCGGGGTTATAGACCGCCGCATCACCATACAGACGGTCGGTGGCCGCTCCGCCGGTGAGGATATCGTTGCCGCCATGTGCATTGCCGGACATGTTCGGAGCGTCGCCGAACAGCACATCGGACGCATCGTCGGTGTACTGGGTGCTGATCTTGACGGTGAGGATGTCGTCGCCGCCCTGGGCGTTATCGGTCAGGGACGTAGAGGAATCTCCCGACAGCGAGGCGCCGGCCCAGACGTTCTCACCGCTCATGATCAAGGTGAGGTTGTCGTTGCCGCCATGCGCATCGCCCTCCACGGAACCGATGGCGTCGCCGCTGATTGTCGCTGAGCCCTCCCGGGTGATCAGACTGATGTCGAGCGTGTCATTGCCGCCCTGCGCCGTGCCGCTCATGGAACCGCCGGCATCGCCGGCGTACACATTGTCGTAGTCTCTCCAGCCCACCGCGCCGATGATGGTGTCACTGCCGCCGTGCGAACTGCCCGATATGTCGCCGGCGACATCGCCGAAAGCATGCACGCTGGTGTACATCGAGCGGTTCTCGACATCGATCGTGTCGTTGCCGCCCCGGGCATTGTCGGTCATCGCCTGGGCATCGCCGACCACGAGGGCGGCGTTCCAGCCATAGTTGAAATTGACCGTGAGCGTGTCGTTGCCGCCGTGGGACTGGCCGTGCAGCGTCGTGTTGTCGTCGCCGAAGATCGTGACCTCTGCTTCGGGCTGGCTGATGGTTGCGGTCACGGTGTCGTTGCCGCCCCAGGCGTCCGTGGTGGTCGGAAAGCTCGGATCTCCGTAGACGGTTTCGATTTGACCAAACTGGTCGAGCAGAACGTCGATGGTGTCGTTGGGCAGATGTTGCATGGCGTAACTCCCAGTTCATTGTCGGAAGCGGGGCTGACGCCGGCAGAATTTTTTGCAAGACGTGTTGTTGAACCCCGCTTCACCGGGAGAAATCTACCTTTGGTAGATGGCAGAGATTTGCAGGAATTCGGGAGAGAGTTTGATTGCATGCATGGAACCGCGGCGGCAATCGTGGAGATCGCCTCCGCAATCTGGCGCATGGGTCGCGCACTCAAGCACGTCGCTGCCTGATCTCGCTGAATCCACGCGGCTCTACATGAAGCTATTGAACGCAGCGCGAAGTCCGCGCCTGACACCCACCGCCCTCGCAGAGGCGCAAGGACTTGGGCGCAAAGACTTGGGCGCAAGGACTTGCCGCTGCATTGGCGCCCGACGACCACAGCCGTTCGACGCGCGGCAACTGGACATCGACGGCAAGGCATACCCCTATGCCGATGCTTGTGTCATCTGGCAGACCCCGCATCGACCTGCGGACTGCCTGCGACCGCCGTTCCGATCGACCGCACACCTTCGGGTTTGCCAATTGGTGTGCAGATCATCGGGCCTTATCTCAAGGACCGCACGACGGTTGCCCTCGCCAAGCTGCTCGAACGCGAGTTCTTCGTCCCGCCGCCGTCACTCTCTGCAATGCAATCCGCGAGATGACGGAGCCGGCTGCCCATCACGTTCTCTCAATCGACTGCGCCTCGACCGCGTGCATGGCCACGCTCGCCACCTGCCGCAGCGCTTCACGATCCGCGCCCGAAGACGCCATCACGCCCATGCCGACCGCGACGGCCGAGACGTAGCGCGCCAGGGCCGCAGGATCGGCACTCGGCTTGAGATCGCCTTCGGCCTTGGCGCGGATGAAGCGGTCGCGGAGCTGGTCCTCGTTCTCAGCGCGGCGGGTGGCGAGCTCGAAGGGGACATTCTCCGAGCCGGTGCCGCAGGCGATGCCGCCCTGCACGAGCAGGCAGCCGGGTGGATTGGCGGGATCGGTCTGCTTGTCGGCGATGCCCATCAGCATCCGCTCGGCGACGTCGCGGGCGGTTGGTGCAGTGACCACTTCGTCCATCCAGACGCCGCGCAGCTTGGTGTAGCGATCGAGCGCGGCCTTCAGCAGACCTTCCTTGTTACCGAAGCAGGCGTACAGGCTCGGGGGATTGATGCCCATGGCCTCGGTGAGCTGGGCGATCGTGGCGCCCTCATAACCATGGCGCCAAAACACTTCCATCGCCTGGTCCAACGCCGTTTCGGCGTCGAATTCGCGGGGGCGTCCCATGCCCATGTGCCTGTTCTCCTCGGAATCGGCGTCGTCCCTCTATTTAACGCCTGACCCTATCTATTTGTTCTCGCTTTATTTTCTCTTCCGCCTTCCAATTCTTGCGGTAGGCGGCTACAATTTTCTTAGTGAATGGTACATAAGTATCTTGCACTGCGGCATCCAGCTCCACATCTGTAGTGAACACTACATATCTGGAGCGCGCAAATGCATCCCTCCCAAAATTCTGCCCAACATATTCGCCGCACCGGCCGTTTCCGCCGCCTTCTCGGCGGCGTCGCCATCGTGGGCGCCCTCGCGGTGGCCGGCTTGATCGCAACCGGCCACTACTTCCGTGCAGCGCAGGCCACCGCAACGGCCGCCGCTGCTGAGCAGGCCGTCTCCGTCACCGTCGCGATGATCGAGCCGCGGCAGACCGTGCTGTGGGACGATTTCTCCGGCCGGCTGGAGGCCATCAATCGTGTCGAGCTTCGCCCGCGCGTCGCAGGCGCGATCATGTCGACCAACTTCACCGAAGGCGCGCTGGTGAAGGCCGGCGATGTACTTTTCAAGATCGACCCGGCGCCTTACGCGGCGGAAGTCGACAAGGCGAACGCGCAGCTCGAAGCGGCGAAAGCGCGCGTCGTGTTCACCCAGAGCGAGCTGGAGCGCGGCGCGCAACTCGTCGGCAATGCCGTGGTCACGCGGCGGGACTACGACCAGCGCGACAACGCCAACCGCGAGGCCATTGCCAACGTGAAGGCGGCCGAGGCGACGCTCCAGACCGCAAAGCTCAATCTCGACTACACCGAGGTGCGTGCGCCGGTCGACGGTCGCGTCGGCAAGATCGAAATCACTGTCGGCAATCTCGTCGCCG
Organism: Bradyrhizobium sp. 139; assembly: GCF_023074175.1. Classification (GTDB taxonomy): domain Bacteria; phylum Pseudomonadota; class Alphaproteobacteria; order Rhizobiales; family Xanthobacteraceae; genus Bradyrhizobium. Next base: position 57,363 of record NZ_JADPKS010000107.1, read on the forward strand.
CCGGCACCGCTTCTCCGGTGCTGACCTCACTGGTCTCGGTCAATCCGATCTACGCCTCCTTCGATGCGGACGAAGAGGTGGTGCTGCGCGCTCTGAACTCGATCGCGGATGCCTCCGGCAAGCGAGGCAATCTCGACCAGATCCCGGTGGAAATGACGACCTCCGGCGGGCTCTCGGCGAAGGGCCACATCCAGCTCATCGACAACCAGGTCAACGGCCAGAGCGGCACCATCCGCGTCCGCGCGGTGTTCCAGAACGAAGACGGGCGTCTCATCCCCGGCCAGTTCGCCCGCGTGCGCATGGGCCAGCCGAAGCAGCAGAGCCTGGTCATGATCGACGAGCGCGCGATCGGCACCGATCAGGACAAGAAGTTCGTGATGGGGGTCGGCGACGACAGCCGCGCGGTCTACCGGCCGATTTCGCTCGGCGGCGCCGTCGATGGCTTGCGCATCGTCACCGCGGGGCTGAAGCCCGGCGACCGCATCATCGTCAACGGTCTCCAGCGCGTGCGTCCCGGCGCCCTCCTCAAGACCGAGGTCGCCGCGATGGGTGCGCGCGGGCCGCAACAGGCCTCCAACCACAGCAACCAGGACGTCGTGCAGCGCTAGCGTTCTCCGTCATTCCGGGGCGCGCGGGCAGCGCGCCGCGGACTCTCGAAGTTCGAAAACTCCGATCACTTCACCTCCGAATTCCGGGTTCGCACGCGCCCCGGAATGACGGCGGAGTCGCCGAAGACTCGCAAGAAATTGCGCAGGGGCAAGCCATGAATCTTTCAAAATTCTTTATCGACCGTCCGATTTTCGCCGGCGTACTGTCCGTCCTGATCTTTCTCGCGGGCCTGATCTCGCTGTTTGCGATGCCGATCTCCGAATATCCCGACGTCGTGCCGCCATCGGTGCTGGTGCGCGCGACCTATCCCGGCGCCAATCCCAAAGTGATCGCCGAGACGGTGGCGACACCGATCGAGGAGCAGATCAACGGCGTCGAGAACATGCTGTACATGTCGAGCCAGGCGACCACCGATGGCGCAATGACGCTGACGGTGACGTTCCGGCTCGGCACCGACCCGGACAAGGCGACGCAGCTGGTGCAAAACCGCGTGCAGCAGGCCGAGCCGCGCCTGCCGGCCGTGGTGCGCCAGCTCGGTATCACCACCAAGAAGTCCTCGCCCGACCTCACCATGGTCGTGCACCTGTTGTCGCCGAACAACCGCTACGGCATGACGTATTTGCGCAATTATGCCGTGCTCAACGTCAAGGACAGGCTTGCGCGCATCGACGGCGTCGGAGACGTCCAGCTCTACGGCGCCGGCGACTATTCGATGCGGGTCTGGGTCGATCCGCAAAAGGCCGCCGAGCATGGCCTGACCGCAAGCGACATCGTCAAGTCGATCCAGGCGCAGAACGTCGAAGCCGCCGCCGGCGTCGTCGGCTCCTCACCGAACGTCAGGGGCATCGACCTGCAAATGTCCGTCAATGCGGAAGGGCGGCTTGCGAACGAGGAGCAGTTCGGCGACATCGTCGTCAAGACCGGCACGCGTGGCGAGGTGGTGCGGCTGCGCGACGTCGCGCGCATCGAACTCGGGGCGTCCGAATACGGCCTGCGCTCGCTGCTCGACAACAAGCAGGCGGTGGCGATCCCGATCTTCCAGGCGCCGGGCTCCAACGCGCTGGAGATCTCCGACCACGTTCGCGCCACCATGGCCGAGATCAAGAAGAACATGCCGGAGGGCGTGTCCTACCAGATCGTCTACGATCCCACCCAGTTCGTGCGCTCCTCGATCGAGGCTGTGATCCATACGCTGCTGGAAGCGATCGCGCTGGTGGTGCTGGTCGTGATCCTGTTCCTCCAGACCTGGCGCGCCTCGATCATTCCGCTGCTGGCCGTGCCGGTCTCGATCGTCGGCACGTTTGCGGTGATGCACCTGTTCGGCTTCTCCATCAACGCGCTCAGCCTGTTCGGCCTGGTGCTCGCGATCGGCATCGTCGTCGACGACGCCATCGTCGTGGTCGAGAACGTCGAGCGCAACATCGAGGGCGGCCTGTCGCCGCGCGATGCCACCTATCAGGCCATGCGCGAGGTGTCGGGGCCGATCATCGCGATCGCGATGGTGCTGATCGCGGTGTTCGTGCCGCTCGCCTTCATCTCCGGCCTCACCGGGCAGTTCTACAAGCAGTTCGCGCTGACGATCGCGATCTCGACCGTGATCTCGGCCGTCAACTCGCTGACGCTGTCGCCGGCGCTGTCGGCCTTGCTGCTCAAGGGACATAACGAGCCGAAGGACCGGCTGACGCTCATCATGGAAAGGAGCCTTGGCTGGTTCTTTCGCGGATTCAACAAGGCCTTCACACGCTCCTCGGATAACTACAGCGGCACCGTCACCAAGGTGATATCAGGCAAAGCCGCGGTGATGGGGCTCTATGTAGTCCTGGTCGGCCTTACCGGCTTCCTGTTCCAGCAGGTGCCGAGCGGCTTCGTGCCGGGCCAGGACAAGCAGTACCTGGTCGGCTTCTCGCGGCTGCCCGATGGTGCCGCGCTTGATCGCACGGAAGAGGTGATCCGCAAGATGAGCGATATCGCGCTGACCCAACCCGGTGTCGAGAGTTCGGTCGCTTTTCCAGGTCTGTCGATCGCCGGCTTCACCAATTCATCCAATGCCGGCATCGTGTTCTCGACGTTGAAGCCATTCGACGAGCGCAAGGGTCCGGCACTGAGCGGAAACGCCATCGCGGCCGACCTCAACAAGAAATACTCGGGGATCCAGGAAGCCTTCATCGCCATGTTCCCGCCGCCGCCGGTCAACGGCCTCGGCACCATCGGCGGCTTCAAGCTGCAGATCGAGGATCGTGCCGGCCTCGGTTATGAAGCACTGAACGAGGCGACCAAGGCGTTCATGGCGGCGATGCAGAAGGCGCCGGAGATCGCCGGCGTGTTTTCGAGCTTCCAGGTCAACGTGCCGCAGCTCTTCGCCGACATCGACCGCACCAAGGCGCTCCAGCTCGGGGTGCCCGTGACGGAGGTGTTCAACACGCTCCAGATCTATCTCGGCTCGTACTACGTCAACGATTTCAACAAGTTTGGCCGCACCTACTCCGTCTATGTCCAGGCCGACGCACCGTTCCGCGCACGGGCCGACGACATCCGGCAGTTGAAGGTGCGCTCATCCTCCGGCGACATGGTGCCGCTATCGGCGCTGCTCACGATCCGCCAGAGCGCGGGTCCGGAGCGTGCGATCCGCTACAACGGCTTCCTGTCTTCCGACATCAATGCGGCCGCCGCGCCCGGATTCTCTTCCGGCCAGGCGCAGGAAGTCGCGACGCGAATCGCGGCGGAAGTGCTGCCGCCCGGCTTTGCCTTTGAATGGACCGACCTGACCTATCAGGAGTTCATCGCCGGCAATTCCGGCCTCTGGGTGTTCCCGCTGGCGATCCTGCTGGTGTTCCTGGTGCTGGCCGCGCTCTATGAGAGCCTGACGCTGCCGCTCTCGATCATCATGATCGTGCCGATGGGTCTGTTGGCTGCAATGTTCGGCGTCTGGATCTCGAAGGGCGACAACAACGTCTTCACCCAGATCGGACTTATCGTTCTCGTCGGACTCTCCGCCAAGAACGCGATCCTGATCGTCGAATTCGCGCGCGAGCTCGAATTCGCGGGGCGTACGCCGATCCGGGCCGCGATCGAGGCGAGCCGGCTGCGGCTGCGTCCGATCCTGATGACGTCGATGGCGTTCATCATGGGCGTCCTGCCGCTGGTGCTCTCGACCGGCGCCGGCTCCGAGATGCGGCGCGCCATGGGTGTCGCCGTATTCTCCGGCATGATCGGCGTCACGGTGTTCGGCCTGTTCCTGACGCCGGTGTTCTACGTGCTGCTGCGGACCGTCACCGGCATGAAGCCGCTGACGCATCACGGCAGCGATACCAGCGCGGCGCCGGCCCAGACTGTCGGTCACTAGATCAGGGAAATCCCCGAGAGCAGCAACAGAACGAGCACGGCATGAGGCATGATATCGGTCACGCCGATGGTCTGCTCGGCCGCGAACAGCGCGCGGACTGTATGCTTTGTGTCACGCGCTCGCGCGCTGCTGCCAGACAGCGGTCATCGGCAATTTACTTCCGGTTCTCCTCGCAGAACTTCAGCGCGGCGAGCGCTTCGCCGGCGCGCGGGATCTGCATCTCGATGCTGTCGTCGTCATCGTCCTCGAAATCAAGCGAGAGGCGCTTGGCCTTGGACAGCCGGTCCGACTGGTCGAACTCGAAGATGCCGCGCACCGAGGTCTTGTCCATGACCTCCCATTTCGCCTTCTTCATGATGTCGGCGTCATCGGTGCCGACATCAGCCCGGAGGATCTCGCCGACCTTGCCCCACTCTCGCCCGGCCGCCCGCAAGGGCTTGAGGAGGTTGACCAAGACCGATGGTGACGGCGCCGGCCTTACACCCGCCTGGGGACAATGGCGATCGGGGTGAAGGTGTAAACCTCCTCGCCGTTCTGGTTGAACATCGTCCATTTCACCAGCGCGATGCCCTGCGGCTTCGACTTCGACGGCGTCAGGCTCATGACCTGCCCGACCAGATGCAGCCTGTCATCGGGCCGCACCGGGATGGTCCAGCGCAGGCCGTCGACGCCCGCGCCGATCAACGGATGCGGGCCAAACGGGCGGGTCTGGATCGCGAGGTTCATGGCGATCGCGGCGGTGTGCCATCCCGACGCCGCCAGGCCGTTGAACAGGGTCTGCTTGGCGGCCTCATGGTCGAGATGCATCGGCTGCGGATCGAACTCGGCGGCGAAGCGCTTGATATCGGCCTCGGTGACTTGCAGCTCGGGCGATTTGAACCGCATTCCGACGGTGAGATCGTCGAACCACTCGATCTGCGCCATGATTTTGCCTCGCAACATGATTTGCCGCCCGCCCGAAAGCCGCGGCTGAAGGGACTGAGCAGGAGCAGGGTTTAGCGGCTCTGCGGTGCACAAGGCCAGCCCCGGGGTTCCCCGCGAAACCCGTTTCCCAAAACGACGAAACACGCCTGAAACAGATGGCCGGTTATCTAGTTGTCAAAATCATACAGGGACGGTCACCATGCAATTCTTCCTCGACATCATCCTGGACTATGCCTGCTGCCAAAATCTCGTCTCCCAGCCACTGCGGGAGGATGAGCTATGATCGAGCTGATCTCAGGCCTCCTCGCCCTTTGCAGCATCGGTGTCTTTGCGGCGCATGCGCTGGACGCCTATCGGACAACGCACTAACGGGAAGTCGTCGCGGGGCTTCGCCTCACCTCTCCCGAGGCAGGGTTATCGCATTTGGCAGCTGAGAGCTTGCCGGCGTGCTCGGCCTGCATGGTTCGAGACGCCCGCTTTGGCGGGCTCCTCACCACGAGCGTCTGACATCTCGCCGCAAAAAGCGATCTCATCCTGAGGGCCCGCCGTAGGCGGGCGTCTCGAAGGATGGCTGCAGGCGAGATTGCCGCCCATTATGCGATTGCCTGCCTCCCGAACGGAGAGGTGAATAGTGAGGCCCGTCCGGATCCTCCGGCGCTAGAACGGGCGCCGGTAGAAGTGATCTGAATGCGTTGCCGGCGGAAACCGGTTGGCGAGCGCGAGCGCTGCCTTCTCGTCAGTCTCGATCGCGATCTTCTGCGCCAGCATCACGTCGCCGGGCACGAGAAAGCCTGACGGGACGAAGCACCAGCCCATCGTCGCACGCCCTTCGCCGTCGATTTCATGGACATTGGCGGCGGTGCCATAGTGGATGCGATAGGTCTTGCCGGTATCACAGCCGATGACATCGAAATGCCGATACTGCTCGAATTGCGCGCGCTGCGCCGACGACAGCCATTCGGCCAAGAGCCGGCGGCCGCGGGCATCCGGCGTGTTCTCGCCGAAGAAGCGCCGATAGAGTTCGCGCAGCGCATGCAGACGCGCACGCGCCGGCGCGCGGAGCCAAACTGCCGCGATCATGAGCAGCTCAGATCAACCGCCGACCAGGCGAGGATAAAACAGCGTTTCCTGCGCGGTCGGATCGAATGACTTGATACGGGTGACTTCACCGGGTCCGGTTCGATAGGCGGCGGTGAAGCCGGCACCGGTCAGCTCACGAAAGCGCTGTTCGGCCTGCGCCAGCGCTACGGCATTGTCAGGATCAAATTCGTGGCGGGTGTCGCCAGTCTGGTCCATCACGATCTGGGTAGCCATGTTGCGTCTCCTCATGCCCAGCCCTGCCCCCGGTCAAAGCAATCCTCGTGCCGTCAGTTCCTCAATTCCAAAACTTTCTCCTGTGCGGCCGAGCCTCACGCGGCCTCAACGCGATGCAGCCGCCCCGCCTCCCTCGTCGATCTGCCGTCCCATCAGGGCAATCGCCTTCTGATAGACGCCAGCGGCATTCCAGCCTTCGATCGCGGCAAAATTCGGTTCGCCCGGCTGGTAACCGGCTCCTGCGCGCCAGCCATGAGCTTTCAGGAAATTCGCCGTCGAGTTCAGCGCATTGGCGGCAACCTCGAGATTGCCGGTGCCATAGGCCAGGATATTCTTGGGCATGAACTGGGTCTGGCCGACCTCGCCATGCATGGAGCCGCGGGTTGATCCCGACAGCGTGCCGCGGTCGATCAGCTTCAGGGCCGCATAAAGCTGGTCGGTGAAGAATTCGGGACGGCGGCAGTCATAGGCGAGGGTCGCGATCGACGACAGCATGTTCTGGTTGCCGCGCTGGCTGCCGAAACCGGTCTCCATGCCCCAGATCGCGATCAGCGGGCCAGGCGGGACGCCATAGCGCTGCTGGATCGACGCGAACAGGGCAGCCTGCGACTGCTTGAGCTGCCGCCCCTTGGCGACGATGGTGGTGGCGCCGCGCTTGGCGAGGAATTGGTCGAGCGTCAGCGAAAAACTGCGCTGGCCGCGGTCGGCTGCGATCGTGGCACTGGCGTAATTGGTCTGCATCAGCGCCGAGAGCGCGGCCTGGCCGACGCCCTTGCCCTGCGCCTCCGCGCTGAACTCGCGCTTCCAGGCTTCAAAACCCGCCGGCGAGCTGCCGCATTGCGCGGCGTGGGCGGCAGGCGCCAGACACCCGAGCAGCGCCACCGCGCCAAAAAGCGCTCCCGCAACACCCTTGCCCCTGATCATCTCTTCCTCCCGTTTCGCGGCAATTCGATGCCCCGAGCTTACCCGGGAGAAGGCGCCGACTCCATGGCAGGATCATATGACAATTCCAGGCCATCCAGATTGCCCTCCTTGCGCCATTTGTCGAGCAGCCGCAGAAACGCCACCGGTCCGCGCCAGTACTGGCTGTTTCTTGCCGCGATCGGATCGAACACGCCTTCATTGTTGTAGTAGCCCGGCGTGCATTCGGCCAGATAGGTCTGACGGCCGAGCGCGGCCTTGACGACCTCGTCGACCCAGGCGTTCTCGGCGGCGAGCGTCGGCTCCAGCGACCGTGCTTTACGCTTGCGCGCCTCGGCGATCACATGGGCGATGTGCTGCGACTGCTCGTCGATGATGTGCGGAAAATTGGCGCTCTGGCCGGCCTGCACCGTGACAATCAGGAAGCAATTCGGGAAGCCGCGGCTATAGAAGCCATGCAGCGTCTTGACGCCATCGCGCCATCGCTCCGACAGGCTCACGCCATCGCGACCGTAGACCTCGAAGCCCATGCGGCGGGCGTAATCGGTGCCGACCTCGAAGCCGCTGGCATGGATCAGGCAGTCGAGCTCATAGGCCTTGCCGTCGACCACGACGGCGTTCTCGGTAATGCGCTCGACGCCCTGCCCCCTGGTATCGACGAGATGCACGTTGGGACGATTGAAAGTGTCGAGATATTCGTCGTGGAAGCACGGTCGCTTGCAGAACGCCTTGTACCAGGGTTTGAGCGCCGCCGCGGCTGCTTCGTCCTTCACGACGGCGTCCACGCGCGCGCGGATCTCTTCCATCTTGCGGTAGTCGGCCTGCTCGATGACCTTCAGCGCCTCCTCCATCGAGGTCACCGGCTGGGGTTGGCGGCGCGGCGCCAGCAGGATCTCGCCAAGCAGGCCGGTCCAGCCGTCCTGCACCAGATCCTGTTCGAATGGCTCGCCGGAGATCACTGCGGTGAAATTGTCCATGCGCTCGCGCTGCCAACCGCGCTTGAGGCTCTGCGCCCAGCTTGCGTCCGTCGGACGATCGTCGCGCACGCCGATCGCCGATGGCGTGCGCTGGAAGACGTAGAGCTCTTTCGCCGAGCGGCCGAGATGCGGCACGCATTGCACGGCAGTTGCGCCCGTGCCGATAATGCCGACGCGCTTGTCGGCAAGACGCGTGAGACCGCCTTCAGATGTGCCGCCGGTATAGCCATAATCCCAGCGGCTGGTGTGGAAGCTGTGGCCTTTGAAGCTCTCGATGCCGGGAATGCCCGGCAGCTTCGGACGGCTCAGCGGGCCACCGGCCAGGATGACGAAGCGCGCGCGAATGCGATCGCCGCGATCAGTCTCGACCAGCCAGCGCGCCTCCTGCTCCTGCCACTCCATGCGCGAGATGACGGTCTGAAACAGCGCGCGCTCATAGAGGCCGAAGTGCCGGCCGATCCGGCGGGAATGTTCGTAGATCTCCGGCGCCCGCGCATACTTCCGCACCGGCATGTAGCCGGTCTCTTCCAGCAGCGGCAGATAGATGTAGCTCTCAGTATCGCAGGCGGCACCAGGGTATCGATTCCAGTACCAGGTGCCGCCGAAATCGGCGGCCTTTTCCACGATGCGAAAATCATCGATGCCAGCTTCGCGCAATCGCGCGCCGCAGAGCAGACCGCCGAAGCCGCCGCCGACGATGAGCACTTCGGCCTGTTCGCCGACAGGGGCGCGTGCAAATCCGGGATCGGCCCAGGGATCGTCGAGGTAGCGGCCGAAATCGCCGGCCACCTCGACATATTGCGCCTTGCCTTCGGTGCGCAGGCGGCGGTCGCGCTCGTCGCGATAGCGCGCACGGAGTGCATCAATGTCGACCTTAGCTTCGCCGGCTGCACCGGTCTTGTGTCTTTCCGCTGACATCCATGTCCTCCACGGCGAACGCTGCTTCGCCGGCAGCTCGCGTCAGTTAGCCCCGAAAAAGTGACGCATGCAATCGTGCCTGCCGTTTTTTGCGTGAACGCCGCGTGACGTTCCGCTAACCTCGCGCGCAAATCACAAGCGTACGCCATGCAATAACGTGGCGATCTGGAGGAGACCATGCAGGGATTGATGATGGACATGCCGCTCCTGATCAGCGGCCTGATCCAGTATGCCGCCGACTATCACGGCGAAGCCGAGATCGTCGCGCGCGAGATCGAGGGCGACATCCACCGCTACACCTATGCGGATGCCCATCCGCGCATCAAGCGCATGGCACTGGCCTTGAAGCGGCTCGGCATGATGCCGGGCGACCGCGTCGGCACGCTGGCCTGGAATACGCATCGTCATTTCGAGATGTTCTATGCCGCGCCGGGCATGGGCTACGTGCTGCACACCATCAATCCGCGATTGTTTCCCGAGCAGCTCGCCTACATCATCAACCATGCCGAAGACCGGCTGCTGTTCATCGACCGCGCCACGCTGCCGCTCGTCGAGGCGATCGCGCCGCAGCTCAAGGCCATCGAGGCCTACGTCGTGATGTCCTCGCGCGAGCGGATGCCCGAGACGAAGCTTGCGAAAGTCTATTGCTACGAGGAGCTGCTGGAGACGGAGAACGATGCCGGCTTCGCCTGGCCGGAGTTCGACGAGAAATCCGCCTCCACCATCTGCTATACCTCCGGCACGACGGGCAATCCGAAGGGCGTGATCTATTCGCACCGCGCAGCGATCTTGCAGACCATGACGTGCTCCAGCTTCGACTTCCTGCCGGGACATGTCGAAGGCGTACGCGAGGTCATGATGCCGATGGCGCCCCTCTTTCACGGCAATGGCTGGAACATGCCGTTCACGGCGCCCTACACTGGTTCGAAGCTGGTGCTGCCCGGCCGCAACTACGAGCCCGACAAGCTCTATGAGCTGCTCGAAGGCGAGAAGGTGACGCTGTCGGCAGGCGTGCCGAGCTTCTGGCTGATCCTGCTCGACTGGCTGGGGCGCACCGGCAACACATTCTCGACCCTGCGCGCGACGTTGTCGTCGGGCTCGGCGCCGCCGCGCGCGATGGTCGAGAAGCTCAAGCGCGAGTATGACATCGACTATATCCAGGCCTGGGGCATGACCGAGGCGCTGGGCTGCTCGATGCCGGGCCTGCGGCCGGGCTCCGAGCATCTCTGCGACAAGGAGAAATTCGATCGGCGCCAGGTGTCCGGCCGCGCTTGCTTCGGCACATCTTTGCGCATCGTCGACGATGGCGGCAACGAGCTGCCGCGCGACGGCAAGACCGTCGGTCATTTGCGCGCGCGTGGCCCGTGGGTCGCCTCCGGCTACATGAAGCTCGACGAAGGCCTCGACCGTGACGGCTGGCTCATCACCGGCGACATGGCCGTGATCGACCCGCAAGGCCACGTCACGCTCACCGACCGCTCCAAGGACGTGATCAAGTCCGGCGGCGAGTGGATCTCCTCGATCCAGCTCGAGGACGTCGCCTTGTCCCACCCCGATGTGCTTCAGGCCGCGGTGGTCGCGATCAATCACGAGAAATGGCAGGAGCGCCCCCTGCTCCTCGTCGTCCGCAAGAAGGGCGCGACCGTCGACGGCAAGACCTTGCTCGACCACATGCGCCCGAAGATCGCGAGCTGGTGGATGCCGGATGCCGTCGAATTTTTGGAGGAATTCCCGATGACCGGCACCGGCAAGGTGCTCAAATCGGCGCTGCGCGAAAAATTCAGGGAATACCGCGTCGCATGACCTGACGCGCGATCGCGCGGACCCTTTCCGTGCGTCATCGTCTTCATCTTTGGCGCTGGGCTGGCTGCCCGGCATCAAGGAGGCAAAGTATCTTCCGTTGCAGGACGACATTGCCTCGGTCGCGTTCTGGTATCAGACGCTTCCGACCGCGCCGTTCCCGGAGCTGCCCGATCCGGACTATCTCGAAATCGGCTAGCCGCCCTTCCCTGCGCTCGCAGGAGCAGCGCCACCCGGACGTCATCTCAATCGTCCGGGTGGCGTTCGCGTTACGGCTCTTCAGCGCCGGCCTACCAGGAATACTGGAGACCGACTCGCCCAAGTGTCCGCACGTCGCTCCACGACTGCGCCGGGAGCGCCACGCCACTCTCCGTCGCTGTCCGGTTAGACGTCGACGTCAAGCTGCCGCGATCGAGACCGAACGCGATGCCCATGGTCAGTGACAGGTTTCCCTGGATCCTGATCATTCCAACGACACCGGCGGCATGCTGGCCGTCGAACACCGCCCAGTGCGTCGAGATCGCGTAGTTGGTCCCGGCGGGCAAGAACGGATTGACAAGCGAAGTTGCCATCGCCGTTCCGGTCGCTGCACGGGTTACCTGGCGTGCAAGATCGAACTGGCTCTGCACGGCCTGCTGCGCGTTCGTACAGGTGTCGGTCCCCGGTATGTAGAAAAAGCCGGCACCGTAGATTGAGCAGACCTTTTCGTACTCGACCGCAGCATGGCCCGGCGTCGGGATCGCCAGAACCAGGGCCGCGGCCGCGAGAATCGCGCGCAGGTGACGTCCGAAAGCGCATCGTGCCGCCTTCATTTGCTTCCACATGGTTGTCTCCCATCAATGACGGTGGCGCTGCTCAGTACCGAGCAACGATGGCATCGCCGTTGAAGCGGTAGTTCACGCCGAGCTTCAAAAGGTGCAGGTCGTGATCGACGTTCTGGGTGCTGATCCGTGTCGTCAGTGCGATCGCAGCCGGACCGAAATACAGGTAGTTGTATTCCGCGCGCGCCGAGAGATTGTTCGTCAGCGCGTATTCAAGACCCACGCCGCCGATCAAACCGGTTCGCTGGTGATTTATGTCGACCGGGAAAGGCGTGCCGGTAAAGGCCTGGTAGTCGACATTGGCCCACGCAACGCCGCCCTTGACGTAAGCCAGCAAGCCGTCGAATGCGTAACCGACGCGGCCGGTGCCCGTCGCCAGCGCGTGATACGCCACGGCCAGGCCTGACAAGATGTTCGCGGGGTCACTGGCTCTGCTGCCCTTGATCGACGCCCAGGAGAGATCGAGCTCGGCGCCGACCACGAGGTTGTCGAACTGCCAGTTGCCGCCGACCTGCGCACCTGCGATCGCGCCGCGCGTATCCATCGTGAAGCGATCCTGCGCGAAAGCGAAGCTCGGGTCGACGATCCGACTGCTTCCGACGCCATAGCCGCCGTGAACACCGATGTAGAAGCCGTTCCAGAGCGGCACCGGAGCGACGACCGGAGCCTTCACAGTCATATCGGCTGCAATCGCAGAGGTGGCGGTGAGCGAGATGGTCGCGAGAAGCGGCGTGGCAGCAGCAGCGCAGGAGAGGAAACGGCGCGCCGATCGCAGGATGGAGAATGTCATGGGATGATCTTTCAAAATGTCAGAATGAATTTTCGGAGCGAGGATCGCGTGCTTCACCAGGCGTACATGAAGCCGGCGCGGCCGAGGCCACGGACGTCACTCCACGATTGCGCCGGGATCGCCGTGCCGAATTCCGTCTGCGTCCGGTTCGAGTTGGACGTGAGGCTTCCCTTGTCCAGACCGAGCGAGAAGCCGCCCGAAAACACGAAATTGCCCGAGATCCGCACCAGGCCGGAGAAGCCTGCTGCGTGCTGGCCGTCATAGGTCGCCCAGTGGGTCGAGACCGCGTAGTTCGTGCCGGTCGGAAGCCACGGCGCGACGAGCGACGCAGCCATCGCCGTGCCAGTCGAAGCGCGGGTCTGCGCACGCGCGAGGTCGAACTGGTTCGTCACGGCCTGGTTGGCGTTCGTGCAGGTGTCGGTGCCTGGAATGTAGTAGAAGCCGGCGCCGTACAACGAGCAGACCTTGACGTACTCGACCGGAGCGGCATGGCCCCGTGCGGCGATCATGGCAGTGAGGCCGGCGGTGACGGCTGCGGCGATCGTCCGTGCGGCGCGGCGATTCATGGATGTGGTGGACATGATGTTATCTCCGAAAATTGCTGTTGAATGCTGTTTCGATGTGACGGGAAATTAGCGCGGGAGGCCGCCGTCGCCGTTGAAGCGCACGTTGATGCCGGCCTTCACCACCTGGACGAAATGCTTGATTTCAGACGTCGTGTCCGGGCTCACCCAGTGGAGCGTTTCGGTCGGGAAAAAGATCGCGTTGTATTCGATCTTGGCGGAGACGTTGCGCAAGAAGGCCACTTCCAGGCCGACGCCGCCGACCGCACCGAACAGTTCCCGGTTGTAGTTGGTGAGCTCAGCCGTGAACCTCGACGAGAGCTCCATGCGGGCATAGGCGGCGCCGCCCTTCGCGTAGGCGAGCCATTGGCCCGATGCGTAGCCGACGCGCCCCGTCGCGGTCGCGAGCCCGGTGTAGCCGACGCCGTTGTTGGTGCTCGCCGTGATGAGGGGCGAGGTGCTGGTGTTGCCCTTCACGAAAGACCAGGAGCCGTCGATCTCGGCGCCGAGGACGTAGTTGCCCTGCTGCCAGTTGTAGCCGAGCTGTCCGCCGGCGAGCGGCCCGTTGTAATAGGCAAGGAACGGATTGTTGGCGGGGCTGTTGTTGGGGTCGCGAAACTCCGACCGGCCCCATCCCCAGCCGCCGTGGACGCCGGCGTAGAAGCCGGTCCAGGAGACAATTGGTGCAGGCAGCGGACCGCCGGCAAGAGCAGGTGAAGTGAATGCCGCGCTCGCCGCTGCAATTGCGGCTGCGAGTCCACGGCGGCGAGTTACGAAACGTCCTGAATGTGTGGGCATGTCGATGTCCATTTCCTTATCTAGGGTTCAAGTTGATTTATTTCTGCATAGCTATTTTAAGTTGCGTTCCAAGTCGCAGCTTTGGGATTAAGCTCCTGCTCGTTTTTGAACGCACGGGACCGGCGATCACGCTCGCTGCGGATCGACGGACAGACGTTCCTGGTTGCTGGAAGAGCCCGGGCGCAATCTAGGACAATGCGCTCCGCGGCCTGTCGATTGGCGAACTAGGGGCGAGCGATCCGCAAGGATGCGCTTCCGAAGTCCCCTTGTATTGTCATGATTTCAGCCCCCGTTTTAATTGAGGCCGATCTTAGGCACACCGCTTTGAATTGCCAGTATCGTGTGAGCAACAGTTGCGGTTTGTTGCTTGTTATTGTCCTGCTCGCTTCTCAATCGCTGCATGACGCAAGACAGCGCGTGAATGACCGTTCACATCGTAGCGCACCATGTCGGCCCTGACCCAAGTTACGGCTGGTCAGCTGATGAGGATGCAGCGCCGTGCCGCGCGATCGTCGGCGCGATTCGAATCCAGCCTGCTCCCCGAACGCAGGCGCTGATCGATCCACAGGAGGCCCACATGCTCTACCCGATGTCGCCCAAAGTCGTCGCGCTCAAGCGCAAGCTCGAAAGCTTCATGGACCGGCACATCTACCCGAACGAGGAGCGGTTCTACCGCGAAGCGGAGGAGCTCGGGCCGTGGAAGGTCTATCCCGTCGTCGAGGAGCTGAAGCCGCTGGCGCGCGCCGAAGGTCTCTGGAATCTGTTCCTGCCGGAGTCGAGCCACGGCGCCGGTCTCACCAATCTCGAATATGCCCCGCTCTGCGAAGTCATGGGCCACTCGCATCTGGCGCCCGAAGTGTTCAACTGCTCGGCGCCCGACACCGGCAACATGGAGGTGCTGGAGCGCTACGGCACGGAGAAGGACAAGGAGCGCTGGCTGAAGCCGCTGCTCGCAGGCGAAATCCGCTCCTGCTTCGCCATGACCGAGCCGGCCGTCGCGTCATCTGACGCGACCAACATCGAAAGCTCGATCGTGCGCGACGGCGACCATTACGTCATCAATGGGCGCAAATGGTACACGACCAACGCGACCGACCCGCGCTGCAAGATCTGCATCTTCATGGGCAAGACCGATCCTGATAATCCCGACCGGCACAAGCAGCAATCCATGATCCTGGTGCCGATGGACAGCCCCGGCATTGAGGTCAAACGTGCCCTGCCCGTGTTCGGCTTCTACGGCGTGCCCGACCGCGCCTCGGAAGTCGTCTTCGCCAACGTGCGAGTGCCCAAGGAAAACATGCTGCTCGGCGAAGGCCGTGGCTTCGAGATCGCGCAGGGCCGCCTCGGGCCCGGCCGAATCCACCATTGCATGCGGCTGATCGGCCTTGCCGAACGCACGCTGGAAAAGATATGCCGCCGGGTGCGCAGCCGCGTCGCCTTCGGCAAGCCGGTCTCGGAGCAGACGGTGACGCAGGAGCGCATCGCGGAAGCCCGCATCATGATCGAGCAGGCCCGGCTGCTGACGCTCAACGCCGCCTACGCGATGGACACGGTCGGCAACAAGGTCGCGAAAGCCGAGATCGCGATGATCAAGGTCGCCGTGCCCAACATGGCCTGCCAGATCATCGACTGGGCCATCCAGGCCCATGGCGGCGGCGGCACATCGAACGACTTTGGATTGACGCAGGCTTATGCGACCGCACGGCTGCTACGGCTCGCAGATGGACCTGACGAGGTTCACAGGAACCAGATCGCAAGGTTCGAGCTGAAGAAGTATTCGAACACTTGAGCCGCGCGTCGACGACAGGGGCTAATTCAACACCTCCACCGTCGCTGAACGTCCCGCAATCAGCGACATGTTCTCAGGCACGGGATCCAGCGCGATGCGCACGGGCACGCGCTGGGCGAGGCGCACCCAGCTGAAGGTCGGGTTGACGTTGGCGAGCAGGCTCGCGCCCTCGGCGCGGTCGCGGTCCTCGATGCCGGCGGCGAAGCTCTCGACACGGCCCGATAGCGTGACCTTCTCGCCCATCAGGCGAACCTGCACCTTGTCGCCGATGCGGATGCGCGCGAGTTTTGTTTCCTCGAAATAGCCCTCCACATGCAGCGTGTCGGTATCCACCAGCGCCATCACGCCCTTGCCGGCCGTGACGTAGGCACCGGGACGCAGATCCATGTTGGTGATCACGCCGTTCACGGAGGCATGGACCTCGCTGCGATCGAGGTTGAGCTGGGCGACCGCGCGGTCGGCGACGGCCTGGTCGAAGGCCGCCTTGGCCTGAAGCTGGGTGGCCAGAACCTGCTCCTGCTTCTGCTGCGATACCGCATCCGTGGTCAGCGCGCTGTAGCGCTTCAAATCGGCATTGGCCTGATCGAGCGTGGCCTGATGACCGGCCACCGACGCGTCGGCCTGCCGCAGCGCCAGCGCAAAACGTTCGCGGTCGATTTTGAACAGCAGGTCGCCGCGGCGGACCTTCTGGTTGTCCTTGACCAGCACCTCGGTCACGAAGCCCGACACATCGGGCGCGACCTGCACCACGTCGGCGCGGACGCGGCCATCGCGGGTCCAGGGTTGCTCCATGTAGTAGACCCAAAGTTCGCGTCCGACGGCGAGCGCGGCAACGACGGCGAGCACGGTCAGCGCAAGGCGGCCAAGCCAGGCGAAATTCCCTTTCATGAGAGATACTCCGAGAGATAGACGACTCCGCCGAGAAGACAGACGAAAATCGCGAAATCGAACAGCGCGCGGTGCCAGACCAAACGATAGAGGTCGAAGCGTTGCATGAGGCGCCGCAGCACAGCGCTGAGGGCATAAGCGACGATGATCCACAGCAGCAGCGCCGGCACGAGCACGCCGTAGATGTCGATGACATATCTCATGCCGCAACACTCTCGCCTGCACGCGGTCGATAGGCCGGTGCGTCCGGAAACACGCCGCGCCTTATGCCCACGAGGCCGATCAGGGCGTCCTCGCGTGCCTTTTCGTCGGGATCCTTCACCGCCCGGGCCAATGCCCGATCGACGCTTGTCAGAAGTTCGGACGGCATTCCATCGCCCGCATATTTGCGGCAAGCGACGGCCAGCTGGTCGAGCATGTCGTCGATCACGGCAATGGTCGGTGCCGCCAGGCTATAGCGGGCGCGCCGCAGATCGATGATGTTCAAGCCGATGCGGAGCTGGACAAGGCTGTCGGTGTCGCGGCGGTCGCTCTCGGACAGAAAGGCGATGCGCTGCACTAGAAGACCCAGCCGGTGCAGCATGAGGCCCGCAAACTCCGCCCGATCGCGCTTGCCGCGGCGCTCGGCAGCGACCGCAAGCGTCTTCCAGCTCGACAGCACCAGGCGATTGGCGATCCACTCCGCGCCCACGCCGCGCGCGATCCGCGTCACGAGCTCGGCGATTGCGACGCCGACAAAGAAGGCGACCGCGGAATTGGCGTAGGATGCGAAATCCGCGCTGTAGGT
Organism: Bradyrhizobium sp. 139; assembly: GCF_023074175.1. Lineage (GTDB taxonomy): Bacteria > Pseudomonadota > Alphaproteobacteria > Rhizobiales > Xanthobacteraceae > Bradyrhizobium. The sequence goes on from NZ_JADPKS010000107.1 coordinate 74,605, forward strand.
CGATTGCAGCGCCAGCAGCGTTGCGGTGTTGGCAGCGAGCGCCATGCCGGTGCCGGCCGTTGGCGGCCGCGCGATCAGGAAGCCGTAGAGCAGGAAGGTCGGCGCCAGCGCGGCGACCAAAACCTCGAGATGGGAGATCGCAGGCACCAACGCGAACAGATAGATCGCCACGACCACGATGGCGACCAGCGACCACAGGCCGAAACTGCGGATGAAACGTGCGGGCTCATCCTGCGCGGCGAAGAATGAGCACGCGACCGCCGCCATCATCGGCGCCGAGGCGCCGTCCGGCCAGCCGGTCCCGATCCAGAACGCGCAGCAGATCAGGATGGCCGCGGCCGCGCCGGCCGCCGACCACAAGGCAAGGCCGCGGTCGCGGTGGCGCACCGGCGCGGCGCCGGCCTCGGAATGGAACGCCAGATCGAGCGTTGAAACATTGCGGCTCTCGGCGATGGCCTCGCTCAGCGCGCGGCAGTCGCGCGACAGGTCGACGAGCTCGCGCAGCCGCGACAGCAGGCTCGTGGTGATGATCCGCTCCCATGAGGCGCTGTCATCGAGCACCGCCTGTCGCTCTGCGATCACAGCACGGATCCGCTCGGCCGGTTGCCGTGCGCCGACGTCGCTCGCAATCCATTGCGCAAGATCCTCCAGCAGCCGCATCAGCTCGGGCTGCCGGCGCAGCGCCTCCTCCCCCAGCGCAGCCAGCCGATCCTCCAGCGAGGCGATCACCGGCAAGAGCATCAGCATGCGCAGCCGGATCTCGCCGAGGCCAGTTATCGCATTGCGGCCAGTCAGTCGGTCATACGCAAGATGGGTGGAAAGCGTGTCGATCTCGACGATGTCGGTCGCAAGCTTGAGTCGCCTGCCGCGGCGCGTATCACTCGTTCCCTGACGAAGCAGCACCGCCTGGCTCAGGCGCTGCGCATCCGTCAGCCAGGTGTCGACGCGATTGGCAACAGCTGGCGCGACGCTGCGAGGAAAGACGACGGTGGAGACGATGCTCGCGCAGATGATGCCGAGGGAAATCTCCTCCACCCGCGCAACGGCGGTATCGAAGATGGCGCCGGGCTCGGAGACCGCGGGAAAGCCGATCAGGGCAACCGTGTATCCCGCCAGCATGAAGACGTAGCTGCGCGGCGTGCCATCCAGCAGCGACAAATAGAGGCAGAGCCCGACCCAGAGCGCGATGGCAAGGCACAGGAGCTCGGGTGCATCGATCAGGTTCGGCACCAGCACCACCGTCATGATCGCGCCGACCAGCGTGCCCATCACGCGGAAGAACGCCTTCGAGCTGGTCGCGCCCGCCAGCGGCTGCGAGGTGATGTAGACGGTCGCCATCGCCCAATAAGGCCGCGGCAAGTCCATGGCGAGTGCGATGACGAGCGCCAGGATCGACGCGGCAAACGTCTTCAAAGCAAAAATGAGGTCCGCGTGGCGGACCAGGAACGGCTCTTGCGCACGCATGCTATTTCGTCTCTGGACCGGTCTTGGTGCCCTGCAGGCGACTGGCCCGCTGCTCGATGCGCTGAAGAGTCGCGAAGGCTATCGTAAGTTCCTCGGGCCCGACATCCTTGAGCAGGCTTGCCCGAACGCGCCGCAAAATCCGGTTGGTCTCCTCGACCTTGGCCTCGCCCGCTTTGGTCAGATGTAGCGTTTTGGCCCGGCGGTCGGTCGGGTCTTCGCGGCGCTCCACCAGGCCTTCGGTCTGGAGTAGATCGACGAGCCGAACCAGCGACGGCCCCTCGATGCCGAGCTCGTCGGCGAGCACGCCCTGCCGCACGTTGTCGCCCTGCCGCGACAGCACCAGCAGCGGGATCGCGGTCGCATAGGACAGGCCGTGATCGGACAGCGCCTGATCGGACTCGCGGCGCCAGATGCGGGCCAGGCGCGCGATGAGCCGTCCGATTTCGGCATGGATATGAACCTGCGAGGGAGCCACGCAGATTAGATAGGAGCCAAACTATTAGCGTGCAATCATAATGGCGAGTCGATCACGAAAAAGCGAACGAAGGGCGGCGCAGGTTCCCGACGGACTATTCTTGGCATTTCGGCGGGCCGCTTGCGCGCGCCACGCCTCAGGTAGCGACCGCCCGCGCCTCAATTCACCACGTAGACATCAGGATCGGCGCTCGAGCTCGGCTTCTTGAAGGCGTTGCGCAAGGCCGCCGACATCGGGACGTTGTAGTTGAGGCCGTTCGGCGGCGTCGGGGATTCCAGCCACCTCTTGTAGAGCACCTCGATCTCCGGGCTCGCGTAAAGCTCTGCCGTGGCGCGATCGGCCAGCACCTTGAAGGGCGCGTCCTCCCTTCGCAGCATGATCCCGTAGGGCTCCGGCTTCGAGAACGTCTCTTCGCTGATCATGAACAGCTGCGGCTCCTTCGAGCGCGCGATCGCCACCGCAAGCTGCACGTCGTCCAGCGCGTAGGCCTGGGCGCGGTCCGTCTCGAGCAACAGGAAGGCTTCGGCCTGGTCCTTGGCCGGCATCAAATTGATGCCGAGATTGCGCTCGGTGTTGACCTTGGCGAGCTGCGTCAGGTTGACCGATCCCGCCACCGCCGTCACGGCCTTGCCCTTGAGATCGTCGATGGTGTTGATCTTCGCGGCTTTCTTGGCTGCAAACCGGGTCGCGCTGAGGAAATGCGTATTGGTGAAAGCGACCTGCTTCTGGCGGTCGGCGTTGTTTGTCGTCGCCGAGCAGTGCAGATCAAGAGTGCCGTTGACCATCAACGGAATCCGGTTCGACGACGTCACGGCGAGAGTGTCGACGGCAATGTCGGGCATGTCGAGCTGCCTCTTCACGGCATCGACGATCCTGAGGCAGATATCCATGGCGAAGCCGACCGGCTTCTGGTTGCCGTCGAGATAGCTGAAGGGAACGGACGCTTCCTGATAGCCCAGCGTGATCTTCTTGGTCTCCTTGACCTTCTGGAGCGTGCCCGACAGGTCTTCGGCTGAAGCTGCGCCGGCAAGACATGTGACGGCCAGGATAACGGTGGGAAGACGCATCGGCTGCTCCTCAGGGGTCATCGACTGTGCCGCAATGTCGAGGCGCAGCCGAGCAAGGTGATAGCCCAGGGCGGGAACAATCGCCAGACCAGCTTAGGTCTATCAGCTATCGCGGTGTTGTATATGCGTGCGGCTCTCACTGCCGAAGCCAGATATTGCGCTGCCCGAGACGAACGGCCCGATGGATTTACGCTTCAATGCCTCGCTGCACCAGAATGCGCTCGGCACTGTCATTCCACACGTCCATCTTGGTGATCTTGCCGTTTCTCACCACGAAACGATCGACGTAGCGGTTGCCCTCAAACGCAGTCCCGTCGTTCCACTCCCCGAACAGCGTGCCGACGCTGTACACGATGGTCTCGCCGTTGCCCGGGCAGACGTCGAACCGATCCATCCTCTTCTTGACCCAGCGGTAGCGGCCCGCGTTGAAGGCGGTCGGCCCGCATGGATGGTCGAACTCGCGCCCGCCCGTAAACGTGATGATCGTGCCCGGCGCCATAGAGGCCGCTGCGGCGTCAGGATCGGGAATCATCGATGCTGTAAGATAGGCCTCCACGATCTCTGCGTCCGACAAGGTTGCGCTCTCGCCTTTGACGGCTGCGGGCATGGCTGCATCTCTCCGATAATTTCTGCATACTATCGCCGACCTCCGGGAATGCATTGCATATATTTTGATCACATCCCCCGCTACATTGCCGCTAAACAGGATCTGCCGAGCGCTATCAACTGCTCTCCCCGCGAGCCGCGATGCCATGATCGCCCAAACCGCCTTCGACCTGATCTTCCGCAACACGCTGTTGCGATCATCCGCCGCATCCGTCGATATCGGCGTGAAGGGCGGCCGCATCGCCGCGATCGAGCCGCAGCTTGCCTGCGAGGCCATCGAGGTCGATGTCGGCGGGCGCCTCGCTTTGCCGGGGTTCGTCGACACCCATATCCATCTCGACAAGGCCTGCCTGCTCGGCCGCTGCGGGCACAATCACGGCAGCGTCTCGGAAGCGATCCGCGCCGTGGCCGGGATGAAGAAGGATTTCACGGTCGAGGACGTCTACGCGCGCGGCGCCCGGGTGCTCGAACGCGCCATCGTGCACGGAACGACGCGCATGCGCAGCCATGTCGAGATCGACCCGCGCATCGGCCTGCGCGGCTTCGAGGCGGTCAAGGCACTGAAGCGCGATTATGCCTGGGCGATCGACCTGTCGCTCTGCGTCTTCCCGCAGGAAGGCCTGACCAACGACCCCGGCAGCGAGCAGCTGCTGGTTCAGGCGCTGCGCGACGGCGGCGAGGCGATCGGCGGCTGTCCCTATATGGACACCGACCCGAACGCCCATCTCGAACGCATCTTCGATCTCGCGCAGGAATTCAATCTCGACGTCGATCTCCATCTCGATTTCGATCTAGACCCCTCCTGGTGGCATCTCGACGAGGTCTGCCAGCAGACCGAGCGGCGCAGCTACCAGGGGCGCGTCGCGATCGGCCATGCCACAAAGCTCTCGGCTTTGCCGCCTGAGCGGCTGAAGGCGGCGACCGCGCAACTGGCAAAAGCCGGCGTTGCCGTCACCGTGCTACCCGCAACCGACCTCTATCTGATGGGCCGCGAAGCCACCCACAACGTGCCGCGCGGGATGACACTCGCGCACAGGCTCGCCGGCGACCGCGTGCTGTGCTCGGTCGCAACCAACAACGTGCTCAACCCCTTCACGCCCTTTGGCGACGCCTCGCTGCTCCGGATGGCAAACTTTTATGCCAATGTCGCGCACGCCTCCGTCAGCGATTTCGACACCTGCCTCGATCTCGTGACCGAACTGCCCGCACGGCTGATGAACCTTGGCGATTACGGCATCAAGGTCGGCAACCCCGCCGATCTCGTCGTGCTCGATACGAAGGACAGCCGCTTCGCCATCGCCGAGTTGCCGGATATCGTGATGGGTTTCAAGACCGGCCGGCAGACGTTTGAGCGGCAACGGCCCACGCTGTTCCCACCACGGAGCTAGAGGCCCGCAATCGATCAACGGAGGAACCGGATGGCATTCGACACGATCTTCCTGAACGCGCGCTTCGACGGCGGGGCCCGGCATCACATCGTGGTTGCGGACGGCCGTATTGCCGCGATCACGCCCGTCGATGAGCGTCCCGCTGCGAACGAGACCATCGACCTCGACAACGCCCTCGTGGTTCCCGGCTTCGTTGAAGGCCACGTCCATCTCGACACTAGCTTCTATGGCGACGCCTGGCGTCCGCACAAGCCGTGCACCAACGGGTTCAATGTGCATGAGCGCGTGGCCTTCCAGGCGCAGAACATGGCCGAGGCCGCGCCGATGGATGTGCGCGCACGCAATCAGCTCGATCTCTGTATCGCCCACGGCACCACGCAGATGCGCAGCCACGTCATGGTCGACGGTTCCGTCGGCCTGAAATCGCTCGAGACGATCTTGCGCGTGCGCGAGGAATACAGCGGCCTGATCGACATCCAACTCGTCGCCTTCCCCCAGAGCGGCATCTTGGCGAGCCCGGGCACGCCGCAATTGCTGGACGAAGCCATCGGGATCGGCGCCGACCTCGTCGGCGGGCTCGATCCGGCAAGCTTCGATCGCGACGTCGAGAAGCATCTCGACGTCGTGTTCGGTGTGGCCGGCAAACACGGCGTCGATGTCGACATCCATCTGCACGACATGGGCACGCTCGGCGCGTTCGAAATCGAGCAGATCGCAGCGCGCACACGCGCGCTCGGCATGGAGGGACACGTTGCCGTCAGTCATGCTTACGGGCTCGGCGATATCCCCATGGATCAGCTCAAGAGGATCGGCGACATCCTCACCGATTCCGGCGTCGCGATCATGACGAATGCGCCGGGCGCCCGGCCCTTTCCGCCAATCCTCACCTTGCGCAACGCCGGCGTCACCGTCTTCAGCGGCAATGACAACATCCGCGATTCCTGGTGGCCCTATGGCGACGGCGACATGCTGCGCCGGGCGACGATGCTCGGCTATCGCTCGGGCTTCAATATCGACGAAGAACTGCGTGTCGCTTTCGACATCGTCACCGAAGCCGGCGCAAAGGCGCTTCGCCTCGAAGGCTACGGCCTGCGCGTCGGCGCCAAGGCCGATTTCGTGACGCTGCAGGCGGAACATGTTCCCGAGGCCGTCGTCGCGGTCCCGCAGGCGCGCTCGGTCTACAAGGAAGGCAAGCCTGTCGCTTCCAGCGGTAAGATTGTCGGGAGGCGCGCCTAGCTATCCGGCCACTTCCGTTCGATTTTACCGCTGATCTCGCTCCCCATCCGAATCCGGTAAAATCCCGGACCGTAGCTGAACGCGTTGCGAGTCGCCCCCTGCTGACCATAACTACGGCCTGCACTGACGTCTGCGTTTGATGGGGAGTATGGACATGTTCAGCGCATTCAACAGCATCGACTATCATTCCATTCACACCCAGACGCCCGCCGACGCCGCCGCCAAGCGGCTCGACGGCATCGGCCACGTTCTGTCAGATCTGGATATATCGGCGATCCAGACGCAGGGCGACATGACCCGTGCGCTCTGGATCCTCGACGCCGCCGCCAAATGCATCCATGCGGTGCTGTCCGAATTTCGCGTGCAACCGGCCACGGAACAACTCGTCCGCAAATCCAGGACTCTGATCGACCTGATCGAACAGGCCCGCGACGAAGTCTTGAATTATCGCGGCACGATCTTGACCTGACGCCGCGCGCTAGGTCTCGCGATTGATTTTTGCCAGGATGCGGTCCGCCTCGGTACGCCAATCGGCGCTGCGCGCGAACTCTTTCGTGCCCTTCGTTCCGAATAGCCCTTGCTCGGCGAGATCGGCGACCCAGGCCTGCCGCTCAGCGGTGCCCTGCGCCGACCACGGCGTCAGTCCAGCCTCGCGCACAGTCTCCGCGACCTCGCGCACTTCCTCGGCACGGCGGCGGCCGTGCTCGATCACGCGCTGGAAAAAATAGGCGCCTTGCTTCTCCCAGTCGATTGCGGGAAACGTCTCCGCGAGCGAGGCCAGCACGGCATCCTCGACGCCATAGGCGCGCGCGGTGGTGAAGCTTTCGATGACCATGGCCTCCAGGCCCTTGATCATGATGCTGCGGCACATCTTCACAGCTGACGACACGCCGAGCTTGTCGCTCGCAACCTTGGCCGCAAAGCCGATCGCGTTTAGCAGCGGCTCCAATTCTTTGCGCCGGGGCCGCCGAGCAGCAACGGCACCTTGATGCGGTAAGGCGGCACCGAGGTCATCACCGCGCCCTCGACATAGCGCCCGCCGGCGCCGTCGATCAGCGTCGCGGCGCGCTGCTTGGCGCCGAGCGAAGCGGAATTGAAATCGAGGAACCAGGTGCCTTGATCGATCCCGGCCGCGCAGGCTTCTGCCACCGGCACGGCCTGACTCGCCGTGACCGCGGAGATGATGAAGTCGGATTTCGCGGTCAGCTCGGCATGAGAGGCCGCCAGTCCGACACCGAATTTCACCGCATGCTCCTTCAGAGGAGCGCCCTGCTCGCCGCCGAGCTTGATGTCATAGGCCGCGACCCTGATGTCCTGCTGGCGCAAATCCTCGGCCAGGATCCTGCCGACCTCGCCATAGCCGACGAGCCCGATCCGCCATCGTGTCGGATCCGACATCAGTTCAGTCCTCGTGTCGTCTCATCGAACAGCTCCTCGACCGCATAGCGGCGCGGGATCAGCGCCTGCTGGAATGCGTAGTCGACGATCAGCTCCAACGATTTCCTGTTCGCTTCGACCCCGAACGGGACAGGGTCGGGCATTTCCGCGGGCTTCGCCTGCGCCTTGTTCCGCTTCAAGAGATCATAAATGCCCGCGACCATTTCGGGGCGCGATTTCGCGAGCTTCTCGGTCACGACCACGAGATGATTGACCGGGACGACGCCGCGATGCGCGTACCATTTGGCCGCTTCCGCAGCCGGATCGGGGAACAGCGGCTTCAGCTTGGGATTATCAGAGGTCTCGCCGAGGACGGCATCGAGCTCGCTGTCGAGCAGCATCTGAAGAATCTTCTTGTCCTTCGGCGCACGCTCGGTGGTGTCGACATATTCGGCGACATGCGGATCCTCGAAGGTGACCCAGCGGATGTTGTCGAGATTGACGCCGTAGTCATTGGCGAGAATGCCCCTGATCCACGCGCCCGTCGTCGTCGTGAAGGAACGGATGCCGACGCGCTTGCCTTCGAGATCGGACGGCCCGAGCGTTCCACGCTGGGGATTGTAGAGCGCGTAGGAATGCTGGAAGCGACCGAGCATGGTGGCAGGCAGCAGCACCAGCGGCTTGCCGTGCGCCTTCGCCATCAGATAGGTGACGATCGCCATCTCGCAGACGTCGAACGCCTGTTCGCGCACCATCGGCTTGAACGCGCTGTTAGTCGGGGTGTACTCGATGAAGTCGAGATCGAAGCGGTCGGAGCGAAGCTCGCCGCTCTTCACCGCCTGGACGTGGGGGTGACTGCCGAGCACGGCCTTCAGGTTGAGACGATCCATCCGCCCGCTCCGTTCTGTTTCGTAACTCAGACGTCCTCGGGATTGTCGACATAGACGAGTCCGGCCTTCGCCAGCGCCTCGCGCATGCTGTACATGTCGAGGCCCAGCTCGCCCGAAGCCAGCCGCTTGCGCTTGCCGCCTTCATCCGCGTTGCGCTTCTTCGCCTTCTCGGCGACCTCGGCCGCATATCGCTTCGGCACCACCACGACGCCGTCATCGTCGGCCACGACGATGTCGCCGGGATCGACATTGACGCCGGCGCAAACCACGGGGACGTTGACCGAACCGAGCGTCGCCTTGACCGTGCCCTTGGCCGAGACCGCGCGCGACCACACCGGAAACCTCATCTCGTGCAGCGCTTTGACGTCGCGGCAGCCGGCATCGATGATCAATCCCTGCACGCCGCGGGCCTGGAGCGAGGTTGCGAGCAACTCGCCGAACATGCCGTCGGTATTGTCGGTGGTACAACCGACGACGAGAATGTCGCCCTTCCTGCACTGCTCGACCGCGACATGGATCATCCAGTTGTCACCGGGCTGCGCCAGCACGGTGACCGCGGGGCCGGCGATCGCCGCGCCCGGCCAGACCGGCCGCAAATACGGCTTCATCAGCCCGATGCGGCCATAGGCCTCGTGCACGGTCGAGACGCCGTAGTCCGCCATTTCGGCGGGATCGGCTCGCTCAATGTTGCGAACGACGATCGGCTTCATGCGAGTATCTCCTCGACGGTCGGGAACAGGCGCTGATAGGCCTCGCCATAAGTCATGGGCACACCGGTGTTGCGGCTGCCCTGGATGCCGCGGTTGAGTGCGACGCGCTCGTAATAGCCCCAGAGATGCTTCTGCGCGGCGAGAATCTGGAACGCCTCGTACTTTTCGTTCCAGACCTCGTCGATCTTGAGGATCAGGTTAGGCTTGTAATTGCACTGCTCAGGCTGGTGCGGCTCGAACAGGAACACCGGCGGCGCCGAATATTTGTACTGCGCGCCGGGCTTATGGCCCATGGCCTGCGCAACGACGCGGGTCTCCTGCGCGAAATGCGCCGCGTTCGGATGGTCGAAATTATAGGGGTCTTCCAGCGCGTGCGTCAGCACGAAGCTCGGATTGAGCTCGCGGTAGATGTCGACCATGCGGTCGAAATGCGCCTCGTTCAGCTTCAACGGATAGTCGCCGCAGTCGAAGAACTCGATCTCGGCGCCGAGCAGCCTTGCCGCGCGCTCCGCCTCGTCCTTGCGGCCGGCCTTAACCGATTCCAGCGTTGCGCCCTTTTCCTTCCAGGCGAACTGGCTCTCGCCGCGCTCGCCGAAGGACATGCAGACGATCTTCATGCGGTAACCCTTTTTGGCATGCAGCGCGATCGCGCCGCCGGCGCGCCAGACGAAATCGCCCGGGTGGGCGGTGACGACAAGACCTGTCTTCATGGGACTACTCCCCTCTTTCCTTGATAAGCGACGTATCGATCACGGAGACGGTCATGCATCGAACCCGAACAGGCGCGCGGGATTGCCGACCAGGATCTTCTGCTGGAACTCCGGCTCCGGCGCGAACAGCGGGATCAGATCGACGAGATCGCCGTCATTCGGCATCGCCTTGACGTTGGGATGCGGCCAGTCGGTGCCCCAGATGACCCGGTCGACCGCCGTCTCGACGATTTTGCGCGCGAACGGCACGGCGTCGATGAAGGGCGGACCGGCCGAAGACACCCGCTCCGAACCGCAAATCTTGACCCAGCACTTCTCGTCGCGCCGCATCAGCTCGATCAGTATCTCGAACGGCAACTGGTCGAGTCTCTCGGACGCCTTCACCCGCCCCATATGATCGATGGTGTAGCTCAGCGGCAGTTTTGCCAGCATGTCGGCATATTCGGGCAGGTCGATCGCATCGAAATGCAGGTCGATATGCCAGCCGAGCGGCGCGATCATCGCGATGACGCGATCGAATACCCGCTTATCGGGAACGCCACCGAGATGGCGGACGAAGTTGAAGCGGCAACCGCGGAAGCCGCCCTCGTGCAGCTGGCGAAGCCCGCGCTCGGAAATGGTATCGTCGATATTGGCAACCGCGCGATAGGCGCCGTTGCTCTGCGCGATCGCATCAAGCGCCACCGTGTTGTCGGTGCCGTGCACGCTGGCATTGACGATGACGGCGCGCTCCACGCCCAGCTTGGCATGCAGCGCGCGAAAATCCTCGAGCGGCGCATCCGGCGGCGTGTATGACCGATCCGGCGCATAGGGATATTTCGCGCCGGGCCCGAAGATGTGGCAATGCGCATCGCAGGACAGCTTCGGCAGCTTGAATTTCGGCGTACGCGTGTCCGGATCAGGCGGCGGAATGGTCGGCGTGTACATCTTCGTCATCAGGTGAACCGCCGCACGGCGCCCTTGCTTCAAGTCTTGCTGCTGACGGCCGGGCGCCGCCGCGCGGGTGCGGCCTGATCCAGCGCCGGCGCCTGGAAAGCAGCGACGGTGGCCTGCACCAGTTGCTCGATGGCGCTCGCGGCATCGCTGCCATCGGCCTCGCCGCGCGACAGGCGCGAGACGCGATCCGGCGTCACCAGCGAATAATAGAGCGCGCCGAGCAGGAAGTGGCTGCGCCAGACGATGTCGGCGCGCGGAATGTGCGGCAGGCTTTCGTGAACCGCATCGATGAAGGCATGGCTGGTGTCGTCAAAGGTCTGCGCGATGATTTTTCGTGCGACCTCGTTGCCTTCCGCCGACATCACCGCGCGAAGCCGCGTGAAGCGCGCTCCGCCCCCGGCGAGATCGCTGCCCGAGGTGAAGGCCGGCACCACATAGGCCCGCACCACCGCTTCCAGCCGGTCCTGAAGATCGCGCACGCGCCTGGCGGCGGCGAGCAGCTCGGAGCGACGGAGATTCATCGGCCCGCAGTGGCGCCGGTAGATCTCCAGCAGCAGGCCGTCCTTGGTCTTGAAATGATAGGTGACGCTGCCGGGATTGGCGCCGGCGGCATGCGCGATGTCGCGCACCGACACAGCGTTGAAGCCGTTGGTCGCGAACAGCTCCTCGGCCGCGGCGAGGATCGCCTCGCGCATGTTCGGCTTGCGGGCCGTTTCCTTGCTGGTGGACTTGCGTACCATGCAATTTGTACTATCGTACAAAAGATCAGGTCTCGTCAACAAAAACCATGGGGCAACATCCGGGCGGCTCGGAAGACCGAGGCAGGGATGCGAACGCCCGCAAGGAGTGCTTGAAAATGCTGGATTTGAACAAGAAGATCGGCAGTTTGCTGCTCGGTGCCGGTCTGCTCCTGGCGGGCGGCGCCGCGCAGGCCGCCGACAATTATCCGAGCAAGCCGGTTCACATCCTCGTGCCCTATGCGGCCGGCGGCGCAGTCGACGTCCTCGCGCGGACGCTGGCGCAGGCACTGGCCAAGACCTGGGGCCAGCAACCCGTGATCGACAACCGTCCCGGCGCCGGCGGCATCGTGGCCTCGCAGGCGCTGACGCAGGCCGCGCCCGACGGCTACACGCTGATCCTGGTCGCGAGCGGCCATCCGCTCAACCAGTTCATCTATCCGAGCGTACCTTACGACACGTTCAGGGATTTTACCGCGATCACCGAAGTGGCCTCCTCCCCGCTCGCGATCGTCGTGGCCAAGGACAGCCCCTACAAGACGCTTGGCGATCTGTTGGCTGCGGCGAAGAAAGAGCCGGACAAGCTCTCCTACGGCATGTCCGGCAACGGCACCTCGGCGCATCTTGCCGGGGAGCTGCTGAAACACATGTCCGGCACCAAGATCGTCGCAATCCCTTACAAGGGCGGCGCGCCGGCGCTGACCGCGGTAATCGCTGGCGATATCCCGCTCAGCATCAATCCGCTTGCAGAGGCGATCGGCCAGATCGAAGGCGGCCCGGTGCGCGCGCTCGCTGTGACCTCGGCCGATCGCTCCAAGGCGCTGCCCGACGTTCCCACCGTCGCAGAGGCCGGCGTGCCCGGCTACGACGTCTCGGTCTGGTGGGGCGTGCTTGGTCCGGCAAAGATGCCGCCGGAGATCGTGGCGAAGCTCGAAACCGATTTGAAGGCGGCGCTCAAGGATTCGAACGTGCTGTCGACGCTGGGCAAGATCGGCGCGGCTCCGGTCGGCTCGTCCGCCAAGGACTTTGACGCCTACATGCACGCCGAGGCGACCAAGTGGGAGCCGGTGCTGAAGGCCGCCGACATTCGCGCGCAGTGACGATCTTCACGTGAAGACCTCTTCCTGACTTCACGTGAAGACCTCTTCCTGACACCTTGCACGCCCCGCCCTGCTCGCGCTGCAATCATCCGCCTGCTCGGCGCGCCTGCGCGCGCCGATGGCGAGGCAAAGCTCCTGGCGCCGAGCGGCACGTTGCGCGTCGGCATCTATCCGGGCTAAGAGCTGCTCCCTCAATTGTGCGCCCTCGCCCGCATTTTCTCCGGCGGCGCGGGGCGGCGCAGGAAATCGGCATCATCGTCGCCCGACGGGATCAGGATCGCGCGCTCTCGCGGCAAGGCTTCCGGCATCTCGTTGCGAATGAAGGCTATGAGCTTCTCCCTCATCTCGCAGCGCAGGTCCCAGGATTGCGGTGCATTCCTTGCGCTGACCAGTGCCCGAAGCTCGATGGTGCGGGAATCCGCATCGATCACCTGGAGATTGACCACGGCGCCGTCCCAGAGCCTGGATTCCTTGATCGCCTCCTCCAGCCAGCGCCGGATCCGCGGCACGTCTGCGCGGTAGTCGACATGGAGCGCGATCGTACCGATCAGGGAAGCGGTGTCGCGGGTCCAGTTCTGGAACGGCTTTTCGATGAAGTAGGACAGCGGCACCACCATGCGGCGCCAGTCCCACAGCCGGATCACCACATAGGTCGAGGCGATGTCCTCCACCCAGCCCCACTCATTTTCGATGATCACGGCATCCTCGATCCGGATCGGCTGGGTGATCGCGATCTGCAAGCCCGCGATCAGGTTGCTGAGCAGCGGCCGCGCGGCAAGACCGACGATGATACCGGCGACACCGGCGGATGCGAACAGGCTGACGCCATATTGCCTGACCGAGTCGAACGTCATGAGTGCGGTGGAGACCGCAATGATGACGATGATGGTGTCGGTCACGCGCTTGAACGCGCGGACCTGGGTGACATGCTTGCGCGCAACGAAATTTTCAGCGACGTCGCGGAAGTTCTGGAGATAGCGCGCCGCACTCATGTCGACGACCCGGATCGAAATCCATCCGATCAGGGCGATAAACGCGACGACGAACAGGCGCAGTAGCGGCGTACGGATTGTTTCGTCGAGGGGCGCAAGCGGCAAGACCAGGGCGACCGAGGCAAGACACAGCGCCAGCTGAGCCGGACCGGCAGTCCGGTTGATGAACACGGCCAGAAGAGGGAGGCGGGTTCCGAAGGCGCGCTTGAGGAGCCATACCGCGACCCGATAGAGCAACAATGCGAGCAGGATCGCGACGGCGATCAGGCCGAGACCGACGAACCACGAGGGTATCCAGCCGAACATCTTGTCGATGTCGGCCATAACGGACTGCAAATTCATCTATGTCCCCGCGTTGCGTTGGCGTCTGCGCTCAACGCGTTCCTGCCGGCTTCGCTCCGCCTTCCCGTGCAACGCAGCATTCCTCTGGTGCAACCGTCGCCGAACTGCGCTATTTCTGGACAATCATGACTCGACGTACCGGCAGCGCCGACCTTCCCCTGCACACTGGCCGGGTTCCGCCCTGGCTCGCGACGCGCATGGTCTCGCTCGGCGCAATCGTCACGCAGGCGATCGTGCATCACTATGGACGCGACGCGTTCCTCCAGCGGCTGTCGCATCCGTTCTGGTTCCAGTCGTTCGGCGCCTTGATGGGGATGGACTGGCACTCCTCCGGTATCACGACCTCTGTAATCGGTGCGCTGAAGCGCGGGCTCGGCCCGCTCCAGGACGAGCTCGGAATTTACGTCTGCGGCGGGCGCGGCCAGCACTCGCGCAAGACACCGGACGAACTGATGCAACTCGGCAACCGCGTCGGCTTCGACGGTGCGAAACTCACGCGCGCGAGCCGGTTGGTGGCAAAGGTCGACAGCGCCGCGGTTCAGGACGGGTTTGATCTTTATCTGCACGGCTTCTTCGTCACCGCCGACGCCAAATGGACGGTGGTGCAACAGGGCATGAACGGCGACAAGCGCCAGGCCCGCCGCTATCACTGGCACTCCGAGGCCCTGAAGAGTTTTGTCGATACGCCGCACAGCGCAATCGACGGCCCCCAGCAGGGCGAGATCGTCAACCTCACCGACCATCGCGCCGATGTCTCGCGCACCGCGCAGCTCGAGCTGTTGAGCGGTCTCGGCCCCGACCGCATCGTCACTGAATTCGAACGCCTCGTTGGGACCGCGCCCGAACCGGCACAGGGGATGCTCCCGCATCTGATCATGCCCGCGCATCACGACGTGCGACCGAAGGACGTGTTCGCGCGGCGCCTGCACGGCACGTTGGCCGCGGCCGCCGAGCGTGGCCCGGTCGATTTTCCCGATCTGCTGCTGACGCCCGGCGTCGGCGCGCGCACGGTGCGCTCACTGGCAATGGTCGCCGAAGTCGTGCACGGCGCGCCCTATCGCTTCAACGATCCCGCCCGCTTCTCGCTCGCCCATGGCGGCAAGGACCGACATCCCTACCCCGTTCCGATCAAGGTCTATGACGAGACCATCCGCGTGCTCAAGGGCGCGATCCAAAACGCAAAATTAGGGCGCGAGGAAGAGATGCAGGCGATCAAGCGCCTCGACGACCAGGCCCGTCGCCTGGAGCGCACCGCGCACGGGCCGTCGGTGGAGGCATACATCGCAGATGAACGCGCGGCATCGCCGGCGCTCGACGGCCGATCCGTATTCGGCTGGGAACGCGATCTCGCGGAAACAAAAAACGGACCGGCTGAGCACCGGTCCGAGTTGTCGGGAGGAAACGATCTTCTCCCCAAGTCTTGCTTCTGAAGCCTTGCTTTCTGAAGTCTTGCTTCTGAAGTCTTGCTCCTGAAGTCTTGCTCCTCAAGTCTCCTCGGAGTCCTGATCGTCATCCGCGAGCCGGTTGGCCGCGTGGTCCTGATATTGCTCGGTCTGGATGAACTTGCCGTCCATGCCGCGGATGTCCGAGTGCTGGGCCTTGTCGCGGTTGGACAAGACCACGTTGTCGCCGATTTTGTCCTTGGACACGTCGGCCAGAGCGCCGGTGCCGTCGCTCTTGCCGTGCATGCCCGATCTGAAATGCGTCTTGCTGCCACGTCCGCTTGGCATCGGCCTCTCCTTTTCGAATGATCGCCTTTTCGAATGATCGCCCCGGAAATCAGTGCTTCTGTTGTTGCGGCGATGGTTTCGGCGGCTTATGGCCGCTCTGGCCGGGATTGTTGTGCTTGTTGTGATCGCTCTCCTGGTTGAGGCCACCACGGCTGACCGGGAACTCACTTTGCCGCGCCTCCGCCCTCGGCCGATGAACGGCCCGGGGATTGCGACCAGAGGCCTGCTCGAGTTCTCGTGCGTCAGGCACATCCGGTTTGCGCTCGAGAATACGCACCTGCTGCTCGTGGGTCTTTCTGCCTTGCATGTCAGTCTCCCGGTATTCACCGGCCTCGTCGAGGCGAGCCGCTGCGTGCGACGTCCTTGTCAATACCCCCGCCGACATTCACGTCGTTCTCGACGTCGCCCTCGATCGTATTCTCGCCGAGAGCATCCTCGATGTCGTCGGGCGACGCGCCTGCCATGGTGGCACCCTTCGATCCACCGATCAGGGGATTGTCGCGAATATCCTTACCCGTGGGCCTGTACAGCTTTGGCTGCTTGTTGCTCATGATTACCTTTCTCCGCCCTTCCCGGCGGCATCATGCCTGTGGTGGGAATCGTGTTCGCCTCCGCCGCCGGACACCCGGCTGTGGGTCCGCTGCGGATCGTCCGCAGGCGGCTTCTTTATCTCCAATGGGTCCTTCGCATTTTCGTGCGACGCGCCGGGCCCGCCCTGACGAATGCTTTTCGGTGTCTTCGTGGATGTCGACATGAGATGTCGTCCTCCTCAGCGGTCTTGCTGGTATCCTTGATTGGTCGTGTTTTGCTTGATGTTGCCCTGTTGACCCTGCTGATCCGGGTTCTGCGCGGGTTGCTGGCCATGCGGCAGCTCGTCCGCGGAGGCTTGCTTGGGATCGCCGGTTCCCTTCGGGCTCTGGTTTGCACGTGGAACGGGTGGCATCTTGCTGGTCATGTCGTTTCCTTCCGGAAGGTGACGTCGTATGTCGTACAATGAGCGCGCGCTACCAGCGCTCCTTGTCAGATGGTGCGGAGATATCCTTCAACGCATCCTGGGCGCACTCGTCGTCTGCCCTGCTGATGTCGGCGAGGGCGACAACGCCGACCAGGCGTTTCTGCCGGTTGAGCACCGGGAGTCGCCGGACCTGATGCGTCGCCATCACTTGCGAGGCGCCTTCCACATCGTCGTCCTCGAAGCAGTAGCAGACGCCCTCGGACATCACCTCTCGCACCGAGGTGTTGCCCGGCGACCGCTCCTCGGCGACGGCGCGCATCACAATGTCTCTGTCGGTGACCACGCCGACCAGGCGATCGTTCTCACCCACCGGCAACGCACCGACATTGTCGGCACGCATCGAGCGCGCGACTTCCCGGATGGTCATGTTGGGATCGGCAATATGCACGGACGGCGTCATGATGTCGTGGACCTGCATGGCTGTGCTCCTCAGTTGATCTCAGGAGGTTTAACTGGTTAACGCCGACATCGCGCAGAAGGTTTCTTCCAGCCTAGTGCGACATACCCTTCGACCGCCCGGACGTATCCGCCGTCGCACGACCCGATATGTCCTGCGTACCGGGCTCGCTCCAAATCGTCCGCACCTCTTCTGGCAGCGCCTCTCTGACTTTGTCGATCTGGCCCGGGCTCAAATGCCGCGACAAAACCTTGAAAACCGCACGCGCCGCCTCCTTGGTATTGACCGGTCGGCCGAACGTCAGTTCCGTAGCGATCATCTGAAGGAATTCGTCGAGGGAACGCACCCGTTTTGGCAGCTCCGATGGCCGGAACTGATCGTAGTACGCGCCGCGGACCAACAGCGGCAGTTGCGATCCGAGATGCGCGGCGAGTTCGATCGGCAAGCGGTCGCGTAATGCGTGCAGCACAGCGCCCGTCACGTGCCATGATTGCTGGTCGTCGAGCCCTATCTCTTCACCGATCTCATTGAGCCAGAGGTGCGTGGTTTGTGCCGTCTTGTCGAACGTGGGAATGGCGCTGGAACTCATTTGCGAACCTCCACCTTGGATTCTTGAGCTTTGGATCACAACAGACGCGACTGCGCGCCGTTCCGAGACACGATATAAGTTGAGATCAAATCGAATATTGGAACTGGCTGGTTGCGCCCAGCGAGCCGGGATCGTCAGTCGGCTTCCTTCATCGACGCGGCCGATGCGGCATCGTCGAACACGGGAAGTCTGTCGAGCGCCCGAATGCCCGGTCGTCGGCGCCAGCGGATTTGCGCCGGCTCGACTGCGAGACCGAGCCGTGGCCAGCGCGTCAACAACGCTTCCAGCGCACATGCCGCTTCGATCCGCGCGAGCTGGTGACCGAGACAGAAATGAATTCCGGTGCCGAAGGAGATGTGGCGGTTCGGCTTGCGCTGCAAATCGAGCCGTTCGGGATGATCGTGCTCCGCCGGATCCATGTTGGCTGCGGCAAGCATGACCATGACGCGATCGCCCTTCCTAAGGCGCACGCCTTCGAGCTCGATGTCTCGTCGCACGTAGCGCGGCTTTGAAAACTGTACCGGCGAGACGAAGCGCAAGAACTCCTCGACGGCGAGAGGAAGGCGGCTCCAATCCTCCTCCAGCCAATCGCGCAGAGCGGGATTTTTGAGGACTTCATAGACCGATCCGCTAATGAGGTGCGTCGTGGTCTCCGAGCCTGCCGCGAGCAGCAGAAACACCATCGAGACCATTTCGTCCGGCGTGATCTGGCTACACTCACGCTCGACCTGCACCAGCTCTCCGATCAGGCCTTCGCCGCCCTCCATGCGCGCGATCTGCAACTGCTGTTCGAGATAGGCCCGCATCTTGCGGAACGCGAACAGCAAACGGAAGAAGCTGACGACACCCGTCAGCGAGGACATCGCGTTGGCCCAGGCGATGAATTTTGGACGATCGGCCGGCGGCAGGCCCAGCAGTTCGGAGATCACCGACAGCGGCAGGATGCGCGCGTAGCGCTGGACGAGATCGGCTGGACGTCCGTTCGCAAACAGCTCATCGGCCAGACCGTCGGCGATGACACGGATGCGCGGCTCCATCGCGACGATGGCGCGGCGGCGGAAGGCCTCGTCCACGATGCTGCGCAGCCTTGTGTGATCCGGCTCGTCCATCGTCAGCATGTTATTGGCGATGGTCCTGACGTAGTTCGGCATCCACCAGCGCAGACCCGCGACGTCGCCATCTTCCTTGCGTAGCGTGAAATTGGTGCTGTCCTTCAGGACTTGTGCCGTGGCCTCATGGGTCGTGGTGATCCAGACCTCGCCGACGAGAGGAAATCGCGTCGCGACAACAGGGCCGGACATGCGCAGCGTCGCGATCGCCTTGGGCGGATCGCGAAAGAAGGCCTCGCTGGTGAAATCGAGGCGCGGTGTCATGGGATCACCGGAGCGGTTGGTGGCGCTTCAACCAGATGGGACGCGGGGAGCGCCGGGCAAGCGCCGGAACCTTCATTCCCTCCGCCGCAGAAGAACTACCCGCGCCCCGGCGAGCGCGGGCCGGTCTTGCGCTGCTGCTGCGTGTAGGCGTCCCAATGGCTCCAGCTGCCATTGCTGAGGCTTTGCATGTCGGTGGCGAGCGGACGGCGCGTCCGCTTGTCGTGATCGGCGATCGCGCGCTCGGACTGCGCGATCTTGCGCTTGAGTTCCGCAACTGCCTTTTGGGTCCGTCCGTTCCGCTCCGAGGACGCGATCTCGCCCATCGTGAAGCGCGCGGTCTCGAGCGCCTTCAACTCGGCGCGGTTCTTCTTCAACTGAACTCGGTGCCAGGCGATGTTGCTGTCGCTGTCCGCAACCATGTGGGAACTCCGCTGATTCGCAGACATATAGTATCGTGCGCCGAATCGGCGCCGCAACGGGCGCCGCGCGGCAAAAATACGGTCTTATTGAGCAGGAATTCCGGACTTAGCGCTCGGCAAAGGCCTTTTCGACCACGAACTGGGCCGGCTCGCCATGATTGCCTTCGACGAAGCCCCGCTCGCCCAGGAGCACGCGGGTGTCCGCGACCAGCGCCGGGCTGCCGCAGATCATGACGCGGTCATGGACGGCTTCCAGCGCCGGAAGGCCGATATCGGCGAACAGCTTGCCCGACGTGACGAGGTCAGTGATGCGGCCGCGGTTGCGGAAGGGATCGCGGGTGACGGTCGGATAGTAGATCAGCTGACTACGGATGTACTCGCCGATCAGCTCGTCCTTCGGCAGCGTCTCGGTGATCATCTCGCCATAGGCGAGCTCCTTCACGTGCCGGCAACCGTGCAGCAGCACGACCTTCTCGAACCGCTCGTAGGTTTCGGGGTCCTTGATCACGCTCAGGAACGGCGCGAGGCCCGTGCCGGTACCGATCAGATAGAGGTTGCGCCCCTCCTCGAGATTGTCGATCACCAGCGTGCCGGTCGCCTTGCGGCTGACGATGATCTCGTCGCCTTCCTTCAGATGCTGGAGACGCGAGGTCAGCGGACCGTCCGGCACCTTGATCGAGAAGAACTCCAGCGTGTCCTCGTAATTGGCGCTGGCGACGCTGTAAGCACGCAGCAGCGGCTTCTCGCCGACCTTGAGCCCGATCATGGTGAATTCGCCATTGCGGAAGCGGAAGGTCGGGCTGCGAGTGGTCTTGAAGGAGAACAGCGTCTCGGTCCAGTGGTGGACACTCAAAACGGCTTCCTGATTGAAATTGCTCATCTCACCCTTCCGTAGCGCGTCGTGGCGGTTTTCAAGGCGGCAGCTATGCGTCGTTTGCACACGATCATTTGTATACTAATGAATAATCCGGCTTGATCCCGCGGTCAAGGCTGCCCAAGATCGGAAGCGTTGCAGTTAAGGACAAGGACCCCTTCCATGGCGCATGACGCACCCCAGGCCACCGGACCCTCGAAGCTCGTGATCCGCAACATCGGCCTGATCCTGTCCGGCGCGCTGGAAAAGCCGATCCTGGACGGCGACACCATCGTCGCCGAGAACGGCAAGATCACCGCGATCGGCCGCTTCAAGGACCTCAACACCGAAGGCGCGACCACCATCGTCGATGCCAGCGGCACCACGGTCGCGCCCGGCCTGATCGACAGCCATGTCCACCCTGTTGCGGGTGACTGGACACCGCGACAGAACCAGATCGGCTGGATCGACAGCAACCTGCATGGCGGCGTCACCACGATGATCTCCGCCGGCGAAGTTCACATGCCCGGCCGCCCCCGCGACGTCGTCGGCCTGAAGGCGATGGCGATCTTCGCCCAGCGCGCATTCTGGAATCTGCGCCCCGGCGGCGTGAAGGTTCACGCCGGCGCGCCCGTGATCGAATGCGAGATGGTCGAGGAGGATTTCAAGGAATTGGCTGCGGCAGGCGTCAAGCTGCTGGGCGAAGTCGGCTTGGGTGGCGTCAAGGACGGCCCGACTGCACGAAAGATGGTCGGCTGGGCGCGCAAATACGGCATCCAGAGCACGATCCATACCGGCGGCCCCTCCATCCCCGGCTCCGGCCTGATCGACAAGGATGTGGTGCTGGAGGCCGACACCGATGTGGTCGGCCATATCAATGGCGGCCACACTGCCCTGCCCGACGACCAGATCCGCTGCATCTGCGAGGGCTGCAAGCGCGGCCTCGAACTCGTTCACAACGGCAATGAGCGCTCGGCCCTGTTCACGCTGCGCATCGCGCGCGAGATGGGCGATCTGCACCGCGTGATCCTCGGCACCGACGCGCCCGCCGGCTCCGGGGTGCAGCCACTCGGCATTCTGCGCATGGTCTCGATGCTGTCTTCGCTCGGCGACCTGCCCGCCGAAATCGCGTTTTGCCTTGCCACCGGCAACACCGCGCGGATGCGCGAGCTCGATTGCGGCCTGATCGAGGTCGGCCGCTCCGCCGATTTCGTCATCATGGACAAGGCCCAGCATTCACCCGGCAAGAACATCCTGGAGAGCGTGCAGCTCGGCGATCTCCCCGGCATCGGCATGACCATCATCGACGGCATCGTGCGGACGCAGCGGAGCCGGAATACGCCACCGGCAGGGAAAGTGCCGGAGATCGTCAGCGGCCATTGATCCGGGCCGCAGTGCGCAGGGTGGGCAAAGCGGAGCGTGCCCACCACCGTTTCTACAAGGCAGTCAAAAATGGTGGGCGCGGCCAAGGGCGCCTTTGCCCACCTTACGAAGTTGCCGTTCACCGCAGCTTGTTCAACAGCGCCATCAGCATCTCGCGCTCTCTGGCATCGAGCGGCGCCAGCGTCTCCCGCGTGATCGCGAGCGCATTCGGCGCGACCTTCTCCGCAAGCTGCTGGCCCGCGCGCGTCAGGCTGACCAGGAGCCGCCGTCCGTCCTCGGGATCCTGGCTGGTCTCGGTCAATCCACGTGCGGTCAAGCGATCGATCACACCCTTGATGGTGGCGACATCCATCGCCGTCAGTCGGCCGAGCTGATTCTGCGAGCACGGCCCGGTTTCGGCGAGCTTCGACAGCGCCGCCCATTGCGTCGGCGTGATGTTGGTGCCGATCTCGCGGGCGAAGATCGAACTGTGGCGCTGCCAGACCTGGCGCAGGATGAAGCCGACCTGCTCATCGAGCACGTAAGACGGCTTTGCCGGCTTGACACTCTTCTTCGCCGCGACGCTTCTTGCCATCCGCTCCCCGTCCCTCACAACGACAGATGCGCGTCGCGGATGTCCGGACGCGCATCGAGCTCGGCCATGGTGCCGCCGAAGCAGATGCGGCCGCGCTCGATGATATAGGCGCGATCGGAGATCAGCCGCGCGAAATGCAAATTCTGCTCGGAGACGACGATGCTGACGCCCTCCTTCTTCATGGTCAGAATGGCATCGACCATCTGCTCGACGATCTTCGGCGACAGGCCTTCCGAGGGCTCGTCCAGCAGCACCAGCGACGGGTTGCCCATCAGCGTGCGCGCGATCGTCAGCATCTGCTGCTCGCCGCCGCTCATGCGGCCGCCCGGACGGTTTTTCATCTCACCCAGGTTTGGAAACAGCGTAAACAGCTTGTCGCGAGTCCATGAGGGGGCGTTCGGACGCTTCGGTTGGCGGCCCACCTCGAGATTCTCTTCCACCGTCAGATCGGTGAAGATGCGCCGCTCCTCCGGCACATAGCCGAGCCCCTCGCGAACGATCTCGTGCGTCGGACGCACCGAGACGTCCTTGCCCTCGAACATGATGCGGCCGGAGCGCTGCGCCACAAGGCCCACGATCGAGCGGAACGTCGTCGACTTGCCGGCGCCGTTGCGCCCAAGCAGCGCGACCACTTCGCCCTCGCCGACCTCGAAGCCGATGTCGAACAGGATATGCGCGGGACCATAGTGGCTGTTGAGCCCCTCGACCGTCAGCTTCATGCCGAGGCTCCCTCGCGATGGCGGGCATCGTAGACGAGGCCCTCGCCGAGATAGACCGTCTGCACCTGCGGATTGCCGCGCACTTCGGCCGGCGAGCCCTCGGCAATCAGCGTGCCGCGATTGAGCACGATGATGCGGTCGGCGTGCTCGAACACCACGTCCATGTCGTGCTCGGTGAAGAGCACGCCGATCGATTTCTCCCGCGCGATCTGTGCCGTCAGCCGCATCAAATCGACACGCTCGCGCGGGGCCATGCCGGCGGTCGGCTCGTCCATCAGCAGCAGCTTTGGGTGGTTCGCAAGCGCGACCGCGAGCTCGAGCCGCTTGAGATCACCATAGGCCAGCTCGCCGCAAGGGCGGTCGGCATAACCGCTCATCCCGACGAGTTCAAGCAGCCGGCCCGCCTCGCCGCGGTCGAAGTTCGGCGCCGAGCCGAAGAGATTGAACAGCTGCCTCTCGTGCGAGATGAGCGCGACCTGCACGTTCTCGCGCACGGTCATGGTGGCGAATGTCGCAGTGATCTGGAAAGTGCGCCCGACGCCGAGCCGCCAGATCTCTCGCGGCTTCTTGCCGGTGGTCTCCTCGCCAAGCAGGCGGACATGGCCGGTATCAGGCTTGTTCTGGCCGTTGAGCATGTCGAAACAGGTGCTCTTGCCCGCGCCGTTCGGCCCGATCAGTGCCAGGATTTCGCCGGCGCGCAGCGAGAACGACACGCCGCGCACGGCATGGATGCCGCCATAGGATTTGGTCAGGCCTTCGACCGCGAGAAGTGGGGGTGCGACGCTCATTCGGCGGACTCGATCGGCTTGACAAGCAAGGGAGATCCCGGCGGCGATGTCTTCCTGCGCCGCTGCGCCAGCGTCTCCAACATGCCGACGATGCCCTTGGGGAAACCGACGACGATCAGAACGATGAAGCCACCGAGCACAAGCTTCGACAGGTCGGTCTGGCTCACCAGCCAGATATTGAGCGCCTTGTAGACGATCGCACCGATCACCGCGCCCGACACCGTCTCGACGCCGCCGAGCAGCACCATCACCAGCGCATCGACCGAGAGCGAGATGCCGAGATTGTCGGGGAAGACGCTGCCCTTGAGGTAGGCGAACAGCGCGCCACCGATGCCGGCGGTCGTGCCTGCGATCACGAACGCTGTCCACTGGATGCGCTTGGCATTGATGCCGACCGCCTCGCTGCGCAGAAGCGAGTCGCGCGTGGCCCTGAGTGCGTAGCCGAACGGCGAGAATACCATCGCCCGTAGCGCAATCGTCACGAGCGCCGCAACGCCGAGCGCCAGCCAGTAGAAATGCGACGGGCTCGCCGCCCAGCTTGAAGGCCAGACGCCGAGTATGCCGTTGTCGCCGCCTGTGACGCTGACCCACTGGAACGCGATCGACCAGACGATTTGCGCAAACGCAAGCGTCAGCATCGCGAAATAGACGCCGGAAAGCTGCACCGCGAAGAAGCCGAACACGGCCGCGCCCATGCAGCCAAGCAGCGGACCGAGCAGCAGGCACACGATCATCGGCAGCCCCGCCATCTTGGCGAGGAAGGCGACGCCGTAAGCGCCGAGACCAAAATAGGCGGCGTGGCCGAACGACGCGAGTCCGCCGACCGCCATCAGGAAATGCAGGCTGACGGCGAAGATCACGAAGATCGCGATCTCCGAGCCGACGGTCAGAGCATAGTTGCCGGCGAACAGCGGCAGCGTCGCCGCAATGACGAGCGCCGCCAGCGCAGCCAGCCGTTCGTTCGACGTCAGCGGACGCCAGGGATTGACGGTGAGACCCGGCGTCTTGCGCGCCGGCGCCTCGGGCTTGCCGAACAGGCCCCAGGGCCTCACGATCAGCACCACGGCCATCACCAGGAAAACCAGGATGATGGAAATCTTCGGGAAGATCAGGATGCCGAAGGCGTTGAGCTCGGAGACCAGCACGGCCGCGACGAAGGCGCCGACGATGCTGCCGAGGCCGCCGATCACCACAACGACGAACACCTCGACGATGATGCGCAAATCCATCGCATGATGTACCGCATCGCGCGGGATCTGGAGCGCGCCGCCGAGCGCGGCGAGGAAGACGCCGACCGCGAACACACTCGTGAACAGCCATTTCTGATTGACGCCAAGCGCCGCGACCATGTCGCGGTCCTGCGTCGCCGCGCGCACCAGCACGCCCCAGCGCGTGCGCTGGAATAGCAGCCAGAGAATGCCGAGCACGACCGGTCCGAGCACGATCAGGAACAGATCGTAGCTCGGGATGTTCTGGCCGAAGAAATCGATCGCGCCCCTGAAGCCCGGCGCACGGCGACCGACGAGATCGTCGGGGCCCCAGACCAGCACGACGAGATCCTCGACCATCAGGGTCAGGCCGAAGGTCGCGAGTAGCTGGAACAGCTCGGGCGCGTGATAGATACGCCGCAGCAGCACCATCTCGACGAGGACGCCGATCAGCGCGACCGCGAGTGCGGCGATCACGATGGCGCCCCAGAAGCCGAACGCACCCGAAAGCCACTCCGTCAGCGTGAAGGCGATGTAGGCGCCGATCATGTAGAAGGCGCCATGCGCGAAATTCACGATCCGCGTCACGCCAAAAATGATCGACAGGCCCGAGGCCACCAGGAACAGCGACGCTGCGCTGGCGAGACCAGTCAGAAACTGTACGACATAAAAGGCCATCGGCGGTCCGGGTTGGTGTTCAGCGCGCTCCCCATGCGGGGAGCGGGAATTTCGTAGGGTGGGTTAGCCTTGCGGCTGCGCGAAGCGCAGTTCGCTGGGCGTAACCCACCATCTTTCTCACCGCGGGACCGACCGCGGTGGGTTACGCCTACGGCTAACCCACCCTACGGCAGCGGAGATCAATCCTTCGGGCGCAGCTTCTCGACTTCGGCATCACTCGGCAGATAGTCCGCGCCCTTCTTGTAGGTGGAGTCCACCATCACGCCCTTGCCGCCCTTCAACGCGGTCTTGCCGACATAGGCACCCAGCGTGGACTGGTGATCGATCTTGCGGAAGGTGATCTCGCCGAACGGCGACGGCATCGACAGGCCTTCCGCGGCAGCAATCAGCTTCTCCGGATCGGTCGAACCGGCCTTCGCCAGGATCGCCGCCGCCGACTTGATGGTCTGGTAGCCAACGATCGAGCCGAGGCGCGGATAGTCGTTGTACTTGGCCTGGTAGGCCTTCAGGAACGCATCATGCTCGGGCGTCTTGATCGAATACCAGGGGTAGCCGGTGACGATCCAGCCCTCGGGCGTCTCGTCCTTGAGCGGATCGAGATATTCGGGCTCGCCGGTCAGGAACGAGACGACCTCGCGCCCCTTGAACAGGCCGCGGGTGTTGCCTTCGCGCACCAGCTTCACGAGATCGGCGCCGAAGGTGACGTTGAGGATTGCTTCCGGGTTCGCCGCGGCAACCGCCTGAACCACCGGACCCGCGTCGATCTTGCCCTGCGGCGGCCACTGCTCGTCGACCCACTGGATATCAGGACGCTTCTCCGACATCAGCTTCTTGAACACCGCGACCGCGGACTGGCCGTATTCATAGTTCGGCGCGATGGTCGCCCAGCGCTTTGCCGGCAGCTTGCTGGCTGCTTCCACCAGCATCGCCGCCTGCATGTAGTTGGAGGGGCGCAGGCGGAAGGTGTACTTGTTGCCCTTGGACCAGGTGATGGCGTCGGTCAACGGCTCGGCCGCGAGGAAGAACACCTTCTTCTGGTTGGCGAAGTCGCTGACCGCAAGGCCGATGTTCGACAGGAACGTACCCGTCAGCATCGCCACGCCCTCGCTCGACACCAGCTCGTTGGCCGCGGTCTGCGCATCCGCCGGCTTGCCGCCGTCGTCCTTGGAAATAACGACGAGCTTCTTGCCGTTGACGCCGCCGCCCGCGTTAATCTCTTCGACAGCGAGCTGCCAGCCCTTGCGATAGGGCTCGGTGAACGCCGGCAGCAACGAATAGCTGTTGATCTCGCCGATCTTGATGTCCTGCGCCATGGCCGAATGAGCCATGCCGCCCGCCAACAGCGCGAACGCCGCGCCGACAAAATAGTTCTTTGCTCGCATCCCAACCTCCACCGTTAAAATTATCTTAGACCGTCTTCGCCCTTGATCTCCGCAACCGTCAGCCCACCGACGCGCGGCAAAGGACGGCCGCTGTCGGTGACGGCAACCGCGACCATGATCTCGTTGGCGCGCGGCGCATCGTTGATCTGCACTTCCATGCCGTCAAAGTGGCTGCGCACGAAAGCCGCGTCCTTGTGCCCGAGCGGAATATCCAGCGTCGTGCCCGGACCGCTACGCTTCTTGGACGACGGAATCAGCGCCGCGCCCTTGCTCAGCACCTTCCGCACCGGCGTGCCCATCTTCGGGTGAAGGATGGCCGCGGCATGCTCCAGCTCGCCGTTCTCGCCGACGGCCGCGGCCTTGCCGTAGCTGTGGGCCTTCGAACCATCGATACCGAGCGCAGCCACCGCGCGCTTCGACAAGAGATCGCCGAGCTCCTCGCCGATCGCGATCAGGGGCGACAGATCCTCGACATATTTTCCGGCAAAGGGATTCTCGATCACGGCGATTGCCGCCGCACGCCGGGTCGGCGGCGAGACCTGGCGGCCCATCTCCATCTGCGTCTCTTCGACGACGGTGACGATCTTGCGGATGATCGCGCTCATGATGGCTTCTCCTGCTCGCTTCCCTGCTCAGGCATGGACCGCGTTCTCCAACTCAAGTGGGCGCGATCGTCGCCGTTCAATATCTTTTGCTCCGATGACAAGCATATCACCACAAAGCTGCAACACGGCCCCCTCGATCAATCCGCGATCGAATAATTGCCGTGCACATTCTGCGCCAGATTCCTGGGCGGCCGCTATCTCGGTCTGCGACAATTCACCAACATCGCGGGTGACGAGACGCGCGCCGAGATCGCTATCGGGCTGAAGTTCGTTCGCAGGCTTTCGGATGACGGCGGGATGACCGGGCAGATCGACGGCGTTGGCGATGACCGTCGCAGCCGCATCGGCCTGCGATGCGGTCGCAGCCAGCACCGTGACCGCGTCGGCGATCCCCAGGGAAAAACTGCGGCCGTGACGCCCGCTGGTCGCGATGCCGCGCACCGGATCGTCCGAATCGACCCTCATTGTCCGCATCACGCCCGCGCGATCGGGCCGATCCATCAGACCCACGGAGAAATGCTCCCCCCTGCCAAGATGAAGCGCGATGTCGCCGCCATTGTTGACATAGGCCTGATCGAGCGCCGCAGCGTCCAGCATTGCGCAGAGAACCTCTTCCGCCACGCTGCCGGCCACGGCCGCCATCGGCGTGATGAAGCCATCTGCGGCAAAAGGCGCGACGGCGGAGTGCATGCGACGCGCCACAACGCCGTTGAGCAAAGTTCGCTCCGATTCAGCCGCCGCCCGCAACTCCGTCAGCTCCGCGCAGAGCTCATCGAGCAGCCCGGTGAACCGCCGCGCCGCAGCGTCATAGGCCGCACGAACCTCTTCCGCGTGCCCCCTCGCCTCGACGATCAGATCAATCGGTCCATCCTGCAAATGCAGTCGCCGGCCATCAGACAGCAATGCGATTTGCGGGAGCCGCCTCATGTCCGAGGTCCCGGAATCGGGTTCTGCCACGGCAACTGGCGAACGTCTTCACCGCCCTGCACCTCGGACAGCGGCTTCACATAATCCATGTGCCCGCCGAGCGCGGCGTAGTCCGACAGCTTCATCGTGAACTCGATCGGCGCGACCAGCGCCGGCGTCGGCACATAGCCGAACGCGCCTGACGGCATCTGCGTCACATCGACCATGTAGGTGATGCCGCCGCCCGGCCAGACATAAACAGGCGCGCCGCCGCTGGTGACGCGCGTCAGCGCGTCCTTCACGGAGCGCGTCAGCCGCACCGGATTATCGGTGACACCGGCGCGCAGCGAGCCGCCGGCGCCGGCCATGAACAGCACCGTACACAGCGCCGGCTCGCAGTTTTCCTGGATGCGCTCGACCGAAAACTTCAAATCAGCGGGCATCTCGATCTCGACCGGCTTCAAGGCTTCGTCGAGCACATAGTAAGACGAATGCTCGCCGGTCGTGGAGACCATCAGCATGGTCAAACCGGGTTTCGCCTCCTTGGCATCGAACGGCCCGAGAATCGCGAGCGGATCGGAGATATCTGTGCCGCCCCAGCCCGTGCCGGGATCGGCGACCTGGAAATAGCGGCCCGGCGTCGAACGGCGGCCCTTCATCTTGATGCCGGTGTCGGCGATGTCGAGCAGCTTGCCGGCCTGATGCTCCGAGAGCACGCCTGTGATGTGATCGTCGACGACGACGACCTCGTCGACCTTGCCGTGCCATTGCTTGGCGAACATGCCGATCGTCGCCGAGCCGCAGCCGACGCGCATGCGCTCTTCTTTCATGCCGTTGACGATCGGCGGCTGGCCGGCCTGCACCACCACGCTCGCGCCGCCGTCGATGGTGAGCTCGACCGCCTTGCAATTGGCGAGATCCATCAGCGTGTCGCAGGTGACGCGGCCCTCCTTCTTGGAGCCGCCGGTCAGATGATGCACGCCGCCGAGCGACAGCATCTGCGAACCGTATTCGCTGGTCGTGACATGACCGACCGCCTCACCCTGTGCGCGCACGGTCGCGGTCTCCGGCCCCAGATAGCGGTCGGTGTCGATCTTCACCTTGATTCCACAATAGGAGAAGATGCCTTCAGTAACGACTGTCACCATGTCGACGCCGTCAACCTCCGCAGAGACGATGAACGGCGCCGGCTTGTAGTCGGGATAGGTCGTGCCCGCGCCGATAGCGGTGACGAAGGTCGAGGGCTCGTGGACGATCTTGCCGTCCCAATCTTCCGTGCGGCTGAACGGGACGAGCTTGCCGCCATGCGAGACAGTGCGCTCCAGGATCACATGTGGATCGACGCGGACGAGCTTGCCGTCGTGGTTGGCATAGCGGTCGCAGGCGCCCGCAGCGCCCGGCTTGATGTAGCACATCACCGGACAGGCATCGCAGCGGATCTTGTCGGTGGCAGCGCTCGTCGTTTCAGTCACCATGTGCAAGCCGGCGGACACTGCGGTTATCATTCGTATACGAACGATGGTGCGCGCGCTCCTGATGACTGTCAAGCGGCGGTACGGGCGAAAAGGCGCCGCTGCCGAATAAACCCTCATTTGCCTCCCCGCCCTGTCCACAAAGCGAGCAATCGCGTTGCACTGCGGCATGCCGGCTTGCACGTTTGTGTACAAACGGTATCGTCGCGACGTACAATTCTGCAAAGCTCCGGCCGCGGACTTGGGAAAGAGGATGACGCACACACCGATCCGGCTCACCGTGAACGGCAAAACCCAAGAGATCACGGCCGCGCCGCAGACGCCGCTGCTCTATGTGCTGCGCAACGATCTCGCGCTCAACGGCCCTAAATACGGCTGCGGCCTCGGCGAATGCGGCACCTGCACTGTCCTGATCGACGGCGCTGCCGCACGCTCTTGCGTCATCCCGATCAGCGGTTGCGCCGGGCGCGACATCGTGACGCTCGAAGGGCTCGGCACCCGCGATAAGCCTGATGTCGTGCAGCAGGCCTTCATCGACGAGCAGGCCGCGCAATGTGGCTATTGTCTCAACGGCATGATCATGACCACCAAGGCGCTGCTGGCGATCAACTCCCGGCCGACCGAGCAGGAGGCGCTGGCGGCGCTGCGCTACAATCTCTGCCGCTGCGGCACGCATGTCGAGATCCTGCGCGCCGTGATGCGCGCATCGGGCCAGCTCACTGAGGCCGCGGATTGATGGCCTCCCCGCATCCGAACGGAGCGGAGCGGCCATCCGGTTCGCTCGTCGTCGTCCGCACGGTGGACGAGTGCACATCCGAGACCTTTGTCCGCATCACCGCCGACGGCTCGGTCAGCGCCTATAACGGCCATGTCGATCTCGGTACCGGCATTCGCACGGCGCTCGGCCAGATCGTCGCCGAGGAGCTCGACGTCTCCTTTGCGCGCGTCGTGGTCGTGCTCGGCGACACCGCAATGGTGCCGAACCAGGGCCCTACGATCGCGAGCGAGACCGTCCAGATTACGGCCGTTCCCCTGCGCAAGGCCGCAGCGCAGGCGCGTCACTTTCTGATCGCGCGCGCGGCCGAGCGGCTGGAGCTGCCGGAGGCCGACCTTGGGATCGAGGACGGCCTCGTCCGCGGGCATAACCGCAGCGTCAGCTATGGCGAGTTGATCGGCAGCGAGACCATTCGCCTCGAGCTTGCGGACGACGTCGCCCTCAAGCCCGTCGGCGAATACGCCATCGTGGGCCAATCCGTGCCGCGCGTCGATCTGCCGGCCAAGGCGACGGGCGAGCTGATCTTCGTGCACGACATCCGCGTGCCCGGCATGCTGCACGGCCGCGTCGTGCGCCCGCCCTATGCCGGCGTCGATGCGGGGTCGTTCGTCGGCACCAGCCTGATTGCGGTCGATGAGTCCTCGGTGCGTGACATTCCCGGCATCATTGCCGTCGTGCGCATCGGCGATTTCGTCGGCGTGGTCGCCGAGCGCGAGGAGAATGCGATCCGCGCGGCGGAGCAGCTCGCGGTGAGCTGGAAGTCGACGCCGGCGCTTGCCAATCTCGCCGATCTCGAGACCGCGCTGCGTGCCAATCCGTCGGCGCCGCGTACCCTGATCGACAAGGGCGACGTCACCGCGGCAATCGCCGGCGCCGCCAAGCCGATGCCGCGCACCTATGTGTGGCCGTACCAGATGCACGCCTCGATCGGCCCGTCCTGCGCGGTCGCCGATTTCCAGGACGGCAACATCCGCGTCTGGTCCGGCACGCAGAATCCGCATGTGCTGCGCGGCGATCTTGCGCTCTTGATGGAGCGGCCGGAAAGCGAGATCGAGGTGATCCGGCTGGAGGCTGCCGGCTGCTACGGCCGTAACTGCGCCGACGACGTCACCGCGGATGCGCTTCTGCTGTCGCGTGCGGTCGGCCGGCCCGTGCGCGTGCAGCTGACGCGCGAGCAGGAGCACGCTTGGGAGCCCAAGGGCGCCGCGCAGCTCATCGACGTCAATGGCGGGTTGAACGCCGACGGCAGCGTCGCTGGTTACGATCTCGCCACGCGCTATCCGTCGAACGCAGCACCGACGCTGGCGCTCCTGCTGACGGGGCGGATGTCGCCGGAACCGGCGGTGCTCCAGATGGGCGACCGCACCGCGATCCCGCCCTACGATTACGACCACATGCGCGTCGTCGCCCACGACATGGCGCCGATCGTGCGCGCCTCCTGGTTCCGGGGTGTCTCGGCCCTGCCGAACACCTTTGCGCATGAATCCTATATCGACGAGGCTGCGACCGAGGCCGGTGTCGATCCCATCGAATACCGCCTGCGCTATCTCAGAGACCAGCGCGCCGTCGATCTCGTCAACGCGGTGGCCGAACGCGCGGGCTGGAGGCCACGACCGGTTCGCGAGGAGAAAGATGGCGAGGTCGTGCACGGGCGCGGCTTTGCCTATGCGCTCTATGTCCACAGCAAGTTTCCCGGCTATGGCGCGGCGTGGTCGGCCTGGGTCGCCGACGTCGCGGTGAACAAGTCCACCGGCGACGTCAGCGTCACGCGCGTCGTCGCGGGGCAGGACTCCGGGTTGATGATCAATCCGGACGGCGTGCGCCACCAGATCCACGGCAACGTCATCCAGTCCACCAGCCGCGCGTTGATGGAAGAAGTGTCGTTCGAGCGCGGCGCAGTGGCAGCGCGCGAATGGGGCGCCTATCCGATCATCCCCTTCCCCGACGTACCCATGATCGACGTGCTGATGCTGCCGCGTCAGGACCAGCCGCCGCTCGGCGTCGGCGAGTCCGCCTCGGTCCCGAGCGCGGCGGCGATTGCGAACGCAATCTTCGATGCCACCGGCGTGCGCTTCCGCGAGCCGCCGTTCACGCCCGCGCGCATCCTGAGAGGGTTGCATGGCGATGCATCGGCGATGCCGCAGGCCCTGCCCGCGCCCGCAGCGTCGCCGCCGTCTCGCATCTGGCAAAATCCGTTCGCCAAACGCGCCGGCGTCTTCGCGACCATTGCGGCTGTCTGCACTGCTGCGATCGGAATCGGCGCAGCGCTCCTGCCCGGTCGCGCCATCGCGCCGATCGCACGACCCGATGCATCGGTCTATTCCACAGCGACCATCGCACGCGGCCAGCAACTGGCAGCGCTCGGCAATTGCGCGGAGTGCCACACCACGACCGGCGGCGCCCTCAACGCCGGCGGCCGCGCGCTTCAGACGCCGTTCGGAACGATCTACAGCACCAACATCACGCCTGACGTTGCGACCGGAATCGGCGCCTGGTCCTATCCGGCGTTCGAACGCGCGATGCGCGACGGGCTGCATCGCGATGGACGGCAGCTCTATCCCGCCTTCCCCTACACGCACTTTTCGAAGACTGATGATGCCGACATGCAGGCGCTCTACGCCTACCTGATGGCGCAGCCTTCGGTGCGCGCGCCAGCGCCGGCGAATACGCTCGCCTTCCCGTTCAATCTGCGCCCGCTGCTCGCGGGCTGGAATGCGCTGTTTCATCGGACGCGCGAGTTCAAGCCCGATCCCGCCCAATCCGAGCTGTGGAATCGCGGCGCCTATCTGATCGAGAGCGTCGGCCATTGCAGCGCGTGTCATTCGCCGCGCAACGCGCTCGGTGCGGAGCAGCGCGACGCCTATCTCGCCGGCGGCTTTGCCGAGGGCTGGGAAGCGCCGCCGCTGACCTCGCTCTCGCACGCGCCGATCCCGTGGACCGAGGACGAGCTTTTCGCATATTTGCGCACCGGCCATTCGCGCTATCATGGCGTCGCGGCCGGCCCGATGGCGCCTATCGTCAGGGACCTCAAAGCCCTGCCCGATCCCGATATTCGCGCGATGGCCGTCTATCTCAACTCGTTCAACGACACGCGCGATACGCACGGCCAAGATGCACTTGCCGCAAAGCTTGAGAGCGCGACGCAAGTCACGGTGGCGTCCTCCACCGGCGCGCGGCTCTATCAGGGCGCGTGCGCCGTCTGCCACGAGGTCGGCGGTCTGCCGCTGTTCGGCAGCCGGCCCTCGCTGGCGCTCAACAGCAATCTGCATAGTGCATTGCCGGACAATCTCGTGCAGGTCGTCCTGCACGGCATCGCCGAGCCCGTCTCCAGCGATCTCGGCTACATGCCCGCCTTCAAGAGCAGCATGAGCGATGCGCAGGTCGAGGAGCTCATCGCCTTCCTGCGCAAGCAGTTCGCACCGGACAAGCCGGCGTGGACCGGCGTGCGCGAGACGATCGCGCGCCTCCGTACCTCAGCACACTAGGCGTGCTTCTTCACTTCCACCGGCGGCGTGCCGTGCGTGTGGAAGGATTCGATCGTCTTCAGGCCCCAGGCCTGGCCCTTCTTGCGCTCC
This sequence comes from Bradyrhizobium sp. 139, assembly GCF_023074175.1. Taxonomy (GTDB): domain Bacteria; phylum Pseudomonadota; class Alphaproteobacteria; order Rhizobiales; family Xanthobacteraceae; genus Bradyrhizobium. The sequence continues at coordinate 109,076 of NZ_JADPKS010000107.1, forward strand.
TCCTCGGTCCACACGATCGGTTTCCAGTCGGGCGCCAGGATGAGGCGCGCGCCGGCGTTGGCCACTTCGACACGGTTGCCGCCGGGCTCATAGACATAGAGGAAGAAGGTCTGCTGGATCGCGTGCTTGTGCGGGCCGGTCTCGATGTACACGCCGTTCTCCAGGAAGATGTCCGCGGCGCGAAGAATCTCCTCGCGGCTGTCGAGCGCGTAGGTGACGTGGTGGAAGCGGCCGGCTGTGCCGGAGTGGTCAAGCGAATAGGCGAAATCGTAGCTCTTGTTCGACATCGTCAGCCACATCGCAGCTTCCCGCCCGTCGTTGAGCACGATCTGCTCGGTGAGGCGGCAGCCGAGATAGTTCTCGAAGAACTCGCGGTTGGCCTTGATGTCGACGGCGAGGCAGTTGAGATGGTCGAGACGGCGAACGTTGACGCCGCGCGCCGGAAAACGCTGCGCCTGGTTCTTCAGCGCGGGCTTCAGCTCCGGCGGCGGCTGGTACCATTCGGTCTCGTAATAGAGCTCGACGATATGGCCGTCGGGATCGCGGCAGCGGAAGGTCGGGCCCTGCCCCATATCGCCGTCGATCCAGCCGATGCCGAAGCCGGAGCCCTTCAGCGCGGTAACGCGGCGCTCCAGCGCCTGCTGGCTGCGCGCGCGCAGCGCCATGTGCTCCATGCCTGACGTCTTCGACGCCGTTAGCTTGAGCGAATAGCGCTCGTAATCGTCCCAGCCGCGCAAATAAACCGACTCGCCTTGTCGCCCGCTCACGGTCATGCCCATGACGTCGACGAAGAATTTCAGGCTCTCATCGGGCTTCGGCGTCAGCATCTCCATGTGGCCGAGATGAGCGAGATCGAGGTTCGGTTCGGGCTGCATGCTTTCCTCCAGGCGTGGCTGCGATCCGCCGGACCGGATCGCGCAATCGGACGCAAGGCTGCAAACGCGCTCAGGTGTCCGGGGGCGGCAACTCAGGCCGCCGACTAATTTGTACTAATGTACAAATGATTAGGTCTCGTCAACAAATCAAAAACATCGCCGCCGGAGCGAATGACGCACCATCCAAGACCTCAACCCATCCCCGGAATGACGGACCGACTGGCCCGAATGGTAAAATCTTCCTTAAGCACTCTCGGGCCCGCCGGCCCCGAAAAGCAGCATTTCCGGCCGCTTCCGCCTGGAAGTATGCATTGGGAACAAACCTCGCGCCTGAATTATCGCGGATTTAACGTAGCACCCGCCCCCGCCGCTTAACCGTTTGTGCAGCGGCGGCCGCGCATAGTCTGGGCAAAGCCCCTCGCTCTTGTCAGGTTCATCCATCGTGACATCTTTTGGACGCGTGATTTCGGTACGCGGGTCGCTCGCCCGGGTCGGGCTAATGGCAGACAGCCGGACGTCGGTCTCGGAAGTTCGGGCCACCGTCGGCCGTTTCGTCAGCATTCGCTGCGCCAGTTCGGTCATCGTCGCCATGATCACCGAGGTGTCCTGCGAGAACCTCTCGAGCTCCGACTACATCGCCATCGCGTCGGTCGACCTGCTCGGCGAAATTCTCAATGCCGCGGACAAGGCCAAATTTCAGCGCGGCGTCACCAACTATCCCACCATCGGCGACGCGGTCGACCTGATCACAAGCCAGGAGCTGCGCACGATCTACGCGCCGACCGGCTCGGACCAGATCAACGTCGGCTTCCTCCAGCAGGACCGCTCGGTTATCGCCTATGTCGACATCGAGGAAATGCTGTCCAAGCACTTCGCGGTGCTGGGATCGACCGGCGTCGGCAAATCGACGGGCGTGTCGCTGCTGCTCAACGAGATCCTGAAGGCGCGGCCGAACCTGCGCATCTTCCTGCTCGACGTCCACAACGAATATGGCCGCTGCTTCGGCGACCGCGCGCTGGTGCTCAACCCGCGGAACCTGAAGCTGCCGTTCTGGCTGTTCAACTTCGAAGAGATCGTCGACGTGCTGTTCGGCGGCCGCGCCGGCGTGCCCGAGGAACTCGACATCCTCGCCGAGGTGATCCCGCTCGCCAAGGGCGTCTACACCCAGTACCAGAACGCCGATCGTATCGGCCTCAAGCGTATCGATCCCAAGCAGGTCGGCTACACCGTCGACACGCCGGTGCCGTACCGCCTCGTCGACCTGATGTCGCTGATCGACGAACGCATGGGCAAGCTCGAGAACCGCTCCTCGCGCATCATCTATCACAAACTGATCTCGCGCATCGAGGCCGTGCGCAACGACCCGCGCTACGCCTTCATGTTCGACAACGCCAATGTCGGCGGCGACACCATGGCCGAGGTGATCAGCCTTCTGTTCCGCCTGCCCGCCAACGGCAAGCCGATGACGGTGATGCAGCTCGCCGGCTTCCCGGCCGAGGTCATCGACTCCGTCGTCTCGGTGCTGTGCCGCATGGCCTTCGACTTCGGCCTGTGGAGCGACGGCGTCTCACCGATGCTGTTCGTCTGCGAAGAGGCCCACCGTTACGCCTCCGCCGATCGCAATGTCGGCTTCGGGCCGACCCGCAAGGCGGTGTCGCGCATCGCCAAGGAAGGCCGCAAATACGGCGTCTATCTCGGCCTCATCACGCAGCGCCCCGCAGAGCTCGACGCCACCATCATCTCCCAGTGCAACACGCTGTTCACGATGCGTCTTGCCAACGAGCGCGACCAGGCGCTGCTCCGCGCTGCGGTATCGGATGCGGCCGCGAACCTGCTGTCCTTCGTGCCATCGCTCGGCACCCGCGAAGTGCTGGCGTTCGGCGAAGGCGTCGCGCTGCCGACCCGGCTGCGCTTCAAGGAGGTGCCGCCGCATCAGCTGCCGCGCGGCGAAGCCACCATCAGCAGCGTGCCCTCGGTCACCTCCGGTCACGACATGCATTTCGTCGGCGCCGTGCTCGAGCGCTGGCGCGGCGCCACCTCGCAGCGCGACGTGCCGAACGATCCGGTGTTCTCGGCGCCGCCCGCGAAGACGCTCTCCACTGCCGAAGCGCCGATGCTGCAGCCATCGATGGGTCTCGACCCCGACCGCTTCTCGCTGCTGAAGAAGCCGCTGCGGTAAAGCCGCGCTCGCGCCTCGAGCACACTGTCATGCTCTGCGAAGACGGAGCATCCAGTACGCCGCGGCCCCTCCGTATGCGTCGCTGTCTCTGGAATACTGGATCGCCCGCCTTCGCCGGCGATGACACCGAGTGTGTGGCGTCCACGGACTATCGTGGCACGTTGAGCGGGGCGCTCGCTTCGACTATGTTTGCCGCCCCGGTCCGGAAAAACAACCCATGACAAAGCCCTCGCCAAACCGCTTCCCCGCTCCCGCCATCGACACGCTGCCCGACGACATCCGCATGCGCCTCCTCGCCGTGCAGGAAAAGAGCGGTTTCGTGCCGAACGTGTTCCTGACGCTGGCCTATCGCCCCGACGAATTCCGTGCATTCTTCGCCTATCACGACGCGCTGATGGAGAAGGACGGCGGCCTCACCAAGGCCGAACGCGAGATGATCGTGGTCGCGACCTCGGCGGCCAACCAGTGCCAGTATTGCGTGATCGCGCACGGCGCGATCCTGCGCATCCGCGCCAAGAACCCCATGATCGCCGACCAGATCGCGGTGAACTACCGCAAGGCCGACATCACGCCGCGGCAAAAGGCGATGCTCGATTTCGCGATGAAGGTCTCAGCCGATGCGCAACGCATCTCGGAAGAGGATTTCGCCGCACTTGCCCCGCACGGCTTCAGCGACGACGACATCTGGGACATCGCCGCAATCTCCGCTTTCTTCGCACTGTCGAACCGGCTGGCGAATTTCACGGGCATGCGCCCGAACGACGAGTTCTATCTGATGGGGCGACTGCCGAAGCAATGATCGAAAAGCAATGATCAACAAGCCATGACCGAGCTGGACTGGTCCGAGATCCTGCTGCGCCTCGGCGTCGCAACGCTCGCCGGCGGCGCGATCGGGCTGAACCGCGATCTCCACAGCAAGCCGATCGGGCTGAAGACGCTCGGCATCGTCGGCCTCTCCACCGCAACGGCCGTGCTGCTGGCCGTCGAATTCACCGAACCCGGCAAGATCACCGATGCGACCAGCCGGGTCATTCAGGGCATCCTCACCGGCATTGGCTTTCTGGGCGCCGGCGTTATCGTTCATGAGAGCGAGCGGTTTCGCGTCCGCGGCCTGACCAGCGCGGCCTGCACCTTCCTCGCCGCCTGTCTCGGCATTGCCTGCGGCACCGGACAGTGGAGGATCGTCGGCGTCGCGCTGGCGCTCGCCTTCGTGCTGCTCACGGTCGGCCGCCGCATCGAACGCTGGCTGCACCGCGCGCTCGGCGTCAGGCAGGATCGGCACGACCGGGAGACGCCAAGCTCCGGGGCGTAAATGCATCATGAAGAACGGAGGCCCGGGACACGCGAGGCACGTGGTGGGCGCGCGCCGATCGAGTCTTCAAGCTGGCAAGTTCATTCAAGCTGGCAAGTTCATTCGCCGCGGAACCCAAGCCATTCCGTGTCGGTGCCGCAGGCATCAAACTGGAACGAACAGCATCGGAGTCCCTTTTCCCAGCAGACCGGAAACTCGAAATGAGGAGGACTTGAGTTCCGCCATTCGAAAGTACCGTGTCGGGAAACTGTGAACCAAATGGAGGAGGTTCCGATGAAGGACATGAGAACGAGTAGGCTCCTGCTGACGACAGCAGCGCTGCTCGCCAGCGTCGGCTTGGCGGCGGCGCAAGGCATGCGCGAAGGTGGCGGCGGTGGGGGAATGGGTGCCGGCGGAATCGGCGCTGGCGGAGCAGCCGGCAGCGGTGCGGCCGAGCACGGAATGTCCGGCGAAGGTCGTTCCGGAGGCGGAATGTCCCAACGTCCCGCTGGCGCTTCTCGTGGGGGAATGACGCAAGACCGGGCAGCCGAGCCTCGAGCGGGCGGCCGAGCGGAAGGTCCATCCACACGTTCGGGCGAGCGCGCTCAGCGTAGCGAACCCGGAATGAGAGAGGGCGGCAGCGGCCAAGGACGGGGTAAGCAGCAGATCGGAAAGGATCAGACACAGCGCGGACAGAAGGACCAGACCGTCGGTCAAGGCCGGAGCGACCGTGACCAGGCGCGTCAGTCCGAGCAGCGCCATGACCGGACCGGCGAGACGACGCAGGGTCCGAATGCAAAGCCAGGTACGACGACCGGCGCCAACACGAGGCCGGGTACGACCACCGGCGCCAGCACCAGGGAACAAACCAACGCTCCTGCCCAGGGCCCGAGCACGCAGCAAGGTCAGGGGACAGCGGCCGGCACCAACACCCCCGGCACTAATACGCAAGGGCAGGCCAATGCACCGACACAAACCCAGGGTGCGGTAACTCAGAGCATGTCGGGCCGCGTGTCATTGAATGCGCAACAGCAGACAACGCTGCAGAGTTCGGTGCTTGGCTCGCGTAACGTGGCGCGGGTCGATGCCAGTTCGATCAACTTCCGGATCAACACGGGCGTAGTGGTGCCGAGGAATATTTCCGTGGTGTCCGTCTCGGCGTTCCCGGTGCTGATCGATGTGTTCCCGGCGTTCCGGGAAGACAGTTTCTTCGTGGTGGACGACGAGATCGTGGTCCTGGATCGGAGCCGCAGAGTTGTCGACGTTGTTCCGGCCGGGCCGAGGACGCGGTTCAGCCATGCTGGCGGTGGCAGCGTCGCCGCGCTTAGCCTCAATCCTGACGAGATCCGCGTGGTTCAGCAGGTGCTGATCGAACGCGGCCTGCTGACGGGGCAAGCGACCGGCACCTTCGATACGCGGACGCGCGAGGCGCTGATCACCTTCCAGCAGCAGCAGGGCTTTCAGGCCACCGGCACGATTGATACGCGCACTGTGGCGGCGCTCGGAGTATCCAACAGGATCAGCGCAACTCAGAACCAATCGACCACCACCACCGGCCAGGGACAGGCGGCTCAGCAGCCGTCGGCGCAACAGAACACGACCGGCCAGAATACTGGTCAGGCTACCGCACCGGCGCCGCAGAATCAGCCGGCGACAACCGGCCAGGCCCAGCAGAACCAGCCGGCAACAACCGGTCAGGCGGGCACGCAACAGCCTCCGGGTCAGACGACCGGACAGGCAGCTCCGCCGGCGCAAAGCGCCAATCCGCCGAGCGGCAATAACATGCCGGCCGCGCAAACCAACCAGAACCAAACCAACCAGAACAATGCCCCGGCACCTTCGACAACGGACCAGCCGGCGCAGAACCAGCCGAACAGATAATGCGCGATCCTGAGCCCCGCTTCGGCGGGGCTCTTTCTTGCGCCGCCTTGGATGCGGCGGTATCAGCACCGCGTTGCCTGCGGCTGCGAAGCACTGTGCCGCTAGACTAGCGCTGCGCCATCAACTCGAGCGCCGGGGCAAAGCGCTCGGAAAACGTCAATGTCTTGGCATGGTGAACTGCGGCAAACGATGCCGAGATCCCTGCTGAAGCGACCACGAGCAAGCCAACGGCGAAAACCAGACGGCGCATTTTCTGCCTCCTGTGTGAGCTCGACTACCCAAACAGATGGCACGGCTTTGTTTCAGCACCGCTTCGCGTGGACGGAAGATAGTTTCGCTCAAGAGGCTGTGATGAGATCCGGTTTGTGGAGCCGCATGCCGTGCAGATGTGAGCATCGCGCCTAATCGTCCGAGGCCGGTCCGCACCAGCCGGGCAGATAGATCGCATCCTTGCTCTTGACCGCGGCCAGCGCCTTCTCCAGCGCCTTGTCGAAATTGGCATCCACCGCCTTGCGCGACAGTTTTCGGCGCAGATAGTCCGCCCACAGGAATTCGGAGAACGGCGTGGTGTCCTTGGCGAAGCCGCCCATGCGGCGGAGCTCGCCGGCAAGGCTGCGGAAGGGATCGTCCTTGAGATCGACGAGCGATTTCGGCAGATCGCGGAACAGGCGCCGCTCACCCTTGGCGTCGTAAGGATAGACCCAGCGCTTGTTGTCCATCACGCCCCAGAATGCCTCGCGCTCGACCATCCTGAGATCGCCGACCACGGTCACCAGCACGTCCTTGATGCCCTCATCATGCAGCGCGCGGCCGAGATGATGATGGTCGATCACGTAGTAGCGCTGGTCAGGTCCGTACACGACCGGGATCATGTGAGTGCCGAGCAGGTCGGACTGCTTCTTTTTGTCATGGTCGCGCCAGCGCTTGCGCTTCTCCTTGACCTCGCGCATGCCGATCGTCATCTGCGTCGGCCGGAGCGACAGGATCGGCACTGGATGCACTCTCGGCTCCCGCGCATTGGTGGTCATGGTCGAAAGGCCCTCGCATGTTGCAACCCGTGGTCCAGTTCCTTTGATTATGCCATGGGCCCTGCGGCGGCAGAATGCGTTCGACCCTGATGCGGAGATCACAAACCGATGTTCACGAGAGCCGGCGATGCCGTGCTTCAGGATTGTTGTTGCAATGCAACCCGCGCGTCCTGTCACCAGCGTGACGGCCGGCGCCGCTTTCCTCGCGAACCGCTCAAGAGATATGCCATGAAAGGTAGTGCGAAAGCGCAATGCTCGTGCGCATTGAGAAGATTTTCTGCAACACATTCACCACGTATGCTATCTCAAAACCGCTGCTTCGGAGTGATCCCCGCACTATGAAAACTCAGCGGCCCATAAGCTCGGACGATGAGCACCGGGTGCTCCAGTTCAGGCCGCGCACCCCGTCTCCCCCGGCGGTCGATCGGGGCAGCGGCACCGTGCAGCAATTGCGCGTCGCGCCCGAGCCGCTCGACCTGTCGCGCTACGAGCAGCCCCGCCCGGAACCGGACGACTTCCGCCGCCGCATGCTTGCCAATATCGCGGCGCTCGCCTTTACGATCGCGCTGACCGCAATCGGGATCTGGCTCGCGGTGAGCATTGCCGACCTGCGCCGCACCCAGGACTGCGTGCTGATGGGCCGCCGCGACTGCGCCAAGATCACGACGCCCCATATCTAGGCACGCCCCCGGCTGAAGGGCCCGCCGACGGCATCCCCAGTCCTGGTGCCGGGGTCGTCCGGCTCCATTGAACTCAGGGCGGCGCTCCGATATACGGGCTTTCGACCCGGCCAGAGGGGGTTGAGGGCGTCATCAGGGGCGCGATGCCCACCCACCGTCCGCTCTGGAATATCTGAAAAATATCCGCAATATATCAAAGGCTTAGTGATGTCCTCCACATTCGATCAGGTCGCTACGATCATCGCTGAAACCTGCGACATCCCGCGCGACACGATCACGCCGGATAGCCACGCCATCGATGATCTCGGCATCGACAGCCTCGATTTCCTGGACATCGCGTTCGCGATCGACAAGCAGTTCGGTATCAAGCTGCCGCTGGAAAAGTGGACGCAGGAGGTCAACGACGGCAAGGCGACCACGGAACAGTATTTCGTGCTGAAGAATCTGTGCGCCCGTATCGACGAACTGGTTGCGGCGAAGGGCGCGAGCGCCTAAGCGCGCGGTCATGCAACTCGAATACTTCCACATGATCGATCGCGTCGTCGATCTCAACGTCGACGAGAAGACGATCGTCGTCGAAGCGCAGGTCCCGCAGGAGAGCACCATTTTCGAGGGGCACTTCCCGGGCTATCCCCTGATGCCCGGCGTGCTCCTGATCGAATCGATGGCGCAGGCTTCGGGCTGGCTTCAGCTCGGCGTCCTGAAGTTCGAGCGCATGCCGATCCTGGCCGCCGTGAAGGAGGCCAAGGTCCGCGGCTCGGTCTTTCCCGGCGATCTCATGAGAATCGAGGCGAGCCTGGCCCATCAAGGCTCGGGTTATGCCATGACCGAGGCCAAGATCCGGGTCGGCGGCAAGCTGCGCGCGAATTCGACGCTCACCTTCACGCAGATCCCCTTCCCCAACGCAGATATGCGCGGCTACATGGACGCGGTCGCCAAACGCGTCGGCTTCCCGCAACAGGCCTATCGCCATGACTGACGCTGCTTCGAAGCCCGGCCAGACGGAAGTCTGGATCACGGGCATTGGCCTTGCCACCTCGCTCGGCGAAGGCCTGGACGCCAACTGGGCCGCGCTTCAGGAGAAGCGCATCAATGTCGATGAGAAGGGCTTTGCGCCCTACATCGTGCATCCCCTGATGCCTGTTACCTTCGACAGCCAGATCCCGAAGAAGGGCGACCAGCGCCAGATGGAAGCCTGGCAGCGCATCGGCACCTATGCCGCGGGCCTTGCGCTCGATTCCGCCGGGATCAAGGGCAACAAGGACATCCTGTCGAAGATCGACATGGTGGTGGCCGCCGGCGGCGGCGAGCGCGATCTCAACGTCGATACCGGCGTGCTCACGGCCGAGGCCAAGGGCGCCAATGCGCCCGGCTTCCTCAACGAACGGCTGATGAGCGATCTGAGGCCGACGCTGTTCCTGGCGCAGCTCTCCAACCTGCTCGCCGGCAACATCGCCATCGTGCACGGTCTCGGCGGCACCTCGCGCACTTTCATGGGCGAAGAGGTCGCGGGCGCCGATGCCGCTCGCATCGCGCTGTCGCGCATCGCCTCGGGCGAGAGCGACATTGCGCTGATCGGCGGCTCGCACAATGGCGAGCGCAAGGACCTGATGGTCCTCTACGAATTCGGCGACTTCAATTTGAAGGACGAGTTCGCTCCGGTCTGGGCGCGCAAGGACCACGCCGGCTTCGCGCTCGGCTCGGCAGGCGCCTTCCTGGTGCTGGAATCGAAGGCACATGCGCAAGCGCGCGGCGCAAAGCCGTTCGCAAAGTTGTCGAGCGTCGTTGCCGACCTCGCCCGGCGCAAGCAGCCCGGTGACATGGCCGCGACGCTGGAGAAGCTTTGGACGAAGCTGCCGAAGCGCGAGGGCAAGGGCGCGATCATATCAGGTGCGACCGGCGCAGAGCCCGCGACGTCAGAGGAGCGCGGCTTCCTGAAGGGCCATGCCGACGTTCCGGTGCGCTCCACCGGCACGATGTTCGGCCACACCATGGAAACGCAATTCCCGCTCGGCATTGCGCTCGCCGCGCTGTCGATCTCGCGCGGTGCGCTGTTCCCGCCGAACGATTCGACGGGGACCGAGATTGAAATGCAGGGGGCGCCCACCCAGATTGTGGTGGTGGGAGCCGGACACTGGCGCGGCGAAGGCATGGCGCTGGTTGAGGCCGTAAGCTGAAGCGCGTCGCGCTTTAGTGGGTTATTGTTTGAGCATGATCCTCTCGGAAAACCGCGTCACATTTTTTCCGGGATCATGCTCCAGCTCTATCGGGGGATCGACATGACTGCACCACGCGACAAACTCGGGCGTCCCGTCGTCGTCGTCACCGGCATGGGCATCATGACCTCGCTCGGCGCCGGCAAGGCCGACAATTGGGCGAAGCTCGTCGCCGGCGAATCTGGCATCCGCACCATCACGCGCTTTCCGGTCGACGGCCTGAAGACGACGATGGCGGGCACGGTTGATTTCGTCAGCGTCGATCCGTTCTCCTCCACCGGCCTGTCCGAGCGGATGGCCGAGTTGGTCACGCTGGAAGCGCTCGAGCAGGCCGGCATCGGCGCCAAGGCCGATTTCCCCGGTCCCCTCTTCCTTGCGGTTGCACCGGTCGAAGTCGAGTGGCCGCAGCGCCGTGAGCTCGGCCGCGCCGTCGGCTCGCAGGATTTCACCTATGACGATCTGCTGCGCATCTCCGGCGGCGGCAAGTACAGCGCCTATCACCACCGCTTCATGTTCGGCTCGGTGGCCGCACACCTCGCCGAGACCTTTGGCACCAAGGGTTCGCCGATCTCGCTATCGACGGCCTGCGCCTCGGGCGCGACCTCGATCCAGCTCGGCGTCGAGGCGATCCGCCGCGGCGAGACCGATGCCGCGCTGTGCGTGGCGACCGACGGCACCGTAAACCCCGAAGCTCTCGTGCGCTTCTCGTTGCTCTCGGCGCTGTCGACCCAGAACGATCCGCCGCAGGCGGCCTCCCGCCCCTTCTCCAAGAACCGCGACGGTTTCGTCATGGCCGAGGGCGCCGGTGCGCTCGTGCTCGAAAGCTACGAGGCCGCCACCGCGCGCGGCGCGAAGATTCTCGGCGTGATCGCCGGCTGCGGCGAGCTCACCGATTCCTTCCACCGCACCCGCTCTTCGCCCGACGGCAAGCCGATCATCGGCTGCATGAACAAAACGCTGGCCGACGCCGGCATGACGCCGGACCAGATCGACCACATCAACGCCCACGGCACGGCGACGCCCGAAAACGACAAGATGGAATTCAACACGACGTCAGCCGTGTTCGGCGAGTTCGCGCAGAAGATCCCGGTTACCTCCAACAAATCGATGGTCGGCCACACCATCTCGGCCGCCGGCGCGGTGGAAGCCATCTTCTCGCTGCTCACCCTCGAGCATCAGCGCATCCCGCCGACGATCAACTACGACAATCCGGATCCCACGATCCTGTTCGACGTCGTCGGCAACAAGGCGCGCGACGCCCGCGTCACCGCGGTGATGTCGAACTCGTTCGGTTTCGGCGGCCAGAACGCCTCGCTGATCCTGACCCGCGAACCGGCCTGACCGGACGCATGGCGCTGCTTCCTGCGAGCACGAAAGCCCGCGCGCGGGAGGTCGCCAAATCGATCGGCGGCAGCCTGATCGGCGCCGCCACCGTCGGCATGCTGCGCACCACGCGCTATTTCGACCCGGCCAAGACCTCGGATTTCTTCGCGCGCGTCACCAAGCTGATCGGCCCGCGCCTGCGCGAGCATCGCATCGGCCACGCCAACCTCACCGCGGCGTTTCCGGAAAAGTCGCCGGAAGAAATCGAATCCATCCTGATGGGCGTGTGGGACAATCTCGGCCGCGTCGGCGCCGAGTTCGCCCATATGGACCAGGTCTGGGACTATGACCGCGACCATCCGGAGAACGGCCGGATCGAATTGCCTCAGCGCGGCATCGAGCTGTTCGACCAGATCCGGGACGACGGCAAGCCGGCGCTGATCTTCGCCGCGCATCTGGCCAATTGGGAATTGCCGGCGCTTGCAGCGGTGGCGCATGGGCTGGACACCGCGATCCTCTACCGCCGGCCGAACATCGCCTCAGCCGACCGCATCATCCAGGAGATGCGCCAGGTCAACATGGGCACGCTGATCCCTGCGGGGCGCGACGCGCCGTTGCGGCTCGCGCAGGCGCTGAAGGACGGCAAGCACGTCGCCATGTTGATCGACCAGTATCTGACCGGCGGCGTCGAGGTCACCTTCTTCGGCCGCAAGACCCGCGCCAATCCGATGCTGGCGCGCCTCTTGCGACAGGTCGAATGCCCCATCCACGGCGTTCGCATCATCCGCCTCCCCGGCAACCGCTTCGCCGCCGAACTGACGGAAGAGATCCCACCGGTCCGCGATGCCGACGGCAAAATCGACATCCAGGGCACGACGCAGGCGATCACGAGCGTCGTGGAAGGCTGGGTGCGTGAACATCCCGAGCAATGGCTGTGGCTGCACCGGCGCTGGCGGTAGCGCTTAGCGGTTATTTTCCTAGCGGCCGCATTCGAACCCGTCCAGGCTCGATGACTGAGAAATGGCCCACCCAATAAATCAGCAATGCTCGGCCAATACGCTGGGGTGCCGGCATCGGGACGCGCAAAAGGACGACGCGGCAAGACTGCGGCAATGACGAGCCCGTCGCCAGTTCGCGGAAGTCATTTGATCCGTCATCCCGAGGTGCGAGCCACGCGGCGCAGCGCGCCGTCGTGTGGAGAGCCTCGAAGGATGAACGGCCGAGATGCAGCCGCATTGACCCTTACTTCTTCGGTCTAGGCGCTCCCGCGCGCCGTCGCGCAAACTGGCTCACCGATTTCCAATCCAAGCGAACAAGAGCTTCCTTCTTTGCCCGGCTCCAGCCCTTGAGTTGCCGCTCGGCAGCGATGCCATCGGTTATCCGATCGAAATATTCGGACCACACCAGGACGACCGGACGCCGCGAAAAAGTGTATCCTGGATAAGCGCCGGCATTGTGCTCATCGACTCGCCTGGACACGTCCTCGCCAGTGGCACTTCCGATATAGAAGGAGCCGTCTGTGCATTTCAGCATGTAGACATAGATGCCCACAACATCATCCTTCGAGGCTCCCCCCGCGGTGCTGCGCACCACGCGGCTCGCACCTCAGGATGACGGCAGTGGACCTGTTGTCAATCTCAGCCTCGGCAACTTTTGGACGTGCCGCGAATTCGTGACTTCCTCGAGCTCTCGCTCTGCTTCTCACCCCGTCATCCTGAGGTGCGAGGCTTGCGATGCGAAGCATCGCAAGATGAGCCTCGAAGGATGAACGGCCACGATGCAGCTGGCCGTCGCCCTTCGAAGGCCGCTGAAGAGGCGGCCACCTCAGGGTGAGGTGAGGCAGGTTGCCTTCGAGTCATCCGCAACACCGGCGGCTGCGACGGCCGGATCAGCGCGAACGCGACCTGGATGATGCCGCCGGCAAGCCCAACGCCACGCCGATACGCCAGGCCATGGTGCAGGAGCCAAGTGAGTCGTAGATCACCCCGCCTCCGTAGGCGCCGAGGAAGCTGCCTGCCAACGATAAGGCGCTTTGCCGCGAACTTACCAGTCCCGCCGCGAGGAACGATTACATCAGCCCCGCTTTGTTCGTCCGCACCTTTTAATCAGCGGTTTGCGAACCCGGGCCGCGATCGAAGTACCGGTCAATGCGCATTCTTCTCGTGGGTGGTACGGGGCTTGTTGGATCGGCAATCCACGCCAGGTTGTCCGCCGAAGGACATGAATGCGTATTGGTGTCGCGTCATCCGACGGCGGCACCTGATACGCACCACATCACCCTCGATATTGCTCGGACGATCCCTTCGAAATGGAAGGGCATTCTTGCAGGAGTGGATGCCGTTATCAACGCGGCGGGTGCCCTGCAGGGACAGGACATGCAAGGCGTTCATGCCGTCGGCAGCGCGGCGCTTTATACGGCCTGCGAAAGCGCAGGCGTCCGCCGTGTCATCCTGTTCTCCGCGATCGGCAGCAATCGCGATGCGCCTACCGCTTTTTCTCGGACCAAGCGGGAAGGCGAAGCCGCTTTGATGGCGCGCGACCTCGATTGGGTCATACTGCGGCCTTCCGTCGTCGTGGGCCGCTCCGCCTATGGCGGCAGCGCGCTATTGCGAGGGCTGGCGTCCCTGCCGGTTCTACCGGTCATGCCCGACACGGCAGCCATTCAACCGGTACATCTCGACGACCTCGTCGAAACGGTTCTGTTCTTCCTGCAACCGGAGGCGCCTTCGCGCATCGCACTTGATCTCGCCGGTCCGCGGCAGATGGCCTTCAGCGACGCCGTCGCGCTGTTTCGCCACTGGCTGCGTTGGCGACCCGCTTACCGTTTGCGGCTACCCGCGTGGGCGGCTTCAGGCGCTTACCGCGCGGGAGACGTCGCGCAGCTGCTGGGTTGGCGAGCGCCCGTCAACTCGACGGCGCAGGTGGAAATGCGGCGCGGCGCGACCGGCGATGCCGAGCCCTGGCGTCAGGTTACTGGCATGCGGCCGCGCGATCTTGCAGCCGCGCTCGCAAGCGAGCCTGCCTCGGTGCAGGAGCGCTGGTTTGCACGGCTGTACGCGCTGAAGCCGCTGATATTCGGCGTCTTCGGCCTGTTCTGGATCGGCACCGGCATCATCTCCCTGGGGCCGGGCTGGGACATCGGTATGTCGTATGTCCGGGAAGGCGAGTTGGGAGAAAATTTCGCTTCGCTCACAGTCATCGCGGGAGCCCTCGCCGACACCGTCATCGGCCTCGCCATCCTTTGGCGGCCAGCGAGCCGCTATGGCCTCTGGGCAGCACTGATCGTCTCGCTCATCTATGTCGTGATCGGCACGGCGATGGTGCCGCGGCTGTGGGCCGATCCGCTTGGGCCAATGCTGAAGATCTGGCCGGTGCTGATGCTCAATCTCGTTGCGATGGCGATCCGGGAGGATCGTTGATGCTCTATTTCCTTGTCAAGATGGTGCACATCATCGGTGCAGCAGTCCTGCTCGGCACGGGTGCCGGCATCGCTTTTTTCCTGCTGGTGGCCCATCTGCGCGGTGACCCGCGCGAGATCGCCGGGGTTGCGCGGACGGTCGTGTTGGCCGATTTCCTGTTTACGGCGAGTGCCGTGATCCTGCAGCCGATCACCGGCACATGGCTCGCTTGGTCGAGCGGGTATTCCCTTCGCGATGGGTGGATTGCGGCGTCCATCGCATTGTACGTAGTAATTGGCGCCTTCTGGCTACCGGTGGTGTGGATGCAGATGCAAATGCGCGATCTTGCCGTCCGTGCGGTCGAGACCAACGCCAAGTTGCCTGCCGGGTATTACCGTCTCTTCCGATGGTGGTTCGCCTTTGGATTTCCGGCGTTTGCAGCCGTGCTGGCAATCTTCTGGCTGATGATCGCCCGCCCACCTATTCCATACTGGGATTAATTGACGTGCCTCTTCCTGAAATCATATCGCTCCCCACCCCCGGCTACGCCACCTTCAACACCGGCGGCTGCGACGGCCGGATCAGCGCGAACGCCACCTGGACGATGCCGCCGGCCAAGCCCAGCGCCACGCCGATGCGCCACGCCATGGTGTAGGAGCCAAGCGAGTCGTAGATCACCCCGCCTCCGTAGGCGCCGAGGAAGCTGCCGACCTGGTGGCTCATGAAGGCGAGGCCCTGGATCATCGCCTGCCAGCGCAGGCCGAACATTTCGGCCACCGCGCCTGCGACCAGCGGGCCGACACCCATCCATAGGAAGCCCATGATCGCGCCGAACAGCAGCGTCGAGGCCGGCGTCGCCGGCAGCATGAAGTACCAGGCGAGCGCGAGCGAGCGCAGGATGTAGATCCCGCCAAGCAGCGCGAGCTTGTTCCAGCGCTGGCCGGCCCAGCCGAAGAACAGCGATCCCAGCACGTTGAAGCCGCCGATCATGCCGAGCGTCTGCGCACTCAGCATCGGATCGAGGCCGCAGATCGCCAGATAGGACGGCAAATGCGTGGTGAGGAACACCAGCTGCATGCCGCAAACGAGATAGGCGCAGGTCATCACCACAAAGGATGCGTTGCCGAACGCGGTCTTCGCAGCCGTTACGGCGGTGGCATCGCCGATGTCATCGGCTGACGGCTTCGGCAGCGGGACTTGATCGACGCGGCCGGCATACCAGGCCGCGGGGATCATCAGCACCGACATCACCACGAAGCCGGCGAGCCCGATGCGCCAGCCGAATCCCTCGTTGAGCATCTGCCCGATCGGCGCCGACAGCAGCGCGCCGAGCGAGCCCGCGCCGGAGACGATGCCGAGCACGGTCGAGCGGACGGTCTCGGGCACCGCGCGCGCCGCCACCGACATCGCGATCGCCGCGGCGGTGCAAGCGAGCGATGTGCCGATCAGCACGCCGGCGCCGATCATGATGCTGACGAGTCCGTTCGCGGTCGTCATCAGCACCAGGCCGACGATGTACATCAGCGATCCCGCGATCATGATCGGACGGAAGCCGTAGCGCGTGGTCATCGCGCCGGCGAGCGGCTGGAGAAAGCCCCAGGCCAGGTTCTGCACCGCCAGCGCCAGCGTGAAGTCCGAGATCGAAATGTGGATGTCATGCGTCAGCGGTTGCATGAAGATGCCGAGGCTCTGCCGCAGCCCCATGCTCAGCGTCAGCATGATCGAGGCACCGATCAGGATGGGCAATGTCGGACGCAGGACCTGCAACAGGGGCATTGTTATTATTCTCCCTCATCGGCGCGGCACGATAGCCGTTGTCTGCGACTTCCGTTTATTTTGGTTACACAGACCTGTGTAACTAGGCTATAGAAGGGATGCACTGTCAAGCGAAGAGGACATTCACCGCCGCATGGCTCCCCCGCCCGCCAAACAGACGATGAAAGAGCGGATTCTCGAGACCGCCGATAAGCTGTTCTATCTGCAAGGCATTCGCGCTATCGGCGTCGACACCATCGCGGCCGAAATCGGCATCTCCAAACGCACGCTCTACAACCACTTCCCCTCCAAGGACGCGCTGATCGCGGCCTATCTGGAGCGCCGCTTCGTGCACGCGCGTCCCTCCGACAAGCCGCCGGCCGAGCAGATCCTCGCCACCTTCGATTCGCTGGAGCGGCGTTTTGCAGCAAAGGACTTTCGCGGCTGCCCGTTCGTGAACGCCGTGGCTGAGCTTGGGCCCGCGGACCGCAAAGTGAAGAAGATCGCGGTCGCCTTCAAGGAGAGCCGCCGCGTCTGGTTTCGCGACCGGCTGAACGAGCTCGGCGTTGCGGAAGCGGATGCGCTCGCAACCCAGCTCGTGCTGCTCGTCGACGGCTCCATCGCGCAGGACCTCGTCCGCGACGATCCCGCGATGGCGCGTGCGGCGAAGGAGGCTGCGAAGGTGCTGTTGCGGAATGCCGGGGTGGATGTAGGCTGCGCGGAGCCGACGGTGATGCGAGACAAGCGCACGCCACACTGACCGCCGTCGCCGCATCGTTCGTGTCATGCCCCGCGAAGGCGGGGTATTCCAGAGACAGCGAGGTTGGAATCGAGAGGCCGCGGCGTACTGGACTCCCCGCCTTCGCGGGGAATGACAGTTGAGTCTGTGGGGAAAGCGGCGACACCTAACTACATGTCAGGACCAACTCGCGATCCTATCAACATGCTCCTGTTTTGCCCGACGAGTCAAACAGGCTTGCTATCCGCGTAAGCGATTTTTGCTACCCGCGTAAGCCGTTGATTCCGCTATCTTCGCCTACTGTGCATGGGGTTGTTTTCGCATTTTTTTGTGCAGGCAGCCTCACGCCGCCTGCGACACTACGCGATTGCGGCCGTCGTGCTTGGCACGATACAGCGCGGTGTCTGCGCGTTTCAGCACGTCGGCGACCGCCTCGCCCTTCTGCTCCAGCGTGGTCAGGCCGATCGAGATCGTGACCTCGATGCGCTTGGTGCCCTTGTGAACGGCAAAGGGCTCGCCCGCGATCGAGCGGCGCAGGCGCTCGGCGACCATGCCGGCGACGTGGAGATCGGTCTCCGGCATCACGATGACGAACTCCTCGCCGCCGTAGCGGCAAGCCAGATCGATGCCGCGGATCGACTTGCGCACGCGCACCGCGAATTCGCGCAGCACGTCGTCGCCGGCGTCGTGGCCGTAATTGTCGTTGATGGACTTGAAGTAGTCGATGTCGAGGATCATCAGCGCCAGCGGCTTGCCCCGGGTCGAGGCCTGCTCGGCGAGCGTCGCCAGATGGCTCTCCATGTAGCGGCGATTGTGCAGGCCGGTGAGCGCGTCCGTGATCGCCATCTCGATCGAGTTCTGCACGTTGTCGCGCAGATGATCGGTGTAGCGGCGGCGGCGGATCTGCGTGCGGGCGCGCGCCAGCAGCTCGGTCTTGTCGATCGGACGCAGCAGATAGTCGTTGACGCCGATCTCGAGGCCGCGGAGCAGCCGCGTCGAGTTCTCGGGGTCCGCGATCGCCAGGATCGGCACATGGCGCGTGCGTTCCAGCGAGCGCGCTTGGCTACATAGCCTGAGGCCGTCGAAATTGTTGAGGTCGAGCGAGACGATCAGCAGGTCGTAATTGCCCTCGGCCGCATGGAACAGCGCTTCCGTCGGGTTCGGCTCGACGTCGATGGTGTGCTCTGCGGCGAGGATCGCCGCCAGCCGCTCATAGGAGGACTGACGGTCATCGACCAGCAGAATGCGTCCGCCCCTGCCGGTGTCGGCCACGGCGCTGCGCTCGGGCGCCTGCATGCCGATCTCGAGCGAGGTGATGGCGCGCATGCGCAGCTCATCGGTCATCATCTTCAGCCGGGTCAGCGAGCGCACGCGCGCGATCAGCACGACGTCGGAGACGGGTTTGGTCAGGAAATCGTCGGCGCCGGCTTCCAGCCCGCGGTTGCGGTCGGACGGGCTGTCGAGCGCCGTCACCATCACGACCGGAATGTGGTGCGTGGCCGGATCGGTCTTCAGGCGGCGGCAGACTTCGAAACCGTCCATGTCGGGCATCATCACGTCGAGCAGGATGATGTCGCATTCGGCGCGGGCGCAGATCGCCAGCGCCTCGGTGCCGTTCGAGGCGGTCATCACGTCGAAATATTCGGCGGACAGACGGGCCTCTAACAGCTTGACGTTGGCAGGGACGTCATCGACGACAAGGATACGCGCGGACACTTTGAACTCACTTCCTATCCGATAAAACGCCGGACCGTCTCAATGAATTTGCCGACCGAGATCGGCTTGGACAAATAGGCTTCGCAGCCGCCCTCGCGAATGCGCTCTTCGTCGCCCTTCATCGCAAAGGCCGTGACCGCGACGACGGGAATGCTACGCAGCTCCGGATCGTCCTTGATCCAGCGCGTCACCTCCAGCCCTGAGACCTGCGGCAATTGGATATCCATCAGCACAAGGTCAGGCCGCATATTGCGAACCAGATCGAGCGCCTCGTAGCCGTTGCTGGTGCCCGAGGTCTGGTAGCCGTGCGCCTCCAACAGGTCGCGGAAGAGCTTCATATTGAGCTCGTTGTCTTCCACGATCAGGACGGTCTTAGCCATCCGCCCTCCTGATTGGTCCGATGGACCGATACATGTGACGCCTCAGGCGCCGCTCGCCGGCGCTTCGAAAACTGGATTCAAACTAGCCCCAGATTCGCTCCAGTTTCGTTAAACCCGAGGGCCCACTTTCTACGATGTGGTTTCCGGTTGCTTGTCCGGGGTCGCAAGACTCAAGGCGAAGACTCGGGCATGATGACTCCAAAGTAGACACTGAAAGTTAACGGAAAGGCAAACCGGCCACGTGAAAAAGCCTGTTCACAACCCGTGCGAAGTCGCTGAAATCGTTGCGATTCAGGCGCTGTCTTTCGTCGCGAGCGAGCCCGAGCGGCTGGGCCTGTTCCTGGCTGAGACAGGCGTCGGTCCCGAGACCCTGCGCAATGCCGCCTCGGACCCCAATTTCCTTCTCAGCGTGCTCGATTTCGTGATGCGCGATGACGCCACCGTGAAGGCCTTTGCCGGCGCCGCGGAACTGCATCCGACCAATGTTGCCGCAGCGCGGCAGGTGCTGGGCGACGCGCTCGGCGACCGGATCTGGGAGCGCGACGTGCCGTGAGCGCCCCCGATCCGGCCGGGCCCCGCTGCTTCTGCCGGGATTGTCTGGCCGATCTGGACATGGGGGTACGGCGCTGTTCCAGCTGCGGTTCCCCTCGCCTCGTCCGCCACCGCGCATTGGCGAGCCTGACCATTGCCCATATCGATTGCGACGCCTTCTACGCGACCGTCGAGAAGCGCGACAATCCTGATATCGCCGACAAGCCCGTCATCATCGGCGGGGGCAAGCGCGGCGTGGTGTCGGCCGCCTGCTATATCGCGCGCACCTACGGCGTGCGCTCGGCCATGCCGATGTATAAGGCGCTGGAAGCCTGCCCGCATGCGACCGTAATCCCGCCTGACATGGCGAAGTACGTCCGCGTCGGCCGCGAAGTGCGCCAGGCCATGCAGGCGCTGACGCCGCTGGTCGAGCCGCTCTCGATCGACGAGGCCTTTCTCGATCTCTCCGGCACCGAACGGGTGCACGGCATGGCTCCGGCCAAAGTGCTGGCGCGCTTTGCCCGCAACATCGAGCGCGACATCGGCATCAGCGTCTCGGTCGGCCTGTCCTGCAACAAGTTCCTGGCCAAGATCGCCTCCGACCTCGACAAGCCGCGCGGCTTTGCCGCGCTCGACCAGGAGGAAGCGCATTTGATGCTGGCGGAGAAGCCGGTCGGCTTCATCTTCGGCGTCGGCCCGGCCACCCAGGAGCGCCTCGTGCAACGCGGTTTCCGCATCATCGCCGACTTGCAGAAGGCCGACGAGATCGAGATGATACGGCAGTTTCCGAGCGAGGGCCGCAGGCTGTGGCGGCTCGCGCGCGGCATCGACGACCGCCGTGTCGAGGCCGACCGCGGCGCCAAGACGATTTCCAGCGAAACCACCTTCGAGACCGACATTCGCGATTTCGCGACGCTGGAGAGGATTTTGTGGCGGCTGTGCGAGAAGACGTCATCGCGGTTGAAGAGCAGCGAGCTTGCCGGCTCGACCGTCACGCTGAAGCTGAAGACCGCCGACTTCCGCCAGCGCACCCGCTCGCAATCGATCGCAGCCCCGACGCAGCTCGCCGCAAAGATCTTCTCGATCTGCCGCGAAATGCTGGCGAAGGAGATCGACGGCACCGCCTTCCGCCTGATGGGCGCCGGCGTCAGCGCGCTGCGCGAAGGCTCGCCTGCCGACGACACCGACATGCTCGACCGCCGCGCCGCTCACGCCGAGCGAGCGGTGGACAGTTTGCGGAAGAAGTTCGGCAGTGGTGCCGTCATTCGCGGAATTGCATATGACGGGCCGGAGAAGACGCAGGAGTGATGGAGCGTTCTTTACGATGTCGGAGAGACATTGCGCGCAACCATTCAATATCGTCATTGCGAAGCACTCGTAGCCCGGATGGAGCGCAGCGCAATCCGGGAAACCGGTCGCTGCAGATATACTGCCCCGGATTTCGCTTCGCTCCATCCGGGCTGCGGGAAACACCTCAATCCGCGACCGCGATCGCCTCGATCTCGATCAGCCATTCCGGCGCGGCGAGCGCGGAGACGCCGACGAGCGTGCTTGCGGGCGGCTCCATCCCTTCGAAGAAGACCGAGCGGGCCTTGCCGATGATCGGGCGCAGCTCCGGCTTGTAGCCGACGACGAAGGTCGTGATCTTGACGATATTGGCGTAGCTCGCGCCGGCCGCCTTCAGCGCGTGGCCGAGATTCTGCATCACCTGCGTGGTCTGCGCGGCAATGTCGCCTTCGCCGACGATCCGTCCTTCCTCGTCCACCGACACCTGGCCCGAGATGTAGATGGTGCGCGCACCGGTGGCGGCGACGACGTGGGAGTAGGCGGGATTGTGATGCAGGCCGCTGGGGCGGAGATGGTCGAGCTTGGGCATGAGGCTGACTCCCGGAGGTTTGTGGTTGCGAGGGAGCGTAGCGGGAGACGAAGCTGAGGGCTAGATGCGAGAACACGCCCTCAATTACAGGGCTTGCTGTCCTTCACGTCGAACTTGCCCATCGCGCCGGAGATCACAAAATCGTTGTAATCGAGCACGAGCTGGCGCGAGACGCCGTTTTCGTAGAGCTCGAAGGCCATCGCATACACCGGCGTCTGCTCGCCTTCCTTCTGCTGGGCATCGCGGTCGAAATAGCTGACGGTGACCGGCCAGCGCTTCAGCGGCCTCATGTGCTCGTCCGTGGTCGATGGGTCGGACGAGGTGGCGCGCTCGGCGGGAATCGGCTGACCGATCACGGTCAGCGTATTGTAGACCTTCTGGCCGTCGTCGGAGCCGTCATAGACCGATAGCTCTAGCAGCGATTTGCCGTCCTTGGCGGCGGCAATGATGCGCTGGATCTGCTCGGTCGGAAACACGATCTTGCCGTCGAGGGTGAAGCTCTTCGGCGCCGGCAGCTTCAGCTTGACATTGATGTGGTCGCCGTCCCGCTCCGCCGAACCGTCGACCCGGCCGGCGTCGGCCTCGTTCATCCGCGTCTCGATTTTGAAGCGGTAGCTTTTGCCGCCGGCGTCCTCCCAGGAATTGGAGCGGAGGTCGCTGAGCGTGACCTTGCCCTCGCCGCTGTCGAGCTCGGAGACCTGGCGGAATTCAGAGGTGTAGCCCTCGCACGAGCTTCCGGTGAAGTTGTAGAGGATGCGGCCACGCGCGGCGTTGACCGAATTGGAGCGCGATTTGACCAGGCTCAAATCATAGAGCGCCTGATGCGCGAGGAACGGAGCATTGGCGGCCCGCGCTCCACCGCAAAAGCCGCAAGCGGCCGCCGCGAGCGCCACCACACCGAGCGAAGTCCGGAAAAGGTGCACCATGTCTGGTCCCTGGGGAAAGCGCAGATTCGTCATTTTAATGACCGTTCCATTGCGTCGCAACTGAGGCCGTTTCACGTAAAGTTGCGGCCCTCGCGTTGAACCTCCTGCCTAGCCTCAACAAAATACAGCCCCCTCCGGTTGCTTGCATGTGGCGGCACGATGGGCGAAACAGGGCGCGCCCGGCCTCCAAACGGACGCGCCAGGGCGGATGAATTTTGCACAACGAGGTCGAACATGGCGGGCACGGTCGAGCAGAAGCTGACGGAACAGGGCATCAAGCTGCACGAGGCTCCCACCCCCGTCGCCAATTACGTGCCGTTCGTGCGCACCGGTAACCTGCTGTTCGTCTCCGGCCAGGTCTGCTTCGATCCCGCCGGCAAGCTGATCGCCAAGGGTAAGCTCGGTGCCGGCGTTTCGATCGAAGAAGGTGCCGCGGCGGCGCGCGGCTGCGCCGTCAACCTGCTGGCCCAGGTCAAGGCGGCGCTCGGCGACCTCGACAAGGTCGTGCGCGTGGTGCGCCTCGGCGGCTTCATCAACTCGGCGCCGGACTTCCTGGACGGGCCGAAGGTCCTCAACGGCGCCTCCGACCTGATGGTTGCCGCCTTCGGCGACAAGGGCCGCCATGCCCGCACCACCGTCGGTGTCGCCTCGCTGCCCGCGGATGCGGCGGTCGAGGTCGAAGGCGTGTTCGAGGTCGCCTGACGCGAATGCGTGCACCTGATTGGCTGACAGCCCGGCCGGTCGCCCATCGCGGCCTGCACGACATTTCCCGCGGCATCGTCGAGAACATGCCGGGCGCGGTGCAGGCTGCGATCGCGGGCAATTTCTCGATCGAGGTCGACATCCAGCTTTCCGCCGACGGCGAGGCCATGGTGCATCACGACCATGCGCTCGGCCGCCTCACCGAGGCCGCCGGCGACGTAATCTCGAAGACCGCAGCCGAGCTGAAGGCAGTCAAGTTCAGGGATACGGACGAGCGGATGATGTCGCTGTCCGACCTCTGCGCCATGGTCGCCGGCCGCGTGCCGCTGGTGATCGAGGTGAAGAGCCATTTTCGCGGCGACCGCCAGCTGGTGAAGCGGATGGCCGAGGTGCTGGCGTCCTATGACGGGCCTGCCGTCGGCATGTCCTTCGATCCCGACCAGGTGCTGGCGCTGCGCGAACTGTTGCCCTCCCGCCCGCGCGGCATCGTTGCGCAGCGGACCTATGAGGACGAGTACTGGGCGAAACTGACCGAGGGGCAGCGCGACAGCATGCTGTACTTGCGCCACGGTTTTCAGACCCGGCCGCATTTCGTCGCCTTCAGGGTCGACGACCTGCCGGCCCCCGCCCCCTGGATCGCCCGCAATGTGTTCGGCTGCGCTCTGCTCGGCTGGACCGTGCGCACGCCGGAGCAGCGGACGCGGGTTCGGCAATATGCTGATCAGATGATTTTTGAGGGATTCGCACCGTAGGCTGATGTTCCGCACTCTTGAAGTCGCTGCTGCAATGCACGATCTTGGGCACGATGGCATCATCTGAAATCACGCTCGAGGCCGTACCTTCCGTTCGCGAGGTGCCTGCTGAGGATTGGGACGCCTGCGCCAATCCCGACAAGGCCTGCAACGGACATGGCAGGGGAACCTCATCCGGGCTTCCAGGCGATTCCCTGGGCTTCTCAAAACCCGCCTATAACCCTTTCGTCTCGCACGCATTTCTTTCCGCCGTTGAGAAATCGGGTTCAGCCACATTGCGCACCGGCTGGGGACCCCGGCATCTCGTGGCCAAGCTCGATGGCCGCGTCGTCGGGGTCGTGCCCTGCTATCTGAAATCGCACTCGCAAGGCGAATACGTTTTCGACCGCGGCTGGGCGGACGCCTATGAGCGCGCCGGCGGACGCTATTATCCGAAACTCCAGGTCTCGGTTCCCTTCACGCCCGCGACGGGACCGCGGCTTCTGGTTCGCGACGGCGTCGACCGGGAGCGCGTCACGGAGGCGCTGGCGAGCGGCCTGGTGGCGCTGTGCGGCGTTAGCAAGGCCTCCTCGGTGCACGTCACTTTCGCGCGCGAGGCGGAGTGGAAACTGCTTGCCGGGCATGGCTTCCTCCAGCGCACCGACCAACAGTTCCACTGGCAGAACGACGGCTTTGCGAGTTTCGATGATTTCCTGGCGACGCTCAATTCGCGCCACCGCAAGTCGATCAAGCGCGAGCGGCGCGACGCGCTCGCCCCTGGCATCACCATCCACTGGCTCACGGGCAAAGACATCACCGAGGATGCCTGGGATGCCTTCTTCGCATTCTACACTGAGACGGGCTCGCGCAAATGGGGCCGTCCCTATCTTACGCGCGAATTCTTCTCGCTGATCGGCGAGACCATGAGCCACGACGTGCTGCTGGTGATGGCCCGGCGCAACGGCCGCTGGATTGCGGGCGCAATCAACTTCATCGGCTCGGACACGCTGTTCGGCCGCAACTGGGGCGCGGTCGAGCATCATCCGTTCCTGCATTTCGAGGTCTGCTATTACCAGGCGATCGACTTCGCGATCAAACACGGCCTCAATAATGTCGAGGCCGGCGCGCAGGGCGAGCACAAGATCGCGCGCGGCTACCTGCCGCGGACGACCCATTCCGCCCACTTCATCGCCGATCCGGGCCTGCGCCGCGCCATCGACGATTACCTCAAGCGCGAGCGCGCCTATGTCGCCGAGGCCGGACGGGAGCTCGCCGAGCTCGGCCCGTTCCGGAAAGGCGTCGACGAGGCGCCTTGACGGCCTGCTGCGGCTGGTGACAGTAAGCGAAAAAATTCGAGGAGCCGCCATGACCGCCTACGACCCCAACAACATCTTCGCAAAGATCCTGCGCGGCGAGTTTCCCTGCCACAAGGTCTATGAGGACGAACACGTGTTCGCCTTCCTCGATATCATGCCGCGGGTATCGGGCCACACGCTGGTGATCCCGAAGGCCCCTGCCCGCAACATCCTCGACATCAAGCCCGACGACTACGCCCATGTCGCCCGCGGCGCGCACAAGATCGCGGCCGCGGCGATGAAAGCGTTCGAGGCCGATGGCATCACCGTGCAACAGTTCAACGAACCCGCCGGCGGACAGGTGGTGTTTCATCTCCACATGCACGTGATGCCGCGCCACGACGGCGTGGCCATGCTGCCGCCCGCCAGCCGCAAGGAAGACGTCAAGATGCTGGAAGAGAACGCGGCCAAGCTGATCGCGGCGCTGAAGGCGGGCTAGCTCTCTCCGCTCGTCACTGCGAGCAACAGTCTGGATTGCTTGGTCGCAAAGGCTCCTCGCAATGACGGAGGAGAGGCTTCACTCCGCCTGAAAATCACCCGCCTGCGGCGCGGCCAGCGGCGTGAATTCGCAACGATCCGGCTTGATGTCGATCAGCGGCGTGTTGTCGATGCAGTCGAGCCCGCGCACGAGAATGGCATTGCCCTCGATGCCGACGAGCTTGACGATCGAGGTGCCGATCGGGTTGGGCCGGACCGGTGAGCGCAGCGAGAACGTGCCGCGGGTCTTCTCGTTGTTCTTCGGGCTTTGCAGGACGATGTCGCGGCGCGACTTGTCGAGCCAGTAGAGCACTTCGAGATTGCTGTAGAAATCGACGCCCTTGATGGCCGCCACGAACGGCTCGAAGATCTCGAGGCGGCATATCGGGCCGTCGGCGCGGCCCTGGCGCGGCGTCTCCATCCGCGAGGTCCAGGGCGTGCGGATGCGGCCGATGAAGACGAGGCCAGCATCCTCCGTCGACGGCAGCTCGATGGCGACCTCGCCCTCGCGGAGCTCGTTTTCGCGAACCATATTTCCAGTTCCTTGCTGTTCGCCGATGGTTTTAGCCCAACCACCACTTGCCGGCCAGCATGAAGACTTCGCCGGTCACCACGCCTGCAAAGATCGAGCGGCCGGTCAGCAGGAAGACGACGAGGCCTGCGCCGACCGCGCCGTAGCGCAGGACATCAGGCACGCTGGCAAGCGCCCCCGGCGGCTCGACCACGATCTGGGCGATGACGCCGGCCAGGATGGCGGTGGCGACCGCCCTCACCCAGACCAGGAGCTCTGAGCCCTCATCGATGCCACCGCCGAACCACAGGCCCAGCATGCGCCATATCTGGTTCGGAACGACGCCTGCGACGAACAGCACCGCCAGCGCATGCCAGTCGCCGATGAGCTGCGCAAAGCTCATGCGCGCACCTCCCGCCACCAATGCACGCCATACGCGATCGTACCCGCCACGAGGCCGCTGACGAGGATGTCGAGGCCGGAGTTCATCTTCGCGGCCAGCGGATAAAGCAAAATCCCGAGCGTCAGCGCGACGACGTCGGCGACCTCGCGGCTGTTGCGCGCGGTCGAGAACAGAAAGGACAGCGGCGTCAGCAGCAGGATCGCGGCACCCAGCGTCTGCGTGAGATTGGCGGCGAGGAAATAGCCAACCGTGTTGGCGGTGAGGCACACCGAGACGAGGCCGCAGCCGAGCCCATGGACGAAGGCGATGCGCCGCTCGCGCGGCACCTGCGGCAGGAAGCGATGGCATTCGACCCAGAGCGTCACGGCTGTGAGATGGGCAGCAAAGATCATCTCGCGCCGTTTCGTCGTCGGCGTGCGCATCAGCGGCAAGACCGACACCACCATCGGAAACAGGCGGATGGCGCTGACGGTTACCGCGACCGCCGACTGAATGATGGTGGCGCCGGAGCCGAGCGTGGTGATCAGAATGATCTGCGCTGGACCGGCCCAGACGAACAACGTCGAGGCGAGCGCCCAGGCCAGGCTGAAATGGCTGTCGTGGGCGAGCGCGCCGATGCCGAGATAGGTCACGAACAGCACGACGGTGAGGATCGTCTGCGTGATCGAGCGCAGCCCCCACGCAAAGGCGCGCCAGGGACTTTGCCATTGAGGTGAATCGAGTGGAGGAAGCGCCACGGGAGGTTCGGCTAGAGTTACGAAATCGTGGCCGCATAACGGGCAATGTGGCCGCTGGCGTCAAGGAAGCGCGAGGCGGGGCTGGCATGCGCGCGCCAACACTATCCCCGTCATTCCGGGCGCGACGAAGTCGCGAGCTATGATGCGCAATTGCGCATCTGAGAATCCATCATGCAGCCGTCCCCGCGGTCCAATGGATTCCGGGCTCGCGCCCAAGGAGGCGCGCCCCGGAATGACAAGAGGAGACACAGACGCCCCCTACCCGCTCACACCCCTGTTCTTCAGCACGAAGCAGGCACCGCCCGCCTTGCGGATGCGGTTGCAGAGATCATCTGCCTCGCTGCGCGTATCGGCACCTATGCGCACCTGATAAAATGCGCGCGTACCGCGGCTGCGCATCACCGAGCTTAGCAGGCTCGGATCGCGATCGCCGATCACGGTGTTCAGCCGCGTGACGGCGCGCGAATACATTGCCAGCGCCCTGTTGCGGTCGAATCCGGCGGCGAGCTGCACGCCCCAGACCTTTGCGGCAGCCAGCTCCACATGCTGTTCGAGCTCGGCGACGAAGGCATTCGGCGCGCGCTTCAGAAGCGCCATGAGGTCGCGGCAGCTCGTCGGCGGGGCGCTTGACGGCCCCTTGCCCGTGCTGCCTGCCTTGGCCCACGCCTCGACGGTTGCGCCGGTGATGGCGAGAACATAGTTGCGCGTCTGCTCCGGCATGCCGCCGGTGCCGGCAAGCCATTCCTGCACCCGTCGCGGCCCGGCATTATAGGCCGCGGCAGCAAGTCCGAGATTGCCGAACTGGTTGCGCAGCTCGTTCAGAAACTCCGCCGACTTCGGCAGCGCCTGCACCGGATTGAAGGGGTTGAGCAGCCCGCGCTCGTTCGCAGTGCCCGGCATGAACTGTGCGATCCCCTGCGCGCGTTCGCCGCTGCGCGTCACCGGGCCCACCGCATCAGTCTGAAAGCGGCTCTCCTGCCAGATCACGCGGGCAAAGAATTCCAGCGGCAGATTGGCATCCCGCGCGGCGGCCTCGATGATCAGGCAGATCGACTCCCGCGTGTCGCTCTCGCGCGCATCGGCAGGCTTCGCCGGCGACGTCGCGAGCTGTTCGACGCTCGGCACGGCGACGTCAGTCTTTGCAGGCGAGCTGTCCCACGCCGCCGCCTGTGTCACCGAGACAAGCAGCGCGGTGATGATGCGCGATGCAATCTGCATCCATCGCGTGCAGGCATGACGATGGCGCCCGCCGGTGCGGCATGCAACAAGATGATCTGCCAGATTGTGGCATCGTGCCATGATTATGCGAGTTGCCAATATGCTGCCTGACCTGCCTCACCCAATGCGTCACCCCGCCAAACGGATCCACGCCTTCCTTGCCGTTGTCGCTCTTCTCCTGAGCGTCGCGCCGGCCGCCGCGCAAGTGAACCCGCAAGTCACGTCTCAAGTCACGTCTCAAGTCACGTCTCAAGTCGTGTCTCAAGTCACTTGGCGGATGACCACGGAATACCCAGAGAATAACATCTCCGGGATCGGGCTCACCACCTTCGCCGATCGCGTCGCGGCGCGCACAAACGGTTTCGTGAGCGTGGCCAACGCGTTCGACAACGACCTCAAGATCAGCTCGGGCGAGATGCCGCGCGCCGCGCTGGATGGCCGGATCGCTGGCGGCGATGCCTTCGCGGGCGCGCTTTCGGGCCTCGACCCGGTACTCGGACTGTCCACCCTGCCCTTCCTGGTGCAATCGGCCGACCTCGCCCGCGCCACCAATCTGCGGGCGCGCCCGCTCTACGAAAAGGCGCTCGCGGCGCGCGGCCTCAAGCTGCTCTATGTCACGATCTGGCCGGCCACGGGCCTCTGGTCGGACCATGCGCTCGAAGGCGCCGACGACCTGCCGAAACTGAACTTGCGAGCCTATGACGCCAATTCCAGCGAGGTCATGCGTGCGGCCGGCGCGAATGCACAGTTCCTGCCGATGGACGCGGCGCTCGCCGGACTCAGGGAGCACCGGCTGAATGCGTTCCTCACCTCCGGCGACGGCGGCGCGGGACGCAAACTCTGGGACTTCCTGCCCTACTTTACAGCCATCAACTACGCGATGCCGGTCTCGATCGCCTTCGTCCGCAGCGACGCACTTGCCGAACTGTCCGAGCCGATGCAGCGCGAGGTGCTGGCCGCGGCGGCCGAGACCGAGCAAAGCCAATTCGCGCTATTGACCCATCGCACCTCCGAAAATCATGCGCGCATGCGCGACAATAGCGTCCGCATCGCCGAACCTGCGCCGCCATCCCTCGTCGCCGCGCTCCGAAAGGCGGCAACGCCTGCAATCACCGATTGGGAGGCACGGGCCGGCACGGACGCCGCTGCGCTCGTCGAATGGGCCCGGCAGCAATGACGCATCGGGTCTTGACTTGAAAGCCGATCCAACTAGCAACGGGGCGGGATCAACCGCGGACCGAGGCGCATGGCGACAATCTTCTTTGATCTCGACGGCACGCTCACCAACCCCAAGCCCGGTATCACGCGCTCGATCCAGTACGCGCTGGAGCGGCTGGGCGTCGCAGTCCCGAGCGAGGACGAGCTTACCTGGTGCATCGGCCCGCCGTTGCATGCCAGCCTGAAGAAGCTCACGGGCAGCGAGGAACTCGCCGACCGGGCGCTGCTGCTCTATCGCGAGCGCTTCAGCGATGTCGGCCTGTTCGAGAACGAGGCCTATGCCGGCATCATGGACACGCTGGCAACGCTTGCCGCGACGACGCCGCGCATGTTCGTGGCGACCAGCAAGCCCGCGGTCTACGCCATCCGCATCGTCGATCATTTCGGCCTGAAGCCGTATTTCGAGCGCGTGTTCGGCTCCGAACTCGACGGCACGCGTGTCGACAAGCGCGACCTGCTGCGCTACGCGCTCGACGAGGCGAAGGTCGATCCCGGCAGCGCGATCATGATCGGCGACCGCAGCCACGACGTGATCGGTGCCCGCACCAACGGCATGACCGCAATCGGCGTGCTCTATGGCTACGGCAGCGAGGCCGAGCTCAAGGAAGCCGGCGCACATCACATCTGCGCCGCGCATCCCGAGCTGCTCGGGCATTGCGCAGCTTGATTTATGAGGCGCCGACGGTCTCGACCGCCGCCAGCATGCCGGTCTTCGAATGGCAGTTCAGATATTCGAAGAACTGCTCATCCGCAGTCGCCACCGTCACCTCGTGATAGAGCCGTAGCTTTGCCGATGGGCCGAGCGTCGACAGGTACTTCATCGCCGCGCCGAAGATCTTGACATGGGTCGGATGCGACTCCGCCCAGCGTTCCAGTGCAGCGAGGCTCTTCCACCAGCTCTGGCCGTAAGATTTTTCGCTCACTTTGCCGTCAGCCGAGAGCACCTGCATGTAACGATTGGCGTAGCATCCGATGGCAAGCCCGTCGTCGCGCAGAAAATCCATGCCCTCGCGCAGCAGCGGTTCGACGTCGTCAAGGTAGAGCTTTCGCTCCGAGGCCTCGGTATCGCTCCAATCCTGCCCGGAGCGGATCAGGCAGAGATTGTCGTGCGCCTTGACCCGAAGCCGCGCGCCGTCGCGGATCAGCTCGGGATCGTCGCCCGGCGTCATCGGATCGGTCTGAGACAGCGGGATACGGTCGCGCATGCCGCCCCAATAGGCGTGCTCCTGCACCTCGCCGCTCAATCCATCGGCGATTGCGGCGACGCCCTCGGGCCGTTCGAGCGAGGAAAACAGCGTCTCGTGCCGCGCGAGCGCAGGACGCAGCACCTCGACGAAGGTGGCGATGTCCTCTCGCCCCTTGCCGGTCCAGGCCTCGCGCACCGGTGCAAACCAGGTGCCGAAGCGCGCAACGTCGTCCCAATAGGCAACCGAGACGACGTTCTCGTAGCCGGCTTGGTCGATGTAGCGGGCGCGGTCCCAATGCGAAGGCCCGCGCTCGGCAGCGAACCGCGCCGCGATTTCCGCAAGTGCCGCCGTCGCAGCCGTCGGCGCGGCGCCGCGATACTGCACACCGAAATAGCCCATCACGACCCGGCTCACGGCGGGCTTGTAGCGCGCCACGAACGACGGGTATGGCGGCTGGTAGTCGTCCGGCACGCGCTTGTGGCGCGTGCGCTGGGTCTCGAGATGCAGAGGAATTGCGGATTCCATCATCGTACCCTCCCCTCGATCCCGGCGATCAGCTCGCCGCCGCTGCGATATCCGTCGGCTCGACGGTGTCGGCCGGCAACGCGAACTGCTCGACACGCTGGTACCGCTTCTTGTTGAGCAGCAGCCGCGTCACGTCGGGACGCGAATAGTGCCCGGCGGGATCGGCCGCATTCTTGGCGACGCCGATGGCGCCGAGATCGATCTCGGCAATCAGCAGCCCCTCCTGGTCCGGCGCCAGCCTGTCGCCGATCTGGCTGCCGTCAGGGCCGTAGATCGCGGCGAACCCGCCACCGACATGCAGCAACGCATTCTTGTCCGGCCGGTCGCAGAGTTCGTCAATCATGGCCTGCGACACCGTCGCGCAAGGCGCGAGCACGAAGCAGGAGCCTTCCACGGCATAGACGCGCGAGGCGGCATTGTTGACCTCGGCGCCGAGCGCCGGTGCAAAGGGATCGTAGAGCGAGAAGCTCGGCCAGGCCGCGACATGCACCTGCTCGTTCTGGGCGTACATGGCGTATTTCGACAGCGGCTGGAGATGTTCCCAGCAGCACAGCGCGCCGATACGGCCGATGTCGGGCCGGGCGTGGACAGCGAGATCGCTGCCGTCACCCTCACCATAGACCGTGCGCTCGGCATGCGTCGGCCGCAGCTTGCGGCGTTTTGCGATGGTCTCGCCATCCGGCCCGATCAGCCATTGCGCCAGATAAAGACTGCCGCCGTCGCGCTCGGACAGGCCGATCACGGCGGTCAGCTTCGCTTTCCGCACGGCATCGCGCAGCTTCTCGGCCTGCGGACTGTCATAGGACAACGAATTGTCGAAATAGCGCTGCACGAAGCCGCGGCCGATCGCCCAGGCCGGCGAATCCATCCAGATATGCCAGGGGTAGCCGGGGATGAAGGCCTCGGGAAAGGCGATCAGCTTGGCGCCCTTCTCGGCGGCGTCCCTGATCAGCGCGACCGACTTGTCGATCGACGCGTCGAGATCGAGCCAGGCAGGCGCCGCCTGCACCACCGCGACCTTGTATTTCGGATGTTCGATGCCCATTGCCGCCTCCATTGCCGGTTGATCGGAAGCCACGTCCGATGCACTCTATTTGGCCAAGCCGCGCGGCCGGGCGCTCGACCGCAGTGGAACAAAAACTCGACTGCGCGGAATTGCGACCGGTACAGGACTTGCCTTCGGTCAGGCTGATCTGCGCCGATATGCGGTTTGCAGGATGTGAAAGGGAGGCTGTTCAGATGCCAATCCAGTTCACGACGGACGGCAGCCCCGGCTACCGGCGGCTGGCTCTGTGGCAGGAGATCGTCTGCGACGTCTTCGTCGGGCTCGACTGCAAGTCCGACCTCGGCAGCGCCTTTCGCGGCTCGGTCACACAGGCGCCACTCGGCAAGGCCGTGTGCTCCGAGGTCTGCTCCGACCGCCAGCACGTGTTTCGGACGCCTTCCCGCATCGCGCGTTCGGATCAGGATTTTGTCCTGGTCGCGCTCGGCAATCGCGGCGACGGAGGCGTGGTGCAGGACGGCCGCGAGACCGTGGTCCATCCCGGCGAGTTCGCGCTCTATGACACCACGCGTCCCTACGAGCTGAAGTTCAACGACACCTTCACGCAGACGATCTTCAAAGTACCGCGCGAAATGTTACGGCGGCGTCTGGACGGCACCGAGGCGCTGACCGCGATATCGTTCGGCGCCGATGTTCCGCTCGAACGGCTCACCTGCGAATTCATCTTCAAGCTTTGCCAGAGCGCGGACCGGCTCACGCCGAACAACGCCGCCGCGCTGTCGGAGCAGGCAGTCGATCTCCTGGCATTGGCGCTCAGCGAACGGCTCGGCACGACATCGCTGCCGTCCTCGACCCATCGCTCCGCCCTGCTCTACCGGCTGAAGGCGCATATCCGCGGCCACCTCGCCGATCCCGACCTGTCGCTGTCGGAGACCGCCGCCGCGCTCGGTATCTCGCCGCGCTACGTGAACGATCTCCTCGCCGACGAGGATACCTCGTTCCAGCGCTACGTGCTGGCCGAGCGCCTCGCTCAGTGCAAGCGCGATCTCGCCTCGCCCGTGCTCGTCCACCGCCACATCAGCGAGATCGCCTTCGCCTGGGGTTTCAACGATCTCTCGCATTTCGGCCGCGTCTTTCGCGAGCATTTCGGGATGTCGCCGCGCGACTTCAGACAGAGCCAGTTGCGGCATTGACATCCATTCCAGTCAGCCATCACCTGGAGCCTTCGCTCCGGGCGAAGGCAATGCTCGGCAATTCCAGATTGCCAGATCCGGCAGCCTGCACCAGTCTGGCGCGCATGAGGACTCACGCGACGATAAGCGGATCGGAGCTGTTGCTGGGCGTGATCGCGATCCGACTCGCGGTGCTGGTCCTGACCGGCTGGGGCCTGACGCTCCTGCCGCGGCAGGTGCGCGACAGCGATCCCGCCTGTTTTCCCTCATCCGCAACACGGATCGAAACGCAGCCTTCCGCAGGAACGATCGGCCCGCACGTTGCCGACACGGCATTCGACGACATGCTCCTGCACGACTAGCTCCGAAGCAAGGCCGGTATGTGAGCGCGTAATAGGACGCGGCGCCTGCTTGAATTACCATTCGGCACTAAGGTCGCAGAGATCAATCCGCGGCCAGCCGAGGAGCCTATCGATGGAATACCGACGCTTGGGCCGGTCAGGCCTCATGGTGCCCGCTTGAGCCTGGGTACCGGCACCTTCGGCGGCGTCGGTCGCCTCGCGGCATGGGGGACGACTGACGCGACCGAAGCGCGCCGCCTTCTGGACATCTGCCTCGATGCCGGCGTATCGATGTTCGACACCGCCGATGTCTATTCGCTCGGCGAGTCCGAGCGCGTTCTTGGCGAGGCCATCAAAGGCCGCCGCGACAAGGTTCTGGTCTCGACCAAGGCAACGTTCCGCTTCGGCGACGGGCCCAACGACATCGGCTCCTCACGGCAGCATCTGCTCGCCGCCGTCGATGCTTCGCTGAACCGGCTCGGCACCGACTATATCGACCTGTTTCAGCTCCATGGCTTCGACGCGTTCACCCCGCCTGAAGAGGTGCTTGCGACCCTCGATGTGCTCGTGCGCGCCGGCAAGATCCGCTATGTCGGCGTCTCGAACTTTTCGGGCTGGCACCTGATGAAGGCGCTCTCCGTTGCCGACAAGCACGGCTTCCCGCGCTATGTCGCCAATCAAACGTACTATTCATTGATCGGGCGCGACTACGAATGGGAGCTGATGCCGCTCGGCCTGGACCAGGGGCTCGGCGCGGTGATCTGGTCGCCCCTCGGGTGGGGACGTCTCACCGGAAAGATCCGCCGGGGCCAGCCAAAGCCCGAAGTGAGCCGCCTGCCCAAGACGGCCGATTTCGGACCGCCCGTGCCGGACGAGCACGTCTATCGGGTCGTGGACGCGATCGACGAGGTCGCGAAGGAAACGGGCAAGAGCGTCTCGCAAATTGCGCTGAACTGGCTGCTGCAGCGTCCGACGGTCTCGACGCTGATCATCGGCGCGCGCAACGAGGCACAGTTGCGCGAAAATCTCGGCGCGGTCGGCTGGTCGCTGACCAAGGACCAGATTGGAAAGCTCGATGCGGCCAGCAAAGTGACGCTGCCCTATCCGTACTGGCACCAGCGCACGACCTTCACCGATCGCAATCCGCCGGCGGTGTAGAGACGGTCAATTGCCCGGCCGCTGGGCGCCTCAGCCCCCTCGAAAGCGGTCCCGGCCCATTTTCCTGTGCCGGAAGGACAGCTTCCCGCACAGGAACTGTCCGTGTCCTGCCGGGTTGCGATCCATCCTGCAATTTCTAATCCGGAGATGAATCACGGCCCTAACCAAGCTCGCCCCGATCGAGCATGCCGACGGCCTGCCGCAGCCCCAGCGCAGCCGGGCGGTGCTGACGATTGCGCTCGGCATCATCATGGCGGTGGTCGATAGCGCCATCGCCAATGTGGCTTTGCCCACGATCGCGGCCGACCTCGATGCAAGCCCGGCCTTCTCGATCTGGATCGTCAACGGTTATCAGCTCGCGATCACGATCTCGCTCTTGCCGCTCGCTTCCCTCGGCGAGATCGTCGGCTATCGCCGCGTTTATCTGGCCGGGCTCGTACTGTTTACGCTGGCATCCGCCTTCTGCGCGTTGGCACATACGCTGCCGATGCTGACGATCGCCCGCATCATCCAGGGCTTCGGCGCAGCCGGCATCATGAGCGTCAACGCGGCGCTGGTGCGCTTCACCTATCCGCGCAGCCAGCTCGGCCGCGGCATCGGGATCAACGCGCTCGTCGTCGCCTTCTCGGCCGCGGTCGGGCCGACGCTTGCCGCGGGCATCCTGGCGGTCGGAAGCTGGCCCTGGCTGTTCGCCATCAACGTCCCGCTCGGCGCGGTGACGCTGGTGCTCGGCTTGCGCAGCCTGC
Source organism: Bradyrhizobium sp. 139 (assembly GCF_023074175.1). Classification (GTDB taxonomy): domain Bacteria; phylum Pseudomonadota; class Alphaproteobacteria; order Rhizobiales; family Xanthobacteraceae; genus Bradyrhizobium. Next base: position 145,354 of record NZ_JADPKS010000107.1, read on the forward strand.
CGCACACCAGCCTCGCCAGCCATTCCTTCGACTGGCAGAGCGCCGGGCTGTCCGCGATCACCTTCGGCGTCGGCATCGCGGCCGTCGATAGCGTCGGTCATGGCGAGGCCGCTATCACCTGTCTCGTTCAATTCGCAATCGCCATCATCGCAGGCGCGCTGCTGATCTATCGCGAAACTCACGTGACTTCGCCGCTCTTGCCGGTCGACCTGTTGCGCATCCCGGTGTTCGCGCTGTCGATTGCGACCTCGATCGCCTCGTTCTGCGGACAGATGCTGGCCTTCGTCGCGATCCCCTTCTACCTCCAGAGCCGCTTCGGCTATTCGGCCGTGCATATGGGCCTCTTGATCACGCCATGGCCGATCGCGGTGGCGTTTGCGGCCCCGCTCGCCGGCCGCCTGGTCGAGCATTATCCGGCCGGCCTGCTCGGCGGCATCGGGCTCACGTTATTCGCCTGCGGCCTCGGCGCGCTCGCCTTCCTGCCCGCAAGCCCGACGCCGTTCGACGTGATCTGGCGCATGGCGCTGGCCGGCGCCGGGTTCGGCCTGTTCCAGACGCCCAACAACCGCACCATGATCGCCGCCGCCCCGCGCGAGCGTGCCGGCGGCGCCAGCGGCATGCTGGGCACGGCACGGCTGCTCGGCCAGACCACGGGCGCGGCGCTGGTGGCGCTGTTCCTCGGCCGCTATCCACTGGAGGGAACCAGGATCGCGCTGCTCACCGGCGTTGGTTTCGCGCTCTGCGGCGCTGTGTTGAGCATGCTGCGGCTGTCGCCCACCGGCGCGCGCGGCGCCGAGCACGTGCGCGTGCAAGATGACCAGCGCCTGCGCGGCGATTAGCGGGACACCGCACAGGTTTTCCGAACAAAAAGGCCGGCTTTTCAGCCGGCCCTTTCAATTCAAGACTCTCGCGATCAAGCCTTGACCAGCGGCCCCTTCGAGGTCGGCCCCTTCGAGCCGCCGGAACCGCCGCCCGGCTTGGACTTGCCCGGCGGACGCTTGCGGGTGCCGGGCAGCTTCTCCTGCTTCGGCGTGACCGGGCCGTCGAGGAACTCGAAGCCGATCTTGTCCTTGCTCTCGTCGGCCTCCTCTTTGACCAGGACGACGCGGACGTGGCCGCCGCCCTTCAGCTTGCCGAACAGCACCTCGTCGGCCAGCGGCTTCTTGATGTGCTCCTGGATCACGCGGGCCATGGGACGTGCACCCATCTGCTCGTCGTAACCATGCTGGACCAGCCAGGTCTTGGCGGGTTCGGACAGTTCGATGGTGACGTCGCGGTCGCCGAGCTGTGCCTCGAGCTGGAGTACGAACTTCTCCACGACGGTGCCGATCACCTCGACGCTGAGATGGCCGAACGAGACGACGGCGTCGAGACGGTTGCGGAATTCCGGCGCGAACTGCCGGTTGATCGCCTCATGGTCGTCGCCTTCCCGCTTCGAGCGGGTGAAGCCGAACGCCTGCTTGGCGAGATCCGCCGCGCCCGCATTCGTGGTCATGATCAGGATCACGTTGCGGAAGTTGACCTGCTTGCCGTTATGGTCGGTGAGCCGGCCGTGATCCATGATCTGGAGCAGCACGTTGTAGAGGTCGGGATGCGCCTTCTCGATTTCGTCGAGCAGCACCACGCAATGCGGATGCTGGTCGACGCCGTCGGTGAGCAGGCCGCCCTGGTCGAAGCCGACATAGCCGGGAGGCGCGCCGATCAGGCGCGACACGGTGTGCCGCTCCATGTATTCGGACATGTCGAAGCGCAACAACTCGACGCCGAGCGAGGCCGCGAGCTGCTTTGCCACTTCGGTCTTGCCGACGCCGGTCGGACCCGAGAACAGGTAGCAGCCGATCGGCTTCTCCGGCTCGCGCAAGCCGGCACGCGCCAGCTTGATCGATGCGGCGAGCGACTCGATCGCCTTGTCCTGGCCGAACACGGTGCGTTTCAGCGTCTGCTCGAGATGCTTCAGCACCTCGGCATCGTCCTTCGACACGCTCTTCGGCGGGATCCGCGCCATCGACGCGATCGTGGTCTCGATCTCCTTGATGCCGATGGTCTTCTTGCGCTTGTTCTCGGCCACCAGCATCTGCGCCGCGCCGGATTCGTCGATCACGTCGATCGCCTTGTCGGGCAGCTTGCGGTCGTGGATGTAGCGCGAGGAGAGCTGCACCGCGGCCTCGATCGCCTCATTGGTGTACTTCAGCCGGTGGTAGTCCTCGAAGTAAGGCTTGAGCCCCTTGAGGATCGCGATCGCGTCCTCGACCGTCGGCTCGTTGATGTCGATCTTCTGGAAGCGCCGCACCAGCGCGCGGTCCTTCTCGAAGTGCTGGCGGTATTCCTTGTAGGTGGTCGAGCCCATGCAGCGGATCGTGCCCGAGGCAAGCGCCGGCTTGAGCAGGTTCGACGCATCCATCGCCCCGCCCGACGTCGCGCCCGCACCGATCACGGTGTGGATCTCGTCGATGAACAGAATGGCGTTGGGATGCGCTTCGAGCTCCTTCAGCACCTGCTTCAGGCGCTCCTCGAAGTCGCCGCGATAGCGCGTGCCCGCGAGCAGCGTGCCCATGTCGAGCGAAAACACGGTCGCAGCCGCAAGAACCTCCGGCACCTCGCTGTCGACGATGCGCTTGGCAAGGCCCTCCGCGATCGCAGTCTTGCCGACGCCGGCCTCGCCCACGAACAGCGGATTGTTCTTCTGCCGGCGGCACAGCACCTGGATCGCGCGGTTGATCTCGGAATTGCGTCCGATCACCGGATCGATCTTGCCGTCGCGCGCCTTCTTGTTGAGGTTGACGCAATAGGTATCGAGCGCTTCGCCCTTCTTCTTGGCGTCCTCGTTGCCCTTGGCCTCGGTCTCCTCGTCGACGCCGCGCACCGGCCGCGCCTCGGAGACGCCCGGCCGCTTGGCGATACCATGGCTGATGTAGTTGACGGCGTCATAGCGCGTCATGTCCTGCTCTTGCAGGAAATACGCGGCATGGCTCTCGCGTTCGGCGAAGATCGCGATCAGCACGTTGGCGCCGGTCACCTCTTCGCGACCGGACGACTGCACGTGGATCACCGCGCGCTGGATCACGCGCTGGAAACCGGCGGTCGGCTTGGCATCGTCGGCGCCATCCGTCACCAGATTTTCGAATTCGGTCTCAAGATAATTGACGAGGCTCGTGCGGAGCTTGTCGAGATCGACGCTACAGGCGCGCATGACGGCGGCTGCATCGGAGTCGTCGATCAAGGAGAGCAAAAGATGCTCGAGCGTCGCGTATTGGTGATGACGCTCGTTTGCGATCGCCAGTGCACGATGCAGGGATTGTTCAAGGCTTTGGGAAAAAGTCGGCATTCGCGTCCTCTATGGCCCCCACCATCATGATCGCCATCACCCGGTCAGGCAACAACAACCTTTGTCACATATAGTTATACAAGATCGCGGCGAAAGACCGGTTCCGCGACTCGGCGGCGACATGCCTGGGGTATTTTCGATGCAAAACCCGTTCCGATTTGGGCGGGATCGGCGCGTGGACAGATTTTCGCACGCTGGTCGGTCGAAACGGACATCGCGCAGGCATCACGCGACGATCACACCGCGACATACGCAAAGATCGTCTGCGAAACGCGCCGCGAGGCGTATTATTTCTTCTCCATCACGCATTGCAGCGGATGCTGGTGCTTGCGGGCGAAGTCCATCACCTGGGTCACCTTGGTCTCGGCGATCTCGTAGGTGAACACGCCGCACTCGCCGATGCCGTGATGATGGACGTGCAGCATGATCTTGGTCGCGGCCTCGATGTCCTTCTGGAAGAACTTCTCCAGCACATGGACAACGAATTCCATCGGCGTGTAGTCGTCGTTCAGGATCAGCACACGATACAGGTTCGGCCGTTTGGTCTTCGGTTTGACCTTGGTGATGACAGAGGTATTCGGACCCGTCGGTCCGCCCGAACGGTTCTCGTCATTGCTCATGCGAGGAGCGTGGGCGGCGGCTGGCGCGGACAGGTCTGGTCTGGAAGTCAGGTGCGGCATGGCTCAGGCGTTCAAATTCCCCACGGAAGCGAGTGACGGTCAGCCGAGCTGCCCCGTCTTCGGAGCTTTGCACGGGCGCGCCGCCTTGTTGGATCGCCGCTTCCAACCGGTCCGGTCAGGCCCGGATCGATTATGGGGAATATGGGCCTGCCCCCGGCTCGCCGCAAGCGTACAACGGTCTGGCCGATATGGCCGAGGCAGTCCCGATTCCCGGTCCGGACGATCCTGACCAAGGTTAATCAATCCAGACCGATTTGACAAAAATTTCCGCCTCGACCGTTTAGAACATCTTGACCAGGAACCCGGCCGTTGAGGCGGTTTCGCGGGATATCTCCGGTTTTCTACGGTCCCATTTACCTGCCGTTCAATCGCGTAGCGTCAAATCGGGCAAAATCACAGATCTTGGGGATCGCCATGTTTCGCCTGCCCGTTGTCAGCCGTATCGGTCGACAGCTCGCCCGTTTTGCCGGCGCCGAGCAAGGCAACATCGCCGTGATCTTCGCCATCGCGCTTATCCCGGTCCTAGGCTTCGTCGGTGCCGCGCTGGATTATAGCCGCGCCGTCCATGCGCGCAGCTCGCTGCAGGCCGCGCTCGATTCGGCAACGCTGATGGTCTCCAAGGATCTGACCAACGGCACCATCTCGGAATCCGAGATCGAGGCCAAGGCAAAGTCCTATTTCGTCGGCCTTTACACGGGTCCCAGCGGCACGGTGTCGAGCGCCCAAATCCACGCGACTTACACACCTAAGGACTCCAACGGCATATCAAACATCGCGGTCACGGGGTCGGGCACCATGCCCACCGATTTCATGCAGATCGCGGGCTATCCCACACTTCCGGTCAATGCGACTTCGACTGCGGCATGGGGAAACACCCGCATGCGCGTGGCGATGATCCTGGATAACACGGGATCGATGGCTTCGAACGGCAAAATGGGCGCCATGCAAACCGCGGCCAAGGACATGATCGACACGCTGTCGGGCTACAACAAGCAGACCGGCGACGTTTACATCTCGATCATCCCGTTCGCGAAGGACGTCAACGTCGGTACCACGAATGGCACCAGCAATCTCAGTGCGTCGTGGCTGAATTGGACCGAGTGGGAAGGCGAGCCGCCGATCCTCGTCAACAACAAATCCAACAGCTTCAACTCGGCCATCGGCGGATCGGATTGCCCGTTCACGAACAACAGTCAGGGCTTCACCTGCATGGACCGGCCGGCGACGTTGCCCGGTGCGCAGGCTGCGCCATACGGTAAAATTCCTTGGACCGGTACTTATGCCGGGTACATTTGTCCCAGCATCGACAGTGGCAACAAGCGCGCGGGCAAGAGCGGCATCTACTACAACGGGTGTTACACGACGGTCACCGGGTCAACCGCAAGCTGCGGATCGAACACGGCCTGTACCTGCACGGGCAGCGGCTCAAGCAAGATCTGTCACCTTTGGCGCGGTGACGGCACCGCTGCAACGGCAGCGGCGGCCCCTCCGCGCAGCACCTGGACCGGCTGCGTCAACGATCGCGATCAGGACTACGACACCAAGAACACCGCACCGGGCTCAAGCTCGGCAAGCCCCTCCTCGCAATTCTATGCAGAACAGTGGTCCGGCTGCCTTCCGGCCACCGTGTTTCCGATGAGCAATCAGTGGCAGTCGCTCAAGGACCAGATCACGGCGATGTCTCCGAGCGGCAATACCAACCAGGCCGTGGGCCTCGCGTGGGGATGGCAATCACTCAGCACGACCAACGGGCCGATCGCGGCACCGGCCAAGGCCAGCAACTACGTCTACAAGGACTACATCGTGCTGCTATCCGACGGTTTGAACACCCAGAACCGCTGGAGCACGAGCCAGTCGAGCATTGACGGCCGCCAGGAGATCCTCTGTCAGAACATCAAGGCTGACACGACAAACCCGGTCACGATCTTCACGATCCAGGTCAACATCAGCAACAAGGACGCAAAATCCCAGGTGCTGCAGGACTGCGCGACCAACGGCAATTTCCAGATGATCACGAAGTCGTCCGAGACATCCGACGCCTTCAAGAACATCCTCACGCAGATCTCCAAGCTCCGCGTCGCCAAGTAATCCGAACGTTCTCGAAAATAAAAAAAGCCCGGCTGAACCAGCCGGGCTTTTCGATTCCGGGAATTCCAGAAGGCGTTAGTGGGCGGCCGGGGTGAACTTCGACACGATGGTCTCGACCGGCTTGAACGCCTGCTTGGCGAGGTCGCTGTAGAGGCCGGCGATCTTCTGCGATTCCGCAACGAAGGTCTCGTAGGCGGAACGGGCGAAGTCAGTCTGCGCTTCCATGGCCTTGTCCAGCGACTTTACGCCGGAAAGCTTCTCGACGAAGGACTTGGTGTCTTCGAAAGACTTCTTGGTGTAGTCGCCATAGGCGCTTGCGATCGCCTGGAGGCCGTGCTGCACCGTGGTCGCGGAGGCGACGTACTGCTCGAAATGTTCTTTCCCGTAGTTCTGGAAGTCTTCAACCTTGAACATCTTGGAATCCTTTTCCCTAGCTCATGTCGGGAAGCCCCGGCTCCCTGACTCTGTCCACAAATAGTGCAACGCACAAAAAAGTCAAGAATCTTGTGCGCCGCACAAAATTGGATGCAAGTCGCGGAGATTCCCGGGGTTTCCCGCAAGGGTTCCTTAAGCTTTTGGAAACCGCGGAGCTCTACCCTGATTCCCTGGACGTGTTCATCTTCCGCGAACGGTCAAAGCCGTTTGAGAACATCACCTTAGCCAGAACAGCGGTTCAGGTCCAACGTCCCCCGCGGCGAACACCAGCGGAGGGACAGCCTGAGCAGGTAATGATCCCGGGTCCAGTGGGCACAATTTCGCCTCACGAGCCGGTGATCAAGTCAGAAACGGGGACGGGGTTTCATGCTTCGTAAAAACTTGTCTTCCTCGCGCTGGACGCGGGTTGGCGTTTTCGGGCTTCTTACGGTCACCGCCGTAGTCGTCTTCACCACTGATGCGGCCGAGGCGCGGCGCCACCGGCGCCATTACACGCATCACCGGGTGCAGCGCGACGTGACCGAGAGTTCCAGCCCGAAATTCGCGTCGATCATCGTCGACGGCAATTCGGGCTCCGTGCTTCAGGCAACGAGCCCCGACGGAATCCGCCATCCGGCCTCGCTGACCAAGATCATGACGCTCTATCTGCTGTTCGAGCGTTTGGAGTCCGGCAAGATGAAGCTCGACACCGAGATGCCGGTGTCGCAGCACGCCGCCGATCAGGATCCGACCAAACTGAACCTGCGTGCCGGCCAGACCATTCGCGTCGAGGACGCGATCAAGGGTCTCGTCACCCGCTCGGCCAACGACGCAGCCGTGGTGATCGCGGAAGCGATCGCCGGCGACGAGGACGACTTCGCCCAGATGATGACGCGCAAGGCGCGTTCGCTCGGCATGTCCAAGACGGTCTACCGCAACGCCAACGGCCTTCCCAACGACGAGCAGGTCACGACCGCGCGCGACCAGGCCACGCTCGGCCGCACCATCCAGGAGCGCTTCCCGCGCTACTATCGCTATTTCGCGACCTCGACGTTCAATTGGCGCGGACAGTCGATCCGGAACCACAACCACCTGCTCGGCAGCGTCGAGGGCGTGGACGGCATCAAGACCGGCTACACCCGCGCCTCCGGCTTCAACCTCGTGACCTCGATGCGCCGCGGCAACCGCCACCTGATCGGCGTGGTGCTCGGCGGCCGCAGCGGCGGCTCGCGCGACGCCATCATGCGTAACCTGCTCGCGGAGAACCTCGACAAGGGCGCGACCACCCACACCGTCGTCGCTGTCACCGAGCGCAACGGCGCTGACGCCAATCCCAACGTCGCCGATGCTTCGGAGACGCCGGCCCGCCCCGCTACTCAGGTTCAGCAGCCCCCCGAAGCGGCCCCGCAGCGGCTCGCCTCGCGCCTGTCGGCGTTGGCAGCAGCGACCGCCGCGATGCCGCCGGCTCAGCCGAGGCCTGAAACCAACAAGCCTGAGGTTCGGCCGACCGAGTCCAGGATCGAACCCGCACCGCTCACCAATGGCGTGATCTCGAGCCAGCCGCTCTCCATCATTCCCGGGTCATCCGAGCCGATGAAGCCGGTCCGGGTGAAGACCGTTCAGGTCAAGGCCGGCACCGTGAAGGTCGCCTCCGCCGCCCCGGCTCAGGTCGCACCGCAGGTCACGAGCACGATTGCGTCCCGCTCCGACGTCGCGGAAACCTCCGGTGCCGTCGTCGCCCGGGCCGATCTCATCAACAAACCCGAGATCATGAGTCAACCGGAAGCGCCGAAGGCCGAGATCGCCCGCGCCGAGCTGCCGCGGCAGCCGGCGGGCTTCGGCACCGGCAACGGCATTCTGGGCGTGCTGCCGGCCGCAACGACGGCTGCGCCCGCTCCAGCTGCTGCGAGGCTCGCTTCGGCTGATCCTGCGCCGCAGCCGATCCAGATGAGCGCCACCACTAAGCCAGTCGTCACCCATAGCGGCTGGATCGTCCAGGTCGGCGCGCTCGACAGCGAGAACGAAGCCCAGCAGCGCATCGATGCGGCGCGCAGCTCGGCCCGCGGCCTGCTCAGCAGGGCCGACCCGTTCACCGAACCGGTCGTCGCCAAGGACAATCGCAAGCTTTACCGGGCCCGCTTCGCCGGGCTCGAGCGGGACCAGGCCGAAGCCGTCTGCCGCGCCCTGAAGCGCGCCGACATCTCCTGTATCACCGTCCGCAACTGATCTGTCGTACCGCTCCCATCAAAATGCCCGCGCCTTGCGCGGGCATTTTTGTTTGGACGAGCGGCGATGCCAGTTCCGCGACAACCTCTCGTCAAGAATTTACGGTTAAAACTTTGCTCAAGGGATCGACCACGCCGACAATGGCGGGCATCGGGGCGACGGCAAACAGAGCAAGCGGAATTCACGCGGTACGGGCGTTTGTAGCGTGGTGCCGGAGTTAGCCGTTATGCGTACGAAGCAGAGTATCCTTGGCCTCGTTTACACGGGCGGCGAGATACGTCGAGCCCCCCTGGTCGGGATGGAGTTTCTTCATCAGGGACTTGTGAGCCCTGCTGATGTCGTCACGTCCCGCGCCCGGCTGCAAGCCAAGGATCTGATAGGCCTCCTCCGCCGTCATTTTGCCGCTCGGCGCCGTGCGGCGCTGCCGCCCTGCCGCATCGCCCTGCGCGTTCTGACGCCAAGCGGGAAACCGGCGGTCCAGATAGCTTTCAAGTAAGGCCACGCTCTCGGCGTCGAACGCCGGGACCATCGCCAGCAGGCCAGCGAGATCGAACTCCTCGAGACCGCGCCCGGCAAGGGGCCCGGCGACGATCTGGCCTGTGAGCTGGCCCGAATCATGGTCGAGCCGCATGTCCAGGAATTGCGAGCGCACACGCGAGGCCTGTCCGGATGGGCGCGTCGCGCCACCGCCGAACAGCCCGCCGATATTGCCGAAGCCTGCGTTCGCCAATGGCGTCCAGCCCAGGAGCCCGGCGCCGAAGATCCCGAGCGGGATTGCCACCACCAGCTCGCCCCGCAGGCCCGTGAACGCTGCGACCGCGAGGGCCGCCACGCCGCCACCGAACTTGATGGTGCGCGCCAGCACCGCCGGATTGGCGGAGCGGAACATCTGGAGCAGCAAATAAAGCGTCATAACGGCGACGGCGCCGGCGATCAGGGTCATGGCCGGAATATAGTCGCCCGGTTGTCAAAAAGCATGATGTCCTTGTCCCGCCACAGACCGCGCCAGCGCTACTTCATCTGGCCGAGCAGTTTTGCCGCGCCGCTCGCGCTTTGTGCCAATTTTAGCAACGCCTCGCGACCGCCGGCGGCATAGGCCGCGGCTGCCCGCAACAGCTCACGGAGCTGCGCCGCCGCGCCGGGATCGAACCGGCACCAGGCCCCGCCGGTCAGCCGCGCGATTTCGCGGAAGGCCTGCTCGGCCACGGCGTCGTCGCCTTCCTGAAACACGAACACGGGCACCTTGAGCATACCGAGTTCGCCGGCCTTGGCGCAGAGCTCGTCGACCCTCTCCTCCATGGCATCGCCGACGAAGACGACAGCACGCACCCCCGAAGCGACAGCTTCGCGGCGCACGTCGCTCAGCACTTTGCCGATCTGGGTGTCGCCGCCGCGACAGTCGATTCTGCTCATCAGCGTCGCGAGCCTGGCGCTATCCGAGATCCAGCCCGTGGCGCGACACTCGTTGAAGCCGCGATAGTAGACGAGCCGGATGTCGAGACTGCCAATGGCTGCAGCCTCGCGGAACATGTCCGCCTGGAGCGCACAGGCCATGTCCCAGGTCGGCTGCCGGCTCATCGTCGCATCCAGCGCAAAAATCAGCCGCCCCTTCGCGCCGGGGGCATGCGGCGAAAGTGCACGCGCCTTGGCGACGAACGCAGCAATGTCCTCCGAGGTGCTGGCTTGAGGCAGCGCGCCGCCGGCTTGGCTCGAGGCGGCATCACGGCCGCGCGGTTTGACGGGTTCGCCGGGCATCCCTGCTCGCTTCTTGTCTGAACTGCTAATGTGGATAGCGCATGCTGCCTGGTCAATGTGCAAAGCCTCCGCGGGCGGATGCCGGCGGAGGCTTTGCAAGTCGTGCTGACGATCGCAGCTGTGTCGGTGTCAGCTCTTGGCGGGCGCCATCAGAGCAACCGGACCGGGCTCCAGGATATTGGGTGGGGCCGAACGCGTATCGACGGGTGCCACGGCGCTGTCGGTATCGGTCAGGAACTTGTCGAGCATGCCCTGGATCGAGTTCTTGGCCGCATCCGGACCGGTGTCGCGCATGTCATTGTGCTGGAAATCGGTCTTCACGACCTGGATGCCGGCCTTCTCGCACTCCTCGTCGGTCGGGATCACGCCGGCGTCGGTCTTGAACTGCGGATCCTGCGAACGGAACGACAGGATCTTGAATTTGCCGGCAGTGACGAAAGGCACGCGCAGATTGTCGAGCGTGACGACCTTCTTGACCTCATCCGGATACTGCTTGGCGAAATACATCGTGATGTCGCCGCCCATGGAGTGGCCGACCATCGTCACCCGCTCGTAGTCGGCATTGGGCTGAGCCTTCTTCATCTCCTGCATGGCGAGATGGATATTGGCAACGCCGCGCAGGATCTGCGGCAGCCGGCCGACATAGAGTTCGCCGGGCTTGGTCACCATGGGCGGATCGGTCGGCAAATCATGCTGCGGGCTTACGACCATATAGCCGCGCGCCGCGAAGATGTTGGCGAGGAAGCCGTACTCGGTATTCTTGACAGTGTTGCCGTGATTGATCACGGCAACCGGCAGCGTGATCATGCCGGCATTGGCCTGCATTTCCTTGTCGCGGCGGACTGCGATATCGACAGGCACGGGACGGTTGTCGCGCGAGGCGTCGTAGAAGGTGATGGTCTCGTGCTTGATCGCCCACTTGCTCACCGTGAAATAGGCGACGCCGCAGAGGGCACTGACCGAAACCAGAACGGCAATTCCACGCTTCATTTTCGTCCTCAGCCTCAGGCTCTCGCGGCCTGAATCCCTGTTGAAAATCGTGTTCTTCCGGAGCTCTTCGGCCCCTGGTCGCCTATCGCTAATATATGTCACAGCCGCGTGACAGGAAGGCCAAATATTGTGAACTGGCAGCCCTTTCATTGTGCGTCGCACACATTTGTTGGGCATCCCGTTCTCAGGCGGCTACGTCAAGGTGCAGCTCACCATCCGGCGCAACGGTCTCGATTGGGTTCAATTTCGCGGTAAACGCGGGGTGAAAACGGACAGGCGCCCGCTCAGTTCCCGCGGGAACCGGCAGCTTCAATCGACTGGAAGTAGCGACATACCGCCGCCTCAGGCGAGGATATCGTGAACCTCGAGCGGCTTGTCGACCTGGCTGAACCACTCGGCGCGGTTGGCGGCGCGGCGGCGGCCGCGCTCGTCGAGCGGCAGCTTGAGCTGGCGGAGCAGGCCCGTCACCTCTTCCCGTGCGGTGAGATGGCCGAGATTGGGTCGCATGCCGAGTGTCGCCTCGTCGATCTCGTCGAGCGCGGTCAGGCCGCGCGGAAAAAATTCACGATAGACGACGCGCTCGGCGAAGCCGTCGACGTAGCGGAAGCCGAGCCGCAGCGACAGATCCTTCAGGCTATCGGCGACGAGCTGCTTGTTGCGGGAGCCGAGCATCGACAGACGGTTGCGCACGACGATCCAGTCGGTGCTGGAGCCGTCGAGCTGGCGCCGCTTGCGGCGGGTATCCCGCACCATCTCCGCATAGTGGCTCTCGCCCGTCACTGCGTAGTTGGCGGGATCGACGGTGCCGAGCACGTCGAAATCGAGGAAGCTGTCGTTGATCGGCGTGACCAGCGTGTCGGCCATCGAGTGCGCAAGGCGCATCAAGTAGCTGTCGGTGCCGGGCGTATCGATGACGATGAAATCGAAACTGCTCTCGACCGCCGAGACCGCCTCCATGAACTGAAGGAACTCGGAATTCTCGTTCTCGGCGACCTGCATGGTCTCGCCGAGCTTGATGCAGCGATGCAGCGGCAGCTCGAGGCCGAGGCCGGTGCGTCGCGCCCAGGCGGAACGGTTGTTGATGTAGCGGGTAAAGCTCTGCTGACGGCAGTCGAGGTCGATGGTGGCGACGCGCTGGCCGGCCTTCAGCAGCGCGACCGCGATGTGCAGAGCGGTGGTCGACTTGCCGGAGCCGCCTTTCTCGTTGCCGAGCACGACCACATGCGCCGAGCCGGATTGGCCTTGGCTAGCCTGCACAAGCATAGCGATCCTCAACACTCCTAACGAATATCTTCGAGTTGGCCGCCTCTGCGGTCAAGTGAAATGCGTGACAGCCAATGCTATCCCAGTGCGCCGTTCTTCATGATGAATCGCGGCGCCTCCTCTCGTCTGTGATCCAGCCCACGCTGTCGCGACATCGTGCGCGGCCTCGCGCGGGATGCTGTGCCGCATCCGGATGCGTGGCGTCGATGCGCGGCGCTTGTTAAGGTTAGCCGGCCGGGCGCCGGGACGCGCCCGGCTCCCATTCCCAACCTGTCGAGTCCTGATGTCACGAAGCCCTTTGATCGCCCGCACGGTCCCCGCCCTGCGACGCGCCGTCGACAATCTTCGCAAGCGAAAGGCCAACATCGCGCTGGTCCCGACCATGGGGGCACTCCATGACGGACATGTGTCGCTGGTGCGCCTCGCGAAGCGGCGCGCGAGTCGCGTCGTGGTGTCGATCTTCATCAACCCGACCCAGTTCGCCCCGACCGAGGACTTTGGTGCCTATCCACGGACCTGGAAGGCCGATATCGCCAAGCTCGAAGCCGAGAACGTCGATATCGTCTGGCATCCCGGCGTCGAGGCCATGTATCCGGAGGGCTTTGCCACCCGCATCGTGCCGGAGGGACCGGCGCTTGCAGGCCTGGAGGACCGCTTCAGGCCGCACTTCTTCGGCGGCGTCGCCACTGTTGTCGGCAAGCTGTTCACGCAGTGCCGGCCGGATGTCGCGATCTTCGGCGAGAAGGACTTTCAGCAGCTGCGGGTGGTGACGCAGATGGCGCGCGACCTCGACCTCGGCGTCAAGGTGACCGGCTCCCGCACCGTGCGCGAGCGCGACGGGCTCGCGATGTCTTCGCGCAACGTTTATCTCTCGCCCGAGGAGCGGCAGACCGCAACCACGCTTTACCGCGCCATGAAGGACAGCGCCGGGCGCATCCGCGCCGGCGAAGCGATCGCACCCGCGATGGCGCGCGGCGCCGGGATGATCACAGCGGCCGGCTTTGCGCTCGACTATTTCGAGGCGCGCCATGCCGAGACGCTGGCGCCGGTCACCTCGCGCAAGGACGGCCCCTTGCGGATCCTGGTGGCGGCCAAGCTCGGCAGCACCCGGCTGATCGACAATATCGCGGTCTAGATCTAGAGCAGTCCGAGATCGCGCAGCTCGCGCCGCATCGGCTCCGGCATCGCCGCGATCGAGCCGGCGGCCGACTTGCCGAGATCGGACGGCACGGAGTCGTCGGCGAGATACCGCCAGCCCTGAAACGGGCGCATCGGCCGTGGCAATACCGAGATCACCTTCGGCTGCATCACGATCCGGCAACGACCGATGCCGTCCTTGTCGCGAAACGGCTCGATGCCGATGATCTTTTCACGCGCGGCGATCTCGCCCTTGATCACCCAGTAGAGCGATCCGCCCGACAGGATCTCGGCGTCGCGCTTGGGCACCATGCGGGTGATGTGGATGTGATGTTGCGGCAGACCCTTCTTCTTGGCGGTCTGCATCCGTTCGGCGATCCACCCCTTCAATTCCTTGACGGAGTCGCAGCCGACGGCGAGCTTGATCAGATGTAGCGGCATGCCCCAGCATTAGCCGGGCAGCCGCGCATTTGGAATGCCGAACTATTCGTTATCCGCAGCCGCGGGAGCCGGGGCCGGCGGGGCGAGCGGAACCGGTGCTGCGGCCGGCGCACGCGCCGCGGCCTTCGGCGCAGGCGGCTTCTTCGCAGCCGGTGCCGCTGGAGCAGCGGCCTGCGCCGAGGTCGCAGCGGGCGCGCGCGGCGCCGACCCTGCAGCTGCGGCAGGCGCCGCCTGGCGCGTCGCCGCCGTGGGCGGCTCCGGATTCATGATGCTCACCGGCGGCGTCGATGACGCGCTCGGGAACTCCGCACTGGTCGGTTTGCCCGTCGGCATCGACGGCTGCATCCCGGCAATCGCCGCAGTGGCCGGCATCGCCGGCGTGTTCCAGCTCGGCGCATAGCGCGCGACCAGCGTGTCGTAGAGGTGGGAGTCCATGTTGGTAGCGATCCGCTGCTGATCGGTCAGCGAGCGGAAGGCGGGGCAGTCGAACTGCGTGCAGCCGTCGCGCGCAACCAGCACCTGCGCCACGAGGCCGTAGCGATCGTGCTCCAGGGCCTTGCGCAGCACCTTCATGTCCAGCGTCAGACTCTTCTCGGCGGATGCGGCGTCGCCGAGCGCAGTCAGCCGGTCGATCCGGGCCGCGGTGTAGGCCACGGCTGCAGCCGCCGCGTCAGGCGCGCCGAACAGCGCCTTCTCGCAGCCAATCCCCACGGCATTGCCGGCGAGATCGTCGAGACAGGACAGCGCCGGCAGGCTGGCGATGACCGCCGCCTGCGCACGCGCTTCGACCGGGGCGGCCTGCTCCGCCGGTCCATAGACGCGCACGGTGGCAGCCACCGCGATGGCAATGGCAAGCAGCGTGATGACGGTCAGCGCGCCGTTGGCGACCGATTTCTCGGCGCGCAGGAGCGTGATCATGAGAATCAGTCCGAAGAAGCCGGCAGCTGCCAGCGTCATCCACATTGGGAGGGCCGGCGAGCGCCAGATTTGGTCGAGCGAAGTGGCCCATGCCCAGTTCATGCGCGACGTCCCCTCACGCGAGCAAAGAGCGAATGGTCAAGCGAGCACCGCGAGTCGGCAGCTGCCCCCGGTTCACCTTGTCGAGGCGAAGGGGGCGTTTTGACGGCGAGCGAAGCAAATTCGCCCGCGACGTCAACGCACGGCGCCGTCATTCGTCAGGATTGGGCGAGCTGGCTTTCCTTGGCGACACGCTCGAACGCTTCAGTCGAACTCTTGATGCGGTACTGGCAGTCGTCGCCATCCGTCGGCAGCAGGCGGATGATCTCGTACGAGCCACTGGCAGCCGGGCGCGCGACGTTGCTGGCAGTGAACAATACGCGCGTTCCAATCGGGAATTTGTGCTTCAACACCCTCTCCATTCACTCAAACAGCGCCTGCCTCGCCCATGGTCCCACTGCGACGGCCGGCCGGAAACCCGGGCGGCTGTATAGCACGCATGCGGCGTTTTTGGCCAGTCTCATGCGTGCATGGCAAACACCCGAATTTTGAAGTCTTTTCAGGGCGATAACGGGAACAATAGCGTGTCGGCAAGACCGCTGGAATCGGCCGTCAGGCGGCGTAGGGCAGATGGCCCTCCAGGCTTGCCTGGTCCACGACCTTTGGCAGTTCCCGGGCCAGAATCTGGCCGAGCTGGTCGGCCGAGATCGGCAGGTTCTGGCCGTTGCCGAGCCAGGATTTGATCCTGGTCACCGAAGCCGGCCTGCTGGAGCTTGGCGACGACCGCGCTGAGGCAACCCTGATCGTTGCTGCCGAGCACCTCGCTCAGCACCGCCGGCAAGACCACGTTCCGCGGGTCAGACGTTCTCGAACCTCTCGATGACAAGCGTTTCGGCGATGCCGTCGCGGGTCCATTCCTGGAACGCCTGCAGCGCCATCATCGTATCCATGTAGGCCCTGGTCTCAGGCGTGACCTCGATCGCATAGGTACGGAATCGGTGCACGACCGGGGCGTACATCGCATCCGCCGCACCGAAGCGGCCGAACAGGAACGGTCCCTTGGCACCGTAGCGCGCCCGGCACTCGCGCCAGATCTCCTGCACGCGCGCGATGTTGGCCAACGCGTCCGCCGACAGCGTCACGGCGCGCACGGGGCGGTGCAGGTTCATGCCGCATTCGTTGCGCAAGGCCATGAAGCCGGAATGCATCTCGGCGCACACCGAACGGGCATGCGCGCGGGCGACGACATCGTCGGGCCACAGCTTCACTTCCGGGTAGCGCTCGGCGACGTACTCGATGATGCTGAGCGAATCCCACACCGTGATATCGCCATCGACCAGCACCGGCACCTTGCCGGCGCGGCTGAAGGACAGGATCTGATCCTTGTCCGCGGGATTATCTGTGTAGAGCGGAATGACGGTCTCGACGAACGGGATGTCATTGGCGCGCAATGCGAGCCATGGCCGCATCGACCATGACGAGTAGTTCTTGTTTCCGATCGCGAGCTTGAGCGCTGCCATGTCGCTGGTCCTCCCCGAGTCCTCTGGATGCGGCTGCTTTTAGCGCCATCACCTGCCGCCAATCAATCGTTGCCGCTCCTCGCCATGCGTGGCAATCGTTGCGATCCTCGCGAGGAGAGAGACATGAGCAGGCATTGGGTCGACATCACGGCGGTCGGCTTCTTCATCATCGAATGGCTGGTCTATGCCCTGACGCTGGAACACTCGGCCTATGGCCGCGACAGTCTGTCCGCGCGCATGAACGGCTATCGCGAGGTCTGGGTGCGCCGCCTGCTCGACCGCGACACGCGCATGGTCGACATGCAGATCATGGCCTCGCTCCAGAACGGCACCGCCTTCTTCGCTTCCACCAGCCTGTTCGCGCTTGGCGGCGCGCTGGCACTGCTGCATGCCACCAATGACGCCATCACCATCCTCGCCAAGCTGCCGATCGATCTCAGCCTCTCGCCCGCGCTGTGGGAGCTGAAATGCGTCGGCCTGGTGCTGATCTGCGTCTACGCCTTCTTCAAATTCGCCTGGGCCTATCGCCTGTTCAACTATGTCGCGATCCTGTTCGGCGGCATGCCGCCGGCCTCCCAGCGCGATACGCCGCAGGCCGAGGCGCACGTCATCCGTACCTCGCGCCTGTTCGAATCCGCCGGCCGCCATTTCAACCGCGGCCAGCGCGCCTTCTTCTTCGCGCTCGGCTATCTCGGCTGGTTCGTCAGCCCCTGGGTGCTGTTCGTGACCACGGCGGCGGTGGTGATCGTGACCTGGCGAAGGCAGTTTGCGTCCAGTGCATGGGCTGCGATGGCGCCGGAGTTAGCGGCTGATGGTGATCAGATCCAGAAGCGCGGTCATTGATGCATCTGCGTGACGAGAGCGAAGTGAGGCGCAGGCTTTCTCCCCATCGTCATTGCGAGCGGGGCAAGGGGCCTCGTCACCAACGCGCATCTCACCCGTAGGATGGGTAGAGCGAAGCGAAACCCATCAGGTCTCATCCACGCAGAAGCATGATGGGTTTCGCTTCGCTCTACCCATCCGACGTCTTGCAGACACAGCTTCGCGCCCTCGCGGCGCAATTCGCCCGAGCTTTGCTTGGTCGCTCCACCCTCTTGAGCCAAGAGAGCGCAGGGAAGGCCGGGTGCCGGCTGGCACCCGCGGTCCGCTGCGCGAAAAGGACACGCAGAAAAACCGCACAACGGCATACAGGTGTAGCCAATCACTCGGCCTTCCCTGCGCGATGGTTGACGGCTTATGCCGTGCTCTCCCGGGAGCCGAGTTCCTTCTGGCCTCCCTCACCCCAGCGAAAGTCGCCGACACCGCGCCGGTTGACGCAAATGCCGCATCCGCAAGAGCTTGACCGTAGCAACGACGGTCAGGACCACACGGTTTTGCCGTACGCACGGTTCGCTTGCTCGCCACATTATCTCCCGACGTTGTCGACGTTGCCGGAAGAATGCTGGCGAGACAAACCTGACAGCGCCGTCCGTCCGCGCGAAGCCTCGGGCTCACGGAGAGCAATCCGCCCTGCCCTTGACCTCTCGCGCCCGACGCTGCCGCGTCCACCGCAAGCCCGGCTCGCGAAACGTGACGACACAAGATCGCCCCTCAAGATGAGCCGGGATGCGCGATACATACGCCATTTCCGAATTTCGGTAAAGTGGAATATTTTTGCACGCGGTGCTTGACACCGTGCCGGGTGTTTTGCCCGACGGATATGCCACTTGTTAGCCGCCGAAATCCCGCGGGCTGAACGGCAGGTCCATCACTTTCCATTCCCCGTATTTGTCGGCCGGCAGCATCTTGTAGGGCTGGCAGGCTTGCAGCGCGCTCATGGCGGATTTCACGAGGGCCACGCCCTTTGCGGATGGCGGGGCTTCGATCAGGATCGGCTCGCGCGCCAACGTGCCGTCGGTGGCGAGCACCGTGCGCAGCCTGATGTGGACGTTGTCAGTCGGCGCGAGCCCGGCCGGCAGCTTGGCGCAGTTCCTCAAGTGTCGGCGAAGCTCGGCGATCACTTCGGCCGGCAGCTTGGCCGCGATTGAATCCTTGGCATCGCCGCCGTCATCCTTGGGGGCGTCTTTCGGTTCGGGCGGCAATTCAGGCGGCAGGCCCAGCATGACGCCGTATTTGACCGTGACGTCGGGCTCTGGGGCCTGATAGGCCGGCGGCGGCGACATCGGTTGTGGCGGCTGCTGCATCGGAAGCTGCTGCGTCGCCGGTGGCTGCGGCATTGCCTGAGGCGGCGGTTGCGGCATCGGCTGAGGTGGAGGTTGCTGCGGCGGCTGTTGCGGCTGTGCGTTGGCCTCGCGCGGCTCCGGCGGCGACGAAGGCTGCTGCTGCGGTTGTTGCTGCTGCGCAGGCCGTTGCAGTTCGGGCGAAGCCTGCTGCTGCGATGACGGTGCCGCGGCCTGCTGCTTGGCCGCAGGCTTCGGCGCCGCGGCGGCCTTGTCCTTGTCGGTGAAATCCAGCTTCGGAAGTTTCAGGTCGAGGGGCGGCTCCGGCGGTTTCTCCTTCGCTTCTTGCTTCACCTCTTCCTTGGCCTTCTCCTCGGCCTTTGCCTCCTCCTGCTTCACCTGCTCCGGCGTGACGATGTCGACAGAGACCGTCTCGGGCGGCGTGGCGTGGAACGGATGGACTTCGCTGATCACGATGATCAGCGCCACCAGCGTCACATGCGCGATCGCCGACGCTGCAATATCCGTCCGTATGATCTTCCGCAGTTCCATCGCCTGACTTTGGGTTGCCGCCCTGCTCCTAGCATACCGCGGTCCCCCCTCAATCCCATTTTGGCGCGAAGCCGAAATCGGTCAGGCGGCCCTTCGGACTGGCAAGCGCCGCGACCCGGGCCATCTCGTCGTCCGAGAGCTCGAAATCGAAGATCTCGATGTTTTCCGACAGACGTTCGACGCGGGACGTGCGCGGAATCGCAGCGACATTCTGTTGCACCAGCCAGCGCAGGCAGACCTGTGCCGGTGTCTTGTGATGCGCGCGGCCGATGCCTGCGAGCGTCTGGTCGGTCTTGATGCGGCCCCTGGCGATCGGGCTGTAGGCGACAAGCGCCATCCCATGCCGGTCGCAGGCCGCCCTCACCTTCGCCTGGTCCAGATAAGGATGATATTCGACCTGGTTGCAGACGAGCGGCTCCGGCGAGAGCGCCACCGCCTGCTCGATCAGCGCCACCGTGAAATTGGAGACGCCGATATGGCGGGTCAGGCCCATGCGCTTGGCATGCGACAACGCACCCAGCGTCTCCTCCAGCGGCACGTGCGAATTGGGCCAGTGCAGCAGCAGGAGATCGACGGATGGGAGCCGCATCCGGGCGAGGCTCTCCTTCACCGAGCGCTCGAGATCGTGGGGGACGAAATGGTTGGTCCAGACCTTGGTGGTGAGGAAGACATCGTCGCGGCGCACGCCGGAGGCGCGCAAGCCGTCGCCGACCTCGCGCTCATTGTCGTAGACCTGCGCGGTATCGATGTGGCGATAGCCGAGCCGCAGCGCCTGTTCGACCACGCGCGCGCAAGGCCGTCCGTCCAATTCCCAGGTCCCGAGTCCGATCGCCGGAATCCTTGCGCCATTGGCCTCGACGAACAGCATGAGGAATCCTCTCTGGTGCGGTCGCCCCAACCATCATTATGAACCTCGCCCGTCACGGTGCCAACGGAGGCCGCCGGCTGCGAGGCCGGATATTCACGGCAATGCTGACGCCAGGTTCGCGCCAGGCTTTGACGTCAAGCCTTGACGTCAGGCTTTGGCGAGCGCCTGGAACACCGTCTCCGGCGCATGCGCAATCACGGCGAGCAGCGCGCGGGCCGGTCCCCGGGGGGCGCGCTTGCCCTGCTCCCAGTTGCGGATGGTTTCGACGGGAACGCCGAGTTTTGCGGCGAACTCCATCTGGGTGAGACAGGCGCGGCGGCGCAGATCCCGCACGGCGAGCGAGCTGGTCTCGCCCGGCGCCGCATGGGCCGTCGGCTGGACCGGAAACTCCTGCCCATCCCGCAACTCGACGATTCGTCCGTCCGCCTTCAGCCGCAACCGCATGTTCATTCCCCCAAGCGCGGGCGATGTTGCGGCAGGTCGCTTAAGTTCGGATTAAAGATGATGCAGCCGTCATTCCGTGGCGCGCGGAGCGCGAGCCCGGAATCCATCGTGCACCGGGGCACGCCGAAAATGGATTCCGGGCTCGCGCCAAGCGGCGCGCCCGGAATGACGGAACGGAGGCGAGACCTACCTCAACCCGAACCACAGCGTCGCGATGCCGAGGAAGGAGAAGAAGCCGACGACGTCGGTCACCGTCGTGACGAACGTGCCGGAGGCCACGGCCGGGTCAGCCCTGACACGTTCGAGCGCCATCGGGATCAGGATGCCGCCGAGCGCACCGGCGATGAGGTTGCAGATCATCGCAAGGCCGATGACGATGCCGAGGCCCGGGATCTTGAACCACGCCACGGCCGCGATGCCCGTGATCACGGCAAAGGCGAGGCCGTTGACGAGGCCGACCATGCCTTCGCGTACCACCACGCGCCAGGCGTTGGAGGAACCGAGCTCGCGCGTCGCAAGCGCGCGCACCGCGACCGTCATGGTCTGGGTTGCGGCATTGCCGCCCTGGCTTGCGACGATCGGCGCCAGTACGGCGAGCGCGACCATCTTCTCGAGCTGGCCCTCGAACAGGCCGAGCACGGAGGATGCAAGAAAGGCGGTGGCGAGATTGACCAGCAGCCAGTTGAACCGCGCGCGCGCAATGGTGAACACGGTGTCGGAGAGTTCTTCGTCGCTGTTGACGCCGCCGAGCGCCTTGAGGTCTTCGTCCGCCTCCTCCTCGATCACGTCCACGACGTCGTCGACGGTGATGACGCCGACCAGACGATCCTGGGTGTCGAGCACGGGGGCTGCAACGAGATTGTACTTGCCGAACATGCGCGCAACCTCCTCCTGGTCCTCCAGGACGGAGACGCGGCGGCGGTCCTCGTCGGTCAGCTCGGCAAGCGCCACCGGGCGGCGGGCGCGGAGCAGGACGTCGAGCGAGACCGCACCCTGCCAATGCTGGTCCTTGTCGACGACATAGATCTCGTAGAAGCGCTCGGGCAGATCCGGCGTCTCGCGCATGTAGTCGATCGCCTGCCCGACGGTGAAACC
The DNA here is from genome assembly GCF_023074175.1 of Bradyrhizobium sp. 139. Taxonomy (GTDB): domain Bacteria; phylum Pseudomonadota; class Alphaproteobacteria; order Rhizobiales; family Xanthobacteraceae; genus Bradyrhizobium. The sequence continues at coordinate 167,268 of NZ_JADPKS010000107.1, forward strand.
CTGCGGCACCGCGATGAACTCGGTCTGCATCCGCCGGCCAGCGGAATTTTCGGGATAAAGCAGGCTGCGCTCGAGCGCGACGCGCTCCTGCAAGGGCAGCTTCTCGAGGATCTCCTCCTGCTCTTCCTGATCGAGCGTTTCCAGCAGCTCGACCGCGTCGTCGGATTCGAGCACGCGGACGCCTTCCGCAACCGTCTCCGGCGGCAGCTCCTCGAGGATCTCCTCGCGCATGCCCTCGTCGAGCTCGTTCAGCGCGGAGAAGTCGAAATCCCGCCCGGTCAGCTCGACCAGCCGGACGCGGTCGTCGGGCTCCAGCGCTCCGATCAGATCGCCGAGATCGGCCTCGTGCAGTTCGGCAACGCAGGCGCGCAGCGCGGCGCTGTCGCCAGCCTCGATCGCATGGGCGATCTCCTCGACGAATTCGTGGCGAATTTCGCCGTCTTCGTTGCGCATCGGAACGTGGTCGAGTACCGAGGCCTCGGCGGATGGGGCACGGTCCATATGTTCATCCATGGCGCGCCTCGCCGTTTGACAGGTTGGAACGAGTGGTCTGAGCTGACGGTCAGGCAATACCCACAAGCGAACTGCGAGCGCAATGGCAAAGATGCTTCGGCTGAAATGGACGTCGATCTCGGTGGGCGCGATGTTCGCGGCCCTCACCGGCATCGCCTCGGCTGAAGCCGCGGACTGCCCGCGCAAGGACGCGCTCGGCACCTCGCGCGTTCTGAGCGTCGATGCCAAGACCACGCCGCGCGTGGGCCTGAAGAGCTTTGCGCAGACGCTGCCGCTCGCCGATCACGAGGTCGTGCTGACCTTCGACGATGGCCCGCACCCGCCGACGACGTCGAAGGTGCTGGCGGCGCTGGCGCAGGAGTGCGTGCGCGCGACCTTCTTCCTGATCGGCCTGCACGCCTCCGAACATCCCGACATGGTCAAGCGCATCGCGCGTGAGGGACACACCATCGGCCATCACACCTGGTCGCATCCGTTCATGGCGCGGATCGCGTTCGAGAAGGCGAAGAGCGAGATCAACCGCGGCATCACAGCCAACGAGATTGCGCTACACGGGGTCTCGACCACAACGCCCTCGACGCCGTTCTTCCGCTTCCCCTATTTCGAACAGACGCAGGCCGAGCTCGACCTGCTCCAGTCGCGCGGCATCGTCGTGTTCGGGGCCGACCTCTGGGCCAGCGACTGGAACGAGATGACGCCGGAACAGGAATTGAAGCTCGTCACCGAGCGCCTCGCCGCCGCCGGCAAGGGCATCATCCTCTTCCACGACCCCAAGGCACGCACGGCCGCGATCATGCCGGCCTTCCTGCGATACCTCCGGGACAACGGCTACCGCGTGGTTCACCTGGTGCCGGCAGGCGCATCACAGAAGAACGCCGACGCGCATTGATGCCGGAATGTCACGCCGGCGCAAAATGGGGTGATTTGGGCCCTATTAACAGTCTGTTCATGCTACGCCGTGCAAACATGCAGGGGTATTGCGCCTGAACCGTTTCCGGGCGCCTCCGACCTACCAAGGCGGCAATCGCGTAAGGGGGCAGACGGCGTTCATGATCGGAAGCAGCGTTGTTTTTCGGACGCGATCGTGGATCGTCCTCTGTCTGGGCCTGTTGGTGGTCGGTTCATCGGCGGCCCTTGCTGCGGACTGTCCCGGTCATCCGGACGCGCTCGGAACGTCCCGCACCCTCGTGGTCGATCCGCGCGAGCATCCGCGCATCGGCACCATGCAGTACCGCGAAACGCTGCCGCTGAAAGACCATGAAGTCGTCCTGACCTTCGACGATGGTCCTCTGCCGAAATATTCCAACCAAATCCTCCAGATGCTCGCCGACGAGTGCATCAAGGCGACCTTCTTCATCATCGGCGAACAGGCCAAGGCGAACCCGGAAGGGGTGCGCAAGCTGGTGGCGGCGGGCCACACCGTCGGCACGCACAGCATGAACCATCCGCTGACCTTCGACCGGATGCCGATCGAGAAGGCGGAGGCGCAGATCAACGGCGGCATCGAGTGGACCTCGGCCGCGATGATCGATTCATCCAAGCTCGCGCCGTTCTTCCGCATTCCCGGCCTGATGCGCGCCGAGGGTGTCGAGAACTATTTGATCTCGCGCGGCATCCAGGTCTGGAGCGCCGACTTCCCCGCCGACGACTGGCGCCATGTATCGTCCGGCCGCGTCTACCAGCTCGCGATCCAGCGGCTGGAGGCCAAGGGCAAGGGCATTTTGCTGCTGCACGATATCCAGGCGCGGACGGTTGCGGCGCTGCCGAAGATCCTCCGCGACCTCAAGGCGCGCGGCTATCGCATCGTGCATGTGGTGCCCGCGACCGCCGATCGGCCGGCGACGCCGACCACGCCGCTGGAATGGCTGCTGCATCCGCCGACCGAGACCGTGCCGATCGCGCGCTGGCCGGCCGTGCCGAACTTCGTGTTCACGCAGACCAAAACGCTGCCGGCGCCCTCGCTTGCCGATCTCGACGGGCAGACCGAGCATCAGCCGCTGCTGCCGCGCAAGACCCTGGCGCTGGCGAATGTCGCGGCCGCCCTGCCCGTGCCTGGCCGCGATCTGTTTGCGATTCCCGAGGGCTCGGTCGAGGTCCTGTTGTCGACGACGTTGTCGCGCCGCGCCGCGACACGGCTGGCGATGGCGGCCGAGACGCCTCATGCGGCCAAGGGCAAGGCCGGCAAGTCGCGCGGACATCGGACCGCACATGCGGCGCCGGCCGGAGCGAAGCATGCCGCGCAAGCCACGAGCACTGCCCCCAGGAGCGCTGCCACCAAGAGTGCTACACCAAAGAGTGCCGCGACACATCCGACCCGCGTCGCGAGCCTGAAGAAGCGCACGCAGTAAACTCTACTGCCGCATGATGTTGGCGATGCAGAGCAGCACGATCAGCGCCAGGAAAAACAGGTCCATATAGGACTTGAGCTCGCCGTCGCGGCGCAGCCGGGCAACGTCGGCCAGGACCTGCTTGCGTGCGTTCGTTCCGCCCGAACCGTCATTGATCGGAGCCTGCAGGCGCTTGGTCTCCGCCTCAAGCTTCTCGATCTTCTGGAAGAAATAGAACGCACGCAGCGTCGAGGCCGCGCGCATGCCGGCATAGACCAGCACCAGGATCGCGATGATCGCCCGGTTCTGGTATTTCTCCATGAAGTTGAGGCTGAAATAGACCATCGCCATGAATGCGAAGTTGGTCACGAAGCGGTAGACGAAGCTAAGAAAGACCATGCTGGCTCCAGCCGAGAGAAGGCGCAACCGGACAGTTGTTGCGATTTCTGGGTGTCGGCCTGACAGGCCGGACCGGCCAGCCTGAATGCCGTGCAGCCCATCTACGCCAACTTCGTTGCGGCAAGGATAAGATCACCCCGCGTGCCGGACGCCTTTTAGCCACACTTGGCCATACTGCAAGCAACCATGGCGGGCCACTGCTTGCAGACGCGCGCGCTCGATGGAGATTCGGGCAAAGCCGCTATAGACTGTCGCCGCCACTCGCATGCGAGGTCTGCCGATGCCGAAGAATGGAATCACCGGCCACGACGATTGGGTTATGACCGAGGCGCTTGCGACCGCGCTGGTCGCCCTGGAGCAGCTCGAGCCGAAGCACCAGCCGAGCGCGCATATGGACGATATCCGCAAGATGCTGGCGAACGGCAAGGAGCCGTCGGCGGTGAGCCTGCACCTCGCCCAAGCCAAATGTCGCCTATTTCCGGACACGGATCCGCTTGTGATCTACCGGGAATACGGAATCGGCGAGGAATATGGCTGAAGAGGCCGCGGGAGCCTGGCTTGCGTCGGAATTGAAGAGACGTCTCCGCCGCTTCCCCGTCCGCCTCGCCCGCTTCGGCCGACGCTAGTTTCCGGAGACCTTGAGCAACGGACACTCGCTTTGGCTTAGGGGGAGAAAGGCGTCTTCGGCAGGTATCTTCTCGACGACCTTGTAGTAATCCCACGGTGTCTTGACGTCCGAGGGCTGCTTGACCTCGACCAGATAGAAATCGTGCACGAGCTTGTTGTCGGCGCGCAGCCGTGCCCCTCGCGCATAGAAATCGTCCACCGGCTTGAACGCCGATATCCGGCTTGTTCTGATGGTCGGCGACGACGACGTCGACCTTCAGGCCCGGCCTCGCCCGTTGGAAATCCTCGACGGCCATCTTCGCCGCGACGACGGAGCCTGGTCCGGCAAGGTCCGACAATGGTCCGGACTGATCATTGATGATGCCGATCCTGACCATCCCGCCGGAGAAGTCGGCCGCCGCGCTCCGCTCAGTGAGCGCGACCGGGCCCAGCATCAGGATCACGCAGAAAGTCAAACGGCAAAGCCGGCTGTGCCACGAGTGCAACTTTTCAACACGACAAGTCGCCATGGCCCCCTCCGCTCCAGCATTGCGCCCCATGTCGGCGATGAGTGACCCAACCGCAGCGCTATCTTCTCCGGCCGACGGCCTTCCTGACAAACGCCAGCCGCCGCGCCTGCGCCAGCGCGACCCGTTCCTTCATCGCTGCAACGATCGCAGGCGACGCCGTATCCGGCGAGCCGGCCGCGAATGGCGGCGCGGGATTGTATTCCATGCGCAGCTGGATCATCTCGGCTGCTACACGGCTTCTCAACATCGAGACCAGGGTGAGCGCGAAATCGATCCCGGCGGTGATGCCGCCGCCTGTGATGCAATTGCGATCGATGCAGACCCTCACGGAGAAGACCTGCGCGGGGGCTGTGAGATCGAGCTGGGTGACGCGGGGAAAAACCAGAAGACCGATCTGCAACGGACCCGACATGACCAACCTCGACATCGCGCGTGGCGGTTGCAGCCTGCCATGTTGGCCTTGAGGCCGGAAACGGCGTAATTCCCTCATTTTTGGACGCGTCAAAACGGCGAAGTGCATTTCCGGCCTACCGGTACCTTTCAGGCTCAATCGCACCCTCGAAAGGCGGAGGTCGCCGCGGCGCTCAGGCAGGGCGGGTTCAACGTCGCGGATTGAAGCGGCGGCGCCGAAAATGCCGAACCGGTTCGCCGAGGACCGCGTCAGTTCGCGACGCGCTCCTCCTCCTTCTTGGTCACGTGCCAGATCACGAAGTGGTAGTGCGGGACGTCGACCCCGGGATGTCCCGGGTTAAAGTAGATGTTGACGTGGTCGGTCGCGCCGGCGAACGCCGGCACCTCGAACGCCTTGTGATCGTCGATGTCCTTGATTGAAACCATGTATACGGTCGCCATCAGGCGGTCCTTGCGGTCGAAGCACAGGAACGGTCCGAGCGGCAAGGTTTCGGGCTTCACGAACAGGATGCCGAGACTCGGAAAGAACTTCGGGAAGTTCACCAGATCGCTTATCCGCCGGTATCCCTCTCCTTCGGCAATCTTCCGTTGATTCTGCGTCGGACGAACGACGTGGTGCTTCCTGTGCGCGGGACGGGCTCGGCGAACAGTCCTTCGAGGAGCCTCGGTCCTTCGAGGAGGCTCGGTCCTCGCCGCCGGCCGCGATACGGCTGGGGCGAAGGGATCCGGCATCGTCCTCTGCGGCGCGGGCTGTTGGAACGGATCCGGCATGGTCCCCTGCAGCGCTGGCCCCCACCCTTGCAGGGTCGGCTGCGCGCCGGGCGACACGGGCACGACGGTCAAGGCGAGCAATGCAGCCAATCCCGAGGCGGCCAACCGATGGCGCATCTCGCAATCTCCCTTCGTTCACTTCTCCTTGTTGCGGTCCCGCCACCGCAGGAAGTCCCGGAACAGCGCTTTGCGGTCCGACTGATCGTTCGTTGGATGCTGCTCGAGAAAGCGGTCGAACGCTCCCTGCAACGCCTGACGCTGGATCCAGCGATCCGCAGGACGAAAGCGCTGCCATCCGGGGAGCGGTTCCGCCAGGTTCACCTCGCGCCATCTCGGGTGATGGCCGTCCCCGAGAAATTCGGAGAAGCGCGAGAAGAATGTCTGCACGAATGACTCGAGCAGCTGGTAGCGCTGGTTGCGGCTCGGCCAATTGTAGGCGAACAGGGCCGACTTGATCGCGATCGTGTCGACGCTTTCGTCGACCCCGAGGACCGACGGATAGTCCTCGTGATGCAGGGACGAAGGCAGGTAGTCGCGCCGCAGCGCCGAGGAATAAGGAATCGGCAGGAAGCGAACCGCATTGAACTGGGCGTAGCTCACCAGCGAGGCGACCGGCTTCGCCGAAACCAGCAGGGTGGCCGAGAGCCGCCCCTTGCGCATCTCGTCGAGCGCCGTTTCGAGGCTCAGGTTCGCTTCGTCGAATTTCACGCCCAGACTGTTGAGCACCTCGCGACCCAAGACCGCGCCGGCACTGCCTTCTTCGCCCAGATTGATCCTCTTTCCCGCAAGGTCGGCCAGCGTTTTGATTTCGGGCCGCGCGATCAGATGGAATTCTTCGCCAAACAGGACGGTGATGTAGACTAGCTTATCGCGGATGTCGCCAAGGGGCTTGGCGTCCCGGAGGCGATCGACCAGAACGACAGGCGCGATCGCCATGTCGGCGCCCGCCAAGGTAAGGACGTCGACGACGTTGCGAACGCCGCCGTTTCCAACTATTGGCAGCACCCGCAACGCCATTTCGCCGTGCGGTCCGGTCTCCTGACCGGTGGCCAGGGTGGTCGCGATTTCCTGGGCTATGGCGAATTCGGTGCTTTGCGGCGTGCCGGTAACCAATCCGGCCGTGTAGCGGCTCTCCGATATCGTCACCCCCTTATCGCCGCTGGCGCTCTGCTTGCGCGGAGGCGCCTTCGCCGGCTCGGCCAGGGACGTCTGCGCCGCGCATCGATCGACCAGTTCGCCGATCCAAGCCGTTGCGATCAATGCGGTAAACAGGCCGATCCGAAACGCGCTGCAGACGCTCATTGCTGTAAAACCTGTTCGGTCCGGATCAGCCCCCCTCCTCCGCCGGGTCGGCGCCGTGCCGTCACCTTGATCAACAGGCAATTCCGCCAGAGCATGACGGACGGAATGGATTCGTCTTGTCCCTCCAACGCATCCAAACCAGGGCAGTTCCTGCACTCCCAAGCGGCGTGCGCAAGGCGTGGCCGAGGCCTACGCGACTGCCCCGAGAGTCAGATGATGGTGATGTTCGGTTGGACCGATCCGAGATGCCGGCGCATCACATCGCGCAGGCAACCGGGAAAAGCTCGGCACGAAACAAGATCGTGTTTTCTGTCTACGGGCGACGCGGAAAAAGTCGCAACGATGGCCGAGAATGGAAGATCTTTGGTGCGCTCGGAGGGACTCGAACCCCCACGATTTTACTCACTGCCACCTCAAGGCAGCGCGTCTACCAATTCCGCCACGAGCGCTTTGGGGATGCCGGCTTATGGCCTGGCGGCCGACCGGATCAACGGCGCCGATCTAACAAATCCATCAGAGGGGTACAAGCCTGCAAAGGCCCTGAATTCCACAAGCTTGGCAGGAAAGTTGGCAATCCCTGCCCGGATCGGTCCTATCGAGTGCCCGGGTCCTATCGGGTGCCCGCCGTGCGCGGCAGCATCTGCTTGACCTCGACCGCGATCCGGTTGCGGTCGACCAGCACGACGCCGGAGGCCACTGGCAGATTGTTGGCCAGAACCTTGACCTCGTCGGCCTCGGTTGCGTCCAGCTCGATGATGGCGCCGCGGGAAAGACGTAATACTTGATGGATCGGCATGGTGGTCGTCCCGAGGACGACCATGAGATCCACGGTGACTTTGTCGAGAGTAGGCACTTCAGCACCACCGGAACTTGGGACTTAGGACTAAGGACTTGGCATTTGCGCCTGTGATCATCACCCGGTTATGGTTAGCCAATGGTTAATTCGCCTCAAAACCCCCGCCAAGAGCTCGATTTGACGTCGTTTTCCGCCGCAGGCGGCGAGCCCGTCGCGTGGCGAATCTCGGACGCTCCGGTGCCCTATCCGGAGGCGGTTGCCGCCATGGAGGCGCGAGTGGCTGAGATCGCGGCGGGCGGGGCTCCAGAGCTGGTCTGGCTGCTCGAACACCCCCCGCTCTACACCGCCGGCACCTCAGGCAAGGCCTCCGACCTGCTCGATCCGCGATTCCCGACCTTTGCCACCGGGCGCGGCGGACAGCTCACCTATCACGGGCCCGGCCAGCGGGTGGCCTATGTCATGCTCGACCTCAAGCGGCGCCGGCCGGATGTCCGGGCCTATGTCGCGAGCCTGGAGGAATTGATCCTACGCACGCTGGCCGCCTTCAACGTCCGCGGCGAGCGGCGCGAGGACCGGGTCGGCGTCTGGGTCCAACGGCCCGACAAGGGGGTGGGGCACGAGGACAAGATCGCGGCGATCGGCGTCCGGCTGAAGCGCTGGGTGTCGTTCCACGGCATCGCCATCAATGTCGAGCCGGAGCTAGAGCATTTCACCGGCATTGTGCCCTGCGGCGTCGCCGATCCCCGCTACGGCGTCACCTCGCTGGTCGATCTCGGACAGCTCGTGACCCTCGCCGACGTCGATGTCGCGCTCCGGCAGGCGTTCGAAGAATTGTTCGGGCCGACCCGCGCGCTGGCGCCGGAAGCTATTGCCTAGGCTGCCAGGAGCCGAACCGCGCATTCTTCGCCGACGCGGAATCGGCTATGCTTGATTCCGGTGCCGCCCACGCCTCCCCCCTCCGCCGGGAAAGTACAGATCATGCCGGGCGAATTGATCGTCGGACCGACTGTTCGAGCGCCAGGCATAAGGAGGGATTGCGATCATGCTCGCAATGGGAGGTTTTCACGATGAGATTGTCTGCGCCGATCTATCATCTGAAGCGCAAGGCGAAGCGCCTGTCGCGCGAGAAAGGCATTCCGCTCCACGATGCGCTTGACCGCATCGCTGCGACGGAAGGGTTTTCCGCCTGGAGCATGCTCGCGGCAAAGGCCGCCGCACTGACGCCAGCCAATCGCCTGTTTCCGCAATTCCGGCCGGGTGATTTGGTGCTGGTGGGTGCGCGCCCCGGTCAGGGCAAGACGCTGATGAGCCTCGAGCTTGCCGTAGAGGCCATGCGGTCAGGCCATCGCGCTGCGTTCTTCTCGCTCGAATATACCGAGAAAGATGTCCTGGACCGCTTCCGGGCCATCGGCGTGGACCCGGCGCAATTCGAAAAATTGTTCGAGGTCGATTGCTCCGATGCCATCAGCGCCGATTACGTCGTCAAGCAAATGGCCGCGGCCTCTCACGGTACGGTCGTGGTGATCGACTATCTGCAACTGCTCGATCAGAGGCGGGAAAACCCGGACCTGACCGTTCAGGTGCGCGCGCTGAAATCGTTCGCGCGCGACAAGGGGCTGATCGTCGTCTTCATCTCGCAGATCAACCGATCCTATGACCCGGCGGTCAAGCCCTGCCCGGGTCTCAGCGATGTCAGGCTGCCGAACCCGCTGGATTTGAAGCTGTTCGACAAGACCTGCTTCCTGAACAATTCCGAAGTTCAGTTCCGGGCGGCGAACTGACGATCCCTGCTGCGACGGGTTCAGGCCGCGGGTGATTGTTCACCCGCGGCCTGCGACCTCACGGCTTCTCTGGCGCAACCTCGAGCTTGCCGGCGATGTAGCGCCGCTCCTGGGTCAGCCCGCCAAAACCATAGGCATCGCCCTTGACCTCATCGACATGCAGATACGTCTCGGGATGCAGCGGGCCCAGGATCCCGCCCATGCGCCTGAACATCGCCGCGAGATAGGCGGCCTTCTCGTCCTTGGTGTTGGTGCCCTCGCTGACGTGGATGTCGATCCAGTAGCTTGCGAGCTTCTGCTCGGCGAGCGACTTGCCGCCGGCGAACCAGTCGCCCGCCTCGATCGGCTTCACTATGATGGCGGTGACTTTGGGATCCTTGCGCAGGATTTTTGCGGTGAGCTCGGACACGGCGCTCGCGATGTCGGCCTTCAGCGACGGCGACTGGCGGGAGCTTGTATAAGACACAGTGATCAGGGGCATGGTGGTTCTCCTCAAGATGCCGCGCGAGGCTTGGGCGGCGTTGATGAAAACGTAGACCTTGAAGCGTCATTTTGGTATCTTATCTCTGTTGATACCAATGATAAGCACTCATAATGAAAGCCATGCTCGACATCGCCACCGTCCAGGCCTTCCTGCTGGTCGCCGACTTCCAGAGCTTTACCCGCGCCGCCGAAGCGCTCGGCACGACCCAGGCCGCCGTCAGCCTGAAGCTACAACGACTGGAGACGCTGCTCGGCAAGCGGCTCGTCGAGCGCTCGCCCCGCGCGGTCCGGCTCACCGCCGACGGCGCAGCGTTCCTCGATCGCGCCCGCGCACTGATCGCGGCGCATGACCGCGCGCTGTCGGACGAGGCGCCGGCGGCGCAGTCGCTCTCGCTCGGAATCTCCGACCACGCGGCGGGCCCCGAACTGGTGCCGCTGCTCGAACGGCTGCAGACGATGTCCTCGCAGCTTACGCTCGCCGTCACCATCGGCTTCTCGCGGGAGATGCAGGATGCTTATGACGCAGGCCAGCTCGATGCGGTGATCGTTCGCCAGGAAGGCAGCCGGCGCGGCGGCGAGAAGCTGACCGAGGACGAGTTCGGCTGGTTCGCGTCGAGGCGTTTCAGCCTGCCGCACGGCGAGGCGCTGCCGCTTGCGACGCTCGCCCCACCCTGCGGCGTCCGCGCCATCGCCGTCCGCGCGCTCGACAAGGCCGGCTTCGCCTGGCGCGAACGCTTTGTCGGCGGCGGCGTCACGGCGGTCGTCGCAGCCGCGCTTGCCGGACTTGCCATCGCGCCGCTGGCGCGGCGGATCGCACCGGCCGGACTGGTCGACATCGGGCCAGTACACAAGCTGCCGAAGCTCGGCCGCTCCAAGGTGATGCTGCATTCGAAAGTGAGCGATCCCGCCAAGCTCGCGGCGCTGCGCGCGGTGGCGGCGACGTTCCGGAGCGTGGCGGCTTGATGCGGCGAACGCCTACAAGATCGACTCGAGCCGTTTGCTCGCGACCGGATTGATGGTCGGATCGTCAGCGGCATCGGACACGCAGGCCCTGAGCGCAGTGATCGCCGGATCGAGCTCCCGTTCCTTGCGCCGTGCTGCGATTCTCGCCGCGACCTCCCAGATGTCGGTCTCGGCTTCATAATGATCGCGGCGGTCGCCGAGGATCGGCACCCGCCGGATCAGGTTCCAGGCGAGCAGCTCCTTCAGCGAGTTGGAGACGTTGGAGCGCGCCATGCCGAGCGTATCGGCGATGTCCTCGGCGGTCATCGGTGCCTCGGCGAGATAGAGCAGCCCGTGGATCCGGCATTCGATTGACTGTCAAGCGCGCGGCCGGCTTGCGCCTGCATACCGTCCGCCGTATTTGCCTAAGAACGTCCCAGAGAACCGGGAACCAAACGCCCTCCTCAGCGTTTGCCTCCGTTGCAGGCGGGTTGAGAATGGCGACGAAGTCCAGTCAACAGAGAGACTTGTTCGAAAGCGAGCGCTGTTTTCGGCTGTTGGTGGAGGGAGTCGCGGACTACGCGCTCTACATGCTCGATCCCACCGGGATCATCACGAGCTGGAATATCGGCGGCGAGCGGATCAAGGGCTATGCGCCCGAAGAGATCCTCGGCCAGCATTTCTCGCGCTTCTATACCGAGACCGACCGCGCCAACGGCAAGCCCGCGCGTGCCCTCGGCATCGCGCGGGAGCACGGCCGCTACGAGGAGGAAGGCTGGCGCGTCCGCAAGGATGGCACCTTCTTCTGGGCGAGCGTCATCATCGATCCGATCTACGAGAACGGCGCCCTGGTCGGCTTCGCCAAGATCACCCGCGATGTCACCGAGCGACGCAATGCGCAGCTCAAGCTCGAAGCGATGCAGCGACAGCTTGCCGAGTCTCAGAAGTTCGATGCACTCGGACAGCTCACCGGCGGCGTCGCGCACGACTTCAACAACCTCCTGATGATCATCAGCGGCAGCCTTCACATCCTGAAGAAGGGCGAAGTCGACGACACCAAGCTTCAGCGCGCGATCTCCGCGATCGAGACCGCAACCAAGCGCGGCGCCGCACTGACCGGCCAGCTCCTGACCTTCGCGCGGCGGCAGAGCGTCAATCCCCAGGCGATCCGCTTCGGCGACCGCATCGAGGCGATCCGCGAAGTGCTTCACGCCGGCGTCGGCAGCGCCGTTCGTCTCGCCTTCGACATCGACCGCGAGGTCTGGCCGGTCAAGGCTGATGTCTCCGAGCTCGAGACGGGGCTGCTCAATCTCGTCATCAACGCTCGCGATGCCATGCCCGACGGCGGAACGGTGACGGTCGGCGCACGCAACGTCATCCTGAACGATCCGCTCCACAGCGGCGAATTCGTCGCCGTCACCGTCGCCGATACCGGGCTCGGCATCCCCTCCGACGTGGTCGACAAGATCTTCGATCCGTTCTTCACGACAAAACCCGTCGGAAAAGGCACCGGCCTCGGCCTGTCGCAGGTGCACGGCTTCGCGCATCAGGCAGGCGGCACGGTCAGAGTCGCAAGCGAGCTCGGCAAGGGCACGACCTTCACCATCCTGCTGCCGCGCGAAATCGCGACCGCACCAGCCGGGATCCCTGAAGCGGCGCCGGTTCCCGGCAACGGCACGGTTCTGCTGGTCGAAGACAATCCCGACGTCGCGGTCATCAGCATCGGCTTGCTGGAGCAGCTCGGCTACCGCGTGCGCCGGGTTTCCGACGCCGAGTCCGCATTGCGCGAGCTCGAGAAGAACGGCGTCGACTTCGTGTTCACCGACATCGTGATGCCCGGCAAGATGGACGGACTTGGTCTTGCCCACCATCTGCGCCAGATCCGCCCTGGCTTGCCGATCCTGCTCGCCACCGGCTACAGCGAAGCCGCCGCCGACGTCAGCGGCGTTTTCCCGATCCTGCGCAAGCCCTACGAGATCCACGAACTAAGCGAGGCGATTTCGAAGCTGCCGCGCTGAAGCGTGCGCTGCTGTTCGCCTCTCCCCGCAAGCGGTGCGAGGGAGCGCACCTACACCGTCGGCAACACCGAAAACGCTTCCCCCGCCTTGCGCAGGTTCAATTCATCCGCACCGGCGGTCTCGCTTGTGACGCTGTCCACGCGCGAGGACGGCGGGCCGTGGCGGCACAGCGCGACCATGTCGGCGACATGCTTGGGTGTGCCTGCGAACAGAGCTTCGACGCTGCCGTCGCGGCGGTTGCGAACCCAGCCTTCGAGGCCGCTCGATGTCGCCTGGTACTCGACCCAGGCCCGATAGCCGACGCCCTGCACGCGGCCGCGGATCATGACTTGGAGAATCACCCGGCTCATTTTTTCAGCCCGAGAAAGTCGGCGCTGCGCGCCTTGACGTCGGCCTCGCGCATGACGCGGTTGATCAAGTCCGACGATGGGAGTCCTTTGAGATTCTTCGGCGCAGTGCCGTCGCGCAGCGCCTTCTGCGTCTCGTAGACGGCCTGCGTTGCGGCCGCGATCGGCGCGTGGCCCTGAAGCGCGATGCGCGCGCGCCGGCCAGCGAGATAGTCGGTCGCGTTCAATTCGTCCGCCGCGCCGCCGAGCACGATCGGCAGATGCGTAGCTGATACGATGGCATCGAGCTCCGCGCGCGACTTGATGCCGGTGAAGAACAGCGCATCGACACCGGCCGCCTCATAGGCCCTGGCGCGGCGGATCGCATCCTCGATGGAGGTGATCGCGGCAGCTCCGGTGCGGCCCATGATGACGAGCGAGCGATCGCTGCGACCATCGAGCGCCGCCTTCATCTTGCCGACGCCCTCTTCCAGCGAGATCAGCTGTGTCTTTGCCTCGCCAAAGGCGGCCGGCAGCAGCGTGTCCTCGATGGTGAGGCCGGCGGCGCCCGCGGTCTCCAGTTCCTGCACCGTGCGCCGCACGTTGAGCGCATTGCCATAGCCGTGATCGGCATCGACCAGCACGGGGAGCACTGCGGCGCGCGACATCCGCCGCATCTGCTCGGCAAGCTCCGTGAGCGTGATCAGCGTGATATCGGGGTCGCCGAGCACCGCGAGCGAGGCCACCGAGCCGCCGAACATGCCGAGTGGAAAGCCGAGATCCTCGGCGATGCGGATGGAGATGGCGTCGTAGACCGAGCCAGGATGGACGCAGGTTTGGCCTGCAAGGATCGAGCGCAGTTTTTCGCGGCGGGAACGGAAGGCCATGGTGCTCTCTCTCTGGGGCACGCGGCCGCCCCAACCTCCGTCATTGCGAGCGAAGCGAAACAATCCAGAAATGCATCCGCGGAGACAGACTGGATTGCTTCGTCGCTAGGAGCTCCTCGCAATGACGGTGCTTGCGGACAGATCGCTCGCCCCGCTCAGACCTTACACGAACTCCAAAATCAGCGCGTCCACCGCGAGCGTCGCGCCCGCGCTGGCGTGGATCTTCTTCACCGTGCCGTCCTGCTCGGCGCGCAGCACGTTCTGCATCTTCATGGCTTCGACCACCGCGAGCGTCTCGCCGGCCTTGACCTCCTGCCCTTCAGTCACCGCGATCGAGACCACGAGGCCAGGCATTGGACAGAGCAGCTTCTTGCCGCTGTCGGAGGCCGTGGTCACCGGCATCAGCCGCGCCGAGGCCGCTTCGGCCTCGGTCCAGACGTAGACCGGCACCTCGACGCCCTGATGCGCAAGGCGGATGCCATTGGCGATCGGGCGCGTCTGCACCGCGACGAGCTGACCGTCTATCGTGCCTTGCCAGACAGGGTCGCCCGGCTTCCACGGCGACTGCAACAGATGGGCATTGCCGATCTTGCCCTCGGCATCGACGAAACGCACAGCGATGGCGTCGTTCTCACGCGCCACCTCAAGGAGAACTTCCTGGTGATCGAGCCACACCGCGCGGCGCCGCTCGCGCTGCACGACGCGGCCGCCCATCTGGCCAGATATCTGCCGCTTGCGCTCGCCGAGCACGTGATCGATGGCGGCACTGACCGCGGCGATCCGCCGCGCGACCTCGCCTTCGGGCAAGCGCACCGCAAACCCCTTGGGGAATTCCTCGGCGATAAAGCCGGTCGAGAGCCGTCCCTCGCGCCAGCGCGGGTGGTGCATCAATGCCGACAGGAACGGGATGTTGTGCCTGATGCCGTCGACATAAAATGAATCCAGCGCTGTCGCCTGCGCTTCGATCGCGGCCGCACGCGACGGCGCGTGCGTGACCAGCTTGGCGATCATCGGATCGTAGTGGATCGAGATCTCGCCGCCCTCCTGCACGCCGGTGTCGTTGCGCACCGTGATGCCGTCCTGGCTCGCTTCCGCCGGCGGCCGGTATTTTACCAGACGCCCGATCGACGGCAGGAAGTTGCGGAACGGATCTTCGGCGTAGAGGCGTGACTCCACCGCCCAGCCGGTCAGCGTCACGTCCTTCTGCGTGATACCGAGCTTCTCGCCGGCGGCGACGCGCAGCATCTGCTCGACGAGATCGACACCGGTGACGAGTTCGGTCACGGGATGCTCGACCTGGAGGCGCGTGTTCATCTCCAGGAAGAAAAAGCTTTTGTCTTGGCCTGCGACGAATTCGACGGTGCCGGCGGAGTCGTAATTCACGGCCTTGGCGAGTGCGACGGCCTGCTCGCCCATCTTGCGGCGGGTGGTTTCATCGAGCAGCGGCGACGGCGCCTCCTCGATGACCTTCTGGTTGCGGCGCTGGATCGAGCATTCGCGCTCGCCGAGATGGATCACGTTGCCGTGCTTGTCGCCCAGCACCTGGATCTCGATATGGCGGGGATCGACAATGAATTTCTCGACGAAGACGCGGTCGTCGCCGAACGAGGCCTTGGCCTCGGCCTTGGCGAGATTGAAGCCTTCGGCGACCTCGGCAGTCGAATGCGCGATGCGCATGCCCTTGCCGCCGCCGCCGGCGGAGGCCTTGATCATCACGGGATAGCCGATCTCGTCGGCGATCTTGACCGCGTGCCTGCCGTCCTCGATGACGCCGAGATAGCCGGGCACCGTGGAGACCTTCGCCTTGGCGGCGGCCTTCTTGGATTCGATCTTGTCGCCCATCGCGGCGATCGCGCCAGGATTCGGGCCGATGAAGACGATACCGGCCGCTTCCAGCGCACGCGGAAATGCCTCGCGCTCGGAGAGAAAACCGTAGCCGGGATGCACGGCCTCGGCGCCGGCCTTGCGGCAGGCCTCCACGATCTTCTCGATTACCAGATAGCTCTCGGCCGCGGCCGGCGGGCCGATCAGCACGGCCTCGTCGGCCATCTCGACATGGAGGGCATCGCGGTCGGCTTCGGAATAGACCGCAACCGTCTGAATCCCCATCCGGCGCGCAGTCTTGATGACCCGGCAGGCGATTTCGCCGCGATTGGCGATCAGAATGCGTTTGAACATGCTTTTCTTGAGTCTCGACCTTGGGCGGGACCCTTCCCTGGCCATTGGGGCCTGTGGGGACGGGCCGTGTGGCCCCCGTGGTACATCAAAATGGGCCGGAGGCAACGGTCTAAATCCGCGCCCTCTGGCGTGCCAGCGCAAGACCGAAATGGGCCTGGTGAGCCCATGCGAGGAGCTACGGCTTCGCGGCCCTGGCCTTGGTCTTGGCCACGTCCCGCACGAGGGTATGAACAAAGCCCAGTTTGGCGACCACCGCGGGCGACAGGATGAACGGATAGAGGTCGCGCAGCCCCATGGCGCGGTTGACGCTGTTTATGGCGAACGTGAAGGGCAGCCATGCGTTGACGATCGCCTCGACGTCCCTGGTCTCATAAGGGTTGAAACGGATGCGCGCCGTCAACTCCCCGTCGCGGTCGACCTTGGGGCGCACCTCCATGCCGAACTCGGCGGCCATCTCTAGGGTATCGACGATGTGGAGGTAGTGCGCCCAGGTTTCGGCGAAGTCTTCCCAGGGATGCGTGGTCGCGTAGGCCGAAACATAGTTCTGCTGCCAGTCCGGCGGCGCGCCTTCGGCATAATGGCGCTGCAAGGCCTGGCCGTAATCGGCGGAATCGTCGCCGAATACTGCACGGCATTGCTCCAGCCTATCGCCGTCGCGCACTAGCACGTCCCAGAAGTAGTGGCCGACCTCGTGGCGAAAATGCCCGAGCAGCGTGCGGTAGGGCTCGCCCATCTCGAGCCTGCGCCGCTCGCGTTCAATCTCATCAGTCTCGGTCAGGGCGATCGTGATCAGGCCGTAGTCGTGGCCGGTCATGATCTTCTGCCCGCTGTTCGGATCGTCGGCGAGGAAATTGAAGATCAACCCATGTTCAGGATCTTCCTGCCGGGTCTGGAGCGGCAGCTTCCAGCGGATCAGAGAATAGAACAGCCGGTGCTTCGCACCCTCGAGCTCGCGCCACCCGGCAAGCTGCGCGGGATCAGACAGGTCCGGGACCATGCCGTTATGGCGGCAGGCGCGGCAATAGCCGGTGCCGCCGTCCGGATCGGTCAGCCAATTGCAGGCGTCGTACTCGGCGTTGCGGCACAGCATCCGCCCCTTGCCCTTGTCAGCGAGCGTGGCCCAGGCCTCACCGTCGGGTTCGAGCGCCGACATCGTCTCCTTCTCCGGCAGGAACGCGACCCGATGGCCGCAACGTTCGCAAGTGCGATTCTCGAAATAGAGGACGTTGCCGCACACCTGACAGACAAAGAGCTTCAAGATTTAGCCTCTTCGGAAACGGAGTTTTGTGAATAGAGTAGTGGCGCCTCGCAGATACGCGCGCGGAGGGCTCATCGTTCCAATATTCGGAACAAATAGCCAGACCCGGCGTTCGTTCATGCCCGCCACACCGCGATCGGCGGCGCCTTTCCTTCCATATTCCCTTTTGAACAATGGCCATCACGCTCCGTCTGTGTGAATATCGGTCCGGCACGTGCGAACCCGCATGACAACGGCCGACACCTTGAACGATCCTATGCCCGAGACCGCCGCCGCCGAAAGGCTGCGCCAGCACCTCCAAGAAATCGCGCGCGAGCGCGACAACGCCTATCGCGCGCTCCAGGAGCGCGAAGCGGAGCTGGCGCGCATCCAGCGCATCGGCAAGGTCGGCGGCTTCGAGGTCGACTTCCGCGGCGGCTTCAAGAACCGCCGCTCGCCGGAATATCTGATGCTCCACGGGCTGCCGGCGGATGCCGCCGACGAGTCGCATGAGGATTGGGTCAGCCGCATCCATCCCGAGGATCGCGACACCGCGGTCAAGCATTTCTTCGATGCGCTGGCCGGCACGAGCGAAGACTACACCGCCGAATACCGCATCATCCGCCCCAGCGACGGCGAAACCCGCTGGATCCGCGTCGTCGCCAAGATCGAGCGTGACGGCGACGGCCGCGCCATCCGCCTCGTCGGCGCCCACATCGACATCACCGACCAGGTGCTGGTGCGCGAGACGCTGCGCGAAAGCGAGGAGCGCTTCCGGCTGATCGCCGACAGCGCGCCGGTGCCGATCTGGGTCACAAAACTCGACCGCACACGCTCCTTCGCCAACCAGGCCTATGTCGACTTCGTCGGCCTGCCCTACGACCAGGCCATCGCCTTCGACTGGCGCAAGGTGCTGCATCCGGACGACCTGCCGCATGTGCTCCAGCAATCGGTGCAGGGCGAGGCGTCACTGAAGCCGTTCGTGCTGGAGGCGCGCTACAAGAACGCATCCGGCGAATGGCGGTGGCTGCGCTCGGAGTCGCAGCCGCGCTGGGATCCGACCGGCAAGCATATCGGCTTCATCGGCGTCGCCCACGACATCACCGTCGCGAAGCAGGCCGAGATCGAGCTTCGGCAACTCAACGAGACGCTGGAAGAGCGTATCATGGAGCGCACCGCCGAGCTCGAATCCAACGAAGCGCGGCTGCGCGCAATCCTGGAGACCAGCAACCAGTATCAGGGCCTCGTCAATCTCAAGGGCGAATTGCTCTATGCCAACAAGACCGCGCTCGACGGCGTCAAGGCGAGGTCTGCGGACGTGATCGGCAAGCCGCTGTGGGAGACGCCCTGGTTCACCGGCACTCACGGCATGAGCGCAACCGTGCGCGAGGCCTTCGACACCGTGCTCAGAGGCGAAGCGGTGCGGCTGGAGATGCATCTGCGCCTGCCCATCGGGGAGCGCGATTTCGACTTCGGCATGCGTCCCGTGCTCGACCGCCACGGTAATATCACCGGCGCGGTGCCCGAGGTCGTCGACATTACCGAGCGCCGTCGCGGCGAGGAAGCGCTGCGACAGTCGCAGAAGATGGAGGCGATCGGCCAGCTCACCGGCGGCGTCGCACACGACTTCAACAACCTCCTCACCATCATTCGCTCCGCGACCGACTTCCTGCGCCGGCGCGAGCTGCCGGAAGAACGCCGCCGCCGCTATGTCGACGCCATCTCCGACACCGTGGAGCGCGCCTCCAAGCTGACGGCACAGCTGCTCGCCTTCGCGCGCCGGCAACCCTTGAAGCCGCAGATCTTCAACGTCGGCAGCCAGGTCGAGGGCGTGGCGCAACTGGTCCGGCCGTTGGTCGGCGGCCGCATCGAGATCGGCGTCGAGGTGAACGATGCCGACTGCTTCACGGTGGCCGACATCGCGCAGTTCGAGACCGCGCTGATCAACCTTGCCATCAACGCCCGCGACGCCATGAACGGCGAGGGCCGCCTCACCATCGCCGTGCGCAAGGTCGCGGGGATCCCTAGCCTGCGTGCGCAGTCGGCGCGCGGCGGCGACTATGTCGCGATCTCGGTCGCGGACACCGGCAGCGGCATCGCACCGGAGCATCTTGAATCGATCTTCGAGCCGTTCTTCACCACCAAGGAGGTCGGCAAGGGCACCGGCCTCGGCCTCAGCCAGGCGTTCGGCTTCGCAAAACAGTCCGAGGGCGACATCGCGGTGACGAGCACGCACGGCAAAGGCGCGACCTTCACCATCTACCTGCCGCAGGCGCACAGTCCTGCCGCGGACAAAGACGCTGCGGTACTGATCAGCGAAGCCGCCACCACCGGGCGCGGCTATCGCGTGCTCGTGGTCGAGGACAATGACGATGTCGGCCAGTTCTCGACCGAGCTTCTGGAAGACCTCGGCTACGTCGTCCGCCGCGTCGCCAACGCCAATGCGGCGCTCGCCATCCTCGGCGAGAACGAATTCGCCGTCGACCTCGTCTTCTCCGACGTCATCATGCCCGGCATGAACGGCGTCGAGCTCGCCGGCATCATCCGCGAGCGGTATCCAGGCCTGCCCGTCGTGCTCACCAGCGGCTACAGCAACGTTCTCGCCGAGAACGCGCATCGCGGGTTCGAGCTGATCCAGAAACCGTACTCGGTGGAGTTGCTGTCGCGCATCCTGCGCAAGGCGATCACGGAGAAGTTGGCGGCGGCGCGGTGAATAGCTTTGCACCGGCAGCGATGCTGGCGGCGAAGTTTTGAGGCTGGCGGATCTGTCCGAGGCGCGATAGTCAGGGACGGATTTTGGAGATCGACTTGCCAACCGTGCCGACTGACGCCATCTGGGCCTGGAGCATCATCGTAGCCGCGATCGCAGGCGTCATTATCCGGCCCTTTCGCCTGCCCGAGGCGATCTGGGCCGCGATCGGCGCTGGCGCCCTGGTGCTGCTCGGCCTGCTGCCGTGGCAGGATGCGCTCACAGGTATCGAGAGAGGCATCGACGTCTATCTCTTCCTGATCGGCATGATGTTGATCGCCGAGCTCGCCCGGCTCGAAGGACTGTTCGACTATTTGGCCGCGTTCGCGGTTGAACATGCACGCGGCTCGCCGCAGCGGCTGTTCTTGCTGATCTATCTCGTCGGCACGTTCGTGACGGTGCTCCTGTCGAACGACGCCACCGCGATCGTCCTGACACCCGCCGTTTACGCCGCGACGCGCGCGGCGGGCGCCAAGCCGCTACCCTATCTCTTCGTCTGCGCCTTCATTGCCAATGCCGCGAGCTTCGTGCTGCCAATCTCCAATCCGGCCAACCTCGTGGTCTTCGGCAAGCACATGCCGCATCTCGGGACTTGGCTGCGCCAGTTTGCCCTGCCGTCGCTTGCGTCGATCGGTCTCACCTATGTCGCACTGCGCCTTGCGCTGCATCGCGAGCTCAAAAATGAATCGATCGAAATGCGGGTCCCTCACCCGAAGCTCGGCCGCGGCGGCCGATTGACCGCCTACGGCATCGGCGCCATCGGCATCGTGCTGATCTGGGCCTCTGCACTCGATCTGCAACTGGGCCTGCCAACATTCCTCTGCGGGAGCGCGACGGCGGCCGCCGTGCTGCTCATCAACCGCCAGTCGCCTCTCCCCGTGCTGAAGGGGGTTTCCTGGAGCGTGCTGCCGCTGGTCGGCGGCCTCTTCGTGATGGTCGAGGCGCTGGTGAAGACGGGCGTGATCGGGCAGCTCAGCGCGCTGCTGCATGAAGCGGTGGCGCAATCCGTGCCAAAGGCGGCCTGGAGCGTGGGCATTGCAACTGCGCTCGTCGACAATATCGCCAACAACCTTCCGGTGGGGCTCGTCGCCGGCTCGGTCGCGGCAAGCGATCATCTGCCCGCCCCAATCGTCAGCGCCATCCTGATCGGAGTCGATCTCGGGCCCAATCTGTCGGTGACCGGCTCGCTCGCCACCATCCTCTGGCTGGTGGCGCTGCGGCGGGAGAAGATCGAGGTCGGCGCCTGGCCGTTCCTCAAGCTGGGCCTGCTGGTGACGCCACCCGCCTTGATCGCAGCACTCGCGGCTGCGATCTGGTAATCGCGCGCAATTTGCGGCGCATCAATGTCGCCGGCAAGGCCCGACCTACACTCGCCTTGTCGCGCGGCCTCATACGGCGCGGCAAGGAGGTCCATCATGCATGGTTCAGTCGAATTCCTGAGTCTCTAGCCGCTCGTGCCGCATATTCCGAGGACGGCCCGATCGCGGCCACGAGGGCCGCGACCGGCAACGCATTGTCAGTCGTTCTCGTAGCCGTAGACTTCCGGCAGGATGAAGATTGCGGCCAGCAACCCGATCAGCGGGAAGATCGCGACGAACAGCGTCGCGTTGGCCTGCCCGATCGCCGCGAACAGCGACGGGAACAGGAAGATCGCCAGGAACGATGGCAGCTTCACGAACATGTAGGCGAAGCCGCTGGCGGTGCCGCGGTACTTCGGCTTCGCAACCATGGTCGGGATCGTCATGCAGTTCGAGGCGTCCCAATAGTGGCCCCACAACATGGCAGCCGCAGCGAACGGCAGCAGGATCGTGTTGTCGGTGTAGAGCGCGAATGCCGCGACCAGCAGCGAGGCCAGCACGATCGAGAAGCCCGCGATCGCGATGCCGCGATGGCCGATCTTGGGCGTCAATAGCGGCCCGACCCAGCCCGACACGGCGGCGAAGCAGAACAGCCCCATCGTCACGAGATTGTTGCCGAGCACGCTCGACACGCCGACCATGACGAACAGGACCGGCAGGTAGAAGGCGAAGGTCGAGAACTCGCTGCCTTGCGCGAAGCAGGCGATCCAGCCGTAGATCGTCGCGCGCCAGCGGATCGGGTCCTTCTTGAGATCGGCGATGAAGGCGCGGGTGCTGACCTTCGGCACGACCGCGTCCTGGTCCGGAAGCATCGCGAGATCGTCGTTGAACATCTCGCGCGCCACCTTCTTGGCCTCGCGGAAGCGTCCCTTCTGCACCAGCCACACCGCCGTCTCCGGCACATCGTGGCGCATGATCAGGATGATCAGCGCCGGCAGCGCACCGAGGCCGAGCGTCACGCGCCACAGCGTCTCGTGATGAATGTCGAGCAGCAGGAAGATCACGATGACGCCGATCGTCAGCACCTCGCCGACGGCAAACATGAACTGCCAGCGGTTGCCCATGACCTCGCGCTCACCCTTGGCCATGGATTCCATAATGTAGGTGTAGCCGGTCGAGATATCAGAGCCGAGCGGAATGCCGAGCAGGAAGCGGATCACCACGAGCCAGAAGACATTGGGCACGAAGGCCTGCGCCAACGCCAGCACGATGAACATCACCATCGTGATCAGGAACATCACGCGGCGGCCGATCTTGTCGGAGAGCCAGCCGCCGAGCAGCGCACCTATCAGGGCGCCGCCCTGCGTGCCGGCCGCGGCAAGGCCCAGCATCAGCGGATCGGGATTGTATTGCTCCTTGATGAAGATCAGCACGAAGGCAATCGAATAGAGGTCCCAGGCCTCGACCAGGATCGAGGCCATCATCAGCCAGCCGACCTTGTTACCCTTGGGACTGTAGTTCGTAATGAGATAGCGGACCGCAGCTTCGCTCGCGGTCGGTTGTGGCATCGCTATGGTTGACATGAATGGTCCTCCTGAAACCTTTTACGTGCCGAGCAGCGGCTCGATGCTGCAATCGAGCAGGCGCGGGTCGATCCCGGCCTCCATGCCCGTGAACATCTCACCCATGTAGTCGATCAGTGCATCGCTAGCCTTCACCGCGTCTTCGACGCGGCGATTGGCGACCGCATTGAGAATGGCCAGATGATGATCGATTGTTCCTGACAGCTCCGCCTGCCCCGGCATGAAGCGATGATGGATGTAGCCGATGCGGCGATACAGCGTGTGTAGCGGTCGCAGCGTATGTACCAGAAAGGGCTCGCCCGCCGCGTCCAGCACCAGCGCGTCGATGCGGCGGTCGATGCTGTTGAATTCGTCGAGAGTGAGGTTCGCACGGCGCTCACGCAGGACCCGGTCGATATGCAGCGCCTGATTGCGATGCGAGAGGCTGGCGCGATCGGCGGCGAGCCGGATCACAAACCGCTCCATGTCGCGGCGCAGACCCAGCAGCATGCGCTCGCGCGCCAGATCGATCGGCGCGATGTGCAGGCCGTGGCGCGGGCGGATGACGATGAGCGTGTCGGCAGAGAGACGATTCACGGCGTGATGCACCGGTGTGCGCCCGAAGCCGGTGATATGCTGCAATTCCAGCATCGTCATGAATTGTCCCGGCTTGAGTTCGCAGTGAACGAGGAGCTCCTCGATCTTCTGATAGGCCAGCTCGAAGAAGTTGAGCCGGTTGCGCCGAGAGGGCTTGCCCTCGCCGTCGTGCTCGTTTCTCACCACCTCGAGCGCGCGCTTGCGCCGTGCCATGTTGTTCTCTCCCGTCAGCCCGCGCTCTCGTTGCAGGGCGCGTTATTTGCGGCTTAAAACATGTTGTGATATATTACAAGCAGGCGTAAAACTCGCGCTTGCCCGCACCGTGCTGCGGTGCGGAATAACAACAAGACGGGCGCAGAGCGCTTGTGACGGGAGGACAATTGCAGTGAAGATCACGTCGATCGAGACCCTGCGCACCGAGGAATTCTCCAACGTCATTTGGGTGCGCGTTCACACCGACACAGGCATGATCGGTCTCGGCGAGACGTTCTATGGTGCGGGCGCGGTCGAAGCGCAGATCCACGAGACCTTTGCCGGCCGCCTGCTCGGCCGCAATCCCCTGCACATCGAAGCCATCCATCGCGACATGCTGAACCTGCCGATGGCGCAGTCCTCGACCGGCGTCGAATATCGCGCGGCATCCGCGATCGACATCGCGCTGTGGGATTTGTTCGGCAAGGTCTGCAATCAGCCGGTACACCAGATGCTCGGTGGCCTCTGCCGCGACAAGCAGCGCATCTATAACACCTGCGCCGGCACCAAATATGTCCGCTCCACGAACATCAGCCCGGTCTCAAACTGGAATCTCGGCGCTTCCGAAGGCCCCTACGAGGATCTCGACGGCTTCATGCACCGCGCCGGTGCGCTCGCAGAAAGCCTGCTGGAGAGCGGCATCTCCGCGATGAAGATCTGGCCGTTCGATCCGGCGGCCCAGGAGAACAAGGGTCTCTACATTACCGCCGCGCAGATGAAGCAGGCGATCGAACCGTTCGAGAAAATCCGCAAAGCCGTCGGCGACAAGATGGAGATCATGGTCGAGCTTCATTCGCTCTGGAACCTGCCGACCGCCAAGCAGATTGCGCGCGCGCTCGAGCCTTACAAGCCGACCTGGTACGAAGACCCGATCCGCATGAACTCGCCGCAGGCGCTGGCCGAATATGCGCGATCGACCGACGTCTGGGTCTGCGCCAGCGAGACGCTTGGCTCGCGCTTCCCCTACAAGGACATGCTCGACCGCGACGCCATGCATGTGGTGATGGCGGACCTGTGCTGGACCGGCGGCCTGACCGAGGGCCGCAAGATCGCGGCGATGGCCGAGACCTATCACCGTCCCTTCGCGCCGCACGACTGCATCGGCCCGATCGGCTTCATCGCCGCCATCCACATGTCGTTCAGCCAGCCCAACACGCTGATCCAGGAATCGGTGCGCGCCTTCTACAAGGGCTGGTACAATGAGCTTGTCACCACCATGCCCACGATCAAGGACGGCTTTGTTTATCCGATGGAAGGACCAGGCCTCGGCGTCGACCTTCTGTCCGCCGTATTCGACCGCTCCGATCTGACCGTGCGCCGCTCCAACGTCTGAGGATTTCTTGAGATGAGCACCGCCCTCTTCGATCTTTCCGGCCGCACTGCGCTCGTGACCGGCTCCTCCCGCGGCCTTGGCCGCGCCATTGCCGAGGGCATGGCGAAAGCCGGCGCCAAGATCATCGTCAACGGCGTCGATCCCAAGCGCGTCGAGCAGGCGGTAACCGAGTTTCGCGCCGCCGGGCATCAGGCCGAAGGCGCCGCTTTCAACGTCACCGACGAGCCAGCGATCGTCGCGGCGTTCGACGACTTCGACAAGAAGGGCATTGCGGTCGACATTGTCGTCAACAATGCCGGCATCCAGCACCGCAAGCCGCTGGTGGAATTCACCACCGACGAGTGGCGCAAGGTGATCGAGACCAACCTCACGAGCGCCTTCGTGATCGGCCGGGAGGCAGCCAAGCGCATGATCGCGCGCAAGCACGGCATCCAGGCCAACGCGATCGGCCCCGGCTACATGCTGACCGACATGAACGAGGCGCTGGTCAACAACACCGACTTCAACAACTGGCTGATGGGCCGCATTCCGTCAAAGCGCTGGGGCAGGCCGGACGAACTGGTGGGCGCCGCGATTTTCCTGGCGTCCGATGCCTCGACCTATGTCAACGGCCAGATCATCTATGTCGATGGCGGCATGATCGCCGCGATGTGATCTGATAAACGCTGAGGGAACAAGTCATGCGTGCCGTCGTCATCCACGCCCCGAAAGACCTGCGGATCGACAGCTATCCCGATCCAGCGCCCCGCCCGGGCGAGGTCCGCATCAAGATCGCAAACGGCGGCATCTGCGGCTCCGACCTGCACTATTACCATCACGGCGGTTTCGGCGTCGTGCGGATCCAGCAGCCGATGGCGCTGGGGCATGAGATCGCCGGCGTGGTCGCGGCCGTCGGTGACGGCGTCACCGGCGACAAGCCAGGCACGCGCGTTGCGGTCAATCCGAGCAAGCCGTGCGGCCAGTGCCTGCATTGCCAGGAAGGCATGCGCAACCAGTGCCTCGACATGCGCTTCCTCGGCAGCGCGATGCGCTTTCCCCATGTGCAGGGCGGTTTTCGCGAATTCATCACGGTCGATGCTACGCAGGCCGTGCCGATCGTGGACGAGCTCTCGCTGGCGGAAGCTGCAGTCGCCGAGCCGCTTGCAGTATGCCTGCATGCGGGCAAGCAGGCCGGCCCCCTCCTCGGCAAGCGCGTGCTGATCACGGGTTGCGGCCCGATCGGTGCGCTGATGATCCTGGTCTCGCGCTTCGGCGGCGCGTCCGAGATCGTGGTGACCGATGTCGCCGATGCGCCGCTCGCGACCGCAAAGAAGCTCGGCGCCACGCACGCCATCAATGTCGCGACCGCTGCCACAGCGCTCGATCCCTGGCGCGCCGGCAAGGGCGTGTTCGACACTCTTTTCGAAGCCTCGGGTAACCAGGCCGCGCTCCGCACCGCGCTCGACGTGTTGCGGCCCGGCGCCACGCTGGTGCAGCTCGGCCTCGGCGGCGAGATGACCCTGCCGATCAATTCCATCGTCGCCAAGGAATTGCAGATCCGCGGCACCTTCCGCTTCGATCCCGAGTTCGAGCTCGCGGTGCGGCTGATGGGTGAAGGCCTGATCGACGTCAAGCCGCTGATCACGGCCACCATGCCGTTCGAGGACGCGGCCGCGGCCTTCGAGCTTGCCAGCGACCGCTCGCAGTCGCTGAAGGTGCAGTTGACGTTCTAGAGCGCGTATCGGCGTTACTGGGTCCCGATCAACCGATCGCTGACCAGCCGGACGGCCCCGCGCTTCCACGAATAGTCCGCGCCCATGCGCAGGCCGCTATCCCCGCGTGCCAGCACCGCACCGGTCGTGGCATCGCGGACCTGAAAACCGAGCGTGTATTCGGTGCGGCTGACCCGCCGCACCACGCCGATCAGCGATTGGTCTGCGCCGAGCTTTTGCGCAATCGCGGCCTCGCAGCCGTCGCAGTCGCGCAAGGCCCGTGCCTTCACGGCTTCGCCGCCCGCGCTGCCGACGTCGACGATCCGGTAGCGGCCGGATTGGCCGAGAGCATCGCGGACGCTGCCGGTCACTTCGGCCAGATAGGATGCATCTGCGGCCGCGAGGCCGGCGGCCGGTGCCGCAGTGTTGTCGTCGAGCTCGAATTCAAACACCGCAAGCGCGACCGGCGCGGGTGTGCCGAGCGCTGCCATGACCTCGCGGGACACGAAGATCTCGGCGCGCTCCCACGATTCATCATTGTCGCCGCGGAAGGTGTAGAGCTTGTCCATCACGACCTTTTTGGCGCCGACGTCGATCACGGCGACTTTGGCCCATTGCACCAGCGTGCTCGTCTTCTGGATGCCGCCGATGACCTTGAACGCCGCACCGTCGGGCGCCGACTGCACGAGCCGGTACCGCCGGTCCGCGCCGATATCCCGTCTGAGCGCGGTCATGAACGCCGACAGCCGCCGCTCGTGGGCGGCGGTCTGGTTGGCAGGCTCGGCCGAGGTATCGGTGTAGCTGAAGTCGTCCATGGCAATGCCAACGGCGTCTTCGGCGTCAGCCGGCGAATAAGGCGCCGGGAGGACGAAGAGGAGGAAAGCAGAGAGGATCAACCAAGGGCGGCGCATGCGGGCCTCGTGTGGCGGTGCGGCCCGTAAATCTGGACGGCAGAACCAGGCCATGCAGCGGCGCCGGTCCCGACGAGTGCCGGGAAAATTTCACGACAGTGCACCGCAGTAACGCCTGGCGGCTTTCCGCCGCCTGCGTTCTGCCGTTTAATGGAAGACGACAAACCCGTTCGCGCCAGGTGCCCGCCGATGTGGAACCGCCCGAGATTCGATCTCAAGGTCCGTCTGACGTTGCGCGTGGCCGCCATATCGGCCGCCTGCTTCGCCGCGATCTCCGCCTATTTCCTTGTTACGGCCGACCGCGCGGCACATGCGCGCATCGACGATATCGCCGCCATCGCGGCGAAGACGCTGGAGCTGCAACAAGGCAAAGTCCAGTGGGTGGCCAGCCCGCGCTCGGACTTTCCCAACCTTGACCCTGTTGCGGCCTACGTGATGACGCCCGGCCTGTGCCTGGGATTCCGTGGTGCGAGCGGCGATGTGCTCCAGCGGTTCTGTAGTGGGGCGCCAAACCCGGCGAACCCGCCGCCGCAGGCGTTCGGAGCCTTCTATCGCAGCCTGTTCGATCCCGGCCGCGAGGCGACCCGGCCTGTGATCGTGCGCGGGGCGAAGCTCGGCGAAGCCGTGGTCTGGGTCGATCCGGCCGTGCAGACCGCGGAGGCGTGGCACGAGGCCGGCCGCCTGATGATCGCATTTGCGGTCGCGCTGCCCCTGTTATGCGCGCTGGTTTATGCGGCCCTCGCCCGCGCGCTGCGTCCGACGCGCATGATCCGCACCGGCCTCGAGCGGATTGCCGCCAACGACCTTACGACGCGATTGCCGCCGTTCGATCTCGCCGAGCTCTCGGCGATCCGCGACGTCTTCAACCACCTCGCCGAGAGCCTCGATACCGCACTTGCCGAACGTAGCGAGCTGACGCGAAAACTGATCGCACTCCAGGACGAGGAGCGCCGCCATCTCGCGCGCGAGCTACATGACGAGTTCGGCCAGTCGCTGGCCGCCATCCGCGCGCTCGCTTCCTCCGCCCGCCAGACCGCCGTGCAGGACTGCCCTTCCCTGCTTGGGGAGTGCGACGGCATCGCGCGCACCGCAACAGGCATGATGGAGACGCTGCGTGGCACGCTGTTCCGGCTGCGCCCCCCCGACGTCGAGGAGCTCGGGCTCGTCGCCAGCCTCGAAGGTCTCGTCGCGGGCTGGAATGGGCGCAGCCGCGGCCAGACGCGGTTTTCGATCCGGTTCGATGGTGCGTTCGCGCCCCTGCCCGCCACGATCAGCGCCAGTCTCTACCGCATCGTGCAGGAGGCGCTCACCAACGCCGCCAAGCATGCCGACGCCACCCGAGTCAGCCTGGAATTGACCATGCGTGCCGACGAGATCGCCCTTGCGATCGACGATGACGGACGGTCGAACGATCCCGCCGCAAAATCGGGAATGGGCCTGCTCGGCATGCGCGAGCGCGTTGCGGCCTTGCGCGGCCAGTTGAGCTTCGAGCCCGCGCCGAACGGCGGCTCCGCGCTGCGCGTGGTCATTCCGCTCGCAGCGACCGATCGGCAGCCACTGGAGCACGCGGCATGAGCGCAACCGACGCGACCATTCTGCTGGTCGACGACCATTCCGTCGTCCGCGAGGGCTATCGCTCCGTGCTCCAGAAGCAGCCGGGGCTTCGCGTCGTCGCCGAAGCCGCCGACGGCGCCGAGGCCTACCGTCTCTTCAAATCGGAGGCGCCCGACCTCGTCATCATGGACCTGAGCATGCCCGGCATCGGCGGCATCGAGGCCGTCAGGCGCATCAGGCAATGGGACAAGGCCGCAAGAATCCTCGTCTTCACCATGCACGAGAACGCCGGTTTCGCCGTGCAGGCGATCCGCGCCGGCGCGAGAGGCTATGTCACCAAGACCAGCCCGCCCGAGACGCTGGTGCGCGCCGTGATGGACGTGCTCGCCGGCAAGATCGCCATCAGTCCCGACATCGACCACGAGCTCGCGCTCAGCCGTATCAGCGGCGAAAGCTCGGCCGCCGATGTCCTCACACCGCGCGAGTTCGAGGTGCTGCGGTTGCTGCTCGCCGAGAACACGACGGAGGAGATCGCCGAGACGCTCCATGTCAGCCCGAAGACGGTGGCGAACCTGCACTCGCTGATCAAGGACAAGCTCGGCGTCGGCTCGGACATCGAGCTGGTCCGGCTGGCGCTGCGGCAGGGACTCTTGACGCAAATCGATCTCGACGAAGCCTGATCGCCGGCCGCGTCACGGCTTGAGCTTCGCTCCGTCAGGCGCAAACGCCTCGACCGTATCTCCGATCCTGAACGACATCATGTCGCGGCCGACGAGCAGAGGCCCCTTGTATTCCGTCCGCGTGCGCAGGATCAGCGGCTCCTCTGGAATGTCGGGCGCAGGCTTCATCGTGCCGAACACGATGTGGGAATATACCGCGAGCTTCGGCTTGGCCGATGCGAAGACGCGGCCGCCCTCCTCTGGCGAGGTGTGGTGGGCCTGGATGTCCTTATAGACAGGATTCTTGACCAGCAGCTCCGGCTCGATCACCGCGACCTCGTGGATCAGCAGATCAGCGCCCACGGCTGCCTTCGCGATCCGCTCGTCATACTTCGTGTCGCCCGACAGCACGACCTTGTGGCCGTCATATTCGACGACATAGCCGAACGACGGCTTGATCTTGTCGCCGTGATTGACCTCGATTGCGGTCACCCTCACGCCGTTGCTCTCATAGACCAGCCCGGGCGCGATCTCCTTCGCGGCAAAGGCGATTGCTGCGGGATCGAGATGCTCGTCGTCGATGCGGATACGGATGTCATCGGCGAAGGCTTTCGTCAGGTTCTCCGTCATCGCCACGGTGCCCTTCGGGCCATAGAGCTTCATCGGCCCCTTGCGCGAAGCCCAGGGCGTGGCGAGCCAGCCGGTCAGCCACATGTCGGGAAGACCGACGATGTGGTCGGAATGCAGATGCGTGACGAAATTCGCGGTGATCGCGCCGAGCGGGATCTTCAGCTTGTAGAGCTGCATGGTCGAGCCCCGGCCGAGATCGAACAGCAGCTTTTCGCTGCCCGCCTCCACCAGCGTCGAGGCGCTGAAGCTGGTCGGTCGCGGCGTCGGCACGCCGGTGCCGAGCAGCGTCACCTTGATCGGCTCGGCCGGGGCAGAAGTGGTGAACGCGAGCAGCACGAGGCCTGCCCGCAAGAGGGTTTTCAACATCTCGTCCTTTCCTGGATGTCAGATCGTTGCCGCGTGGCGGCGGATCATTCGCGGGTGACCACCGAATCCAGCCACGCGCAGTTCAACGGCGGCACGCGCGGGTCGGCCACGCGTACGCCGCGCGCCGCCGCATCGAGCCGCATGTCGCGCAGGCGCTTGCGCTGGTCGTCCGGCATGTAGAGCCGCTCATGGCCCCACAGCGACGGCCCGTCGAAGGTCTCGTGCGGCTGCCAGGTCGCAGGCTCGATGACGCGCGCGCCCCAGCCATATTCGATGAAGAAGCCGGACGGCGTGTTCACGTAGAACGACGTCATATGATCGTTGGTGTGCCGGCCCAGCGTATAGGCGATGCGGCCGTCGTCCATCTGCGCGAGGTCGTAGCCCTGCCCGACATCGTCGAGGCTGCCGAGCTCGACCATGAAATGATGCAGGGCCTTTCGCCCGGAGCCGACCATCGCAAAGCTGTGGTGGCGGCCGTTAACGTGGAAGAAATAGAGCCCATAGGGCTTGAGGCCGAAGTCGGATACATGGAAGCCGAGCACGTCGCGGTAGAACGGCAATAGCGGCTCGACGTCTTCCACGTTCATCACGAGGTGCCCCATGCCGAGCGCCCCGGTGCGAAAGCCCGAGATCGGCCGGCCCGGTTTGAACGGCTCGGTCGCAAGCTCGGGCTTGCAGAAGGCCTCGAGCCGGTTGGAGGCCGGGTCCGCGAACGTGATCAACTCGGCCACATGCCGCTCATCGGCGAGCGCGCGCGATCCGCGGACTACCTTGACGCCATGACTTTCGAGCCGGCCGGCAAGCTGATCAAGCTCGGCAGTCGACGCAACCTCCCAGCCCATCACCGCAAGGCCCGCATCGCTGCTGCCGTCGACGATCAGCCGCTGCTTGCGATCGTCCATGCGGAAGGCCCGCATCTTGCCGCCGCGATCGACCTGCTGCATCCCAAGCAGCCCCGTCGCCATCCGGCCCCATTGGTCGAGCTGCGACGTGTTGATCCCGATATAGCCGAGCGCGGTGATTTCCATCGAATTCCTCCAAAGGGCATCGCATCCGCTGCACTGCGGCGAACTTGATACCGGCCGCGCACGATCCTACGGTGGCGCCCGCAATCGCTCCGCGTTTGCAAAGACGATAATCGTGGCGCGATCCGCCACAAGGGAGGAAATGCGAAGTGTCCAAGGAGCGGACGCGCACCGGAGCGCCGCGGCAGTTGGAGGGCGTCCGCGCCTTCAAGCGCGGGCTGGACGTGCTGCACGAGGTCAACCGCTCCGGCGGCATCCGCGCGGGCGACGTCGCCCGCGCGCTCGACCTGCCTCGCCCAACCGTCTACCGCCTGCTCGAGACGCTGGAGGAGCTCGGCTATGTCGCCCGCAGCGCCAGCGACGACCGTTTTCGCGTCACCAGGCGCGCGCTCAGCCTTGGCGACGGCTACGATCCCGGCGTGGTGATCTGCCAGGCGGCCGCGCCTTATCTCGCCGAGCTCAGCAGGACCCTGGTCTGGCCGGTCGATCTCTCGACTTACGAGAATGCGGCGATGGTGGTGCAGGAGACCACCCATTCCCGCAGTCCGCTCTCGATCGATCGCGGCATGATCGGCAAGCGCCTGCCGATGCTGCGGACCTCAGCGGGGCGCGCCTATCTCGCCGCCTGCCCGGCCCGCGAGCGCGATCTGATCGTGAGCCATTTGCGCCGGATCGACGAGGCTGACGACCGCCCCTTCCTCGAGGAAGGCCGCTTCGACCGCATGATCGCCGAGACGCAAGCGCGTGGCTACGCGATCCGCAGCGAAGGCGAATACAACGCGAAGACCGCCTCGATTGCCGTCCCCATCGTTCGCAACGGGGCCGTATTCGGCTGCATCTCCATCATCTGGATCCGCTCGGCGCTGGGGATTGACGAGGCCGCGGCGCAGTTTGCGACGCAACTTCAGGAGACGGCGGCGACTATCCCGGTCGAGGTCTAGCACTTCGCTAGCTGCAATTTTGACGTCGATGCCTCCACATCGTCATGCCCGGGCCTGCACCGGCCACGACGACCGAGCAAGAGCCGCGTCCGCTGGGCGGACACTTGGCGCAGCGGCGTTGAAGCGAAGGCATCGCTTGGGGAAGAGATAGCCCCATGCAAGATAAATCCGTCCCCGAAGAGTTTGACATCGTGATCGTCGGCCGCGGCCCGGTCGGTGCCACGCTCGCCAACCTGCTCGGCCTCTGCGGCGTGCGGACGCTCGTGCTGGAGCGCGAGGCGCGGACCTATCATTTGCCGCGCGCGGTACATTTCGACGACGAATGCATGCGCGTGTTCCAGACCATCGGCCTGGCCGACGCGATCCTGCCGCACGTCATCCTCAGCCCCGGCATGCTCTTCCTCGACGCGGACGGCCGGATGCTGCTGGACTGGTCGCGGCCGCAGACGCTCACTCCGATGGGCTGGAATCTGAGCTACCGCTTCCATCAGCCTGATCTCCAGAATGTGCTGATCAGCGGTCTGGCGCGCTGGCCGCACGTCACCCTGCGCAACCGCTGCGATGTCTTCGCGCTGGATCGCGATGAACATGGCGTGCACGTGCGTTACGAGGACCTCTCCAACGGGAAGCTCAGCGAGGTTCGCGCCGGCTATGTCGTCGGTTGCGACGGTGCCCGCTCTCTTGTGCGCCGATTGATCGGCTCCGGCATGGACGATCTCGGCTTTCACGAACGCTGGCTCGTCATCGACGTGCTGCTCAAGCGCGACCGCGACGACCTCGGCGACTACAGCATCCAACACTGCGATCCACGCCGGCCGGCGACCTATGTCCGTGGCACCGGCACGCGACGGCGCTGGGAGATCACGGTTCTTCCCGACGAAGACTCCCAGGGGATCGCGCAGCCGGCAAAAGTCTGGGAACTGCTGTCGCGCTGGATCACGCCCGATGATGCCGAGATCGAGCGCGCGGCGGTCTACACTTTTCATTCCGTTATCGCGCAGCAATGGCGCAATGGTCGGCTGCTGCTCGCGGGCGATTCCGCGCACCAGACCCCGCCCTTCCTCGGCCAGGGCATGTGCGCCGGCATCCGCGATGCCGCCAACCTCGCCTGGAAGCTCGGCGCGATCATCCGCAATGGCGCAGCGCCTGATACGCTCGACACCTATCAGAGCGAACGCCAGCCGCACGTACGCGAGTTCATCGAGCTCGCCATTCGCCTCGGCGGCGTGATCAACACCAAGGCCATCGGAGCCGGCCTTGGCGCCGGCGAGGCCCGCGAGAATGCGCCGGTCAAGCTCGAGGTGAAAAAGCCCCTGCTCGGCCCCGGGCTCGCGCTCGACGAGCTGCCCTTGGCCGGCCATCTCGCGCCGCAGTTCACGTTCAGCGACGGCAGCCGTAGCGACGACCACGCCGGCTACAGCCATGTGCTCCTCGTCGAGAGCGTGGCCGCACTCCCGTCGCCCCTCACTCTTTCACAGGCGGGAATCAAAATCCTGACCGGCGACGACGCCGAAGACATCGGACGCTGGCTGCGCGAGCACGGCATCACCGCCGCGCTCGTTCGCCCCGACCGCTATGTGCGCGGCACCGCCCGCAACCATACCGAACTCGAGCGGCTCATCGCCGCCGTCATCCCCTCAACCCACGTGCCGTCCGCGGCCTGACCGAACACCAGGACATCTCATGAAGCTGCTCTCATTCATCACCGACGGACACGCCTCATTCGGGGCCGTCAAAGACAACGGCGTCGTCGATCTCGGTGCGCGCATGGCCGGCGATGGCTGCACGACACTGCGCCGACTGCTCGAAGCCGGCCGGCTCACCGACGCTGCAAAGCTCGCCGGCTCGGTCGCGCCCGATCATGCACTCGACAGGATCACCTTCGCACCTGTCATCCCCGATCCCGGCAAGATCATCTGTGTTGGCTTGAACTATCGCGACCACGTCGCTGAAACCGGCCGCACCGTCACCGAGAAGCCGGCACTGTTCGTCCGTTTCCCTTGCAGCCAGGTTGGCCATCTCCAACCCATCGTGAAACCTGACGTCAGCGACGATTTCGACTACGAGGGCGAGCTCGCGCTCGTCATCGGCAAGGAAGGCCGCCATATCCCCGCGAGCCGCGCGCTCGACTACATCGCCGGCTATTCCTGCTACAACGAAGGCAGCATCCGCGACTGGCAGCGCCACACCAGCCAGTTCCTCTCCGGCAAGACCTTTGCCGAGAGCGGCAGCTTTGGCCCGTGGCTGGTGACGACGGACGAGATCCCTGATCCGTCCAAGCTCACCTTGCAGACCCGGCTCAACGGCGCCGTCGTGCAGCACACCACCACCGATCTCCTGATCACAGGGATACCCGAGCTGATCGTCTACATCTCGACGATCTGCCCGCTCGTCCCCGGCGATGTCATCGTAACGGGCACACCGGGCGGCGTTGGCGCCAAGCGCACGCCGCCGCTGTGGATGCGCCCCGGCGACACGGTCGAGGTCGAGATCTCCGGCATCGGAACTTTACGCAACAAGGTCATTGCCGAACCGGCCTGACCGCCGGCCCCAATCAATCGAACGACAAAAATCAGGGAAACGCCATGAGCACGCTTCGCACCACATCCACCGCCATCCTGCTGATCACGCTGGCGCTCGCGAGCTCCGCTGCGCGCGCCGAGATCAAGGGCGACGCCGTTCGCATCGGTGTTCTCACCGACATGAACGGCATCTTCGCGACCGCCATGGGCCCGGGCTCGGTCGAGGCGGCGCGGATGGCGGCGGAGGAATTCGGCGGCAGGATCAATGGCAAACCTATCGAGATCCTGCAGGCCGACCACCAGAACAAGCCGGACCTCGCGGCCTCGCTGGCGCGAAAGTGGTTCAACGACGGCGTCCAGGCGATCGCCGACGGCGGCAGCTCCGGCGCGGCACTTGCGGTACAGGAGCTGGTGCGCGGCAACGGCAAGATCTTTCTGGTCTCCGGCGCGGGCGCCAATCAGCTCACCGATGAGGCCTGCGCGCCGACCAGCGTGCAATGGACCCAGGACGCTTATTCCACCGCGACCGCTGTGGTCTCCGGCATCATGCAGACCAGCAAGGAGCCGTGGTTCTTCATCACCGGCGACTATGCTTTCGGCCATTCGATCGAGGTGACCGCGCGCGACCGCATTGCTGCGCTTGGCGGCAAGGTCGCCGGCAGCGTGAAAGCGCAGCTCGGCACGCCCGACTACAGCTCGTTCCTGCTCCAGGCGCAGTCGTCGGGCGCAAAGATCCTCGCGATCAATGTCGCTGGCGACAACGCCACCGCCATCAAGCAGGCAGAGGAATTTGGCCTTGCCGCCCAAGGCATGAAGATCGTGCCGATGTCGTTCCAGAATGTCGACATCGCGTCCGTCGGGCTGAAGGCGACGCGCGG
Organism: Bradyrhizobium sp. 139; assembly: GCF_023074175.1. Classification (GTDB taxonomy): domain Bacteria; phylum Pseudomonadota; class Alphaproteobacteria; order Rhizobiales; family Xanthobacteraceae; genus Bradyrhizobium. Next base: position 203,743 of record NZ_JADPKS010000107.1, read on the forward strand.
GGATCTCATTGTCACCTCGTTCTTCGAGGATGTCTCGCCGGCGGCCAGGAAATTCTCCGACGCGTTCTATGTGCGCCGCAAAGCGATGCCGTCGCAGATCCAGGCCGGCGTCTATTCCGCCGTACGTCACTATCTGCAAGCGGTGAAGGACACCGACTCGGACGACAGCACGACCGTGATGGCCAGGATGAAGGCAACGCCGGTGTCGGATGCCTACACCACCAATGGCCGCATCCGCGAGGACCAGCGCATGGTGCACGATCTCTATCTGGTGCAGGTGAAGACGCCGGAAGAGTCCAAAGGTCCCTGGGACTTCGTCAAGCTGGTCGCGACGATCCCGCCCGACGAGGCGTTCCGCCCGCTCGACCGCAGCAAATGCAGCCTGGTCGGTAAATAGCCGTCAGGCCAGATAGCGTGTCAGATAGCCTTCCATGGCGTAGAGCGCGCAGAGCGCAAGGCTCGACCACACCGCGGCGGTGAAATACAGGAACATCCAGGTCAGCTCGCCCTTCCAGTGCGCGATGTCGTGGGTCACGACCCATCGCGTCGAGACGTCATGCAAGCCTTCGAGCAAGCCGAGCAATTTGTTGTCCTCGGCATGCCCGGCCCGCCAGCGGCTGAGATACATCGGCACGTCGACCGTGACGAGGAAGGCGAGGAAGCAGGCGATGCCGACGATGCCGGCGATCAGCGCCCAGCGCATCGGTCCCTGGAACTCCGGCATCAGCCGGCAAAGCGCGATGCCGGCAAGAAAGAAGGTCACCGCCCACAGCGAGTTCTCGATCGCGTTGTAGAGGAAGTTCGTGGTCACCACCGCGTACCAGGAGAAACACTCCGCGATGATGATGATGGGCACGATCACCCACGCGATGTTCACGACGGTCTCGGCGCCTGTCATGGTGCCGAGCTGGTGCAGGATGATCGCCCATTGCGCGACGAAGCACAGTTCGGCCACGGTCGCGACGGAGCGGCCGACAAAGACGCTGGAGAGCCAGGTGTCGAACAGGCAGATGCGCTGCACGTCAGCGCGCGGCAGGAACGAGCGGAAGGCGCAGCCGAACACATAGCCGGCGCAGAGCAGGAACATCAGGCCGATGTCCGATCCGCCGCCGGGAGTGCCCGCAGGCGTCGGGTAGAACTCGCGGTACAGCATGAACCAGACGAGGATATTGGCGCTGCTCACAAGCGTCAGGGACCCCCACCACCACGCGAGGGGATTTGACCGCGCCTGCCACTGCAACATGAATCGCTCCGCCGTAATCGATGTGACATGTCTTCGTAATAATCCTGTCACAAGACGCCATGGAATCACGACAAAAATCGGTGGGCGGCGATGCTTTCCGCGCAGCTTTTGCCCTCGCCCGAGCGACCGCTCCGCGTCCGTATAGTGGACGAGGACGGCAGAAATTCTGAATCTATTGGACAATAGGCGGCGCCGGGTTCATCAAGACCCGCATGGCTCGAACCGCACCCAAACCGACCCGCGCCTCCTCGTCCGCCGCCGCGGTGCTGGCTTCGAGCGCCGATGACGCCGCGTTCGCAACGACGCTGGCAAAGGGCCTCGTGGTGCTCGAAGCCTTCAAGGCCGGGGCGACGCTGCTCGGCAACATGGAGCTGTCGACGCTGACGGGAATTCCGCGGCCGACGGTGGCACGGCTGACGCATACGCTCGCCGAGCTCGGCTATCTCCGCTACGACGCCGGGCGCGCCAAATATCGCGTCGGCGCACGCGCCTTGCGGATGGCGCATCCGCTGCTCGCGGACATGCAATTTCGTCAGCTCGCGCGCCCCATGATGCAGGAACTGGCGCAGAGCGTGCGCGGCACGGTCTCGATCGGCCTGCTCGATGCGACCTCGATGATCTATGTCGAGACCGCGCGCTCCGGCGATGTCGGCCCGCACGTCCCTGACATCGGCATGCCCATTCCCGTGGTGATGACGGCGATGGGCCGCGCCGCGGCAGCGACCTTGCTGCAGGCCGAGGCGGCACTCCTCGCAGAGCGCATCGCAAGCGAGGACCCCGAGCTGTGGTCAGCCTTCCGCGACAGATACCGCGCTGGCCTCGCACAATGCGCCAGCCGCGGCTTCTGCACCTGCTGGGGCGAGTACATGGCCTCGATCCACGCCGTCGCTGCGCCGCTGTTTCACGCAAGCGAGACCAAGCAGACATTCTCGATCAATTGCGGCATTCCCGCGTTCCGGCTCCAGCCGGGCCAGTTGGAGGGCGAGATCGGTCCGCGCATCGCGGCGCTCGCCGACAGCATCCGCGCCATCATTGGCGCGGCGGGACCGGCGGCCGAGACACAAAAGCAAAACAAGAAGAGAGCCAGGAGATGAACAAGAACACTGGCGCTCCACCATCGGGAGGCCACCATGACCGTCACACGCCGAACATTGCTGGGCACCCTCGCCCTTTTGCCATCCGGACTTCCATTCTCCGCGCGCGCTGAGGAGGCCTTGCCGTCGCGCCTGGTCCGGTTGATCTCGCCTTACGGGCCCGGCGGCTCCAACGACATCTCGCTGCGTTTGCTGGCCGAAGAGTTCGGCCGCAGCCTGCACCAGCAGTTCATCGTCGAGAATAAGCCGGGCGCCGGCACGCGCATTGCCAACGACACGGTCGCGCATGCGCCGGGCGACGGCTACACCATTCTCTATGTGGCTGCCCCCTACGCCACCGCCGAAGCGCTGTTCGGCAAGCTGACCTACGAGCGCAAGGACCTTCAGCCGGTCGCCATGGCGGTGATCGCGCCGCTGTTCCTGATCATCAGCGCGGACGCACCCTTCAAGACGCTGCCTGACTTGATCGCCTACGGCAAATCGAGGCCAGATGGATTGACCTTCGCCTCGCCCGGCGCCGGCTCGCAGCCGCATCTTGCGGGCGAGTTCCTGTTCCGGGATGCCGGCGTCAAGGGTCTCAACATTCCCTTCCGCGGCGATGCGGCGTCTTACACCGAGCTGCTCGCCCGCCGTGTCGACGCTACGCTGACGGCGTTGCCGACCGCGCTGCCCTACATCCAAAGCGGCAAATTCATCGTGCTCGGCGTCGCCTCGGCTGAGCGCAGCGCGCTCTACCCGCAGGCGCCGACCCTGCGCGAACAGGGCTTTCCCAACGTGGCCGCCACCGGCTGGTACGGCTTCATGGCGCCATCAACGACGCCGCGCGACATCGTCGACAAGCTGCAAGCGGAGGTCCTGCGCACGCTCGCCGACCCCGCGATCAAGGACAAGCTGACCGCCCAAGGCCTTGAGGTGCGTGCCGGCACCGCGGCCCAGTTCGGCCAGTTCATCGACAACGAGACGCAGAAATGGACCGTCCTGATCCGCGAGGCGGGCCTCAAGGGCGAATGACGATCACAGGGAGATGGAAATGACGAACGCTCTTCTCAAGCTAGCCGCAGCCTCAGCGCTGATTGTCGCGCTGTCGATCCCGGCCGTGCAGGCGCAAAAGAAATCCGATCCCGGCGCCTCCGACACCGAGATCAAGGTCGGTCAGACCGTGCCGCTGAGTGGACCGGCCTCGGCCTATGCCGTGATCGGCAAGACCCAGGCCGCCTACATGAAGATGATCAACGACCAGGACGGTGTGAACGGCCGCAAGATCGAGCTGATCCAGTATGACGATGCCTACTCGCCGCCAAAGACGGTGGAGCAGACCCGTAGGCTGGTCGAAAGCGACGAGGTGCTGCTGACCTTCCAGATCATCGGCACCGCGCCGAATGTTGCCGTGCAGAAATATCTCAACGCCAAGAAGGTCCCGCAGCTCTTTGCCGCGACTGGCGCAGCGCGCTTTACCGACCCCAAGAACTTTCCCTGGACCATGGGCTTCAACCCGTCCTATCTCGTCGAGGGCCGGATCTACGCGCAATATATTCTGAAGAACCATCCGAACGCCAAGATCGGGGTGCTCTACCAGAACGACGATCTCGGCAAGGACTATCTCGCCGGCCTCAAGGCCGGTCTCGGCGACAAGGCGAAGATGGTCGTGGCCGAGACCTCCTACGAGATCACCGAGCCAACCATCGACTCACAGATCCTGCGGCTGAAAGATGCCGGCGCCGATGTGTTGTTCAGCGCCACCACACCGAAACAGGCGGCGCAGGCGATCAAGAAGGTCGCCGAGATCGGCTGGAAGCCGTTGCACATCATCGACATCAACGCCTCCTCGGTCAGCGCGGTGCTGAAGCCAGCCGGCCTCGACAACGCCAAGGGCGTCGTCAGCGTCGGCTATGTCAAGGATTCCGCTGATCCCGAATGGAAGGATGATCCCGGTATGAAGCGCTATCTCGCCTTCATGGCGAAGTATTATCCGGACGGCGACAGGGATTCCAACCTGAATGTCTACGGTTACATCACCGCACAGCTCCTGGTGCAGGTGCTGAAGCAGTGCGGCGACGATCTCACCCGCGAGAACGTGATGCGTCAGGCCGCCAGCCTGAAGTACATCGAACTCGACCTGACGCTGCCGGGCATTTCGGTGACGACGACGCCGACTGACTACCGAGTCAACAAGCAGTTCCAGATGGTGCAGTTCGACGGTCAGCGCTGGCAGAAACTCGGCGGCATCGTCACAGACGAAGCGATGGAGTGAGGTGACCCTCTTCCTGAGGAGCGCGGAACGCGCGTCTCGAAGGATGAAGGCGCGGCCGGTGCCCTCGTGCTCCGAGGCGGCCGCTTCGCGGCCTCCTCGTCATGAAGAACGGAGATGGCTGCTCGTCCTAGCTCTTCATCCCACCCACATACGCCGCGAGCTTGTCCAGTGTCTGGTAGCCGTATTCAACGGCACCGAAGCCGATCATCCCGTCACGCTGCGCGGTGCTCGAGGCCAGTTGCCGCATCATCAGCACGGTCTTGCCGTTGCTTTGCTCCGCGAACGTGATGGTAAAGCGAAACAGGCCGGGATCGTCGTCCTGATCGGCGCCGTGATCCATCTCCATCAGGGATGGCCGCTCGATGCGGCGAAAGCGCATGCGGTTCGGATAGACCGTGCCGTCAGGCCCGATCATGTTGAAGCGCCAGACGCCGCCGACCCGCACGTCGATCTCGAAGGTCTCGACCTTGAATCCTTTCGGCCCGAACCATTGCGGCAGATGCTTCGGGTCGGACCACGCCTCGAACACCAGATCGCGCGGCGCGTCGATCACGCGCGACATCACGATCTCGCGGTCGAGCGACCATTGCGACAGGGCGGGATTGGCAGAATTCGTCATCACTCAGCACCTTTCCGTTTGGTTGTGCGGGACGGCCGCTTGGCGGCCGCCCTCTCCTTCTCTTTCTTGAGCTTCATCACGTAGGCCTCGAACCGGTCGAGCCGCGCCTCCCAGACCGCGCGCTGCTGCTGGAACCAGTCCTCCGCGCCGAGCAGCGCGTCCGGACTGAGGCGGCAGGTGCGCACGCGGCCGGATTTCTCCGACTGAACGAGCCCGCTCGTCTCCAGCGCACGGATGTGTTTCATGAAGCTCGGCAGCGCCATCGCGAACGGATTGGCGAGCTCGCCGACCGACGCCTCGCCGGCGCAGAGCCGCATCACGATCGCCCGCCGGGTGGGATCGGCAAGGGCGGAAAAGATCTGGTCGAGCCGGGATAATTGGTTAGCCATGAAGATAACTATAAATGGACCACGCGAAGCTGTCAATGATTGTTAGCCAATGAGCTAAGTTATGAATCATTTCCCTGCAAGCACCCGGGCTGCCGTGGCGAGGCTACGAATATCTGGGACTATGGCGGCCGCCGGGGTACAGCCAGCCCTTCCTCGACTGTGGTCAGATGCGGTCGATCGATTTTTCTCGATTTGACGTGCCGTTGGGCTGCGCGGCATCTTTACGGCGAGCTTCGATTACACCTCCAGCTTCAAACAGACCAGGGGCGGCTGGGTCGCCGGCGGCGGCATCGAAGCCTGGTTGTTCGGCAACTGGACTGGAAAGATCGAGTATCTCCACCTCGACCTCGGCACGATCAGCCACAGCTTCCCGATCCGGGGAGGCGTTCTTTACGTCTCTGGGAAGTCAGTCCCACATCCGCAACGACATCGTCCGCCTCGGTTTGAACTACAAGCTCTTCGGCGGCTAGAAGGTCCGGGCGCGGAACTTCCAACGCGCGATTGTGAATTGAGGCGGGACGCCTTTTGCAGGTACGACTGGCACTGGAGGCGTCAGCGATCTGTTCGTCAAGCCCGTGTCCATTCTTGTCACCTCACAATCCCTTTCGATCAGCCGGCGGGCCTTCGCCAAGGCGGCCATGCTTCCGCTCGCAGCCAGCCTCGCGCGACCGCGCAAGGCCAAAGCTGATTCCGACATGATCGCGCAGATGCGCGACATCGTCGCCAACGAGCTGGCACCGACCGCGACCCGGGACCAGCCGGGCGGCCTCGCCGCCGCGCTCTGTGCCGGCCGCCATGTCGAGTTCTTCACTTTCGGCTTTGCCGACGACGCCACGCGAAGGCCGGTCACATCGGATACGCTGTTCAACCTTGGTTCCCTGCGCAAACCATTCGAGGCGACGTTGGTGGCGCTGGGCTCGCTCCGGGGTGAATTGCGGCTCGACGACCGCCTGCCGAAATATCTGCCCGAGCTCACCGGAGACTATGTCCGCCGCGTCACCGTCGGCCAGCTCGCCACGCACACGTCGGGCATTCTGCTTTCGACCGACCATCCGCCCTGGCCGAACGACTCCTTCACGCAGGCACAGCTCATCGACATGTTCAACGCCTGGAAGCCCCAGGCCGGCGAAGCGCCCGGCAGGCAGCGCGTCTACAGCCATGCCTGTTACGTGCTGCTTCAGCTCGCGCTCGAGCGCTGCTACGGCGCGCCCATCGCAACCCTGATCGAGCAGCGCATCCTTGGGCCGATCGGCATGAGTGCGACCTCTCTGCCCGAGCGCAGCGAGGACAACCGCGCCGTCATGGACGAGGCCTGGATGCAGCGCGTGGTCCAGGGTTATTCGGATCAGGGCATGGCGATCGGCCCACCCGGCAACCAGCAGAGCTACTTTGATTTTCCCGGCACCGGCCAGATGTTTTCTTCCGCACGGGATCTTTCGGCTTTCGTATCGGCCTGCGTCGATGGGCGGTCGATCGACCCACATTTGCGCGAAGCCCTGCGGATGACGCAGCACGAGGCCTTCCGCGTCGATGACAAGTTCGGACAAGGCATGTCCTGGGAGACAGTGCATCTCCCCGGCGTCAGCGTCGTCGACAAGCCGGGCGGTCTCAACAACGCTTCCGGCTATGTTGGCCTCATGCCGGCACGGCGGATCGGCATCGTGCTGCTCGCCAATCGCGGCGAATATCCGCACGAGATCGCCCGTTACAGAATCCTGCCGACCCTGGCGAAACTCGTGGCCTCGCACTGAGGCGTCCCTTCGAAACAGAAAGCCATGGCTGAGCCGGGGCTTTCCATGCAGGACCGGAACGGGATATTCAGTGCACCATCCGTGCGTGGCGACGACCGGTCCGCCGAACTTGTAGTTCACGCCGACGCGCACGATGTTCAACTTGATATCGACGGAGTGCGTGTAGACGTTGCTCGGATATTGCGTTGCGCCGCTGACCAGATCGGTGCTGGTCGCGGTGCTGCGGCCGAGATCGACATAGAGATATTCGGCCTTGAGCGACCAGCCACCGCCGAAGGCATATACGGCGCCGACACCTGCGGCCCAGCCGAGGCGCGTATCGCGGATCGCAGCCGACTCCGTCGCCGCGAAGAACGTGTCGGTGAAGTTGAAATTGCCTCTGACCTCGGCGATCGCCGACTCTGCGCGCCTCACACCGAGCGCGTTAGTCCGCCATCGACGCGGATGTTCTGGCCGGTGATGTAGGCCGCGCCATCGGACGCCAGGAATGCGACCGTCGCCGCGATTTCGTCGACCTTGCCGTAGCGCTTCATCGGCACACTGTCGCGCCGCGCATCGGTCTGCGGCAGGCTGTCGATCCAGCCGGGCAGCACGTTGTTCATGCGGATGTTGTCGGCGGCATGGGTGTCGGTGAAGATTTTCGTGAAGGCGGCAAGGCCCGCGCGGAACACCGCAGAGGTCGGAAACGTCGCGCTCGGCTCGAACGCCCAGGCAGTCGAGATGTTGATGATGGCGCCGGTCTTCTGCGCCTGCATCACCGGCGTCACCAGCCGTGTCGGACGGATCACGTTGAGCAGATAAGTGTCGAGGCCGGTGTGCCATTGCTCGTCGGTGATCTCCGTGATCGGCGCGCGGGGCCCATGACCCGCGCTGTTGACGAGCACGTCGATGCGTCCCCATTTGGCCATTGCCCCGTCGACGAGCCGCTTCAGATCGTCGTTCGACTTGTTGGAGCCGGTGACCCCTAACCCGCCGAGTTCGGCTGCCAGCGCCTCGCCCTTGCCGGAGGACGACAGGATCGCGACGCGAAAGCCGTCCGCCGCAAGCCGCCGCGCAGCCCCTGCCCCCATGCCGCTGCCGCCGGCGGTGACAAGTGCGACCTTCTCTGCTGCCATGGCCGATCATCCCTGTGTTGAGGCGGGCCGCTGGCCCGGCCTATCATGAGGCCTTCTACCGCCGGACCTGCCGGCAGGTCCACCGCCGAAGGCATCCATGATGAGCGATTTGCATATCCGCAACTTGAGCCCCGAGGAGATTACCATCGCCGGCGACTGGGCCGCGGCCGAGGGCTGGAATCCGGGCCGCGGCGATGCCGCCTGTTTCGCGATCCCGGACGCAAGAGGCTTCTTCGTCGGCGAGATCGACGGCGAGCCGGTCGCAACCGTCTCCTGCGTCAATTACGATGATCGCTTCGCCTTTCTCGGCTTCTACATCGTGCGCTCAGGCTTTCGCGGCGCGGGCCACGGCCTGCGCATCTGGAACGCCGCGATCGCACATGCGGGCGCCCGCGTGATCGGGCTCGACGGCGTCGTGGCGCAACAGGACAATTACAGGAAATCGGGCTTCAAACTTGCCTACGCCAATATCCGCTACGGCGGCAACGTCGCCGCGCCGCCGAAACCCGCCGACGTCGTCGCGCTCGACACGATCCCGTTCGCGCCCGTTGAAGCCGACGACGCTACCGTCTTCCCAGCCGCGCGCGGCGCCTTCCTGCGCGCCTGGATCAACACGCCCGGCCATCTCGGCCGCGCGCTGCTGCGCGACGGCAAGCTCGCCGCTTGGGGCGTGATCCGGCCCTGCCGGACCGGCCACAAGATCGGCCCGCTTGTCGCCGACGACCGCGGGGCGGCGGAAGCGATCGCGCAGGCCCTGCTGGCAAGCGCAGGTGCCGGCGAAATCTTCCTCGACGTCCCCGCCGTCAATCGCGAGGCGATCGCGCTCGCGGAATCGCTCGGGCTCAGGCCCGTGTTCGAGACAGCGCGGATGTATACAGGCCCGATCCCGCCGCTGCGGATCGACCGCGTCTTCGGCGTGACCAGCTTTGAGCTGGGCTAGCTAAGCGGAATACGCCGCTCAGTAGCAGCGCATGATGTTGACGGTGTGCTCGCCGCCGCCGCGGCCGGGCACCGTCACCTGCTCCGTCGGGCAACTCGGCACATAGGGCCGGTCCGACGGCACCACGTTCGGCGGGAAGCGATGGGTCCAGTCCCAGGGAACGTCATACGTATAGGTGTAACGCACGTCGCTGGAGAGCGGCTGCCCGACATCGATAAAAGGCTGGCTGTAGCCTGCGTTGTCGTAGAAGAACCCGCCGCCGCCCGGCCAGTAGACCCACGGCGTGTTACGGCCGCGGAACCGGGCACCCGGCGCGATCGGCGGACGCGCCACCGCGCCGGAAGGCGCGGCGGCCAGCCCATGCGCGGCGGTGCCGCCGGGCCGTCCAAAACTCTCGCTGGGGGCAAGAAGCAGCGCGGCTGCGCTGAGCGAGGCGAACAAGGCCCCAAATGATCTGCCAAGTGATCTGCCATGTGATCTGGACATCATGATACGCACCAACTCGTTTCGCTTCACGATTGCGGCTCCCCGCGGCACGCTAGGCCGGGCTGTCAGCCCCCTGCAAACCTATAATTAATTGTTGGTTAAGGCACGGGACTAATCGAGAACATGGTGTGGCAAGACGCGCGATGTCCCCCGCCCGTCCGAGGCATTCGTTCCGTGGAACGTAGGCTCATAACCAGTTGATCGGAGTTGATCGCGCCCAGGCGAGTGCGTCCGGAACGCTTCCCCATTGCAGTCGTTGGCCCCGACACAAGCAAGGAGCATCCCATATGCAAAACAAGTCAAAACTCCTCTGCCTGATCACGGCATCACTCGTCGCAGGCACCGCAGCGGCCTCAGCCCAGGGCTATGACTGGAACGGACCGCGCGTGGGATGGGACCGCACCGCCCCTGCTTACGAACCGGTTCAGCCGCGCGCCTACTATCCTGATGTCGCCGGACCTTACGGTGCGCTGAACGGCTCCAACCATCCGACACCGAGTTCGACGCAGGGCGATGTCGGCCCTGACGGCAACAACAACGGCACGCTGACCGGCAGCTATCGCTGGTAGCGCCCTCAGTTTCGCTACAAGACCCGCCGGTCCGTCGACCGGCGGGTCTTTTCTTTTGCGGCGGCGCATTGCAAGCTGAAGCAGCGCCACTGTCCCCCACCCTCCGCCACATGCACTTGAGTGCGATAGCCAAGATCGTCCCCGGACGCACATCGAGCAAGACGAATCCGTGGACGCCTGGCCATCTCCCCGTCCCTTCTGCATGCTCCTTGAGTCTTGTAACAAGACTGTCATACAGCAAAACTAAACGATGGACGGGGCCGCGGTCGCGGCCATTGCCGCCTCACCGCAGGGAGATTTTGATGCGCCGTTCACTGGTGTTGCTGTCCGCCGGACTGACAGTCCTGTCCACCGGACTTGCCTGCGCCCAGAACAACACGCCGCGTAACCTGATCCTCTTCATTCCCGACGGCCTGCGCGCGCTGAAGGTGACGCCCGAGACGGCGCCGGCGATGGCCGAGATCCGTGACAAGGGCGTCAATTTCAAGAACCCGCACTCGCTCTTCCCGACCTTCACCATGGCCAACGGCTCGGCAATGTCGACCGGCCATTATCTCGGCGACACCGGCGTGTTCTCCAACACGATCTGGACCAATTACACCTCCGTCCCAGCCGGCAACACCGTGGTCCCCTTCATTGAGAACGACGCCGTGCTCGGCGACATCGACGAGCATTTCAAGGGCGACTATCTCAATGAGGAAACCATCCTCAAGTTGGCCCGAGACAAGGGATTCAGCACCGCCGCGCTGGGTAAACATGGCCCGACCTATCAGTTCGACCACACTGACAAGCCCGAAAAGGCCGGCCTGCATTCGGTCGTGTTCGACGATGCCACCGGCGGCAAGAACGGCGTGGCGCTGTCGGACGAGGTGAAGGCGACGCTGACCAAGGCCGGCCTGCCCCTCGCCACGCCGCCGCGCGGCGACAATTCCAAGGCGGGTGACGCCAAGACGCCGGGCACGGTGGTCGCCAACGTCGCCCAGCAGGCCTATTTCGCCGACGTCGCGGCCAAGGTCGTGCTGCCGATGTTCAAGGCGCGCAACAAGCCCTTCGTGCTGGTGTTCTGGTCGCGCGATCCCGATGGCAGCCAGCACAACACCGGCGACAGCCTCAATCAGATCAAGCCCGGCATCAACGGGCCGACCTCGATGGCCGGCATCAAGAATGCCGATGACAACCTCGCCCAGCTCCGCAAGGCGCTCGACGAGCTCGGGCTCGCTGCCAGCACCAACATCATGGTCCAGGCCGACCACGGCTTCTCGACGATCTCCAAGGAAAGCAAGACCAGCCCCTCGGCGAAAGTCAGCTATGACGACACACCGAAGGACTTTTTGCCGATGGGCTTTCTGGCGCTCGATCTCGCCAAGGCGCTCGACCTGCCGCTGTTCGATCCCAACGACAAGAATGCAAAGATCGAAGGCCATAAGCATCCCAAGGCCGGCAACGGAGTGCTCGGCAAGGATCCGGAGAAGCCCGATCTCGTCGTTGCCACCAATGGTGGCTCGGACCTGATCTATCTGCCGAACAAGGACAAGAAGCTGGCGGCAAAAACCATCAAGGTCCTGCTCGAGCAGGACTACGTCTCCGGCCTGTTCGTCGAGGACTCGCTCGGCCGCTTCCCGGGCACGCTGCCGCTGTCGAGCATCAATTTGCGCGGCAAGGCAGCGACGCCGACGCCGGCGATCGTCGTCAACTTCCGCTCCTATGCCAGTGATTGCGGCGAGGCACCGACCAACTGCTCGGTGCAGGTCGCCGACACCGTGCTGCGCCAGGGCCAGGGCATGCATGGCAGCTTCAGCCGCGGCGACACCATGAACTTCATGGCCGCGATCGGTCCGGACTTCAAAGCCGGCTTCGTCAACGAGCTGCCGGTTAGCAATGCCGACGTCGGCATGACGGCGGCCCAATTGCTCGGGCTGCGCGGCGCGCAGAACGGCAGCCTCGTCGGCCGCGTGATGTCGGAGGCGCTGCCCAATGGCATCGTGCCGAAGGCGTACAAGGCGGTCGAGAAGTCCAAGAAGTCCGAGAACGGCCTTCAGACCGTGCTCAACGTCCAGCGCGTCGGCAACCAGCGCTATTTCGACGCCGCGGGCTTCCCCGGCCGCACGCTCGGGCTGGATCCGGACGCCGGCAAACAAAAAACGGCGGTGAAATAACCCGCCGCTTTCTATCGCGCCTCGCAAGGGGCGCGATAATCTCGAGTACCCAAATCTTACATGCCCAAAATCTTACATGCCCAGAATCTTACATGCCCAGAATCTTACATGCCGATGTCGAACACGTTCGGCAATTGGCCTGCCAGAGGCATTGCGGTGGCGCCCAGGAAGGTCGCCACCATCGCCATCAGGCGACGGTTGTTCTGGCGCTTGCCGCGCATCTGGCCGGCAATCCACTCCAGCATCTCGCTATTGACCTTGGAGGCGTACGACGGCGCCCAGCTCTCGATGTCGGACTCTGCCGACAGCGCGACGCTGCGCGGCGGCACCTTCAGGCCCGAGGCGCTCGCGGCATAATGGGCAACCGCCTTGGCCAGCAGATCGTCGAACCGGCCGCCATCGGTACGCTCGGTCGCGGCCTCGTTGATCTCGAACAGCGCTTCGGCTTCGGCCCGGCTGACCGGCTGGTCGTTGACGGCCGTGGCGGTCAGGATGCGCGTGCACCAGGCGGTGTCATCGGTATCGAGCGAACGGGAAAAGTGGACCCGGCCCTTAGTGGTCGGGCCTTCGCCCGTGATCACGCCGTCGCGCACCACAGTGAGTGCATGGGCCGCGGTATCGCGGCAGGACGGTTCGAGCGACGGCGACTCAGCAGACTTATGCGCAGCGGCAGACATAGTTCACTTCCAGATTTCTTCTGATCGACCAGCATTTTCATGCGGGCGTAAAGGGGTGGTTAATGATTCGATACGGGGTTCGCGACTTTTCTTGATGGTTGCCAATTGGTCGCTATCAGAACCGTTTTGGTTCCATCAAGCGTCGGGCCAGTGTGATGTGGGTCATAAACGGCTTTATCGGGGCGATCGAGACCGTGTGGCTCCGGTGGAGATGTTTCGCTGCAGGCGCGGCTGTAACAGAAAGGTGCTAAGATATTGGGCCTTCAGAGAAGGAATTCACATTTTACTTGAGCCGGTTCACTTAGGATCGGGGAAACCCTATACTAACGGCGACGGCCAGAGATGAATTCCCGAGTAAATTCAATGTGATGAGGTAGAACCATGACACTTCCGATCGGCGTTACCGCCCCCGACTTCGAAGCCGAGACCACCGAAGGGAAGATCAAGTTCCACGACTGGATCGACAATAGCTGGGCGCTCCTTTTCTCGCACCCCAAGGACTTCACGCCGGTTTGTACGACCGAGCTCGGCGCGCTCGCGAAGCTGAAGCCGGAATTCGACAAGCGCGGCGTCAAGCTGATGGGCCTCTCGGTCGATCCGGTCGACCGCCATTCCAAATGGTCGGAGGACATCAAGGAGACGCAAGGCGCGGCTCCGAACTATCCGATGATCGGCGACACCGACTTCAACGTCTCGAAGCTCTACGGCATGCTGCCGGCCTCGACCTCGGGCGATCCCCTCACCCGCACGCCGGCCGACAACCAGACCGTCCGCAACGTCTTCATCATCGGGCCGGACAAGAAGATCAAGCTGGTGCTGGTCTATCCGATGACCACGGGTCGGAATTTTCAGGAGATCCTGCGCGTCATCGACTCGCTCCAGCTCACCGCCAAGCATCGCGTCGCGACGCCGGCCGACTGGTCGCAGGGCGACGACGTCATCATCGCCGGCTCGGTGTCCAACGACGAGGCGAAGACGATCTATCCGCAGGGCTGGAAGGAACCGAAGCCCTACATCCGGATCGTGCCGCAACCCAAATAATCAAACCGTTGTTTCGGGCGAGGCAGCATCGACTCGGAAAATCGAGATTCCCTGGTGCGCAATTGCGTACCAGGGAATGGTGCTTCGCGGCGCCCAGGAATGACTATATTGGAGCCCTCAGGCCGCGTGCACGCGGTCCAGGAAGCCGTCGACCTCGGACTTCGGATGCAGGCTCTCGCCTGACAGCGCCTGGGCAGAGGCAAACATCCGGCTCGAGGTCTCACCCGTCTCGCTCGCACTCCTTGGCGGGCGCGGCCGCCATTCTCCTTCCTCGCCGCCCACGCAAAGATCGCAAAGGTTGAGCGTTGCTTTGACACAATTTTGAAACCGGCTATCGTTGTCGCTCCATACAAACCGTGGGGGACGATATGGACGACGAGAAGCCGATCATCGAACAGGCGATGGACACGATCACCACCGCCGTGGAAGCGACCAAGGAAGCCGCGGTCACCGCCGTCAAGAAGGTGAGGAAAGCCGCCAAGAAGGTCACGAAGAAAGCAGCGCCGAAGAAGGCTTCCAAGAAGAAAGCCAAGAAGACTTCGAAAAAGGCGGCCAAGAAGTCGTCGAAGAAGGCGGCCAAGAAGACCGCCAAAAAAGCTCCAAAGAAAGCTCCGAAGAAAGCCGCGAAAAAGAAAAAGGCCAAGAAGGCCAAGCGCTGATCTCAGCCGAAGGATAGGCCAGAGCAAGCCTCCGGGCGTCGGCGTGCCCGGAGGTATGCGGCAAGACTCCTTATCCTCATCCTCGCCGCCTGGATGCGCGCCGGCCCGGATGGTGCTCGCCCTGCGGATCGCGAAATTCGCTGCGATGGCCGCGCCGGTCCTCAGCATTGAAGCGCCGTCGCTTCTCGGGCGAGCCGAAGGCCTTGATCACCTTCCTGCCATTGACCTTCTTGATGACGTAGCCGCCCTCGGTCATCGAGAACGGTGCCTTCAGCGTCCCCTTGTGGTCGAACTTGGTGCCCTGGGGATGCTCGAACGGTTCGAACCAGGATGGATAGACGAAGTTCGACATCTCAAAGCGGGCGACGACGAAGGAATCCTCCTCCACGGCATCGCACATCTCATAGGCATATTGAGTGTTGGGATTCTTGTCGGCCCAGAGATTGGCCATGGGGTCGAGCACCATCTCGAACAACTCGTGCGAGGCCGCTACGCTGACCGGCTCCTCGCCGAGCGCCTTGACGAAGATCTTCGAGATCGGCTGGCCGCGATGGGTCAGCTCGTGGCGACCAAGCATGTTCTTGTGCGAGGCATCGTCGAAATAGACCAGCTGCCAG
Source organism: Bradyrhizobium sp. 139 (assembly GCF_023074175.1). GTDB lineage: Bacteria > Pseudomonadota > Alphaproteobacteria > Rhizobiales > Xanthobacteraceae > Bradyrhizobium. The sequence continues at coordinate 219,350 of NZ_JADPKS010000107.1, forward strand.
TCGGTGGCCTTCGGCTTCCTGGTGACATAGAGATCGACCGGATAGCCCCACACCGGCAGGAAATGCTTGTCGTAGCATTTCTGCAGCGCCGCGGTGAGCTTGCTCATCATGCGGCCGCTGATCGTCTCCTCCGTGTAGTTGATGCAGGCAATCCGGACCGGCTTTAGGGACCTGCCGAGCAGCGCACGTCTCGCCTTCTTCATGGAAATCACCGTGCAAAAGGGAAGCTGAAATGCGTTCAGCCTAACACGAATGCGCCGCACACGGCAGGGATGTATTCCAACGCCCCGCGCTGTACGTCTAGACACGCCGGTTGACGACGAATACCGCCGCCGCGCACATCGCCATGCCGGCGATCGCCAGCGCATCGAGCTTCTCCCCGAACAGCAGATAGGCCATCAGCGCGGTGACAGCGGGCACCAGATAGAACAGGGTCGCAACCGAGGTCGCCGCAGCGTGGCGGATCAGCCAATACAGCAGTCCGATCGATCCGATCGAGAGCGCTACGGCGAGCCAGCCAAGCGCGAGCACGAACTCCCGCGTCCAGTGCACGACGCGGTCCTCGAACAGGAAGGCGCCGGCCGCGAAGAAGGCGGTGACGGCCACATATTGCACGAGATTGCCGGCGCGCCAGTCAATGTGGTTGCAGTAGCGGCGCTGGTAGAGCGTGCCGAGCGTGATGCTGATCAGCGCGACCACCGAGGCCAGCCAGCCGAGCCCGGCTTCGCCGGTCATCGGACGGCCGTGCAGGATCAGCACCACGCCGCCGAGCCCAAGCACGAGCCCCGCCCATTGCACCGGCGTCACCTTCTCGCCAAGCCAGCGGTTGGCGATAGTCGAGGTCAGGATCGGCTGAAGGCCCGGAATCAGAGCGGAGAGCCCGGCAGGGATCGAATGCGCGATCGCAATCGCAGTGCCGCCGAGATAGAAGCCATGGACGAGGATGCCGGCAACAGCGCTGTGCGCGATGTCAATGCGGTCCGGCCATTTCGGTTGCGCAATGCCTGCGATGATCGCCATCAGGCCGACCACGATCGCCATGCGAATGGCAAGATAGGTCAAGGGATCCGCGTTGTTGATGACGTATTTGGTGCCGATGAATCCGGTGCTCCAGAGCACGACGAACAGGATCGGCGCGGCGCGGGCGGTCAGGGCTTCTTGATTATGGCTCATTGCCGCCCTCATTGCCCCACCGGGGCCTATGCGGCAATGCGAATTTCGGCGAGTTTCGCCTTGGCGATGCTGCGCTGCGACAGACGGCGGCGGTTCAGCTCAGCCGCTCACCATTCGTCCGGGCAGGGGTCGATGATCTTCCAGAGCTCGACCCCGTTCTTGATCTTCTTCATGTCGGTGGTCAGCCCGCCATTGCGGCGAATCCAGTCCTTCACCTTGTCGGGATAATAGGACATCAGATCGGACGTCCCCTCCGCGCTGGTGACCTTGATGCCGAAGGTGAAGGCCTTGTCGTAATAGGCTTGGTGAAAGCCGAGGCTGGCGCGCGGCGTTACGCAGATCTTGTTCATCGGCACCATGCCAAGCACCAGGGTGCAGGCCGAGTTGCAGATACCGTCGATGATGACGCGCTCACCCTTCTCGCGGACGCGCTTGTATTTGGTCTTGTACTCCTCGACGTAGCCGCCGTGGTCGCGGGTGATGTGCAGCTCGGCGCGCGCCGGCGCGGCGGCGGCGACGGAGAGCAACAGCAGGCTCAAAGGCGTGATGCGCATGGCGGCGTGATGGCGAAAGCCTTCAGGAATGGACCGGCCTCGAGGGACCCGCAGGGTTGATCCTTGGGGCCGGCGACAGGATTCTTTAGCGAATTCTCTTTGGCCATACTTGTGTGGGGAATTCGTTAAGCATCCCGAAAAGGCCAAAAATGGGCAGCCTTCGACCCACCTCCGGCAATTCTGTCACACCCACCCGGGAATCTGCGGGATTGGCCCCAATTTCCGGGCCCCGGACGGGTGTCCCGGCGGCCCGAAATGGCTATAAAGACCTGACCTATTCGCGCGGGTTCCGGAGAATCGAAATGAGCACGTTGAAGCTTGTAGCCGCGGTTGTTGCCCTGTCGGCCGCAATCCTCGCCCCCAGCCTTGCGGAGGCGCGGGGACATCACCGGTACCACCGCTCCTACGCCAACCCGCTGCCCTACCCGATCAGCTATGTGCACAATTACGGCCCCGGCATCGCCCCCGGGACCTTCGCCTTTTACGATGGCCCGTCGACCAACCACTGCTATCAGAGCGCAGCGGCCTATGTCGGCCAGGACCGCCGCCGGCACCCCTGCTACTGAGGGGGGCCCCGCGCCCTCTTGCGGGGTGCAGCTATTTGGCGGCGCCCGACAGCAGGAATTGCTTCTCGATCTCGTAGACCGGCAGCTTGACGAGGTCCTTGCCGACCTCGCCTTGGAGCGCCTTGCGTACCACGTCCGAATAATCGGCGCGGATGATGCGGAGCGCGCGCGGTGAGGCCACCATCGTCAGCGCCGAGGTCTTGCCCGCGCTGATGGCCGCGTCGAGCCGGCCGGCGGGTGTGGAGGTTCGGAAACATCTCGTTGCCGAGATTTTCCAGAATAAGCGCCTTGCGCCCGTCGCACACGACCAGCCAGTCACCCTTGTCTATTCTCATCTTGTCCATTGCACAGTTCCAAGCAACCTCGCTGGCCTGCTCTTCGAATTCCTCGAAAGGCTGGCCGCAGCGGCAAGACCAGGGACGAAACCGTGCCGGCGAATTGCGCAGGATCAAGCATGGCGACGATGTCCTGCGGGGCCCCGCCAACGCAAGCGCAGCATTGGTCACGCGCGCGAACCTGGGACGGTCTGACGGAGCTAAAGGTCAGGCCTGCGGCGAACTGGCCGAAGATTCGTTCATCAGCAGTACATTTCCGCTCCGCCACAATTTGATCAGAACAACTTCGGTATCCTGTATTGCGTAAGCGGAGGACGACATCATGAATCCCAAGATTGGCCTCGCCGCCGCATCCTTGTGCGGTGCCTTGTTCGGTGCCTTGGCGGCATCGCCGGCGGCGTCCGCCATGCCCATCGCGCCCGCGCCTGCGGCGCCGCAGGTCTCCGACGTCGAGCAGGTCCGCATGGTCTGCGACGCCTGGGGACGCTGTTTCTGGCGCCCGAACTACTATGGGTATTACGGGCCGCGGCCGTACTACGGCCCCCGATATTATGGCCCGCGCGTTTACGGACCACGCGTTTACGGACCACGCAATTACGGCTATCGCCGCTGGTGATTTCTGGAGGGGCCCTCGGGGCCCCTTCGCTTTTGCGGGATCATGTACTGCGATGCGCGGTCGCGGTTGGCCTGGAGCCATTCCAAAATTGATCTGGATCAAGAATGAAATCCGCACTGCCCGTCATTCTGCGTTGATGGCGGATTTCTTCGTTTTCCAATACCCCCAGACGGGCATGAATGTGCAGACGCACCTTGAGAAGCAGCCAGGCTTGAACGGCGGAGCCTTGAGCCCTTTGCCTGTCCGGCCTGCACGCGGCTCCATTTCATCGACCTCACCACCGGCCAACCGATGAGCCGAGACCGTTGACGGTGACATCGATCTAGCCCGCCTCTTGGCATGATGTCCGCAATACTACTGCCCGGAATCCGGTTTACTGAATCGTGATGTTTCGCCATTGATGGCGATGTTAACGACGTTCATTTAATTGTCACATTGCAGCATCCGGCAGACGCCATGTTCTTTGACGCTCTCGCCCCCTCCTCCGCTCTCCAGTTGATCCGGTTTGCCGATGTCGACGCGTTTCGGCCGGCCGAGTCGATGGAAGATGCCCGCAGCATTCCGCTCGACGTTGCCAATTTCGCCGCGGCGCGCGCGGTCGTGAATCTGCCGGGGTGCCGGATCATCGTGGCGCGGTCGTTTGCGCGGATTCTCGATACCGCCTATCGCGCACCGGGCGGCATGGTGATCCTGCCGATGAATGACGATCTGCGGGCCAGTTCGAGCGGGATAGATCTCGACTCGCGCCTTTTCATCGCCTTGCGCGGCAATCATCATTGCCATTTCGTCGAGCATCAGACCAATTACCACGCGCTGATCGCGTTCTCCCCCGCGCTCAGGGATCGCGGCTGGTTCGATCGCGCCGATGCATTGCGGGTTTGCATCGCAGATCCCGTGGCGCAGCTCTACGCGCGTCAACTTGTTCTCGACATCCTGCGGACCGCGTCCGTAGAGCCGCACATGTTCGAAACCACAGAGGTCGCCGCGCACCTCCAGGAGGGCCTGCTGCTCGCCTTGGACGACCTGTTTCAAATTGACCCGTCATCTGATCGTAGCGCCCCGAATGCGGGCGTGCGATCGGCCAGGCTGGTGCAGCAGATCGACGATTACGTCGCAGCCTATCCGACCGCTCCGATCTATACGGCCGATCTGGCCGGCGAATTCGGCGTCTCGGTCCGGACGCTCGGCGGCGCGGTGAGCAAGGTGCGCGGCATGAGCCCGCATCAATACATCCGCCTGAAGCGGCTGTGGGCCACACGCTCGCGGCTCCTCAAGGGCGGCGGCGCGACAGTTGCCACATGCGCACGCGCCCAGGGATTTCATCACCTCGGCGAGTTTGCCGCTGCCTACCGCGCAACCTTCCACGAAGCGCCCTCCGACACGCTGGCACGGGCAAGCTGACATCAAAGGCGTAGCGCCGATTGCCCGACCTTGGGCTCGCGCGTCGGGCCGCGGTGGAACAAGTTCCTTCGAACCACGCTACCAAGTCCGAACAGGAAGCACCCCGCGCATCCCACACGCGGGGTTTTTCTCGCCGTCAATGAAGTGGTTCAGGGAAAAGATTGTCCACAGCCGCACAATCTCTATCAGGCGAAAAAAAGCAGCCCGACGGCCTCCAGATCAACCTCGGTCCGAATGCACTGAAGATCCAGGATAAATAGAGGGGACTCGCGGATTGCGTCGGCCGGACCTCGGCTCTGGACACAGTTTGGCGCGCTCGGAAGGATTCGAACCTCCGGCCCTCGGAATCGAAATCCGATGCTCTATCCAGCTGAGCTACGAGCGCCCCGGCCCGGGTATTGGGCCGCAACCGAGAAGCGCCGGACCGCTACTGGCAAGCCAGCACACCCGGCGACGTTCGGATCGGTTCGAATTAGCAGAGAGACTGACCAATAAAAAGCCCTCCCTGCCATCATCGAGGCGGTCAGAAGCGCTTTCACCAGGTCGTGTTGAAGAGACCGAAATGAGGCTGCTGCGCCACCAGCATCATCGGCCGGGCCTGCTGCGGCGCCGGATGGGTCCTCGCCACCTTGCGCTTGGGCTGATTCTGGATCTGGGGAGTCTGGGCCTGAGGAAGTGGAGCCTGCGCTTGGACTTGCAGCTTGGTCTCGGTCTTCCTGGCCGCAGCGGCATCGGCCTTTGGGGCCGGCGTAAACTGGGCGAAGGTCTCGCGCACCCGCGTCTTGGCCGACAGCTCGGCCAAAGCCGGCGACATGCTCGCCTGCACCGGCGGCTGAGGCGCAACGACCGCGGCGGTCGTCACAGCGGGTGCGGCAATCGTCGGCTGGCTGGTGTCGAGCACGACACGCTCAGGCAAATGGCGATCGGACCGGATCCGGATCAGGGGCTGATCGTTGCTTGCGGTGGCAATGGCCTGTGCGACCGGTTGCGATGGCAGAACGTAATCCGCCGCGAACAGCAGTGCGAGCAAGGCTCCACCGACAAAAACGAAGTACCGAAAAATGGGCATTGGCCGCGCTCCGCCCCACGCATCCCCGCGTGGACTCTTCGCCTTAAACAGGCGACTTTCTAATTGGTTCCTGCACCCGGCCCTTGGTTCAAATGGCAACCCAAGTTTTTGGGCCAAGACCCCAGGGCAGTAACTTTTCCGCTACCGGAAAATGCCGTCCATTATGTGCGCTGCGCAGCGACCAGCGAACACTTCGCCTGATCGCCGTTAACGTTGATGAAGCCGACGGGGATACGCGCAAAGGTCTTGCGGCTTTTCATCGTTACCGTGTCGGCAAGCACGCGGCTGCGGTCAGTGAGATGACTGCCATCACGCCGCGTGAACGCGCAGACGATCTCCAGATCCTTTACGGCATAGTCATTGTCGTTTCGCAGCGTGAACGTCACCAGCGCCTTCGAGCCGAGCCCGCCGCGGCGCCAGGTCTGCGATGAGATTTTGAGGCGATCGAGTTCTGCCGCAGCTGGAGCCTGGGCTTCGGCAATCGGCGAAACCGCCGCCGCGGCATTGCCCGGTGGTGCGGGTTCGATCGCGGCCACATCAGACTTCACCGGGCCAGACTTCACCGGCTCGGCGCTGTTGCCTTTGGAGAGCGGCAGCAGCATCCAGACTCCGCAGCCGACGATGATCGCCGCCAGCAGCCAGAGCAGGCTTCGGCCAAACGAGACGCTGGCGATCGTCACGGCCCGCGCCAGGCGCTCGCCGCTCCCGGCGAAACGTCCCAATCCGATCCGGTCAAACCTGGCGTTCATGATTGCATCACCGATCGCGGCCGAAGCTCGTTCGACGACAGCCTCGGCCACTGCTTACCTTAATCCGGGAGACGAACTAAGGTTCCCGTGCTGCTGCGAATCGACGGGGACGGTGGCGATCAGCGGCCGGGGCCGCTAACATGCGTTGCAACATCTAAGACCCCGTTGGGAGAAAATGAAATGCCAGTCGTCGTCACTTGGGATCACGTCCATCTGCGCAGCCCCGATCCGGAGGCCACGGCGGCCTGGCTGCGGGACGTCCTCGGTGGCGAGATCGCGCGCGCACCGGGACGAATCGACGTGAATCTCGGCGGCGCAAAAATTTTCATCGCGCCGCTCGAGGGCGACAACGCCGTCAACCCGCCGCCGCCGCACCCGCATCAGGGCCTCGATCATTTCGGTCTCACCGTGAAGGACATCGACGCCGTCGCGGCCGAGATCAAGGCAAAGGGCGTCACCTTCACGCGCGAGCCGACCACGATCCGGCCCGGCGTGCGCATCTGCTTCATCCGCGGTCCCGAAGGCATCTCCATCGAGCTGCTCGAGCGCGACAGGAAATATACCTGACGCGACGCCGCATCTGACGTCGACGACAAGCCGGGCGTGCTGTCGCCCGGCTAAGTCATGCTGCCGGGCATAAAGCAGCGGATCGCGACGCCCGCGTAGCCGTAGATCGGCCAGACCATGGTGCGCCCGACCCGGTTCGGCTCCGCGATGACGGCTTCCTCGGGCACGTCGACCCAGACGAGCTCCTGCTGCTTGCCGTCGATCGCATAGTCATAGCGCGGGACGCGGACACGATAGTGTCCGTCTTTGCTCTCCCAGTCGGTGTCCGAGAGCGCCGAGCCGTCGGCATCGGAGCAGCAAGGCCCCTTGCCGCTGCGCAGGCCGTCGAACCACGCCTTCAAATCGGCATTGGTGTTGACGAATTGGCCGCGGTCGCGCGCGTGCCCGAAGGGGGCTGCGAGTGCGATCAAGGCCAAGGCGCAAGCAAGGCTCGCCGCGCTTCGCCAGCGTGTCGCGCCAGTCTGCCGTTGTGTTTCGCAAATCGTGGGACGCACACTGTACAGATGCGGCTCATCGCCGCCGGAATCGATCCAGTTGCTCACGTTTGTCTTGCTCCAGCACCCCGCAGCCAGTGCAACAATGGCTATGCATTTCGCGGGCCAACTTGATTCGCACCGATGGCCTCGCGTCATGATCAGGCCGCCATCGTGGTGTCATGGACAAGCCGGGACAACTACGGCGCGGCGGCAGGCTCGCACGGCCGTCCGGCAAACTGCCGCGTTGCGCGCGGGAACGCGCTTTGGCATAAAGTTCGACCGGCTACGCCATTGGGCGATGGCGGCCGGCCTGTGGGACGTTATGAAGAACGGCCTCTATTCGATTCACGTAAACCTGCTCGACGGTCGAATCGGCAAGGGCAGCGGCGTGATTCTTTTTCGCGACGGCAAGATTCTTGGCGGCGATGCTTACCTCTATTACACCGGCAGCTACGTGGTGAAGGACAACAACACCTTCAAAGGCGAGGTGCTGGTGCAACGGCACACCTCGCCTCGGGGCGACGACAATCCGCTGTTCGGCGGTCCAGCGCCCGTCGGCGTCGGTGTCAGCGGCACCTACACGGATACCCGCGCGGAGATGACGGGAACAGCGCTCGTCGGCAAGGCCAGCCTGATTTTCAACGCCACCCTGCAGAAGCTCGCAGAAGTCGACTAACTATTCCGCAGCCTGCTCGAGCGGCGCCGTGCGCGGCAGGATGATCTGGATGCGGGTGCCGCTGCCCGGCCCGGAATCGAGATCGAGCCGCCCGCCGAGGCGGTTGGTGACGATGCTGTAGACGATGTGCAGGCCGAGACCGGTGCCGCCCTGATCGCGCCGCGTCGTGAAGAACGGATCGAAGGCGCGGCGGCGGACGTCGAGCGACATGCCGCAGCCATTGTCGGAGAAGATGATCTCGACGCTGTCCTTGCCGGACTCGCGCACCTGGATGTCGATGATCCCCGGCCGTCCGTCCGGGAAGGCGTGCGCCACCGAATTGAGAAACAGATTGGTCAGCACCTGGCCATAGGGGCCGGGATAGCTGTTCATGGTCAGGCTCGGCTGGCACTCGACGTTGAGGGTCAGATTGTGTTTGCGCAGGCCAGGCCGCAGGCTCATCACCACCTGCTCCGTGAGGTCGCCGAGATCGAAGCTGCGCTGGTCCGAATAGTTGCGGTCGGCCGCGACCTGCTTGAACGACTGGATCAGCTCGGCGGCGCGGTTCAGATTGGAGACGAGCTGCGAGGACGCATCGCGGCTGGTGTTGAGAAAGTCGTTCAGCGTGGAGCGACGGAGCTCGCCGCGATCGACTTCGGCGGTGAACATCGCGGTCTTGCGCTCCAGCGCCGATGCGACCGTGAGACTGATACCGACGGGATTGTTGACCTCGTGCGCGACACCGGCGACGAGCCGTCCAAGGGCAGCGAGCTTCTCTGCCTCGATTAGCGAGGCCTGGGTCTCGCGCAGGTTTCGCAGCGCGGTCTCGGCGGATTCCTTGGCTTTGCGCATCTCCTGCTCGCCGCGCTTGCGCTCGCCGATGTCGAGCGCCACCGTGACGATCCGCTCGATCTCGCCCTCGGCATCGAGCAGCGGCAGCTTGTTGACCAGCCATTGCCGCATGTTGCCGGAGGAGTCCTTGTACTCCTCTTCGTAGAAGCCGAGTCCTTTTCGAAGCTTGAGCACCCGCTTGTCGTTCTCGTCGGTCTTGGCCGCGCCGTAGCGCGACATGAGATCCGCCGTGGTGCGGCCGAGCGCATCGCCGGGCTCGATGCCGAAGATGCCGGCCATGTAGCGATTCATCAGAACGTAGCGCAGCTCGGGGTCCTTGACGTTGATGACCGCCGGCACGGTGTCGATGACCTGCTGGAGCAGGCGCCGGCCTTCGGCGATGGCGTCTTCCGCTCTCTTCTGGTCGGTGATGTCGCGCAGCGTGCCCTCGTAGCGGACGATGTTGCCCGCCTCGTCCCGCACGCCGGTGGCGCTGTCGGAGAGCCAGAGGATGTTGCCGCTGCGCTGGCGCACCTGGTACTCGAATTCGCGCACCATGCCGTCGCGCGTCATCAGCCGCTGATATTCGACGCGCGCCTCGGGGTGGACGTAGATGGTGTGGGCGATGTCGTTGATGCTGTCGATGAGCTGCTGCGGGCTGTCATAGCCCATCATCCGCGCCAGCGCCGGATTGGCGTTGAGGAGATCACCGGCCGGCGTCGTCACGTAGATGCCGTCGACCGAGCCTTCGAACAGTTTCCGGTAGCTCTCTTCGGCGAGGCGCTGCTCGGTCAGCGCCCGCACTGCAGCCTCGCGCGCCGTGTCGGCCTCCTCCAGAGCGCGGCGAAACACTTCGGCCGCGCGCGCGATGTCGCCGATTTCGTTGTCGAGGTCGGCCGACGGGATCGAGGTGTTCTTCTCGCCCGCCGCGAGCGCGCGGATCGATCTTGCGATCTGGGCGAGCGGCCGGACCGTCCGCCGCACCACGAAGCCCGCCGCGAGAATGCCGATCAGCACGCCGGTGGAGCCGAGCACGATGCTTTGCCACCGCGCCTCTGTCAGCGTGCGGGCGAAATCGCGCGACAGCACGTGACCGCGCCTGGCGCTGACCTCGCGCAGCAATTCCGTGACGCGGCCGATCAGGCGGCCCTCGGTGCCCAGCACCTCACGGTCGATATCGGCGATCTGCCGCTCCCGGACTGCGACCGCGATGATGGCCTCGGCATAGTCGTTCACGGCCGTCTTCAGCCTGGCGTCCGCGATGTCGATCGTCCGCATCCCCGCCGCAGCCTGCTCGGCCGCGGACGGGTTGCGCGCGAGCAGCCCGAGCGCGATCCGGCTCTGCGCCTCCGACAGGCGGGAGGCGAGCTCGCGGTCCGCCGTGGCTCCGACGGCCACGTCGAACCGGTCGCGCAGCGGCGGCAGGCCGGCGAGCAGCTGGGCGCGGCGGTCGATCAGCGTCGAGATCCGCTCGAGACCATTGCGATAGGTCGCAAGGCGCTCGGTGACCCCGTCGATCATGTCCTGCTGCTCGGGCGCAAGCTCGATGCGGGTCTTCTTCAGGATATCGCTGAGCGTCGAAGCCGCCTCGCCCACCTGCTTGAACTGGATGCCGGCGCCGGGATCGGTGACGAAGTCGCGCGCCGCAAGGCGCAGCTCATTCATGCGGCGGTCGATGTCCTCGGCGAGGTCACCGACGCTCTGGAGCCGCTGCAACTCGGCGAAGGTCGTGTCGATGTGCCGGATCGCGATCACGCTCGCGGTCGAGGTGACGATGATCACCGCCAGCACCAACAGGAAGCTGCCGAAGGTGAGCTGGCCGATGGAGAGCGAGAATGTTCGCTTTTTCTCAGGGGTCGGCGTCAATTCGGCGGACATTGGGGCTTTGAGGACCGGGGCTATTGGAGGCCCAATATACGACGTATTGCGGCCCCGGGGGAACATGCCTTGGCCCGCGGAAAATCCTTAATATTGGGGGCCCGCCGCCCTTCTCCCCTCCGATTATGACGTTTTGACGCTGGCCCGCCACCGGGCCGGGATCGTCATGGCGGCAACGCCGAGGACGACGCAGGCCAGCCCGATCCAGGCGGTCCGGCTCAGGGTCTCGCCGAGCAAGGCGACGCTGATGGCAACCCCGATGGGCACGCGCAGATACGCCTGCGCGGTGGTGCCGACCGAGCCCAAGGTCTGGATCAGGCGGAAGTAGATCGCGAACGCCGCCGCAGTCGAAAACACGGCGAGCGCGAGCAGCGCCAGCACGGAGGCCAGCGAGGGCGACAGCGTCCATGGCTGCTCGACCACCAGCGAAGCCGGGATCAGCACGGCCGCGCCTGCAAGCAGAGAACCGGCCGCCGGCGCCATGGGATCGAGCCCCTTGAAGCCGCGGCCGAAGATCGCGGCGCAGGCGTAGCAGATGGTGGCGGCGACGATGGCGGCCTCCGCGAGGAGGCCGCTGCCGATGCCATGGAAGGCGTCGATGCCGATGATCAGACAAATGCCCGCCATTCCAGCGATCACGCCGACCAGCTTTCGCGGTGTGGTGGCCTCGTGGCGGGTGAGGACTGCCGTGAGCAGGAAGGTGAAGATCGGGCCGGCCGAGTTGAGAATGGTGGCGAGCGCGGCATCGACATGGCGCTCGCCCCAGGCGATCAGCGTCCAGGGGATGACGCTGTTGAGCACGGCCTGGAACGCAAAACGCTGCCATGTCGCCCTGTCCATCGGCATCCTGATGCCGCGCACCCACATGACGACGAGCAGCAGCAGGCCCGCAATCGTGGTCCGTGCCGCGATCAGCGTGATCGGCGGAATGGTTGCGACGCCGAGCTTGATAAAGGTGTAGGAGCCGCCCCAGAGCGTCGCGAGTGCGACCAGCAGCCCCAGCTCGACGGCGATGTTGGTGTCCTGCCGGTTGTCCATAGTGCGTTCCGTCCCTTGTCGGGGACGGAACCTAGCGCGGCCGCGCTCGCCGATACTTCGTTGAGTGTCGAAGTGTCTTAACCGACTGCCCCGACCTCGAACACCTCGCCGTCATAGCCGGCTTCGCGAGGGATGCGGAGTTGGCGGCCGCTCTCAGTCTTCGTCATGACCGGCATCACCGTGACGACCGACAGGCCGCGGGCGTGCTCCAGCGCGGCGCTCACGCTGCCCTGCTTGGCGAGCCGGATCAGGTTGCGTGTGGTCGGGAACGGCAGCTTGAAACGACCGCTCTCTCCGCCCTCCACCGCCTCGCGCGGCGACAGCCAGATCGAATCGGTCGACTCCCGCCCGTCATGGGCGCCGAGCTGGTCGGGCGGTGCGGCGGCGAGAAAGAACCAGGTGTCGAAACGCTTCGGCATGCCCTCCGGTGTGATCCAGTGCGCGTAGGGCACCAGCGTATCGAGCGCGAGTTGGAGGCCGTTGTCGGCCAGGACGCTCAGGAAGCTGATCTTGTGCTCGTTGAGCGCAACGCGGTGCTTGTCCGCGATCTCGCCAGCGCGCTTGGCGTCGATCGGTGCGCCCGAGTCCTTCGCCCGCGCCAGCAGGATGCCGCTCTCCTCAAAGGTCTCGCGGATCGCGGCGATTCGAAAACCGCGGTCCGCTTCGCTTAAGCCCTCGCCGCCCGAATAGAGGTCGGAGCGGGCGACGATCTCCTTGTCGCCGGCATCGACGCTGCCGCCCGGAAACACCAATGCGCCCGAGTTGAACTCGATCTGATGATGGCGGACCATCATAAACACCTCGACTTCCTTTGCGCCATCGCGCAGCAGGAGGATCGTCGAGGCTGGGCGTGATGCGGCGGTCTCGGCCATTCGACTAACCTGCGGCGCTCGATTGCGGGCCAAGATTGGCGCGCTTGTCGACACGGGCGACGCGCGACAGGAGATAGTCGACCTCCGTCTTCGCCGCCGGCGTAATGGTCGCGCCCGGCTTGCGCTGAGCGCTGGAGGCGATGATGCCGCGCTTCTGCAGCACGTATTTGCGCACGGCAAGGCCCGCGCCGGGCTGCTGCTCGTAGCGGATCAGCGGCAGATGGGCGTCGAACAAATCGTGCGCGGCGTCGCGCTTGCCGTCCTTCGACAGCCGCACGACGTCGATGAGAAGCTCCGGGAAGGCATAGCCGGTCATGGCACCGTCGGCGCCGCGCTCCATCTCGAAATCGAGGAACAGCCCGCCATTGCCACAGAGGATCGAAAGCGGCCGCAGCGAGCCGTCTTTCTGAGAACTGCGCAGCGTCGAAATCTTTTCCAGCCCTGGCCAGTCCTCGTGCTTGAGCATCACGCAGTTCGGATTGTCGGTGACTATCTTGCGGATCACCGCAGGCGTGAACACCACAGACAAGGTCAGCGGATAATCCTGAAGCACCCAGGGCACGTCGGGGCCGATGGCCTCGGCCGCCTGCTTGAAATAGCCGATGATCTGATCGTCGGTGCGAAGCGACGGCGGCGGCGCGATCATGACGCCGGCCGCGCCCGCGTCCATCGAGGCCTTCGCCAGCGAGCGCATGGTGGCAAAGCCGGGCGCGGAGACGCCGACGATCACCTGCATCTTTTTGGCGCGCTTGACGAAGCGCACCGCCACCTGCTCGGCCTCGGCCGCATCGAGCTTCGGCGCCTCACCGAGGATGCCCAGCACCGTGACGCCGTCGCAGCCGACCTCCTCGTAGAAATCCGTCAGGCGGTCGATCGAGCGCTCGTCGATCCGGCCGTCGTCGTGGAACGGCGTCGGCGCGATTGCGAAAGTGCCTTTGGCGTCGGCGGTAAGTTTCATCGTCTTTCCTTGTCTCTCTCTTGTCATTCCGGGGCGCGACGAAGTCGCGAGCCCGGAATCCATAACCACGATCCGGAGTATGAATCCTCAGATGCGCAATTGCGCATCATAGCTCACGCTTCGCGTGCCCCGGAAGGACGGCCGCCTAAAACCGCCGTGCTCCCATCTTGATCTGCTCCTCGGAGAAGAAGATCTCGTTGGCGTGATCCGCGATGTCCTGGGCCTTCCAGCCCGTGTGCGGCGGTTTCCAGCCTTCCGTTTCCATCATCCGCATTTCGCGCACGCCGCGGGGCCCGGACACGCCCAGCACCTTGCCGGTCTGGTCGCCCGACAAGTCGCTGACCATGTATAGCACGGCCGGCGCTATGCCGTCCGGCCCCAGCGCCGCACCGGGGTTCTCCTTATAGCGGGGCAGGTCTGCCGTCATGCGGGTCAGCGCGCCCGGGGCGAGCGTCCAGATCCGGATGTTGTATTTGCGCCCCTCGATCGCCAGCACGTTGGACAGGCCCCAGATGCCGCCCTTCGCCGCGCCATAGTTGGTCTGGCCGAAATTGCCGATCAGGCCCGAGGTCGACGAGGTGTTGACGATGACGCCGCCGCCGTTTTCCCGCATCCAGCGAAATACCGGCATGGTGCAACAAAAGGTGCCCTTGAGATGCACCTTGATCACCTTATCCCAGTCGGACTCGGTTGCCTTGGAAAAGGTCTGGTCGCGCAGGATGCCGGCATTGTTCACCAGGATGTCCGCGCGGCCAAAGTGCTTGATGGCGTCGTCGAACACCGACTGGCCGCCTTCCATGGTGGAGATATCGGCGCCGTTGGCCACCGCCTTGCCGCCCGCGGCCGTGATTGCGTCGACCACGAGTTGCGCCATCGACTTGTCGGCGCCGGAGCCGTCGCGGGGCCCACCGAGGTCGTTGACGACGACGGACGCCCCTTCCCGCGCGAACAGCTTTGCATAGGCCTCACCGAGCCCCCCGCCCGCGCCGGTGATCAGCGCGACCTTACCGTCGAGTAGTCCCATGGTGGCTTCTCCCTGGTTTTTGTTCTTTCTTGTCTCGCCCCGCTTGCGGGGAGAGGTCGATCGCGCAGCGATCGGATGAGGGGGACTCTCCGCGAACTCAACTGTCACCGTCCTCGTGGAGACTCGCCCTCACCCCACCCTCTCCCCGCAAGCGGGGCGAGGGAGTGAAACGTCGGTGCCTTCCTAACCCAGCACCGTCTTGCCGTTCTTGATCACGGTGACGCCGCGCGATTTCACCTTGGCTTCGAACGAGATCGTGTTGCCGTCCTTCCAAAGGTCCATGGTCACGGTCTCGCCGGGATAGACCGGCGAGGAGAACCGCGCTACGTGCTGGCGGAAGGCGGAGGCGTCGTAGTCGGCATAGGTCTGGAGCACGCCGCGGCAGGTGATGCCGTAAGTGCACATGCCGTGCAGGATCGGGCGCGGGAAGCCGGCCTTCTTCGCGAATTCCGGATCGGAATGCAGCGGGTTGCGGTCGCCGCAAAGACGATAGACCAGCGCCTGGTCGGGGCGCGTGACGATGTCGATGGTCTTGTCGGGCGCGCGCGAGGGAATCTTGTGCGGATCGGGCTGGGTCAGGTTCGGCCCGCCAAAGCCACCGTCGCCGCGGGCGAAGCGCGAGGCGACCAGCGTTGCCAGCTTCTCGCCCTTCTCGTTCTTGAGCACGGTCTGGTGGCTGATCACGACGCCCTTGTCCTTGCCCTTGTCGTAGACCTCGACCACGGAGGAGTCGGCGGTGATGTGCGCGGCCACCGGCAGCGGCTGGTGGAAGGTGATATCGCGCTCGCCGTCGACCACCATCACACGGTTGAGATTCATCTCGCCCGGCCCCGCACCCCACGCCGCGACGGAGGCAAAGGTCGGCACCACCTTCAGCGGCCGCGGCGTCAGCGTGCCTTCGTTGACGAAGGCGAGCTCGTTCTCGTCCATCGGATCGGCGCCGAGCCCGATGCCGTAGGCGTAGAGCATGACTTCGCGGTCGCTGTAGGCGTATTTCTGGCCGATGTTTTTCAGGCCTTTGAGTTCTTCGTATCTGGCGGACATGTTCTTGGTTTCCTCCCGAAACTTTTCTGCGCGCGACGCCGCTCGTTAATGTGCCCTCTCCCCTTGTGGGAGAGGGCTGCGAAGTGCTCGCAACAAACTCACTTGGGTGAGGGGTTGCTTCCACATCAAAAGCTCTCTCTGCGGAGCGATACCCCTCATCCGGCGCTTCGCGCCACCTTCTCCCAAGGGGAGAAGGGAAGAAGTCAGACCGGCGTGAAGAACGGCAGCGGCGCGCCGTCGGTCGGCTTGAACACCACCTTCACCTTCTGGCCGATCTTCAGCTTCTCGAGATCGCAATCGACGAAATTGGTCTGGAGCGAAGGCCCCTCCTTCAGCGTGACGTAGCCGATCGCATAGGGACCGGCCGGCGATTTCCGCATCAGGCTGTACGTGTAGATCGTGGCCTCGCCGGAAGACTCCTCCCACACCGTCTTGTCCGAATAGCAGAACGGGCAGATCGCGCGCGGGAAGTAGTGCGCCTCGCCGCAGGCGGTGCAGCGCTTGATCATGAACTTGCCCTGCTTGGCCGCATTCCAGAACGCGGCGGTCTCCGGATTCGTCACGGGGGCCGGATACTTCTTTGCTTCGCTCATCACACGCGCTCCAGAATGGCGGTCGAGGCGGCGTGGCGAACGCCGAGCAGGCCGCCGGTGCCGTGGGCGATGGCGAGATCGCAGTTCTTGACCTGCACCTTCGGATGCGCCTCGCCGCGCAGCTGCCTGACGGCTTCGATGATTTTTGTCATGCCGCCGCGGTTGACGGGATGATTGCTGCACAGGCCGCCGCCATCGGTGTTGAACGGCAGCTTGCCGACGCCCGAGATCAGATTGCCGTCGGCGACGAACTTGCCGCCCTCGCCCTTCTTGCAGAAGCCGAGGTCCTCGAGCTGCATCAGCACCGTGATGGTGAAGCTGTCATAGATCGAGGCGTACTTGATGTCCTTCGGCGTGATGCCCGCTTCCTCGAACGCGCGCGGGCCGGACCAAATTCCGGCGGAGTAAGTGAGGTCGATATCCTTGCCGCCGCGCGGGCCCTTCATCGCCTCGCCATGGCCGATCAGCTTGACCAGCGGCTTCTTCAGGCTCCTGGCGATCTCGGGCGTCGTCACGATCAACGCGCCGCCGCCGTCGGAGACGACGCAGCAATCCATGCGATGCAAGGGATCGGAGATCATCGGCGAGTTCAGGACGTCCTCGACAGTGACGACGTCCTTGAGCATCGCATGCGGATTGTATTGCGCGTGATGGGAGGCTGCGACCTTGATCCAGGCGAGCTGCTCGGAGGTGGTGCCATAGTCGTGCATGTGGCGCATGGCACACATGCCATAGGCATTGTGCGTGGTCGCGCCGTACGCCATCTCGAAATCGGCCTCCGCGCCGGCCGCACGCGGCGGCATCGCCCCGGTGCGCGGCTTGCCCGCCAGCGTGATCAGCGCGATCGAGCACTTTCCCGCGGCAATGGCTTCGGCGGCATGGCCGAGATGGATGATGTAGGAACAGCCGCCGGTTTCGGTGGAATCGACGTGGCGGAGCTTTTTGGTGTTGAGGCCGAGATAATCGACCATCGGCCAGGCCCCGCCGGGAGCATCGCCCGCGCAGAAATAGCCGTCGACGTCGTCCTTGCTGAGCCCGGCATCCTCGATCGCGCCCTTGGCGACCTCGGCATGAAGCTGGGCGGTGGATTTGTCCGGCGCATGCCGGGTCGGGTGTTCGTAGATCCCGGCAATGTAGGCCTTGCCCTTGATGGTCAAAACTTCAGGTCTCCGCGCTCGCGTTTCTTCTTGCTCCGTTTTTCTGAACCGCGAGGGCCTGATTGGCAAGCGCGGAAATATTCCGTCGGGCGAGAGGGCAGCGGCTTGGCGCAATGCCACCCGTCATTGCGAGCGCAGCGAATGACGGCGTATGGCGCAGGCAGAGTCCTAAAGGTGTTTTGCCCGACGGCACAACGATTTTCTTTTTTTCGAAAACAACCCCATGCAAAGTAGAACGGCGTTGATTTGAAAGAAGAAATCGTAGGGTGGGCAAGCGAAGCGTGCCCACCTCTTCTGATGCGGTCGTGTTGAGATGGTGGGCACGGCGCTTTGCGCCTTTGCCCACCCTACGGGAGCGCCCTACTCCGCCGCGATCTGGCGCGGCGCGGGCGGTGGGCTCGCGAGATCGGCGGCGAGCTGGGCGTAGCGGGCCTTGGCGTCCGCGACCGCCTTCTCCTTCACCGGGCCGAAGCCGCGGATGCGGTCGGGCAGCGACAGCAGTTCGACGGCGGTCTCGATCGTGAGCGGCGACAACAGGCCGAGCACGGTGGCGACGTCCTTCTCGTAGCCGGCGATCAGGTCGCGCTCGAGCTTGCGGTCGGCGCTGCGGCCGAAAATGTCGAGCGGCGTGCCGCGCAGGAACTTGAATTTCGCCAGCACGCGGAACACGCCCAGCATCCACGGGCCGAAGGCGCGCTTCTTCGGGCGTCCCAGCGCATCGACGCCGCGGCTGAGGATCGGCGGGGCGAGGTTGAAGTTGAACTTGAAGTCGCCCTCGAACTGGTCGCGGAGCTGCTGCTCGAAGGCGCCGTCGGTGTAGAGGCGCGCAACTTCGTATTCGTCCTTGTAGGCCAGGAGCTTGGCGTAGTTCACCGCGACCGCGCGCGGCAGCGCATCGTCATAACCGCCCTGCTTGGCGGCATCGCGGACCTGATCGACCAGCTTGCGATAGCGTTTCGCGAGGCGGCCGTTCTGATAGGCGGTCAGGTGCTTGGCGCGATGCTCGATGACCTCGTCCAGCGTCATAGCATCCAGCGTCTTCGGCGCGACGCCCTCGTCGGTCCCCTTCAGCATGTCGGCAAGGCGCTGTGGATCGGCCACCGCGAGGCGGCCGAGGCGGAAGGCCTCCTTGTTCATCTTGACGGAGACGCCGTTGACCTCGATCGCCTGCTCGATCGCTTCCGCCGACAGCGGCAACAGACCCTTCTGATAGGCATAGCCCATCATCATCATGTTGGTGGCGATGCTGTCGCCGAGCAGCTGCTCGGCCGGCTTGGTGAAGTCGAAGAAGACCGAGTCCTTGTGCAGCGCCGTTTCCAAGAGCCCGTTCAACTTGCGGGTCTGGAAATTGAAGTCTCGGTTGAGGACGAAGTCGGCGGTCGGAATGATGTGGCTGTTGATGATGCCGCGGGTGCGGCTGGTGTCGCAGAGCGAGATCGTGTCCTTGGCAACCGCAACCACCTCGTCGGCGGCAAGCACGACATCGGCCGTGCCGGTGACGATGCGCGAGCATGTCACCTCGGCGGGGTGGTCGGACAGACGGACGTGGCTGAGCACCGCTCCGCCCTTCTGCGCGAGACCGGACATGTCGAGGATCATCGAGGCCTTGCCCTCGATATGCGCGGCCATGCCGAGCAGCGCGCCGATCGTCAGCACGCCGGTGCCACCGACGCCGCCGACCGCGATGTTGTAGGGCCGCTCCAGTGTCGGCCGCGACGCCGGCTCCGGCAGATCGCCGATGTCGCCAACGCCCGCCGGCGCGCGCTTGCGCATCTTGCCGCCATCGACGGTGACGAAGGATGGGCAAAAGCCCTTTACGCAGGAATAGTCCTTGTTGCAGGTCGACTGGTTGATGGCGCGCTTGCGCCCCATCTCCGTCTCCAGCGGCTCGACCGAAATGCAGTTCGATTGCACCGAACAATCACCGCAGCCTTCGCAGACCGCGGGATTGATGAGCACACGGCGCGCCGGATCCTCCAGTGTGCCGCGCTTGCGGCGGCGGCGTTTTTCAGCGGCACAGGTCTGCACGAACACAATAGCGGACGCGCCCTTGACCTTGCGCAGCGTCTTCTGGACCGTGTCGAGTTCATCGCGATGCGCGGTCTTGACGCCGGGCGCGATCTCGTTCGCCGGATAGGCATCTGGATTTTCCGAAACGAGATAGATGTTGCGGATGCCTTCGCTGTGAAGCTGGAAGGTGATCTGCTGCGGCGACAATTCGCCGTCGACATGCTGACCGCCGGTCATCGCGGTCGCGTCATTGTAGAGGATCTTGTAGGTGATGTTGGCGCCAGAGGCGACCGCCTGGCGGATCGCGAGACTGCCGGAGTGGAAATACGTGCCGTCGCCGAGATTGGCGAACACGTGCTCTTCCTTGGTAAAGGGGGCAACACCGACCCACGGCACGCCCTCGCCGCCCATATGCGTAAAGGTCTCGGTCGAACGGTCCATCCACAGCGCCATGAAGTGGCAGCCGATGCCGGCAAAGGCGCGGCTGCCTTCGGGCACCTTGGTCGATGTGTTGTGCGGGCAGCCGGAGCAGAAATACGGGGTGCGGGCGACAGGCGCGGTCGCCTGCATTTGCGAAGCCTGGCGGCCGTTGAACCAGTCGGCCTTGGCACGCAGCATGGTTGCAATTTCGGGATTAAGATCAAGTCGAAGCAGACGCTCGGTCAGCGAACTGGCCAGTGAGGCGACGCTGAGTTCTTCGGCAAAGGGAAGGAAGCGCTTGTCGTGATCGTCCATCTTGCCGATGATGCGGGGACGGACGTCGTCGCGCCAATTGAACAGCTCTTGCTTGACCTGGTTCTCGACGATCTCGCGGCGCTCTTCGATGATGAATATCTCTTCGAGCCCGACCGCGAATTGGCGCACGCCTTCCGGCTCAAGCGGCCAGGGCATGCCGATCTTGTAGAGGCGAAGCCCGATCTTGGCAGCGACCTGCTCCGTGATCCCCAACTCGCGTAGCGCCTGCCGCACGTCCTCATAGCTCTTGCCCGACGCCATGATGCCGTAACGGGCGTTCGGCGAATCCATGGTGATGCGGTTGACCTTGTTGGCGCGCGCGAAGGCGATCGCGGCAAAGCCCTTGTAGTCCTGGAGGCGGCGATCCTGGGCAAAACGGTCATCGGGCCAGCGCAGATTGAGGCCACCCTCGGGCATCTCGAAATCGGTGGGGATCACGAACGGCGTCATCTCGTCGGTGAGGTCGATCTCGGCTGTGGTCTCCACCGTCTCGGTAATCACCTTCATGCCGACCCAGCAGCCGGAGTAACGCGACATCGCAATGCCGAGCAGGCCCATCTCGATCATCTCGTGGATGCTGGACGGGTAGAGATAGGGCATCAGCGCCGACATGAAGGCGTGGTCGGACTGATGCGGGACGGTGGAGGATTTGGCGCCGTGGTCGTCGCCGGCGAGACACAAGACTCCGCCGTTCCTGGCGGAGCCCGCAGCATTGCCGTGGCGGAAAACGTCGCCGCAGCGGTCCACGCCGGGACCTTTGCCGTACCAGATGCCGACCACGCCGTCATATTTCGCGCCAGGCGAGAGGTTGAGCTGCTGCGAGCCCCAGACCGCGGTGGCGGCCAGATCTTCGTTCACGCCGGGCTGGAACTTGATGTTGTACTGCTCGAGATGCTTTCGCGCGGCGAAGAGCTGCTGGTCGTAGCCGCCGAGGGGCGAACCGCGATAGCCGGAAATGAAACCCGCGGTGTTGAGGCCGTTGGCGCGGTCGCGCCGGATCTGGGCCATGGGCAGGCGAACCAGCGCCTGGATGCCCGTGGTGAAGACGTGTCCGGTGTCCTGGGTGTATTTCTGATCGAGACTGATCGGACCCTGGTTGATGCCCATGTTGTCCTCTTCCGCCCTTTTTTTGGCGTTTGGCACTTAAGCCGTTGCCTGCCCGCTGTTTTTAGCTAGGGCGCGCCGACCATCTCCGCCACTCTATGTCGGATATTTCACGCTCCGCATCACAAATCTGCCCCTTGGGAGGCGCCGGGTAAAAATCGCAACTTCATGCCTGGAAGGTGCCGGCGATTTTCAGTTTGTGTCACCATACCCCCGCCGTCGCGAAACGACGTGAGGCTCCTATCCGGGCGATTGGTCGCAGGAGAGGCTTTCGATGCGGATGATTCTGGCTGTTGTCGCGTTGTGCAGTGCAGTTGCGAGCGCGGCTCTCGCCGCCGAGCCGTCGCCGGAGCTGATCGCCTATGGCAAGGCGCTGGTGCAGTCCGGCGATTGCGCGGGCTGTCACACTGCCGATCCGGCAAAACCATTCGCGGGCGGAAAGCGCATCGATACCCCCTTCGGCGCGATCTATGCGCCAAACCTGACGCCGGATCGCGACACCGGGATCGGCGCCTGGACCGACGCCGATTTCACCCGCGCGGTGCGCACCGGCATCGCGCCTGACGGCTCGAACTACTATCCGGCCTTCCCCTACCCTTACTTCACGCGGATGACGAAGGACGACACGCTGGCGATCCGGGCCTATCTCGGAACACTGGCGCCCGTGGCGAGCCGCAACAAGCCGCCGGAGTTGCGCTGGCCGTTCGGCTATCGTGGCCTGATGCGGGTCTGGAACACCATGTATTTCAGGCCCGGACTGTTCGAGCCGGACCAGAGCCAGAGCGCGGCGTGGAACAGAGGCGGCTATCTCGTCACCGGGCTCGCACATTGCGGCGCCTGCCATACGCCGAAGAATTATTTTGGCGCGGACAAGCAGGCGCAGGCGCTCTCGGGCAGCGAGGTCGGCGGCTGGTTCGCGCCGCGGCTCGACGGCGCCGCGCGAACGGGGCTGAAGTCATGGAGCGCCGAAGACCTCACCGAGTATCTGCAAAGCGGGCGCAACGCCAAAAGCCATGCCGGCGGGTTGATGGCGGAAGTGGTCGTCAACTCGACCTCGAAGATGAGCGATGCCGATGTGCGTGCGATCGCGGTTTACTTGAAGAGCCTGCCGTCCTCGCGGCGCGAGACGATCGTGACGCCGCCCGACGATGCCGAGATGAAGGTCGGCCAGGCCGTCTACGCAAAACTCTGCATCGCCTGCCATGAAGCCGACGGCTCCGGCGCACCGCGCATCTATCCGCCGCTGCCCGGCAACGCGCTGCTGCAATCGGTCAACCCGTCCTCGACCTTGCGCATCATCATCGAGGGCGTCCACACCGTGACAACGCCACGCGCGCCCAACCCCGGCGAGATGCCGGGCTATGCCAAGCAATTGTCCGACGAAGAGATCGCCGCGGTGACGAACTACATCCGCAATTCCTGGGGCAACGCCGCGCCGCTGGTGACGCCGGCGCAAGTGGCGAAGGCGCGGCGGCAAGAGCCGTAGTTCCTGCACCGCCACGAGGACGCTGCGCTCCCTCGCCCCGTTCTTACGGGGAGTGCGTTGGGGTGAGGGGCTGCTTCCGCGAAGAAGGCGCCAGTTTGACTCGCGGAGACTCCCCCTCACCCGGAATTTGCTTTCGCAAATTCCGGCCTCTCCCCGCACGCGGGGAGAGGCGAAGAAAGAGCAGCTACCGCTCATCTTCCGTGAACACGAATTTCGGCATCTCCCATTTGTAGTGGACCGCGAGCAGGCGGAAGCTGATGCCGAGGACAAATGTCAGGATGGTCCAGAGCTCCGCGTTGAGTTTCAAGCCGAACGCGGTGGCGTAGAACAGGCCGGTGACGACCGAGACGCTGGCGTAGAGCTCGGAGCGGAACAGCAGCGGCACGTCGTTGCAGAGCACATCGCGCAACACGCCGCCGGCGCAGCCTGTAACCATGCCGGAGACGATGACGATCGGTAGCGTGGCATCCATCTGCCAGGCGACGTCGCAGCCAGCCATGGTGAAGACGACGAGGCCGATGGCATCGAGCACGATGAAGGCGACCTTCAGCCGGTGCACGAGCCGCGCGATCAGGATGGTGAGGAAGGCAGCGCCGCCGGCCAGCGCGAGGTAGATGGGATTAGCGACCCAGGCCAGCGGATAGTGCCCGAGGAAGAGATCGCGCAAGGTGCCGCCGCCGAGCGCGGTGATGCAGCCGAGGAAGCAGACGCCGAGCCAGTCCATGCTGCGGCGCCCCGCTGCAAGCGCAGCCGTCATGCCTTGCGCGGTCAACGCGAGCAGCGACAACAAATGCAGCACGCTATCGCTCGGTGGCAAGCTCCACATCGCTTTGTTCCCTTCCCCTCAAATGGAACCGACGCCCAGGGTTCCAGATGAACAGGTTCCCGATTCCTCGCGTGGGGGCAACAAGCGACGAAAGCACCAAGGAGGGCGGAACAGAATCTCGCATCCACGGGTTGTCCGGCTGCAATCAACGAGGAGACCCAATCGATGGCTGACGACCGTTTTCCCAACGATCCGTACCGCCCGAACCTCGCCGACGATGAGTATCTTCGCGCGGCGCGCCGGGATGCCGATCTTCAGGTCGACCCCGAGCTGGGCGAAGGCCCCGCCTCCAGCGGCAAGGTCGCGCTGTTTGCCGTGGCCATCGCCCTGGTGCTGGGTGCCGTGTTCTACGGCCTGAACAATACGAGCACGGGCGACCAGGCGAGCAACACGCCGGCAACGCAGACCGCCCAGCAGGCTCCGTCTGCGAATCCGGCCACCCCTCCCGGCATGCGCGACGTGACGCCGCGCAACAACACCCAACCCGGCACGACCACGGGTGCTGCCCCGAGCAAGGCGGCCCCGGATACGCAGGCGCCGTCTGACGGCGCGAAGTAACAGCAGCACGACGACTGTCATCGCCCGGCTTGACCGGGCGACCCAGTGCTCCGAGACGGTCGTGATCAATCGAGAAGCCGCGGCGTACTAGGTGCTCCGCCTTCGCGGGGCATGACACCGAGAGGAAGATGGAGCGACGGGACAAAAGTCCCGCCGCTTTTCGCTTGCTTAGCTGAACATCTTGTTGAGCTCGCCGCCGGGATAGCCGCTGCCGAGTTCCGTAAACGTCCCCTTCTCCGCCATCTCCTTCGCGGCGCGCATGAAGCCGCCCCAGGCGGCGCGGGCGAGCGAACCGCCGACGCTGATCCGGCGCACACCGAGATCTTCGGCCTCCTGCAACGACAGGCCGGACGCGCCGATCAGCAGGTTGAAAGGTTTGGGATGCACCGCCTTCACCACAGCGGCGATGTCCTCGCGACTCTTCAGGCCCGGCGCGTAGAGGCAATCGGCGCCGGCGTCCGCGTAGGCGCTGAGGCGGTCGATGACGAGCTTGAGGTCTGTTACGCCCCACAGATACGCCTCGCAGCGGCCAACCAGCAGGGTGCCGCTGTCGCCGATCGCCTTGCGCGAGGCCTTGATGCGCTCGACCGCGAGCGCGCGCTCGTAGATCGGCTTGTCCTTGTCACCGGTGGAATCCTCGATCGAAAGGCCGGCGACGCCGGTGCGCACACCGCGCTCGACATTGTCCGCAACCTTGTCCGGCTCGACCGCGAAGCCGCCCTCGAAATCCGCGTTGACGGGGATGTCCACGGCCGAGCTCAATGCTGCCAGATGCTGACAGACGTCCTCGACGG
This sequence comes from Bradyrhizobium sp. 139, assembly GCF_023074175.1. GTDB lineage: Bacteria > Pseudomonadota > Alphaproteobacteria > Rhizobiales > Xanthobacteraceae > Bradyrhizobium. The sequence continues at coordinate 244,419 of NZ_JADPKS010000107.1, forward strand.
TGACTTGGTTGTCGGCCTTGCCAACGGTCCAGGCGAAGCCCGCGCTGGACGAGGCAAGCGCCTTGAATCCGAGATGCTGCAACGCCTTGGCGCTGCCGACATCGACCGGATTGGGCAGGATGAAGCAGCCGCTCTCGTGCATCTTCTTGAACGTCGCGCGCTTGTCGGCGGTCGTCACGTGCATGTTTTTCTCCCTTTGTTGGCCGCGCAGAGATGGGGATGCGCCGCGCGAGGCGCTAGTGCGCGTCGTGCACAGCGCGGCTGTCCTTCGGCGCCTCGTCCCGATCATTCATGCCATAATCGCGGATGACGCTGGCGATGCGCAGATGATAGTCGGCAAAGATCTTCGCCCTGCCCTTCGCCTGCGTGCGCCGGTGCTCGATCGTGTTGCGCCAGGCCGCAACCGCCGCCTCGTCGCGCCAAAACGACACCGACAAAATTTTGCCCTTCTCGGTCAGGCTTTCGAAGCGCTCGACCGAGATGAAGCCGTCGATGGTCTGCAGGATCGGCTTCAAATCGGCCGCGAGGTCGAAATAAGTTTGGCGGTGTTCGGGCTTGGGCCAGACCTCGAAGATCACGGCGATCATGGGCGTCTCCTATCGTTGATAGGCCTACAATACCACCTTGCGCAGGAAGGTGCGCTCTTCCGCGAGGATGAATTTGTGCTCCTCGGCAAAATCGAAGTTGGCCATGCCCTCCGCGTCCTGCCGCAGCCGGGCGCGATAGGCCTCGTAGGCGGCCAGACTCTCGAAGGTGATCAGCGCAAGCGCTATGTTGTTGGTGCCCTCGTGCGGCATGAAATAGCCGATCAGGTCGCCGCCGCATTTCGGGATGATGGTGAGCCAGCGCTTCGAATATTCCTCGAACTGCGCGCGTTTGAACGGATCGAGCTGGTAGCGGATGAAGACGGTGACGGACATGATGGGCTCCTGTGTTTGTGCCCCTCATCCTGAGGAGCGCGGAACGCGCGTCTCGAAGGATGAAGGCCCGGCACTCGGCCTCGCCCTTCGAGACGCGCGCAAGAGCGCGCTCCTCAGGGTGAGGATCGGGCTTCCGGTTTCGCTTCGCCGTTCGTTCGCAACGACGATGTAGAGCCACGCTACGCCCTTGCCCGACCGCGATGCTTCGGTTATCATCGAAGCATGAAATCCGGACCCGACATCGCCATGGTCGCCTCGCTGGTCGGCGATCCCGCCCGCGCCAACATGCTGACTGCGCTGATGAACGGACGCGCGCTCACGGCCAGCGAGCTTGCACAGGAAGCCGGCATCACGCCGCAGACCGCGAGCTCACACCTTTCGAAGCTCGAGGCCGGCGGGCTGGTCGAGCCGGAGAAGCAGGGCCGCCACCGCTACTACCGCCTCACCGACGATGACGTCGCCGGCGTGCTCGAAGGGCTTGCGGGGCTTGCCGCACGCACCGGCCACATGCGCGTGCGCACCGGGCCGAAAGATCCGGCGCTGCGGCGCGCGCGGATCTGTTACGACCATCTCGCCGGCGATCTCGGCGTGCAGATGCTCGACACCATGCGCACGCGAAACCTGGTCAGGCAGAAGAAACAGGACATCGAGCTGACGGCTGAAGGCGAGCGCTTCCTCGCAAAGCACTTGCAGATCTCGTCCGACATGCTGACCCATCCTCGCCGCCCGGTGTGCAAGGCCTGCCTCGACTGGAGCGAGCGGCGCCACCATCTCGCCGGCACATTGGGCGCCGCCATGATGCAGCGCTTCGCCGAACTCAAGTGGGCCGCGCGCGACGCCACGCCCGGCAGCCGCGTGGTGAACTTCACGCGCACCGGCGAGAAGCAGTTTGCCGCGCTGTTCGGCGACGGGAAGGACTGATCACGCGGAGCCGCGTGAGATTGCACATTTGCGTGTGAGCGCCTGCCGCCGTCGTGGCCGGGCTTGACCCGGCCATCCACGGGTTTATCGCCATCGGTGCCACACATCAGAGACCTCCATGAACCGCATCCTCCCGGCCGCGCTCGCCGCCGCCCTCCTCGCTTCCCCGCTCACATCCATCCACGCCGCCGATACCGCCCCGCGCGAGCCCTATGGTATCGCGCTCGAAGGCTTTGCCTATCCCTATCCCGTGCACCTGCTGCCGGTCGTCAATGACGGCGAGCAGCTCGGCATGGCCTATATGGACGTGGCCCCTCAGCAGCCGAACGGCCGCACCGTGGTGCTGCTGCACGGGCGCAATTTTCCGTCGAGCTACTGGGCGCCCGTCATCAAAATGCTGAGCGAGGCTGGTTTTCGCGTCGTGGTGCCGGACCAGATCGGCTTCGGCAAATCCTCCAAGCCGACGGGCGAATTGCACTTCGACACGCTGGCGCGCAACACCATCGCGCTGCTCGATCATCTCAAGATCGACAAAGCCGAGATCGTCGCGCATTCGCTCGGCGGCATGCTGGGGGTGCGCATCGCTCGTGCCTATCCGGACCGCGTCGCCCATTTGGTGCTGACCGCGCCGATCGGGCTGGAAGACTACCGCCTCTACGTGCCGCCGGCGTCGACCGAGAAGATGCTCGAAACCGAGGACAAGCTCACCGCCGACGGTTATCGCAGGCAGCTGCAGACCAATTATTCGATCAAGCTGCCGGCGGATGCGATCACGCCGTTCATCGATGCGCGCTTCAACGTCAAGGGCAGCCCCGACTATCCGCGCTGGCTGCGCGCCTTCGTCAGCTCCGGGCAGATGATCTATCGCGAGCCGGTCGCGCACGAGATCGCGCTGATCACCGAGCCGACGCTGTTCATCATGGGCGCCGACGACCACAACGCGCCGGGCCGGCCGAACGCACCGGAGGCGCTGCGCGCGAAAATGGGAGAGAATGCCGAATTGGCAAAAGCGCTTGCCGCGAAGATGCCGAACGCGCGGGCCGAAGTGATCCCGGACGCCGGCCATCTAGTCTTCCTGGAAGCACCGGAGAAGTACAAAGAGCTGCTGCTGGGCTTTCTCGGCCGCTAGCGCCATCGCTGTCACCTGAAGCCAGATGCGCAGAACGTTCATGCCGCATTCAGGTCATGATAGCCAGGGTTTGAATCGCGACGTGTCGGCACCCCCTGAGATTTAACGTGTCGAATCGTGTCTCTTGATTCATTGTGCGCCGCAAGCGCCAAGCCCCCCCAAAGACTTGCCGCCCGAAGACTTGCCCCCGAAAGACTTGCCCCCAAGCACGAGAAGGAAGATCAAATGAAATATCTGTTCGCCGCCATCATGCTCGCCAGCGCGGTCGTTGGTTTCAGCGAGGCGGCCAGTGCCGCCGGCGGCTGCGGCCCCGGTTGGTATCGCGGCGCCTATGGCGGCTGCCGCCCGATGCGCGGTGGGGTCGTCGTACGCCCGGCTCCGATCGTGGTTGCGCCGGCCCCTGTCGTCGTCGTGCCGCGCGCGCGCGTCTGCCCCTATCGCTTCCGCTGGTACGCCGGCCGCTGCCGCCCGTTCTGAACCCCCTTTTTCGCATTCATAAAGCGGCCGCGCGGGATCAGCCTGCGCGGCCATTTTTTGAACGCCTGAGCTCTCATCGTGGCGGGACCGCGCCGAATCAAAACGGGAACCGCAATTGCGGTTCCCGTCCAGAGCTCGACGAATGCGAGCTTACCAGCGGCGACGGTGCCAGCGCCGGCGACGCCAGCCCCAATGACGGCGACCCCAGCCCCGGTGGCGGCCATGCCAGTGCACCTGTTCGGGCGTCAGCCTGGCAGCTTCCTCACTGGTGGTGACGGCGGAATGAGCGTCTGGATTGCCTTGCGGCGTGCGCGCGGGATCACCGAGCGGCTGCGGCGATAATGGCGCGGCTTGTGCGGTCGCAGTCAACGTCGCGGCTCCAGCCGCGACGCCGAATGCAAGTTTCAAAAAGTTCCGGCGCTCCATGACATGTCCTCCAGGCTATCGAGCAAGTGATGCAAAGGGAGTGTCGCGGTCACGACATGAACCAAAGCTGAATCGCACCTTCAGATTCATCAAGAGGGACGCTAGCCCGGATGGAGCGCAGCGTAGTCCGTGTTTCGTGCCACGCGGGCAGTCGTGCGATGCGCTGGTCTGTTCCCGGATTACGCTATCGCTCCATCCGGGCTACGGGACTTGGTCGGTGCTACGCGAGCGCAGCTACTTCGCAAACTCCTGCGCCAGCACCAGCGTCTCGCGCGTGCGTTTGACGTCGGGCCAGTCGCGGTTGAAATCGGCGACGAGCTGCCTCAAGGCATCGCCCTTGAGCATCGTATCGAGCGCGACCTCGTCATCGAACTGATACATCGCCTGATGCAGCGAGGGATCATCCAGGCTCCAGAACCGCCAGGCTTTGCTGACGCCGAACGCCTTCACCGCGGCTGGCACATGTTCCGTCTCGTACCATTGGTCGAAGGCGGCACGTTTGCCGGGGTCGGTGACGGTGGCGCGGACGACGAAGAACGCTGATGGCATCGGGTTTCCTCCTGTTGTTTGGCGGCAGCATAGAAGGTTATCGTCGCGGCAACAAAAAGCCCGCGCGACGGAACGTCACGATAAGCAAGATCATCATGGGCCTCGTTGCGATCACCTGCCTGTGGCCGGCCGCCTCGCCCGCCGAAATCGCCCGCTCTCTGCCTGCGGAGAAAAAATCTCTCACGATGTCGGAACGCGAGCTTGTCGCCCGTCCTATGTTCTGAGCAGCACTGGAGACACCGCATGACCGACCTCACCCTCACCACCTTCGACTGGGTCCCCGAGATGCCGCGCGGTTTCGTGCGCGACCTCCGTGTGCGCTGGGCGCTGGAAGAGGCCGCCTTGCCCTATCGCGTCGCGAGCGTGCCATTCGGCGACCGCAGTGCCGCGCATTTCGCGCATCAGCCCTTCGGCCAGGTGCCGTGGCTGACCGACGGCGACATCTCGATCTTCGAGAGTGGCGCGATCCTGCTCCATCTCGGCGAGCGCAGCGCAGCGCTGATGCCCACCGATCCGCGCGGTCGCAACGAGGCGATCAAGTGGATGTTCGCGGCGCTCAATTCGGTGGAGATGGCCAGCCTGCCCTGGTCGCTCCTGAAGTTCATGGGCGAAGCCGGCGACACGCCGGCATGGAAATTTCTGGACGGGTTCCTCAAGCTTCGTCTCAAGCACATGGAGCCGGTGCTGGCCGGCCGCGAATGGCTCGCGGGGCCCTTCTCCGTCGCCGACATCCTGATGTCGGACGTGCTGCGCCTGGTCGATCATTTCGATGGACTGACGGAGCATCCGGCCTGCCGCGCGTACGTCGCGCGCGCCACGGGCCGCCCGGCTTTCGCCAAGGCCCGCGCCGACCAGATGGCACATTTCGCTGCGGCGGACGCCGCACGATCTGCGTGACGTGCCGCACATAACCAACCCGGCATTGGCCATACGCTCGCAACCGTCGCAACAAAGCAATTGGCTTCAATTCATCAGGGCGAAAGGTGACACATGGCCCGCATCGCATATCTCAAAGACCAGCTTGCCCGCGCCGAGAGGCTGGCAAAAGCGATCCTCGACCAGCAAACCGCGGAACGCCTCCAGGCGTTCGCAGCCGAATGCCGCACAGAGTTGCAGATCCTGTCGCGCAGGGCTGCGTGAGGCATTGACGGTCCGCAGCGCGCCGCGTCAGACCAGCTTCATCGGCGCATCGGCGACCACGCGCAGGTCAATCCTGCTGATCAGTTGAGACCGAAGCGCCTCCGCATCACCGATCGCGCTCTCCGTCTGCCGCAACGTGCTGACATTCGAGCCGAGCGACACGATCCCGCCCAGCACCAGAGCGATCGATCCGAGCGCGGCGGTCTGGCCTGTCCCGAACAGGCCGAGGATCGTGATCAACAGCAGCGCCGCACCGCCGCCGATGGCAATCTTGGACGCCAAGATATACTTCCGGCATCGCTCGGCGATCGCGGCCAGCGCCTCGATCCGCGCTTCGATGTCTGAAATCTCGTCGGTCGGATCGTCTTCGGTCATTGAATCGAGAATGCCAATTCAGAAGAAACCGGTAGCACGCTCTCACAACGGCAAATTGTCGTGCTTCTTCGCCGGCGTTTCCACCTTCTTGTCCTTCAGCATCGCCAGCGCCCGCGCGATCCGCTTCCTTGTCGAGTGCGGCATGATGACGTCGTCGATGTAGCCGCGTTCTGCCGCGATGAACGGTGACAGGAAGCGGTCTTCGTATTCCTTGGTGCGGGCGGCAATCTTGTCGGGGTCGCCGATGTCGCTGCGGAAGATGATCTCGACCGCGCCCTTTGCGCCCATCACGGCGATCTGCGCGGTCGGCCAGGCGTAGTTCATGTCGGCGCCGATTTCCTTGGAGGCCATGACGTCGAAGGCGCCGCCATAGGCCTTGCGGGTGATGATGGTGACCAGCGGCACGGTGCATTGCGAGTAGGCGAACAGCAGTTTCGCGCCGTGCTTGATCAGGCCGCCATATTCCTGCGCGGTGCCGGGCAGGAAGCCGGGCACGTCCACGAAGGTGACGATCGGGATGTTGAAGGCATCGCAAAAACGAACAAAGCGCGCAGCCTTGCGCGAGGCGTCGCTGTCGAGCACGCCGGCCAGCACCATCGGCTGGTTGGCGACGAAGCCGACGGTGCGGCCGGCGATGCGGCCGAAGCCGGTGACGATGTTCTTGGCGAAGGCATCAGCGATTTCGAAGAAGTCGCCCTCGTCCACGACCTTCAGGATCAGCTCCTTCATGTCGTAGGGCTTGTTCGGATTGTCGGGGATCAGCGTATCCAAGGACATGTCGATGCGGCCGATATCGTCGAAGCTCGGCCATTCCGGCACGCCGTCGGTGTTGTTGGACGGCAGGAAATCGATCAGGCGCCGCATCTGCAGCAGCGTCTCGACGTCGTTCTCGAAGGCGCCGTCCGCAATCGAGGAGCGCGTCGCGTGCACGGAAGCGCCGCCGAGCTCTTCGGCGGTGACGACCTCGTTGGTCACGGTCTTCACCACGTCGGGGCCGGTGACGAACATGTAGCTGGTGTTCTTCACCATGAAGATGAAGTCGGTCATGGCAGGCGAATAGACGTCGCCGCCGGCGCAGGGGCCCATGATGACCGAGATCTGCGGGATCACGCCCGAGGCAAGCACGTTGCGGCGAAACACGTAGGAATAGCCGGCGAGCGCGGCGACGCCTTCCTGGATGCGGGCGCCGCCCGCATCATAGAGGCCGATGATGGGCGCCCTCGCCTTCATCGCCATGTCCTGGAGCTTTGTGATCTTCAGCGCGTGGGTCTCCGACAGCGAGCCGCCGAACACGGTGAAGTCCTTGGCGAAGACGAACGTCTTGCGGCCGTTGACGGTGCCCCAGCCGGTGACGACGCCGTCGCCGGGTACCTTGTTCTTCTCCATGCCGAATTCGATCGAGCGGTGCTCGACGAACATGTCGAACTCCTCGAACGATCCCTTGTCGAGCAGCAGCTCGATGCGCTCGCGCGCGGTCAGCTTGCCGCGGGCGTGCTGCGCCTCGATGCGCTTCTCCCCGCCGCCGAGCTTTGCGCCGGCACGACGATCTTCAAGGGCGTCCAGGATGTGTTTCATTTGCTCCCGCCAGTTCTTAACTAGGACCTGCTTGCCGGGGTTCTAACACGGCATTTTGTGAGCCGGAAAGCGGCTTTCGGCCTCGCAGGGCAGCCCTGCCGCGGGCTGAAAGCGTGAGGGATTACAAAGTTTTGCCTGGGAGGGCGACCATGGACCAAGAAACGGCCGAGACCGGCGCGGCGACCGGCGGCGTCAACATCCTGCTGCGGCTGGAGGGCCTCACCCTGTTCTTGGGGATGGTGATGCTCTACGCGGCCTGGGACGGCTCGTGGCTGGTGTTCGCCTTGCTCTTCTTCGTCCCCGATCTGAGCTTCCTAGCGTACCTTGCCGACGCCCGGTTCGGCGCGATGGTCTACAATGCCGCCCACAGCTACATGGCGCCCGTGACGCTGCTGACGCTGGGTTTCGGCCTCGCCTCGCCCCTCACTCTGTCCATGGCCTTGATTTGGCTCGCCCATATCGGCATCGACCGGGCGCTCGGCTATGGCCTGAAATATTCGGCCGGGTTCGGCTTCACCCATCTCGGGCGGATCGGCCGGCAAAAAGGCGCCTGACCCCGCGCGCGTTGGCGGCGGGACTACCGCCATTTTGTCGGCTCTCGCCGATTGACCGGCCTGCCGATTCAGGCTTGCTCCAAGCTTACGATCAGGCGCCGAATGTTGCGTGAGCCCAGTCGGTACGGCGGCGGTCATCACGTCCGGCTGCAAGCATCACCCCATGTCCGTCACAGTCGTCCCCCTGCCGCCGAACTCATCGTCCGAAACCACCGACTTCCTGCGGCGCATGGCCAGCATGGTGTCGGGGCGGAATGGCGAGATGCTGCTGCGCGCCGCCGCCCTGATCGAGTCGCTGAGCCAGCGGGCGATGACGGCGGAACGCCTCTATCACCACGAGCACGAAGAGAACACACGCAACACCGAACTGCGCGAGGCCGGTGAGATGGCCTCCGATGAGGAGCACGTGAGAGCGACGTCGGCGCCACATCCTCCGTCATTGCGAGCGCAGCGAAGCAATCCAGAATCTTTCCGCGGCGGCAATCTGGATGGCTTGGTCGCAAGACTTCTCGCAATGACGAGTCCTACGGCTCGCCCGGCTTGAACGGCTCCTGCTTGTCCGACGGCACCGTCTCCTCGGCCATCGCCAGCAGCATCGCGACCATCACGTAATTGCCGGCGACCGCGGTGAGGTCGACGATCTGTTGATCGCTAAACATCTTCTTCGCCCGCGCATAGGTCTCGTCGGCGACCTTCCTGGTCGTGGTGAGCTCGGTGACGAAGTCGTAGACGACAGCTTCGGCCTCGACCATCTTCGACGGCCGCTTGTTGGCCTTCAGCTCCGCAATGATGTCCGGTGACAAGCCCGCCTTGGCCGCAAGCGGCGCGTGCGCGAACCATTCCACCTGCGAGCGCCACTGCCGCCCGATGATCAGGATCGCGAACTCGTTGAGCTTGACCGGGACCGAAGTTTCCCAGCGCAGATAATGGAACAGGTCGAACAGGCGCTGGCCGAGCACGGGGCTGCGGATCATCGGATTGTAGGGCCCGCCGATGCCGACGCTCGACACCTTCATGATCTGCTCCCCGAGCGGCTTCTGCTTGGCGTCGAGCTGGTCCATGGTGAGCTGCGGAAAGCGCGGCTCCTTGCCGGTTGCGGGTGCTCCAAACATCGTGGCGGCGAGCCAGCCGCCGGCAGCGGCGAGCGTGAGCGACGACAGCCAGAACGGCGTTGAAGTCATTGTTGTCCTCCCGACCTTTTTTCTTGCCTGGTCGACGGGATGCTAGTCGAGCGGCGGGGCGCGCGCCAGCAAAGTGGTGCTAGATCGCGCCGATCTCGGCAAGGCAGGCTTGCGTCAACGGCATGCGCTCGCCGACGAGACGCGGCTCTTTGCAGTCCATGTTGAGCGCAAACACCGTGTGCGCCTCGCCCTTCTCGGCCCAGCCAACCATCCAGCCCAGCGACGGCTCGCCGCGCTCGGCGCCCAAGAGCCCCGACTTGGCGCGAATGACGCTATCACCGACCCTGGTCACCGGCAGGATGTCGGCGACGAGATCCTGGCTGCGTTTGGAGATCGGGAGCGCGCGGCGGCGCAGCCGGTCGACGAAATCGATCTGCTCGACCGGGTCGATGCGCAAGGCGCCGGTGAGCCAGAACTGGTCGATGCCGCCGCCGATGTCGCGATTGCCGTAGTCGAACAGATCGACATATTTCTGCATGCGCTCCTGGCCGATTCGGCGCGCGATCTCCTGATAGACCGGCACCGCACTCACCGCGATCGCACTGCGCAGCGTGTGATCCTTGTTCCAGGCTTCGATCGGCCGCTTCATACCGTCCCAGGGAAACACGTCCTTGTCAGGGTCGGCGACGACGCCGGTCTCGAGCGCAATCAGCGAATTGGGAATTTTGAAGGTCGAGGCCGGCAGCTTCGCTTCACCCGAGCGCTCCCTGTCGCTGGCGACGATCAGATAGTCCTCGACCTTGTAGCCGATGAAGGTGCCGGCGGTGCCGAGATCGGTAAAGCGCTTTGCGAGGCTCTCGCTGATTTCGTTCCGCGGCGGCGCGACATGGGCGAACGCACGCGACGGTATGGCGGCAGCTGCGGCAAGAAGGCCAAGGGTGGAACGGCGGGTGAGCAAAAGCGGTGTCCGTTGAAAGATGAAAGTGGCCGCGACCATGCAGCCGCTACGTGGTGAAACGATGACAGCTTTCAGCGCCCCCGCCCCGACAGCCGCAGCACGAACACCAGCACTTCGGCGACGGCCTTGTAGAGATCGGGCGGGATCTCCTCGCCGAGCTCGACCTTGGAGAGCGCGCCGGCCAGAACCTCGTTCTCCTCGATCGGGATGTCGTTGGCCTTGGCGATCTCGACGATCTTTTCGCCGATGGTGCCCTTGCCCTTGGCGACGACGACCGGCGCGTTGCTGCCCTTTTCGTAATGCAGCGCAATCGCGAGCTTGGTCCCGTCGCTCATGTGGCGCGATCCAGGAAATGCCCGGCGCGGGCCGGCGCGGGCTGCGGCGGGGTGCCGTCGCGAACCAGGATGTCGCCCGGCTTGAGCTCGGCTCTCGTCAGCGCCTGATTGAGCTCACCGACTCCGGCGCGGAGCTGCTGTGCGGTCGCCGGCCGCTCCGCCCACATGCGTACAAACGTCTTGTCGCCGCTCAGCGTGATCAGTGCGTGCACGGGGCCGGCCGGCTCGACATTGAGCGAGAAGCGCGCGCGCCAGGCGCGCTTGGCGGGATCGGCGGACTCATTGCCGCCGTCGCGCGAGATCTCGAACTGCGCCATTGCGGTGCCCTGCGGCGTTGCGAAGGGAATCTCGAAATTCCACTGCGGCGCGGTCGGGTCGATGCGGTGACCGCTGGCGTCGGTGCGATCGGGGAGCGAAGCGACCTGAAGCAAGGTCTGGCGCGCGATCGCGGCATCGGTGTCGTCGAGTAGCCGATGCACGGTCGCAGTCAGCGGCGTATCCGGCGCGAGCGATGGCGAGGCGATGGACTGAGGCGCCGGCAATGCGCCGCGGAACGGCGGCGGGGTCGCGCGCGCGGCCGCCGCGAAGATATGTCCGTCGGGCACGGCCTTGTTCGAGCCGGGCACATTGCCCGTCATGCGCGGCAGCTCTTGCGTGACCTCCAGAAGCAGATTCGCGGCAAGGCTGGCGGTAAGGCTCGCAGTGAGGCCGGTGGACATGATTCGCGGCATCGCGGCCTGCGGCGCGCCGCCAGCGATGTCGGCGAGCACGGCCGCCGCGAGATTGGCGGTGCGCGGCATTTGCGGCTGGTGGGCGATCCCGGGTCCGGCTGACGAGGAAGCGGCCGGCGCGGCGGCGCCTTGCGATGTCCCTGTGGCGCTCGCAGGAATCGCCGCCCCCTGTGGCGCGGCGGTCTCGATCGTGGCCAGCGCCTGGCGCAGCACCAGCAGCGCTGCCTTCAGGTCCGGCATCGTGCCGGAGGACGGTGTCGTGCCTGCGGCCAGCGAGGCCTCGAGGAACAGGCCGGACTTCTGGAAGGCGGACTCGATATCGCCGCCATCAAGCCCGGTATTGAGCGGCATCTGCTGCGCCAGTACGTCCAGCATGGCCTGCTTCAATCCTGGCGGCAGATCGCTGCCGGTCACGACGGAGGCCAGATTGGCGAACAGCGGCGCTTGGCTGCCCTGTCTGGTCACGGCCTCGGCCGAGGCGGCGGTGACCGCAACTTGTTCGGACGGCGTCAGGATGTTGCGTGCCGCAGCAGCGGACGGCGCAAGCGACGGGCTCTCCACCAGTGAGGCGGCAGCCGGCGTCAGCGCGACCTGATCGGCGGTCGCCTCGCCTGCCCCGCCCACGACGGCGAGCCGGATAGTGCCGTCGTTCTGCGACACCGCGAGCTGGAGGTTCTGTCCCGGCGACAACGCCACTTCCGACATCACGTCCAGGGAGAGGTTTGCGATTGCGATCCGCACCAGATTGTCGGCGAGCACGCTCACGACTCTTGCGTCGACCACGCTGCCGGCCTGAAGCAGGAGATCTGGCGTCGCCGCATCAGCAACAGAACTGGCAGCACTGACGGGAAGGATCGAGCTTATCGGCGTCGGCATCTGAAGGGGCCCAGGGAACGCTAGCCCCATCCTAAGGCCGCCTCGTAAACCTCTCGTTAAGGACCTTTGGCTGCTTGCGGCTTTACGGCGGCCAAAACCGCTCCGGCGGCCTCGAAATCCCGCCCGCGTGCAGCCCGGCGTACCACCGCCTCCTCGTCCACGCCCCATGTCTCAGCGTTCCAGTCCTCATCGACATGAGCGGCTGCCCAGACCTGGTCAGCGTCACGCACGCCATGGGCCAGCGCCAGCGCCAGCAGCGCCGAACCGGTCAGGGTCGTGACCACGTGGAGCGCCGCGATCGACCAGGCATCCCCGGGCAACGCGGCGCGCGCAGCCTGAACCGCCTCCTCCGGCTGCTTCACATGCATGATGCCCTCGGACAGGATGAAATGCGCGCCCAGCGTCTGCGCAGCCCAGAATAGCACGGGATCCCAATGCGCGGCCTCGCGGGCGACCAGCCCTTCGGGGTGGCCGGCGCGATAGAACAGCAAGTCGGCCTCGAAGTATTTTGCAAGATCGTCGCTGACGAGGTCGACGCGGTCGATGACACCCTCGACCACGCTGTTGGCGATCCGCGTCAGCGGCATGGTCACGGGATCGATCGTTTCGCCCTGAGCCGCCCATTCCGCGGCGACTGCATCGGCCAGCGCGCGCGATGGGATCACCACCTGGCGGCTGGAGGGCGTACGGATCGGCTTGCCATCCAGCATGATGGCGAAGCCGCTCTCGGCCTCGGCCACGCCCGCTTCCTTGTAGAAGCGCTTGCGCCGGGGCGTGCGCACGGACCGGCGCACCGCCTCCTGCGGATCGAGCGGGGACCGCCCCGCAACCTCATCGAACAATTCGCGCATGTCGTTTCGGCCCCGGTCTATGAATGCTAGGCTTGTAAGATAAGATCAGCGGCCGATAAAGCGAGCGGCAAGGCATGAGGGAACTTGCGGGCATTGTGGCCCTGCTCTCCGGGTCACGCTGAATTTCATCCTGGTCAACGGCCCGGAGGGCTGGCTGATCACGGATGTCGAGAGCCCGCACGACAGCTTGCGGATGTTTCTGGAGCAGTTTCGGAATTGAGGGGGCCCAAACTACTCTTCAGGCGCGTTCTCGATCGGATCAAACCGGCTCGCATCCAGCCCGAGCAGATTCCACGACTGCTGCATGTGCTGCGGCAATGGCGCAGTAGCATCGATGAAGCCGCCGCGCGGATGCGGAATGACGATGCGGCGCGCGAGCAGATGCAGCCGGTTTTGCAAGCCGCCCGGCAGCTGCCAGTTCTCGATATTGAAATATTTGGAATCGCCGACGATGGGGTGGCCGATATGTTCCATGTGGGCGCGCAGCTGGTGGGTGCGGCCCGTCACGGGCTTGAGCGACACCCAGGTCAGCTTGTTGCCGGCGGTCTCGACGACCGCATAGTACGTCACCGCGTGGCTGGCGCCCTCGTCGCCATGCTGGGCGATGCGCATGATGGTGTCGTCCTCGCTCTCCTCTTTTGCAAGGAAGGTCGAGATGCGGCCCTGCTTCGGCTTCGGCAGGCCCGGCACCAGCGCCCAATAGGTTTTTCGCGCCGACCGCGAGCGGAATGCGCCGGTCAGGTGCGAGGCGGCAAAGCGTGTCTTCGCGATCAAGAGACAGCCCGACGTCTCCCTGTCGATACGGTGCACCAGGCGCGGCTTTTGGCCCTTGGCATCGCGCATCACCTCCAGCATCTGGTCGATGTGCCGCGTCATGCCCGAGCCGCCCTGCACCGCGAGGCCAGCCGGCTTGTTGAGGACGAGAACGTCGTCGTCCTCGTAGATCGTCATCTCCTTCAGCGCGGCAAGCGTCTTTTGCGCGGCCTCCGATAGCGGGCTTGCTGCCTTCAGCGTGTCGAGCTTCAGCGGCGGAATGCGGACGCCCTGCCCCTCCTCCAGCCGATCCTTGCTGTCGACGCGCTTGCCGTCGACGCGCAGCTCGCCTTTGCGCACGACACGCTGGATGTGAGAGAACGACAGGCCGGGAAAGCGCGCTTCGAGAAAGCGGTCGACGCGCATGTTGTTCTCGTCGGCCGTCACGATCACGGTCTGCACCTTGGTCGGCAGCAGCGCCTCGACGGGCTTTGCAGGCGCAGGCTTTTCCAGCGCGGGCTTCTCCAACGCTGATTTGGGCGCGCGCCGCTCGGTGCGCTCGGCGGCAAAGCGCGGCGGCTTCGCGCCGGGCTTACCGCCCGGCCGCGGCCCGGCGCTCTTCGCGCTACGCGCCTTGAACGGACGCGAATCGTCGCGCTCGTCACGCGAACGGGGCTTTGGATTCATTCTCTTGATGCGGCGGCTCATGCGGTCTTTCCAAGCTTTCGTGTCGTCTGCACCGTCGCGCGGCGCGGCAGCGACGCAACCTGCGCCCCCACCTCTTTCTCCGCGAGCCGCAACTCATATTGCTGTTGCAGATTCATCCAGAATTGCGGGCTCGTACCGAACCAATGGCCAAGGCGCAGTGCCGTGTCGGCGGTGATGCCGCGCTGCCCGTTGATGATGCCGGTGATCCGGTTCACGGGTACATCGATCTGGCGTGACAGTTCGGCTGCTGTGATGCCGAGCTCTCGCAATTCTTCGGCAAGATGCTCGCCGGGATGAATGGTCGTGCGGGGCATAGAATTTCCTTGCGGAGTAGCAGGACTTACGCGTTACGTAAACCGTAAATCCATGCCGGGGGCAAGCTCGACGCGGTCTATTATCCGCCCCGCTCCTTGCGCAGTTTGGCCCAGTAATCCAGCCGCTTCCGGATCTCGCGCTCGAACCCGCGCTCGGGCGGGTCGTAGAAGGTCTGGCGGCCTAGCGCTTCCGGAAAGTAGTCCTGGCCGGAGTAGGCGTCGGGGGCGTCGTGGTCGTATTCGTAAGCTGCGCCGTAGCCTTCCGACTTCATCAGCTTGGTTGGCGAATTGAGGATGTGCTTCGGCGGCAGCAGCGAGCCGGCCTGCTTTGCGACCTGCATCGCCGTGCCGAAAGCAGTGTAGACGGCGTTCGATTTCGGCGCCGTGGCGAGATAGACGACGGCTTGCGCGATCGCGAGCTCACCCTCGGGATGACCGAGAAAGTCGAAGGCGTCCTTGGCAGCGTTGGCGATGACGAGCGCCTGCGGGTCGGCGAGCCCGATGTCCTCGACCGCCATGCGTACGACGCGGCGGGCCAGGAACAGCGGGTCCTCGCCGGCGTCGAGCATGCGCGCGAGGTAATAGAGCGCGGCATCGGGATCGGAGCCGCGCACGGACTTATGCAGCGCCGAGATCAAATTGTAATGGCCGTCGGCCGACTTGTCGTAGATCGGAGCGCGGCGCTGCAAAATCTCCTGCAATTGCGCGGCATCGAACATCTCGTCCTTGCGCGCGGCGCGCCAGACCTCCTCAGCGAGTGTCAGCGACGCGCGGCCGTCCCCGTCGGCCATGCGCACCAGCACGGCGCGCGCCTCCGCATCGAGCGGCAGCTTGCGGCCCTCGACCGCCTCGGCATGCGCGAACAGCTTTTCGATCGCGGCCGCATCGAGCGAGCGAAACACCAGCACGCGCGCGCGGGACAGAAGCGCCGCATTGAGCTCGAAGGACGGGTTCTCGGTGGTGGCGCCGACCATCACCACCGTGCCGTCTTCCATCACCGGCAGAAACGAATCCTGCTGGGCGCGGTTGAAGCGATGCACCTCGTCGACGAACAGCAGCGTGCCCTTGCCCATCTCGCGGCGGGCACGTGCGGCCTCAAAGGCCTTCTTGAGATCGGCGACGCCGGAGAACACCGCGGAGATCTGCTCGAAATGCAAATCCGTCGCATCCGCCAGCAGCCGCGCCACCGTGGTCTTGCCGGTGCCGGGCGGGCCCCAGAACACCAGCGAGCCGAGCGTACGCGTTTCCAGCATGCGCGTCAGCGCGCCGTCGGGACCGAGGATATGGTCCTGCCCGACGACTTCCGACAGCGCGCGCGGGCGCAGCCGGTCCGGCAGCGGATGCGGGGCCTCGTGGTCAAGCCCCGCCGCGGCGAAGAGCGTTGGCGTCTCCTGTGGTCGCTTCGGGCTCATCCGCCCAGCGTGACGTTGATCTGCTGGCCGCCACGCACCAGCGTGATGCGCCAGATCCGCGGCCGTTCACCGGCTGCCTTCTCGATATCGCCGGTCTTGCTGATCTTCTGGTTGTTGACGGCAAGGATGATGTCGCCCTTTTGGAAGCCGACATTCGCCGCTGCGGTATCGCCACCGAGATCGGTGATCACGACGCCTTCGGTGTCGGCATCGAGGTGCAACTCGTCGGCGACTGCCGGCGTGATGGTCGAGACCTTCGCGCCCTGGAACGGCGAGCGCGCGGTGACGACGAGCTCGTTGCGGCCGGTGTCGGGCGCCGTCTCCAGCGCCACCGTCAGCCTGACCGGCTTGCCGCCGCGCTGCACGTCGATCTGCGCGGTGCCGCCGAGCGGACGCGTCGCAAAGCGATAGTCGAAAGCGTTGGGATCATCCACGGTCTGGCCGTCGATCCCCGTGATGAGATCGGATGATTTCAGACCGGCCTTGGCCGCGGGGCCGTTCTGCACCACGCTCGCGACCAGTGCCCCCGTCGGCGAGCGCAGGCCGAGGCTCTCGGCGATCTCGGGCGTCACCGCCTGCAATCTCGCGCCGAGCCAGGGACGCTTCACCGCCTTGCCGCCGCTCTTGGCGGAGGCGACGACGACGCGCACCATGTTGGCCGGTATCGCAAAGCCGATGCCTTGCGAGCCGCCGGAGCGCGAATAGATCGCGGTGTTGATGCCGGCGAGCTTGCCGCTCATGTCGACCAGCGCGCCGCCGGAATTGCCCGGATTGATCGCCGCGTCGGTCTGGATGAAGAACTGGTAGTCGGTGATGCCGACCTGCGTGCGCGCGAGCGCCGAGATGATGCCGTGGGTCACCGTCTGGCCGACGCCGAACGGATTGCCGATCGCGAGCACGACGTCGCCGACCAGCAGCTCATCGGAATTGGTGAAGTCGAGGGTCGGGAATTTCTCCTTGGTGTCCTTCAGCCGCAGCACGGCGAGATCAGTGCGCGGATCCTTCAGAAGAATCTCGGCCTCGAATTCGCGCTTGTCCGATAGCGATACCTTGACCTGGTCGGCCCCCTCGATGACGTGGACATTGGTGACGACGAGGCCCGACGCATCGACGATGACGCCGGAGCCGAGCGAGCGCTGCATCTGCTCGGGCTGCTGGCCCGGAACGCCGAAGAAGCGGCGGAAGATCGGGTCGTCCAGCAACGGGTTGCGGTTCTGCACCATCTTGGCGGCATAGACGTTGACGACCGCTGGCTGCACCCGCTGCACGATCGGCGCATAGGACAGCCGCAGCTCGGCCGGCGACGACGGGACGCGGCGATCCTGCGCGGCGGCCGGATTGAAGTGGGCCGAAAAGGCTATGCACGAGGCGGTGATGACGGCGGCACGGATCGATCGAAACATTCCTACCTCTCGGAAAAGACGCCGGAATATAGGCGCGTTCGCCAGCCAATAGAAGGGCGCCGGACGGCAATATTCAGCCCCTCTCGCCCTGCCCCGGCATGCAAGCCCTGCGTGCGGAATCGCAATTTGCCTGGCTTCGTGGATTGGCATGACGCGCATCAAATTGCATTCTGGCCCCCGGTGAATTCGGTTGCAGCGATGCATCAGTGGGAACCACGCAACCGGAGCGCGCCGTCGCGGGGCAGTCACCGATCGTTCTTAGGCTCTCCGTTTGCGACTTGAGGAAGTTGGTCCAACCAATGGAGTGATGACGTGAGCAACACGATATCCATGGCCACGGCGATTGGCCTTGTCGGCGCGCTGGCGGCCTCGCAGGCCCAGGCCCAATCGGCAAGCAGCAGCGATCAGGAGATCGCACTTCTGAAACAGCAATTGAAGATGCTGGAGCAGAAGCTCGACAAGCTCCAGAGCCAGACCGCCGCAAACACGGCAGCCACCGCGAAGGCCAAGGCCGAAGCCAAGGCGGAAGCGAAGGCCGAAGCGCGCTCGGAGGCGAAGGCGGTCGTGGCCAATGCGAACGCGGGGTTTCCCGTCAAGGGCACGGCGCCGGCATCCGGCGTTATCGTGACGATGCCGAACAACCGGCCGACCATCTGCACCGCCGACGGCGCGAACTGCGTCGCCATTACTGGCCGCGTGCATTGGGACGTCGGCGGCTACGATTATCGCCCCAACACCGCGGCCACCGTGCCGCAGAAGCTCGACAGCGGCGAGAACGTCCGGCGCGCACGCATCGGCGTCGCCGGCAAATTCTTCAACGACTGGAATTTTGCGCTGGTCTACGACTTCGGCGGCTCCTCCGACGGATTTGGCGGCGCAGCCCCGGGTTCGCTGCCGGGCGGCGGCGTCTCCGGCGTCGAGAACGCCTATCTCAGCTATACCGGCCTGAAACCGTTCGGCGGCAAGATGGCGATCGAGGCCGGCATCATGGACCTGCCTTACACCCTGGACGAGGCCACGAGCTCCAACGACACCATGTTCATGGAGCGCGCTTCGGCGGGCGTGATCGCTACCGGCATCGCCGCCGGCGACTTCCGCTCCGCCGCCGGCGCGCGCTGGTACAACGATCAGCTCTGGATCGGCGGCTATGTCACGGGACCATCGACGGGCGCGATCCATTCCGCCTCGAGCGCGGCGCCGGCCGGCACGAGCGAACAATACGGCGCTGTGGCGCGCGTTGCGGGCAATCCCATCAGCGGCAACGACTACTCGGTGCATATCGGCGCCGACGCGGAATGGCTGATCCAGCCGCCACGCAATCTGATCGCGAACACGCAGACGGTCGCGCTCAGCGATCGCCCCGAACTGCGCATCGACCCGACGGCCCTGATCTCGACCACCGCGATCGCCAACGCCTCAGGCGCACAGGTCTACAGCGTCGAAGCTGCCGCGACCTATGGGCCGCTGATCCTCCAGGGCGAGTATTTCTGGTACAACGTCGATCGCACTGCGAATACCGGCGTGCCGCTGGTCGGCGCACCGAGCCTCAAATTCCAGGGCGGGTATGCGCAGGCCGGTTACGTGCTGACGGGCGAGAACCGGACCTACAATGCGGCCAACGCGGCCTATAACGGCGTCAAGCCGGCGCACCCGTTCTCGCTCGACGGCGGTGGCTGGGGCGCCTGGGAGATCGCGGGGCGCTTCTCCACGATCGACCTCAACGATCAACTCGGGACCGCAACCGGCATCGCGGGGGGCCGGCAGACCGTCTACACGCTCGCGCTGAACTGGTACGTCAACGGCAACGTCCGCTTCATGCTGGACTACCTGCATGGCACCGTCTCGAAGCAGGCCTCGCCGGTCTCGACCGCCGATGTCGGCTCGAAGTTCGACGCGGTCGCGATGCGCACGCAGTTTGCGTTCTGATGCGATTGGTTCCGGGAGCGGCGTGGTCCGCTCCCGGATATTCACGCCGCGCGCTTCGGCTTCTTGATCGGCTCCACCTCGGGCGCCGGCGTACAGGACAGCCGCGGCAGTATCCAAACAGGGACGCCGCATCTACAGTACTTGCAAAATCGGAGCCAGCGGGACAGTTACAGCGGCAGGCGAGCACGCCATCTGATGGAGACAAGCCATGAAGGCCGTCGGCTACAAAAAATCGCTTCCGATCGAGGATCAGGACGCGCTGATCGATTTCGAGACCGCAAAGCCAGAGCCCAAGGGCCGCGATATCCGGGTCGCCGTGAAGGCGATCTCGGCCAATCCGGTCGACTACAAGGTGCGCAAGCGTGCCGCCCCGCCCGAGGGCGAGACGAAGATTCTGGGCTATGACGCTGCCGGAATCGTCGATGCCGTGGGTCCCGACGTCACGCTGTTCAAGCCAGGCGACGCGGTGTTTTACGCCGGCTCGATCCTGCGCCAGGGCACCAACTCCGAATTCCATCTGGTCGACGAGCGCATCGTCGGCAACAAACCGAAGAGCCTGTCGTTTGCGCAGGCCGCGGCCCTTCCCCTCACCTCGATCACCGCCTGGGAATTGCTGTTCGACCGGCTCGGCGCGGCGCCCGGCAAGAGCATCGATCCGCGCACGCTCCTGATCACCGGCGGCGCCGGCGGCGTCGGCTCGATCCTGATCCAGCTTGCGCGCCGCCTCACGGGCCTCACGGTGCTCGCGACCGCGACGCGGCCGGAGTCGCAAAAGTGGTGTCTCGATCTCGGCGCGCATGCCGTGATCGACCACGGCAAGCCGATGAAGGAGCAGATCGAAAAGCTCAAGCTGCCGCCGGTTGCGCTGGTGGCGAGCCTCACCTTCACGGACCAGCACTACAAGGCGATCGCCGAGTTCATGGCACCGCAGGGCAAGTTCGGCCTGATCGACGATCCCTCGGAGTTCACCATGAGCGCATTCAAGGGCAAGGCGATCTCGGTGCACTGGGAATCGATGTTCACGCGCTCCTCGTTCCAGACGCCTGACATGATCGCGCAGCATCATTTGCTGGACGATGTCGCCGACCTCATCGACAAGGGCGTGCTGCGCACCACGCTCGACCAGACCTTTGGTACGATCAACGCCGCCAACCTCAAGCGCGCGCACGCGCTGCTCGAGAGCGGCAAGTCGCGCGGGAAGATCGTGCTGGAGGGGTGGTAGCTACGAACTGTGCGTAGCTGCTTAGGGTGGGCAAAGGCGCACTTGCGCCGTGCCCACCATCCCTCAACGAACGCGGCAAGAACGGTGGGCACGCTTCACTTTGCCCACCTACAGCACCACGATTCCGGTGCCACGCCTTCGCAGCCTCATGCAATGGTATTGACGATGCCGCCCTCGGCCCGCAGCGCCGCGCCGTTGGTCGCGGACGCCTCCTTTGACGCAACGTAGACCACCATGTTGGCGATCTCGTCGACGCTGGCGAAGCGCTGGAGCAGCGAGCTTGGGCGATGCCGTTTGACGAAATTGGCCGCGGCCTCATCGATTGACTGGCCGTTCTGCCTGGCGAGATCCTTCACAAACGTCTCGACGCCCTCCGACATTGTCGGACCCGGCAGCACGGAATTGACGGTGACGGCGGTACCGCGGGTGAGCTGCGCGAGGCCCCGCGCGACCGAGAGCTGGGCCGTCTTGCTCATGCCGTAGTGGATCATCTCGACCGGAATGTTGAGCCCGGACTCCGAGGAGATGAAGACGACGCGGCCCCAATTGCGCTTGAGCATGCCCTTCATATACGCGCGCGCGAGACGCACGCCGCTCATCACGTTGACCTCGAAGAAGCGGCTCCAGTCCTCGTCCGGAATGTCGAAAAAGTCTTTCGGCTCGAAGATGCCGGCATTGTTGATGAGGATGTCGACGTCTGGCAGCGCCGCGGCCAGCGCCTTGCAGCCCGCAGCGGTCGAGACATCGGCGGCGATGCCGCGGACCTTCCCGCCCACAGCTTCCAGCTTGCGCACGGCCGCATCGACCTTGTCCTGGTTGCGACCGTTGATCACCACGCTCGCGCCCGAGCCGGCAAGGCCCTTGGCAATGGCGTGGCCGATGCCGGCGGTCGAACCGGTCACGAGTGCGGTCTTTCCGGAAAGGTCGATGTTCATGCAATATCTCCATTGATGCTGGTGGAGATATCGGGCGCTGCCGCGTACGCCGCAATCGGCGCTCACCGATGCGTGACGAACCCGCGGCCTGTAGCTGGGCAAAGCGCAGCGTGCCCACCACTTCGACGCGACCTGCGGACCGAATGGCAAGGCGCGCGAAGCACCGCCTTTGCCCACCCCACGAAAAAAAGCGGCGCCCGAAGGCGCCGCTTTCTCGAAATATCCATACCGGTCGGCTTACGCCGCCTCGGCTTCCTTTTCCTGTACCGGACCGGAGTCCTGGCCCTTGGCATCGACGTCGCGATCGACGAACTCGATCACGGCCATCGCGGCGTTGTCGCCGTAGCGGAAGCCGGCCTTGATGATGCGGGTATAGCCGCCCTGGCGGTCCTTGTAGCGGGTCGCCAATACGTCGAACAGCTTCCTGACCTGATCCTTGTCGCGCATCTCGGAGATCGCCTGACGGCGCAGGGCCAGCCCGCCCTTCTTGCCGAGGGTGACGAGCTTCTCGACGATCGGACGCAGTTCCTTTGCCTTCGGCAGCGTGGTGACGATCTGCTCGTGCTTGATCAGCGCGGCCGCCATGTTGGCGAACATCGCGCGGCGATGCTCGGCCGTCCGATTGAGCTTCCGATGAACCTTGCCGTGACGCATGTGACTATTCCTTAGTTCGAAAACTGCCGCGACGGTTCGCCGGACATGTTGCTCAGGTGGGCTGCCTGCGTTCGCCCGCCAAAGCGCGATGAACTCGCGCCTTAGCCTGTCGTAGCTCGGATCAGTAGTGATCCTCGAAGCGCTTGGCGAGCTCGTCGATGTTCTCCGGCGGCCAGCCCGGCACTTCCATGCCGAGGTGCAGACCCATCTGGGCCAGCACTTCCTTGATCTCGTTCAGCGACTTGCGGCCGAAGTTCGGAGTGCGGAGCATTTCCGCTTCGCTCTTCTGCACGAGGTCGCCGATGTAGACGATGTTGTCGTTCTTCAAGCAGTTGGCCGAACGCACCGACAGCTCGAGCTCGTCCACCTTCTTGAGGAAGGCCGGGTTGAAGGCGAGGTCCGGGATGATCTCCTGGGCGACTTCCTTGCGCGGCTCTTCGAAGTTGACGAACACGTTGAGCTGATCCTGCAGGATGCGCGCGGCGTAAGCCACGGAGTCATCCGGCGTCAGCGCGCCGTTGGTCTCGATCGTCATGGTCAGCTTGTCGTAGTCGAGGATCTGGCCCTCGCGGGTGTTCTCGACCTTGTAGGAGACCTTGCGGACCGGCGAGTACAGGCTGTCGACCGGGATCAGGCCGATCGGCGCGTCCTCGGGACGGTTGCGCTCGGCGGGTACGTAGCCCTTGCCGGTGGCGACCGTGAACTCCATGCGGATCTCGGCGCCCTCGTCGAGCGTGCAGATCTGCAGGTCGGGGTTGAGCACGACGACGTCGCCCACGGTCTGGATGTCGCCGGCGGTGACGACGCCCGGGCCGGACTTCTTCACGACCATGCGCTTGGGGCCTTCGCCCTGCATCTTGATCGCGATGTCCTTGATGTTGAGCACGATGTCGGTGACGTCCTCACGGACGCCCGCGATCGAGGAGAACTCGTGCAGCACGCCGTCGATGTGCACCGATTGCACCGCCGAGCCCTGGAGCGAGGAGAGCAGGATACGGCGCAGCGCGTTGCCGAGCGTCTGGCCGAAGCCGCGCTCGAGCGGCTCGGCGACGAGGGTCGCGAAACGGTTCGAATCGCTGCCGGGCTGTACCTGGAGCTTGTTCGGTCGAATCAGTTCTTGCCAATTTTTCTGGATCGTCACTGTTTCACCCATACAGGCCAGTCAAACTGCCGTTGCAGATACTGGCGTTGGAGAAAGGCCACAGGTCGCACCTGCGGCTTCTTAAAAAAGTCATCGCGGACGACCATGCGTCCGCGACCTCGTATCAAACGCGCCGACGCTTGCGGGGACGGCAACCGTTGTGCGGAATCGTGGTCACGTCGCGAATCGAGGTGACGGTGAAGCCCGCGGCCTGGAGCGCGCGGAGCGCCGACTCACGGCCCGAACCGGGACCGGCGACTTCGACCTCCAGCGTGCGCATGCCGTGCTCCTGCGCCTTCTTGGACACGTCTTCGGCGGCAACCTGCGCGGCATACGGGGTCGACTTGCGCGAGCCCTTGAAGCCCATCGTGCCGGCGGAGGACCAGGCAATCGTGTTGCCCTGCGCGTCGGTGATGGTGATGGTCGTGTTGTTGAACGACGAGTTCACGTGCGCGACGCCGGAGGCGATGTTCTTGCGCTCACGACGACGAACGCGGGTGGCTTCCTTGCCCATAGACTACCTTTCCTGGAGATCTCAAACACCGCCGTAATGCCAGCGGCTACACCTGTGGAACGAAAGGCGCGTGGCGAACGGGTCATCCCCTTTCGCCACACGCCGCGATTGGATTCGAAAACTTACTTCTTCTTGCCGGCGATGGCCTTGGCCGGGCCCTTGCGCGTGCGCGCATTGGTGTGGGTACGCTGGCCGCGCACCGGCAGACCGCGACGATGACGCAGGCCGCGATAGCAGCCGAGGTCCATCAGACGCTTGATGTTGATGCCGACCTCGCGACGCAGGTCGCCCTCGACGAGATAGTCGCGGTCGATCACTTCGCGGATCTGGAGCACCTCGGCATCGCTGAGCTGATTGACGCGGCGATCCTCGGGGATCTTGACCTTTTCCAGGATCTCACCGGCGATCTTCTGACCGATGCCATGGATGTACTGGAGCGCGATCAGCACGCGCTTGTTGGTGGGAATGTTCACGCCGGCAATACGGGCCACGGCCTTCTCTCCTGTTGCCGATCCCTCGTCAGGAATCAGGCTTTAAGTGCTTGTGTTCTCGGGCAGGTGTTCACAAACGCGAACACGACGCCCACCCCCGGTCTTCCTGGGGCCCGGCATCGTCTGAAACTATCCGACTTGGATGCGGGGCTTATTAGGGGATTCAGGGGGCTTTCGTCAACCGCCACTAGCGCTTGGCTCGCTTTTTCGTGAGCTTTTTTGCAGCCTTTTTGGCACTCTTTTTTACAGTCTTCTTGGCTGCCTTCTTCACGGTCTTCTTGGTTGCCTTCTTGGCCGCCTTTTTTGTGGTTTTGGCTGCCTTTTTGATCGTTTTCATCGGCTTTTTGGCTGTTTTGGCCTTCTTTGCCCCGGTTTTGACCGATGCCGCCTTGGCCGCGCTCTTGGCCGAAGTCTTGCCATGCGTCTTGGGCTCGACTGCCCCGAGCGCCAGGAGCTGGCGGTGGATAGCGCGGGTGACCTCGTTGATGGCCATCATGCCGTCGATGGTGGAGAGCTTCCGCCGCTCGGAATAGTAGTGAACCAGCGGTTCTGTCTGGCTGCGGTAGCTGGCGAGTCGCTTGGTCAGGACCTCCGGGGTGTCATCGACACGGACCTCTTCACCGCGCTCCCGCATCTGGGCGACGCGGGTTTCGACGCGGTTCAGCAGCGCGCTCTCGTTGACGCGGAGCTCGATCACGCCGTCGAGCTTGAGGTGCTTGTGCTTGAGCAGATCGTCCAACGCCTCGGCCTGCGGCACGGTGCGCGGGAAGCCGTCGAGAATGAAACCGTTCTTGGCGTCCGGCTGGTCGATGCGGTCGGAGATGATTCCCACCACGACCTCGTCGGGCACGAGACCGCCGCTGGCCATGATCTCCTTGGCCTTCAGCCCGACCGGCGTTCCCGCCGCAACAGCCGCGCGCAGCATTTCACCGGTCGAAAGCTGGACGATGCCATAGCGCTGCACCAGCAGCTGCGCCTGGGTCCCCTTGCCCGACCCCGGCGGTCCCAGAAGTATAATTCTCATCGGCGTACGCCCCCCGGATTGGTGAGCGATACGTCGCGCACCTGTGTTTTGAAGTCCAAGATTTGAAGTCCAAGAACAGTGCAAATCATAATCGGCGCCGCACCGCTACCCATATCATAGGGGAGCAAATGCCCGGACGCCAAGAAGGCCTTTGAAATCAGGGATTGCGTCGCAGTGCGAGCAGTTCTGCCGATACAACCAAACGGTCGGTACTGCGCCTCGCGAAAGCCGCGCGCCTTTGCGCGCGGCGAATCGGCGGTGGGGTCGCGCCCGGCGAAGGGAGCCCGCGCTTAGCGGCGGCGGCCGCGCAGCTTCGACTTCCGGATTAGGCCTTCATACTGATGCGCCAATAGATAGCCCTGCACCTGCGCCACCGTGTCCATGGTGACGCTGACGACGATCAGCAGCGAGGTGCCGCCGAAATAGAACGGCACCGAGGCGTAGGAGATCAGGATTTCCGGGATCAAGCAGACGATCGCCAGATAAACTGCGCCGAGCACGGTGATACGTGACAGCACGTAGTCGATATATTCCGCCGTGCGCTCGCCCGGACGGATGCCCGGAATGAAGCCGCCATGCTTCTTCAGATTGTCGGCGGTTTCGGTCGGGTTGAACACGATCGCGGTGTAGAAGAAGGCGAAGAACACGATCAGCGCGAGATACATGATCAGGAACAGCGGACGGCCGTGGCCGAGCTGGGTGGTGATC
The DNA here is from genome assembly GCF_023074175.1 of Bradyrhizobium sp. 139. Lineage (GTDB taxonomy): Bacteria > Pseudomonadota > Alphaproteobacteria > Rhizobiales > Xanthobacteraceae > Bradyrhizobium. Next base: position 270,562 of record NZ_JADPKS010000107.1, read on the forward strand.
CACTGGAACCATTCCGGCCCGCTGCCCGCGTTGAAGTTGGCAACCGTGGTCGGCAGCAGCAGCAGCGAGGATGCGAAGATCGGCGGGATCACGCCCGAGGTGTTGAGCTTGAGCGGCAGATGCGAGGACTGGCCCTCGAACATCTTGTTGCCGACCTGGCGCTTCGGATACTGGATCAGCAGCCGGCGCTGCGCGCGCTCCACGAACACGATGAAGGCGATCACGGCGACCGCCATGATGATGACGACCAGAATCAGGCCGGTCGACATCGCGCCCTGACGGCCGAGCTCGAGCATGTTGGCGAGCGCCGATGGCAGCTCGGCGACGATGCCGGCGAGGATGATCAGTGAGATGCCGTTGCCGATGCCGCGCGAGGTGATCTGCTCACCCAGCCACATCAGAAACATGGTGCCGCCGGTGAGCGTGATCGCCGTCGACAGGCGGAAGAACATGCCGGGGTCACTGACGACGTTGCCGGCGCCTTCGAGACCCACTGCGATGCCGTAGGACTGGAACGCGGCCAGGATCACGGTGAGATAGCGGGTGTACTGGTTCAGCAGCTTGCGGCCGGACTCACCTTCCTTCTTCAGCGCTTCGAGCTGCGGCGAAACGGTGGTGAGGAGCTGAATGATGATCGAAGCCGAGATGTACGGCATGATGTTCAGCGCGAAAATCGCCATGCGGTGGATGCCGCCGCCGGCGAACATGTTGAACATGCCGAGGATGCCGCCCGCCTGGGAGCGGAACACCTGCTCCCAGATGTTGGGATCGATGCCGGGCAGCGGGATGTAGGTCCCGAGCCGATAAACCAGTAGCGCACCCAGGGTGAACCAGATGCGCTTCTTCAGTTCGTCAGCCTTGGCAAACGCACCGAAGTTGAGATTGGCTGCCAGTTGTTCCGCTGCAGAGGCCATCTTGGACTTTCTCCCGCCGCCTTTTGCGCCGTTATGCCCGCGGCCGGGCTACTTTAGCGGACGCCGGACATTATCTGGGGCTCGGCTTCGATAAGTCCAACGTCCCGCATGCGTAAAGGCCCGCGAGCCGCGGGCCAATGACGCAGTTGTTACGCCGCCTCGCCTTCTTCCTTGGCAGGGGCGAGGATCTTCACCGAGCCGCCGGCTTTCTCGACCGCTTCAATCGCGGTCTTGGTGGCGCCGTGCACTTCGATGTTGAGCTTGGACTTGAGCTCGCCGCGGCCGAGCAGCCGCAGGCCGCCCTTGGCGCGGCGCAGCACGCCGCCCTTCACCAGGGCCTCGACGTTCACGACGCTGCCGGCGTCGATCTTCTTGGCATCGACCGCTTCCTGGAGCCGGTCGAGATTGATCTCGGCGAACTCGACGCGGAAGATGTTGGTGAAGCCGCGCTTCGGGAGACGGCGATGCATCGGCATCTGGCCGCCTTCGAAACCCTTGATGCGCACGCCCGAACGCGCGGTCTGGCCCTTGCCGCCGCGGCCGGACTGCTTGCCTTTACCCGAACCGATGCCGCGGCCGACGCGCATGCGCTTCTTGCGCGAGCCGGCGTTGTCGGCGATATCGCTGAGCTTCATCGCCCATCTCCTTGTATCTTGCGCACGATCTTCACCGAAAACCGGTGATCACTTTTCGGGATCGTGCGCCGTTTCTTACTTCTCGTCGACGATGCGGACGAGATGATGAACCTTCTCGATCATGCCGCGGACCGCCGGGGTGTCCGGCAGTTCGCTGGTGCGGCCGATCTTGTTGAGCTTGAGCCCGATCAGCGTCGAACGCTGCGAGTGATGGCGGCGGATCGCGCTGCCGGTCTGCTCGAGCTTGATCGTTTTTGCGGCATTGGCCATGAAAATCTACTCCGAAAAGCGTCCGTTACTCGGCAGCCGCCTCGGCGTCACCGCCGATACGGCGGGACTGGAGGGTGGACACCTTGATGTTGCGGCGGGCTGCGACCGAGCGCGGCGAATCCTGATGCTTCAGCGCATCGAACGTCGCGCGAACCATGTTGTACGGGTTCGACGAGCCGATCGATTTCGCCACCACGTCCTGGACGCCGAGCGTCTCGAACACGGCGCGCATCGGGCCGCCGGCGATGATGCCGGTACCGGCCGGGGCTGCACGCAGGTAGACACGGCCCGCGCCATGGCGGCCGGCGATGTCGTGATGGAGCGTGCGGCCCTCGCGCAGCGAGACGCGGGTCAAATTGCGCTTGGCGGACTCGGTTGCCTTGCGGATCGCCTCAGGCACTTCGCGCGCCTTGCCGTGACCGAAGCCGGCGCGGCCCTTCTGATCGCCGATCACGACCAGCGCTGCGAAACCGAAGCGCTTGCCGCCCTTGACGACCTTGGCCACGCGATTGATGTGGACGAGCTTGTCGACGAACTCGCTGTCGCGCTCCTCCCTGCGTTCACGTCCGCCGCCGCGTTGATCGCGTCCACCACGTTGTTCGCGTTCTGCCATGGTTTTTCCAGTCCTTCAGAGGCTTACGCCTCAATCCTCAAATTCTGTTAGAAGCTCAGCCCGCTCTCACGCGCCGCGTCGGCAAGAGCCTTGACGCGCCCGTGATAGAGATAGCTGCCGCGATCGAACACGACTTCCTTGACGCCCTTCTCGGCAGCGCGCTCGGCCAGCAGCTTGCCGACCGCCCTCGCCGCATCGATGTCGGCGCCGGTCTTGCTGCCGTCGCGCATCGACTTCTCGAGCGAAGAGGCAGAGGCCAGCGTCTCGCCCTTCAGGTCGTCAATGACCTGGGCGTAGATGTGCTTGGACGAGCGGAACACCGACAGACGCGGACGGCCGCCACCGGAGCGGCGCAGCTTCAACCGCACACTCCGCTTGCGCCGGGCATTCGTAACCTTGGCTTTCGACATGACCGGCTCCGTTACTTCTTCTTGCCTTCCTTGCGGAAGATGAATTCGCCAACATACTTCACGCCCTTGCCCTTGTAGGGCTCCGGCGGACGATAGGAGCGAATCTCGGCGGCGACCTGGCCGACGCGTTGGATGTCGCTGCCGGTCACCGTGATCTCGGTCGGCTTCGGCACGGTGATCGTGATCCCTTCCGGGATCGCGTAGACCACGTCGTGGCTGTAGCCGAGTGCGAGCTGCAGGTTCTTGCCCTGCATCGCGGCGCGGTAACCGACGCCGGTGATTTCAAGCTTCTTCTCGAAGCCCTTGGTGACGCCTTCGACCAGATTCGCGACCTGGGCGCGAGCGGTGCCGTACAGCGCCCGCGCGCGGTTGGTCTCGACCCGAGGGTTCACCTTGACTTGGCCGTTCTCGAGCTTCACCTCGACGTCGCCATGGACGACGAACTGAAGCTGTCCTTTCGGCCCCTTCATCTTGACGGTCTGCCCGTCGACGGTCGCGGTCACACCCGACGGCACCGCAACCGGCCTTTTGCCAACACGTGACATGGATCAAAAATCCTTCTCAGAACACGGTGAAGAGAACTTCACCGCCCACATTCGCTTCACGCGCACTGTGGTCGGCCATGATTCCCTTCGGCGTCGACAACACCGAAATGCCAAGCCCGTTATTGACCCGCGGCAGGTTCTTCACCGAGGCGTAAACTCTGCGCCCGGGCTTGGAGACCCGCTCGATCTCGCGGATGACGGGCTCGCCGTCGAAATACTTCAGCTCGATCTCGATCTCGCTGCGGCCCGAGGAGTGCTCGAGCGTGGCGTAACCGCGGATGTAGCCCTCGCTCTTCAGCACCTCGAGGACGTTCTCGCGCATCTTCGAGCCAGGCGTGGAGACCTTGTTCTTGGCGCGCATCTGCGCGTTGCGGATACGGGTGATCAAATCGCTGATTGGATCGTGCGTAGACATCTAAACGACCCTCCTTACCAGCTGGACTTCACGAGGCCCGGGACCATGCCCCTGGAGCCAAGATCGCGCAGCGCGATACGGGACAGTTTGTTCTTGCGATAGTTCGAGCGCGGACGGCCCGACAGCTCGCAGCGCAGACGGATGCGGGTCGCCGACGAATTGCGCGGCATTTCCGCCAGCTTCAGGGTCGCGGCGAACCGCTCCTCCATCGGCAGCGTCTTGTCGGCGATGATCGCCTTCAACCGCGCGCGCTTCGGGGCGGCGTTCTTCGTCATCCGCTTGCGCCGGTTGTTCTTCTCGACTGAACTCTTCTTTGCCATGCTTGGCTCCTGGGTATCCGCGTTTGAGAGGCTTTAGGTCAGCGTCTCACTGCCGGAACGGGAAATTGAAAGCGGTCAACAAGGCCCTCGCCTCGTCGTCGGTCTTGGCCGTGGTACAGACGGTGATGTCCATACCGCGGGCTTCCGTAACCTTGTCGAAGTCGATCTCGGGGAAAATGATGTGTTCCTTGATGCCGAGCGAGTAGTTGCCGCGGCCGTCGAAGCTCTTCGGATTCAGGCCGCGGAAGTCGCGGACGCGCGGCAGCGCGACCGTCACCAGGCGATCGATGAACTCGTACATGCGCGCCTTGCGCAGCGTGACCTTGCAGCCGATCGGCTGGTTCTCACGCAGCTTGAAGGTCGCGATCGCGACACGCGAATAGGTCACGATCGCCTTCTGGCCGGAGATCAGGGTCAGCTCGGCAGCGGCGGTCTCGGCCTTCTTGCGGTCGTTGACGGAATCGCCGACGCCCATGTTCAGCACGACCTTGTCCAGGCGCGGAACCTGCATCACGTTCTCATAACCGAATTTCTCGGTCATCTCCGTGCGGATCTTCGCGTCGTATTCCGCGCGCAGGCGCGGCGTGTAAGCGGCCTCAGCCATCGATCTCAGCTCCCGAGCGCTTGGCGATGCGGACCTTCTTGCCGTCCGCCAGAATCTTGAATCCGACGCGGGTCGGCTTTCCATCCTTGCCGGCATACGCGATGTTGGACAATTGGATCGGCGACTCCTTGGAGATGATGCCGCCCTCCTGGGCCTGCGTCTGCTTCTGGTGACGCTTGACCATGTTGATGCCGCGCACGAGCGCCGTGCCGGCGTCGGGGCGCACTTCGAACACTTCGCCGGTGCGGCCCTTGTCGCGACCGGTCAGCACGACGACCTTGTCGCCCTTGCGGATCTTCGCAGCCATCACAGCACCTCCGGCGCGAGCGAGATGATCTTCATGTGGTTCTTGGCGCGCAGCTCGCGCGGCACGGGCCCGAAGATACGGGTGCCGACCGGCTCGGACTGATTGTTGATCAGAACGGCGGCGTTGCGGTCGAAGCGGATGACCGAGCCGTCGGCGCGGCGGATGTCCTTGCGAACGCGCACCACGACGGCCTTCATCACGTCGCCCTTCTTCACCTTGCCACGCGGAATCGCTTCCTTGATCGAGACGACGATGATGTCGCCAATCGTGGCGTAGCGGCGCTTGGAACCCCCGAGCACCTTGATACACATGACACGGCGTGCGCCAGAATTATCGGCCACGTCGAGGTTGGTCTGCATCTGAATCATTGATGCACCTCGTCCTCTTCTCTTTGCGCCAGCCCAGCCGGCGCTCAACATTTTCCTGAAGTCAGTCGGCTAAAGCCAACAGATCAGGCGCTTTTCTTGTGTTCGCCCCGGATCACGACCCAGTGCTTCAACTTCGAAATCGGCTTCGATTCCTCGATCCACACCATGTCGCCCGGCTTGAACTCGTTGCTCTCGTCGTGCGCGTGATAGTTCTTCGAACGGCGGATCGTCTTCTTGTAGATCGGGTGCGTGAAGCGGCGATCGACGCGCACCACGATGGTCTTGGCCTGCTTGTCGCTGACGACCACGCCCTGCAAAGTACGTTTCGGCATCTTCGTAAGCCTCTTACTTCTTCTTCGCGCGCGTCTGCGCGGCGACGGTCTTGATCCGGGCGATGTCACGACGAGCCTCGCGCAGGCGCGAGGTGTTCTCGAGCTGCCCGGTGGCGCGCTGGAAGCGCAAGTTGAAGCGCTCCTTCTTCAGGTTCAGGATGGCGTCATCCTGCTGGTCGGGGCTCATCGCGCGGATGTCTTCGATCTTCATCTGTGCCATGGCCATTACTCCGCAATACGCTCGACGAAGCGCGTCTTGATCGGCAGCTTGGCCGCCGCCAGGGTCAGCGCTTCACGCGCCGTCTGGGTGTTGACGCCGTCGATCTCGAACAGCACCCGGCCCGGCTTGACGCGCGCGACCCACAATTCCGGCGCGCCCTTGCCGGAGCCCATGCGGACTTCGGCCGGCTTCTTCGACACCGGAACGTCGGGGAACACCCGGATCCAGACGCGGCCGGCGCGCTTCATGTGGCGGGTCAGCGCGCGGCGAGCGGCTTCGATCTGGCGCGCGGTGACGCGCTCAGGTTCGGTCGCTTTCAGGCCGAACTGGCCGAACGCCAACGTCGCGCCCGAAGACGCAACGCCGTGGATGCGGCCCTTGTGCGCCTTCCGGAACTTCGTTTTCTTAGGTTGCATCATGGCTTTAAGCCCTCAAATTCCTGTGCTGGCTTTAGGCTGCAGCCGTGTCGCGGCGCTGACGGCCACGATCACCACTACCACCAGTCTCGCCTTCGGCCATTCTCTTGTCCTGGGCCATCGGATCGTGCTCGAGGATCTCGCCCTTGAAGATCCAGACCTTGACGCCGCAAGTGCCGAAGGTCGTGAACGCGGTCGCAACGCCGTAGTCGATGTCGGCGCGCAGCGTGTGCAGCGGCACGCGACCTTCGCGGTACCACTCCATGCGCGCGATTTCGGCACCGCCCAGACGTCCCGAGCAGTTGATGCGGATGCCTTCCGCGCCGAGACGCATCGCCGACTGCACCGCGCGCTTCATGGCGCGGCGGAACGCCACGCGGCGCTCCAGCTGCTGCGCGATCGACTCGGCCACCAGCGTCGCATCGAGCTCCGGCTTGCGGATCTCGACGATGTTGATGACGACGTCGGACGAGGTGATGTCCGCGACCTTCTTGCGCAGCTTGTCGATGTCGGCGCCCTTCTTGCCGATCACCACGCCCGGACGGGCCGAGTGGATGGTGACGCGGCACTTCTTGTGCGGACGCTCGATCACGATGCGGGCGACGGCCGCCTGCTTGAGCTCCTTGTGCAGGATCTCGCGGATCTTGACGTCCTCGTGCAGCAGCTTGCCGTATTCCTGCTTGCCGGCGAACCAGCGGGAATCCCAGGTCCGGTTGATGCCGAGACGCAGACCGATCGGATTGATCTTTTGACCCATCGTGTTCTCCTGCGTCCCTTAAGCCGCTGCTTCGGCTTCGACCTGACGAACGATAATCGTCAGCTGCGAAAATGGTTTGTAGACACGGCCCGAGCGGCCGCGGCCGCGGGCGGCAAAGCGCTTCATCACCAGGCCGTTGCCGACGAAGGCCTGCGCCACGACGAGATCGTCGACGTCGAGGTCATGATTGTTCTCGGCATTGGCGATAGCCGATTCGAGGCACTTCTTCACGTCGACCGCGATCCGCTTGCGCGAGAACTGCAGATCGGCAAGCGCAGAAGCCGCCTTCCGGCCGCGAATGAGCTGGGCGACCAGGTTGAGCTTCTGCGGGCTCACCCGCAGCATCCGGGCGACCGCCTTGGCCTCGTTCTCGGCGAGGCTCCGTTCGCGCTTAGGTTTGCTCATCGTTTAATCCTCAAGCCTTCTTGGCTTTCTTGTCGCCGGAGTGGCCATGGAAGGTCCGGGTCGGCGAGAACTCGCCGAACTTGTGACCAACCATTTCCTCGTTGACGGCCACCGGCACGTGCTTCTGACCGTTATAGACGCCGAAGGTCAGGCCCACGAACTGCGGCAGGATCGTCGAGCGACGGCTCCAGATCTTGATGACGTCGTGACGGCCGGACGCGCGGGCGGCATCTGCCTTCTTGAGCAGAGAACCCTCGACGAACGGGCCTTTCCAGACTGAACGAACCATGTCCGGCGTTCCTTACTTCTTCCGCTTGTGGCGGCTTAGGAGAATGAATTTGTTGGTCGACTTGTTGCTGCGGGTCTTTTTGCCCTTGGTCGGCTTGCCCCACGGAGTGACCGGGTGGCGACCGCCCGAGGTACGACCTTCACCACCGCCGTGCGGATGGTCGATCGGGTTCATCGAAACGCCGCGGTTGTGCGGCTTGCGGCCCAACCAACGGTTGCGGCCGGCTTTGCCGATCGAGGTGTTCATATGATCCGGGTTCGACACCGCGCCGATCGTGCCACGGCAACGGCCGTGCACCAGGCGCTGCTCGCCCGAATTCAGGCGGATGATCACGTAGTCCTGGTCACGGCCGACGAGCTGGGCGTAGGTGCCCGCGGAACGGGCGAGCTGGCCGCCCTTCCCGATCTTGGTCTCGATGTTGTGGATGATCGTGCCGACCGGCATGTTGCCGAGTGGCATGACATTGCCCGGCTTCACGTCGACGTAGTTGCCGGCCACGACGGAATCGCCGACGGCCAGGCGCTGCGGCGCCAGGATATAGGCCTGGGTGCCGTCCTCGTATTTGACGAGCGCGATGAACGCGGTGCGGTTCGGATCATATTCCAGCCGCTCGACCGTCGCGGGCGCATCGACCTTGTCGCGCTTGAAATCAACGGTGCGCAGGGTCCTCTTGTGACCGCCGCCGCGGAAGCGCACGGTGATGCGACCGGTGTTGTTGCGACCGCCCGAGGAGTGCTTGCCTTCGGTAAGCGCCTTGACCGGCTTGCCCTTGTAGAGGGCCGAACGATCGACCATGACCAGCTGGCGCTGGCCCGGCGTCGTGGGATTGAATTTCTTCAGTGCCATCGTCGTACGACCTTACAGACCGGTGGTGACGTCGATCCGGTGGCCCTCTTCGAGGGTCACGATCGCGCGCTTGGTGTTCGACTGCGAGCCGAGGTTGCCGCGGAATATCTTGGTCTTGCCCTTGCGGACCAGCGTGTTGACGCTCTTGACCTTGACGTCGAACAGCTTCTCGATCGCTTCCTTGATCTGCGGCTTGGTTGCCTTGGCGGCAACCTTGAACAGGACCTTGTTGTGCTCGGACGCCAGCGTCGCCTTTTCGGTGACGACCGGCGCGACGATCACGTCGTAGTGGCGAGGCTCGATGTTCTTCGTCATTTGAAGCGCGCCTCCAGCGCATCGATGGCGGCCTTGGTCAGAACGAGCTTCTGGCGGCGCAGGATGTCGTAGACGTTGATGCCCTGGATCGGCAGCACGTCCATGTTCGGGATGTTGCGGGCCGCAGCGGCAAAGCCGTTGTTGAGCTCGGCGCCGTCGATGATCAGCGCGTTGGTCAAGCCGAGGCCCGAGAAGTGGCCGAGCAGCGCCTTGGTCTTGGCGGCTTCCAGCGCGGCCTTGTCGATTACCAGCAGATCGCCGTCCTTGGCCTTCGCCGACAGCGCATGCTTGAGAGCAAGCGCGCGGACCTTCTTCGGCAGGTCGGTGGCGTGCGAACGCACCACCGGACCAAAGGCACGACCACCGCCGCGGAACTGCGGCACGCGGGCCGAGCCGTGACGAGCGCCGCCGGTGCCCTTCTGCTTGTACATCTTCTTGCCGGTGCGCCAGATCTCGGCGCGGCCCTTGGCCTTGTGGGTGCCGGCCTGACGCTTGTTGAGCTGCCATTGCACGCAACGCGCAATGATGTCCTGGCGCGGCTCGAGGCCGAAAATGGCGTCGGAAAGCTGGACCGAGCCAGCTTCCTTACCTTCGAGGGTCGTGACCTTCAATTCCATCTCACGCCTCCTGCACTGCCGGAGCGGCTTCCGCTTCGCCAGCAACCTTGAACTTGCCGGGCTTCGGAGCTTCCCTCGGCAGCGGCTTCTTGACGGCGTCGCGCACGCGGATCCAGCCGCCCTTGGAGCCGGGAACGGCGCCTTCGACGAGGATCAGACCGCGCTCGACATCGGTCTGGACGACGCGAAGGTTGAGCGTGGTGATGCGGTCGACACCCATGTGGCCGGGCATCTTCTTGTTCTTCCAGGTCTTGCCGGGGTCCTGACGGCCACCGGTCGAACCGATCGAACGGTGCGAGACCGACACACCGTGCGTAGCGCGCAGACCACCGAAGTTCCAGCGCTTCATGCCGCCGGCGAAACCCTTGCCGACCGAGGTGCCGGTGACGTCGACGAACTGGCCGACGACGAAGTGGTCGGCCAGGATCTCGGCGCCCACCGGGATCATGGCATCCGCGGACACGCGGAATTCCTCGACCTGCCGTTTCGGCTCGACCTTGGCGACCGCGAACTGGCCGCGCTCAGCCTTGGGCATGTACACGGTCTTGCGGCTGCCAGAACCAAGCTGGAGCGCGACGTAACCATTCTTCTCTTCGGTACGGTGGCCTAAGACCTGGCAATTGCCGAGTTTCAGCACGGTCACGGGGATATGTTCGCCGGCCTCCGTGAAGACCCGCGTCATCCCGACCTTTTGTGCGATCACTCCGGAGCGCATCGGCGTGCTTCCTGTTCTTTCTGTCCGCTAGTCGCGAACCTGATCCAAAAATCTTAGAGCTTGATCTCGACGTCGACACCGGCGGCCAGGTCGAGCTTCATCAAAGCATCGACGGTCTGCGGGGTCGGATCGACGATATCGAGCAGGCGCTTGTGGGTGCGCATCTCGAACTGCTCGCGGCTCTTCTTGTCGACGTGGGGCGAACGGTTGACGGTGAACTTCTCGATGCGGGTGGGCAGCGGAATGGGTCCGCGAACCTGCGCGCCGGTGCGCTTCGCCGTGTTCACGATCTCGCGTGTCGACGTATCGAGGATACGATGGTCGAACGCCTTGAGACGGATACGAATATTTTGGCCGTTCATTGCCGTGGTCTCTCTTCGTTGGGTGGCGAATAGCGAATAGCGAATGTCTCCATTCGCTACTCGCCGATCCCTATTCTCGTAATTACTCGATGATCGAGGCGACGACGCCGGCGCCGACGGTACGGCCGCCTTCGCGGATCGCGAAGCGGAGCTTCTCTTCCATCGCGATCGGCACGATCAGGTGCACTTCCATCGCGATGTTGTCGCCCGGCATCACCATTTCGGTGCCTTCCGGCAGATGCACGACACCGGTCACGTCGGTGGTGCGGAAGTAGAACTGCGGACGGTAGTTGGTGAAGAACGGAGTGTGGCGACCGCCCTCTTCCTTGGTGAGGATGTAAGCCTCAGCCTTGAACTTGGTGTGCGGCTTGACCGAACCCGGCTTGCACAGCACCTGGCCGCGCTCGACGTCCTCGCGCTTGGTACCGCGGAGCAGCGCACCGATGTTGTCGCCGGCCTGGCCCTGATCGAGCAGCTTGCGGAACATTTCGACGCCGGTGACGGTGGTCTTCTGGGTCGCACGCAGACCGACGATCTCGATTTCCTCGCCGACCTTGACGATGCCGCGCTCGACACGGCCGGTCACGACGGTGCCGCGGCCCGAGATCGAGAACACGTCTTCAACCGGCATCAGGAACGGCTGGTCGATCGGACGCTCCGGCTGCGGGATGTACTCGTCGACGTTCTTCATCAGCTCGAGGATGGCGTCGTGACCGAGCTTCTTGTCGGAATCTTCGAGAGCGGCGAGCGCCGAGCCCTTGATGATCGGGATCTTGTCGCCCGGGAAGTCGTACTTCGAGAGCAGTTCGCGAACTTCGAGCTCGACGAGCTCGAGCAGTTCCGGATCGTCGACCATGTCGCACTTGTTGAGGAACACGACGAGCGCGGGCACACCGACCTGGCGGGCGAGCAGGATGTGCTCGCGGGTCTGTGGCATCGGGCCGTCAGCAGCCGACACGACCAGGATCGCACCGTCCATCTGGGCGGCGCCGGTGATCATGTTCTTGACGTAGTCGGCGTGGCCGGGGCAGTCGACGTGGGCGTAGTGGCGGTTCTTGGTTTCGTACTCGACGTGGGCGGTCGAGATCGTAATGCCGCGCGCCTTCTCTTCCGGCGCCTTGTCGATCTGGTCGTACGCCGTGAACGTCGCACCGCCGGTCTCAGCGAGGATCTTGGTGATCGCAGCCGTCAACGACGTCTTGCCATGGTCGACGTGACCGATGGTGCCGATGTTGCAGTGCGGTTTGTTACGTTCAAACTTTGCTTTGGCCATTTGACTCTCCGTTCAATCGTCAGTTCGAGACCGACGACAATCAGGCAAACTTCTTTTGGACTTCTGCCGACACGTTTGCCGGCGCTTCTGCGTAGTGGTCGAACTGCATGGTGAAGGTCGCGCGACCCTGGCTCATCGAGCGCAGGTTGTTCACGTAACCGAACATGTTCATGAGCGGCACCATCGCGTTGATGACGTTGGCGTTGCCGCGCATGTCCTGCCCCTGGATCTGACCGCGCCGGGAATTCAGGTCGCCGATGACCGAGCCGGTGTAGTCTTCCGGGGTCACCACTTCGACCTTCATGATCGGCTCGAGCAGGACGGACTTGCCCTTCTGCAGCGCTTCGCGGAATGCCGCGCGCGATGCGATTTCGAAGGCGAGTGCCGACGAGTCGACGTCGTGGTACTTGCCGTCGACGAGCTGAACTTTGACGTCGACCACGGGAAAGCCCGCGACGACACCAGAGCCCATCACGCTGTTGAGGCCCTTTTCGACGCCGGGGATGTATTCCTTCGGAACCGCACCGCCGACGATCTTGGACTCGAACTCGTAGCCCTTGCCGGGCTCGTTCGGCTCGACCACGATCGACACTTCCGCGAACTGACCGGTACCGCCGGTCTGCTTCTTGTGGGTGTACTTGACCTCGGCCTTCTTGGTGACGCGCTCACGGAACGCAACCTGCGGCGCACCGATGTTGGCGTCGACCTTGTAGGTGCGCCTGAGGATGTCGACCTTGATGTCGAGATGGAGTTCGCCCATGCCCTTGAGGATGGTCTGGCCGGACTCCTGGTCGGTCGACACGCGGAAGGACGGATCCTCCGCGGCAAGCTTCGCCAGCGCCACGCCAAGCTTTTCCTGGTCGGCCTTGGACTTGGGTTCGATCGCGATCTCGATGACCGGCTCGGGGAATTCCATCTTTTCGAGGATCACCGCCTTGTCAGGATCGCACAGCGTGTCGCCGGTGCGCGCTTCCTTCAGGCCAGCCAGCGCAACGATGTCACCGGCATAGGCTTCCTTGATGTCTTCGCGGTTGTTCGCATGCATCAGCAACATGCGGCCGATGCGCTCCTTGCGGTCGCGCGTCGAATTGATGACGCCGGTACCCGACAGCAGCGTGCCCGAATAGATACGGCAGAAGGTGATGGTGCCGACGAACGGGTCGTCCATGATCTTGAACGCCAAGAGAGCCAGCGGCTCCTTGTCGTCCGGCAGGCGAACGATCTCGTTGCCGTCTTCATCGACACCCTTGATTGCGGGCACGTCTACAGGCGACGGCAGATAATCCACGACCGCGTCGAGCAAAGGCTGCACGCCCTTGTTCTTGAACGCCGAGCCGCACAATACCGGGAAGAACGCGCCAGTCAGCACGGCCTTGCGGATCAGGCGCTTCAACGTCCCCTCATCGGGCTCCTTGCCGTCGAGGTAAGCGGCGAGAACTTCGTCGTCGAGTTCGACGGCGGCTTCCAACAGCTTCTCGCGATATTCCTTGGCCTTCTCGACCATGTCCTCGGGAATATCGATGTCCACGAACTTGGCGTCGAGCTTCTCTTCTTCCCAGACCACACCCTTCATGCGAACGAGATCGACCAGCCCCTTGAAATTGTTCTCGGAGCCGATCGGAAGCTGGATCGCGATCGGCTTTGCGCCGAGGCGATCGATAATGTCCTGCATGCATTTGTAGAAGTCGGCGCCGGTCTTATCCATCTTGTTGGCGAAGACGATGCGCGGAACCTTGTACTTGTCGCCCTGGCGCCAGACCGTCTCGGTCTGGGGCTCGACGCCCTGGTTGGAGTCGAGCACGCACACGGCGCCGTCGAGCACGCGCAAGCTGCGCTCGACTTCGATGGTGAAGTCGACGTGGCCGGGAGTGTCGATGATGTTGAGACGCTTGCCTTCCCAGAACGCGGTGGTCGCAGCCGACGTAATCGTAATGCCGCGCTCCTGCTCCTGCTCCATCCAGTCCATCGTCGCGGCACCTTCGTGCACTTCGCCGATCTTGTGGCTCTTGCCGGTGTAATAGAGGATGCGCTCGGTGGTCGTGGTCTTGCCGGCATCGATATGCGCCATGATACCGAAGTTGCGGTAATTCTCTATGGCATGAACGCGGGGCATGGAGTGTTCCTTAGATTCCGTGTGTCGCCGTTACCAGCGATAGTGCGAGAAGGCGCGGTTGGCTTCCGCCATACGATGCACATCTTCACGCTTCTTGACGGCGTTACCCCGGCTGTTCGATGCATCCAGGAGCTCCGCCGAGAGCCGCTCTGTCATCGTCTTCTCGTTGCGCTCGCGCGCGGCCGAAATCAGCCAGCGAATGCCCAGCGCCTGACGCCGCACCGAGCGAACCTCGACCGGAACCTGGTAGGTCGCGCCGCCAACGCGGCGGGAGCGCACTTCGATCGTCGGCATGACATTCTCGAGCGCCTGCTCGAATACGCCGAGCGGATTCTGCTTAGTCTTGCTTTCGATGAGGCCGAGCGCACCGTAGACGATGCCTTCGGCGACCGACTTCTTGCCGGCATACATCACCGAGTTCATGAACTTCGTGATCACGATGTTCCCGAACTTCGGATCCGGCAGAACTTCGCGCTTTTCCGCTGAGTGGCGACGAGACATGGACCTGGTTCCCGCTTACTTCGGACGCTTCGCGCCGTACTTCGAACGGCGCTGCTTACGGTTCTTGACGCCCTGGGTATCCAGAACGCCGCGGAGGATGTGGTAGCGCACGCCGGGCAAGTCCTTGACGCGGCCGCCGCGGATCATGACCACCGAGTGCTCCTGAAGGTTATGGCCCTCACCCGGAATGTAGCCGATCACTTCGAAGCCGTTGGTCAGGCGCACCTTGGCGACCTTACGAAGCGCCGAGTTCGGCTTCTTCGGCGTCGTGGTGTAGACGCGCGTGCAAACGCCACGCTTCTGCGGCGACTGCTGCAGCGCCGGCACCTTCTTGCGCGACTTCTGCACTTCCCGCGGTTGTGCGATCAGCTGGTTGATCGTCGGCATCCTGGCCTTCACCCTTTTTCTGCTGCGATCCCTTTCGGGCCCGCTGTCTTGCCGCAGCCCGTCACCGGGTCCGCAAACTCTCTTCGGACTACCCGCCCGAGGGGCCGCCTGCACGGAAACAATCCGCACAAAGCGAAATCGCGCCAACCGCTCGTCACTGAGCGGAAAGCGCTTCGACGCCACAGAGGACCGCAGTCTTTGGACCACATAGCGAAAACGCCGTAGCCCGCGCACCGAGGTCATGCATCCGAATTCGATCTCAAGAGAACAAGCTCAAGAGAACTAGAATCGTCCTGGCATTGCCTAGCTATAATCGACAGCGTTTGAGCGGCATTCGTCGAGGTTGGTGCCCGTTTAGCGATCCCAGGAGGATCAAACGGGTGGCCCGTTCCGACGTTGGCGATGCTCACCGCCTGTCGTTAAGTGAGGGGGGTTCTATAAGTGAGAGTCGATCAAGTCAAGGCGAAACGACAGTCACAAAGCGCTTGAGGAGGCTGTCAAATCGCTGTTTGCCGCGCTCACGCGCCTCTCCGATATGGGAACACAGACTCCAGTCCGCCAGCCCGAAAAATTATTTATATCCGGGCGAATTGTACTTTTATAACCCTTACTAGGGCTTTTTCTCTGTTGATGCATCAATCTGCCCTCTTCGGCAGAGATTTGCACCGTCCGGTACACCGACAGTGCCACTATCGGTGGGGATTGTCCGGCTCGGCCGCCGCCGCAATGCTCGGCCGTTCCGGCATTTCGGCCGTGTTGATTGATCCGCATGAGAGCTATTCGGCGGACTTTCGAGTCGAAAAACTCAGTGGTCACTTCCAGATCGAGCGATTCCTGAAGACCGGAATCGGAGAATCGGTGCTCCGCCGCGCGACCTTTGCCGGCGAAAACTGGATCGCGCGATTCGGCCGTTTGCTCGACGAGGCGCCGAGCCGGCAGTTCAACATCCTCTGCGATTCCCTCGTCGACGCCGTCCGCGTCGAAATCCCTGCTGGCGTCGCGCGCATCTCGGCCTTGTCGACGTCCTGCCCCGCCCGCCGACACCGGCTGCGACAAGGTCTTCACGGATGTCACTCCTCCTCGTCGTCCTCATCGTCCTCGTCCTCATCATCCTCGTCGAGGTCGTCTTCATCCTCGTCGCGGTCGTCATCAGCCCGAGCTGCAGCGCCATGCGGCTGGTGGATCTGGTCGTTCCACAGCTTGCGATAGGTGCCGTTCTTGGCGAGCAGCTCGGCATGCGAGCCGCGCTCGATCGCCCTGCCTTCTGAGATCACGATAATCTCGTCCATCTCGACCACCGAGGTCAGGCGATGGGTCGACCAGATCATGGTGCGACCCTTGGCGACCTTCAGCAGCGTGCGGTTGATTGCGGCTTCCGTGGTCTGATCGAGCGCCGAGGTGGCTTCGTCCAGCAGCAGCACGGACGGATTACGGATTACGGCGCGCGCGATCGCGATGCGCTGACGCTGGCCGCCCGACAGGGTATCGCCGCGCTCGCCGACCGGCGTGTCGTATCGCTGCGGCAGGCTCATGATGTAGCGGTGGATCTCGGCCTTCTTGGCCGCCTCCTCCACCTCCTCGTCGGTCGCGCCTTCCTTGCCGAGCCGGATGTTCTCGCGGATCGACATGTTGAAGAGCATGTTCTCCTGGAACACCACCGCCATGCTCCGCCGCAGCGAATCCAGCGTCACCTTGCGGACGTCGACGCCGTCGATCGTGACGCGCCCCTCGTCGGGCACGTAGAGCCGCAGGATCAGGTTGAGCAACGTGCTCTTGCCGGAACCTGAGGGGCCGACAATGGCGATGCGCTTGCCGACATTGAGCTTGAGGCTGAGATTGTCCAGCACCGGCGTCTGGCTGCCTTCGTACTGGAACGTCACGTGGTCGAAGCTAATGTCGTTGGTGATGCGCGGCAGATCAGGTGCGCCGGGACGATCGGCGCCGCGCGTCGGCTCGTCCAGCAGCTCCTGCATGTGGCGGATCGCGGCGGCCGAGGAGATCGACACCGGGATGAAGTGCATCACGTGGGTGATATTGTAGGAGACCTCCCAGAACGCGCTCTCAAACGTGACGAAGGTGCCGATGGTGATCTGGCCCTTGGTTGCCAGATAAGCGCCGATCGCGAGCACGACGAGGTGCAGCAGCAGCACCGAAATGGTGACCGTCCGCTCCACCATAGTCGACAGGAACGCGGCCGAGGCGATCCTGTTGCGTGTCTCGTCGTTGCGGAAGCTGAAGAACCCGAACATCTTGCGTTGCAGGCTGAACGCCTTGATCACGGCCTGCGCCGCCACGTTCTCCTGCACCATGCCGAGCAGCGCGCTCTCGTTGAGCTTCTGCTCGTAATTGGCCTGCACCGCTTTCGGGGTGAGGATGCGCGGGCCGATCAGCGTGATCGGGAACACCAGCAGTGCGACCGCGGCGAGCTGCCAGTTCAGGAACACCATCAGGATGATGCCGGCGATCAATTCCAGGAACGGCAGCGCTGCGCTGTTGGCGAAGCTCTTGACCGAGCCCTCGAAGGCCGAAAGATCGACGGAAAAGCGCGACAGGATCTCACCGCGCTTGGTGCGGCCGAAATAGGCCGCCGGCAGGTCCTGGACATGTTCGAACAGGCGCTTACGGACGTCGGAGATGATGCAGGCAGCTAGCCGCGCGTCCCAGCGCTCGTACCAGACCGCCACGATCGAGGTGAAGATGCCGGCGACGGCGAGCACGCCGAGAATCTTGTAGAGCGCCTGGAAATCCTCCTCGCCGAGCGCATCGTCGATCAAGTACTTCAGGCTGAGCGGCATGATGACGTTGAACAGCGTCTCGACGAAGACGCCGAACGCCACGAATGACAGCATCCGCTTGTAATTGGACAGGAAGGGCTTGACGAAACCCAGGATGGTCGCGAGCGCGCCGGCGGCTTCGCGCGCGGTAAAGACAACGAGGTCCTCGTCCTCATCATCGTCGTCGAGTTCCAGCTCGTCATCGTCCTCGTCTTCGTCGTCCTCGTCGTCTTCGAGGTCCGGCTTGGCGGGGACAAGCTTGTCGTCGAGCTCGGCCGCCTCTTCCGCGGCGAGCTTCTGTTTGTCGGGCGGGAGGGGCTTGGACGCCATGAAACCAACCGATGCTGACGGCCGGCATGACCGCGGAGAAAGCAGGAAATAGCGGCAGCCGCTATCGCACCGATTCTATGCGATCATGATGAATTCGGCAAAGCAATTGGCCAGGCCGGTCCGATCCTGCGTCTAGTCCTCGTCCTCATCCTCGACCTTGTCGAAGAAGGAATAACGCAAGCTGTCGGCGTCGGCGTACCACTGGCTCGGACCCTTGTTGGCGGCAAGCGTCGCCTCCCAGAGCGCATCGGTGCAGTCCTTGCGATGCATCGACAGATCGAAGCCGTTGCCGAAGAACAGCTCGGACCATTCCCACCAGGTGCCGAGCTTCTTGACCCCGCGCAGCAGGTCGAAGCGGTCGATCAGTGCCGGCGCCATGTCCGAGGTGATCGAGCCGAACACGAGGCCGGTCCTGACCACGCGGTTGAGCTCGCGAATCGCGCGGACCGCCTGCTTCGGGGAAACGTGGCAGAGGCTGGTCTCGAACACGAAGTCGAAGGCGCCGTCCTTGAACGGCATGTCGGTGACCGAGCCGAGCTTATTGTACTTCTTCAGCGCCTTCGGCGTCTTGGCGTGGATGGCGCGGTTGTTCTCGATGCCCCAGGCATTGAGGCCGCGATCGCGCAGAGCGCCGACCAATTCACCGCTGGCCGAGCCCGCGACCAGAAGCTTGGCGCCCTTGGCCTTGCCCCAGACGATGCCGATCAGCTTAGTGAGATAATCGGGATCGGTGAAGTGGCGCCATGCCTCGCTATAGGGACCGAGGCCGCGATAATTCTCGAAATAGTCGCGGTCGATCTTGTCCGAGACCGGCTTGCCCTCCTCCTGTGCGCGCTCCCGGCGCAGGCGCATCATCTCTGTGAGGATGATGTCGGTCGCCGCATCCGAGGAATCGAGCAGACCGTTCAGCGTGGAGTCGAACAGATAGTCCCCGACCACGACGATGCCGGGATGCTGCTTCGGCTCCGGCCGGTGATTGGTCATGACGTCGCGCACGGGCAGACCGCCCGGGACGGCGTTCACCGACGACAGCCAGCGGTGGATCTTGCCTTCCACGAAATGCGAACGCGCATCGCCAAGCGAGGCCGGCAATGATTTCAGCGCGGCGTCGATCAGCTCCTGATCCGACAAATTGGCGAAGGCCAGCGCGTCGGAGCCGGGAACCAGCCAGTTCAGCACGCCGTGCTTGCCGACGTCGTGGCGCGCGCCCTCGTTGTAGACGCAGCAGCCGCCGAAGGCTTCCGACATGAACCAGGCGCCGGAAATCTTCTCGCCCCAGAACGGCGCGTCGAACAGGATCGAGACGCGCAGATAGTGCGCGGGACGATCGAAATACGACACATGCTGGACCATCGACTTGCGGAGCTGCTCGCCCTCCCAGCCGACGGTGGCGAGCCAGGAATGCGGCAGGCAGACCAGTACGAGGTCGAAGTCGCGCGTCTCCGGCCCCTTGCCGTTCATCATCTTGAGCTGGTAGCGGCCGGTCGGCGCCTTGCCGACGGAGAGCACGCGGTGATTGAGCTGAATGTCGGCATTGACCTCCGAGTGGAGGCATTCGATCAGCTGCTCGTTGCCGTTCTGGATGGAATAGAGGCCGATATAACCATCGACATCCATCAGATAGTTCTTGAGCGCGTTGAGGCCGTTGGTGTTGTGGCTTTCGGTCGCGATGTCGGAGCGCGCCATCACCTTGAAGAAACGCTTTGCGGTTTCGTCCTCGACCTCCTCGTCGAGCACCTGCTCGGCGGTCTTGTAGGCCCAGGGATTCTCGTTGTCGTGCGCGCCGAGGCCCTCGTAATATTCGATCGGCGACATCGCCTCGGCGCAGCGCTTGCGGAACGCTTCGATCGCCGCCGCAGTCTTGTCGCCGTATTTGCGGCGCATGCCCGCCACGTCGTTGAGGAGCTCGCCGCCGAACTGCACCTGCTCGGCGTCCATCGGAATGGTCTGAAGTCCGAAATGCTGGATCAGTTCGCGCAGCGGATCGGGACCCGTCATCGAGTAGTCGTAGATCTCTGCAACGCCGGCCTCATACATCGCGGGCCCGGAATCGAATTTGCGCGTGACGATCTTGCCGCCGAGCCGGTCGGAGGCCTCATAGATGGTGATGCGGCAGAGGTCCCCGAGCTTACGTTTCAGGTACCAGGCGCTCATCAGCCCGCCGGGGCCGCCGCCTACGATTGCAAGATCAAGCATGTGAGTTCCGCGGTCTCCGGCCCTGCCCCCTTTGCGGGACCACCGGTCTAAGCTCTCCTAGCAGAAGCGCTTTTGCGCCTGAAGGAAAGATGAACAAAGGTTGATCCTGCACCGCAACAGCCAAACAAAGCAGCAAAAAGGCCGGCTTGCGCCGGCCTTTTCATTGTCCTCGGTATTCCTACGGATGAACGATCATTCCGCAGGCGGGAGCGCCATCGGCTCCGCTTCCGGCGCGGGCGATACGACGGCCGCCTGCTTCTCGCGCTCGTCCAGGATCAGCTTGTCGCGTTTCATCGCAACTTCGCGGATCTTGGCCATGGAGGCACCGGTGCCCGCCGGGATTAGCCGGCCGACGATGACGTTCTCCTTGAGGCCTTCGAGCGGATCGACCTTGCCGTTGACCGCCGCTTCCGTGAGGACGCGAGTGGTCTCCTGGAACGAGGCCGCCGAGAAGAAGGAGCGGGTCTGAAGGCTCGCCTTGGTGATGCCGAGCAGAACCGGCGTCCCCGTGGCAATCTTCTTGCCCTCTTCCTTGGCCTTCTCGTTGATCTGGTCGAACTCGATCTTGTCGACCTGCTCGCCGGAGATCATGTCCGTGTCGCCCTGATCGGTGACTTCCACCTTCTGGAGCATCTGACGGACAATCACCTCGATGTGCTTGTCGTTGATGAGCACGCCCTGGAGTCGGTAGACCTCCTGGATCTCGTTGACCAGATAGGCCGCGAGCTCCTCGATGCCCTTCACCGCCAGGATGTCGTGCGGTGCCGGGTTGCCTTCCACGATGAAGTCGCCCTTTTCGACGACGTCGCCGTCCTGAAGGTGGATGTGCTTGCCCTTCGGGATCAGGTACTCGCGCGGCTCGTCGGTCTTGTCCATCGGCTCGATCGAGATGCGGCGCTTGTTCTTGTAGTCGCGCCCGAACCGGATGGTGCCCGCGATTTCGGCGATGATCGCCGCATCCTTCGGACGCCGAGCCTCGAACAGTTCCGCCACCCGCGGCAGACCGCCGGTGATGTCACGCGTCTTGGCGCTTTCGGTCGAGACACGGGCGAGGATGTCACCCGTATTGACCTTGGCTCCGACGTCGACCGAGAGAATGGCGTCAACCGACAGCATATAGCGGGCATCGCCACCACGGGCGAGCTTGAGCACCTTGCCGTCCTTGCCCTTGATCACGATCGCCGGACGCAGGTCCGCGCCGCCGCGGGTCGAGCGCCAGTCGATGACCACGCGCTTGGCGATGCCGGTGGCTTCGTCGAGCGTTTCGGTGATCGACTGCCCCTCGACCAGATCCTCGAAGCCGATGGTGCCTTCGACCTCGGTGAGAAGCGGACGGGTGTAGGGATCCCACTCGACGATACGCTGGCCGCGCTTAACGGTGTCGCCCTCGTCGATGTGCAGCCGCGAGCCGTACTGGATACGGTGCGTCGCACGCTCGGTGCCGTCAGCGTCGACGATCGCCACCACCATGTTGCGCACCATCGCGACCAGGTGGCCTTCGCTGTTGCGGGCGATGGCCTTGTTCCTGATCACGATCTTGCCGTCGAAGTTGGATTCGACGAACGACTGCTCGTTGAGCTGCGCCGCACCACCGATGTGGAAGGTGCGCATGGTGAGCTGGGTGCCCGGCTCGCCGATCGACTGCGCCGCGATGACACCGACCGCTTCGCCGTGGTTGACCGGCGTGCCGCGGGCGAGATCGCGGCCGTAGCACTTGCCGCAGATGCCGTTGACGAGTTCGCAGGTCAGCGCAGAACGGATCTTGACCTCCTGCACGCCACCCTGATGGATGGCATCCAGATGGCTCTCTTCCATCAGCGTACCGCGCTTGATGATCACCTTGCCCGAGCTGTCACGCACGTCTTCGCAGGCCGTGCGTCCGAGGATGCGCGAGCCGAGCGAAGCAACCACGGTGCCGGCGTCGACGATGGCGCGCATCTTGATGCCAAGCTTGGTGCCGCAATCGTCCTGCGTGATGATGCAGTCCTGCGCGACGTCGACGAGACGACGGGTCAGGTAGCCGGAGTTCGCGGTCTTCAACGCGGTGTCCGCGAGGCCCTTGCGGGCGCCGTGGGTCGAGTTGAAGTACTCGAGCACCGAGAGGCCTTCCTTGAAGTTCGAGATGATTGGTGTCTCGATGATCTCGCCCGACGGCTTGGCCATCAGGCCGCGCATGCCGGCGAGCTGACGCATCTGGGCCGGCGAACCGCGGGCACCGGAGTGAGCCATCATGTAGATCGAGTTGATGTCGGCATCGGCCCCGCTCGCCGTCTTCTTGGTCGAGGAGATCTCCTTCATCATCGCCTTGGCGATTTCTTCCGTGGCCTTCGACCAGGCGTCGACCACCTTGTTGTACTTCTCGCCATGGGTGATCAGACCGTCGTTGTACTGCTGCTCGAAATCCTTCGCCAGCGTACGGGTGGTGTCGACGATCTTCCACTTGGAGTGCGGCACGACCATGTCGTCCTTGCCGAACGAGATGCCGGCCTTGAAGGCGTTGTAGAAGCCGAGCGCCATGATGCGATCGCAGAAGATCACCGTCTCCTTCTGGCCGCAGTGGCGGTAAACCTGGTCGATGACGCCGGAGATCTCGCGCTTGGTCATCAGCTTGTTGATGATCTCGTACGAAATTCTCGGGTTCTTCGGCAGGAGATTGCCCAGCATGACGCGGCCGGCGGTGGTCTCGATCCACCGCGTCGAGACCTTGCCGGTCTCATCCATGCCTTGCCACCGATACTTGATCTTGGTGTGGAGGTGAATGACCTTGGCGTGCAGCGCGTGCTCGAGCTCGGCCATGTCGCCGAAGATCTTGCCCTCGCCGGGCAGGCCTTCGCGCATGATGGAGACGTAGTAGAGACCAAGCACGATGTCCTGCGATGGCACGATGATCGGCTGGCCGTTCGCCGGATGCAGGATGTTGTTGGTCGACATCATCAGGACGCGCGCTTCCAGCTGCGCTTCGAGCGACAGCGGAACGTGCACGGCCATCTGGTCGCCGTCGAAGTCGGCATTGAACGCGGCGCAGACCAGCGGATGAAGCTGGATCGCCTTGCCCTCGATCAGCACGGGCTCGAACGCCTGGATGCCGAGGCGATGCAGCGTCGGTGCGCGGTTGAGCAGCACCGGATGTTCGCGGATCACCTCGTCCAGGATGTCCCAGACCTCCGGCCGTTCCTTCTCGACCAGCTTCTTCGCCTGCTTCACGGTCGTGGACAGGCCCTTGGCGTCAAGCCGCGAATAGATGAACGGCTTGAACAGCTCGAGCGCCATCTTCTTCGGCAGACCGCACTGATGCAGGCGCAGCTCTGGACCGACCACGATCACCGAACGGCCCGAATAGTCGACGCGCTTACCGAGCAGGTTCTGGCGGAAGCGGCCCTGCTTGCCCTTGAGCATGTCGGCGAGCGACTTCAGCGGACGCTTGTTGGCCCCGGTGATGACACGGCCGCGGCGGCCGTTGTCGAACAGCGCGTCGACGGCCTCCTGAAGCATGCGCTTCTCGTTGCGGATGATGATGTCGGGCGCACGCAGCTCCATCAGCCGCTTCAAGCGGTTGTTGCGGTTGATGACGCGGCGGTAGAGGTCGTTGAGGTCCGAGGTCGCGAAGCGGCCGCCGTCCAGCGGCACCAGCGGACGCAGGTCCGGCGGGATCACCGGAACCACGGTCATGATCATCCATTCCGGCTTGTTGCCGGAGTGGCGGAACGCTTCCACGATCTTCAGGCGCTTGGCGAGCTTCTTGTGCTTGATGTCGGAGTCGGTCTCCTGCATCTCCGCGCGCAAGGTCAACTCGAGCTTCTCGAGATCCATGCCCTTGAGCAGTTCGCGGATCGCTTCCGCGCCGATCATGGCGGTGAAGGAATCCTGGCCGTACTCGTCCTGTGCCTTCAGGTACTCGTCTTCCGACAGCAGCTGACGGTCCTTCAGCGCGGTGAGGCCCGGCTCCAGCACGACGTAATATTCGAAGTAGAGGATCCGCTCGAGATCCTTCAACGTCATGTCCAGCAGGAGGCCGATGCGCGAGGGCAGCGACTTCAGGAACCAGATGTGGGCGACGGGGGCTGCGAGCTCGATATGGCCCATGCGCTCGCGCCGGACGCGCGACAGCGTGACCTCGACCGAGCACTTCTCGCAGATGATGCCCTTGTACTTCATGCGCTTGTACTTGCCGCACAAGCACTCGTAGTCCTTGATCGGCCCGAAGATGCGCGCGCAGAACAGGCCGTCGCGCTCGGGCTTGAAGGTCCGGTAGTTGATGGTCTCCGGCTTCTTGATCTCGCCGTAGGACCAGGACAGAATCTTCTCTGGGCTCGCGATCGATATCCGGATCTGGTCGAAGACCTGAGCCGGAGTCGTCGGGTTAAAGAGATTCATAATTTCTTGGTTCATCGTCTTCTCCTCGCGTGCCGGTCGCCTCCGGCAGCAAATTCGAAAATCACTTTGCGGGGCGCCCTGCCCTTAAGGCCTTGGGAGGGGCGCCGATGCCCGGCCCGAGCCGGCCGGGCATGATAGATCGCGTTACTCGGCCGCTTCCGCCGTCCCCGGCCCGACTTTGGAATTGTGCAGGTCGACATTGAGGCCGAGCGAGCGCATTTCCTTGACCAGCACGTTGAACGATTCCGGAATACCGGCCTCGAACGTGTCGTCGCCGCGCACGATCGCCTCGTAGACCTTGGTGCGGCCGGCGACGTCGTCCGACTTCACCGTCAGCATCTCCTGGAGCGTGTACGCCGCGCCGTAAGCCTCGAGCGCCCACACCTCCATTTCGCCGAAGCGCTGGCCGCCGAACTGCGCCTTGCCGCCCAACGGTTGCTGGGTGACGAGCGAGTACGGACCGATCGAACGCGCGTGGATCTTGTCGTCGACAAGATGGTGCAGCTTGAGCATGTAGATGTAGCCCACCGTCACCTTGCGATCGAAGGCATCGCCGGTGCGGCCGTCATAGACGGTCGACTGACCCGAAGCGTCGAGACCGGCAAGCTTCAGCATCTCCTCGATGTCGGCTTCCTTGGCGCCGTCGAACACCGGCGTCGCGATCGGCACGCCGCGGCTCAAATTGTGGCCGAGCTCGATCAACTCGTTGTCGTTGAGCGACTTGATCGTCTCGTCCTCGCCGTAGACCTTCTTCAAGGTCTCCTTCAGCGGCTTGATGTCCTGCTTCGACAGGTAGGCATCGACCGTCTGGCCGATACGCTTGCCGAGGCCGGCGCAGGCCCAGCCGAGATGGGTCTCGAGGATCTGTCCGACGTTCATGCGCGAGGGCACGCCGAGCGGATTGAGCACGATATCCGCATGCGTACCGTCTTCGAGGAACGGCATATCCTCGATCGGCACGATCTTCGACACCACGCCCTTGTTGCCGTGGCGGCCGGCCATCTTGTCGCCGGGCTGGATCTTGCGCTTCACCGCGACGAAGACCTTGACCATCTTCATCACGCCGGGCGGCAATTCGTCACCGCGCTGAAGCTTCTCGACCTTGTCGAGGAAGCGCTGTTCCAGCCCCTTCTTCGACTCGTCGTACTGCTTCCGCATGGCTTCGATCTCGGCCATCAGCTTGTCATTCGGCGAGGCGAACAGCCACCACTGCGACTTCGGGTACTCCTCGAGCACCGCACGGGTGATCTTGGTGTCCTTCTTGAAGCCCTTCGGGCCGGCAATGCCCTGCCGGCCCTCGAGGAGCTCGGCAAGACGGTTATAGACGTTGCGGTCCAGGATCGCCTGCTCGTCGTCGCGGTCCTTGGCCAGGCGCTCGATCTCTTCCCGCTCGATCGCCAGCGCACGCTCGTCCTTGTCAACGCCGTGACGGTTGAACACGCGCACTTCCACGATCGTGCCCTGCACGCCCGGAGGAACGCGCAACGAGGTGTCGCGAACGTCAGAGGCCTTTTCGCCGAAGATGGCGCGCAGAAGCTTTTCTTCCGGCGTCATCGGGCTTTCGCCCTTCGGCGTGATCTTGCCGACCAGGATGTCGCCGGCGCGCACTTCGGCGCCGATATAGACGATGCCGGCTTCGTCGAGGTTCTTCAGCGCTTCTTCCGAGACGTTCGGAATGTCGCGGGTGATTTCCTCGGGTCCGAGCTTGGTGTCGCGGGCCATCACCTCGAATTCCTCGATGTGGATCGAGGTGAAGACGTCTTCCTTCACGATCCGCTCGGAGAGGAGGATCGAGTCTTCGAAGTTGTAGCCGTTCCACGGCATGAACGCGACCAGCACGTTGCGGCCGAGCGCGAGCTCGCCGAGATCGGTCGACGGACCGTCGGCGATGATGTCGCCTTTCTTGACGATGTCGCCGACCTTCACCAGCGGACGCTGGTTGATGCAGGTCGACTGGTTGGAGCGCTGGTACTTCATGAGACGGTAGATATCGACGCCCGACTTGGTCGGATCGAGATCTTCCGTCGCGCGGATGACGACGCGGGTGGCGTCGATCTGGTCGATCACGCCTGAACGGCGCGCCGCGATTGCGGCACCCGAGTCACGCGCAACCACGCCTTCCATGCCGGTGCCGACGAACGGCGCCTCGGCGCGAACCAGCGGCACCGCCTGGCGCTGCATGTTCGAGCCCATCAGCGCGCGGTTGGCGTCGTCGTTCTCGAGGAACGGGATCAGCGCGGCGGCGACCGACACGAGCTGCTTCGGCGACACGTCCATGTAGTCGACCTTGTCCGGCGTCACCGGCAAGACTTCGCCGGCGTGGCGGCAAACCACGAGATCTTCGGTGAAGCGGCCCTTCGAGTCGAGCGGCACGTTGGCCTGCGCGACCGTGTAGCGGCCCTCTTCCATCGCCGAGAGGTACACGACCTCGTCGGTGACGCGGCCATCCTTGACCTTGCGGTACGGCGTCTCGACGAAGCCGTATTTGTTCACGCGCGCGAAGGTCGCGAGCGAGTTGATCAGGCCGATGTTCGGACCTTCCGGCGTCTCGATCGGGCAGATGCGGCCGTAATGCGTCGGATGCACGTCGCGCACCTCGAAGCCGGCGCGCTCGCGGGTCAGACCGCCCGGTCCAAGTGCCGACAGGCGCCGCTTGTGGGTGATCTCCGACAGCGGGTTGGTCTGGTCCATGAACTGCGAGAGCTGCGAGGAGCCGAAGAACTCGCGCACGGCGGCAGCCGCCGGCTTCGCATTGATCAGGTCCTGCGGCATGACCGTGTCGATGTCGACCGAGGACATGCGCTCCTTGATCGCGCGCTCCATGCGCAGCAGGCCGATGCGGTACTGGTTCTCCATGAGTTCGCCGACCGAGCGCACACGGCGGTTGCCGAGATGGTCGATGTCGTCGATCTCGCCCTTGCCGTCGCGCAGATCCACCAGCGTCTTGATGACGGAGAGGATGTCTTCCTTGCGCAGCGTACGCTGGGTGTCGGGCGCATCGAGGTCGAGGCGCATGTTCATCTTGACGCGACCGACCGCAGACAGGTCGTAGCGCTCGGCGTCGAAGAACAGCGACTGGAACATGGCCTGCGCCGAATCCAGCGTCGGCGGCTCGCCCGGACGCATCACGCGGTAGATGTCGAACAGCGCGTCTTCGCGCGTCATGTTCTTGTCGGCCGAGAGCGTGTTGCGGATGTAGGCGCCGACATTGACGTGGTCGATGTCGAGCAGCGGCAGCTCCTTGTAGCCGTGCTCGTTGAGCGCCTTCATCGACTTGTCGGTAATCTCTTCACCGGCTTCCGCATGGATCTCGCCGGTCTTCGAATTGACGAGGTCCTCGGCCAGGTAGTTGCCGACGAGCTCTTCGTCCGACAGCCGCAGCGCCTTCAGCCCCTTCTCCTGCATCTGACGCGCACCGCGAACGGTGAGCTTCTTGCCGGCCTCGAGCACGACCTTGCCGGTGTCGGCGTCGATCAGGTCGTTGATGGTCGAGTAGCCGCGGAAACGGTTGGCATCGAACGGAACGCGCCAGCCTTCCTTGGTCCGCTTGTAGAGAATCTTCTTGTAGAACGTGCTGAGGATCGCCTCGCCGTCGAGGCCGAGCGCGAACATCAGCGACGTCACCGGAAGCTTGCGGCGACGGTCGATACGCGCATAGACGATGTCCTTGGCGTCGAACTCGATGTCGAGCCAGGAGCCGCGATACGGGATGACGCGGGCGGCGAACAGCAGCTTGCCTGAGGAATGGGTCTTGCCCTTGTCGTGGTCGAAGAACACGCCGGGCGAACGATGCATCTGCGAGACGATGACGCGCTCGGTGCCGTTGACGATGAAGGTGCCGTTCATCGTCATGAGCGGGATGTCGCCCATGTAGACGTCCTGCTCCTTGATGTCCTTCACCGACTTCGCGCCGGTTTCTTCGTCGATATCGAACACGATGAGGCGCAGCGTCACCTTGAGCGGCGCGGCGAAGGTCATGCCGCGCTGGCGGCACTCGTCGACATCGTATTTCGGCGGTTCGAACTCGTAACGGACGAATTCCAGCATCGAGGTGCCCGAGAAGTCCGAGATCGGAAACACCGAGCGGAACACCGCCTGCAAGCCCTCATCGGACCGCCCGCCCTGGGGTTCGTCGACCATCAGGAATTGGTCATAGGACGCCTTCTGAACCTCGATGAGGTTCGGCATCTCGGCGACTTCCTTGATGTGTCCGAAAAACTTGCGAACGCGTTTGCGACCGGTGAATGTCTGCTGCGCCATCGTGGCCTCTCATTTCGTCGCCCGCTCTGGGCGCGCCGTCCAGGACGCGGCTGCCGCCGCTCCCCGGGTTGAATTTTTCGAACCCGTTTTGGGGACTGGAAGTCCAGTTTCAGGCCGCAATGTCCTGAATCTGTTCTTCAGACCTTCAAAACGCAAAAGGACGCGCGGGGCGCATAGGCACGCCCGCCCGTCACAACGATCGTTTTCACGGACTGCAAAAGCCCGAAATAGCCTGCTCTCCCAACGGCTTACAGGGAATCCCGCATCCCTGCCCACCGCGCTTTCGTGCTGTCGAACCGATATGGGGCGACAATAGTGCAGATTCGAGGGGTAAACCCTCTAATCTCCACACTTTTTCGTGTTCGGCCTGCGTCGGGACGTTCCGTCGCACGCCTTTTGCATCTGCCCCACGCTTTCGAGCGAGGACCAAGATCCCGGGCTTCGCGGATACCCGCCCGGGATCTCGCGCCAGCAAGCGTTGCTTACTTGAGCTCGACCTTCGCGCCAGCCTTCTCGAGCTGGACCTTGAGCTTCTCGGCCTCGTCCTTGTTCACGCCTTCCTTGACAGGCTTCGGCGCGCCCTCAACGAGGTCCTTTGCTTCCTTCAGGCCCAGGCCGGTGATGGCGCGGACTTCCTTGATGACCTCGATCTTCTTGTCGCCGGCAGCGGCCAGAACGACCGTGAACTCGGTCTTCTCTTCCGCCGGAGCGGCGGCAGCAGCGGCGGGACCGGCAACGGCCACTGCCGCAGCGGCGGACACGCCCCACTTTTCTTCGAGGAGCTTGGCGAGTTCGGCAGCTTCGAGCACGGTGAGGCTCGAGAGGTCGTCAACGATTTTCTGCAAGTCAGCCATTGTTCTGTTTCCTTAAACTAGTCTGGTTCGGGTTTGAGTTTTGCGAAGGGCGTCAGGCCGCTTCGCTCTTTGAGGCATAAGCCTGAATGACGCGCGCGAGCTTGCCCGCGGGCGCGTTGGCGAGCTGAGCGATCTTGGTCGCCGGGGCCACAAGCAGGCCGACGATCTTTGCGCGCAGTTCGTCAAGCGACGGCAGCGAGGCAAGTGCCTTCACGCCGTCGACATTCAAGACGGTCGTTCCCATCGAGCCGCCGACGATGACGAACTTTTCGTTCGTCTTGGCGAATTCGACGGCGACCTTTGGCGCCGCTACCGGATCGTTCGAAGTGGCGATCACGGTCGGCCCCCTCAGCATGGGACCGATGGCAACGACGTCAGTGCCTTCAAGAGCAATTTTGGCGAGACGGTTCTTCGAGACCTTCACCGAAGCGCCAGCCTGCTTCATCTGCATACGCAGCTTCTGCATCTGGGCAACGGTCAGGCCGGAATATTGGGCAACGACCGCGACGCTCGTGGTCTTGAAGACCCCATTGAGCTGTTCGACCGCTTCCTTTTTTGCCGCTCGTTCCACAGCAAGCTCTTTCCGGTTGGCGGTCATCGCAAAGAGCGGGACCGCCGGGTTGCACCCATCGTCCGCCCAAACCTGAACCTCGGGGCCAAAACCCTTCGGACACGCCGGGCAAGACGACAATTCAAAGCCTGCCCTCCGGGAGCCCGCTAGAGCCCACGGTGTGTCGAGGTCCGAACCAAACCCATTCCGCAACCACCTTAAGGTGGAAGGCGAAGTGAAATCCGGTCTTCACCCGTCTATGCAGGCCATGCGATTAAGCCGTTGAGAAATCGAAACTTCCCGCGGGCGCCTGCAGTCTTGGACAGGACAAGGCCAGCCGGCGAACCGCCTGACCTCTGCCCGCATTCCACCAACCGATGTTTTTCCTTCCTTTTCCGGCAAATCCTTACGGACGTCCTGAAAAGGAATGAACTCCTGTCGTGTCGGATTTTTCGGAATACGTGCACGGACGCGCCAGCCAAGGCCGGCCCGTCCGGAAGCGGTTCTTTAACCGCTCGGGGCCCACTTGCCAAGAGCAAAATTCACACCAGTTCCAATCGATTGGCACAGGCCCTTGACCCGCCCCGAAAGGACCGATTCAGACCGATTTGATCGCGTAAGGCAGCGGCGTGCCCTCGAAGAAAGCACTCAAGTTCGCCAGCACGCAGTTCTGCATGGCGACATGCGATTCGAGGGTGTGGCCGCCGATATGCGGGGTGAGCACCACGCTGGGGAGCGCCGTCAGCGCGTCGGGAGCGTGCGGTTCCTTCTCGTAGACGTCCAGGCCGGCACCGGCGATGGTCTTGTCGGTTAGGGCGACAACCAGGGCCTTCTCGTCGATCACCGAGCCGCGGGAGATGTTGACGACATAGCCGTGCTCCCCGAGCCGCTTGAGGATATCGGCGTTGA
Source organism: Bradyrhizobium sp. 139 (assembly GCF_023074175.1). GTDB lineage: Bacteria > Pseudomonadota > Alphaproteobacteria > Rhizobiales > Xanthobacteraceae > Bradyrhizobium. The sequence goes on from NZ_JADPKS010000107.1 coordinate 301,758, forward strand.
CGACGTGCTGGGTCTCGGCCCCGGCGCGGACCGCGATCATCAGCACGCTGCACCAGTCCGCGAGCGCCGCCAGCGTCGGGAAATATTGATAGGGCAGATCGTATTTGCTGCGGCTGAAATAGCCGACCTCGCTCTCGAAGGCGGCGCAGCGGGCGGCAATCTTGCGGCCGATCTCCCCCATGCCGTAGATGCCGATGCGGCGGCCGGGCATGCCCGGTTGCGGGCGCATCATCGGCGAGGGTTTCGACGCCGCCCAATCGCCGCTGCGGACATACTGGTCGGCGATCAGGATCCGCCGGGTCGTCGCCAGCATCAAGGTCATCGCGATGTCGGCGACCGGGGCCGCATTGGCGCCGGGACTGTGGCCGACCGCAATGTTGCGTGTAGCGGCCGCCTCCAGGTCGATGCCGTCATAGCCGGTGCCGTAGCAGACGATGGCGCCGAGCTTCGGAAACAGGTCCATCGCCTCGGCGCCGAGGGCCGTGCCGCCCGCGGTGAGCATCGCGCGGATGCCGCTGAGCTCTTCGACCGAAAACACATCTCGCGCCGGCTTGCCGCCGGTGTCGAGCAATTCGAACCGCTCGGCGAAACGCGCCATCATCGTCTTCGGGAAGCGCGAGTAGATCAGGACCTTGTCAGCCATTGTTCTTGTTTCCGGTGAACGCCGTCACGAACGACGAGGGGCGGAATTGGTTGCCCAATTCCGCCCCTCGCCTCATGCAATTTTCAAACCTTAGGCGAGAATGGTGCCCGGCTCGACCTTCACGCCCGGGCCCATGGTCGAGGACACCGCAACGCGCTGGATGTAGGTACCCTTGGAGCCAGCCGGCTTCGCCTTGGAGACGGCATCAGCCAAGGCCTTGATGTTCTCGACCAGCTTCTCCTCGGAGAACGAGGCCTTGCCGACGCCGGCCTGGAGGATGCCCGCCTTCTCGACCCGGAACTCGACCGAGCCGCCCTTGGCACCCTTCACCGCACCGGTGACGTCCATGGTCACGGTGCCGATCTTCGGGTTCGGCATCAGGCCGCGCGGGCCGAGCACCTTACCGAGACGGCCGACCAGCGGCATCATGTCGGGGGTGGCGATACAGCGGTCGAATTCGATCGTACCGTTCTGCACCTTCTCGACCAAGTCCTCGGCGCCGACGACGTCGGCACCGGCAGCCTTGGCTTCATCGGCCTTGGCGCCGCGGGCGAACACGCCGACGCGGAGCGTACGGCCGGTGCCGTTCGGCAGGGTCACGACGCCACGGACCATCTGGTCGGCGTGACGGGGGTCGACGCCGAGATTGATCGCGATCTCGATCGTCTCGTCGAACTTCGACTTGGCGCGCTCCCTAACCATCTTGATGGCGTCCGCGAGCGGGTAAAGCTTTTCGCGATCAACGCCTTCACGGGCTTTCTTCAAACGCTTTCCGATTGCCATGACCGTTTACCCCGCCACTTCCAGGCCCATCGAACGGGCAGAGCCCTCGACCATCTTCATGGCCGACTCGATCGAGTCGCAATTGAGATCCTTTATCTTCTTCTCGGCGATCTCGCGCACCTGCGCCTTGGTCACCGCGCCGGCCTTGTCGCGGCCCGGCGCCTTCGAGCCGGACTGGATCTTTGCAGCCTGCTTGAGGAAGAACGACATCGGGGGCGTCTTCATCTCGAAGGTGAACGAACGATCGGCGTAGATCGTGATCACCACCGGAATCGGGGTGTTCTTCTCTTCCTTCTGGGTCTGGGCGTTGAACGCCTTGCAGAACTCCATGATGTTGAGACCGCGCTGACCAAGCGCGGGACCGATCGGGGGCGAAGGATTCGCCGCACCGGCCGGGACCTGAAGCTTCAGGTATCCGGTCACTTTCTTTGCCATGTATTACTCCTGTTGTGCCGGCAGATCGCCGGCGGTTTCAGGTTCGTGGTCTGGGTTGGGTGCGGCTGGCGACCGCCCTCTCCCTCCCACGGCCTATTTCGCGCCAAGCCCTTAAGCTTCGCACGTTGTCCGGTCAGACCTTCTCGACCTGACCGAATTCCAGTTCGACTGGAGTGGCGCGGCCGAAGATCGACACCGCGACCTTTACGCGCGAGCGCGCCTCGTCGATTTCCTCGACCACACCCGAGAACGAGGCGAACGGGCCGTCGGCCACGCGCACGTTCTCGCCGATCTCGAACGACACCGACGCCTTCGGCCGTTCCACGCCCTCCTGCACCTGGTGCAGGATGCGCATGGCCTCGGATTCCGAGATCGGCATCGGCTTGTTTTCGGCGCCGAGGAAGCCGGTCACCTTCGGCGTGTTCTTGATCAGATGGAACGCCTCGTCAGTCAGCTTCATCTTCACCAGCACATAGCCCGGGAAGAATTTGCGCTCGGCGTCGATCTTGCGGCCGCGGCGCACTTCGGTGACCTTTTCGGTTGGCACCAGCACCAGCTCGAACAGCTCCTCGAGCCCGCGCTGCTTGGCCTGCTCGCGGATCGATTCGGCGACCTTCTTCTCGAAGTTCGAATAGGCGTGGACGATGTACCAGCGCTTGTCGGACGATTGGGTTGCAGCGGCTATTGCCATCAGTGAATGCCCAAAAGGAAGGTGATGAGATAGCGGATGATCTGGTCGGCGGCGAAGAAGAAGATCGAAGCCACGGCGACCATGACGAACACCATGATGGTGGTGATCGTCGTCTCGCGACGGGTCGGCCAGGTGACCTTGGCGGTCTCCGAGCGCACTTCCTGCAAGAACTTGAACGGGCTGACTGCCATCGTTTGATGTCCAACGTCCGTCGCCGGACGCGAATGAATTTCAGGGATCCGAACAGCCGCCGTTGGCCCAGCCCTCTGTCTCGAAGGATGAGCCGGAAACCGGGCTCGATTGTTCGGGGATTTCAAAGCCGCGCCGGAGGTCCGCGTCTAACGGGCCGGCTGCGAGTGCGGGGTAAATACTGCGGATAGGGCCAAAGGTCAAGCTGTGGCAGGCTTGGCAGCTTGCGGCCTCGCCTTGCGGACCTGATCCGGATCAAGGGCTTATCCGATCCTCATGACCCACGGTCCGAGCTTTCGGCCCGGCGCCGTCCTGCCTGTCGATCCTGATTGTCGGATGAGCTGGCAGGAGTGGCAGGGCTCGAACCTGCGACCCCCGGTTTTGGAGACCGGTGCTCTACCAATTGAGCTACACTCCTACGACCCTGCGTCGCCGCACGGATCAGGGCCGCTTTCAAGCACAGGGGGCGGCCGGATTGCAAGGACGGATTGCAAGGTGAAGCGCGCTGGCTTCGCTTGTTTGTGCCGCGCCTTCTGGGCCACAGTTCGTTCCCGATAATCAAGAACAACCGGGAGTGCCCATGACTGCCCAAGCGTCTGCGACAGCCGCCCCTCGCCCCGCGACCGCGCCGAAAACCCCGCCTTTGCCCGAGGCCAAGCCCGAGATGCTGGGCCTGTCGCGCCCCCGCCTCAAGGCGATGTCGGATGCGTTCAAGCGCGAGATCGACAAGGGAACCGTTCCCGGCGTCACCGTTCTGGTGGCGCGGCGGGGCCAGGTCGGCTGGTTCGAGGCACTCGGCAAGCAGAGCCCGGCTGCTTCCGCGCTCATGGCAACTGATTCGATCTTCCGCATCTTCTCGATGACCAAGCCGATCGTCTCCGTCGGCGTCATGGCGCTGGTCGAGGATGGCCGCCTCCTGCTCGGCGATCCCGTCGCCAAGTTCATTCCGGAGTTCGCGGACCAAAAGGTCGGCGTGGTCAGCCGCGGCAAGCTGGAACTGGTTCCGCCCAGGCGGCCGATGACGGTGCAGGACCTGCTCCGCCACACCTCGGGCCTGACCTATGAGCACCAGGGCGACGGCCCCGTACACAAGATCTACCAGGATTCGCGGGTGCGCAGCCGCAAGATCACCAATGCCGAGCATGCCGCGCTGGTCGCAAGCTTCCCGATGGTCTGCCACCCCGGCGACGAGTTCAACTACAGCCGCTCCACCGACATCCTCGGCCGCATCATCGAGGTCGTCAGCGGCAAATCGCTTGGCGCGTACCTCACCGAGCGCATCCTCGCACCGCTCCAGATGGCGGAGACCGGCTTTGTGACCAGCGAGGCCAATGCCGGCCGGCTCGCCGAGCCGTTCGCGGCCGATCCCTGGACCGGCGACAAGGTCGCGCTGTTCAACATGCTCGAACAGCCGATCATGGAGTCCGGCGGCGGCGGCCTCGTCTCCACGACCATGGACTATGCCCGCTTCGCGCTGATGCTGCGCAATGGCGGCACCCTCGACGGCAACAGGATCATCGGCCGCAAGACGCTGGAGCTGATGGCCTCCGATCATCTCGGACCTCACGTCGTGACCAACGGCACTCTCCTGTCGCCCGGCCACGGTTTCGGCCTCGGCTTCGCGGTGCGCCGCGAGGCCGGCATCGCGCCCTTCCCCGGCAGCGTCGGCCAGTATTTCTGGAGCGGCATTGCGGGGACGTTCTTCTGGATCGATCCGAAGGAGGATCTGTTCGTCGTGTTTATGAGCCAGGGACCGGGGCAGCGCGACTACACGCGGACGTTAGTGCGGGATCTGGTTTACGCGGCGGTGGAGTAAAGTCAGTCGCTGACGCGCGACGCTGCATCCCCACACCCACTGTCATGCCCCGCGAAGGCGGGGGCATCCAGTACGCCGCGGCGTCCCGATTCAATCACGTCTGTCACGGAGTACTGGATCGCCCGCCTTCGCGGGCGACGACACCTGCTGTTACCTCAGCTAATCGTCGCGCCGCCGTCGATCACCATGGTCTGGCCGGTCATGAAGTCGCCGGCCTTCGATCCCAGGAACACTGCGGCGCCCGCGATCTCGTCGGGGATGCCGATGCGCAAGAGCGGCGAGCGCGAGGTCGAGGCTTTCAGGTTCTCCGGATTGTCCCACAGCGCCTTGGCGAAATCGGTCTTGATCAGGCCGGGCGCAATGCAGTTCACGCGGATATTGTCCTTGCCGTACTCGCAGGCGAGATTGCGTGCGAGCTGCATGTCGGCGGCCTTGGAAATGGCGTAGGCGCCGAGAATGGTCGAGCCCTTCAATCCGCCGATCGAGGAGATGATGATGATCGAGCCGTCCTTGCGCTCGATCATCTGCGGCACCACCATCGAGATCAGCCAGTTGTTGGCGACGATGTTGTTGTCGAGGATCTTCCTGAACTGATCGTCGGAGATGCCGGCGAGCGGACCGTAATATGGGTTCGAGGCCGCGTTGCAGACCAGAACGTCGATCTTGCCAAATGCGCGGTTGCTCTCGTCGATCAGGTTTTGCAGGTTTTCCTTGGACGAGATGTTCGCAGCGATCGCGACCGCCGTGCCCTTACCGAACTTGTCGTTGATGCCCTTCGCAACCTGCTCGCAGACGTCGGCCTTGCGCGAGGAGATCACCACCTTGGCGCCGTGCTCGGCCATGCGCTCGGCGATCGCAAGCCCGATGCCGCGCGTCGAACCGGTGATGACGGCGACTTTCCCCTTCATGTCGAACAAGGTCATGTTTCTCTCCCAGAGTACGATGTAATTGATTGGCCTGAAGCTTACGCCGCATCCGCGCGACCCGGCAATTGCTCAGGCGAGCTTCTTGACTTCCGGTCCGGCCGGCTGGTGCATCGCCGCGTGTGCATCGTCAGCGATCCACGGCTGCTGGTTCACCATCGGCAGCCGCCAGACCGTGCGCTCGGGGCTTGCGAAATAGTCGAGCCGCGTCACCGAGCAATTGTCGATGTCGAACGACAGCCCCCGCTCCGGCTGGCCGTCGAGGGCCAGCCCCAGCGCAGCCTTGATGGTGCCGCCATGTGCGACCGCGATCACGTCCTGCCCGGCCGCCTCGACGGTGATCCGCTCGATGGTGCGGCGTGTGCGGTTGTAGAGGTCCATGAAACTTTCGCCGCCGGGCGCGGGCTCGTTGATGTCGGCGAACCAGCTCGCGCCGACGGGACGGCTGGCGATGAACTGAGCGCGGTTCATCCCCTGCCAGCGGCCGAGATTTTGTTCGGCAAGGTCCGCCTCCCATTTCATCGACGCGGGCCGCGGGAAGCCGGCCGCCCAGATCGCTTCCGCGGTCTGGTGCGTGCGCATCAGATTGCTCGAATACCAGACCGCCTTGCGTGGCAGCAACCTGGCAACAGCGTTGAAGACGTAAGCGTCGCTGGTGTCGCAGGCGATGTCGGACTGTCCGTAAATATTGCCGCCGTCATTGCGCACCGGCGCGTGACGGACCCACCACCAGCGTGTCGTGACCACATTGGGCTTGTCTGCACCTGCCATCGAAGCTCTTCCATCCCGTTTGATGTCGCTGTACGTCAGTAGCGAACGTGTCTCAAGACACTTTACCGTTTGAAATCTTGTTTGAAATTCCGTCGCGCGGCAAGCGTCGCGTCCGAACCAAAGGGAGAAACGCATGGGCCGTCTGCAAGGCAAATCCGTCATCATCACCGGCGCCGGCAGCGGCATCGGCCGCGCGGCTGCGCTCTTGTTCACCAGGGAAGGCGCGAAGTTGCTCGCGGTCGATCGCACCGAGGCGGTGAAGGAGACCGTCGACGAGGTGAAGAAGGCCGGCGGTGTCGCGGAAGCCGTGGTGGCGGACGCGGGCTCCGAAAAGGACGTCATGGCCGTGATCGACAAGGCGGTGAAGACGCACGGCCGGCTCGACGTGATCTGGGCCAATGCGGGCGTCAGCGGCGGACTCGTCCCGCTCGGCGAGCAGACCGTCGAGCAATGGCAGGAGGTTTTGCGGATCAATCTGATCGGGCCGTTCCTCGCGGTGAAGCATGCGATGCCGCACATGGTGAAGCAGCAGTCCGGCGCGATCGTGCTGACGGCGTCCGTCGCGGGCCTGAAGGCCGGCGCCAGCGGTCATCCCTATGCCGCGAGCAAGGCCGGGGTGATCAGCCTGGTGCAGACCACGGCGTATTCGCTCACCGGCACCGGCGTGCGCATCAACGCGGTGTGCCCGGGCCTGATCGAGACCGGCATGACCAAGCCGATCTTCGATCGCGCCAAGGAGCGCGGCACCGCTGACAAGATCGGCCAGCTCAACCCGCTCAAGCGCCCCGGCCAGCCGCACGAGCTCGCGGCGATGGGGCTGTTTCTGGCCAGCGACGAAGCGTCGTATGTGAACGGCCAGGCATTCCCGGTGGATGGCGGTCTGACGGCGTCGATGCCGTATACGGGCAAGCCGGTCTAGCACGCGCGCTCTCGTGTCCCGGACGCGCTGCAGTGTTCTTACGCTGCTGCGCAGAGCCGGGACCCAGGATGCCACGGCAATCACTGCTGCATGGGCCCCGGCTCTGCAGCGCATCACGTCGTGCTGCGCAGCGTCCGGGGCACGAGACCTCTCTTCAATAGACACACCTTCGCCCTCTCGCGGCTTGTTTCGCCCGAGCTTTGCTTCGTCGCCTTGCCCTCGATTGAAAAGGGCGCAGGGAAGACCGGGCGCCGGCTGGCACCCGCGGTCCACTGTGCGAAGTTGTAGCGAGAAGTCTGCACAGCGGCATACAGGTGAAGCCAAAACGTCCGGCCTTCCCTGCGCAGTGGTTTTACGACTTATGTCGTGCTCTCCCCGGGGAGCGATGCACTATTGCCCCCGTCGCCTTGCCGATAGCTGATGCGCGCGCCCGGTCGGGCAACACACATCACCACAAGACTTGACGCACAGACCCCGGGCGTCAGGACCACACGATTTTGCCGTACGCCGATCACACCGGTCGTGCGCGCGACGTCCTCGCTCACGATTGCCCGCCCTGCGAAACCCTTCGCGCCGATGTAACCAACGTCCACCGCCGTCCGGCCCGCGTTCGTGACGATCGCGATACGCCCCTCTTCCTTGGGCCGGGTTGCGGCGACACATACGCCATTTCCGAATTTCGGTAAAGTGGAATATTTTCGATGGTACGCATTGACCTGCGGCTCGCGTGTTTTGCCCGACAGGAACGCAACACCTCGTAGCCCGGATGGAGCGCAGCGCAATCCGGGATTCCATCCATGGAGGTACTGGCCCTGGATTGCGCTTCGCTCCATCCGGGCTACAGGCCTGTGTTGATTTGCCCGATCGGCCGCAACATTGGTATGGTTCATGCAAGCGCCTCAGCCTCCATCTTCCTCTGACAAGAACGTGACAATGCCAAGCTCAAGACCCGACCGTATCCGCAAGCTGCTCGCCGACCTCGTCGGCTTCGACACGATCAGCGATCGCTCCAACCTGCCCCTGATCGCGCATATCGAGAGCTATCTCGCCGCGTTCGGCGTCAACAGCGAGCGCATCGTCGATGAGACCGGCCAGAAAGCCTCGCTCTGGGTCACGATCGGCCCCGAGGATCGCCCTGGTCTCGTGCTGTCCGGCCATACCGACGTCGTGCCGGTCGCGGGCCAGGACTGGAGCCACGATCCGTTCAAGCTCGTCGAACGCGATGGCAAGCTCTACGGCCGCGGCACGACCGACATGAAGGGCTTTGTCGCGGTGTGCCTTGCCATGGTGCCGGAGATGCTGGAGGCGAAGCTTGCAACGCCGATTCATCTTGCGATCTCCTATGATGAGGAGATTGGCTGCGTCGGCGTGCGGCCCATGCTGCGCGAGGTCGCGAAGAAACGGATAAAACCGCTCGGCGCTTTCATCGGCGAGCCGACTGAGATGAAGGTCATCATCGGCCACAAGGGCAAGCACGGCGTACGCGCGACCTTCCGCGGTCTCGCCCGCCACTCCTCGATCGCGCCCGACGGCGTCAATGCGATCGAATATGCGGCCGAGCTGATCGTCGAGATCCGCCGCCGCGCCGTGGCGCTCGCAGCAGTGCGATCAACCGTCAGTCTCTACGACGTTCCGCATTCAACACTGCTCACCAGCATCGTGCATGGCGGCGCCGCGCTGAACATCGTGCCCGACACCTGCACGGTGGATTTCGAATGCCGCGGCATCGGTATCACCGAGTCGCGCGAGGTGACGGATGCGATCGTCGCCTGGGCCAAGGCCGAGATCGAACCCGCGATGAAGGCGCGACACCCAGAGTGCGCCATCGATTTCGAGGAGATCCTCGACTATCCCGCGCTCGACACCGCCGCCGATGCGACAATCGTCACGCTGGCCAAGAGCCTTGCGGGCCGCAACGACCACGCCAAGGTCGCGTTCGGCACCGAAGCGAGTTTGTTTGCCAGCATGGCCGACATCCCGTCAGTCGTGATCGGCCCCGGCGCGATCGCGCAGGCGCACACGCCGGACGAGTTCGTGGAGATGGCGGAGTTGGAGAAGTGCGCGGGGTTCGTGGAGAGACTGATCGCGCATTGCGCGAAGGCGGAATCGCAGGCGATGCTGCCGTAGGGCGGGCAAAGCGAAGCGTGCCCACCACTTTCGGGCGGGCAAAGCGAAGCGTGCCCACCACTTTCGCCGCAATCGCGGAGAGATGGTGGGCACAGCGCTACGCGCTTTTGCCCACCCTACAGGAGCTGCGTGGCCCGCATGAGCAAAGCGACATGCGGGACCGCTGTCCCGGGTATCGCTTCGCTCATCCGGGCTACGAAGCTCCAAGCAAAAGGCGCAGCCACCGACCGCGCCTTCATCTCGTTCAAACCGCGCCCGCCTTCTGCGCGTAGTCCCATGACGCCTGCGACAGCGGCACGGTGCGCTTGGCGGATTCGAGCGCCTTGGCATTCGCGGCGGTGCCGTCACGGACGCGGCCGGCGATGCCTTGGGTAATGCCGGCGAGGCGGAACAGATTATAGGCGAAGTACCAGTTGAGATCAGGCACCGTCATCTTGGTGACGTTGCAATAAATCTGCGCCGCCTCCTCCACGCTCGGGATGTTGAGCGCCTCGAGGTCGGCGCCGTGCAGGCCCGGCATGATCCACTGCATCAACAGATAGGTGAAATCGGCCATGGGATCGCCGAGCGTCGACAATTCCCAATCGAGCACGGCCTGCACGCGCGGTTCCGTCGCGTGGAAAATCATGTTGTCGAGGCGGTAGTCGCCGTGGACGATCGAGACCCGCGCCTGCTCCGGCACGGTCTTCGGCAGCCATGCGGCGACCTTCTCGAACTCCGGAATGTGCTGGGTCTCGGACGCGCGATACTGCTTGGTCCAGCGATCGATCTGGCGCGCGAAATAATTGCCGGGCTTGCCGAACTCGCCAAGGCCGATCGCGGTGGGATCGTACATGTGGAGCTTTGCCAGCGTCTCGATCTTGCTGGTGAAGATTTTTCGGCGATCTTCCGGCGTCTGGCTCGGCAGCGTCGGATCCCAGAACACCCGACCGTCTTCCATCGACATGATGTAGAAAGCGGCGCCGATGATGCTGTCGTCCTGGCACAGCGCGTAGGCGCGCGCGACCGGAAAGCCCTGCTTTCCAAGGGCCGCAATGACGCGATATTCGCGATCGACCGCGTGCGCCGACGGCAACAATTTGCCGAACGGCTTGCGGCGGATCACGTAGGACCGGTTCGGCGTGTTCAGCCGGTAGGTCGGATTGGATTGGCCACCCTTGAATTGAAGGATCACCAACGGGCCTTCAAAGCCTTCGACGTTGTCGCGCATCCATGCTTCCAGGCGCAGCTCGTCGAAACGATGCCGCTCCTCGACCGGCTTGGTGCCCGAGAACTCTTCGTCTTTCCTGACGCCGTCAGCCACGATGACGCTCCCTCTTCAGTCCTGACCATTTCAGGTCGAGCACGATCCTAATCGGTCACCGCTGACGCACTTGCGTCAAGTGGTCACCGAAAGCGGATCATGCCTTGTCATTTCTTCAAGTCGGGAGCGCCGCAGGGCTCTCCCTCCTGATGATTTGCTTAACGACTTGGAGAATTTGCATACTTCCGAACTTCAAGCCTGGCAATGGCGCGATTGTGCACCTCGTCCGGGCCGTCGGCGAGACGGAGTGTGCGGATGTGGGCGTAGTCCTTGGCAAGGCCGGCTTCGTCCGACACGCCCGCGCCGCCAAACGCCTGGATCGCCTCGTCGATGATCTTCAGCGCCATGTTGGGCGCTGCGACCTTGATCATGGCGATCTCGGCCTGCGCGGTCTTGTTGCCGACCTTGTCCATCATGTCGGCGGCCTTGAGGCACAGCAGCCGCGTCATCTCGATATTGGTGCGGGCCTCGCCGATGCGCTGCTCCCACACCGAATGCTCGACGATCCGCTTGCCGAAGGCGGTGCGCGAGGTGAGCCGCTTTACCATTTTCTCCAGCGCCTCCTCGGCCTTGCCGATGGTGCGCATGCAGTGGTGGATACGGCCGGGACCGAGGCGGCCCTGCGCAATCTCGAAGCCGCGGCCCTCGCCGAGCAAAATGTTCTCCTTCGGCACGCGCACGTTTTCGAGCAGCACCTGGGCGTGGCCGTGCGGCGCATCATCGAAGCCGAACACGGGCAGCATCTTCTCGACCTTGATGCCGGGAGTGTCGAGCGGAACCAGGATCTGCGACTGCTGCTGATGCTTGGCGAGTGACGGATCGGTCTTGCCCATCAGGATCGCGATCTTGCAGCGGGGATCGCCGACGCCCGACGACCACCATTTGCGGCCGTTGATGACGTAGTGATCGCCGTCGCGCTTGATGCTGGTCTCGATGTTGGTGGCGTCAGACGAGGCCACGGCCGGTTCCGTCATCAGGAACGCGGAGCGGATCTCGCCGTCCATCAGCGGGCGCAGCCATTTGCGCTTCTGCTCCTTGGAGCCGTAGCGCATGAACACTTCCATGTTGCCGGTATCGGGCGCGGAACAGTTGAAGACTTCCGAAGCCCAGGAGATGTGGCCCATCTGCTCCGACAGCAACGCGTATTCGAGATTGGTCAATCCCGCGCCGCGGAATTCGTCATCCTCATGCTCGTTCGGCGGCATGAACATGTTCCAGAGGCCTTCGGCCTTGGCCTTCTTCTTGAGGTCTTCCAGCACCGGGATGACCTTCCAGCGCTCGCCGCTGTGATCCTGCTCGTTGTAAACAGGCACCGCCGGACGCACGTGCTTGGTCATGAAGGACTGCACGCGGTCGAGCCATTCCTTCTGCTTGGGGGACAGATCGAAATCCATGGGACGCTCCTCGTTTCTCTCTTTGCAAGCTTTGCAAGCCTGTTTTGGCAAGCCTGCTTTGGCGAACCTGTTTTGCGCCGGACTGTCCTCCCGCCTCGCGCGGCCCGCAAGCGCGAATGCACGAGCCTTGCGAGCTTCACCAACCGGTTCGCGAGTTGCGAACGAGTCTCGATTGCGGATTGACTTTCTCCGGCCTTCAAACGATAGTTTCATACAAGTGTTTGAATTGCAACTCCCCTCCCTGAGGGCACCCATGGCCAGCGATCATACAAGATCAGCCATCCTCGCCGCCGCCGAACGGCTCTATGCCGATCGCGGCTTTGGCGACGTGACGCTGCGCGACATCGTCGCGGAGGCCAATGTCAATTTGGCTGCGGTGAACTATCATTTCGGTTCGAAGGACGAGTTGATCGCGGAACTGTTCGTCTCCCGCTCGATCGCCACCAACCGCGAACGCCTGCGCGAGTTGAAGGCCGCGGAAGAGCAAGGCGGCGGTCGCGCGCCGATCGAGGTGATCTTGCGCGCCCTCGTCGGCCCGACCTTGCGCGGTTGCCTCGGCCCGGAAAACCAGCGCTCCACCGCGGCGCGCTTCATGATCCGCGCCTCGATCGAATCCGTGCCGCCGATCCGCCGCATCAAGAACCGCGAGATCGACCATCTGCGGAAATTCGTCGGCGCGATGCGAAGGTCTCTGCCCGACCGCAACGACGTCGATATCTACTGGGGTCTGAACTTCGCGCTCGCGATGGCGCACCACACCATCCGCGAGAGCGAGCGGCTGACAAAGCTGTCCGAAGGCAAATGCGATCTCGACGACGTCGAGAACGTCGTCGCGCGCGTGGTCAGCGTCGCGACGATGGCGCTGACAGCGGGACGGGCCGAGACAAGGGCGCCGGCGCGCGCGCTGGCGAGGGACGCGCGCTAGCGCTCACATCATCGCGATGCAATCGATCTCGACGTCGAAGGGGCCGAACCATTCCGGCGTGCAGACGAAGATCCGCGCCGGCGGATCAATCGGAAAGTAGCGCGCATAGACCGCATTGAACGCAGCGAAGTGTTTTGTCGAGGTGCAGTAGACGTTGCACTTCATGACGTTATCCAGGGAGGCGCCGGCCGTCTCCAGGCAGAGCTTCATCTGCTCCATGACGAGTTCGCTCTGCCGCTCGATCGGCGCTTCCGCAATCTCGCCCGTCTCGGGGTCGAACGGCGGCAGGCCGGCGACGAAGATCATGCTGCCGGCCCGCGTCACCGGCGAGGTCGGCGCCTTCCAGCGATCAAGAAACGTCGAGATCGGTTCGACACGGAGCACTTCGCGTTTCATCGGCGGCCACCTTCGGTTGGAGCGTGAACAACGCCTGGCTACATTATCTTGCAGCCGGCATGCTTCGCTTCTGATCGAATGGTGGTCGTCGGCGTTTTACGCCCCCTGCGGCATCTCCTCGGCCTCTTCCTTGGCGAGCAGCAGCAGCATCTCGATGCCCATCTCGCCTTCCTGGGGCGAGCGGATGAACTTTATTTCGTCGGCGCTTTGCCGCAGCGCGGCAATGATGGCGACGGCCTGATTGGCCGTTGCTGCCTCGGTCGCCAGAATTGCCTTCTGGTTCTTGGCCTGAAACCCGATCGTGTAGGACATTCCACTTCCCTCCCGAGCTCGATTGGAGAGATCGAACCAGAGTCGCGCACGAAGCGGAAGCCTGTGCGAGTACGGACCGGGTTTATCTGGGATTGCGCGCAAGCCTCAGGCAAGGCCGGGCATGGCGCGCGCGTCGTTCGCGCTCGCAACGAGGCTCTTGAGGATGCCTGAGGCATGCGCGACCGGTTCGGCATTGATCTTCGCCAGCGCGCCCTTCGACATATAGAGATTGCGTGGCGACGCTAGATAATACCCTGCTGCTTCAGCGTTTCGATCTTGCCCTCATCATAGCCGAGTTTCCCGCCGAGAACTTCCTGCGTGTGCTCCCCTAGCAGCGGCGGGGCGCGATATGTCTCGATCGGGGTCTCGGAGAGGGTCAGCGCGTTGCGGATCAGCGAGAGATCGGGTTCGAAGGGATGGTTGACCTTCACCCGCATGCCGCGCGATTGCACGTGCGGATCGCTGAACACCTGCTCGAAATTGTTGATCGGACCTGACGGCACGCCGGCCTCCTCCAGCTTTTCCAGCCAATAGGCCACCGGCTTCTTCAGGAACAGCCCGGCGAAGATGGCCATGATCTCTTTGCCATGCACGACGCGGTCGTTGTTCTTGATGAAGCGCTTGTCATTGGCGAGCTCGGGCTCGCCGAGCACGGCGCAGGTACGCTGGAACTGGCCGTCATTGCCGACCACCAGCATCAGTTCGCCGTCGGTGCAGCGGAACACGCCGGCCGGCATGCCACCATTGCCCCAGGTGCCGCGACGCGGCGGTGTCTTGCCGTTGACGAGGTAGATCTGGAGCCAGTGCGACAACGATGCGATGACGGTATCGAACAGGCAGACGTCAATGTGCTGTCCTTGCCCGCCATTGACGTCGCGATGATAGAGCGCCGAGAGAATCCCGGTCGAGGTGTTCATGCCGGTCATGTAGTCGACGATCGACGGGCCGACCTTCATCGGGCCCTCGCCGGGCTCGCCGTCGATATGGCCGGTGACGCTCATCAGGCCGCCCATCGCCTGCAGGATGGCGTCGTAGCCGGCGCGCGGCGCGTAGGGGCCGGTCTGGCCGAAGCCGGTCACCGAGCAATAGATGATGCCGGGGTTGATCGCCTTGATCGTCTCGTAGTCGAGGCCGTAACGCTTGAGATCGCCGACCTTGTAGTTTTCCATGAAGACGTCGGCGTCCTTGGCGAGCTCGCGGATGATCGCCTGCCCCTCGGGCTTGGCGATGTTGACCGTGACGGACTTCTTGTTGCGGTTGGCGCAGAGATAGAATGAATTGTTGTTGTTCGCCTTGCCTTCGGGATCGGCCAGATAGGGCGGGCCGAAGGCGCGCGCGTCGTCACCGGTGCCCGGCCGCTCGATCTTGATCACCTCCGCGCCGAGATCGCCCAGCATCTGGGCCGACAAGGGCCCGGCAAGCACGCGGGTGAGGTCAAGGATCTTGATGCCTGAAAGCGGCAGGGCCGACATGTCGATTTCCTCCGGGGAACTGGATCTTGGCGCGGCGGCTCGCAGCGGACCACGCTCCCTGCCGATACACTATTTTTGCGCCGTGAGCCCTGCACTGGCGGCATACCGGCATCCTCCTGCCCGGCAGCGGAGCCAGCCGGCGGCGACGAATTCCGCGCCGCGAATATGACCTCAACGGCTCAGGTCGGCGCCGCCGCGGCGATTCGCGGCCGCCGGCGGCCGAGCAGGACCAGGATCAGCACCGTCGCGCAGGAGAAGACAAAGGTGAGACCGAGCGCACCGCGGCTGCCGAACTGGGTGAGCAGGCCGACAAGGAGCGGCGGAGAGATCGCGGACGCGAGATTAAGCGGCAGAGCGATCATCGACATCGCCTTGGCGAACTCGGCCTGGTCGTAGAACACGAGCGGGATCGTTGCCCGCGCCACCGCCATCGCGCCGCTGCCGGCGCCGTAGAGCAGGATGAAGACCGCAACGGCCCAGGTCGCACCCTCGTTCGTCATCAGGAGCAGCATGGCCACGGGCAATGCCGTGCCCGCCACGAGTCCGGTCGTGATGCCGTCCCATCGCCCGCCGCCGAGGAAATCCAGCCCGCGGGCGCTGACCTGGATCACGCCCAGCATCGAACCGAACGCGAGTGCCTGCGCGGGCGCCAACCCCTCCGCCCGGAGCAGCTCGATCATGATGGCGCCGATACCGAAATTGACGAAGGCGTTCAGCGTGATCGCGGCGACGACGAGGCTGAAGGTGGTCTTGGGAATGGCGGCCGGTGGCGCAGCCTTGGCCGGCTCACCACCATCATCCCTGGCAATTTTCCGGCGCGGTGCGAGAAACGCGTAGAGTGGAAGGTTGATGACGGCCATCATGGCCGCGTAGACAAGGCAGGTCCCGCGCCAGCCGAGCAGACCACTGAGAAACGACGTGGTCGGCCAGAAGATGCTGCTGGAGAGACCCGTCACCAGCATCAGCGCGCCGATAGCGTTCTTGGCGCTGCGCCCGGCGACCTCGTTCAGCATGATATAGGCGCCGGTCGAGAGCGTGGCGCTGCCGGCGATGCCGAGCACGACCCAGGCGGCGAAATAGAGCATCGGTTCGCTGGCGAAGGACAGCAGAACGTAGCCGGGGATGGCGACGACGGTCCCAGCCATCATGACGTTCCGCGCGCCATGCCGCGCAAAGGATTTTGCCAGCCAGGGAGCGCACAGCCCCATCGACACGTAGAGCACGGAGGTGCCGGCGAACGCCACCGGCAGGCTCATGCCGAGATCGGCTGCGAGATCGCGCCCGACGATGGCGGGAAGCCCGACGGTGCCCCATCCAACGAGTTGAGTCACCGCAAGCACCAGCAGGAGGCCGATGAGCCTGCTGTCAGATTTCAAGAACCGCATTCCGTCGCCAGCCCGCCAGATCACGCCCGTGGAGCAGTCTTACGCTTGGAAATGACAATCGGGAATGGCGGTTCCGAATGGCAAGGCGGCGTCAGCCGCAGAGCACGCCCACTCAGGATGTGTGGCCGGGATCGATATGCTTCGGCGTCTTCTTGTCGCGTTGGGGCGTCATCTTGGCCGGATCCGGCGCACCAGGCACCCCGCGCGGACCGAGCTGGTCGCGCTGGATATCGTCTTCGGACCGGGGCGGCTCGACGCCGTTTTGCTCGCGAGGCTTGGTCATCATGGCCTCCTTGTGGAACTTCGCCCGAAGGCACGCGCGCGCAAATCAAACGCCGAGCGCGTTTTCGCTGGCCTCGCGGCCGGGCACACTGACATGAACCTCATGCCCCTGACGCAGCGCCAGCGAAGCGGCGGCCACCGCCGATTCGAACGCGGATTCCTTGGTTGCGTATTTGCCGTTGACGGTGCCGTCATGCAGCACGCCCCATTCGTCCTGCACCGGCACGATGGCGTATTGAGCAAGGCCCATTGTCCGACTCCTGGCTTGCCTTTCAAAGATCGTCTGCTCAACAACGCGCCGGCGAGCTTAACGTTGCGTCACCTGCGAGTGCGCGGCGGTCACGCGCCACACCGTGTTGCCGCTGTCGTCGGCGACCAGCAGCGCACCGGACTTGTCGATGGCGACGCCGACGGGACGGCCGCGTGCCTGACCGTCGTTGTTGAGGAAGCCGGTGACGATGTCTTGCGCCGGCCCGCTCGGCTTGCCATCCGCGAAAGGCACGAACACGACCTTGTAGCCATTCAAGACCTGCCTGTTCCAACTGCCGTGCTCGCCGACGAAAGCCCCGCCGCGATAGGCGCTCGGCAGGCTGGTGCCGGTGGAGAAAGCCATTCCGAGCGGGGCGACATGCGAGCTGAGGGCATAGTCCGGCACGATCGCCTTGGCCACGAGGTCCGGCCGCTCCGGCTTGACGCGGGGATCGACGTGCTGGCCGTAATAGCTGTAGGGCCAGCCATAGAAGCCGCCGTCCTTCACCGATGTCATGTAGTCGGGGACGAGATCGGGGCCGAGCTCGTCGCGCTCGTTCACCACCGTCCACAGCGCGCCGGTCTGCGGCTCGAAGCTGAGACCGTTGGGATTACGCAGGCCGCTTGCGAAGATGCGCCAGCGGCCGCTGGCGCGATCGACCTCGAGAATGTTGGCGCGATTGTGCTCGGCCTCCATGCCGTTCTCGGTGATGTTGCTGTTGGAGCCGACGCCGGCATAGAGCTTTGAACCGTCCGGGCTCGCGACCAGGCTCTTGGTCCAGTGATGGTCGATCGGCCCGCCCGGCAGCGGCGTCAGCACCGTGCCGGGCGCAGTGATCCTGGTGTCGCCTTCGGTGTAGGGATATTTGACGATCGCATCGGTGTTGGCGACGTAGAGGTCGTTGCCGACCAGCGCGACGCCGAACGGCGAGTTGAGATGGTCGAGGAAGACGCTCTGCGTATCCGGCACGCCGTCGCCATTTGTGTCGCGCAGCAGCGTGATGCGGTTACTCTCGCCGGTATCGCCGCCGGAGGTCGCCCAGGACTCGATGTATCCCATCACGATCTCCTTGGGCCGCTTGATCGCGGCGCCCTTCGGCGCCTTGGATTCCACGACCAGAACGTCGCCGTTGGGAAGTACGTAGAGGAAACGCGGATGCTGCAAGCCCGTCGCAAAGGCCTTGGCCTGCAGGTCCTGCGCGACGGTCGGGGTCTCGTCCTTCTTCCAGCCGACGATGCGCGCGATGTGCATCGGCGGCAGCAGATATTGCTGAATGTCGGGGAGCGTCGGGTTGGCGCCGATCTGCGCTTTGGGATCACCGCTGCCGTCATCGCAACCGGCAAGACACAGAAACGAGGAGCACAGCAAGGCGCGGACAAGCAGGGACATCATCGCGCAACTCCCACGCCGTGGCGGTACACCATCGCCCAGCCGAGCCAGCCGGTGACCGGCAAGATCAGCACGGTGATCACCGAAAGAATGAGCCCGGTCGGCCACACCGAGGTCCAGGCATCACGCGTGTGGACCAGCGCATTGACGATCGCCAGGATCAGCGCCACCGCATTGCCGATCAGATGCGGCCAGGCCGGTGGCTGCGCCCGCACCAGGCGGTTGCCGAGGAAGTCGGTCAGGCCCGCAATCGCCGCCAGCACGCCAAAGATGACGCCGACGACCAGAAGCCAGGCGGAGAAATCCGCCCACATGATCTCGGCGCTGACGACATAGGCTATGTCGGTCAGCAAGGCGCCGATGAAGCACGCGATCGGTATCGGCACCAGCATCGGATGAATCGGATGACCCGCGATTTGCGCGGTGGAACGCACGCGCACAGCTTCTTGCACGGTTGGCCTCGTGTGACCCTCTTGCCCACCCGATCGGCCAACTCGTGCTGGAAGGGATGGTTCCTAGGGAGATTGGACGCGCCGGCCGAGCTTGGCGAGACGGCTGACATCGAGCAGCTTGCGCGGTGTTCCATCTGGACGCCAGGTGTCGAAACTGATCCCGCCGCCGTAACCGACGACGTCAGCCACGACCCGCGCGAACTCGGCGATGATGATGTCCTCGCCGCTGCCGACGTTGACCAGGTCCGCACCCGAATAGGTCTCCATCACGTTCGCGGCAATCGCGATGTTGTCGGAGATGAACTCGGCGCGCAGCGTGTCGCTGCACCCGGCGGATCAGACGGCTCGAGTCCCTCATGTCGCCATAGTGCATCAGGAACGGCATGCCGACATGCGGGGCCTGGCAGAAATGGTCGACGCGCGCGGCGTTGAACAAGGACGAGCGCCGCTTGATGCCGTGCACGACATAACCGAGCGACAGCAGGTATTCGGCGAGATAGGCGCCGTCCCGGCCGGTCACGCCGGTGGCGAGAGCGATGCGTTCAGCTATTCAGTTTCTCGATACCTCACTTGTACCTTTTACAGCCCAAACGACCGGAGTCTGTAAACCGCGCGCCAGCAATCACCAAAGAAGAAATCCCGCGGCGTCAGGACAAATCCGATCGTGCCGTCGGAGCGACACCACTAGGGTGACTACCACTGCGCCCCTCCGCCCTAAGCTTCAATGCGCGGTAAAGCCGCCGTCCACCGGCAACGCGACGCCGAGGACGAAGGTGGCGCCCGGGCTGCATAGCCAGAGGACGGCGGCCGCGATCTCGTCGGATTCGCCTAGTCGTCCGATCGGCTGGTCGCGCATGATCTCCTTCATCGCATCGGCCTGCTCCTTGAGCATGTCGGCGACCATCGGGGTGTTGATCGTGCCGGGGCAGACGGCGTTGATCCTGATGCCGCGCGGCGCGTATTCCATCGCCGCACTCCTCGTAAGACCGATCACACCATGCTTGGAAGCGTGATAGGCGGCGCGACTGGGCAATCCGACGAGACCACCCAGCGACGAGCAATTCACGATGGCTCCGTTTCCCTGCGTCCTCATCTGTTGCAATTCGTGCTTCATGCAGGCCCAGACACCGCGAAGGTTTATTCCATTCACCCGATCGAAGTTCTCCGCGGTCTCGTCCGCAGCATCGCTGGGCGGCACCTGGATGCCCGCGTTGTTGAAGGCCATATCGAGCCTGCCAAAGTGCGCCACCGTCCGCTCGATCATGTTTGCGACCTGAGTCTCGTCCGAGACATCGCAGACCAGACCCAGGACCTTACGCCCGACTGACGTCAGTCTGTCGGTCGCCGCCTTCAATGCCCGTTTGTTAATGTCGGCGAGAACGACGGCCGCTCCGGAAGTGGCGAAAGCTTCCGCGGTCGCCAGTCCCATGCCCGAACTCGCCCCGGTTACCAAAGCGACTTGGCCACTGAAATCATAAGTCGGATTCATCATAACCAACTCACTTCGTTTTGGCTCCAAGAGCGATCGGCGTCGCCTGTACCAGCTTGAGCGACTTCACCATTTTCTCCACAGTCGATTTGTATTTCTTGAAATGCTCTGATCCGAGGTGCGCTTCGTATGCCCTCCTGTCGCGGTAGATCTCGAATACTTTGACGCGGCTCGAGTCGTCCTTTTCAGACACCGCGTAAAGCACCAGGACGCCCGGCTCTTTTTGGATCGCCGCGTCTATCTGCTTTTGGACTGCGGCCCTGTAGGCGTCCAATTGAGCGGGATCGACCTCGATCTCCGCCACCTGGACGTACTCTCCGCCCGCTTCCTGGGCGACGGCGGCGCCAAGCGCTGTAGCCAGCACAGATGCGCCGTAGACGAAGAACTGCATCGTATTCATGACCTGCTCCCGTCGAGTGGCATGATCCTAAGGGTCGCGGCACGGGCGCGCGCCCCGATCATCGGTTCGAGATATCGATTGCCGCGATACTTCGCACGATAGGCACCGTCGATCGTATCCAAGACTGGCCCTTCGACCGGCTCGAACGTCACTTCCTTGGTGACCCCGGCGGCCAGGATCCGCCCGGCATTCTCCGGCGCAGCGGCCCGGTACCATTGTGAGTCCTGTCCGTTGTAGCCGCGAACGTAGAGCGCGCCGTCGACCGCCACGGACCATATCCACGTCGGCGTTCCATACGTCGTGCGGTCCTCCCTGAACGGGGAGACATGCAAGTCGTCAGCGTCGGCGATCTTGCGCAGTTCATCGCCGTCCCAGCGCATCTCGGATCTCACTTCCGGTATTGGTCGTCGGCGACCTTCTCCATCCAATCGACGTTCTTTCCGTCAAGGGATTCCTGAATGGCGATGTGCGTCATGGCCGTCGTAGGCGAAGCTCCATGCCAATGCTTGAGGCCCGGCGGAAACCACACCACGTCACCGGCGCGGATCTCTTCGATCGGTCCGCCGTCGCGCTGCACCCATCCGAGACCGGCGGTGACCACCAGCGTTTGCCCGAGCGGATGCGTGTGCCAAGCCGTTCGAGCACCGGGTTCGAAGGTGACCTGACCGCCGCTCACTCGGCCCGGGTCCGGAGCCTGGAAGAGAGGATCCACCCGGACCGAACCGGTGAACCAGTCGGCATTCCCCTTGGTCGAGGGGCGAGAACCGTTTCGTTTGATGTCGATGTCCATGACTGCGTTCCTTTGCGTGGTCGAATCTTTGGCATGGGCGTCCAGTGCCGCTGACGCTGTGAAACCGGCGACCAAGACGATGGCCTGTCGACGGGAGTACGGCGACATCGCTACCGAGGCCGCTTCTCAATGACTTCCTTGGCCACCGGCGCCGCCGAGAACGCGTTGGGCCAACCCGCATAGAATGCAAGATGTCCGACGACCTCACCGGCTTCCTCCTTGGTCAACCCGTTATCCATCGCCCGGTTCAGATGGTAGGTGATCTGCGCGACCTGGCCGGTCGCGACGAGGGCGCTGACCGTAACGAGACTACGGTCGCGCGGCGCGAGCCCCGGCCTCAGCCAGAGATCGCGGAACAGCACATCTGTCGTGTACTGGACGAGACTGGGTGTGATCTTGCCGAACTGCTCGCCGACTCGCGTCGCCCGCTGTGCTTCTGCCACCTCATCGAGGGGAAGCTGGGGACCGGAGGCCGGCGGAAGCTGGTCGGCGCCGATGTTGCGGCTCTTGAACACGTCCTTGGCCGCAGCGACCGCATCCATTGCGTTGGCCCAGCCGGTGTAGAATGCCAGGTGCGTAATGATCTCCGAGAGTTCGGCCGGCTTCACGCCGTTGTCGAGCGCGAGGTTGAGATAGTACGGCAGTTCGACCGTCTGATCGCGCGCGATGAGCGCGGCGACCGTGACGATGCTTCGGTCGCGCGCGGGCAGTCCCGGCCGCTTCCAGAGATCGCCGCGCACGACGTCCTTCGCATATTTTTCGAGGGCGGGCGCGACGGCGCGAATGTCTTCGGTCGTGGGCATAACTTTTACTCCTTCGATGATTGTCTGTTGACCGTTCGCCGCGGCGGCGACGATCGAAAACGAAAGTACGGCTGCCGCGAGAAGCTTCATTGCTGCTGTCCTCCGACGGTTGGCGGGTTCATCATCAGCCATGACGCGACGAACGCAGCGCAGAGTACGGTGATGGCGCTGACCAGAAACACGACGTTCAGGCCGGCCCCCTTCGCGACCAAGCCGAGCGCCGGGCTTGCCAGACCCTGAGCCAGGTCGAGAAAGGCGGTGTAGGCTCCCATGGCCAAGCCACGGCTCTGTGCCGGCACCCGGCGGACCGCTTCGACGCCGAAGCCGGGATAGACCAACGAAAACCCGAATCCGGTGAGCGCGGCCCCGAACAAAGCCGATTCGGGACGCGCGGCACGCCACATCAACGCCTGACCGGCTGTTTCGATCAATACGCAGATCAACGCGATTTTGGCACCGCCAATCCGGTCAGCCGTATGGCTGAAGAACAGGCGCGCCAGAATGAATCCAACGGCGTGGGCAGTGTAGGCGAGCCACCCGTTGGCCCAGACGCGATCGGCGAACAGGAGCACGGCGAACGTGGTCACGGCGCCGAAGCCGACGCTGCCGAGCGCCGAGCCGAGACCCGGTATCCACACTCGCCCGACCACGTCGGCAAACGAAAAGCGGGCGCGCTGCACCGGTAGGACAGCGGGAACAGGAGCGATGAGCAGCAGCGTCGCCAGGGGAGCCAGCGCCGTGGTGAGCGCGATCGCTACAAAACCGAAGCCGGCGTAGAGCGCAGAACCAATCGGCGCGCCAATCGCGAAGGCGGCGAACATCGCGGACCCCACCCAAGCGATGACCTTGCCGGTGTTCCGGGGATCGACAATCGCCAATCCCCAACTGACCGCTGCCGTAATGATGAAACTTTCCGCGGCTCCCAGCACGGCACGCCCAAGCAGGAGCACCACGACCGAGGCTTCCGCCGCGTTGCCGATCCAGAGCGAGCACAAATAAAGCAGCCCGGAAGCGGAGGCCGCCAGCAGACCTGCGATCACCGCACGTTTCGCCCCGCGACCGTCCGAATAATGACCCGCCCACGGCCGCGAGATCAGGGATGCGGCGAACTGACTGCCGGCGACGAGGCCAACCACGAAGGTGCCGAACCCCAGCCTGCCATGGACGTAGAGCGGAAGCACCGGCATAGCGACGCCGATGACGAGAAAGGCGACGAAAACCACGCCCATGATCGGCAACAGCGCAGCCGCAAACGGACGTGGTTCGGTCATCTCTTGCACGGTTACAACGGACATGGTCGGCCCCCCTCAGAATGCCTGGCTGTTCAGTCTGTAGAGGATCTCGTTGATGTCCACGCTCTCCGGCTGGCTCATCGCGAACGCCACCACGCGCGCGAACGAGTCGGCCGGTACGGCCACCTGCGAATAGAAGGTCCGGACCCGCTCCGCGGTCTCGGTATCGCTGATGCCGGCGGGAAGCTCGGTCGCGACCGCGCCGGGCAAGATCACCGTCGTGCGGATGTTGTAGGGTTGACTTCCTGGCGAAGGCCCTCGGACTGCGCGCGAACGGCGTGCTTCGTCGCCGCATAGACGGCGAAATCGGGACCGATCTGGTGCCCGGCGACCGACGACACGTTGATGAAATGGCCTGCCTTCTGCCGCTGCATGTGAGGCAGCGCGGCGGCGATTCCGTACAACACGCCCTTGATGTTTGACGTCGATCATGTGGTCCCACTCGTCGACCTTCAGCCGTTCCGGCGCCTGCGGCATCAGGCCGGCAATGTTGATCGTCACGTCGATGCGACCGAAGCGCTGAACCGCCTCCTCTACCAGCGCCTTTACCTGTTCGCGGCTAGTCACGTCAGTAGAGACCACGAGCGCCTTCCCGCCACCCTCCACGATTTCGTTTGCCAGCGCCTTCAGGCGGTCCGCTCGCCGCGCGCCCAGCGCCACCGCAGCCCCTCCAGCGGAAAGGAGCCGTGCGGTTGCCTCGCCCAATCCGCTGCTGGCGCCGGTTATGACAATGACCTTGCCTGCAATACTTTCCGTCATTCTTCCCACTCCGCGTTGCCGCCGCGCGAGGCGACGGCCGTCTCCAAAGTAGGCGCTAGGGTTCATCGGCATTAGACGATAAAATCCAATTGGATTTATTGGAGTAACCCATAAATGGAACGCGCCGATGCGAGCGATCTGCTCGCCTTCTTGGCCGTGGCGAGAGAGCGCAGCTTCACCCGGGCGGCGGCTCGGCTCGCGATTGCCCAGCCGACCCTTAGTCAAATCGTCCGGAACCTGGAAGAACGGCTGGGCGTCAGGTTGCTGAACCGCACGACCCGCAGCGTCACGCCGACGCAAGCGGGCGAGCAGCTCTTGCGCACGATCGGGCCCAAATTCGACGAAATGGATGCCGAGCTCGGAGCCTTGAGCGAATTGCGCGAAAAGCCGGCCGGGACAATCCGGATCACTGCAACGGAATATGCGGCGCAGGCGATCCTCATGCCTGCCATGAGCAAGCTCCTGCCGGCCTATCCGGACATCAACGTCGAGGTTCTGATCGACTACGGCCTCACGAACATCGTGGCGGCCCAATACGACGCCGGGATCCGGCCGGGCGAACTGGTCGCGAAGGACATGATAGCTGTCCGGGTCGGTCCGGACCTGCGCATGGCCGTGGTGGGCGCGCCCTCCTACTTCGCGACTCGGAAGAAGCCGCGAACCCCGCAGGATCTGACGGAGCACAACTGCATCAACCTTCGCCTGCCCACGCATGGCGGGAGCCTGTACGCGTGGGAGTTCGAGAGGAACGGCCGCGAAGTCAACGTGCGCGTGGAAGGTCAACTGATCTTTAACGGCGCCGGCGCCCTGCTTCAGGCTGCCCTGCAGGGGCTCGGTCTAGCCTACCTGACCGAAGGCTACGTGCAGCCCTATCTTTCAAGCGGCCGGCTTGTCCGGGTGCTGGCGGACTGGTGCCCACCTTTTTCCGGGTATCACCTCTACTATCCAAGCCGGCGCCAGTCCTCGCCAGCGTTCGCCCTATTGGTCAATACGCTTCGATACCGCGGGAAATAACGGATGCTGAACTTGGCTTCTGCAATGGTGCAGTCTATCTCGGCTTTCCGCGAAGCAACCGCACTGCCCAAGCAAGCAGGTTCTTGGGCTATCAAGTTGATCTATTTGCGCGAGAAGCGGCCGCTCAATTCCAGGACTACCTCAAGTAGAGCATGAAAACCCTCGCGAATTTTCATCAACCTTCAGCCGTGACGTGTCAAAATTGTCAGAATGGGAATTTAGAATTCCTGGCTAAGCTGTTTGAAATCGTTTTTGGAGCGGGTGAAGGGAATCGAACCCTCGTATTCAGCTTGGAAGGCTGCTGCTCTACCATTGAGCTACACCCGCGTTACCGGCTCCCTAACACGGCCGGGCGGCGGTCTCAACTGCCCAAGAAGCGGCTTTCCGGCGCCTTCCGGGCCCATGCGAACAGCCATGGTTCCTCCCGACCGCCTCCCCTTAACAAGGGCGGCGTCGCCGCCTATATTGAAATCTTCCGAAACCAACGAAAGGAGGTGATCCAGTGTCTTTTACCAAGCGCTGTCACCTCGCTGGGATCGCCCGCTAAGCTCTAGAAAGGGCTTGGCATCGGGGCGCTCTCAGCCCTGGACCAGCGAGCAAGAAATCGGGCGCGACGGGGCCTCCCCGCCGCGCCTTTTCTTTTCGGCATCACCGCGATCGATATTTGCAGGACGTCCATGTTGAAGACGTTGTCGCCGAAGGTTTCAGAAGCCACACACATTGAGCGCGCGCGGGCGTTTTCCGCGGCGGCTCTCGACCGAGCTGCCGTAATAACGGTGATGGCCGCTCTGGTCGTGCAAATCGGCAGGCTCCGATTGTGTCGCCCGCCGCGCGTCGCAGATGATCTTGATGGTCTGACTCGACATTGCCGCCTCCGATGGCCTTCCGTTTTCTTGTGGCCATCAGTCGCCTCGGCTTTCGGCGGCGTTCACCCGCTCGGGCCGCAATCGGGTTTCAGGACGGTTTCATCGAGGCCTGCACGATGCAATACTTGTGGTTCTGGATTGTCGGCGCGGCCCGCGGTCATACGTCCTTTGGAGCCGCGCAGCAAAAAAACGAGGTGACGATGCTTTACGCCATCCTGGCCTATCATGTGGAAGACGAGCTTTTGTCCTGGACGCCGGAGCAGGACGCCGCGGTTGTGGCCAAAGTCATCGAGGTTCAGGCGCCCTTGAGGGCAAGTGGACACTTTGGGCCGGCCGCCCGTCTGGATGACACAAAAAAGGCCCGCACCTTGCGTGGCCCCGGCGCGGGCATGGTGCTGGACGGCCCGTTTGCCGAGACCAAGGAGCAGCTTCTCGGCTTCCACCTCGTCGAATACGACACGGAGGAAGAGGCGATCGCAGCGGCGCGGAATCTGCGTCAGGTCAACCCGTCGGCGGTTTACGAAATCCGTCCGGTGAAGCTTTACCTGCCGGCCGATGGGTTCGGCGCGACACAAGCGTGAGCCGCCGCCTTACGCCTCTGGCTCGGTCCGCCCGATGGTGAAGCGCTGGATCAGGACGCCGCCGAAAGCGACGAACCACAGGAAGGGCGCGACACGTGGCGCGAACGCCGCCACGACCGTGCCCGGGATGAACACGAGCAGCGGAAACATCGAGGCCATGATCTCGTGGCGCCAGCCGCCCAATATCCTCCACCATAGCCAGGCATTGAGGCCGGCGATCGCAGTCAGGTGCAGGCCGTAGAGCACGGCGACCGCGCTGCTCATGGGGTAGTTGGTGTAAAGGCCGTTGGTCACCGGCAGCAGCACGATCGACAGCAGGAAAAACAAATTGAGGATCACCGCGCCGCGGCTGCCCACGGGCTGGCGCGCCAGCCGCCGGTGATGGCTGATCCAGAACACGCCGGCGATGATGAAGCTGAGCGCGAGGCCGGCGAGCTTGCCGGAATAGACTCGGGCGAGATCGTTCCAGTCGGGCGCGCTGGTGAACACCGCGGCCTTGGGCAGGTCGTAGGCGAGCAGCGTCATGGCGACACCAAAGATGGTGTTGCTGAGCGACTCCAGCCGCCGCATCTCGAACTGGTCGGGCTTAAGCTCGGTCATGCCGGCGCGCGCTTCTCGGGCTGGAACTTTGGGGCTGCCTTGTCCCTAGGTCTTAACATCGGTTCCGTCCAGCCGCATTGCGATTCGCACCGGGATCGCCGACTCTCGTCCTTTCACCGGGGCGATTCGTGGCGACATATCTGGATACGCTCAATGCGGAGCAGCGCCGCGCCGTGGAGCATGGCGTCGCCGATGGTGCGACCGTGGGCGCCCCCCTGCTCGTCATCGCCGGCGCCGGCTCCGGCAAGACCAATACGCTGGCCCATCGCGTCGCGCATCTGATCGTCGCGGGCGCCGATCCGCGCCGCATCCTCTTGATGACGTTTTCCCGCCGCGCCGCGGCCGAGATGGCCGGCCGGGTCGAGCGCATTGCCCGAAAGGTGCTCGGCGAGAACAATGCCGCGATCATGCGCGACGCCTTGGCATGGGCCGGCACCTTCCACGGCATCGGCGCGCGGCTCTTGCGCGAATATGCCGAGCGGATCGGCGTCGATCCTGCCTTCACCATCCATGACCGCGAGGATTCCGCCGACCTGATGAATTTGGTCCGGCACGAGCGCGGGTTGTCGAAAACCGAGAGCCGCTTTCCGGCCAAGGGCACCTGCCTGTCGATCTACTCGCGCTGCGTCAATGCCGAGATGGAGATCGAGAAGGTGCTGGGCCAGCACTATCCCTGGTGCGCGGGCTGGGCAGCTGAGCTGAAGAGCCTGTTCGCGGCCTATGTCGAGGCCAAGCAGGCCCAGCACGTGCTCGATTACGATGACCTCCTGCTCTACTGGTCGCAGATGATGAGCGATGCGCTGATCGCCGAAGAGATCGGCGGCCGCTTCGACCACGTGCTGGTCGACGAATACCAGGACACCAACCGCCTGCAATCCTCGATCCTGCTGGCGCTGAAGCCGGATGGACGCGGTCTCACCGTCGTCGGCGACGATGCGCAGTCGATCTATTCGTTCCGCGCCGCCACCGTCCGCAACATCCTGGATTTTCCGCAAAGCTTTTCGCCCCGCGCGGAGATGATCACGCTCGACCGCAATTACCGCTCGACGCAAACCGTGCTGGCGGCGGCCAACGGCGTCATCGGCCTTGCCCGCGAGCGTTTCACAAAAAATCTCTGGACCGACCGCACCTCGTCGCAGAAGCCGCAGCTCGTCACCGTGCACGGCGAGGCTGATCAGGCCCGCTACATCGTCGAGGAGGTGCTAGCCAATCGCGAGCAAGGCGCGCTGCTCAAGCACCAGGCGGTGCTGTTCCGGACATCCTCGCATTCCGGTCCGCTGGAGATCGAGCTGACCCGCCGCAACATCCCCTTCGTCAAATTCGGCGGACTGAAATTTCTCGATGCTGCGCATGTCAAGGACGTGCTGGCGCTGCTGCGCTTTGCCGAGAATCCGCGCGATCGCGTCGCCGGTTTCCGCATCCTGCACCTGTTGCCGGGCATCGGCCCTGCCACCGCGCAGCGCGTGCTCGACCAGATGGCGGAGAGCACCGATCCGCTCGCCGCGCTCGGCCAGCTTGCGGTGCCGCCGCGCACCGGCGCTGACTGGACCGACTTCGTCCGCACGACCCAGAATTTGCGTTATTCGGAATGGCCGGCCGATCTCGAGCGCGTGCGTCTCTGGTACGAGCCGCATCTCGATCGCATCCACGAAGATTCCGAGACGCGCCGTGCCGATCTCATGCAGCTCGAGCAGATTGCGAGCGGCTATGCCTCGCGCGAAAAATTCCTGACCGAGCTCACGCTCGACCCGCCGGATGCGACCAGCGACAAATCCGGCCCGCCTCTGCGCGATGAGGACTATCTGATCCTCTCCACCATCCATTCCGCCAAGGGCCAGGAGTGGAAGTCCGTGTTCGTGCTCAACGTCGTCGACGGCTGCATGCCGTCCGATCTCGGTGCCGGCACCAGCGCCGAGCTCGAGGAGGAGCGCCGCCTGCTCTATGTGGCGATGACCCGCGCCAAGGACGATTTGCATCTCGTCGTGCCGCAGCGCTTCTTCATCCACGGCCAGCAAGCCAAGGGCGACCGCCACGTCTACGCCTCGCGCACCCGCTTCATCCCGGAGCAGCTGGTCTATCTGTTCGAGCGCACCGCCTGGCCGAAGGCCGCCGCCGGCGCGGCTCGCACCGCCGCGCAGGGGCCGAAGGTCGACATCGGCGCGCGGATGCGGGGGATGTGGCGGTAGGCCCGAAGGCCTGACGCCACGCTCAGAAATTGTAGTTCAGCCCGGCCCGGACGAGATCGATCGTGGCCGTGGAACGCGCGTTGAGAAAGCTCGGCGCGAACGGCGCGCCGGCATAGACGCTGCCGACGATTGGGTAGCTGCTGCTGCCGAGATCGACGTGGAGATACTCGACCTTCAGGCTGAGGTTCTGCGTGAAGCGCTTTTCGCCTCCGATGCCGGCGGCCCAGCCGGTCGCGATGCGGGTCGAGTTGCCGGCGAAGCACGAACTTAATCCGTAGAACGGACCGCAGGCGAAGGCATAGCCGAAATTGCCGATCGAGTTCGACACGCCCGGCGGCAGCGACACGCTGGCCGATTCACTGACGCGGCCATACGCGAAGCCGCCGGTGGCGAAGATCAGGAAATCCGGCGCGGCCAAAAATCCGATACGGCCGCGGACCGTGCCGAACCAGTCGATGTTCCGGCTGACGTCGAACGTCGCGGGCTGCAGCCCAAAAAGCATGAGCGGTGTCGACGCGCTGGATTTGAGGCTCGCCGCAGCGATATCGGCCTCTACGCCGACCACACCGCGCGCGGCGAACTGCCAGTCATAGCCGATCTGGCTGCCGCCGAGCCCGCCGTCGGCGTTGAGAGAGGCGGAGACCGGCGGAACGACAGGCTGACCGAACGACAGGCTCTGCGTAAGCGGATCTCCGGGAAGCGCCGTGACGCCGCCCCTTGCCCAGCCATAGCCGCCGTTGAGGCCGACATGGAATCCCGTCCAGTTGATCTCGCCGGCGTCTGCGGAAACGCATCCGCCGAGAACCAACAGCGCCGCCGCAAGGGCCTTCTTCATACCGCGTCCTCGTTGATGTCGCATCAGCCCGCGCGCTGGCGCGCGCGGCCAGTCCCGGGAGTCGAGCCAATCCTAGAGGATGCCGCGCCATGGTCTCGGCGCTCCGTGCAACCGGCACTGCAATCCCCGCAACGGCGCGAAAATGTTTCCCGTGTTGCGGGCACAGCACACGGACTCCGGCGCCGCGCCTGGTTCGGCGTGACGTCGGTTCGAACCGGGTTCGCGAGGCGAGCGACAAAGGCTACGGATTTTGGCGGGGCTCGATCAGTTTGACGACCAGACGCGCGACGCGTTTCCTGTTCGACACCGACGTTCTGCCGCCGGAGGACAGGCTCGCCGTCTGGATCGAGGATCTCGGGGACCAAGCCATGCGGCTCGAGATCGAGTGCGGCGACGTCCGGACCGATGAGCTGCGCGGGGACGGCAATGGTAAGTTCGCGTTCAGCTGGGTCGGGCAATCCGGCTATCGCATCCTTGGCGAAGCCGGGACGATGCCACGCGACGCGAGCCCCGGCATCCTGCTGCTCTACGGCCCCAAGGGCTCGTCCGTGATCGAGGACCGTGCCCGGCTCACCAACATCCGGCTGGACGGCGCGCTGGTCCGCACCAGGTTGCCCGACATCGACGCGCGGCTGCTCCGTCAATTGCCCGCGGACAGCATCGCGCTTCGCCTGCTCCAGGCCTATGTCGACGCACTCGTCGCAAGCGGCGTTCCCACCGATCGCGGACTCGCCTACGGCATCAACGAGCATATCGTCGATCTGATAGCGGCCTCCCTGCGGCCGGGTGACGACGATCTCGCGCGTGCCGCAGGCGGCGCGATTGCGGTGACGCGCCTTGCCGCGGCGAAGACGGATATCCGCGCCCACCTCGCCGATCCAGCTCTGTCGGCAAGACAGGTCGCACAGCGACTGGACCTGTCCGAACGATCGATCTATCTGCTGTTTGAACGCAGCGGCCTGAGCTTCGCGTCCTTTGTCACGGACGAACGGCTCAAGCGCGCCACCGCGATGTTGCTCGATCCCGGACGATGCCAGCAACGGATCGGCGACATCGCGCTCGCCGCCGGCTTCGGCGACATCTCGACCTTCAACCGGAGCTTCCGCCGCCGCTATGGGCGAACGCCGTCGAGCCTGCGCCGGCCCGGGGTCGATCGTGCGGGTTCACCCGGGACGGATTGAAAAATCGGAAACCGTGCATTTCCGAAAGCCGCCTTGTGACACCGCGGCCATCCATTAAGTCTCGCCCATCTTCCCACAGAGACCTGATCGATGACCGCACCGCTCGAATTCGGACTGGATACCTTTGGCGACGTCACCAGGGATGCCTCCGGCGCCATGCTTGCCCATGCGCAGGTGATCCGCAACGTCGTCGACGAGGCGGTGCTGGCAGACGAACTCGGCCTCGATTTCATCGGCCTTGGCGAGCACCACCGCGCCGACTTCGCGATCTCCTCGCCCGAGACCGTGCTCGCTGCGATCGCGTCGCGCACCAAGCGTATTCATCTCGGCTCGGCCGTGACGGTGCTGAGCTCGGACGATCCCATCCGCGTGTTCCAGCGCTTTGCGACGCTGGATGCGCTCTCCGACGGACGCGCCGAGGTGATCCTCGGCCGCGGCTCGTTCACAGAATCCTTTCCGCTGTTCGGCTTCGATCTGCGCGCCTATGAGGCGCTGTTCGAGGAGAAGCTCGATCTGTTCACAGCGCTGCTGTCACAGAAGCGGGTGACATGGGAAGGCAAGCTGCGTCCACCGCTGAAGGACCAGCTGGTCTATCCGCCGGTCGAGAACGGCACGCTGAAGACATGGATCGGCGTCGGCGGCAGTCCGCAATCGGTGGTGCGTGCCGCGCATTACGACCTGCCCCTGATGCTCGCGATCATCGGCGGCGATCCCGCGCGCTTTGCGCCCTTCACCGATCTCTATCACCGCGCGTTCAAAGAATTCGGTCGCCCGGCAAAACCGATCGGCGTGCACTCGCCCGGCTATGTCGCCGACACCGACGAACAGGCGCGCGAAGAACTGTGGCCCGACTACAAGACGATGCGCGACCGCATCGGCAAGGAGCGCGGCTGGCCGCCGATGGGCCGCGACGAGTTCGTCAGCGAAGCCGAGCACGGCTCGCTCTATGTCGGCTCGCCGGAGACGGTTGCAAGAAAGATCGCCAAGACGGCGAAGGCGCTCGGCATTTCGCGGTTTCAGCTGAAGTATTCGGCAGGGCCGCTGCCGCACGAGAAGCTGATGAAAAGCATCGAGCTTTATGGGCGGAAGGTGGTCCCGATGGTCGGGGAGATGATTGGATAAGCGGTTGGCGACAGCCCATCTACGCCCTTCGGGCTATGGCGTGGCAGCCTTCGCCAGCTTCGCGTGATGGTCATCTTGGCTGGCTTGCCGAGCCGTAGCTCGCGAAGCGAGCGAAGGCTGGTGGGGGAGGCAGGACTCGAACCTGCGAAGCCATAAGGCGGCTGATTTACAGTCAGCTCCCTTTGCCACTCGGGACACTCCCCCGCTCGACGGCAGCACAATCGGGCCGGACCTTGCCGGCGACCGAAGACGGCCATGGAACGTGAAGGCCGCGACAGCCCGGATGGGGGCGCGACCGGGCGCGGTTATCGGCGAAGCGGTGGGGTAAAGTCAACCGAGGCGAACAGCTAAAATCGTCCCCTTGGACGCCCAAATTGCCATATTCCGGGACCCGTGACACAAGCGAGCCCATGAAGGATCGAAAATTCACCTCGAGGGGCCCCCGCGGCGGGTCTAAGCCCTTCAACAGGCCCGGAAAATCGGCCGGCCGGCCGGTCTGGCGCGACCGCGATTCGCAACCCGACGGGCCCGTTATCCTCTATGGCTGGCACACCGTCACCATGGCGCTCGCCAACCCCCAGCGGCAGATCCGCAAGCTGACGCTGACCGAGAACGCCGCAAGGCGTCTGGCGGACGAGAACATCGAAACCCGCATCGCACCTGAGATCGTCCGGCCCCAGGAGATCGACCGGCTGCTGTCGCCCGATGCCGTACACCAGGGGCTGCTCGCCGAGGCCGATCCCCTGCCGTCGCCTGATATCGAGGATTTGGAGCAGGACGGCATGGTGCTGGTGCTCGACCAGATCACCGATCCCCACAATGTCGGCGCGATCCTCCGCTCCGCCGCCGCTTTCGCGGTGAAGGCGATCGTCACCACCGCGCGCCACAGTCCGGAAGCGACCGGCGTGCTGGCCAAGGCCGCCTCCGGCGCGCTGGAGCTGGTGCCGATGGTCACGGTGCAGAACCTCGCGCGCGCGCTGACCGCGTTGAACGAGAACGGCTTCCTGACCGTTGGGCTGGACAGCGAGGGCAGTGAGGATCTGTCAAACGTTACGCTGCGCGAGCCGCTCGCGCTGGTGCTCGGCGCTGAGGGCAAGGGTCTGCGGCAATTGACGCGCGAGACCTGCAGGGTCGTGGCGCGGCTCGACATGCCCGGCGAGATCAAGAGCCTCAACGTGTCGAACGCGGCTGTGCTCTCGCTCTATGTCGGCGCGAGCCGGCTTGGGTTGATGAAACGTTAGACTGCGGCGGCAACGCGGCTGCGCTCCCTCGCCCCGTTTCTACGGGACAGTCTTGCACTGAAAAAACAAAACGCCCGTCCGCATCATGCGAACGGGCGTTCCGAACCGATCAGGCGATCAGTAGTAGCGGCGAAGAACGCGGTGGCCGCCGTAATAGTACGGCGCGGGCGCGCGGCGTTGGGCGTAGCCATAACGCGGGCCGTAGCCGTAGTTGACGCGCGGCAGATAGCCGTGGCGCGGACTATAGCCGTAGCGATACGGGCGATAATACGGGCGGCGATAGGGATAGGCGGCGGGCGCTTCGACGGCGGCAGCGCGATAACCATAGCCATAATTGGCGGGCGCAACGACCGCGTCCTCACGATAAGTCGGATACGGCGCGAAGGCACCCGGGCCGGTATAGGTCGGGCCCTGGTTGACGTAATAATACTGCGTGGTCGGTTCGGCGAGACGCTCATAGGCGCCATAGCCGTACCCATAGCCGCCGCAGCCGGTGTTGCAGCCGGAATAGACCGGCGCAACCGGCTGGCACGGGTTGAAGCCGCAAGCCGCGGCGGGCGCGGCCGCGACGAACATCACGGCAGCCGCCGCGACCAGTCCCGAAATCATCTGACGCACTACTCTCTCCTGTTGATTTTCGTGTTTTGGATTTTGACGTTTCTTAACCCGGCGGCTTGCCGGGCACCTCTGCATGCGGTCGCGGCCGAGGACGCCGCGGGTGGTCGTTGATCTCAGGCGCAAGGATCACCGGCGGCGGATCGACGGGCACGTCCATCTGCGCCGGCAGCGGCGCGGACGACGCCCCCCAGCTCTGGTGATAGCTCTCGGCCGGCTTCGGCAATTTGCGGCTCGCGGGCGGCTCGACCTCGAGCCGGCCGTAGCCGGGCTGCAAGCCCATGCTCGGATAATAATGGCCGACATCGTCAGGCTGGCGCTCGGGGATGTAACGCCCGCCATAGATCGTCGGCTGCACTTGGACGTTCTTGCCCAGGCCCCAGACACCCTCGACGACGCTGTAGGACGCGTCGATGTTGTTGATGATGATGGGCACGCCGGGACGGCCGGGAACGACGATATCGAAGCCGCCGCCGGCAAGCGCCGTCGCGGGCAGTCCGATCAGAAAGGCAGCTAGCGCCAGGGCGCGCATGGAAAGGATCCCGGTTATCCAGTCCACAACCTATCCGATCGTCGGGCCGAGTGGGTTAAGGCATGCCGGCAAAATTCCGGTAAGACTAACGCGCAGGGATCGGAAAGGACTTAAATGCAAGCGGGCGCGCTATCGAAGCGTTAACGCGCCCACGGCGCGGCTAACGCCTCGACGGACGGGTTGCATGGCACAAAATGCACATCCCTTACGGGTTCACGCCGATGTGACCACACTTGCGCTAAATTGCGGAACGACTTGTCGACAACCGCACTTAGCAACGGTCTAACCACATGGAGAGAATGCCATGACGAGTCTGAAACTGATCGGCGCGGCCGCGATCGCTGCGACCGCGTTGGCAAGCCCCGCACTTGGTCAAGCGGCCTTCTCGAATCCCGCCGCTTGCCAATCCATGTTCCCCAGCGCGAATTGCCAGAATGTGGGACGAGGCAGTCCCTACGCCACCAGCCGTCAGGAACGACAATATCGGCGAACAGCCTACCGCGACCAGAACCGCTACAATGACGTCAACAGAGCGAACAACGGCTTCGGGCCGGTGGCTACTGCGGGCGCGGTTGCGGGCGCCGCCGTCGGCACCGCGGCAGCGGTTGCCTCGGCGCCGTTCCGCAGTTGGGACAACTCGTACGCCTATGACAATTCCGGCGACTACGGCAGCTACAACCGCGGCGAACAAGGTTGGTATGGCAATTGGGATACCTACGCGGCTCGCAACGGCATCGTTTGCCGGCCCGGCACCTGGGTCAAGGGCGCCGACGGCCGCCAGCACATCTGCCAATAAGGCGCCACAAGTAGAGCGAGACAGAACAGGCGGTCCTCGGGCCGCCTGTTTCGCGCCCTCGCAACTCGCGCAGGTTCTGGCACTTTCCAACCAAGTCTGATATTGGGACGCGCGGGCGCGGACAGCCCCGGCGCATGCCGGCCCCTGGCCCGCCTTCCAGCGTCGCCGGCTTAGCTCAGCGGTAGAGCAGCGGTTTTGTAAACCGAAGGTCGGGGGTTCAATCCCCTCAGCCGGCACCATGAATCGGCCTGAGTACCAGCGTGCGTTTCTTTCGCCGCTCGGCAAAATCGGCACGAACGGCAACGGCAGCATCGCGAGATGCGTAAAAACAGGATCCGTTGTTCGGCAAGCAGTTCTCCCGGTTGAATTAAATTAGGAGAACCTCAGATGACGCAAATTACAGCACTTGTGGCTCCGTCGGTTGCGGCTCCAAACGGCCTTGGAATTGGCGTCAACATCGCTCCCTTTTGGAGAGCTCCTCTGTTGCCCAGCCGACGCCGGCGGCATGAGTTTGCCGCTGTCTCAGATAGGCTCGAAGGCCGCATGAAGGCAGGTTAGAGGGGCGCGACCGTCGGCGAACCCGCAAGCGCCGAGTGCAATGGCAACGAGCGCCACATCAGCAGCAGTCCTCAACATTCTCAACCGTATTTGCGCGCAACGACAATAAACCGATCCTGCTCTAGCTTCAGGCGGCCGAGCAGATCACCTGGAGCGTTGATGGGCACGGGGACGCCGACGTAACGGCGATCCGCGATCGCCACGATCGGGGCCGTTTCAGGCAGGGCAAATGCCTGCTTCCGATCGGCCGGCACGAAGACCAGCACGCTCATATCGGAACGTGGCCTGATCATCTCGGTGCGCCGGCGAGCCCACGCATTGGTCTCGAAGTCGTAGAGACCGCAATATCGCAGGGCGCGTACCAGCCAGTCGGCACCCGGTCGTTCGCCTCGCTCTGGCGGAATGTAGACCGTAGCGCCCTCAAGCTCTGGAGGAACACTGGTAAACCAGAGGTCCTTCCGCGTCTGTCCAAACCGTTTCAGATCCTGGCCGAGGACGCCAATCCGGCTCCAGTCGATCCGGCCGAGATTCGGCACGAGATACGAAACTTGCCTCGTGATGGAACGATAGTTGGCAGCTTGTGCGAAGATAAGCTCGCGCGCCCGCGTGGGCACGACGTGGCCGGTGCCATCGTCCTTCACCAGTAGCTGCCCGAATGCGTTCTGGATCTGTTGCTGGTTACCGGTCTGGTAGGGCGTCATGATCTGCCGGCTCTCCCGGAAATACCCGGCGTAGCCCGCGTCCGTCAGGGCCGAAATCTCAGCCTGCGCGGCGCCGCGGGCGAGCAACACCGCGACACATACGGCAGCAGCCGAACGGGCAGTTCGCCCGCCCCTCTGCCAGATCATCGCGATCATCATCCCGCAAAGGGCCAGCACCAGCGGCTCGGTAAATATCGCGTCCTGATTGATGATCATGCGATCGAACCAGAGAATAGAAGTCACGACAAGAAGGCCGATGACCGCCAGAGCGCCGAGCGCGCGAACGGTCGCCAGGCGCGGCGACCAGAATGTCAAAACCGCGAACAAGATGAGCGGTGGCAGCAGCAGGGCCGGCGAGCTGCTGACTTGCTCCCAAAATGCGCCATATCCCGGCGAAAGGTTCGGGTCGATCACGCCGAGGAAGCACACCTTCGCGAGCGCCGCAACGAACCGGATGCCGCTCCACGGGCTCGCCATGACAAACCAGAGCGCCAGAAACGACAGCGTGAACCCCAGTGCCATCAGATTGGCGAAGGAGAAAAAGCGATAGAGCACAGACCCTGTCGGCACACATCGTCCCGCAATCCCCGGCGCGGCGATCGCGACAAGTCCGGCCCCGCAAAGCAGGAAGTTCTGGAACGAAACCCGAGTGTGGATGTACGTCGAGGGCATTGGCAGCAAAGACAGAAGCAGCAGAAAAATATAAATTCCCACCGCAGTCAGCGACACGGACCGGTTGAAGTGCCGCGAGACATCGAAAGCCGAAGCAAAGGCCTGATCGCGCCGGACCATCATGAACAGCACAAGAGCGGGCGCGAGAGCTATCGTGGGGACGATCGTCACCTTTGACGTGAAGGCGAAACCGGCGGCAACGCCGGCAGCCATCGCCAGCGCAGTTGCCGCGCGGCCTCGCTGCATCACAGCCGACGCCGCCAATGCGGTCGCCGCAGCTGCGTAGAACAGTGCAAAACTGTCGGTCCTGAAGATCAGGGTATGGAAGGCGAGCGCCCGCGAGGCCGCAATGCATAGAAAGACCGGCACGATCATCCAAGGACCCGTTCCGACCGCCCAGCAGGCCGACACCGCCAACAGAAGGGAACTGGCGATGGCAAGGTACGGCAGATGCGCGCGCAGGAAGTCGATCAACTCTGCTGTGCCGAGCAGCGGATTGGCCCACGTCTCGACCCCATGGAAGTCGCGCAGATGCAGGAGGCCGAAAGCATAGCCGACCCGGTGCGTGAGTGTGAGCAGCACATACATGCCCGCGGTCGGATGCGTGATGTGGTCCGGTGGCACGCCGCCCCTGATCAACAGGACGTCGAGCGCCGTCAGCTGATCCATGTCGTCGAGCGCGTAGTACGGGTAACGATCGACGTTGTGCTGAAAGATCGCCAAGCCGATGAACGCCACGAAAGCGATGGCCACCCACGGCAGCCATTTGCCGTGCAGAATCGAATGTTCTCGCCCCATGCAACCATTAGTTTGCTGGCGGGGGCGGCTGTCAACTCACAATAAGAATGAATCGGCGGCAGCACTTATGCAACCAGACGGCCACGCCCCACGATTTCGATTGCCCGGCGTTTTGTTCCGCCGGGAGTTTGCGTGGCCCCATGCCTCCGAAGCGCGACGGCCGGCTGTGTCTCGCCGTGCATCCTTTGAGACTCGCTGTGCAGCGCCAAAGCACTGCACAGCTCGCACCTCAGAGCGCAACGGGGTGACAGCTTACGACGGCGATGCAAGGATGCGGAGCATTGTCGCATCGCGCCTCCATACCTCGCCCTCACTCCTCCCCCACCTCGAACGCCAGCAGCACGTTGCCGGCGACGCCGTTCCACTGGCCGTAGCCGGAATTGGTGTAGAGCATGCCGCCTACGATGACCGGTCCGGGACCATCGATCGCCCCGCCATGGGCGGGGACGCCGTTGACGGCCTTGTAATCCTGCGCGGTGTCGAACTCCCAGAGCAGTTTGCCGTCGGTGCCGTAGGCGCGCAGGAAGCCGCTGACGCTGCCTGAGAACACGACACCGCGGATCAGGCTCACCGCCGCCGAAAGCGCAGGGCTGCATTGGAGACGATCGCCACAAGCGACCGGAGGCACCTCCATCACAACTATCCCGCTGGCGAGATC
The DNA here is from genome assembly GCF_023074175.1 of Bradyrhizobium sp. 139. GTDB lineage: Bacteria > Pseudomonadota > Alphaproteobacteria > Rhizobiales > Xanthobacteraceae > Bradyrhizobium. Next base: position 341,104 of record NZ_JADPKS010000107.1, read on the forward strand.
GAGGCCGAACAGGCCGCCTCCTTGCGTGGAATCGAGCTGCCGCGTGCCGTCGCGCCTGAAGCGCACGTCGGAGTTCGCGACATAGATGCGGTCCTGGTCGGCGGCCGAACCCCATTCGCTGCCGCCGAGCGCACCGCCCTTCCCGATCCGCGTCTGCCACAGGATCTTGCCGCCATCGTCGGGATCGAACGCGTGCACGACGCCGGATTTCTGCGCGATGGCAAGAACGCGCCTGCCGTCGCGCAAGGTCACCAGGATCGGCGACTGACCGAAATCGTGATCGGGTCCGTGATCCTCGGGACAATTGGTCTTGTCCGCGCTGTAGCACGCCACGACGTACGCGTCCTTCGGCGTGGCCTGCTGTCTCCAGAGCAATTTTCCCGCCGCAAGACCGAACGCGAGAATCGCGTCACTCGTCGCGGACGGTGGATTCGAATAGGAATTGCTGGTCGCGACATAGATCGCGCTGCGCTTCACATCGATCGTCGGCGCCGACCAGATCGCGGCACCGGACGGGCCGAAGAGCTGCGTACCCCTGGCGTTCCTGCCGGTCGGATGCGGCACTTCGGGGATCGTATAGGCTTGCCACACCGGCTTGCCGGTCGCCGCCTCGAGCGCCACCACGCTGCCGCGGAAGGTGCAGCATTCGTAACTGGCTTGCGAGCCAGAGGCTTCCTCGAGCGAGGACACCGGCACGTAGAGAACGCCGGAATGCAGCACCGGCGCGCCGGTGATCCGTGCGCCCGCATGCTCCTCGACCTTGGTCTTCCAGATCAGCGCGCCGGTCAGCGCGTTCACGGCATAGGCGTTGGCACGCAAATCACCGAAGAAGATCGCGAACTGATCGGAGCCGGGAAGCTGTGCAAAGCTGATCGCGGCGCGCACGGCGGCGTCGGTCGCGAGGGTCCACAGCGTGCAGCCGGTTCGCGCATCGAGCGCGTGCACCTTGCGGTCGGCGCCGCCGATGAACAAAAGGCCGCCCATGACCGTCGGCGGCGCAAAGGATACCGAGGCGCCGGGAAACGCGTACGCCCATCTCAGCCGCAGGTGCGGTACCTGCGCCGCGGTCAGGCCCGCCATGTCGGCCGGCTGGAAGCGGCTGTTGTTGAGGTCCACGCCCCACCCGTTCCAGCTTGGACCGTCGAGCGGTTGCGGAAAGCCGCTGATCTGCTGCGTGCAGCGGCCTTCCGCGTCGGCTGCAACGCCGCCAGTCGCGGCCTTGCCGGTAACGAAAGAAGCAATGGCGCGACGTTCGCCGTCGCTGCGCTGTTTCGCCATCGCCGCCATGCTGCCGGAGGTCAGCGTCCCCAGCACGTGATCGAACGACATCGCCTGCATGGCACCGCGCCCGGGCGCGCGGCTCTGGGCGTCGCCGCCATCGTGGCACTGCGCGCAGTGCTTTGCGTAGAGCGCGGCGCCATCCTGCTGCGCCAGGGCCGGCGCGGAGCACCAGATCAACAGGGCGGCCAAGACAGCACTTGCTCTCATGGTGGGCTCCGGCATGATCACCGCGACACGAGATCGCTTCACACAACTCGAAGTCTATCGCCGGGGCGATCACTGAAGCAATGGAAGTTGGGCCCGCACCTGTCATACATCCGTGGCAAAGCGCACACGATCGGGCAGTTCATCCAGCCGCCACAGCCCGAGGCTCTTGTCGCGCCAGCCGCCGTCGCCCTCCTCGCAACGCTCGTTGATCAGCGCACGCGGCAAGGGCCAGTTGAATGGCGCCCTCTCCATGTTCAGCGCGCGCCAGTCGCCATCCTCGCAATCGTGATTTGGATTCCATTCGGGAAATGTCGTCACCAGCAGGAACCGCGCGCCGCTGTCGGCAAAGCGGGAGGCGGCGCGGGCGATGTTGTCGAAGCTCAAATGAACCAGGCAGTCCCGGCACAGAATGACGTCCGCGCGCGGCAGCGCATCGCGCGTGACGTCGGCCAGGAGAAACCGGCCGGACAACTCGCCGCCGTCCACACGCCGGCGATTGGCTTCGATCAGCGACGGCACAATGTCGATGCCGGTGTAGTCGAGATCGAGCTTGAGGCGGCCGATCCAGCCGGCATCGCCGCAGGGTGCATCGAGCAGCGAGCGTGCGCCGAGCCGTTGCAGCAGGGGAGGAAGTTCCTCCCGGATCGCGGTCGTCGCAGGGTTTTCCGAGCCGAGGCCCGAGACCGAGGTGGCCGCACCCCAAAGGTTGGTCTGCTCGATCCGCTCGAACCGCGCGGCGAGATCGAGGTCCGCAAAGTTCTCGCGATCGGCGACGAACCGCTCATGGGCGAGCACGGGTGGGCGATTGGCAATCATCGGATGAGGCTCAAATCAGGATTCCGCCGCAGGCTCACTATACAGGCGAGGCGTTGCGTCCGAAATCGCCAGTCTCTTCCCTCAAGCCGGCTTCTGCCATTCCATGATGTGGAAGAAGGGCACGCGACGATAACGCGCATTCCTGTCGGGGTCGCCGCCATCAGGCTCCGGCTCGACAAACAGGCGCAATTGGAGACCGTGGTCGAGCAACAGCGTCATGTAGGTGCTCAGCGGACGATGCCAGTTCTGAATCCGGATCCCGCGCCAGTCGAGCCAAGTCGGCCGCTCGTCCATGTAGTGATCGATCGAGAAGCGCGAGACGCCCTCATGGTCACGCGTCCAGCCGTCGGGCGGGCCCGCGGTGTTGAAGCTGGTCAGGTTGGCGATCAGGAGCGTGCCGGCCGGCCGCAACGCTGCCACCATCTTCGCGATCGCCGCGCCGAGATCGGGCATGTCGATCAAGCTGAGATAGCTGACGACCAGATCGAACGGCGTTTCGACCTCCATTGTCTCAGCCCGGCCGAGCCGGTAGTCGCCATGCGGGTCCAGCTCCCTGGCGCGCGCCAGCAGGGCTCCGGTCGGATCGAGGCCGGTCGTGCGGATGCCGGCGCGCTGCATGATGCGGCAGAAGCGCCCCTCCCCGCAGCCGACGTCGAGCGCATCGCGAAAGCCGCGCCCTTCGATCCGCGCCCGCATCGGCGCGTCCAGCACGAAGCGGCGGCCATAGTCGCCGTCTTCCCCCTGCTCGGTGATCCAGGCGGCCGCGGACGCGGCCCAGCCGTCGCTGACGTCCTCGTTCATGGGTTGACCTTCGGGAATGGATGCTAGCCGCGCGCATCGCGCGCACCGTTACTGACCACAGATTGGATCGGAGCTCAACATGAGGTAGCTTCCGCATCCGATGCGCCCGACCACCGTCAAAGAGAAGGCCAGGATCGCCGCCGGCGCAGCGACGGCCGTCGTCATGACGGCCGTGCTGTTGGTACTCGCGCTCGGTTTCCTGCTGGCGTGATAGATGGCGCGACGGGCGAATGCCGTCGCGCCAACTTACGCCGCCCGCACGGTCCGCAAGAATTTTCCGACTTCGTCCTTCAGCCGATGCTGTCGGTCGCCAGCATCTTGGCGGTCGAGAGCACCTGCGAGGACGCCGAGCCCGTCTGCGCCGCGCTGCAACCCGCGCGAGCGATAGCGCTCACCTCGGCGATGCCTCCGTGCCCGCCTCGGACCGGCCTTGGGCCCGCGCCAATTCTTCGACGAACGCGATCACCTCCGCCCGCTTGTCGGGCGGCAGCGACAGGAACGCGCGGATGAGCCTCAGGCCCTGCGCTTCGTCCGATCGGTCTGTTTTGGCGTCCATCCCCCACTGTCGGGCGGGCGGGAAAAATATGCAATCCCCACCGAACACCTTCTTGATTCGGCCGGCCAGCTTTGCTGGAATGGCGCCGAGAGAGGTGGACCATGAAGTGGATCAGGGAGCGCGACGCACTGATCGCGCAGACAATGGCCTTCGTCCAATCGGTAACCGGCAAAAAGGATGACTTCCATCCGCCGGAGATCCCGACGGCTGCACCGGACGTGCCGGTGGGGACCGTCACAGTTGAGACGATCGAGACGCGGCAGGTCGTCCCGCCGCCTTCGCCGCTAGTGATCCCGCCAGCACGGACAAGTGGCGATTTCCGCTCCGAGATGCAGGCCCGCATCGCCAATTTCCGCAAGCATCAGGAGCGGTTCGAACGCGAACGGGAGAAATATTGCGCGGCCACCCTGACCAAATTGCGGGCCGCGATCCGCGACGCCTCCCCGCGTCCGCCGGCGCAAAAGTGAGGCGGCTACCGCCTCACAGCCAATACCAGACCAGGTAGAGATTGGCGGCACTGGCGCCGAACAGTGCCAGCGCCAGCGGCAGGAGCATATGCCCGCAGGAGGTTTTGAGGTCGGTCGTCATGGCCGGAAACATCCGCTGATTCCGCCGAACGAGTCCCAGGGATTCTTTTTTTGGGGATTCAGGACTCGTTAAGGACTCAGGCCACGCCTCCTGATCACGGTCCCGTGATCGACCATCCGCCCGGAACCCCTCGCCACGTGAAGCCGTTAACGCGCTTTCCGGGAGCGGGAAGAATGCCCTACGCCCTGTTCTGCAACGACGCCCAAATCAGCAAGGCCTATCCCAGCGATGCCGACGTCTGGAAGCTCGCACAGCGGAGCGGCCTCGTCGTGGATGTCAGCACCGACGACGAGCGCCACGGGCCGCGCCGGATCCTGGACAATGACTACGAGATCAGGCCCTGCCGGGCAGCCCAAGGCGAGGACCCCGCCAGGAACAAGGCCGAGGCCGAACAGCAGTCGAGGATGGAGCTTGCGCTGAATTCTTGAGGCTCGGCCGGAAGCTCAAGGTATCTCTCTGGAAGATATCTCAGGGGGTCGCGGTCGCCAGCGAGGCCTGCTCGCCCGCCAGCACCACGCAGGCCTTCCGGCGGTGCAGCCCGCGGATCGCACCTGTTACCTTCAGCACCTTGCCGGATGGGCAGGAGGCGTCCTTGACGAAGGCCACCTCATAGGGTGCCAGCATCAGAGGCTCGGATTTGAGGATTGTCTGTGCAGCGCACGGCAGCGAGATGAAGCACGAGAGCACTACTGCCGACACCAAGATACGCATGTCCGTCGTCCCACCTGCCCGGTCATTCTCATATAACGCGTTCCGGAGCGCCAGTTCCGTAAGCCGCAAAAATTATTTTTGCTTTACGCCAGTCCCATGACGCGCGTGAGAAGGCGCGCGCCGAACCGTTTGCTTGCAAATGACGCGCCAGATGGTTCACACAAAGCAAACAACAGGCTGGCAAACGCGGACCCGGCAAACGAAAGGCCGGTGTGAGCCGGCCTTTGTCACATCATGGTCGCTGTCGGGCGTCAGTAGCGCGGGGCTGCCGGACCGTCCCAGCCGAAGCGGTAGTTCACACCGACTTTGACGGTATGTTCGTCCTCCCGGCCCCGTACGCCGACGATGTCGGCCGGACCGGAGGTGAAGGTCGTGCTGCCAAAGTTGTAGTACTGGTACTCGGCCTTGGCCGACCAGTTCGGTGCGAACATGTATTCGAGGCCGGCACCGACCGTATAGCCGTCCTTGTTGTTGCCGGTGGTGGTGAAGGCCTGCGGCACGCCGGCGATATTGACGCCGAGCCCGTTGTTGCGCCAGGCGTAGCCGCCCTTGGCGTAGAGCAGGGCCGGTCCCCAGGTGTAGCCGATGCGGCCGGTCACCGACCCCAACTGGTCGGTGTTGGACGTCACCTGCGTACCCAGCGGGAACGTCACACCGTTGTTGTTGGTGGGGAGCCAGGAGTACTGGGCCTCGATACCCACCACCCAGTTGGGTGCGAACTGATAGTCGAAGCCGCCCTGCACGCCGCCCAGGAAGCGGGCGTCGCTGGACTGGAAGCCGCTGTCGCCAGCAAAGGCGCCGCCGACGTGGCCGCCGATGTAGAAGCCGGTCCAGTTGTAGATCACCTGCGGCGGCGTATAGGCCGGAGCCTTGGTGTAGGTACGCGGCTGCATGTCGGCCGCAGCGGCCGGCGCAGCCAGGGCAAGCAGAGCGACGGCGCCCAGCAAAATCGTCTTCATGGCCATCCCCGTTCTTTCACTTACGACACTCAGCAAACAACGTGGCGTGAATTGGGTTGCTTCGCGGCGATGCCGGAACGTTGATTGTTCGTTACAGTGACGGGGCGGCAACAACGCGATTTTGTTCCGTCACGTCTGCTTGCGCCGACAGATTTTGTCGTTTGCACAAAGCCTGCCGTAACGATTGTCGCAAGGTAAAACCGCCCGTTCAAAGCTCGCCAAAATGTGATCCCGCGGCTCCGGCAGCTTCTGTCTACCACCGGGCGATGAAGGCGGGCTTTGTGTTACCGCGTCATCTTTTCCAGTTCCGGAAAGGGTACGTAAACCGCGCCGGCGCAAAGCTCGTTGGCGCGATCGACGACGCGGTCCGCCCTCCCGTTGACGTAGACAACGGCCCGCTCGCGCATAGCCTTGTAGCCGCCGTCGGTCTCGCGGGGCGTGAAGCGCAGGCAGCTGACATAGAACCGCCGGCCGCCGAGCTCACGCAGCACTGGCTCGGCCATGCTGGCCTCGCGCACGCCGACCGGATTGTTCAGATAGGTGCGCATCAGGGCCAGCGTGTCGCTGCGGAAATTGTCGGGAAACGGCTGCGGACCTCCGGCCTGGGTCCCTTCCATCAATGTTGGACGGTCACCATCGCTGCCGAAACATGCCGCGAGCGCCAACGGCAATGCCAGGATCACCCAACGTTTCGCCAATCGTCCCACAGGTCACGCTCTCCGCTCGATCAGACTCGGAGATGTTCTAGCCCCAAGGTTGCACGAAGGGAATTCGCTTGCGGCATGGCGCACCGGCCCATCGCCGACACATCGGGCTTTCGCACAAGGCCTGACGAACGGGCCGGGCCTGAATTCCGCGCGCGGCGGCGGGGCAATGCAGGAATGCCGCCGCGCGGGATCAGTCGTTTAGCTGCGCTTGTCGGTGGTCGCCGGCTTGGTCACGTCCGGCTGCGCCTTCAGCGACTTCCTGGCCGACAGATGCTTGTGGTGGCGATGCGTGCGCACGGTCTTGTGCTCGTCGGGCGTGACCGCGGCGTTGGCGTTCATCGCCTTCGCCTTGGTATTCACCTTGGCGTCCGACTTGACGTCGGTGGCCTTGGTGTCGGCCTTCACGGCAGCGTCCGGCTTGGCGGCGGTGGTCGACGCCTTGGTCTGGCTCTGGTCCGCCTTGATCACCGGCGCGGTCGTAATGGTCTTGCCGGCCTCGGCCGCGAAGGCCGGGGCTGCAATCACGGAAGCTGCGAGCAAGGCTGCGGAAATGGTCTTCAACATGGTTGGTCTCCTCTGGAAAGGATCTCGAGGCGGCGCCCTCTCGCCAACTCTTCGATCGTAGGTGGGAGTCTAGGGCGCGCACACTGAACCCAGTCTGAAGCCCGTTGCAGGCTCCCGTTCATCTCGATGACAAGCTTGTCATCTGCGGAAGGGCGAATAGGCCGGACCAGCCGGGAATGTTTTTACCCGCCGGGTGTTCCGGTCTTCGGGCAATCGTGTAGGATCGCCACGTTCCATACGGGAGAAGATAGATGCGCAAATTTTCCATGCTTCTGGTGCCGGGACTTGTCTCGATGGCGCTGGCCGCCGGACCGGTGCTGACCAGCGCCTATGCCGCGGGCAGCGACGAGCCCTCGCCGCCGAAATCGGACACCTCGACCAAGAAAGAAAAGAAGAAGAAGAGCTCTTCTGTCAGCGATCCCAAATTCCTCGCGGCCTATCGCACCGCCTACACCACGATCTACGACGGTCACGACTACGCGAGCGCAATCGACCAGCTGAAGACGCTCAAGCGCGACGACATCGCCGACGTCGCCAATTTGATCGGCTACTCCTATCGCAAGCTCGGCGATTACCAGGCGTCGAAAGTTTATTACGAGCTGGCACTGAAGGACGATCCGAACCACGTCCGCACCTGGCAGTATTACGGCCTCTGGCAGCTCGAGCAGGGCAACCGCGAACAGGCGCAATATCACCTCAACAAGATCGCCTCGCTCGCCGGCACCGGCAGCTCCGAGTATCGCTCGCTTGCCGCCGCGCTCGACAAGCCGACCGGTGCGACGCTCGTCTACTGAGACATCGCATCTTCGAACGAAACGAACGGGCACAACCGCGGGGTTGTGCCCGTTCTGCTTTCGCGGTTAGCTTCTCGCATCAAATCTTCCCCTCACAAATTGGTGCGCAATGGACAATTGGCTGCGATCCGCGATCGACTACATCGGCTCCTGGATCGAATTCCAACAGACGACAATCCAGCAGCCGGGCGTCCTTGTCGCATTCGTCCATCGCGGCGAGGTCGTCGCCGAGCATGCGTTCGGTCTTGCCAATCTCGACGCCGGTGAAAAACTCACCCCGCGCCACCGCTTCCGCATCGCCTCGCATTCGAAGAGCTTTACCTCCGCCGGCATCATGAAGCTGCGGGAGCAGCGCAAGCTCCGGCTCGACGACCTCATCGGCCAATATGTCGGCGGCCTGCATCCGCGCGTCGCCGAGACGACGATTGCGCAGGTGCTCTCGCACAGCGCGGGGCTGACGCGCGACGGCGTCGATTCCGGCCAGTTCATCGACAGCCGGCCCTATCTCAACGCCAAGGAGCTGCTCGCGGAGCTGAAACTGCCGACCGCGATCGAGCCCGGCACACGATTCAAATATTCCAACCACGGTTTTGGCCTGATCGGCCTCATCATCGAAGCCGTGACGAAAGAGCCTTATCAGGCCTGGATCAAGCGCGAGATCATCGAGCCGGCGGGTTTGCGCGAGACCGAGCCGAACACGCCGCTTCTCAAGGGCGCGCCGTTCGCGCGCGGCCACACCCGCAAGCTGCCGCTGGGCGAGCGATGCGTGATCCCCGGCGACAATCCCGCTTACGCGATGGCATCGGCCGCGGGCTTCGTCGCCACCGCTGCCGACACGGCGCGCTTCTTCGCGCAGCTTGCGCCGAACGCCAAGAAGAGCGTGCTGTCGGTCGCGAGCCGCCGCGAGATGACGCGACACCATTGGCGCATCCCGCAAAGCTTCGAGGGGTATTACGGCCTCGGCGTCAACGCCGGCAAGACCGACGGCTGGGACTGGTTCGGCCACGGCGGCGGCTTTCAGGGTTACATCTCGCGGACCTGTTCCATCCCTTCTTGCGAGCTCGCGATCAGCATCCTCAGCAATTCCATCGATGGCGCGGCGCCGTTCTGGATGGATGGCGCGATGCAGATCCTGCGCGTGTTCAGGACTCGCGGCGCGCCTGACCGCCGCGTGCGCGACTGGACCGGCCGCTGGTGGACGATCTGGGGCGCGAGCGATCTTGTGCCGGTCGGCAATCGCGTACTCGTCGCCAATCCGCAGTTCAACAATCCGTTCATGGATGCCGCCGAGATCGAGGTCACCGGCCGCGACACCGGCAAGCTCGCCTGGGCTGCAGGCTACTCCAGCCACGGCGAGCCGGTGCGCCGTGTCCGCGACAAGCGCGGCAAGGTCAGCGACATCTGGATCGCCGGCGCCAACATCAAGCCTGCGAACATCGTGGCACGCGAGATCGCGCGTCGGTATCCGCCACGCAAGCGGCGGCCTACTCCCGCATAAGAGCCTCGACCTCGCTCCGCAATGCTTGCCGAGAGCTGTCGCGCGAGTAAAACATGTGGCCGCCGGGATAGACGACGAACTTCACACGCGACGTCGCAAAGGCCGGCAGCTGATCGAGCACCCGCTTCGAGCCGAAATAGGGCGTGGCGAGATCGAACAGTCCGTGTGCGACCAGCACGTTCAGTTTCGCGTCGGTGGCGAGGATCTGGCGCAGCTCCGACACCGACTGCGGCGGGTTGATGCCCCGACCGAAATCCCAGTGGCCTTCGACGGCGCCGTTCAGGACCTCGTAGGAGCCATCGGGCCGCCAGTTGAGCTTGCGCGTCAGGACATCGACCGCGGCGCTCGTCAGCGGCGCCTGGAGCGCATCGCCTGAGGGATCACCGAACCGCGAGCTGCTCGAATCCGGATAGGGATCGAAGCCGCGCACCGACGCGTCGTAGCGCCCCGTCACCTTGCCGTTCTTGCGGTCGAACTCGCGACGGAATTCACCGACATCGAAGCGGCCGGCAAGCCTGCGGCTCACGGCCTGATCGATGCCGGTGAGTTCGGCGACCTTGTCGGCAAGTCGATTGGTCGCCTCCTTGTCCGCCTCGCCCTTGACGAGGTCAGCCAGAAACTCGCCGCGCGCGTAAGCCTCGACGTCGGCGAGATCGGCGCGCTTGACCGCTCCCTTGACTTCGCGCGCCACCGCGACATAGCTCGGCAGCGTCGCAACATATTGCAGGAGGCTGGTGCCGGTGAATTCGCGGAAGTCCAGCAGCGGCGACACCAGGATCAGCCCTCTGACGCCGACGCCATGCTGGAGCTGCAACTGGCGCACGACTTTCGGCCCGCGAATGCCGCCATAGCTCTCGCCTGCGACATATTTCGGCGAAGTCAACCGGTCGTGCTTCTCCAGCCAGCGGCGGGCCACGAGTGCAATCGAATTGACGTCGCCGTCGACGGAGTAGAAGGACTTGCGCGCGTCCTCGCCGCTTGCAACGAAGCGGCTGTAGCCGGTGCTGACGGGATCAATGAAGACGAGGTCGGTGAAGTCGAGCCAGGTCTCCGCGTTCGGCTTCACCTCGGGCGAGGCGGACGGCGACAAGGCTTCGCCATCGAGCGGCAGCCGCCACGGACCCGCAGCGCCAAACTGAAGCCATGCCGAGGACGCTCCGGGCCCGCCGTTGAACAGGAACGTGACCGGACGGGTGGCGCGGTCTGCAACGTCGAGCTCATAGGACGTATAGGCGATGTCGGCCAGCGGCTCGCCCTTGCCGTCGAACACGCGGACCGAACCCGCAGTCGCGGTGAAGTTGAGGGCACGGCCCGGCAGATCGAGCGCCTGCTTCGTGGTCGAATCCGACGGGAGACGGTGCGGCTCGGCAGCGGACGATGAAGTCTGTGACGCGCCTGGCGCGTTGCCGCCGCGCCCCCCCTTCTGTCCGGCTGGTGCCGTCGTCTCGGCGCGCGGCTGCGGCGGATCGTCCGCGCGCGCAAATCCCGCGAGCGCGAAAGTCGATACCGCCAGCACCAGGGTCGCACGGCGGAGCGCCGGCAAACGCATGACCATGATCGTTCTCCTTGTCCGGCTGTGCGAGCCGGCGCGTCTCGAAAGACTAGCGAGAAATTGCGACGGTTTGGGGGATTACCGGCCCAGCGGCGCCTGAAGAAGCCGGGCGGGCACAAATCGACCCGGTTTCTGTCCTGAATGCGAGATGGACCGTCGTCCGTTTGCTTTGATAGGCGGTCATCCTCGACAATCGAGGCCCAGGTCGTATAGACGAGCCCGGCGGAACTTTCTCCAGCCAGCGGCCCTGCCCGGAAGCCATGATCAAGCCAGCGCGATATAACCGGATCGCCTTCGTCGCCAGCCCGAGCAGCGAGGCGCAGGCCGCCTTCAGCCAGCTCACCCGGGACTATGGCAATTGCGAGCCGAAGGACGCCGACGTCGTGGTCGCGCTCGGCGGCGACGGGCTCATGCTCCAGACGCTGCATCAGCACATGCACACGGGAAAGCCGATCTACGGCATGCACCGCGGCACGGTCGGCTTCCTGATGAACGAGTACTCGACTCACGATCTGCGCGCCCGTCTCGAGGCGGCGCTTGAATCCGAGATCAACCCGCTGCTGATGCGCGCGACCGACATCAACGACCGCGTCCACCTGCACCACGCCATCAACGAGGTTGCCCTGTTCCGGCAGACCCACCAGGCCGCGCGACTGCGGATCCTCATCGACGAGCGCGAGCGCATGACCGAGCTGATCGCCGACGGCATCATGGTGGCGACGCCGGCCGGCTCCACCGCCTACAATCTGTCCGCGCAGGGACCGATCCTGCCGATCAACGCCGCGCTGCTGGCGCTGACGCCGATCAGCGCCTTCCGGCCGCGCCGCTGGCGCGGCGCGCTCCTGCCCAACACGGCTTACGTCGTGATCGAGGTGCTGGAGGGCGACAAGCGGCCGGTGGCGGCGGTCGCCGACCATGACGAGGTGCGCGATGTCCGCCGCGTCGAGGTCCTGTCCGACAAGACCATCTCGATGCGCATGCTGTTCGATCCCGGCCACAGCCTGGAAGAGCGTATCCTGCGCGAGCAATTCGGCTCCTAAGCGCCTCGCCAGGCCGCCGATCGCAACCCTTCGTTAACTCCCGGCGCGATATGGTTAACGAAAGTTGACCGCTTCGGCCTGGGCGCCATGTTCCGCATCGATTTCAACAAGCTGCGCTTCCTCGTCTGCGACGACAATCCGCACATGCGCCGCATCCTGCGGACGCTGCTGCATTCCTTCGGCGCGCGCGAGGTCTATGAAGCCGAGGACGGCGCGACTGCGCTGGAAATGTACAGCCATTACGTGCCTGACATCGTCATCACCGACTGGGCGATGCCGATCTTCGACGGGCTCGAGCTCGCGCAGATGATCCGGCAGCCGGAATCCAAGGGCAATCCTTACGCGCCGATCATCATGCTGACCGGTCATTCCGAGAAGCGCCGCGTCACGGTGGCGCGCGATGCCGGCGTCACCGAATTCCTGGCCAAGCCGATCTCGGCCAAGGGACTCTACCAGCGCATCCTCAACGTGGTCGCCAGTCCCCGCCCCTTCATCAAGACCAAGACCTATTTCGGACCTGACCGGCGTCGCAACACCAGCTCCGCCTATATGGGTCCCGAGCGCCGCGTCGGCGAAAAGCACGAGGTGCTCCAGCAGCCCTCGCTGCTCGACAAGGCGCGGTCCTCCATCTAGCGCAACGTCTCACAAGAGGCAGGTATCATGGCGAAGAACAGCGCAAGGGACATCGAGGTCACGGCCTTCGCCACGCATCATGTCATCACGCAGCCTAATCCGCTGCGCAAGGTTCTGCGCCGTGTCGAAGGAAAAGACCTGGACGATCCGGTCGGCCGCGCCGAGCAGGCGCTGGCAGGCCTCTCCGGCGAGTTCAAGGACTGGATGGTCACCGAGGTCAACCGGCTGTCCGCCGCCTACGTCGCGATCCGCAATGACGGCTTCGCCAAGGACAGGCGGGACGAGCTGTTCCGCGCCGCGCACGACATCAAAGGCGACGCAGCGACGTTCGGCTATCCGGCGGCGGCGGGAATTGCGGAGAGCCTGTGCCGCGTCATCGAGCACGCGCCCGATCTCGAAAAGGTGCCAGCCGAGCTGTTCACGCACCACATCAACGCCATCCTCGCCATCGTGCATGAAAACACCAAGCTCGACAGCATCAGCGTCTCCGCCGAGCTCAGCCGCCGCCTGCGCAAGGTCGCCGACGACTATCTCGCCCACGTCAACCGCGACCGCCCCGAGCATCTCGAGGTGATTTTGGCACCGGGCATCGTGCCGGTGGAGTAGTTCTTTCCTCTCGTCATTGCGAGCGCAGTCGTAGGCTGGATTAGCACAGCGTAACCCACCTCTTTTATTTCCGTGGAGACAGACGTGGTGGGTTACGCCTGGCGGATTGCGCTTCGCGCAGCCGCAGAGCTAACCCACCCTACGGCATCTCATTACGCAGCGATCAGATCGTCATAGACCGGATCGATCGCCTCGTCCGCGATAAGCTCGTCGCAGAACAGCCGCGCCTCTTCGCGCGCCGACTCCGTGGCGAAGCGGCGCAGCAGGACCATCAGCGGCTCCGTGGCATCGCGGTCGGTCTCGCAATGGGTGAGCACGCGCTCGACCATGCGCCGGCGCAGCCGCGCCGCATTGTCATCGGTATCGATAAAACCCTGCTCGTGGCAGGCATCGAGCGCGACCTGGAACGCCGCGAAGGTCGCCTCGGGAAGTCCGGCGCGGCGAAGCAGCGCGTGCAGGCTATTGCCGCCACGGTCGTGCAGCAGCGAGGAGACGCGTGCCAGCGGCAGGTCGGCGAGTTCGGCGAGCGCCGCGTCGAACAGATCGAGATTGCTCGACAGCAGCGCACGCAGGATCAGGCCGGCGGTAAGCTGGCCCGTGATGCGCAGGTGGCGCACGAGGCCCTGCATGTCCTCGCCGCGCGAGCGCGCGGCGATGTTCATGGTCGAGCGGTCGCGCGCCTCGGTCGCAATGCGCTCGGCACGATCGGCGCTCAGCCAGTTCCGCGCCACGACGAATTGCGCAAGGGTCTCGGAGAGCTTGGCCACCAGAGCGGCACGCGTCGCGGCCGGCAGGTCCTCCAGCACCAGCATCGCCTCGCGGATCGCAGCGAGATGACCGTGACGCTCGACGATGCGGTCCCAGGAGAACGGCGCGAGCTCGGCATGAGGGTTCTCGATCAGTTCGAGGGCCGCCGCCGCACAGCCGACTTCGGCAATGGCGGCGCAGACGGAGGTCGGCAGCGCGATGCGGCGGGCGATCGCGCACTGCACTTGGTCGTTGCCGGTCGCGACGATGTCGACGAGATCGGCGTCGATCAGGAGCGGAGAATGTTCGAGCACCGGCAGCGCAACGCTCGGCTGGTCCGCCGACAGCGCCCGCACGATCGACGCTGGCGCATCGGTGCTGCGCGCGAAGGCCTCGGCCATGGCCTGCCGAACCAGCGGCGAGGAATCGTCGAGCAGCATCAGAAGCGCGCCTTCGGCGGCGACGCGGTCATCATGAGAGAGGTCCGAGATCAGCCAAGCCCGGGCCAACGCCCGCGTTGCCTCGGCCCGCTCGCCTGCGGGCGCCGTCCTGATCCAATTGATGAACTGCCGAACGATCATGGTGCTTCCGGCTTACGCAACGAAGACGAAGCGGTGACGGCTCGTCACCTGCAACACAAAATAAACCACGACGCTTAATAAAGCGTTCACCATAAGCGGCTGGTTTTATTGACGTTTTGTTAAGGGAACAAAGGCGGCGTATTCACACGCCGGGCTCTGCGCAGCGGCGTTTCACGCTGCGACGCGCCGGGGACACGGGAGCACGCATTAGCTGCTGAATGTGCCGCTGCGATCGCTGAACAGATCGAGCGGCTGCGGCGGACGGACGTCTGGCGTCGCTGAGGCGACGGACGTCGGCGAGGCGTTGTTGCCCCACAATTTCTGCACCGTCGTCGAGACCGGCTGCGTGGCATCGCCGGGCTGATAGATCGAGCGAAACACCGGCGTGCTTGGCGCGTTGTCCGCGACGGCCGTTGGCGCCGTCGCGCTCACCGGCGCGCGCGTGTTCGGGAAGGTCTGGAGATAGGTGGCATTGTCGATCACCGGCGCGGTGGGCTGCACACCATTGGCGCTCGCGACCTGCGTGGTCGACGGCGTGCCGCCATACATCGCTATCGCACTGCGGGTCGTCTTCGAATTTGCCGCGCTGGCGTAACGCGCGTCGAGCACCGAATAGACTTCGGAGACACTGCGGGCGCGGCCGTCTTTGGCGTAAAAGATCGAGCGGTTGGCAGATGCCGCATTCGGAAACAGCCGCGCGCCGACTGCTTGCGGATTGTCCTCGGCATTGGCGATCAGTTTCGCCGCGCCGCCGACGCCCATGAAATGCGCCATATAGAGTTCGCTGTCGCTCGGCCTGCGGCCGAGCAGCCCGGTGAGCTTGAAACTGTTCGACTGCGTCAGCGCCGCCGCCATACTGGAGGCGGCCTCCGGATCGTCGCGCAGTTTCATGATCGACCGCTTCATCGCGGGATCATCGACGCTGTAAGCGCCCGACGAGGTCCTGGTGATGGCGTCGGAA
Source organism: Bradyrhizobium sp. 139 (assembly GCF_023074175.1). GTDB lineage: Bacteria > Pseudomonadota > Alphaproteobacteria > Rhizobiales > Xanthobacteraceae > Bradyrhizobium. Next base: position 356,706 of record NZ_JADPKS010000107.1, read on the forward strand.
TAATTGCCGTAGCCGAGTTGGGTGCCCGCCTCCTTCACCGTACCGAGCCAGGTCTGATCGATGAACTGGTAGAGCCCGTGCGCCGACGATGTGGTGGCTCCCGCCGTGGGATCGAAATCCGATTCCATCTTGGCGGTGGTCAGCATGTACTGGAAGCTGACGCCGGTAATGTTCGAGGCCTGCTTGATCGCACCGGCGACGCGCGCCCGCGACGGATCGAGAACCGCCGTCTGAGAGGCACTGGAATTGTCGACCGACATGATGAAGTGCCCGCCCCGTGCGGCATTGAGCAGCGCCGGCAATTTGGCGCCCCGTCGTCTCACCGTGGGACAGCTATGGTTAACGCGGGGTTAATTCGGGGCTCGCCGTCATTCCGGGGCGCACCGCCGGTGCGAGCCCGGAATCCATTGAGCCGCACGTGATGCCTTGCAATGGATTCCGGGCTCGCGCGTCGCGCGCCCCGGAATGACAGCTCGCTACTTCTTGTAGACCGCGCTGGGATCGAACAGCTGCTCCGCATCGGCGAAGACGAGCTTGGCGCCGCCCCCCGCGGCCTCGACCTTGCGGTAGAAGCAGGACCGGCGGCCGGTGTGGCAGGCCGCGCCGATCTGCTCGACGCGGATCCAGACCGCGTCCTGGTCGCAATCGGTGCGGATCTCGACCACGCGCTGGGTCTGACCCGAGATCTCACCTTTTCGCCACAAGGCATTGCGCGAGCGGCTGAAGTACCAAGCCTCGCCGGTCGCAATGGTCTTGCGCAGCGCCTCGTCGTTCATGTGGGCGACCATCAGCACGTCGCCGGTGGCGACGTCCGTCGCGACGACCGTCATGAGGCCGCTCGCATCGAACCGCGGCTGGAAGGAAAGCCCTTCCTCGATCTCGTGGGAGTGAGCGGACACTATAACCTCGCAAGAGCATGACCCGGAAAACTGTGCAGCGGTTTTCCAGAAAGGTCATGCCCAAACAACAAATCCTCGAGAGATCAGCGCTGCGCGCCTCGCACCAGGGACAGGAAACGGGCCTGCTCCGCCGGATTGTCGCGGAACATGCCGGTGAAGCGGCTGGTGAAGGTGGAGGCACCATGCTTGGCGACGCCGCGCACCGACATGCAGGTATGCTCGGCCTCGATCAGCACGGCAACGCCGCGAGGCTTGAGGATCTCGTCGATGGCCGCCGCGATCTGCGCCGTCATGTGCTCCTGGGTTTGGAGCCTGCGGGCGAAGATGTCGGTCAGGCGCGCAAGCTTCGACAGGCCGACGACGCGTTCCACCGGCGTATAGGCGATGTGCGCCCTGCCGTAGAACGGCATCATGTGATGCTCGCACTGCGAGGTGAACTCGATGTCGCGCACCAGCACGAAGTCGTCATAGCCCGCCGTCTCGCCGAACGTGCGGTCGAGCACCTCGGCCGGGCACTGGTGGTAGCCCTGATAGAGCTCGTCGAAGGCCTCGACCACACGGCGCGGCGTGTCCAAAAGACCTTCACGTTGGGTGTTCTCGCCGATATAGGCGAGCAGCGTCTTCACTGCCTGCTCGGCCTCGGCGCGCGCCGGGCGGGGCTGGTCGGCGCGGACGGCCGCCGCGAGGAATTCGGCAGGATCGAGCTCCGCCGGGCGGCTCTCGGGCTGCCGGTCAGAAGGCTTGTTGGGGCGGATGGATTTGATTGCAGCGTCCATATCGACTCCGTTCGACGGCCTCGCGGCCGGAGTGTCACCGGCAGACGGGGCGGCCAAGCCGCCGGACGCCTGAAGAAAACAGTTTGACGAAAAAAGGTCCCCGGGTCATCACGCCGGCAGCGCAGATCAGGATCACCACTGCCGCACCGTTGGACTATTTTTCCGCCAGTTCCGCCCCTATATAGGACCGTGGACGGCGCCCGCCAAGGCCGATCCGGTGCGGAAGTGTTGGACACCATCACATGCTGAACGACATCTATAACAAGCGGATCATCGAGCTGGCCGGGAATATTCCGCGCCTCGGGCGGCTATCGGACCCCGATGCCACCGCCACCGCCCACTCCAAATTGTGCGGCTCGACCGTGAAGATCGACCTCAAGATGGACGGAGACAAGGTCACCGACTTCGCCCATGACGTGAAGGCCTGTGCGCTGGGACAAGCCTCTTCATCCATCATGGCAAGTCGCGTCGTCGGCTCGACCGCGAGCGAACTCCGTGAGTTACGCGAAACCGTTCGCAAGATGCTCAAGGAGAACGGTGCGCCTCCTGAAGGCAAATGGGAAGAGATCAAGTTCCTCGAGCCGGTTCGCGACTACAAGGCGCGCCACGCCTCGACCCTTCTGACCTTCGATGCCGTAGTCGATGCCATCGGCCAGATCGAAGCGAAGGCCAAGCAGCCGGCTGCGGCGCAGGGCTGAGCTCTCTCCGTCATTCCGGGGCGTTGCCCACCGGATCCGGCCTAATCGGCCGGCCCGACGACAGGCTCCGCGACCAACCCGGAATCCAGAGATTGCGGATCGAGATTCCGGTTCGCGCCAGCGCGCCCGGGATGACCATCGGTTACTTCTGCGAGCCCGCGCTCGGCGCCGCGCCCGTCGGCACCGCGGCCTCCGCCGTCTTGGTCGACTTGGCGGGCTGTTGTTCGGCTTCCGCGCCGAACTTCGCCTGTGTCTTCGGCGCAAGTTCCGCCACTGCGGGCGCCGCGACGTCCACGTGCGGCAGCACGTCGGCCACCAAGTTGGTGGTCACGAGATTGGTGAGCTTCAGTTCGCCAGCATCGAGCTCGTGCAGATCTTCCCACGGCGGCACGCTGAGCGCGAGCGAGAGCAAGTCGCCGGTACCGCCCATGTCGAACGTGTATTTGGCGAGCCGGCCGATGTCGCGTTCCACGATCATCAGGTCCTGCGCGCTATAGCTCGCCGCCTTCGCGTCATCGGCGCGGTCGCCCATCCAGATCTGATGGACCCGCACATGAGCCGCCTCCGGCACGAAGCGCGTCTTCCCTGCCAGCAGCAGAAACACGCACATGGATTCGCAATAGGCTTCGGGGGCGACCGCCGGACGGACGCCCTGCCCGCCGCGGTTCTGGAGGCTGATGCCAACCGTCGTCAGCAGGCCGAGATTGCGGAAACGCCGGCCGAGCGTGATTGCGTCGTTGACGGAACCGCCGCTGGAGTCGAGCACCACGGTGGCGCCGCCGAGCTGGCGCCCGCGGGAAAACTCCTCGAAATCCTTGGGCGTATCGGCGGTGATGATGCCGACCGCGCTGACCCAGCCACGACAATTCGGCTCGCAGGCAACCCAGTTGAACTTCATCGGCAGCTTGCGCTCTTCGAGGGTGCCACCGGCGCGGGCGGTCGACCCGACGGTCGCGACGGTGCCAGCCGATACGACCCCACAAGCGGCGGCTGCCACCAGCAACCAGCCGCGAAGATTAAGCGACTTCAGAAGTTTCAAACTGGTCCCTTCCCCAAACCCCATTAGCGCGATTATCCCCGCTTCGCGCTCGATGAGTCCATCATACAGACGTATGTTTCCACGAGTGTCACAGAAATGGTATCCGGGGGAATACAGCTCGTCCATACGGACTTGCTGCACTGCTCCCTAAAAACATGCAAAATATGGCGCACGCGCAACAAGCTGTCGTTCCCTGCGCAGGAACCGCGCAAGTCGAGGCAAGGGTTTGTAGCAGGGCGCACATGAAGCATTCAGTCTCCGGAGTCGGTTCCACAATTGCTACTTCACTGCTGCGGCAGCCACGTAATCTCGGCCGCGCGCTGATCTGGCTTTATCGGCACACGCTGTCGCCGCTGGTCGGCTACAACTGCCGTCACGTGCCGACCTGCTCCGTCTATGGCGACGAGGCAATCGAGCGGTTCGGGCTATGGGCTGGCGGCTGGATGACCCTGGCGCGCCTACTCCGCTGCAACCCGTTCGGCACGTCGGGCATCGACAACGTGCCCCTCACCGCACCGCAAGGCGCGCGCTGGTACTTGCCCTGGCGTTACGCCCGCTGGCGCGGCGTCAACGCTTCCTGAGCATGCTGACCAGGAACGTTACGGTGCTTGGCGCATGGCTGTCTTGAGTGGAACCTGAACTATCCGCTCGCATTGTTTTGATGCTCCCACGGGAGGAAATAAACAATGCGCTGGAAAATCAGCCCTCATTTCCACTTCAGGCTTGGGTCATATCCTGGTTCCAAAGGCCCTCACGACCCCAGAACCATCGACATGCTCGCCATCATCGCGCTGCTGGCCCTCGTGGCCGGCTCCGGATGGTATCTCGCAACGAGCTTTGCCACGCCGCCGAGCACGACGGCCTTCATCGTGCCGAGCCAGAGCGTGCACTGGTAGTGCAGGGCTTCCAGCACCAGCCTATCTGCGTCCGATCCGGCGACACAGATCATGAGATAGCGGTCGCGTTCATGCGTGCTTGACGTCAGCAAGGCCGCAGCCGTCGGGGCCAACATCCGCCAGGCGCGGATCGCCAAGGGCCTGACGCTGGACCAACTCGCCAGACAAAGCGATCTCACGCGCGGCTACATTTCCCTGGCCGAGCGCAACCTGAAAATCCCTTCGCTCGCCGCCCTGCTGCGGACGGCCGCCGCCCTCGAGGTCAATGTCGCGAACTTCTTCGACCCCAACGCCGAGCCCGCGCCGCGCTACACCCTGTTCCGCCGCGAAGGCGGCAACGTGCCGCTGTTCCAGGACACCTTTGGCCTAGTCCCGCTGGCAACCGGGCGCACGCGCAAGATGATGGAGCCGTTCCTGCTGAGCCCGCCGCACAAATCTGCGACGCGCGCCTCGCACGCGGGCGAGGAGTTGCTGTTCGTCGTCAACGGCAAGATCGCGATCAAGCTCGACGGCGAAGAACTCGTGCTCGGCAAGGGCGACTGCCTGTATTTTTCAGGCGAGACACCGCACGAGGTCAGGAGCCTCGGCCGGCACAAGGCGGAGGTGCTGGTCGTCGTCGCCCAGAGTCCGGCGGGGTAGGACCATCCTAGCGGAACCAGAAAAAGCGTCCGGGCGGCGGCGAGATCGGCTCGGGCGGACGCGGCCGTTTCGGGCGCGCTGGCTTTGGCGGCGGTTCGGCGGATGACGTGGTCTCCCCAACCGGTGCCGTTTCGCTTCCCGGCACCCTCACCGACAGCAGCAAATTCGATTCATGCATCTGCCAGCGATAGCCGACGCCGAAATCGATCGGCTGGGCGCGCGTGAACAGTTCGGCGTAACGCTCCTGATAGCGACCGGGGAATTCGCCGATCGGTCCGAGATAACGCCCGAACGGGAAGAACCGCCATTGCCGCGCATTGTAGTTCGCAAGCGGAATGCCGGAATCGTCCTGGAGGATGGTCGCGCTGTTGGCAAGCAGCCAGTCGCGCGCGACGGTGAAGTTGCCGGAGTGCAGCAAATAGGATGCGCTTTTGATCAGGCTGTTGCCGGGGCCGAGCGTCTCGCAGAACTTCAGGAAGCCGGCTGCGCGTGCACCGGAATTGGAAAGATCGGTCGCGAAATAATACAGCGTGCGAACCTCGCCGTCTGCGCCGGCAAAGGTGATGCGAGCGCCGCGCGTTGCGTTCGATCCCGGATTGTCGTTGCCGACGTGCATCCCGCCCTTGTCGTCGAGCGCGACCATCTCGACGTTGCGGATCGTCTTGCCGGAGCGCGCGAGGAAGACATAGAGGATCGGCAACGTGCCGTTGACCTGGTTGGGGTGCAGGTCGAGCTTCATCTGTTTGGTGATGAAGAAGGAGAAACTCAGGATCGAGCCGAGCGAACGCTCGACATTGTAGAGCGCGGCACCGACCGAGCCGCGCGGCAGCCGCGTCAGGTCAGGCACCGCGCCGACCGGTTCCAATGCTGCGAGCACATAGGTGCTGGCCTTGGAATAAAAGGCATTGGCGTAGAGGAAATCCGGGCCGCTGAACAAGTAGAACATGGTCGGCCGGGGTGCAGCCAGGTTGACGTCGGCCCAATTGCGGATCTTCGAGAGCTGCCGCTGCTCGAGCTGGGCGAAGGCGCCGTCGAAGAATTCTGCGTGGCGCTGCCAGCCCGGATCCTTCGTGAGCGGCACCAGCGGCGAATCCGCCGAAGGCTGCATGCCCGCAAGGAAGCGCGCGGTATCATCGAAGGTGACATCGGCGGCACGTGCAGACGAAACGGCCGCAGCCCACAGTGCAAGAGCGACGGCCGCAATTCTCATGGGTCGAAACATGTCTATTCGCGGTGCGATGACGTGCCAGCGGCGACCGGCCGCCTGCGGAAAACAGCATAGATCAACAGGCCCGTGAGCATGACGAGCATCCCCGACAGCGACTGCAGCGGCCGCTCGGTCAACAGATAGTACATCATGAACGCGGTCACGAGCAGGAAAACCAGCGGCGTGAACGGGTATCCCCAGGCGCGATAGGGCCGCGGCAGGTCGGGATCGGTGATGCGCAGCTTGATGACGCCGGCGACCGTGAAGAACGAGCAGAACAGCAGCGCGAACTGGATGAAGTCTAGCACCGCCTCGAAGCTGCGCGTGAACAGCAACAGGTTGGCGACGGCAAGCTGAAACAGGATGGCATAGGCCGGCGCGCCGCTCACCGATCGCTTCGAGAACACGCGCAGGGCCGGAATGTCCTCGCCCATCGTCATCATCACGCGCGGGCCGATCCACATCATCGCGCTGATCGAGGAGATCAGGCCGACGCAGATCATCGCACCGACGATCCGGCCACCGAGACTGCCGAAGATCGCGCTGCCGGCGACGCTGGCAACATCGAGCTGGCCGGCGAGCGCGCCGACCGGCGTCGAATAGAGAAACACCGCATTCAGCGCGACGTACAGGACGAGCACGATCAGCGTGCCCGCGAGCAGCGCACGCGGCAGGCTCTGCTGCGGTGTGTTCATCTCGCCGATGATGTAGGTCGCAGCATTCCAGCCCGAGAACGAGTACATCACGAAGACGAGCCCGATCGCGAAGGGCGCGCTGACGATGTGCGCGAGATCGCCCGGCTGCGGCGTGAAGGCGATCGGCTGCGGCACGCCGATGACGAAGCCGGCAACCAGGAAGGCGACGATCAGCACGACTTTCAAAATGGTCGAGATCAATTGGAAGGTCGATGAGTGCCTGACGCCGGTCAATTGCACGATCGACACCAGCCACACCACGGCGAGGGCAAGCGGGATCGGCGGCACCCCGGAATAGACCGATTTCGCGTATTCGCCGAACGCCATCGCCGCAAGCGCGACGGGCGCTGCGAAGCCAACCGTCGCCGAGACCCAGCCGGCGAGAAAGCCGAAAGCGGGATGATAGGCGCGGCCGAGGAAATTGTACTCGCCGCTCGAGCGCGGAAACATCGCGCCCAGTTCGCTATAGGAGAACACCCCGCACAACGCGACGATCCCGCCGATGGTCCACAACGAGAGGATCGAGAAGCCGGACGGGATGTCTTTGACCTGGAAACCGAGGCTGGTGAAGACGCCGACCCCGATCATGTCGGCAACGACGATGGCGGTTGCCACGAGAACGGAGATCCCGGACCCGCTACCGGTCACCCGGGCCGTCCAAGGCGCGGCTCCCGCATCTGATGCCGTCATCGGGGTCCTTAACCTCTGGCGTCGCGCCTCGTGGGAAGCATCGAGCAGGTTGGTGCAGTCAATTCAAGCAGGGTTAACAAGGGTTAAATGTGGCGGGACGAAGAGGTAGATTAGCACCTCTTACGTGCATCCTTGGGCAACAAAGCTGCGCAAGCGCGCCGAAATCCGCTTTTCACCCCCACAATCACGACACGATTACGTGGTCACTTTGAGCGTTCCGGATGTGGGGAAGTTTGTCCGGACACTTAACGTCGCCTAAACGCCCGTCGGCTCAATTGTCTTAATGATCGCCGATGGACTTGTGGTCATGACTTGGGGTCACGGATGGATGGTCGGGGCCGTTCTGAAACTGAGAGCTGACATTCGTGCCGATCGCACGCTGTCCGGTGCGCGCGTTCGCGCGCTCCGGATCGTGCTGATCTCAGCCTTGGTGCCGCTGTCGTTCACGCTGGTTCAATGCGGCAAGGCGCCCGACCCGACGGCGCTCGCGGCGAACTCGCAGGCCAATGTCCAGGTGGTCGCCAAGAGCAGTCCGAAAGTTGCAAGCGGCGATACGTTCGAGGATCGCTTCCCGGCCCCGCAGTTCAGGGAGCGCTTCCCGTCGACGAGCGAGAGTTTTCTGCAACGGCAGATGTCGGACTTCTCGCCCAAGCGCGCCGTACAGCAGCAGCCTCAGCCGGAGCAGGCTCCCTACAAGGTGGCCTCGCTCGCGCCGCAGGTCCCCTACCAACGTCCGCCGCGCGAGGACCTGACGACGCTCGTCAGCATGAAATCGTCGGCCTTCCCCTATTTCGGCAACAACCCCGCCTCAGATGTGCCGTTCCTCAACATCGCCAAGGGCGACCGTCGCGGCCACCGCAGCTATTCCGGGCGCGTGTTCTGGCAGGACGAGACTTACAGCGACAACCGCGTGCTGATGCACGTGCCCGAACATTTCGACGTGCGTAAGCCAGGCGTGATCGTGGTGTTCTTCCACGGCAATGGCGCAACGCTCGAGCGCGACGTGCGCGACCGCCAGCTGGTGCCGCAACAGGTCACCGATTCCGGCGCCAATGCCGTGCTCCTCGCACCGCAATTGGCGGTCGATGCCGCCGATTCCAGTGCCGGCAAGTTTTGGCAGGCGGGCGGCCTCAAGCGCTTCATGGAAGAGTCGGCGAACCATCTGGCCCGGCTCACCGGCGATCCCAACAGCGCCCGCGCCTTCGCCAACATGCCGATCGTGATCGTGGGCTACAGTGGCGGCTTCCTGCCGACGGCCTGGAGCCTCGAGGTTGGCGGCATCAGCGACCGCGTCCGCGGCGTCGTCCTGCTCGACGCCGTCTATGGCGAGATGGACAAGTTCGCCTCGTGGATCGAGAGCCACCGCTCTGGCTTCTTCGTCAGCTCCTATACCCGCCACACCGCGCGGCGCGACCGCGAGCTGATGAGCATGCTGCGGCAAAAGGGCATCAGCGTCTCCGAGGACATGGACGGGCCCTTGCGTCCCGGCAGCGTGGTGTTCGTCGAAACCGGCGATAGCATCACACATCGTGATTATGTGACGCGCGCCTGGACCCGGGACCCGCTCAAGGACGTGCTGGTGAAGATGTCGGCGACGCCGTCGTTGGCATTGACGCGCGTTGCGTCCACCAATCCAGCCGCATCGAGCCGCTAGGCGATATTGGCGCGCCGGCATTTGGCTGCGCTGCCCGCAATTGTCCCAGGCTTTGATCAAAATGTGATGTTGATGGCCGATATCCCCGGGACGGACCGGATTGCTTCCGCTCGCAACGGGGCCGTGCCGAGCCGGATCAGCGAGGAGCCGTGCGGCTTCCAGACCTCAGCGCTTGATCCTCAGGTCTTGATCGTCATGTCTTGATCGTCATGTCTTGGGCAGTTTCGGAATGCTCTCGGCAAAGCCGTTGAAGCAGGCCAGCCGCTCGTCCTCTTCCTTGAAGAAACGGCAATCGGCGTAGCCCTTGGCCTTCGCCGGCTTCGGCTTCGGCGTCGGCGCGATCACCGCATCGTAGCAATTGAGCCGGTCCTTGGTGCCGTCATCAAGCTCGAGGCAGGCCTGGAGCCGCGCCGCGATTGATTGCGGCTTTCCCTTCGGCGCCGCGGCCGGCTTGGCCGCCGCCTCCTTGATCCCTTTGGGCTTGACCTGCACCAACGGCTTGTCCCCGATCATCGGTGGCTTGTCGGCTTGCGCAAACGCGGAGGCTGAATAGAGCACCGCGGCAACCGCCAGAATCATCCTCATTTCAGTCAACTCTCCTTGGTCCCCATGCCTCGCCTTCTAGCGCTCCCGCACGCGGTTTGCCAAGCACCTTCACGAACACGAAAACGCGGAGTTCAGGCAGCAGCCGGCTGGGACCGGGTCAGGACCACCAGGATCAGCGCCAGGATGACGAAGCCGACCGCGACGAAGCCGAGCGGATGCAGCAGGTCGCGGGCGAACAGTAACCCGCCAATGGCGGAGCCGACAGCCTGGCCGATATAGAGGACGGAGGTGTTGAGCGCGACGGTCGCCGACGCAAGCGGCGGCGCAGCCGCGACCAGTCGCACCTGCTGCATCGAATTGGTCGAGGCAAAGCCGAGACCCCAGATCGCGACCGCGATCGCCATCAATACAAGGCTCCCCGCACCGAGTGCCCAGCCGGTGATGCCCGCAAGCAGCAGGCAGGTGAACAGCAGCGAGGTTCGGTAAGGTCCCCAGGTGTCGACGAAGCGAGTGGCGATGGCGACGCCGAGGAAGCCGCAGACGCCATAGATGCCGAACACCATGCCGATCGCATCCGGGCTCGCCCCGGTAAGCTTCTTGAGCAGCGGGCCCATGAAGGTGAACACCACGAACTGCCCGGACATTTGCAACATCGTAATCGCAAGCAGCAGCAGGATTGTCCTGCTACGGCCGACCGCGCTCCAGGTCTTCAGGTCCACCGGCGTGCCCTTCAGGCCCGCCGGCAGGCGCAGCAGCAACAACACGAAGCTGATGCAGCCGAGCGCGCCGATCCCGCCATAGGCCGCACGCCAGCCATAGCGGCTGGCGATGAAAGTGATCAGCGGAAGACCGACGGCGGCCGCGAGCGACCAGCCGAGAAAGATGTAGGCGATGGTGCTACCCCGCCGCGCCGCCGGCACGATCAGCGCCGCCGTGCCCGCAGCCTGCGGCGTGTAGAGCGCACCGACCGCCAGCATCACCAAGCGAATGATGAGGAGGCTCGTGTAGTCAGGGGCAACTGCCGAGGCGAGATTGCCAATCGCGAGCACCGCAAGTGTCGTAGCGAGCAGCGTCCGGCGCTCGATGCGGCTCGTGAGCCAGGCTGTCAGCGGCGAGCCGATGCACAGCGTGACCGCGCCGAAGGTAATCAGAAGCCCGGCCGCATGGATGCTGACGTCGAGCCCCGTCGCCAATTCCGGCAGCATGCCCGCGGGCGCCAGCACCGAGCAGCCGGTGATGAGATTGCCGAGCATCAGGGCGGTTGGCGCGATACGGCTGGCGACACGCGAATTTTCCATGCAAATGCATCTAGAACGGACCTGCGGCCATTGAAAGGGTGCCGCGCGAAATAGTTAGTGCACGGTCCCGGCTTTGGCGCGCCACTTTCTTGGAAATGCCGGATTGCACAGGCCGAATCGCCTGATATATCGCTCGTTCCCGCTTACCTGCGCTCGTTCGCAGGAGTGAGCCTCAGGAGAAAAGCAATGACCGACCAGCCCAAGGACCAGTCCAAGTCCGACCAGTCCAAGTCCGACCAGTCCAAGTCCGACCAGTCCAAGTCCGACCAGCTCAAATCCGAACAACCCAAATCCGAATCCGGCTTCCAGTACAGCCTCAGCAATTTGAGACCCGTGACCCCGCCGGAAAAAATCACCCTCACCTTCCCCGATGGCGCCCGGCGCGAATACGCCAAGAGCATCACCGGCCTCGATATCGCCAAGGGCATTTCGCCGTCGCTGGCCAAGCGCACGGTTGCGATGGCGCTCGACGGCGTGGTCTCCGACCTCGACGATCCCATCGAGTCCGATGCCAAGATCGAGCTGATCAACCGCGACGATCCGCGCGCACTCGAACTGATCCGCCACGACTGCGCCCACGTGCTCGCAGAGGCCGTGCAGACGCTGTGGCCGGGCACCCAGGTCACCATCGGCCCGGTGATCGAGAACGGCTTCTATTACGACTTCTTCCGCAACGAGCCCTTCACGCCGGAAGACTTTGCCGCGATCGAGAAAAAGATGCGCGAGCTCATCGCGCGCGACAAACCCTTCACGAAAGAGGTTTGGGATCGCGAAAAGACAAAACAGGTGTTCCGCGACAAGGGCGAGGCCTTCAAGGTCGAGCTGGTCGACGCCATTCCAGGCGACGAGCCGATCAAGATCTACTACCAGGGCGACTGGTTCGATCTGTGCCGCGGCCCGCATATGACCTCGACCGGCAAGGTCGGAGGCGCCTTCAAATTGATGAAGGTGGCCGGCGCCTATTGGCGCGGCGACAGCAACAACCCGATGCTGACCCGCATCTACGGTACGGCGTTCGCCAAGCAGGAGGACCTCGACGCTTACCTGAAGCAGCTCGAGGAAGCCGAAAAGCGCGACCATCGCAAGCTCGGGCGCGAGCTCGACCTCTTCCACTTCCAGGAGGAAGGTCCGGGCGTGGTGTTCTGGCACGCCAAGGGCTGGACCATCTTCCAGCAGCTGATCGCCTATATGCGCCGACGGCTGGCCGGCGACTATAGCGAGGTCAACGCGCCGCAGATCCTCGACAAGTCCTTGTGGGAGACCTCCGGCCATTGGGGCTGGTACCGCGAGAACATGTTCGCGGCGCAGTCGGCCGGCGACGAGGCCGAGGACAAGCGCTGGTTTGCGCTCAAGCCGATGAACTGCCCCGGCCACGTGCAGATCTTCAAGCACGGCCTGAAGAGCTACCGCGACCTGCCGCTGCGCCTTGCCGAGTTCGGCGTGGTGCATCGCTACGAACCCTCCGGCGCCATGCACGGCCTGATGCGCGTGCGCGGCTTCACCCAGGACGACGCGCACGTCTTCTGCATGGAGGACCAGCTCGCCGACGAGTGCCTGAAGATCAACGACCTGATCCTGTCGACCTACGCGGACTTCGGCTTCACTGGCGATCTCACGGTCAAGCTGTCGACCCGGCCTGAAAAGCGCGTCGGCACCGATGCGATGTGGGATCACGCCGAGCGCGTGATGGCCACCGTGCTGAGCCAGATCCAGGCGCAGAACAACCACATCAAGACCGAGATCAATCCGGGCGAAGGCGCCTTCTACGGGCCGAAGTTCGAATATGTGCTGCGCGACGCCATCGGCCGCGACTGGCAGTGCGGCACCACGCAGGTCGACTTCAACCTGCCGGAGCGGTTCGGCGCGTTCTACATCGACCATGACAGCGGCAAGAAGGCGCCGGTGATGGTGCACCGCGCGATCTGCGGTTCGATGGAGCGTTTTATCGGCATCCTGATCGAGCACTATGCCGGCAACTTCCCGCTCTGGCTCTCGCCGGTGCAGGTGGTGGTCACCACCATCACCTCGGAGGCCGACGAGTATGCCAAGCAGGTGCTGGAGCAGGTCCGGCGCGCGGGGCTTCGGGCCGAGATCGATCTGCGCAACGAAAAGATCAACTACAAGGTCCGCGAGCATTCGCTGGCCAAGATTCCGGCGCTGCTGGTGGTCGGCAAGAAGGAAGCCGAGACGCACTCGGTCTCGATCCGGCGGCTCGGCAGCGACGGGCAGACGGTGATGCCGACGGTGGAAGCGCTCGCCGCGCTGGTCGAGGAGGCCACCCCGCCCGACGTCAGGCGGGCGCGCGGAGCGGTCTGACTTCTGAAATCGGTCTAAACTCGCTTTCGGTTGCGGGCGTGCATTCCTATGTGGGGACTGCACGCCCGACGACCAGCCGAAGAGGAAACCGCAGTGCCCGACGCCATCGAACTCCTGAAGATCCGCCGCTCGGTGAAGCCGCGCGAAATGACCGGTCCCGGTCCCTCCCCGGCCGAGCTCGAGACCATTTTGACCATCGGCGCGCGCGTGCCCGACCACGGCAAGCTCGCGCCCTGGCGCTTTATCATTTTCGAGGGCGACGCACGCGAGCGTGCCGGCGAGGTGATCGCGAAGGTCTTTGCCCGCAAGAATCCGGACGCGCCGGCGGCGAACATCGAGACCGAGCGCAAACGCCTCGCCGACGCCCCTCTGGTGATCGGCATCGTCAGCTTCACCAAACCGCATCCGAAGGTGCCGGCCTTCGAGCAGGAATTGTCGGCCGGCGCCAGCGTCATGAACATCGTCACGGCCGCCACCGCGCTCGGCTACGGCGCCTGCTGGCTGACCGGCTGGTTCTCCTTCGATCGCGACGTGCTGGATGGCCTCGGCCTGAAGCCGGATGAAAGGCTCGCCGGCTTCGTCCATATCGGCACGCCGACCAAGGCGAGCGAGGACCGTCCGCGACCGGTCCTTTCTGAAATCGTGACGCGATTTTAATCGAAGTCTTGTTGACGCCCCTGATGTCTTGCGGCTTTGTTCCCGGCGAGGGAGGAAGCCCGGATGAAACGCCGCGAATTTCTGGTCGGGGCCGCCGCGCTCTTGGCCGGCACCATGGCGCGAGGCCGCGCCGCCGACATCCCCGCGCCGTCGGCCGACGGGCTCGATCGCATCACCGCATTCTTCGACAACGAGGTGACGAGCGGCCGGGTGCCGGGTGCGGTGATCCTGGTCCAGCAGCACGGCAAGCCGGTCTATCTGAAGAGCTTCGGCGTACGTGACACCAGGACCGGCCTCGCCATGACGCCGGATACGATCTTCGCCATCCACTCGATGACGAAGCCGATCACGTGTCTCGGTGCGATGATGCTGATCGATGAGGGCAAGCTTGCGCTCGGCGACCCCGTGTCGAAGTACATTCCTCTCTTTGCCGACACCAAAGTGGGTCTTGAGGTCACCAATCCCGACGGCACGCTGAAGGTGGATCTCATAGCGCCGGTCCGTCCCGTCAACATCGAGGATCTGCTGCGGCACACCTCGGGCATCAGCTACGATTATATCGGCGGCAAATGGGTCGAGCAGGCCTACAAGGCCGCCAATATCTTCGAGGGTCAATTCAGCAACAGGGAATTTGCCGACCGGATCGCGAAACTGCCGCTGGCGCGGCAGCCGGGAACGCTGTGGCGCTACGGCCATTCCACCGACGTGCTCGGCAGTGTCATCGAGATCATCTCGAGCCAGACGCTGTACGAGTTCCTCAAGCAGCGCATCCTCGATCCGCTCGGCATGAGCAGCACCAAATTCGCACTGGCGACGGAGGATGAGCTTGCGCGGATGGCGCGGCCGCTGCCGAACGACTTCATCCTGCTCGCCGCCGAGCGCGACCGCCTCGACCATCCGGAATGGCAGTCCGGCGGCGGTGGGCTGCTCTCGACCATCACCGACTACCAGCGCTTTTCGCAGATGCTGCTCAACGGCGGCAAGTTCGAGGGCAAGCGCTATCTGAGCCCCGCTGCGTTCAACGCCATGACGGCCGATCACGTCGGACCTGGCTCCGGCGTCGAACGCGATTATTTCTATTTCCCGGGCGATGGCTATGGCTATGGCTACGGCGTTGCGGTGCGGACCGATCCTGGCAACGCCAAGCCGCCGCCGCCGGGATCGCTCGGCGAGCTGAAATGGGACTCAGGCAGCGGCACCTATTTCGGCGTCGATCCCAAGCTCGATATGGTCTACCTCATGATGCAGCAGACCCAGAACGAGCGTAGCCGCATCACGCCCGCCTTCAAGGCGTTGGTCTACGACTGCTTCCCGCCCGCGCTACGCCGCCCGTGAGGCGCGCTGGCCGAAATCAGCGAGCAGCTTTGCGTCCGAGGCCCTAACTGCTTCAACACCGTCATTGCGAGAGTGTGGGCAAGAGCCGCGCTCTTTTAATTCGCATTTCAACTGCAGACACACCTTCGCCCTCTCGCGGCTTGTTTCGCCCGAGCTTTGCTTCGTCGCCTTGCCCTCGGTGAAAGAGGGCGCAGGGAAGACCGGGTGCCGGCTGGCACCCGCGGTCCACTGTGCGGAAATTGCAGTACGAAAGCTGCACAGCGGCATACAGGTGAAGCCAAACATCCGGCCTTCCCTGCGCAGTGGTTTTACGGCTTATGTCGCGCTCTCCCCGGGGAGCGATGCACTATTGCCCCCGTCGCCCTGCGGATGACTGATGCGCGCGCCCGGTTGGGCCGCCACATCACCGCAACACTTGGCGCACAGACCCCGGGCGCCAGGACCACACGATTTTGCCGTACGCGAGCTACACCGGTCGTGCGTGCGACGCCATCGCTCACGGCTCTCCGCCCTGCGATCACCTTCGCACCGATGTGGCCCACGTCCACCGCCGTCCGGCCCGCGTTCGTGACGATCGCGATACGCCCCTCTTCCTTGGGCCGGGTTGCGGCGACACATACGCCGTTTCCGAATTTCGGTAAAGTAGAATATTCTTGACGGTGCTCATTGACCTGCGGCTCGTGTGTTTTGCCCGACAGGCAACGCAACATCTCGTAGCCCGAATGGAGCGCAGCGTAATCCGGGAATTCCCATCCAAGACGCGCGAAGGTCCCGGATTGCGCTGCGCTCCATCCGGGCTACGGAGCTGCGCCTGTTGGCGCTGCACGCGAACGCGACTAGACGATCGTTTCCTTGATTCGAATCATATTCAGGCGGCCTCGGCAAGTTTGTAGGACCAGGTATGGATGACCGGATGGCGGTTGACGTCGTCGATGCCAGCCATGATGCGTGCCTTCAGTTCGTGTTTGGAGGTTACACGGATGTGGCGCAACACCGAGCGAGCAAACTTGGAGAAGAAGCCTTCGATCAGGTTGAGCCAGGAGCCGTGCTTGGGGGTGAAGGTGAATTCGAAGCGTCCGACGGGGCAGGCGTTGAGCCATGCTGTGGTTTCTCTCGAGATGTGCGCGGAATGATTGTCGAGGATCAGCTTGATTGCGGTGCCTCTCGGATAAGCGGCATCGAGAAGCTTAAGGAATTCGACAAACTCTCGGCTGCGATGGCGATCCCTCACGAGAGCATGGACCTTGCCGGTCAGCAGATCGATCCCGGCCAACAGACTGAGCGTGCCATGACGTTTGTACTCGTGATCCCGCGCAAAGGTGGCGTGAGCGCCAGGCTCGGGCGGCAAATCCGGCGCCGTGGTTGCGATAGCCTGGATTCCCGGCTTTTCGTCACAGGAGACGATTG
>NZ_JADPKS010000078.1 GCF_023074175.1 Bradyrhizobium sp. 139
AAGTTGAAACGAGAGGAAGGCGTAGGATGGGTAGAGCACTTGCGAAACCCATCATGCTTCCGCGTGGATGAGACCTGATGGGTTTCGCTTCGCTCTACCTATCCTACGGGTGAGATGCGAGTTGGTGAGGCCGCGAACTCCCCTCCACGACCGTCATCCTGAGGCGCGCGCTCTGCTGAGCAGTGCGCTGCAGAGCAGGCCAACTACGCGGCCGCGCCCACCATCCAGTTGCTGTCCGCAGCCGGACGGCGCCGCGGAAGCGCTTCCGCAGCAGGTCGCGCAGCCCTGCTGGCCAGGCGCCAGCGTGCCGGAGACTGGCCGCTGATGCGCTTGAACACGGTCGAAAAATGCGCCTGGGTGCTGAAGCCGACGGCAAGCGCGATCTCCGCCAGAGGCCGCTCGGTCGTCGTGAGCAAGATCTTCGCATGCTCGACCCGGTGATTGAGCAGATATTCGCGTGGACGATAACCGGTCGCGGCGCGAAACTGTGCCGCGAAATGCATTCTGGAGAGGCCTGCGACATTGGCGAGTTCGGACAGGCTGATGCAGCGATCAAAGCGATCAGCGATATATTGCTCGACGCGCCGCAGCCGCCATTTCAGCAAAGCATTGACTTTGGCGCGCGGCAGCTCGATCCGGGTCAGATGCATCGCAAGGGTCTGGCCGATGCAGCGCGCGAACTGCCGGTCCGCGGCGTCGCCATGCTCGGTCAGCGCCTTGGCGAGCTCGGCGGCGAGCGGGTCGCGCAGCAGGACGAGATCATTGAGGCCCTCGGTCGCGGGCAACGCCGCCGGAAAAAGGTCGGTGGAGATGTGGAAGTGCAGGAAAGCGCAGGGCGACTGGAATTGCACGCCGAGAAGCTTCGATGGCGCACTGACATACAGCGTGCCTGCGGGCATGGTGCCGTCGAAAATGATCTGACGGTCGCGAATCAGCTTCACGCGAGCGCTCTTCAGGGCGATGGCGACGAAATAGCGATCCTCCGGCGTCGTCGCTTGGTGCGACGAGGTGGCCCGAGAGTCCTCCCATCGCGAAATCGCGATGGCCGCCTCCGGGCCGCAGTCGATCTGGCGCCATCCGCTTTCCCGGGCGATTGCCTGCGTCTCGTGCGAGACCTCGTGATCACGCCGGCTGGTGGGAAATTCGATCCAGGCATGCGCCGCCTGCAAGTCAGTCAACATCGCGCGTCCTCTCTCCTGGTCTCACCGACACTTGCAACGATCGGCCAACTCTCAGTGCTTTCCATGGTCGGAGGATAGGCGTGAGCCGGGCAAGAAGCCCGTTAGTGGTGATTAGGAGGTGTTAGATTTTGTGCGCCGGCATAAGGTGTGACAGCCCGCCGCAGGACGTTTGTTCGTTCGTTGCTCGTGAGCCCTGCTCGCGCGCGTCGTCGCTGCTACTCGAACAGGGCGTCGAAGATCTCGACGTCTATCAGCACGGGCTTGGCGATCACGGTTCCGTCAGGCTGCAACGTTTGCGCGCGTCGAAGCGTCGGCACGACGATGCCGCCGAAATTGTCATGAGCCCAGGAGTAATGCGCGACCTTGATTCCGAAGAGATCATGATCCGTCCGCCGTTGCAGCGCGTTCTCGTCGAAATAGAAGATCTGCTCGGGCGCGAGCGTGATCAGGCTCGACGGGAATTGCGCTCGCAGTCGTCGCCAGGTGTCAGCATTTTCGCGCCACGGCACAAGCTCCTCCACGACGACATCGGGATGGGCGAGCAGGAATGGATTGGTCAGATAATTCCAGATCGCGACGCCGCAGAAGAAGACAAGGTGCAGTTCGTCCGCGAGCGGAGGAGGGCTGGTCGCGGGGAACGCAAGACTCGGATTGCGCCAGGTGCGCAGGACCTCACCCTCCAGACTCTCGATCGTGATCGCGTCCGGCTGGAAGCAGCCGGAGTATTCACCCCCGGTGATCCCGGTGAAGCGGACCGATTGGGTCCGCGTCGCTCCCTCCGCCGTCACATCCTTGAATTCGCCGGCGTGTCCGGCGCCGGAGAACAGTGTTCCGGCGACGGAGAGGTGGAGCGTGAACCGGCTCAAGCTATTCCAGCGGGCCATTCCGCCGCTGGCATCGATTACATCATCAAGGAGCGCCATGTCCCGCCATATCCACCATGAAGTGTCTCCACCATGGCGGGGCGCATGCGACTTGGCGTGTTAGAAGTTGTTAGGACTTGCGAGCAGGCACTTTGGCAGTATCCCTTTGAAGATGCTCTTAATTCAGCGCGCTCAAGAGCTCCCTGGCGGCCACGAGATCGCGGGTCTGGAGGCCTTCCTGGTACTGCGCGACGAGCGGGGCGAGCAGGGCGCGCGCTTCGCCAGCTTGTCCGGCTTGGCGCCAGACGTGGCCGAGGCTGATCGCCCCCCGCAACTCCCAGCCGAGCGCACACTGTCGGCGCGACAGATCGAGCGATTTCTGGAAGCAGCTCTCGGCTTCCACGGCGTTGCCCGACCGGACGAGGATGTCGCCCCTGACCCGGAGCATCTCTGGCATGTCGAAGGATTCGCCATGATCGGGAATCTGGGCAATGGCCTCATTGATCGTGCGCAAGGCCTCGTCGGGCTGGTTCTCCGCCACGAGGCCCTCCGCCAACGCCGTCGCAAACACCGTCGTCATGATCCGGTGCCGCGTCGCGTACAGCGTGGCCTGGCTACGACGAAGATGCTCGATCCCGCCGGCGATGTCGCCGCGGCGAAGCATGAGTTCGCCTTTCTGGCCGATACCGACGGCATGATAAGGGCCGAGGAAGTGCCGCGCCGAATGGTCGATCAGCCGCTCAATCAGGATTTCGGCATTGGCCCAGTCGCCGATCCAGAGGAATATGTAGATCGTCCAGATCAGGGAGATGCCGAGAGTGAGCGGCTGTTCGAGCAGCTCGGCCTCGCGAACGGTGTATCTCGCCGCCTCGATCGCGCGATCGGGCCGGCCGGTGAGCCAGAGCCCGCGCGCCAGCGCGACCAGCGCGACGATGCGGTCGTCATAACCGAGATGCCCCATGTTCAGCCGCTGCGAGCCGGGATTGTGCACCATCGCGCTCTCGCAGAACTGCACGGCCTTGTCCTGATTGCCGATCAGGTGGTGTGCGACGCCCAACATCCATTCCACGTTGAGCGCGGCGGCTGGATCATTCAGCTTGCGCGCAACGCTCTCGCCCTGCTCGCCGGTGCCGAGCGCGCCATGAAAATCCCCGACCCTGGTCAGGTAGATGTGCAATCCGCGCAGCAGCCAGAGCTGCCAGTGCAGATCCTCGAGATCCCGCGCAAGCTGAAGACTGCGCGTGAACGCCGACCGGACCGCCTCGGTATTGCCCTGCGTGAACATCACGGAGACGCCGAGCGCGGCCTGCAGCGTCATTTCCTGGCGGCTGTCCACCGCGGCCGTATCGAGAGATGCAAGTGCTTGCTGGGTCCAGCGGTAGCACTCCGTCAGCAACGTCAGTTCGAGGAAAAACTGGGCCGCCGAAGCCGCCAGATCCACGCCGATCGTCCGGTCGGCGCTATCCGAAAAGCTCCAGGTCAGCGCGGCCCTGACATTGGGCAAATGGTCGGCGTAGGGAAGGAAGCCGCCCGCGGTCTGCATGCCCGTGGATTTGAGCGCAATGTCGCGCAGGAAGTTGCCGAAATATTCGGCGTGAGCGCGCGCGACGCGGGCCGCTTCGCCGTTCTCGACGAGCTTCTCGCCGACGAAGGCGCGAGTGGTGTCGAGCAGGCGATAGCGCAGCCGCCGCTCCGCAGGCGAGGTTGCGATCAGCGATTTGGAGAGCAGGTTCGAGATCGCCTCGACCGCCTCGGGTTCGCTGATGCCCTGGCTGGATGCAACGGCGAGCGCAGCCTCCAGCGTGAATGGCCCGACGAACACCGACAATCCACGCAGCGTCGCACTCTCGGCTGCCGGCAACAGGTCATAGCTCCAGGCGAGCGCCGCGCTCAGGGTCTGGTGCCGCGGGATTGCGGTGCGGCGTCCCCGCCACAGCAGCGAAAAGCGGCTGTCGAGCAGCGAGGCGGTGCCGGCAATGCCATAGGCGTTGACGCGTCCGGCCGCGAGCTCGATCGCGAGCGCGATGCCGTCCAGTCGCCGGCAGATATCGGCGACAAGCGGAGCATCCTCCTCGCTCAGTTCGAATTCGCCCAGACTCTCGGCAATGCGTTCTACGAAGAGCTGGCTTGCGGGATAGGCAAGGATGTCGGCGATGCCGAGGCCGTCGCGCTGGGGCGGGCAGTCCAGCGGAAACAACCGGTGGACGCGTTCGCCTTCGATGCGAAAGGATTCGCGACTGGTGGCGAGAATATGCAGCTCGGGCGCTTCCCGGATGATGCGCTCGGCCAGCGGCGCGAGTTCGTCGATGATGTGCTCGCAGCTGTCGAAGACCAGCAGCATCCGACGGCTGCGCAGCACCGTCAGCAGGCCCGGCATCGGGTCCTCGGAATTGACGGCCAGGCCGAGCGCGGCGGCGATGGTGCCGGGAACGAGCCTGGCATCCGTCAGCGCGCCGAAATCAACGAAGTTGACCTGCCCGTCGAAGGCTGCAAGCTCGCCATGCGCGACGGCGAGCGCGACGGAAGTCTTGCCAATCCCGCCTGGGCCGACAATTGTCACGAAGCGATGCTGCGCAAGCTCGGTGGAAATCCGCTCGACCGCGTCGTCTCGTCCGATCATTCTTGCAAGCGGCGAGGGGAGTGCGTGAGGGGACGAGACGGCCGGGCTTGTCCGCTTCTCCGACCAGTCAGACTGGACCAGCGGGGCCGCGAAGCAATAGCCGCGGCCGGGCACGTTGACTATATAGCGGGAGCTTTCGCCGGCACCGCCCAGGGCCTTGCGCAGCGTCGTGATATGGAAGCGCAGGCTGCCTTCATCGACAGTCACGTCGGCCCAGACGCGCTTGATCAACTCACGCTTGTTTATGACCTCGCCGGCGCGCTCCACGAGAACAATGAGAATGTCGAGTGCGCGGCCGCCGAGGTGAAGCGGGGCCCCGTCCTTCTCGAGCAGGCGCGACTTGGGGGACAATCGGAATGGTCCGAAGGAAGTCGCCGAATCCTGGTCGTTAGTGTCCGGCACGCGCCAATGATTCCCATGAAGGGGCTGATGTCTGCACTCTGATCGAACAGAACGAGGTCATGAGTAAACTGGCCGAAAGTGGCGAAATCACGCGGCAATCGGCCGATTGCACCGGGACTATCCGTCACGAATTTCGCTTAAACGCGAGCGGCTTGTCAGGCGATCGGGACGACTCGTCAGCGTGCTTGACCGTTGGCAGGACAGTCTGGCCGCCACGCATGTGGTGCTGGCGATCATAACAGAATCTTGCAACGTCTAACGAGCAAAACGCGGGCGGTGCATCCAGTATGGCATCCGAGTTAGTCCTATGTCCAACGGGGAGGCTACCATGCCCGCTATCGGCTCCTGGCCAAACGATGACGTCGTTCGATCTCAATACGTCGCCAGTCTTGAAGATCAGTCGCGTGATTGGGAGCTCGTGCTGCGGGAGTCCCACCATCGGATGAAGAACACGCTGACGCTGCTGGGTGCGTCAGTTCGCCGCGACTTTACGCGTGCCGGCACCAGGGACGTGTCGGTCGCCGTAGACCGGTTCGAGTGGCGCATCGTCGCGTTCGGCAGGCTCTATCAGCTCCTGTCTGACAGCGACAATCTGTCCGCCGTCTCGGTCGAGGCCTTCTTCGAAATCCTGTGCGAAGCGCTCTCCGAGGCAGTGCTCGAACCAGCTTGCATCCGCTGCGAGGCTGCGATCGAGAGCGGCACGCTGCCGGCATCGCAGTGTCATCGGCTTGCGCTGATGCTGACGGAGCTGGTCACGAATGCAGCAAAACATGCCTTCCCGAACAACAATGGTGCGCTAATCCGCATCGAAATGGCCAACCGCGACGGCGCCTGGCTCTGCACGGTGGCTGACAACGGCATCGGCGCGACCGGTCCGCTTCAGGGCACCGGCAGCCGTATTCTTGAAGGGCTCGCACGCAGCATCCAGGCGCAGTTGCAGGGCGAGGCGGGGCAGGGCGGCACGCGGGTGACGATCGTGATGCCGGCCACCACTTGAAGCTCGTTTTGATTTCAACTCAGGGAGTTCGACATGGCCACACTCGAAATCGACCGCGACGCCGCGGCCAAGCCTTTGACATCGCGTAGCATTGATCTGAAGCTCGAGGTCATCGTCATCCCGGTGTCCGATGTCGACCGCGCCAAGGCATTCTACACGCGCCTTGGCTGGCGACTGGACGCCGATTTTGCCTCAGGTGATGAATGGCGCGTGATCCAGTTCACGCCGCCGGGCTCGGCCTGTTCGGTGATTTTCGGCAAGAACGTCACGCCGTCAGCGCCCGGTTCGGCGCGTGGCCTGTATCTGATCGTCTCCGATCTTGAGGCGGCCCGACAGGATCTGCTTGATCGCGGCATCGAGGTGAGCGAGCCGTTCCACGGTGCCGGCGACGTTCACGCCGGGCGCGACGAGCCGTATCTGTTCGGCAGCGTTCGCATAAGCGGTGCTGACCCGAAGCGCGGCAGCTACGGCTCATTTGTCTCGTTCAGCGATCCCGACGGCAATGGCTGGCTGTTCCAGGAGGTTACCACGCGGCTGCCGGGGCGCATCGCGGGTGATGGCACGACATTCGCTTCGCAGGCTGAGCTGGCCGCGGCACTGCGTCGCGCGGCGGCAGCACATGGCGAGCACGAGATGCGGACCGGTGGGCACGACGAGAACTGGGCCGATTGGTACGCGGATTACATCGTCCGCGAGCAGGCGGGCCAGCCGCTGCCATCCTGAGTTCGACTGCACGAGCGCTTCGACTGATGCAATCCGACGCGGCGCGCGATGACTGAGCCCATCGCGCGCCCTGTCGTTTTTGTCGCACGCATGCGGGTCATCGACCGCTCTCGCCGGTAGCGGCCAACTCGCAACGGCTAACGCAGTCTAACAATGCATAACGAGCTAATTGCGGGTGTCTGCGTCACTCTCTCTCCATGACGAGCCGACGCGTCGATTTCGAATTCGGTCGGCGTCACCGAGGAAAGCAAGGGAGATCCAAGATGGCCACGCAAGCACGTGCCGACATCCTCAACCCCGATCGCCGTCAATTGCTGGGCCAGGCTGCGATGACCGCGGTCGCCGCCAGCGTATCGAGCCTGTTGCCGCTGCATTCGGCAAAGGCCGCAGCGAGCGACGCGATCCGCCCCTTCCAGGTCAACGTGCCCGAGGAGGATCTGCTTGACCTCCGCCGCCGGCTCGCCGCGACGCGCTGGCCGGATCGCGAGATCGTCGCCGACCAATCGCAGGGCGTGCAGCTGACGACGGTGCAGCAGCTCGTGCGCCACTGGCAGAACGACTACGACTGGCGCAAGATGGAAGCGCGGCTGAACGTCTTGCCGCAATTCGTCACCGAGATCGACGGCGTCGACATCCATTTCATTCACGTCCGCTCCCGCCACGAGAACGCGCTGCCGATGATCGTCACGCATGGCTGGCCGGGATCGATCATCGAGCAGATGAAGATCGTCGGCCCGCTCACCGATCCCACCGCGCACGGCGCGAAGGCCGCGGACGCCTTCGATCTGGTGATCCCCTCGCTGCCCGGCCACGGCTTCTCCGGCAAGCCGAGGGCGCTCGGCTGGGATCCCCAGCGCATCGCGCGCGCCTGGATCGTGCTGATGAAGCGGCTCGGCTACAGCCGTTACGTTGCGCAAGGCGGCGATTGGGGCAATGCAGTGACGGAGCAGATGGCGGTGATCGCGCCGCCGGAGCTGCTCGGCATCCACACCAACATGCCTGCCACCGTTCCCGATGACATTGCCAAGGCGCTTCAGCCCGGCGGGTCGCGCCCGTCCAGTCTCTCGGCCGACGAACGCTATGCCTACGAGCAGCTCGAGGATTTCTACAAGTACGGTCTTGGCTACGCGATCGAGATGTCGAACCGGCCGCAGACGCTCTATGGCCTGGTGGACTCGCCCGCCGGCCTTGCGTCCTGGATGCTCGATCACGACGCGCGCAGCGCAGCGATGATTGCGCGCGTCTTCGACGGCAAGACGGAGGGGCTGTCCAGGGACAATGTGATCGACAACATCACGCTTTACTGGCTCACCAACACAGCGGTCTCGTCGGCCCGGCTCTATTGGGAGAACAAGCTGGTGTTCTTCGAGCCCAAGCACATCAAGATCCCGGTCGCCGTCAGCGTCTTCCCGGACGAGATCTATGCCGCGCCGCGGAGCTGGGCCGAGAAGGCCTATCCCAGGCTGATGCACTACAACCGCCTCGACAAGGGCGGGCACTTCGCTGCCTGGGAGCAGCCTGCGTTGTTTTGCGCGGAGATGCGCACTGCGTTCCGGCCGCTGCGCCAGTCGATCTGAAAATCAAAAGGACGTGTGCGCCCCGCACGTTTCTGGCTTCCAGCATACATCAGGAGTCAAATCATGAACCGCCCTGAACGTGCCATGCCGGCGACACTGAAAACCGGCTCGGTTTCGGCAGCTGACGGAACCGCTGCGGCGCTCGACCGGTTGGAATGGCGACAGGCGCCGGTGCCGATGTCGCGTTCCCCGGTGCCGAACGCCGGTGCAAAAACAAGCAAGGAGAGATGAGATGATCCGCAAGGCGAATGCAGTCTGGAAGGGCACGGGTCGCGACGGCACTGGCCATCTGTCGTGCGAATCCGGCGTGCTTGCCGAGACGCCCTATTCGTTCAAGACCCGTTTCGAGAACGAGAAGGGCACCAATCCCGAGGAACTGATTGCGGCGGCCCATGCCGGCTGCTTCACCATGGCGCTGGCTTTCGGTCTTCAGCTCGCCGGCTTCACGCCGGACGAGCTCTCGACGGAAGCCGCGGTTACGCTCGAGCCCGAAGGCAAGGGCTTCAAGATCAGCAAATCCGCCCTCACCTTGCGCGCCAAGGTGCCGAACCTCGACCAGGCCGGCTTTGCCCGCATTACCGGCGAGGCGGAGAAAAACTGCCCGGTGTCAAAGGTGCTCAACGCCGCGATCACGCTCGATGCCAAGCTGACGTAGAAGCGAGCGTCCAATATGTGCCCATCCGGTTCTGGTTGGGGAAGCTGAAATCGTCGAAGATTTGGCCTCCACGACAGGAACCGGATGGACAAATGCCCGGCTTTCGGCCGGGCGGCCGTAAGCATAGTATGCGACAGATGCAGAACGGACAGACCGAGCAAGTGGGAGCGGAGATATGACAATGGAACGCGCAGTTTTGGCCGGAGGCTGCTTCTGGGGCATGCAGGACCTCATCCGCAAGCAGCCAGGTGTGATCTCCACACGCGTCGGCTACACCGGCGGTCGCGTGAAGAATGCCACCTACCGCAATCACGAAGGTCATGCCGAAGCGATCGAGATCATCTTCGATCCCGCGAAGACCAGCTTCCGGACGATGCTCGAGTTCTTCTTCCAGATCCACGACCCGACCACGCTCAACCGTCAGGGCAATGATCGAGGCACGAGCTACCGCTCCGCAATCTTCACCACGACGGACGAACAGAAGCGGATTGCCGAAGACACGATCGCCGATGTCGAGGCGTCGGGGCTCTGGCCCGGCAAGGTGGTGACCGAGGTTGCGCCCGCCGGCGAATTCTGGGAAGCCGAGCCGGAGCATCAGGATTACCTCGAACGTTATCCTGACGGCTACACCTGCCACTTCATCCGGCCCGGCTGGAAGCTGCCACGACGCGCGACCGCTGCAGGGGCTTAGACCCCGTCGTTGTGCGCTCACCGCGCGCCGTCAGGCCCGCAATTGCGCAATCAGCTCGTGCGCGTTCCGCACGTCGGCGATCTCCGCGCCTTCCGTGAACGACCCGGCGACATTCTCCAGAAGCGCCAGAGCTTGCGCGCTCTGGCCAGTCCCGATCGTGAACCGCGCGAGGCTGATCGCGCAGCGCAGCTCCCAGAAACGCGCGCCCTGCTGGACGGCAATGTCCATAGCTTCGCGAAAATGGGCCTCGGCGCCACCCGAATGCCGCGCGCGTCTAAACATCAAGTCTCCCTTGATGCGTATCAGCTCCGGCAGATACCAGCGCTCCTGTCGGTCGATGCAACGCGCCAATATGTCCTCGATCATGTCGAGGCCGCGGTCGGTCTGATCGGCCTCGCCAAAACATGCCGCGAGCTCGCCAAGGAGAGGAAGAAAGCGCGGCAGGAAGCGCGCATCGCCGGCGCGATTGAGCTCCTCACGCAGCAGCGGCAGGCCCGTCGCGACGTCGCCCCGCTTCGCAATGACGGCTGCGTTGAAGGCCCGGGCCCACAGGCCCCAGAGCCGGATGGCGTGGCGCTCGGTGTGTTCGAGCAGCTCGGCGCCGTGGCGCCCCGCGGCCTCGAAATTGCCGGACCAGAAGGCGATCGGGCAGCTGGCCTGTCCGAGCACGCTACAGAAAGTCAGCGCGTGGCCGTTGGCGCGGCCTTCCTCGATATTCCTGGCGGCGAGCGCCTGGGCCTGATCGGCGAGGCCCTGAAGCCACAGGATGCGGGCCCGGAAATATTGCGTCGATATCCTGAGGTCGAGCGGGAAGATCTTCGGCTTCTCCGCCAGCACGTGCAGCGACGCGTTCACCCGGTCGATGCGCAGCCGAGCGTCGTTCTGGTCGCCGAGATAATGCAGCGCCACCGCCCTCAGGCGGTCACCGAGCATGACATCCGTCGTGTCGGGC
Source organism: Bradyrhizobium sp. 139 (assembly GCF_023074175.1). Lineage (GTDB taxonomy): Bacteria > Pseudomonadota > Alphaproteobacteria > Rhizobiales > Xanthobacteraceae > Bradyrhizobium. The sequence goes on from NZ_JADPKS010000078.1 coordinate 10,662, forward strand.
GAATTCGCCGCGGCGTTCGCAAACCGGTCGGCGAGCGCGCGGGCCTTGCCGAACTGTCCGTTGTTGAACTGGTCGATGCACAAGCCCCAGAGCGCGCGCAGGCGGAAGTCCTTGTCATCGAGCCTGTCAGCCAGCTCCAGGGTCGTCTCGAGGATCGGGCGCGCCTCACGGACGCGGCCCTCGCCATACATCAGCGACCAGCCGAGTGCCGACAGGAGTTGCATGCGAATGCGATCATCGCCGCTGTCGCCGAGCGCGGTGAGCGCCGTTTTGGCGCGCTCGCGGCATTCGGCGAACAGGGACAGGCGGACCCACAGCGTGACAGCAGCCGCTGTCAGCGCGATCCCGAGTGCGGCGTCGCCGTCGGATCCGAAGGCCCAGTCCAATGCGGCGCGCACGTTGTCCAGCTCCGCGCCATAGATGCTCAGCCATTCCGGCAGCGGCGTCGATGTGTCGGCCTCCGCGCGCTCGAACAAGTCGCGATAATGCTCTGCATGACGCCGCGCGAACTGACCGGTTTCACCGAGCTCGTTCAGCTTTCCATGCGCATAGGTGCGTGTGGTGTCGAGCAGGCGATAGCGCAGCGTCCGCGAACCGGATGGCGAGATCAGTGATTTGGTGACCAGACTGTCGATCGCTTCGAGCGTTTCGGACGCACCGTGGCCGTCGCCGGCTGCCACCGCAGCGGCCGCCTCCGGCGCAAAGGGCCCGGCAAAGACCGACAGGCGTCGCAACGTGGCACTCTCGGCGGGAGATAGCAGATCGTAGCTCCAGTCGAGCGCCGCGGCGAGCGTCTGGTGTCGCGGCACGGCGGTGCGCCGCCCCCGCCACTGCAACGAGAAGCGGCTGTCGAGCAGCGATGCCGTGCCGGCGATGCCGTACGCATTGACACGGCCCGCCGCGAGCTCGATCGCGAGCGCAATGCCGTCGAGGCGCCGGCAAATGCTCGCGACGAGCGGCGCCTCCTCCGCACTGAGCTGAAACGGACCCGAGCTCTGCGCAATGCGCTCGACGAAGAGCTGGGCCGCGGGGTAAGCGAGAACCTTGCCGACATCAAGGTCCTCGCGCTCCGGCGGACAATCCAGCGGGAACAGCCGGAAAATGCGTTCGCCCTCGCTCCGGAACGACTCGCGGCTGGTTGCGAGAACGCGAAGCTGCGGCGCGTCGCGAACGATGCGCTCGACGAGCGGTGCCAACGCATCCAGCACATGCTCGCAACTGTCGAAGATCAGCAAGGTCGGGCCGGTCTTCAGAAATGTCAGCAAGGCCGGCGTCGGATCCTCGGCGCTGATGGTCAGTCCGAGCGCGGAGGCGATGGTGGTCGCAACATGGCTCGCATCCCTCAGCGGACCGAAGTCGACGAAGAAAACGCGCCCTCCGAAATCCGGGGAACGGCGATGCCCGACCGTGATGGCGACGGCGGTCTTGCCGATGCCGCCCGGACCGACCACAGTGATGAAGCGATGGAGCGAAAGCCCGTTCGATATCTTCTCGACGATCTCCTCCCGTCCGATCATCTTCGAGAGCGGCGCGGGGAGAGAACGGGGAGGTGTGATGTTCAGGGCGGGCTGAGCGGCCGGCGGGGATGCCTGAGTGAACGAGGCGACAAAGCAGTAGCCGCGGCCCGGCACATTGACGACATAACGGGCCGACTTGCCGGTATCTCCCAGCACCTTGCGAAGTGCTGCGATGTGGAAGCGCAGGCTGCCCTCGTCGACATTGACGTCGGCCCAGATGCGCTTGACCAGCTCTCTCTTGTCGACGACTTCGCCGGGGCGCTCGGCGAGGAAGATCAGAATATCGAGCGCACGGCCGCCGACGTGAAGAGGCCCGCCCTCCTTCTCCAAGAGCCGGGACTTCGGAAACAGTCGAAATGGCCCAAATGCAATGGCCGAGTCTTCGTTATGATCTGGCACGCGCCATCAGCCCCCTCGAAGGGAGTCAAAAAAGGTATTACTTTCTGCTCTAGCAGAACGAGGCGCCCAGTAAACTGGTCGAAAGCAGTGGGCAGGGCTGGCAGCCCTGCGCGGATGGCTTGGGTCAGCCAACTCGTCGAAATAATGCTTAAAACGTAATGAGTTAGATCCGCGTGACGAGGAGATGACAACGGGGCCAGTCCGGATGGAGCATTGACCGCGCTGGCAGATTGCTGCGATGGATAATCCGGGAGCCGGTCCCGCCTCGACAATGACTACCGACTTCCGGAATTCGAACATGCCTTCCTTCTCGCGGCGACAGTTCGTCCATGCGTTATCGGGCGCAGCGGCGCTGGCGGCGATACCGCGTAGCGGGCAAACCGCCGATTATCCGTCGCGCTCCATTCGCCTGGTGATTCCCTACGGAGCCGGCGGAGCGGGCGATCAGATCGGACGTCCCTGGGTAGACAGGATGTCGTCGCTGCTCGGGCCGGCATTCGTCGAATATATCGGCGGTGCGGGCGGCGCGATCGGGACCGCGATGGTCGCGCGCGAGGAGCCTGATGGCTATTCGCTGCTGCTCGGCAACGGCAGCACGCAAGTCATCATTCCGCTGACGTCGGCAAATCCCGGCTATTCCGTTGGCGATTTCCGCGCCATCTACCGCCTGATCAGCAGCGCGCTGGTCTTCGCCATCCATCCGTCGGTGCCAGCCGTAGACCTGCGCGAGCTGATCGCTCACGCAAAGGCCAATCCGGGAAAGCTGTCCTATGGGACGCCCGGCATCGCCACCGGGAATCATCTGGTCGGCGAATCCTTCAAGCAGCAGGCCGGCGCGCTGGACATCGTCCATGTTCCCTATCGGGGCATCGCGCAAGCGACCAACGATCTCGTCAGCGGCCAGATATCGCTCGTCATTGCGGTCATGTCCGTTCAATTGCAGCAGCTGAGCGACGCCGGGAAGGTCAGACTGCTGGCGGTCACCACCGAGAGGCGGCTGAGCGGCGCACCGGAGATTCCGACCGCTGTCGAATCCGGCCTGCCGGATCTCCGTTACGAAGGGTGGTTCGGTATCTTTGCGCCCAGGCACACCGACGATGCGATCATCGATCGGATCGCGCAGGCGACACGCGTTGCCATGGACGATGCGGCGCTTCTGTCCAGCTATCGTGCACAGGGCATGGAGCCGGACAGCGATTCAAGCCCGGACAAATTCCAGCGCATTGTCGAGGCGACAATGGCAAGCCTTTCGCCCGTGATCAAATCGATCGGGCTGAGCAATTTGTGAGGCCGATCAGGCGTCGACCTGCGATGTCTGGCGCTGCTCCGCCGTGACGATGCGCGCCGATAGCGTGACGAGCCCCATCAGCGCGGCCAGAAGCCAGAACGCCGTCGGCAGTCCGCCAAGCCGTGCCACGAAGCCGACACCGGCGGGACCGATGAAGATACCCGCGTAACCCGCGGTCGTGATCGCCGCGACGGCCAGCCCCGTGGGCATCACAGTCTGCCTGGCCGCCCGGCGGAACAGCACCGGCACGAGGTTCGACGCGCCGAGGCCGATGAGCAGAAAACCAACGATAGCGACCGCCGCAACAGGCGCGGTGAGCAGCACCGCGAAGCCCGCGACGGCAATGAGGCCTCCCCAGAACAATGTCGTGCGATCCCCGATGCGCGCAACGACGGCGTCGCCGCCGAGCCGCCCCATCGTCATCGCGATCGAGAACACGATGTAGCCGATTCCGCCTTGCGCCTCGGAGACGAGCCCCGCGCCGATGACGAGCAGCGCGCCCCAATCGAGCATCGTGCCCTCGACGAGGAAAGTGATGGCACCGAACAGCGCGAGCAGGAGCACCGAGCCATGCGGCAGCACGAAGAGCGGCCCGTCCTGCACCTGCAGCGAAAGAAGCAGGCGCGGCCAGGCCGCCAGCATCGCGACCAACATCAGCACGGAGCAGATCAGGGTGCAGGCGAACGCGCCGAGTTGCAGCGAGAGCAGCGCAGTCATCAAGGCAGATCCGGCGAAGCCACCGATACTGAACAGCGCGTGGAAGCCGGACATCAGCGGGCGGCCAGCGTCGCGCTCGACCTCGACCGCATGGATGTTCATGGCGACGTCGATGGAGCCGAGCGCGGCGCCAAAGGCGAACAGTGCCAGCGCCAGCATTGCAGGCGAGCTCGCGATCGCCAGCAGGGGCAGCACCAGCGCCAGACCGAGCCCGCCCGCAATGATGATCGGCTTGCTGCCGTAGCGCGCGCTCATGATTCCGGTCAGAAGCATCGCGACGACCGAGCCGATGCCGAGGCTGAGCAGGAGCAATCCAAGAACACCGTCATCGACGCCGAGCCGCGTCTTTGCGAACGGCACCAGCGGCGCCCAGCACGCGATGCCGAAGCCTGCGACGAGGAAGGCGAGCCGCGTCGCGAGGCGCGTTGCCGGACGGTCGGCAGAATGCATGGGAACTCCGGGAAAGCAGGGCGGGGCGATCGATAAGCCCTGAGATTACCGCGCCTTTATGTCCGGGGCGTGCTTGAATTGTCGCAGCCGGCGATGAAGCGGCGAGGGTCTGAAGACAGCGGTAGACACCCAGTCCTACACGCCGCTCGTGTCCGAGATCGTCAGCGTGATCTCGTGCCGATCACGAAGGGCAAATACGACACCGTCCAGGAATTCAGGTTCGGCGGCGGCACGTCGTTCTAGCCGCCGAGGATGCGCCGGCAAGCGTCGACAAACACCTTCGCGCCGGTGACGATATCAGCATCGGCGGTGTTTTCGGTCCAGTGGTGGCTGATGCCACCAATCGACGGCACGAACAGCATGCCGGCGGGCATGACGGTGGCGAGCATCTGCGCATCGTGGCCGGCGCCGCTCGGCATGCGGATGGACCGTCCGCCCGCCAAGGTCTTGCTCGCAGCTTCGATTGCGTCCTGAAAGCCGGAATTCATCATGGCTGGGGCACCGGTGCGAATCCGCTCGACTGTCACGGTGCAGCGGCCCTGAGCATTGACTTCATCCGCCATCGTCCGCAGCAGATCCTCCAGCCGAGCAATGACGGCTGGATCGTCGTCGCGGATCTGGAACAGCATCTCGGCGGCACCCGGAATGATGCTCGGCGCGCCGGGATCGAGCGTGATGCGGCCGGTGGTCCAGACCGTGCGTGGCCCGCAGGTATCAGGGAAGCGCTCGTCGATCGCCACGCAGAATTTTGCCAGCGCCAGTCCCGCATCCTTGCGTACCGCCATGCGCGTTGTGCCGGCGTGGTTCTGCTCGCCGGTGAAATTGATCTGGTATTGCCAGATGCCGACGATAGAGGTCACGACACCGATCGCAAGGCGGCCACTTTCGAGCGTGTCGCCCTGCTCGATATGCGCCTCCAGATATCCGACGTGCCGTCCCGGTTCGGCAGCGATGCGTGCTCGCCCCGAGAGCCCCATGTCGGCGAGCGCGTCGCGCATGGTGCGGCCGCTGGTGCGGTCGCGGGCAGCGTCGATCTCGGCCTCGGTCACCTGTCCGACATAGGAGCGCGAGCCGAGGAAATGCCCAAAATGTCCTTCCTCGTCGCACCAGGTGGCAATTTCGACGGCGCCATTGAGCAAGGGATCGTCATTGAGCACGCGGGCCGCCTCGAGCGCATAGACGACACCGAGCGGGCCATCGAGCCAGCCGGCGTAGTTCTGGCTTTCAAGGTGGGAACCCGCCAGCAGCTTCGGCCCTGGCTTTGCACTGGTGCCGAAGGCATTTCCGATGCCGTCGATCGCGGCGGTGAGGCCGGCTTCCGGCAGCTTCTGCACCAGCCACTCCAGCGATTGCTTGTGCGGCTCGGAGAAGGTCGGCTTGTGCGCGCCGGTCTTGTAGGCGCCGATGGCGCGCAGTGCATTGAGGTCGGCGAGAACACGTTCGCCATTGGCGCGCGGCTGGGTGTCAGGCATGTTCGGCAACCTTCAGCGCTTCAGTGCGGATCTCCTCGACCAGCCGTTCCTTCAGCTGGACGAATTCGGGGGTGGTCTTGATCTTGTAGGAGCGCGGATGCGGCAGGTCCACAGTGATCTCGGCCTTGATCCGGCCGGGACGTGCGCTCATCACGACGACGCGGCTGCCGAGGAAGATGGCTTCCTCGATGTCGTGGGTCACGAACAGCACGGTCTTCTGGTCGCGTTCCCAGATCCCGAGCAGCATTTCCTGCATCAAGGCGCGGGTCTGGTTGTCGAGCGCGCCGAAGGGCTCGTCGAGCAGCAGGATCTTTGGATCATTGGCGAGCGCTCTGGCGATCGCGGTGCGCTGCTGCATGCCGCCGGAGAGTTGCTTTGGCCAGTGGTTCTCGAAGCCGGACAGTCCGACCTGGCGGATGAAGGCGTCGGCGATCTTGTTCCGCTCGTCCTGCGGCACGCCGCGCTCGCGCAGGCCGAAGGCGATGTTCTCGCGCACGCTCAGCCAGGGAAACAGCGTGTAGGACTGGAACACCATGCCGCGATCGGCGCCGGGGCCGGTCACCTCGCGCCCGTCGAGCGTGACGCGCCCGCTGGTCGGGCGATCGAGGCCGGCGACGATGCGAAGCAGCGTGGACTTGCCGCAGCCGGAGGGGCCGAGGATGGTGACGAAATCGTTGTTGCCGATCGTCAGATCGGTCGGCTCCAGCGCCTTGGTCGGTGCGTTGCCGTGGCGCGCGGCGAAGGTTCGCGAGACCTGTTCGATCTTGAGGGTCGTCATGCGAGCTTCCACGGAAACAGCCAGGCGTTGAACGCCTTGAACAGGAAGTCGGAGATGAGGCCGATCAGTCCGATCACGATGATGCCGAAGATGATCTGGCCGGTGTTGAGCAGCGCCTGGCTGTCGGTGATCATGTGGCCGATGCCCGAGGACGAACCGATTAGCTCGGCGACGATGACGTAGGTCCAGGCCCAGCCCAGCACCAGCCGCAGGATCTCCGCGATCTCGGGCGCGGAGGAGGGCAGCAGCACGCGGCGGATGATGCCGCGGTCGCTGGCCCCTAGCGTATAGGCCGCCTCGACCAGATCACGCCGTGTTGCGCCGACGGTCACGGCGATCATCAGGATGATCTGGAACACCGAGCCGATGAAGATGACGAGCAGCTTTTGCATCTCGCCGATGCCGGCCCACAGGATCAGGAGGGGAATGAAGGCGGAAGCCGGCAAATAGCGCGCAAACGAGACGAACGGTTCGAGGAACGCTTCGACCGGCTTGTAGGCCCCCATCAGCACGCCGAACGGCACCGCGATGATTGCGGCCAGCGCGAAGCCGCCGACGACGCGCCAGATCGTCATGCCGATATCGAACAGGAAGCCCTGTTTGGTGATCAGATCGACGCCTTCCCGCACCATGGTCAGCGGGTTGGCGAGGAACACTTTCGACACGTGGCCGCCGAAGGTCGCCCAGGACCAGAGGGCAACGAACACCACGAAGAACGCAAGGCCGTAAGCCACGCGCTGCTTTGACGTCACAGGATCGAGGGGACGCATCAAACTGTCTATCCGGGCGGTGAACAAGTTTACCGGCCCCGCCGCGAGACGGGGCCGGTGGCTCTTGACAGGTTTACTTGATGTAGCTCGCGTCGAAGAGGTCCTCGACCTTCGGCGCGGCCTTGATGATGCCGATATCGAGCAGGAGGTCGGCGGCCTCCTTGTTGAAGGTCAGGAAGTCGCCAGCGAAGAATTTCTGGTTCGCGGCCTTGTCCTGCCAGCGCAGATATTTTGCCGAGCTGCCGAACTGCTCGCCGGTCTGCTTCACGTCCGCGCCCATGATCTCGTAGGCCTTGGCCTGGTCCTTGGCAATCATGTCGAGGGCATCGAAATAGCTGTCGGCGAGCGCCTTGGCGGCCTTCGGGTTCTCGGTGAGGAATTTTGGCGTACAGCCGAACGTGTCCATGACCATCGGATAATCGAGCGTGGTCGCGATGATCTTGCCCTTGTCGGGCGCGGCGCGAACCGTCGACAGATACGGTTCATAGGTCATCGCGGCGTCGTTCTGGCCGGAGACGAAGGCTTGCGCAGCCGCGGCCGGCTCGAGGTTCACGACCGTGACGTCCTTCACCGACAGGCCGTTCTTCTTGAGCATCCAGGCCAGCGCGAAATAGGGCGAGGTGCCGGGCGCGGAAGCCGCGACAGTCTTGCCCTTCAGATCCTTGATCGCGGCGAGATCGTTGCGCACGGCCATGCCGTCGGCGCCAAAGCTCTTGTCGAGCTGGAAGATCTGCTTGGTCGCGACGCCGTTGGCGTTCCAGGAGATCCAGGTTTCGACGGTCGTTGCCGCGCACTGGACGTCACCGGAGGCGATCGCGAGATGGCGATCTTTCTGCGGGATCTTCTTGATAGTGACGTCGAGGCCGTTCTTCTTGAAGATGCCGGCCTCTTTCGCCAGCGTCAGCGGCGCGAAGCCGGTCCATCCGGAGATGCCGACGCCGACCCTGACGTCGTCGGCGAGCACCGGAGTGGAGGCCGCGAGGGCAATGATTGTCGCAAATATTGTCGAACTACGCATGATTCTGGTCCTCTTGCCGATCGATGGATTGACGTCCTGTTGATGATTGCCGGCCCATATGGGCCATTGCCCGAAGCGTTGCACGATTTGTGCCGACATCGTTCTCTCAACCTCCCTTGAATCGGGCGATAAGGCGGTGAGAGTCACCGGGATAGAGCAGGCGCACCGCCGTGATCGTGCGCGCGCTGCGCCAGGTATAGCGGTCGATCACAAGGCAAGGCGCGCCGACGGCGATGTCGAGCGCCTCAGCCGTGCGATCGTCCGCAACGATAGCGCTGATCGTATGCTCGGCCTCTGTCCATGGAACATGGTGAAGCAGCCACGAGCCGGGCGGCTCACCCGAAAAATCCGCGGTCGCCGCATCCGGCACGGACGCCAGATCGATCAACCTGTCCTCGACGGCAAAAGGCACGCTGTCAGCGCTATGACGGCAGGTGATCGCAACGACCTTGCCGGCCTTCTTGACGCCGAGACGCGCGCGGTCGGCCGCGGTCGCCGCGCGCAGCTTGCGCCCGATCAGCTCGTAGCCGTAGCCGCGGCCGAGCGCGGTGATCTCGGCGCGGATGTCGGCGATCTTGAGCACGGCAGACTGGTGTTGCGGCCGGCGCACGAAGGAGCCGGCACGCCGCCGCCGCTCGATCAGGTCGGCTTGTGCGAGCTCCGACAGCGCCTTGTTCACCGTCATGCGCGAGCAGCCGTAACGCGCGACCAGTTCGTGCTCGAACGGGATGCGATGCCCGGGCGGCCACTCGCCGGTCAGAATTCGCTTTTCAATGTCGGCGCGGATCCGCTTGTAGAGCGTCGGCTGGTCTGGTGTATCGGCGGCGACATTCATGCAACGAGCCTCCGCACCGCAGCGTTGAAGTGTTCGCGCGCGGTCTGTCGCAGTCTGTGCCGTCCGCCTTCGACGACCTTGTGGCCGCCGGCCCAGACGCAATCGATGGCACCGTTGCCGGCGGCAAAGATCCAGCCGTCGATGACGGTATCGCGCAAGCGCCCCGCCAGCGACGGATGTGCTGTGTCGAGCGTGACGATGTCGGCGCGCGCTCCAGGCCGGAGGCCGATCGTCGCCTGTGCCAGCGCTCGTGCACCGCCGGTTAGCGCATGATCGAACAGCGTGCGTCCTGTCGAGCGACCTGCGCCGCTGGAGAGCACGTTGCGCTCGCGGTGCTTCAGCCGCTGGCCGTATTCGAGCTGGCGCAGCTCGTCGGCGACGCCGACCAGCACATTGGAGTCGGTGCCCACACCAAACGCGCCGCCGGCATCAACGAATTCGCGCGCCGGAAAGATGCCGTCGCCGAGGCTTGCTTCCGTGATGGGGCAAAGACCCGCCACCGCGCCAGTCTTCGCTAATGCGGTGACTTCCTCATCCGTCGTGTGGGTGGCGTGAATGAGGCACCAGCGTCGATCGATGGGCGCGTGCTCCAGCAGCCATTGCACCGGTCGCTGTCCCGACCAGGCCAGGCAATCCTCGACTTCTTTCACCTGCTCGGCGGCGTGAATGTGCACCGGTCCGTCATCCGCGAGCGGAATGATCGCCGCGAGCTCGCCCGGCGTCACCGCGCGTAGGCTATGCGGCGCGATGCCGATATTGGCACCCGGCAACTTGCTGATCGCCTTGCGCGAGGCGCTCATCAGCGCGGCGAATTGATCGACCGAGCAAATGAAGCGGCGCTGGCCGGCGTGCGGTGCCGCGCCACCGAAGGAGCCATGCGCATAAAAACTCGGCAGCAGCGTCAGCGCAATGCTTGAGGCTTCGGCAGCCTGCGCAATGCGTGCGGCCATTTCGCCGATATCCGCGTAGGGAGATCCGTCGCGATCGTGATGCAGATAATGGAATTCGCCGACGCGGGTAAAACCCTGCTCCAGCATCTCGACATACAGCAGCGTCGCGACGGCGGCGATGTCGTCCGGTGTCATCGCGAGCGCAAAGCGGTACATCGCCTCGCGCCAGGTCCAGAACGTATCGGTGCTGTCGCCGCGCAGCTCGGCAAGTCCCGCCATGCCGCGCTGAAAGGCGTGGCTGTGCAGGCTCGTCAATCCCGGAAGCGCGATTCCGTGGCGCTCATCGCCCGCGGCCGGCGCCACGCCCGGCGTCACTTCGGCGATCGCGCCGGCGGTGATCACCACCTGCACGTCATTGGCCCAGCCCGAAGGCAGGAGCGCGGAGGCGAAATGCAGTCGGGTCATGCTTACACGCCGGCTGGACAGAACCGTCCCAACGATTATATGTCTAGACATATAAGTCAAGCATCCCACGAAGGGACCGTTGCATGGCAGAGCGCTTCGATCGGATTTGGTACAATGCCCGGCTCGCCACACTGCGGGCCGACCGTCCCGACCTCGGCGAGATCGAGCATAGCGTGATCGCCGCGCGCGGCGGCCACATTGTCTATGCAGGCGCAGCGACGGATTTTCCTGCCGATGCAGACGCGATCAAGCGCATCGATTGCGAGGGACGCTGGATTACGCCCGGCCTCGTCGATTGCCACACCCATCTCGTCTATGGCGGTAACCGCGCACATGAATTCGAGCTGCGCCTGAAGGGCGCGAGCTACGAGGAGATCGCACGCGCCGGCGGCGGCATCGTCTCGACGGTGGCCGCGACCCGCAAGGCAAGCGAGGCGGAGCTCGCCGCAAGCGCGCTGCCGCGGCTCGACGCACTGATCGGCGAAGGCGCCACCACGATCGAGATCAAGTCCGGCTATGGCCTCGACGCCAAGACCGAGATGCGGCAGCTCTCCGCCGCGCGCAGTCTCGGCCGTCAACGACCCGTTGCGATTCGCACCTCCTTCCTCGGTGCGCACGCGCTGCCGCCAGAGGCTGATGGCGACAAGGACCAATACATCGATCTCGTGTGCAAGGAGATGTTGCCGGCTGTCGCAAAGGCGGGCCTCGCCGATGCGGTCGATGCCTTCATGGAGGGTATCGCCTTCTCGGGCGAGCAGACGGCGCGCGTGTTCGAGACGGCGAGGGGGCTGGGGCTGCCGATCAAGCTCCACGCCGACCAATTGTCAAACCTCGGCGGAGCGGCGCTTGCCGCAAAATTCTCGGCGCTCTCCGCCGATCACCTCGAGCACGCCGATGAAGCCGGCGCGGCCGCGATGGCCAAGGCTGGAACTGTGGCTGTGCTGCTGCCGGGCGCCTTCTATTTCATTCGCGAGACGCAGAAGCCTCCAGTGGAGGCGTTCCGCAAGCACGGCGTCCACATTGCGCTCGCGAGCGACTGCAATCCCGGCAGCTCCCCGCTGACCTCGCTCCTGCTCACGATGAACATGGGTGCGACGCTGTTCCGGATGACGGTGGCCGAATGCCTTGCCGGTGTCACCCGCGAAGGTGCGCGAGCGCTCGGCATGCTGGATGAGATCGGCACGTTAGAGGCCGGCAAATGGTGCGATCTCGCGATCTGGGACATCGAGCGACCGGCCGAGCTCGTCTACCGCATCGGCTTCAATCCGCTGCATCGCCGGATATGGAGGGGGCAGTGACGGAGCAGGGCGCAGCGATCGTCGTCAAGCCGGGAGCGGTCAGCCTCGATGATCTCGCGCGCATGCTTGCAGGGCAATCCGTGGTGCTCGATCCGTCGTTCTGGCCGCGCGTCGAGGCGGCGGCGGAGATCGTTGCAAACGCCGCACGAGCCGACGTCCCCGTCTATGGGATCAATACCGGGTTCGGAAAGCTGGCGTCGAAACGCATTCCGCCCGACCAGACCGCGCTGCTCCAGCGCAACCTCATCGTCTCGCATTGCTGCGGCGTCGGCCCGGCGACGCCCGAGCCGATCGTCCGTTTGATGATGGCGCTGAAGATCGTCTCGCTCGGCCGCGGGGCCTCCGGCGTGCGCCGCGAGTTGATCGAGAAGTTGCAGGCCATGCTGGCGCGGCGCGTCTATCCGCTGGTGCCGCAGCAGGGCTCGGTCGGTGCCTCCGGCGATCTCGCCCCGCTGGCGCACATGACCGCGGTGATGATCGGTGAGGGGCAGGCGATCGTCGATGGCAAGACCGTCTCCGGCAGCGAGGCACTCGCCGTCGCCGGTCTTGCGCCGCTAACGCTCGGCCCCAAGGAAGGCCTCGCACTGATCAACGGGACGCAGTTCTCGACCGCCTATGCCGTCTCCGGCGTGCTGCGTGCGTTTCGCCTGGCCCGTGCCGCGCTCGTCACCGGCGCTCTGTCGGTGGATGCGGCGATGGCGTCGACGGCGCCGTTTCGCCCCGAAATTCAGGTGCTGCGCGGACATCCCGGTCAGATCGCTGCCGCCGCGACGTTGACCGCGTTGCTCGACGGCAGCGATATCAGGTCGTCGCATCTCGAAGGCGACGAGCGCGTGCAGGATCCCTATTGCCTGCGTTGCCAGCCGCAGGTCGCGGGTGCTGCGCTCGACCTGATCACGCAGGCCGCGCGCACGCTGGTCGTCGAGGCCAATGCCGTCACCGATAATCCGCTCGTCCTGGTCGAGACCGGCGAGATCGTCTCCGGCGGTAATTTTCACGCCGAGCCGGTGGCCTTTGCGGCGGACGCCATCGCGCTCGCGCTGTCGGAGATCGGCGCAATCAGCGAGCGGCGCATCGCGACGCTGGTCGATCCGGCGCTGAACTTCGGGCTGCCGCCGTTCCTCACGCCCGATCCCGGCATCAATTCCGGCTTCATGATCGCGGAGGTCACGGCCGCCGCGCTCTACGCCGAGAACAAGCAGCGTGCGGCTGCCTGCTCGATCGATTCGACGCCGACCAGCGCCAATCAGGAAGACCATGTCTCGATGGCTGCGCATGCCGCGCGTCGGCTGTCGGACATGGCGGACAATCTCGCCACCATCCTCGGCATCGAGCTCCTGGTCGCAGCACAGGGCATCACACTGCGTGCGCCGCATGCGACCAGCGCGCCACTCGTTGCCGTCATCGCCGCGTTGCGCGAACAGGTGCCCGCGCTCGGTGCCGACCGCTACATGGCGGATGATCTCGCAAAAGCAGCCGCGCTGATCGAAACCGACGCGCTGCCAGCCACAGCGATCGCCGCACTTCCGGCAGATCCGTTTCCGCGACTTGGATAAAGAGGTTTTCGCATGAACCGCCGACTGGACAATGACCGCACCATCCGCGCCCCTCGCGGCAGCGAGATCAGCGCCAAGAGCTGGCTGACGGAAGCGCCGCTCCGCATGCTGATGAACAATCTCGACCCGGAGGTCGCGGAGCGCCCGAGCGAGCTGGTCGTCTATGGCGGCATCGGCCGCGCCGCGCGCGATTGGGAGAGTTTTGACCGGATCGTTGCTTCGCTGCGCAAGCTCGAGGACGACCAGACGCTGCTGGTGCAGTCCGGCAAGCCGGTCGGCGTCTTCCGCACCCATGCGGATGCCCCACGGGTGCTGATCGCGAATTCCAACTTGGTGCCGCACTGGGCGACGCTCGATCATTTCAACGAGCTCGATCGCCAGGGCCTGATGATGTACGGCCAGATGACGGCGGGCTCCTGGATCTATATCGGCAGCCAAGGCATCGTGCAGGGCACTTACGAGACCTTTGTCGAGGTCGGCCGGCGGCATTATGGCGGCAGCCTTGCCGGCAAATGGATTCTCACCGCGGGTCTCGGAGGGATGGGTGGCGCGCAGCCGTTGGCCGCGATCATGGCCGGGGCCTCGATGCTGGCGGTCGAATGCCAGCCGAGCCGCATCGAGATGCGGCTGCGTACAGGCTATCTCGATCGCCAGGCCGCGACGCTCGACGAAGCGCTTGCGATCATGGAAGAGGCCGCAAAGACGAAGAAGGCGATCTCGGTCGGTCTGCTCGGCAATGCCGCGGAGGTCTTTCCGGAGCTGGTGCGCCGCGGCGTCAAGCCCGACATCGTCACCGATCAGACCAGCGCGCATGATCCGATCAACGGCTACTTGCCGAAAGGCTGGACGCTCGCCGATTGGGAGGCCAAGCGCGCCGCCGATCCGAAGGCAGTCGAGCGGGCCTCAAAAACCTCGATGGTCGAGCACGTCCAGGCGATGCTGGATTTCCACGCGCAGGGCATTCCGACGCTCGACTACGGCAACAACATCCGCCAGATGGCGCAGGACATGGGCCTGAACAACGCGTTCGATTTTCCTGGGTTCGTTCCCGCCTATATCCGTCCCTTGTTCTGCCGCGGCGTCGGGCCGTTCCGCTGGGCCGCCCTGTCGGGTGACGCTGAAGACATCTTCAAGACCGACGCCAAGGTCAAGGAGCTGATGCCTGATGACAAGCATCTGCACAATTGGCTCGATATGGCCAAGGAGCGCATCAAGTTCCAGGGCCTGCCGGCGCGGATCTGCTGGGTCGGCCTCGGCGACCGAGATCGCCTGGGTCTGGCTTTCAACGAGATGGTGGCACGCGGCGAATTGAAGGCACCCATCGTGATCGGCCGCGATCATCTCGACAGCGGCTCGGTGGCAAGCCCCAACCGCGAGACCGAGGCGATGAAGGACGGTTCGGACGCCGTGTCCGACTGGCCCTTGCTCAACGCGCTGCTCAATTGCGCCAGCGGCGCGACCTGGGTGTCGCTGCATCATGGCGGCGGCGTCGGCATCGGTTATTCCCAGCATGCCGGCATGGTGATCGTCGCCGACGGCACGCCGGAAGCGGCGAAGCGGATCGAGCGCGTGCTCTGGAACGATCCCGCGAGCGGCGTCATGCGTCACGCGGATGCGGGCTACGACACCGCGATTGAGTGCGCCCGCACCAGCGGGCTCGACCTGCCGAGTCTGGCGAAGTAGCCGCGCGTCTTTCTTTCGACCTCTCCCGTAGGGAGAGGTCGGATCATATCGACAGATGCGATCCGGGTGAGGGCCTACGGTCTCACTGCCCGGCTAACCATGTGCGTCGGTGACGGCGGTGCAGCCTATTGCCGCATGGTCCACCTCTTGCCGCTGGGAAAGGTGGAGCGCGCGAACCGCATCACTTCACGGTCTGGAGCGCCGCTGTCTGCTTGGCAAGCTGTTTGTCGAACTCCTCCGACAGGCTTGTTGCGTAGGTTGCGAGTTCGCCCGGCTTGACGAACGGGTTCGGTGCGCCGTCCTTCATCTCCGCACGTTTTGCCTGCATGCCATACACGTCCGGATGCGGCCCGAGCAGCACGTCGATCTTCATCGCCTTCACCTTGGCGTAGGTCGCGCGGTAGTCGTCGACGATGCCGGCATGGGTCGGCTGGCCGACGAGCCGGTTCAGTGCCACCGTGCCGCTGCAGAAGAACAGCACTTCGCGGTCCTGATTGCCATCCTTGACGGTCATCTCCCAGCTCGTGCAGCCCGGCGAGTGGCCGGGCGTGGCGTGCGCCGTCAGCGTGGTGTCGCCGAGCGTGACCTTGTCGCCTTCCTTGACGGCGCGATCGACCTTGACCGCGGGAAAGGCGAGATCTTGGTTTTTCTCGTCACCGGGATAGTAGCCGCCTTCGAGCAGCGGCTTGTCGCGCTCGCCGGCCACGAGCTGCGCGCCGGTCTCCTTCTTGATTTCGGCGAAACCGCCGGTGTGGTCGAAATGCGCGTGGGTGTTGAGGATGACCTTGATGTCCGCGACCTTGAGGCCGAGCTTTGCGATGTTGTCCTTGATCATGCCGGTCGACTCCGGAAGCGCCGTATCCATCAGGATCAGGCCTTGCGAGGTCTTGATGACGTAGACGGCAATGCCGTCGGTGCCGACGTAGTAGATGTTGCCGATCAGCTGGAACGGCTCGAACGGCGTGGTCCATTTCTTGGTGACCGCTGCCAGGAAGTCCTTGACGGTCTGCGCCTGGGCGCCGGTTGCGAAGAACGCCAATGCACACAGCGCGGCGGTAAGCTTTTTCATAGTTTGTCTCCCAGATTGTTCTTGTCGTTTTGATCGGGCGCGGACTTTGCGCTGCCGGCCGGCAAGCTACGTCGCGCGAGGTGCGGCAGCAACGGCTACATGTTCGGAAATTTGGCGACAGGCGCGGAATAACGGTGCCTGTCTGGTTTAAGCATGGCGGCCATTGCTGCAACGCAGCCGCCGGGCGTTTGACCGCGCGCAGGCGGCTCGTCATACTTTGCGTCAAGACGAGCCAGAAAGACTCGTCAGCGCCGGGAGCTAAAATGGCCAATTCATTCTCCGTCCTTGCGGCGACGCTGATTTCCGTCGTCTCCTTCACTTCGATCGCCTTCTCGCAGCCGGCCTGCGTCACGCAGAACATGGCCGTGCCGCCTGGGGCCAACACGGCCGACAAGGCGGCACCGTTCTTCATCGATACGACGGGTCTCGACTTCAAGACGGTGCCTCCGACACGCGATCCTTCCAATCCCAATTATCCGCGCGCGACCGAGCTGCCGGACGGAACGCTGCCGCCACCGGGGGCCGAGGGCAATTTTATTATCGGCCCCACCCACAATCCTGCGCCTGAGACGATCGCGAAGGAGGGTGTGCCGCACGGGACGACAAAATCCTTCACGCTGACGTCGAAAGAGAGCACCATCTATAATCCCGGCCTGATCCGCGACGACGTCGCCGGTTGCACCAATTCCTCGATCATGACGACCGTCACAGCGGCCGGCGACAAGTCGCACATGATCGTCACCACCAGCCATCCTGGCGTCTGGTCGCGCACGATCGATGTCTACGTGCCGGCGCAATATGTGCGCGGCACCGCGGCGCCGTTCATCGTGGTTGGCGACGGCGGCTCCAATGCCTACAAAGATCTTGCCACCACGCTCGATAATCTGATCGCGCAGCGCCGCGTGCCGCCAATGATCGCGATCCAGATCGGCAATGGCGGCCAGGATGCGCAGGGCAGCCAGCGCGGCCGCGAATATGACGCGGTATCAGGCGCCTACGCGCAGTTCGTCGAGCGCGAGGTGCTGCCGCTGGTCGAGAAGAACGCTGACGTCAACCTGACCCAAAATCCTGACGGGCGCGCGACCATGGGGCTGAGCTCGAGCGGGGCTGCGGCCTTCACCATGGCGTGGTTCTATCCCAATCTCTATCGCCGCGTGCTGGCCTTCTCGCCGACCATGGTCAACCAGCAATGGCCGCACGATCCGTCGCTGCGTGGCGGCGCCTGGGAATATCACAGCGCTTGGACGGGCCCGACCGGACCGAATCTCATATCCAAGGCCGGCGTGCTCACGCCGGCCGAGCCGCCCGGCGTGCCGCTGATCGTCGCCGCGCCGGCGAAACCGATCCGCTTCTGGTTTTTCGGCGGCGACCAGGACCTGTTCTATCCGAACCCCACCATCCCCGACGGCATGCACGATTGGACCCTCTCGAACGCGCTGATGGCGAAGGTGCTGGCGGAGAAGGGCTACCACTACCAGTTCCTGTTCGTGCGCAACGCCAAGCACGTCGACCGGCCGACGATCGCACAAACGCTGCCGTCGGCGCTGGAGTGGGTCTGGAAGGGCTATCCTACTCCCTGAGTGCCACGCGCGGGATACTAGCGCCCGATCGTCACGCCGGCGGTCGAGCGCATGGCGTCCTTGAGGCTCCTCGCGTTCATGTCGTCGAGGATCTGACGCGTCAGCACGCTGGTCTGGCCGGGCGTGTTGAGGATCGTCTCGCCGCGCGAGGAGGAGAGCCGGTCGGCCTTGTAGGCCGCCGCCGGATCGGTGGCGGGCGTGTTGCGCGGCCGTTTGCTGGAGGCCGCAAAGGCCCCTTGCAAGATGCAGAGGGCAGCGATCACGATCAGCCGCAATGATCTTCGGGCATGCGACCTCCCATATCCAAGGCGTCAGCCTAGCATATTGCGGGCATCGTCGCAGGCGAAAAGGGTCAGGCGAGAGCGGCCTGGCGTTCCCGTACCGGCTCGCGGGTCCGGTCGGGGTTACGCGCCTCGGCGAGCCGGGTAAAGCTGCGGTGACCCGCCGGCGCGGGCGCCTCGACGATGACGCCCTCGCAGACGATCTGCCCGCCCAGCATTCTGAATTCGAGCTTGTCGTAGCGTGGCATGGTCTCGCCGGACGCGGGCGGCAGCAGCTCGACACGGCCCTGGATGTTCAGCGTGGCATCGCCGGTGCCGTGAAGCCGCGGATTCCACATCCTGATCCCGGTCTCCGCCCAGCGTTGCCGGATCAGCGTGGCGCGATCGACGGGCTCCATGACCTTTGCGCGCGTCTTGGGCGCGCTGGTGATCACCGGAGCGGGAGACACGAGGATCGGCTCCGGCGCGACATTCGTGATGACGCTCGGTGTGCCGGCAGAAGAATCGTCCGCAGCGATCACTGCGACCGGGGCAGCATCGTTGGCCGGATCCACGACAACGTCAGAGGAGGGATCGTCGTTGACGATAAGAACGGGGGCATCAACCGCGGCACTCGCGACGTCGACAGACCAGACCGGTGCCTCCTCCGCGATGACGAGGTCAACGCTCGTCGCGAGCTCCGCAGCCGGATCGTTGCCGATGAGTTCAGCGGCATCGACCGGCTCGACCTCTGTCGACGTCTGCCGGGATGCATCGTCGCTGACGTCGATATCAGTTGGCGCGGCCGACGGGCTCTCTGCGATGACAGAGATAGCGGTGTCGTCCTCGCCGACAGGAGCCGTGATGTCGGCATCGCAGTGCGACGGATGGGCGCTGATGCTGCTGTCGAGAGCCGGAGCGGCTTCTGTGGTGTCGGCCACGATCGCACATGAGTCGTCGGCGGTGCGGACGGCATCGTCGATGCTGCCGCTGTGCGGCAAGGGCCGAAGCCGGCTAAACGCCCATTTCACCGCGGGGATGCGGCGCAGCAACGATATCAGTCTCGAAAGCACTGGGAGTTGTCCAACGGGTACTCGGCGTGAGGCAATCGCTGATTCGCCAGCAATGCAAAAACTGCCCCGGCCGTCACCTTGGTGTCAATGCAGGTGGGACCAATTGCAGAACATACGCGCACCCACCGCGCGCGGGAAAGGGCGACGCTGCTGACTGGCCTTCGGGCCGCCTTGTCGAGAGAGGGGACGACCGTCCCCTCGCGAAATTTCTGGGCTATGCCGGCCTACTTCCCGGAGCCCGCCCCGCCGCCGGCCTGGCTACCCATGTTGTTGGTGTTGCTGCCACCTGCGCTCGGAGGCTGCGTGCCCTTGCTGCTGCCGGCCTCGTTCTGCATGTTCGACGACTTGCCCGTCGTCATGCCCTTGGTCGCGGGGCCTCGCGACGATTGACCGACGTCGCCCTGACCGGAGGCGCCCGGGGCGGGCTGTGTCTGTGCGAAAGCGCTGCCAGTTGCCAGCGCCATGACGCAGGCGGAGACCAAGATGATCTTCTTCATTACATTCTCCTTCAAATTCACCATCGTGACAACCTGCCCGCGGAGACGACGTTCCTATGCGGTGGCTCGGCCGCGATCGCCTCGCGACAAGTTGTGCTGCCCCGATGGTCGGGGTTTCCTGCGCCATTCGCCCAAGGTAATTTGGAACGCCCGGGATCCGCTATGAGGACGACGCAATGAGGAAGCTTGCCGCCATCGCAGCGGTTCTGGTCTGGTCGACTTGCGCGTTCGCGCAGGACCGCACCATCACGGTGGCCTCGACGACGTCGACGGAACAGTCGGGCCTGTTCGGTTACCTGCTGCCGCTATTCTCGAAGGCGCAGGGCATCGACGTGAAGGTCGTTGCCGTCGGCACCGGCCAGGCGCTTGACATCGGGCGGCGGGGCGATGCCGACGTGGTGTTCGTCCATGACCGGCCTGCCGAGGACGTGTTCATGTCCGAAGGGCAGGGCGTGAAGCGCTTCGACGTGATGTACAACGACTTCGTCATCGTCGGGCCGAAGAGCGACCCGGCAAGGATCGCCGGCGGCAAGGACGTCACTGATGCGCTGCGCAAGATCGCGGTGGCAAAGGCGCCGTTCATCTCTCGCGGCGACAAATCGGGCACGCATGCGGCCGAGCTGAGATTGTGGAAGGAGGCGGGCGTCGATATCGGTGCCGGCAAGGACAGCTGGTACCGCGAGATCGGCCAGGGCATGGGTCCGGCGCTGAACATGGCCTCGTCGTCGAACGCCTATCTTCTGTCCGACCGCGGCACGTGGCTGTCGTTCAAGAACCGCGGCGAGCTTGCCGTCCTGACCGAGGGCGACAAGCGGCTGTTCAACCAGTACGGCGTCATGCTGGTGAACCCGGCGACGCATGCGAATGTGAAGGCGAAGGATGGACAGGCCTTCATCGATTGGCTGGTCTCGCCGAAGGGGCAGGATGCGATCGCCGGCTACAAGGTTGGCGGGGAGCAGCTATTTTTCCCCAACGCGTCCCACTAGCAGGAAGGCGACGGTCGAGACCGCCACGCTGAGCGCGAGCAGGATCAGCCCGAGGCCGAGCGCCAGCGGCAGGTCGCCCTTGCTGGTTTCCAGCGCGATGGCCGTCGTCATCGTGCGCGTGAAGCCGCGGATGTTGCCGCCGACGATGATGATGGCGCCGACCTCGGCGATCGCGCGCCCGAACGCTGCGAGAAAAGCCGTCAGCAGCGAGGTCCGGCCGAGCGCGAACAGCAGGCCGATGCTGCGCAGCACCGACAGTCCGTCGATCCGCGCCAGATCGCCATACTCGGACCACAGCAGGCTCGCCGGCCTATGCACCAGCGCCACCACGATCGGTGTGGCGAGCAGCGTCTGCGCGATCACCATGGCCGTCGGCGTGAACAACAGGCCGGCTACGCCGAGCGGGCCCGACCGCGACAGCAGAAGATAGAGCGCAAGTCCGACCACGACTGGCGGAAGGCCGAGCAGGGCATTGGTCAGAACGATAATGACCTGCCGACCGCGGAAACGGGTGATCGCAAGCAGAGCGCCGAACGGCGCGCCGATCAGCAGCGCGAGGATGCTGGCGGTCAGGCTGACACGAACCGACAATGCGACGATGCCGAGGAGCTCGGCGTCGGCCTCGCCGATCAGCGCGAAGGCTGCGCCAATGGATCGCGCGAAATCGTTCATCCGGCCTGACGCTGTTGTGTCGGCAACAGATCGAGCACCAGTTCGCAGGTGCGCCAGAGTCTAACGCTCTTCGGCCTCACCACGATCGGCCGCTTGATCGGGATCGGATGCGCCATCACCGCGGTCATTCGAAAGTCCCCCTCACCCAGCAGCATGTTGGCTGCTTCTCATGGATCCTCTCGCATTCCCGCCGCTGCGAGCCGGCAACAGGCCTCTTGCCGACTAAATCACGATTCACAGCGGAATTTCCAGACGGATCGAGGTGCCCCTGTCCGCGGGATACACCGGCGAACCGCTCGCCGTCTAGTCGGGAGCGGTTCGCCGAGCGGTGGTCCTTGGATCGTCCAGCCTCAGCGCTTAGCCGACGCCGAGACCGCGGGTGCAATTTCGATGCTCTGCCGCCAGTAGCGCTCGATCTGGTCGATCATCACAGCATTTGCGGATCGCATCAGCGCCGGGGTGATGAGTTCAATTGCCTTCATTGTCGCTGCCATTTCTTGTTCTGTGTTGGCGATGGCAGAGACCCCGGCTTTGCTGATCGGCGCGTCGGGTCGATTTTCGGCGTCGCGTCCTGCGTGATTCAACTCGCCTCCGCCATTGGCCCAGGCTTCTATGGTTTACTCCATGATCGCTCGGGGAGCTATCGAGCGCCGCTGTTGATCGCTGCGTTGATGGACGCGGTTGCGGCGGCCGTCGTCATGTTGGGGCGGTCAGGTGGCACGGGAGCAATTGGTCCCGACCGAAAATGAATTCGGCTCCAAGGAGGGCACCCGTGTCGCGCAAACCGCAGTCGCGGAAACGGTCTCGCGGCGTGTTTCGCCCGAGTTTTTGCGTCTCGTCCCGCCCTCGCAAGTGCCGAGAGCGCCAGATCATGCCGTTCGCGCCCGAAAGGCGGCTTTATTCCCGCCTCGGATGCTTTAAGGAAGGGGCAGGATCAGGTCGCACCTAGCCGGTGGCGGTGCTAGACCCTGATGCCGGAACAATGGGGCCGGGCCGGTGCTGGCACGGGCCGCAGGATGAGAAGGATGTGAAGCAATGATCAACACCGTTGGCATCATCGGGGCAGGGACCATGGGGAATGGCATCGCGCAGATTTCTGCAGCGGCCGGACTCTCGGTCGTCATGGTCGACATTTCCGATGCGGCGGTGAACCGCGGGCTGTCGACCGTTGGCGGCAGCCTCGAGCGCCTGGTCAAGAAAGAGAAGATGTCGGCGACCGATCGCGAGGCGACGCTCAAGCGCATCACCGGCACGACCGACCGGGCGAAGCTCGCCGATTGCGACCTCGTCATCGAGGCCGCGACCGAGAACGAGGAGCTCAAGGTCAAGATCCTGAAGGACCTCTGCGCCACGCTGTCGCCGCGCACGCTGGTCGCGACCAACACCTCCTCGATCTCGATCACGAAACTCGCCGCGGCGACTGACCGCCCCGACCGTTTCATCGGCATGCATTTCTTCAACCCGGTGCCGGTGATGGCGCTGCTGGAACTCATCCGCGGTTTGCAGACTTCCGACGACACTCATGCCAAGGCGCTCGATTTCGCCCAGCGCGTCGGCAAGGTGGCGATCACGGCCAAGAACAGCCCCGGCTTCGCCGTCAACCGCATCCTGTGCCCGATGATCAACGAGGCCATCTTCGCGCTCCAGGAGGGGATCGCGACGGCGGAAGAGATCGATGCCGGCATGAAGCTCGGCTGCAATCATCCGATCGGGCCGCTGGCGCTTGCCGACCTCGTCGGGCTCGACACCATGCTTTCGGTGATGGAGGTCTTTTATAAAGGCTTCAACGATCCTAAATATCGGCCAGCGCCGCTGCTCAAAGAGATGGTCGATGCCGGTCATCTCGGCCGCAAGACCGGGCAGGGCTTCTACACCTATAGCGCCTGATCAAGGCATCGGCGGCGGGCACTAGAAATCACGAGAAATAGCGTCCGCTGCCAGATCCCGCAATTTGCGCTGCGACAAAGACGCCGTGCGCAATTGGCCCGACAATGTCGAACGGGCGGCCTGCGGGGCCAACGGAACGGAAAATAAGGACATGTCGGATCGACTGAAGGCGGAGCGTGAGGCGGCGGCCGCACGGCGGAATCTGCTCACCCGGGACGCGATCGAGCGCACCGGGATCACCGAGGAGATGATCGCGGAACTCGTCACCCGCTTCTACGGACGCGTGCGCGAGGATGCGCTGCTGGGGCCGGTCTTTGCGATCGTGCAGAATTGGGACGAGCATCTCGCCAAGCTCAGGGATTTCTGGGCGTCGGTCGTGCTGATGAGCGGCCGCTATCATGGTTCGCCGATGCGGGCGCATATGCCGCTCAGCCTGGTCGGCGATCATTTCGACCGCTGGCTCGATCTGTTCGAACAGACCGCGCGCGAGATCTGCCCGCCGCCGGCGGCGGCGCTCTTCATCGACAAGGCGCGTCGCATCGCCGACAGTTTTGAAATGGCGTCGGCGACCATCGCCGGGCGCATCGCTTCGCCGCGTCACGTGCTCCGGTCCTGACGGCCGGCCGGCCCACAGACGTGCAGCTTTATTGTTTCGAAGTTGCGCAGCGCGGCCAATAACGCGCTGCACCAATTCCTACATCATCGGTCTGATCTGCAAAATCATCATGCTGATCGCGCGATGCGACGTTGCAATTGCAAATATGCGCTGAAAAGCGTTCATTTACATTCAATCAAAGCGAGCAAAGACATATTGATGCGCTGCGGCGCCAATTCTCCGCCTTTTTTTCGGCAGAGTTCCAGCGCCTGCTGGTGTGCATGTCGCGCGCATCGTTCAATCCCACTCCCTCATCATCCTCATCGTCCGAGAGCACTGCCGAACCTGAAGTGGACGCGGGCACGGAGCAGACGCGGCGAACGCTGCTGCTTGGCGCGCTCGCCACGACCGCCTGCCTTGGTTGTTCCACGCAGACGCGCGCGGGCGAAGATCCGCCAGGCTCCGACGAACGTCCGCAGAAGGGCGACCTGCTCGTCTTCTCCGAGGGTGATCAGGAAGGAAAACTCATCACCGCGGCCGATCTTCCGGCCGGTGGACCGCCGGTCCATGCCTGGCCGAAGGATCCCAACACCTCGGTGGTGCGCAGCGCCTCCCGCCTCAACGAGATCCTGATCATCCGGCTCGATCCCGCCGAGCTCGACGAGAAGACCGGCGCGCGTGCCGTCGACGGCATCCTCGCCTATTCGGCGATCTGTTCGCATGCCGGCTGTCCGGTCACCGCCTGGGTCAAGAGCGATGCCGGCGACAAGGAGGTGTTCAAGTGCATGTGTCACAACTCCGAATACGATCCGCGCGCGGGCGCGCAGGTCGTGTTCGGGCCGGCGCCACGGCGGCTCGCGGCGCTGCCGCTGGCGCTCGCTGACGGTTCGCTCAGCGTCGCCGGCAACTTCATCGGAAAGGTAGGTGGCGCGCAGCCAGGATGACGGACGGTGCGGGGTTGTGGCCCGCGTCACGAGAGGCCGCATCCGCCGAGGGGCGGACGACGGGACGAACGACAAGAATTCAGAACAAGAATTCAAACGGATAAAAAAGGGGAACGTCCATGACCAGGAAGCAGTGGTTACTGTCCGGCTTCGTCGCCTTCACGTGTATTGCCTCGACCGCCGCAATCGCCGGCCCGATCGAGAATTATTCTCCGGTCACCGCGCAGCGGTTGGAAAATCCGGAACCCAGCAACTGGATGCTCTATCGGCGGACCTATGACGGGCAGGGCTATAGCCCGCTCGACCAGATCAACACCTCGAACGTGAAGAGCCTTACGCCGGTCTGGACGTTTGCCACCGGCGTGGTCGAAGGCCACGAGGCGCCCCCGATCGTCAACAACGGCGTGATGTTCGTGGCGACCCCGATGGGGCAGGTGATCGCGCTGAACGCCAAGACCGGCGACGAATACTGGCGCTACAAGCGGCAGCTCCCCGACGATCTGTTCCAACTGCATCCGACCAGCCGCGGTGTCGGCCTCTGGGAGGATAGGCTCTATCTCGCCACCACCGACGACCATGTCGTGGCACTCGATGCCAAGACCGGCAAGGTGGTGTGGGACACCAAGGTGCAGGATTACAAGAAGGGTCAGTACATGACCCTGATGCCGCTGGTCGTCGACGGCAAGGTCATCGTCGGTGGTTCCGGCGGCGAGTTCGGGGTGCGCGGCTATGTTGCCGCCTATGACGCCAAAGACGGCAAGGAATTGTGGCGGACCTACACCATTCCGGGCGAGGGCGAGCCCGGCCACGATACCTGGCAAGGCGACGACTGGAAGAACGGCGGCGGCTCGGCCTGGATGACCGGCAACTACGACAAGGACACCAAGACGATCTATTGGGGCGTCGGCAACGCCGCGCCGTGGCCCGGTGAGATGCACCCCGGCGACAATCTCTACACCTCGTCGGTGCTCGCGCTCGATCCCAGCAACGGCAAGATCAAGACCTATCACCAGTACCACCAGAACGATTCCTGGGACTGGGACGAGGTCGAGGCGCCGATGTTGATCGACCTGCAACGCAATGGGCGCAACATCAAGAGCCTGGTCCATCCGGGCCGCGACGCGATCTTCTGGGTGCTCGAGCGCACGCCGACCAAGATCAACTATGTCGCCGGCTGGCCGTTCGTCTCCACCGATGTCTGGAAGGGCATCGATGCCGAGAGCGGTAAGCCGATCGTCGATCCCGCGCACAAGCCGGTCGTCGGCAAGCGCGTCGAGTTCTGCCCGTCGCTGTGGGGCGGCAAGGACTGGCCGTCGGCGGCCTACAGCCAGAGGACCGGCCTCGTCTACGTGCCCGCCAACGAGAATTTCTGCGGCGGCTTCACCGGCGAGAAGCTCCCGCTCAAGCCCGGCGAGCTCTGGCTCGGTACCAAGCCGGAGGACATCGGTCTGATCGCGAAGCCGGGCGCGGACCATTTTGGCGAGCTTCAGGCCTGGGATCCCACGACAGGAAAGAAGGTATGGCAGCACAACTTCCCGAAGTCGCAGTTGTTCGGCTCGGTGACGGCGACCGCAGGCGATCTCGTCTTCGTCGGCGGCACCAATGACCGCAACTTCCGCGCCTTCAATGCCAAGACCGGCGAACTGCTGTGGGAGCAGAAGACCAACTCGGGCATCATGGGCATGCCGTCGTCTTATGAGATCGACGGCACGCAATATATCGCGATCCAGTCCGGATGGGGCGTCGACGCGCAGCGCATCCAGGATGCGCTCGCGACCAACAATATCGGCGTCGAATCCAATGTGCCGCAAGGCGGCGTCATCTGGGTGTTCGCGCTGAAGAAATAAGCTCCGTGGGCGGATCGAAAGAAGCGGAGCGGTGAGGGGGCAATGCGGCGGACGGTAACGTCCGCCGCATTTTGCCAAGTGATGCTGTCTTCCTTCTCCCCTTGTGGGCTAAGGCATGCACACATCTCAAAAATGGAATCTAATACAGGGACTTAGATGACCCCGGGTTTCGGAACCGCCCAAGGAGCGGTCGGTCAGTTATCATTGAAAAGACTCGCGCTTTCTATTGGTGCTGACCAACGACCGAAAGATGTGTGCATGCCTTAGCCCCTTGTGGGAGAAGGTGGCGCGAAGCGCCGGATGAGGGGTTTTATCCGCGGATAACAATGCGAGCCGTCATTGCGGAGATAGACCCCTCACCCAAGTGAGATCGTGGCAACCGGCGTCGCTGCCCTCTCCCACAAGGGGAGAGGGCACATCGATGCGCAGACGCCAGGTCGCTACTTCCCCTCGCGCTCGACCTTGTCCTTCTCCTTCTGGTTCATCTCACGAACCTTGGGATCCGGATTGCGCTGCCCGGTGGTCTGGGTGGTTGAGGCGGGCGGGGCGTTGGCGTTGGGAAGCGAGTTCTGGTCGGGCGTGGTCGGGCGCGTGGCCGTGGTCGGCGGGTTGCTGTTGCTCTGGGCGAACGCGCCAGCGGTGGTCGAAAGAAAGGCGCCCGACAGCAGCGAGACTGCGAGCGCCTTTGAGACGTTGGTCATCGATCTGCTCCTGTCAGATCGATGGAAACGGCGCGAAGTCGTCTTGTGTTCCCCTTACGCCTCCAATTGCTTGCCGAGCGGAAGGCTGCGGATGCGCTTTCCGGTGGCGGCGAAGATCGCGTTCATCAGCGCGGGCGCGAACGGCGGAACGCCGGGCTCGCCAACGCCGCTCGGCGGCGTGTCGGGTCCGGGCGGCACGATGTAGACATTGGTCACCACAGGAGATTCGTCCATCCTGAGGACCTGGAAGTCGTCAAAGTTCTTCTGCTCCACCTTGCCGTCCTTGAAGGTGATCTCGCCGTATTTGGCGAGGCTCAGCCCCATGATCGCCGCGCCCTCGATCTGCGAGGCGATGCGCTCGGGATTGACATAGGTGCCGCAGTCGATCGCGGTGTCGACCCGCGGCACCGTCAGCTTGCCCTTCTCGTCGACAGCCACTTCGACGATGGTCGCGATGTAGCTGACGAAGCTGCGGTGCACGGCGATGCCGAGGCCGTGGCCCTTCGGCACCTGGCGGCCCCATTCGCCCTTCTCGGCGACCAGCTCGACCACCTTGCGCAAGCGCGCGGTGTCGATCGGATAGCTGTCGAAGGGCTCGCCGTAGTTCCACATGTCCTTCACCGCGGGCTTGACGATCCGCGGGCTGCCGATCAGCGCGAGCAGCGTCTCCTTCTGGTCACGCCCGGTCGCATGCGCGATCTCGCCGACCATCGACTGCACCGCGAAGGCCCGCGGGATGTTGGAAACCGAACGGAACCAGCCGATGCGGGTGAACGCCGCGGCTTCCGGGTTCTCGCAGGAGATGTTGGTGATCTCGAACGGCATGTCGACGAGGCCCATGCCGAGTTCGAAGGGCGCCTCGTGCTTTGCACCGGCCGCGAAGGTCGAGGCGATGCTCGGGGCCACGCTGCGGTGGCGCCAGGCGATCACCTTGCCGCTCTTGTCGAGCCCCGCCTCGATCCGTTCGACCGAGACGGTGTGCAGGAAGTCGTGGCGGACGTCGTCCTCACGGGTCCACTGCACCTTCACGGGCACGCCGAGCTCCTTCGACAGCAGTGCTGCTTCGAGCGCGAAGTCGCATTTCGACTTGCGGCCAAAGCCGCCACCGAGCAGCGTCACGTTGACGGTGACGTTGCCCTCGGGAATTCCGAGCGTCTTGGCGACGTCCTCGCGGGTGCCGCCGGGACTCTGCACCGGCGCCCAGATCTCCGCCTTGTCCCCCTTGACGTCGGCGACCGCCACCGGCGGCTCCATGCTGACATGGGCAAGGTGCGGCAGATAATATTCGCCGACGACCACCTTGTCGGCGCCCTTCAGGGCAGCGTCTGCGTCGCCCTCCTGGCGCACGACGAGGCCCGGCTTGCGCGAGGCTTCCTCGAGTTCCTTGCGATAGGCGACGGAGTCGTATTTGCCGTTGGCGCCGTCGTCCCAGGTCAGCTTCAGCGCGTCGCGGCCCTTGATCGCCGCGCCGGTGTTGCGCGCGATCACCGCGACACCGCCGAGCGGCTGGAATTTCGACGGCCACGGCCAGCCGCGCACCTGCATCACCTTCTCGACGCCGGGGACCTTCAGCGCCGCGTCCGGATCGAACGAGACCAGCTTGCCGCCGGTCACCGGCGGGCGCGCGATCACCGCATACTTCATGCCTGGCAGGCGCACGTCGGCGCCGTAGCCCGCCTTGCCAGTGGTGATGTCGTGGAGATCGACGATGCCGATCTGGCCCTTGCCCAGATAGCGGAAGTCCTTGGGGTCCTTCAGCTTGAGACCTTCGATGCTCGGCACCGATTCCTTGGCTGCGTCCGCGGCGAGTTCGCCGAAGCCGAGCTTGCGCCCGCTCGCGCTATGGACGACCTCGTGGTTGACGGCCTTGACCTCGGTCGCCGGCACGCCCCAGCGCTTTGCCGCAGCCTGCTCCAGCATGGTGCGGGCGGAAGCGCCGATCTGGCGCATCGGGATCAGATAATGCCGCGTGCTGCGCGAGCCGTCGGTGTCCTGGTTGCCGAACTTGACCTCGTCGCCATGCGCCTGCTCCACCTTCACCCTGGACCAGTCGGCTTCCATCTCCTCGGCCACGATCAGCGGCAGGCTTGTGCGCACGCCGGTGCCCATTTCGGCGCGGTGGGCGAGGATGGTGACGGTGCCGTCGGGCGCGACCGCGACGAAGACGCGCGGATCGACCACGACGCCGTGCGGCATCTTGCCGGCGCCGGTCTCGTAGGCGAAGGCCTGGCGCGACATCACGGGGGCGGCGAGCACGAAGCCGCCGGTGACGCCGAGCCCCTTCAGGATGCTGCGGCGCGAGACCTTCTCGACGCGAATGTTCTTCTCGAAGCCGCGAAGCTTGCCGGGGTTGTCGATGAAATTCATGATCACACTCCCGTCGATGCGAGATGGACTGCGTTCTCGATGCGCTGGTAGCAGCCGCAGCGACAGATGTTGCCGGACATCGCCTCGCGGATCTGCTCGTGCGATGGCTTCGGGTTGTCCATCAACAGCGCGGCGGCCTGCATGATCTGACCGGCCTGGCAGAAGCCGCATTGGGGAACGTTGACCTGGCGCCAGGCTTTCTGGACCGGATGATCGCCGTTCGGATGCAGCCCCTCGATCGTCGTGACCTCGCGGCCGGCCACGTCGTTGATCGACGTGATGCAGGAGCGCACGGCCTCCTTGTCGATGATGACGGTGCAGGCGCCGCACAGCGCCTGGCCGCAGCCGAACTTGGTGCCGGTCAGTCCGGCCTCGTCACGCAGGAACCAAAGTAGCGGGAGATCCGGGTCGCCGTCCCAGCTCTGTTCCTGGCCGTTGATCTTCACCTTGATCATGATCGTCCCTCGCTCTTCATAAGCTTGCTGATTTTGAAAGCGCCGACATCGGCCGGCGCAATGGTCGGTGCAGTGTCGCGTCCGCATCCTCGCCCCGCGCAGGCAGATCCCGGCAGAAGGCTGGAATACGGATCGCAATGTCCGGATGTGCTCGATACCTCCCGTTTTTGTTCTTAATTGATTGGACTTCGCGCGGCATCGTCACGACGCGATCCTAGCAGAGATCGCCTCAGCCCGGCGTTCACAGCCGGGTGTTCTTGACGGGAAAAGATTGCAACGAAGGTTTGTCAAAAGCAGGGCGCATCATCATGCCCGGCGCCTG
This sequence comes from Bradyrhizobium sp. 139, assembly GCF_023074175.1. Classification (GTDB taxonomy): domain Bacteria; phylum Pseudomonadota; class Alphaproteobacteria; order Rhizobiales; family Xanthobacteraceae; genus Bradyrhizobium. Next base: position 41,053 of record NZ_JADPKS010000078.1, read on the forward strand.
CGAAAACTGCACGACGAAGAAAGCTTCGTCCGGCAGAGACTGCGCGGACGAAGCAGGATGCCTCAGTCGAGGGAGGGAGAAACGCAGAGCGCGGACTTCGAGAGGGAAGTGGGCGGCACTGCGCAGTCATTCAGAGACCAGGACTGAGGGAGCTCATGGCCCTCGCTTACGCGTCACGCGGAAGCGGCGGCATCGCCGCGATCGGTCGAGAGCCGGATCCGTCCGGCCGCTGGCGTGGTCGGGGCCAGCGGGCGGACGGGGCACGGCGAAGGTCTGGCGGCCTCGTTCAGGCGGCCTTGGATTTCGCCACGTGGGTCGCGATCGCGTCCATCAGTGCCGGCGACAGGCAGTCATAGGGCTCCAGTCCAAGCTCCTTGAACCGAGACCGTATTTCGCCCATCTGCTCCGGCTTCACGCCTGACTCGATCACCGACGAGACGAAGGCGGCGAATTGCGGCGCTGCCGAGCCCGGCTCCTCGAATAGTTCGGCGTGGATGAAGTCGAGGCCGTAGAACGGATGGTTCTTGTTCTCGATGCGGCCGTACATGTGCGTGCCGCAAGCCTTGCAGGCGTGGCGCTGGATCACCGCGGAGGGATCGACGACCTGAAGCTTGTCGCCGTTCTCGAGTACAGTGACGTTCTGGCGTGGCACCACGGCCACGACCGAGAAAATCGCGCCCTGCGGTTTCCAGCACTTGGTGCAGCCGCAGGCGTGGTTGTGGGCGACGTCGCCCTTGATGCCGACCTTGACCTGGTGGTCCTTGCATTTGCAGGCCAGCGTGCCGCCGGCAAAGCTGCCGCTGCCTTGCTTGACGCCGTTATCGATCGAGGGATGGAGTGCAACAGTCATGGGTCGATCCTCCTTGGGGTGACGCTTTCGAGCTAGAACACGACGACTGAACGGATGGATTTGCCCTCGTGCATGAGGTCAAAACCCTTATTGATCTCCTCGAGCTTGAGTACGTGGGTGATCATCGGATCGATCTGGATCTTTCCGTTCATGTACCAGTCGACGATCTTGGGCACGTCGGTGCGGCCGCGTGCGCCGCCGAAGGCCGTGCCGCGCCAGTTGCGCCCGGTGACGAGCTGGAACGGGCGGGTGGCGATCTCCTTGCCGGATTCGGCAACGCCGATGATGATCGAGGTGCCCCAGCCGCGATGGCAGGCTTCCAGCGCCTGGCGCATCACGGTGGTGTTGCCGGTGCAATCGAAAGTGTAGTCGGCGCCACCGTCGGTCAGGTTGACCAGATGCGCGACGATGTCGCCGGTGATCTTCTTGGGATTGACGAACTCGGTCATGCCGAACCGGCGACCCCAATCCTCCTTGGAGTCGTTGATGTCGACGCCGATGATCTTGTCGGCGCCGGCCATCTTGGCGCCCTGGATCACGTTGAGGCCGATGCCGCCGAGGCCGAACACGACCACGTTGGAGCCCGGCGTGACCTTCGCGGTGTTGACGACGGCGCCAACGCCGGTGGTGACGCCGCAGCCAATGTAGCAGCTCTTGTCGAACGGCGCGTCCTCGCGGATCTTGGCGACCGCGATCTCCGGCAGCACGGTGAAGTTCGAGAAGGTCGAGCAGCCCATGTAATGGTAGACCGGCTTGCCCTTGTAGGAGAAGCGGCTGGTGCCGTCGGGCATCACGCCCTTGCCCTGCGTCGCGCGGATCGCGGTGCACAGATTGGTCTTCTGGCTCAGGCAGCTTTTGCACTGCCGGCATTCCGGCGTGTAGAGCGGGATGACGTGGTCGCCCGGCTTCACCGAGGTCACGCCCGGTCCGATCTCGCGGATGATGCCGGCGCCCTCATGGCCCAGGATCGACGGGAAGATTCCTTCGCTGTCGAAGCCGTCGAGCGTGTAGGCGTCGGTATGGCAGATGCCCGTGGCCTTGATCTCGACCAGGACTTCGCCGGCCTTCGGTCCTTCCAGATCGACTTCGACGATCTCGAGTGGTTTCTTGGCTTCGAAAGCAACGGCGGCACGTGTCTTCATCGTAAACTCCTCAAATTCTCGCAGGACGCCAAGAGGTAGTGCCGGCAGCCCCCGCAACGTTCATTTCTTGCCCATGCAGGCGTCTTCCGCCTTGGTGTAGGTTTCATTCTTCTCCTCCTTCTTGGAGGGGCGCTGCCGACCCCACGCTTCGTCGGAGCGGGCGCGCAGATAGACGTAGAGATCGTCCATGTAGCAGGCGACGTTGGGGTTGTCGCCGAAGGCGGGCATGACGTTCTCCTGGGCGGTCGAGATGTTCTTGCGACCGGAGGCGACGACGCTGAGGAAGTCGCCATAACTCATGGACTTGACCGAGTCCTTCAACGACGGTGCATAGGTGGATCCCATGCCGTCGGGGCCATGGCAGACGTGGCAGTCGGAGTGATAGCGGCGATATCCGGAATAGGTGAACCAGTCCACGGTGCCGTCGGCCGAAATCTTGTAGGTCGGGTTTCCTTCCTTATCGAGCCACTTTCCGTCGTCTTCCTTCTTGACGGCGGTCGGGTCGCCCGGACCGTCTGCAACAGCAATTCCTCCGGACGCAACGAAGATTATCGCAGCAACAACAGAGCAGATTTTATGCAAGAGATTATCCTCGAAGGCGTTCGGTTTAGACGAGCCGGCGCGTGGAGTTGATCCACGCGCCGGAGCGACACGGAGGTGAGGCTAGTTCGCCGGCAGCGAGAACACGGTCAGAGTACCGCCGAGTGCCGTGTAGTTGCTGAGGGCCGCGTAGCCGCCGACTGCGCCGAGACCGGCGGTCGGATCGGTCAGACCTGCCGCCAGACCGATGCCGGCCCAGCCGCCCACACCGGAGAGCACTGCGACGTACTGCTTGCCGCCGTTCTCATAGGTGGTGACGTTGCCGATGATGCCGGAGGGAGTCTTGAACTTGTAGAGCTCCTTGCCGGACTTGGCGTCGACCGCCTTCAGGTAGCCTTCGAGCGTGCCATAGAACACCACGCCGCCAGCGGTTGCGAGCGCACCCGACCAGACCGAGAACTGCTCCTTGTTCGACCAGACGATCTTGCCGGTCTTGCCGTCCCAGGCGATGAAATTGCCCATGTGGGTTTCACCCTGCGGCGGATACATCGAGAGCGTCGCACCCACATAGGGCTGGCCCGCGGTGTAGCTCACCTTGAACGGCTCGTAGTCCATGCAGACGTGGTTGGTCGGAACGTAGAATAGCTGCGTGTCCGGCGAGTAGGCTGCCGGCTGCTCGTCCTTGGTGCCGAGCGCGGCCGGGCAGATGCCCTTCACGTTGTGGTCTTCGCCGGCCTTGTCGGTCGACGCTGCATCGAGCACCTTCGGACGGCCATAGGTCGCCGAGTTCTTGTCCATGTCGACGCCGGAGGTCCAGTTCACCTTCGGATCGTACTTTTCGGCGACCAGCAGTTCGCCGTTCTCACGGTCCATCGTGTAGGCGAGGCCGTTACGGTCGAAATGAGTCAGCAGCTTGCGCGGCTGGCCGTTGATCTGCTGATCCGAGAGGATCATCTCGTTGACGCCGTCATAGTCCCACTCGTCGTGGGGCGTCATCTGATAGACCCACTTGGCCATGCCGGTGTCCGCGTCACGCGCGAAAACGGTCATCGACCATTTGTTGTCGCCCGGACGCTGCTTCGGATTCCAGGTCGAGGGGTTGCCCGACCCATAATACACCAGGTTCAGAGCGGGATCGTAGGACATCCAGCCCCAGGTGCAGCCGCCGCCGATCTTCCACTGATCGCCCTGCCAGGTCTTCAGCGAGGAGTCGGCTCCGACCGGCTTGCCGAGCGCCGTTGTCTTGACCGGATCGACCTTGATCTGGTCATCCGGACCTTCGGAGAAGGCGCGCCAGACCTGCTTGCCGGACTTGAGGTCGTAAGCGGTGACGTGGCACTGCACGCCGAACTCGCCGCCGGAGATGCCGACCAGCACCTTGTCCTTGACGACCAGCGCGGCCGACGTACCGGTCTCGCCCTTCGCAGGATTGCCGTTCGTCGCCGACCACGCGACCTTGCCGGTCTTGGCGTCGAGGGCGACGAGGTTGGTGTCGGCCTGATGCAGGATGATCTTGCCGTCGCCGTAGGACAGGCCGCGGTTGACCGTATCGCAGCACATCACCGGGATAACGTTCGGATCCTGCTTCGGCTCGTACTTCCAGACGATCTTGTTCTCCTGCGAAAGGTCAATAGCGTAGACCTTGTTCGGGAACGGCGTGTGGACGTACATCATGTTGCCGATGATCAGCGGGCCGCCTTCGTGGCCGCGCAGCACGCCGGTGGAGAAGGTCCAGGCGACCTGGAGCTTGCCTACGTTTTGTGCGTTGATCTGGTTCAGCTTGGAATAGCGGGTATTGGCATAGTCGCCCGCCGGCATCACCCAGTCTTTCGGGTTCTGCGACATCTTGATCAGCTCGTCATTGGCTGACGCGCTGCCGACGGCGAGCACGGCCGCGGAGCCAAGATAGGTCGCAATTAGCACCTTGCGCATAGTCATTCCTCCATTGGTCTCGTTTTATTGTTTCCGAAGCATTGCTTAATCACCGGGCTTCTCGTCCGGCGTCTGCTCGTGCAGGGCGGTCACGATTGCGACCAGAAACGATGCTGTGCTGTTTCCTCCTCCGGATGAGAGCTACGGGTCCACACGTGCAGGAGCGGCCCGTTCTTGTTGTTCCTGCAGCAATCCCTAACGACTTCGTCATTGGGAAACTTGCCCAAGAGAGAAGCTGCTTTGCTTGACAGCGCACGGACGCGAAGATTTTGATTTTGCAGTAGCGAATTCAGCGGCTTCCGCGCGGCTTCGCGACTGCCTTCAACGGTTAGGTTCCCCTTGACGGCGCTGCAACTAAGGCGGAGGATTAACTTTCAAGGGCGGCAATGGAACGATCGCGCTCGTTGCAAAAGACCACTCAATTTCGAGGTAAACGTCACGCAATCATGGCTGAGGGCTCCGGCAGCGCTGGCCGCGATTCGCGTCGAATCTCCGGATGAAATCAGTGACTGGATTAATGTCCGACACAATTCACACGCTCTCGACGACCGGGCTGACGCCGAAGCGGCAGATCCAGAGCTGGATCGACGGGCTGACGAGCCTGTGCGGGTATTTTGACGTCGATCCGCTCGAGGCGTCCTCGCTCGAAGGCCGCATCGACTACACCAGCGTCTCGCGCCTGAAGCTCTGCCAGATCGAGGTCAGCCAGCATCGCATCGCACACACGCTGGCGCGCGCCAAGGCCAACGAACACCCCTACATCAAGATCCACTTCCAGACTTACGGCGTGTCCTATTTCGAGCAGGAAGGCCGCCATATCGAAATCAATCCCGGCGACATCATCGCCTATGACGTCTCCTGCCCGCATTCGATCATCAGCCCCGCCTTCACCCGCCATGACGTGGTGATCGTGCCGAAGGCGCTGCTGCGCGACCGCGGATTCCCGTCGCAGCGGATGCCGGCCTGCAAATTGTCGGCGAAGACCGGAACGGGGCGGATCGCCCATGATTTCGTCCATGCCACCTTCGACGAGGCTGCCAAGCTGTCGGCGAACAGCGCGGTCGGTGTTGCCGATTCCCTGATCGACCTTTTGCTGCTGCCGCTGCGCGAAGCGGACACGATGTTCGATCGCGTCGGGCCCGAGGCGATGTATGTGCGCGCGCAGTTCTTCATCCGCGAGCATCTGCGCGATCCGGATCTGTGCATCGACCAGATCTCCGCCGAGCTCGGCTGCTCCAAGCGCTATCTGCACATGCTGTTCTCCGAGCGCGGCACCACGGTGAGCGACTACATCTGGCAGGCGCGCTTGCAGAACTGCCGCCAGGAACTCGAGGCGCATGGCGGCAAGACCATCACCGACGTCGCCTTCTCCTGGGGCTTCTCCAGCTCATCGCATTTCAGCCGGGTGTTCCGGAAATATTTCGGCGTGGTGCCGTCCTCGATCCACAAGGCCCAGCAGGGCGCGGCAGTCGCGGACAAGCATTAGGCGAACGCCACGCTGCGGCGGGTCGCCGACTGTCTCACGCCGATATGGCGATGTAAGGAATGCTGGCCAGGAGAGCGGCAAGCAGGACCGCGTTGCCCAGCATCCCGCTCCAATGCAGCCGCCGCAGCCGACGCGGGGCTTCGGTATCGCCGGCGTCACTCGCGCTGAGCTGGTCGTCCATCCGCTGCATGAACCAGCGGCGTCCGTAGATCGCCAAGGCCGCAATCAGGCCGACGCCGATCGCGGCGACCAGGCGACCGTCGAGCAGGAAAGCTGCCGTTCCGACGATTCCGGCAACGCGCATCACCAGAAAATGGGCATTGAACATTCCGCGCAGCAACTGGGCGACGGGTTGAATGTCCAGCTTCACCAGCAGGAAGGCGGGCGAGGCAAGCGTGAAATAGCCCATCGGAAAGAGCAGGATGATCATGACGGCTACGGCAATGCCATCGGGTGTCATGCGATCGGCCTTTCTCGTCCGCCGGTGAGGGCTTCCGGCAGCGGCGCGCAATCATAGCGGGAAAATGCGCTTCCGACACTAGGCTTTGGTCGGACCGAGGGCCGCGATGGGATAGCCCGTGCGCCGCGTAAGGTTCAGGCCGGCTCGAGGCCGAGCGACTGCGCGCTCTCGATCCAGATCGGCAGCTCGCGCTGATACAGGGCATTGGTCTGCTTGAAGCCGATTGCCGGCTCGAGCACGAAGGTCGCGAGAACCTCCTTCACCTTCGGATCGTTGTTGGCGGAGACGCAGAGCTCGGCCAGGCGGTCTACCACCGGCTGCGGCGTCGCCTTCGGCACAGCCCAGCCCGAGAAGCCGCTCACAGTGAAGAATTTCGACGTCGCGCCCTGCTCGGGGAGGGTCTTGATTGCAGGGATCGCATCGACTTTCTTCGAGTGCACGGCGAATACGGTGCCGCGATCGCTTTGCAGAACGGATTGTGCGGCAGTAAAGCTGCCCATCGCGGCATCGAGCGTGCCTTCCAGCATCCCCGTCCACATCGGGGCTTCGCCGCGATAGTGGACCGGTTCGATCGAAAGGCCGTACTGCTTGTTGAGCTCGTTGATCGTCATGTGCGGGGCCGAGCCCGCGCTATAGGTGCCGAAGTTGACCTTGCCGCTCTTGCGCGCGAAGGCGACGAAGTCCTCCAGCGTCTTGACCCCGGTTTTCGGGTTCGCGACCAGCAACAGGCCGGCGCCCGGAATAACGCTGACGAGCGTCAGATCCTTGCCCATGTCGTAGCCGGGATTCTTCATCACGACCCGATTCATGATGTAGGTGGTCGAAATCGAGCACAGGATGGTGTGGCCGTCGGGCTCCGCGCGGGCGACTTCTGCCGTGCCGATCGCACCCGAGGCGCCGGCCTTGTTCTCGACGACGACGGTCTTGCCGACCTGCTTGGAGATGAATTCGCCATAGGCGCGCGCGAGCAGGTCGGTCTGTCCGCCCGCGGGATAGCTGCAGATCATGCGAATCTGCCGCGACGGCCACGTGCCTTGCGATGTGCCTTGCGCCGAGGCGCCGCGCGAGACGAAGGGTATCGCGAGTGCGCTGGTACCGGCGGCGATGAAGTGGCGGCGATCGAGTTTTGCGGACATGATTCCCTCCTGATTTTTGCCGAAGGTACTGCATCAAGCTCGCGCTGCTAGGGCCGGAAGGCGAGACAGATTGGCGCATTCGACAAGGCGGCGGCGCCCATTTGCTCGCCGCCCCGGCGATCGGACCTTCTGCAGCACGCAGGCCCGGAATCCATCGAGCCGGATGTTCTGCCGTGAAATGGATTCCGGGTTCGCCCTGCAGGCGCCCCGGAATGACCAACTAACGCTGAATGATCTTCATCCAGACATCGCCGAGGATCGCAGGATCGCGCGGCGGCAAATAGGTGAGGCCGGCCTGCTTGCCGAATTCGGCGATCTTGCCTTCGGCAGCAAGGCCGGTCAGCGCTCTGTTGACGGCGTCGATCAGCGCAGGATCGCTGGCGAGCCCGACATAGCCGCGATTGGCACCGATCGGATAATAATAGCCGGAAGGTGTGATCGCGGTGTCGGGATGCGCGGCGCGGTGGGAGTCGAAACGGCCGAGGTCGATCAGCGTCGCGTCATAGTCGCCGCGCTGGAGCGCGCCGAGGAGATCGTCGCGGCCGGGGACGAGATGGGTGATGCTGTCGATCAGGCGGCCCTTGTCGAAGGTCATCAGGATGGCATCGCCCAGCGAGCCGCTCTCGATCGCGAGGCGAAGGCCGGTGAGGTCGCCGACGTTGCCGATCTTGCGACCCTGCGCCTTCGGCCCGAGCACGACTGTCATCGGCGCGTAAACATAGGGCTGGCTCGGCGCAAGCACGCCGAGCGCGACGCGGCGGCGCCGGTCCTCGCGCGTGGCCCCGGTGAAATCCGGCAAGCGTGCCGTCTTCATGCCGGGCTTGACGAGGGAATCCGTGGTCAGCGCATAGCCGCCGACCAGCGAGCAGCGCCCGTCGGAGAGCAAAGCGTTGGCCTCGAGCTGCGGGCTGGAATCCTCGTCCAGCTTGCTCTCGAACCACTGGATTTTCAGCGGTCGGCCCATCCGGTCTGCGATCGCCTGCGCCAGCAGCACGTCGAAGCCGGAATCCGGCTTGCCGCGGTGATGCACGGAGAGCGGCGGCCGGTCCTCGTCGAGGCATATTTTCAGCAGGTCATCGGCCGCGCGGGCGGCCGTGGCCGCCGCGAGGATCGCGGCAACGCCGCACGCAGCGAGCCAGGTCCTCATGGCTTTCTCCGGCTGGAGATGAAGGCCCAGAGATCTCCGATCTGGTCGTCGTTGAGGATGTCGGCCCAGGGTGGCATTTTGTTGTTCTTGCCGTTCTTCACCGTGGTGACGAAGCGCGTCTTGTCGTCGGGGAAGACGCGCAGGTCCGGCGTGATGGTGCCGGAGTTCATCAGATTTGGGCCGTGGCAGTGCGAGCACTTCTCGGCATAGGTCGATTTGCCGTGGTCGATCTGCGCCTGAAGGGGATTGCCGGTTGCGTCGTCCGCGGCACGAACGGTCGCCGCAAGCGCGACCGTCAGCACCGCGACGGTGGCGAAGATCGCCACCGTCTTGTGAGATATTTCTTTCAGCATCGCGCCGTGGTTACTGCTTGACCGCAAAAACCCACAGCGAGCCGCCGGGCGGCACCTTGGCAAGCCGCTCGTCGCCGGAGAACAGCGAATAGACGCCGCCATAGCCGGAGGTGACCGCGACATACTGCACGCCGTCCTGCTGCCAGGTCACCGGTTGTCCCTCGATCCCGGAGCCGGTCTGGAACTGCCAGAGCTTCTTGCCGGTGTCGGCATCGAAGGCCTCGAACTCGCCGGTCAGCGCGCCCGTGAACACGACGCCGCCCGCGGTCGACAGCACGCCCGAGAAGCGCGGGATGTCGGCCGGCGCTTCCCACTTGGCCTTGCCGGTCATCGGATCGATCGCCTTCAGATGGCCGCGCGGACCGTCACCCCATTCCCAGAGATCGGTGAGGTCCATGCCGAGATACCATTCACCCTGCTTGAAGGTGACCGGTTCGGTCTTGTACCTGCCGCCGAAGGCGAGCGTGTTGGCATAGGCCAATCCGGTCTGAGGATTGAACGACATCGGCTCCCAGTTCTTGCCGCCGAGGATCGACGGATAGACGGTCACCTTCTTGCCATCGCGCGCGTCCTTCGAAACGTCGGTCTCGATCGGACGTCCGGTCTTCATGTCGACGCCGGTTGCCCAATTCACCTTCACGTAAGGATTGGCCGCGAGCAGTTTTCCGTTGGTGCGGTCGAGCACGTAGAAGAAGCCGTTGCGGTTGGCGTCCATCAGTACCTTGGTCGGCTTACCCTCGACGTTCATGTCGGCGAGCACCATTTCGGCCACGCTGTCATAGTCGAACGGATTGTTCGGCGAGAACTGGTAGTGCCACTTGATCTTGCCGGTCTTGGGATCCATCGCCAGCACGGAGCAGGTGTAGAGGTTGTCGCCGGGACGTACCGCCGAGTTGAAGGGGCCGGGGTTGCCGATGCCCCAATAGACCGTGTTCAGCTCGGGATCGTAGGAGCCCGTGATCCAGGTCGAGCCGCCGCCGAGCTTCCAGGTGTCGCCCTTCCAGCTATCGCCGCCGGGCTCGTCGGGCGAGGGGATCGAATGGGTGCGCCACAGATGCTTGCCTGTTGCGGGGTCCCAGCCGTCGATGAAGCCGCGGGTGCCGAACTCGGCGCCGGAGATCCCGGTGATGACCACGCCGTCGGCGACCAGGGGCGCCACCGTCATCGAATAGCCTTCCTTGACATCGGCGGCCTTCTGCCGCCACAGCTCCTTGCCGTCCTTGGCATCGAGCGCGATCACGTTGGCGTCGAGCGTGGTGCGGAAGACTTTGCCATCATAGAGCGCGGCGCCGCGGTTGATGATGCCGCAGCAGACGATGCGTGGCGTCTCGGCGGGATATTCGATCTTGGATTTCCAGATCTGCTTGCCCGTCTTGGCATCGACCGCCATGGTGGCGTTGTGTGAGGTCACGTAGATCACGCCTTGGTACACCAGCGGCTGCGATTCCTCGCTGCGATCGTCGTTGAAGGAATAGTTCCAGACCGGGACAAGGTTCTTGACGGTGTCCTTGTTGATCTGGTTCAGCGTCGAGAAGCGCTGGAGATTGTAGCCCATCCCGTAGTTGAGAACGTTCGATGTATCGGTCGCGCCCTTGACCAACTGCTCGGTGGTCTGTGCACTTGCACAAGTCGATGCAAGCATGACGAGGCTTGCGGCCATCGCAAAGCGTTTCATCCGTCCCTCCCAATATGCGCGCCTGTTGACGCTGCGGGAGCAACACTCCGCCCGAACGCAAAACGCGTCAATACGAAAGTCGCAATTGCGATGCCGATATCCTGGGCGCCCGACGCCGGTCACCTGACGGAAACCTTACAACAGACTTTCACTTGTGCGCAGGCGCTGAAAAACACTTGTGCGCAGGCGCTGAAAAAATTCCGCGGCACGAAGCAATGCCAGTGCGTGGCCGCCGCGCTCGGGCAGTCGGGTTGCGCGAGTCGTGCGGTGCGTAGATTGCAATTCCGGACTTGAACCGGGGCTCGCTTGTGGACTTATGTGGTTTCCATCCGGCTCGAATCGGAGCTCTTGGCCAGGGAGGTTTTCATGATATCGCGTCGCTCTGTTGCACTTGCGCTCACGATTGCACTGCTGTCCGGTCCGGCCTGGTCGGCATCCCGCAACGCGGTAAAAATGTTCGACACCGACAATGACGGCACGCTCGATCTTGCCGAGGTGAAGAAGGCGGCCGCCGCAACGTTCGCAAAGCTCGATCCCGATCACGACGGCACGCTGGATGCGCGCGAATTGCGCGGACGGTTAACGGCAAAAGAACTCGCCGCCGCCGATCCCGATCGCGACGGGACTCTCACGCTCGACGAATATCTCTCGGTGGTGGAGCAGCGCTTCAACGCAGCGAATCCCGACAAGGATGGAACGCTGGATGCGAAGGAGCTGAACTCGCGCGCCGGCCGCGCGCTGCTGCGATTGTTGCGGTGAAATCGGCCGCGCTTGACTGGGAGCGAAGGTGGTTTGCCCAAGAGGGAAATTTGCGAGCGCGATGCGACAGTTCGCTGTGTTCGCGGTCCGATTCCAGACTTGCGCTGTCGCTGACGCAGCCCTAGGTTTTGCCCCGCGCGATGTCGCGCTCATCCCTTGGGAGACCCCGAATGGCTTGGAAAGCTCCGAAGATCGTGGAAGTGCCGGTCGGCATGGAAATCAACATGTACGCCTGCGCTTCGCGCAAGTAAGACCGACGACCTGCCGCGGCTTCGATGGTAAACGCCGTCGAAGCCGTGGTAGTGTTCGGGATGCGCGCGAGAGCCCAAACATTCTGGATCATAGCTGTCTGCACATTCGCGCTCGCACCGGCGTGCGTGTACGCCGAGGAGGGCTTCGACACCGAGCACATCTTCGGCTTCATGATCGGCACCGATGTCGGCAATCCCGGTGAGCGCGAATTCCAGACCCGGACCACGGGACGCTTCGGCAAGGGCGCTGGGACCTATCGTGCCCTCGAGCAGGAGGTCGAGATCGAAATCGTGCCGCTGCCGAACTTCCGCATCGAGGTCGGCGGCACGGCCGCGCTGCACGATATCACCGGCGTTCCCGGCATTGACGATCGGCGCCAGTTCAATTTCCAGGGCGCTTCGCTCGACCTGCGTTATCGCTTGCTCGACCGCGAGCGCGCGCCATTTGGGTTGACTGTCGCCGCCGAGCTCCATGGCGACCGCATTGATGAGACCTCGGGCGCAAAAGGCCGGATGTATGGCACCGACTTTACGCTCGCCTTCGATCGCGAGCTGATCCCGAACTTCGCCATCGGCGCGCTCAATTTGATCTACCAGCCGGAATGGGCGCGGTTCGAGGTGGCGGGGATATCCGAGAAGAGCTCCACCGTCGGCGCCGCTTTTGCCGGCATGGTGCGCGTGGGCCCCAATTTGCTGCTCGGCGGGGAGATGCGATACTTCCGGCAGTACGAGGGCATCGGCCTTGGTGAGTTCTCCGGCCAGGCCGTGTTCGTCGGACCTACCGCTTATTTCCAGCTCTCCGAGCGATCGCGGCTGACCATGAGCTGGAGCATGCAGGCCTGGGGCCGTCCGGCCGGATCGGGTGCCAATCTCGACCTCGTCAATTTCGAGCGCCACCAGGCGAGATTGGTGTTCGGCGTTAACTTCTAGCTCGGGAGGTCGTCATGCCCCGGGCTTGTCCCGCGCATCCACGTTCTTTGTACCGCGGGGCAAGGCGTGGATGGCCGGGACAAGCCCGGCCAGACGATCTGGAAGCTTCGGCATTTTGCTTCCCCACAGTAGGGAGGGAAGAGGCAGTTCCCACACCCCTTTCCCATCCTCGATTGAAACTTCCCGCCCTGCGGAGCGTAATCTTTCGTGCTAATCTCCATCGCCCCTTGCGAGAGGATTCCGGCATGAACCCAATTGACCTGGTGGTGACTGTGTGTGCGGTGCTCTCGCCTGCGACCTGCGAGGAGCAGCATCTGGTATTCAACTATGCGGGCTCGCCGAGGCAATGCGCGATGGCCGCGCCGCCCTATATCGCGCAATGGATCGGCGACCATCCCAAGTGGCAGGCGGTGCGGTGGCGCTGCGAATATCCGCACCCGAACGACAAGGCGTGAAGCGCCCGCGCTACTTCGTACAGTCCTTCAGATCCTTGTCGGCGATCGAGAACACCGCATCGGCCTTGATGTCGATATCACGCACGACGCACTGCCGTGCATTGGGATAGCTCACCCTGGCGTCGTAGCGGCCGGGCTCGACGCCGGTGATGCGCAAGCGCTCGTCGTGGTCGACCTCCTTGTCTTTGTCGTTCAAGCATTGGTTCGGCCCCCACTCGGTCTTGCCGGCGGGCGAGAGCTGGAAGCCGGAAATCGTCTCCGTCGTCAAATTCCAGAGCCTGATGCCCTTGCCCTTGGCCTGCGCGAGCGCCGCGCCCGGCATCGCAAGCAAGAAGATGCCGATCGCAATCAGCGTACGCCGCATGGTGAAGCCTCCCTCGAGAAGTTCGTTTGCTTCAGTTGATCACGAGTTCTCATTTGGATTCAAGCAGCAAGGCCCCAAGCTCGGTTCTGATCCTGCTGAGCGCGGCTTCGCTGCGCTCCGCGCGCGGAATGGCAATCGGCACCTCCTGCACGATGCGCGCCGGCCTTGGCGACAGGAAGAACAGGCGGTCGCCGAGACGGATCGCATCATCCAGGCTGTGGGTGACGAGCAGCGTCATGACCGGGCGACTCGCCACCAGCGTCGCGATCTCGCCGCGCAAGCGGCCGGCGAGCGCGTCGTCGAGCGAGGCGAGGGGCTCGTCGAGCACGAGCAGATCGGGCTCCACCGCGAAGGCGCGGGCAAGTGCGACGCGCCGGGCCAAACCCAGCGACAATTCGCCGGGAAAGTGGCCGCGATGCGCGTCGAGCTCCAGGATCCTGAATAGCTCCGACAGTTTTGTCTCGGAGATGCCCGGAGCCGCAAGCCGCACATTCTGCTCGACCGAGCGCCACGGCAACAGCCGCGGCTCCTGGAACACCATGCCGATCCGCGCCTCCGGCGGACGCGCGATAGTCCCGTGAAAATCGCGGTCGAGCCCGAGGATGATGCGCAGCATCGTGCTCTTGCCGCAGCCGGAGGGTCCGATGAGCACGCCGACCTCGCCGGATTGAAGCGAGAAGTTGACCGGCGCCAGCACCTCGTGCGTTTCGCCCGCGACACTCCGGAACGTCTTGCCCGATATCTCGACCTCAAGCCGCACGGGGCCGCCACCGTGTTGCGCGGGCTTCGAACGGCTGCACCAGCGCCGTCTCGATCACGAGCACGACGGCGGCGAAAGTCAGGGAATAGGCGAGCAGCCGCGGCGTATCGAACAGCTGGAAGGCGACGCCGATCTCGAAGCCGACGCCGTTCGGTCGTCCCAGGAGTTCGGCGACCAGCACGATCTTCCACACCAGCGACAATCCGGAGCGGGCCGAGGCTGCGATATAGGGCGCAAGCTGCGGCAGCACGACATGGCGGAACGCGCGCCAGCGCGGCATCGCGAACACGGTCGCCATTTCGTCGAGCGAACGGTCGAGCGCGCGCGTGCCCTCGCGCAAGGTGACGATGGCGGTCGGCAGCTTGTTGATGGCAATCGCCGCGATCGCGGCGGCTTCGGTCAGGCCGGCCCAGATATAGGCCAGCACGATCACGACCAGTGCCGGCAGGTTCAGGAGCAGGATCAGCCAGGGATCGCCGAGTCGGTCGGCAAGCTTCACCCGTCCCATCAAATAGCCGATGGCGCTGCCGAGCGACATAGCCAGCACGAAGGCGAGAATGACGCGGGCGAGCGTGGCGCCGAGATGCAGGAACAGCGCGCCGTTTGATGCTTCGGCGATGATGACGTCGAGCACGGCGGGCGGGGAGGGCAGCTTTGCGCCGCCGACGAACAGCGCGGCAATCCACCAGATCGCGAGGAACAGTGTGAACGACAGAAGGCGCAGCACCTCAGTCTCCGGGGACTGCGTGATAGAACGTGCCGGGGTCGAGCTCGGCCGCCGGGCCAACCAGGTCGCGGCCGCCGGTCTCGGCCAGCACGCGGTAGAGCACCCGCGCGTCCTTTTCTTCGTCATCGATGCTCCGGCGCGGAATGCCGTCGCGATAGCGCTCGCGATAGGTCTTGAGCATGGTGGCGTCGGTCGTGCCGGTGAGCGGCGCGATTTTGTCCCAGGCGGCGTCCGAAGTGACCAGCAACTGCTTGGCCTTGCGGGTCATTGCGATGAAGCGCGCCACCGCATCGCGGTGGCTTGCGGCCCAGCTCTCGTCAAAGACATAACCGACCGCGGACACCGCGCCCTTGGCCCCTAACTTCGGCAAAATGTCCTCGATGCCGGCGAGGCGGCGAAAGCCCTTGGCCTCGAGCTGCGCACAGAAATTCCAGAAGTTGAGGCTCGCATCCATCTCGCCGTCGAGCGCCTTGGCGGCGATCAGGGGCGGGGCGCCATAGACGATGGTCGCGTCCGACTTCAGGTCGATGCCGTCCTGCTTCATCCGCGCCTGGAGCAGCAGCCAGCTCTTGTCGATGGGACCGCCGCCGACGGCGAGCTTTCGCCCCTTGAGATCGGCGAGGGTCTTGATCGGCGAGGTGGCTGGGACCATCACCGCGCCGAGCGCGCTGGAATAGGGATAGAAGGTGAGCTTGGCGCCGAGCGCACGCTCGCGCGACACCCACAGCCAGTCGGACAGCATGATATCGGCATTGCCGGCACGGAGCGCGATCTTGCCGGCTTCGGGACTCGCGAGTTCGGTCACCTCGAGCGACAGGTCGGCCTCCTTATCGAGACCGGCGCTGCGGATCGTGGCCAGTTCCCAGGAGAATGTTCCGGTCTTCTGCACCGCAAGGCGGATACGATCCGCGGCGCGGCCGCTTGTGGCCAGCGTCAGCGCCAGCATCATCGCGAGCGCCAATGTTCGTCCCAACACTCTCATCACCTTGTGAGCCGTTTCTTCGAAGGGAGTTCTTTTCAGGACAATAGGCATAGCATAGCTTCCGTCGCAACCAGCGGGAGGATGCTCATGAATCTGGCGGGACAGCTACGACCGATTGTCGCCGTAGCGGCGGTGCTGGCGGCGACCGTGTACGCCGCGCGCGCCGAGGAGGCCAACGATTATCCGACCTCGGCGCGTGCCGAATACGTCTATGGCTGCATGAAGGCCAATGGCGAGAGCCGGCAATCGATCGAGCAGTGCTCATGCTCGATCGACGTGGTCGCCTCGATCGTGAGCTACGAGCGCTACGTCACTGCCGAGACCGCGCTCAGCATGTCCCAGGTGCGCGGCAATCTCGGTGTTCAGTTTCGGACCTCGGAGCAGGCGAATTCCGCGGTGAATGATCTCAGGCGTGCTCAGGCGGAAGCCGAGGTGAGGTGCTTCTGACCGCTTCGTGGCGCACCTACCCTGGTCGTCGTGCCCGGGCTTGTCCCGGACATCCACGTTCTAGCGTGCGTCACCAAGATCGTGGATGACCGGGACAAGCCCGGCCATGACGAGCGAGAGGCAAATCGCCCTCACGTCCCCGGCTTCTCCACATCCCACTCGTTGCGAAACACATGTCCATCCGTGTCCTTGGCTTCCGCGCGAAAACGCTTGGCGCCGTTGGAGACGTAGGTGAAGCGCAGATTGGGATCTTCCGAGATCGAGATGCCGCCTTCCATGGACAGCACGGGACTATCGTCCTGCGTCAGTTTCAGCTGGTTGACGAAGAAGGCGGGAATATAGAGCTGCGTGACCTGGTCCATTTGCAGGCCGGAATTGTTGGGATGGCCGATCATGATCTGCGCCTCGCGGATTCGGCTCGCCGGCACATCCTCGCGCGCGAATTGCCGGTAGCGCATCTGGCCGAGCCGCTTGCTGGCTTCCTCGGCATTCTTCCCCGCCGGCGCCGAGCAGCCGCCGGACGCCTTCACATAGGTCTTGGAGACGTAGAGCTGGCCGTCGCTGAGTTCAGCCACCGCATGGACGTCGGTATAATTATTGACGCGCACCCGTGTGGAGATTTCCGTGACATTGGCGTCCGGGCCAAGCTCGAACTTTGCGGCCATCGGCGCCGGGTTGCGGTCAATCACCAGCGTGATCGAACGAATGCGGCGGGCATCGCCGGGCGACAGCTTGCTGCGCAAAGTCACGGGAACAATCGCCGCGTCCTCGGCGCGATAGGGCATCTCGATCCCGATGACGTTGCTGCCTTCGTTCATCGGGCGGTTGCTGAAGATGTCCTGCACCAGACCGGGCCACGGGTCGTCGGCCTCTTCAGCCGGCACCGGCGCGGCAAAGGCGATGCCGAACAGGGCGGCGAGCAAGGTCAGGCGGCGTGTGCATCCCGTCATAGTCGTGATCCCGCGCGCAGTGATCCCTGGGTCAGCTTAACTAAGCAAGCCTAGCGCGTCCGCTACTCCCATTCAATTTCAGAAAATGCTGCAGTTGCGTTGCGGGCGTTGTAGTCGTCGAACAGCTGCCAGTGCGACCGCTCCAATGCTGCCGCCTTGTCGGCGGCAGTCCGAATCGGCTCGCCCTTCTTGTTCGACGCCCGCACGTCGGCCAGCATTGCCATCAGATAACGCCGCTCATCGGCCAGTGCTGCAGGCCAGTCGCTCACGGGACCGTGACCGGGAACGACGCGTTGCGCCGGAGTTCTCTCAAGTTCCTCCAAGATGCCGAGCCAGCCGCGAATGCTGCCGTCCATGACCGGAATGTGGCGGAGAAACACGAGGTCGCCGGCGAACAGCGTCTTGCTCGTCTCGTCGAACACGGTCAGATCGTTGTCGCTGTGCCCGGCCGGCCAGGCCCGCAAGATCAGACGGCGCGACCCGAGATCGAGCGTCATTGTGTCCGAAACGAGCAGGGTAGGCGGCACGATCTTTACGGGATCAATCAATTCGCTACCCATGATGCGGCGAAAATTGTCGAGATAGTAAGGCCCGCGCGTCGCCAGTGCCTGCGGCAGCTTGCTGTGGCCGACGAAGCTGGTTCCCGCTGCGACAAAGGCCGCATTGCCGAAGACATGGTCGGGATGGCCATGGGTGTTGATGAGGTAGCGGATCGGCTTGGATGTGCGAGCCCGCACCGCCGCGAGCAGCGCCTCGCCCTCACGGAGGCTGCCGCCGCTGTCGATCACGGCCACCGCATCGTCGCCGACGATGAAGCCGACATTGGCGATGTCCCCTTCGTTCTCGCGGGTCATCAGCGCGATGGTCCCGGAGTGTACGAAGATTCCCGGCGCGACTTCGCTCACAGGCAATTCGGCCGCCCCGGCGCATGGTACCGTCGCCATCCCCAGCAGGGACAAGGCTGTGATCACGAGAGCAATGCGAGACACTTTCCGCCTCAGTTCAAACAGTTTGCTGCGTTGCACTGCAACACAGCAACGCCCGCACAAAGTTTGGCAAAATATGGCGCGTCATGCGTTGCATGGCTTAGCATTCAAACAAACCGAGGAGGAAGCGCGATGACGAAGGCCGGGCGACATCGTCGCTGGTTGTTTTCACTGTGGGTCCTGGTTGCATCTTGCGCGTTCGGCGACGTCGCCATCGCGCAGACGAGCGAGACCGGCGACCTCTCGTTCGAACTGGTCGACCCAAAAGTGCTGCGCGTCTGCGCCGACCCGCGCAATCTGCCGTTCTCCAACGAGAAGGGCGAGGGGTTCGAGAACAAGCTCGCCGAGCTGCTCGCGGACAAGCTCCAGAAGAAGCTCGACTACGTCTTCTTCCCGCAGGCCACCGGCTTCGTGCGCATGACGTTGGGTGCGCATCGCTGTGACGTCATCATGGGATTTCCGCAAGGCGACGACCTCGTGCAGGGCACCAATCCTTATTACCGCACGGCCTATGCGCTGGTCGCCAAGACCGGCGGCGGGCTCGATGACGTCGATACGCTCGAAGACGCGCGCCTGAAGGGCAAGCATGTCGGCATCGTCGCCGGCACGCCGCCGGCGACCAACATGGCGCTGGCCGGTCTGATGGGCGATGCAAAGCCCTATCCGCTGATGATCGATACGCGCTTCGACAATTCGGCGCAGGCCATGATCGACGACCTCGCCGCCGGCAAGATCGATGCCGGCGTGCTATGGGGGCCGATGGCCGGGTTCTATGCGAAGAAGGCCGGGTCGCTGCACGTCACGCCGCTGGTGAAGGAAACCACCGGGCCGAAGCTGGTCTATCGCATCGGCATGGGCGTGCGTCCCGCCGACCAGAACTGGAAGCGGCAGCTCAACAAGCTGATCCAGGAGAACCAGGGCGAGATCAACAAGATCCTGCTCGACTTCGGCGTACCGCTGCTCGACGAGAGCGACCGGCCGCTCGGAGCGGAGACGGCCAAGAAGACGCCATGAGGCGGCAGCTTGCCGCTGCGCTGCTCGCCGCCATGCTGGCGGCGCCGGCAATGGCGCAGCAGCAGGAGCCGTTCGAGCCCGAGGGATATCGCGCCGACAATTACCGCGCGCCGGTGCCGGCGACGCTCGCCGGAGCGCGCGTGCTGACGACTGCCGAGGCCGAAGAGATCTGGCGTGCGAAGAGCGGCGCGTTCATCGACGTGCTGCCACGCGCGCCGAAGCCGAAGAACCTTCCCGAAGGCACCGTCTGGCGCGATATGCCGCGGAAAAATATTCCGGGCAGCATCTGGCTGCCTGACACCGGCTACGGAACGTTGCCGCCCGCCATGGACGACTATTTCCAGCGCGGCCTCGCGCACGCGTCGCGGGGCGACAAGACCGCGTTGCTCGTGATCTATTGTCTGGCCGACTGCTGGATGTCGTGGAACGCCGCCAGGCGCGCATTGGCTTACGGTTACGCCAACGTCGCCTGGTACCCCGACGGCACCGACGGCTGGGAGCGCGCGAAACTTCCGACCGAGGAGACGCAGCCGCAACCGCGCCCTGAGCAGCAATGATGAGCGCAGGTGCCTCCTCCCCGTCATTGCGAGCACAGCGGCACAAGCAATCCAGAATCGTTCCGCGGAGGGACTCCGGATTGCTTCGCTGCGCTCGCACGATGTGGGCGATGCTTCGCGGACGTCGACTGGACGGATTCGCGGAAGCTCCCCCCACCAGAAGCGAAGACCGCGCCTACTGCTTCTGCAGCTTGGTCAGCGTGCCCGTACCGTTATTGTCGGTCGCCGAGTACGTCACCCTGTCGCCGGCATGGACGGCATCGAGCATCGCGGCGTCCTTGGACTTGTACTGCTGAAGCGCGCCGGCGCCGCCTGCGCTGCCACCGACCGTGCCCTTCTGCGTCTGCTGGATCGAGATGGTGTTGTTGAGCCGGTCGATTCTCGTGACCATTCCGGTCATGTCATCAGCAAAAGCAGTGGATGCGAGCATGGCGATGGCTGCAGCGCCTGCGAGGATGAATTTTGTTGTTCCCATCGTGGCCTCCCGGCGTCTTGGAGTTCACTTCGACAAGCCATCCTAGAGCGATTTGGTTCCGGCAGATAGCGCGGCGAAGGTTAACAGTTGCGCCGGGATGGCTGGAACCCGCCGCGAGTTGCCGCCAAACCGGCGCTATTCCATTTCCTGCTGGATCACGCGTCCCACAGCGAACAGGCGCTGGTCGATCGCGGTCGGAACTTCGCAGACGAACCGCACCACCTTATGGCGGTCCTCGAAGATGCGGGTCTTCCAGATCAACTCGTTGCTGAGCGCCTCGACCTTGGCCTCGTCGCGCGGCGTCGCGCCCTGGATCGCCTGGAGCGCGAGGGTCTCCTCGCGAATCTTGTCGGCGGCCTCGCGTTGCTTGCGGCTGACGCGTTCGAGACCGTTCATGACCTGGGAGCGCTGCGCATTGAGCGTGTCGAACAGGCCGGCGAACAGGAGTTTTGCGTTCGCGGTCTTGTCAGGGGCGGAGGCCGCCAGAAATTCTTTCACCAATTTCTCGGCCTCCTCCAGCGGCGTCTTGCGCGCGGACAGTTTTGAGACCAGCGCGCTGACCTTGGTGTCGTCCTTCCACTTGGTCTCGGCGTCGTCGAGCGCCGGGCCGGCCCACACGGCGGCAAGCGAGATCTCCGGCACTTTTGCCTGCGTGCAGGGCCAGTCGGGATAGCGCGGATCGACCGCGCGCGCGGCCGTGCCCGCAACCGCGAGCGCCAGAGCGGCCATGATCATGATCCCTGATCTCATCATTCGCCTCCCGCAGGGCCCCGTCGCGCCAGCCCGCGCGAGGGATCATAGGCCAGAATCGCGCCGATCATGAAGACGATTGTACAGCCCGTCACCACCGCCAGCGAGACCCAGTTGATTTGCCCGTAGAGCGCAAAACGTATCAGCTCGACCGCATGGGTGAACGGATTGGCCTCGCAGACATAGTAGAGATACGGGCTGCCCTCCTGCACCCGCCAGAGCGGGTAGAGCGCGGAGGAGGCGAAGAACATCGGAAAGATCACGAAGTTCATGACGCCGGCAAAGCTTTCGAGCTGCTTGATGCCGGATGAGATCAGCATGCCGAGCGAGCCCAGCATCAGTCCGGACAGGATCAGCGCCGGCAGCACGGTGAGATATCCGATCGGAGGAGGGGTGATGTCCCAGAACCAGGCGATCAGCAGGAACGCATAGACCTGGAGCAGCGACACCGCGGTGCCCGCGAGCAGCTTGCAGAACAGCAGGAAGCCGCGCGGCAGCGGGCTCACCAGCAGCGTGCGCATGTTGCCCATCTCGCGATCATAAACCATCGACAGCGAGGACTGCATGCCGTTGAAGAGCTGGATCATCGCCATCAGCCCGGGCGCGATGAAGACCTCGTAGAGGATGTAGGTCTCATAAGGCGGGATGATGGAGATGCCGAGCACCTGTCGAAAGCCGGCGGCGAAGATGAACAGCCACACCAGCGGCCGCACCAGCGCGGAGACGAAACGCTCGCGCTGATGCAGGAAGCGCAGGCCCTCGCGCCAGACGATGCCGCTGAGGCAGGTCATGTATTCGCCGGCCGAGAAGCCGCGTGGCGCATCGCGCGCGGTGATGCTGCTCATGCGCCGCCTCCCGGCATCACTTGCGCACCCGTCAGGCGCATGAAGGCGGTGTTGACATCCAGCGCGCCGGCCTCGGAGATGACGCGGCTCATCGGCCCCTGCGCCAGCACCTTGCCCTGATGCAGCACCACGAGGTCATCGCCGGCCATGATCTCGTCGAACAGGTGCGTGGCCCAGAGCACGCCGATGCCTTGCTCGGTCACGAGCTGGCGGACATGGCTGATGATGTCGGCGCGTGCCTTGACGTCGAGGCCGACTGTCGGCTCGTCCAGCAAGAGAAGCCGCGGCCGGTGCAGCAGCGCGCGCGCGATCTCGAGCCGCCGCATCTGTCCGCCCGAGAGATCGCGCACCTTGCTGCCGGCACGCTCCGAAAGGCCGATGCGGCCGAGCAGCTCGGCGCTGCGCGCGGCGGCCTCGCGGCGACTGATGCCGTGCAGCGCGGCATGATAAAGCAGGTTCTGCGTCAGCGACAGATCGAGATCGAGCGTGCGCGGCTGGAACACGACGCCGAGCAGCCGCAGCGCCTCGCCGGGGTTTTTGCTGATGTCGTGGCCGAAAATGCCGACACGGCCGGACTGAATGCCGAACAGGCGCGTGATCAGCGAGAACAGCGTGCTCTTGCCCGCACCATTGAGCCCGAGCAGCGCGGTAAAGCTCGCCGGCTGCACATTGAACGAGACGTCGATCAGCGCCCGGCGCGGGCCATAGGCGTGGCTGACGCCGTCGATCGACAGCGCCGGCGCCGCGGCCGGATCGGGCCGTGGTGTCTCGCGTGGTTCGGCGATGGGGGCAGGGCTGGTCATGGCGCGATCGCGATGCCCCAGGGCAGTTCGCCCACCTGAATGGTCTTGATCACCTTTTGCGCGGCGACGTCGATGACGGAAACGTCGTTCGACACGCCGTTGGTGGTGAGCAGATATTTCTCATCCGGCGTGAACGCCATGTGCCAGACTCGCTGCCCGACCAGCAGATATTTCGTCACCTTGCGCGTCGCGGTATCGACCACGGCGACGCGGTTGGCGGGGCCGAGCGCGACGAAAGCGGTCTTGTCGTCCCGGGTCATGCCGATGCCGACGGGCTGGATCGCCTCTTTCCGCAACCCCGGAATCTCGAACGTGATCTTGCCGATCACCTCGTGCTTTCCGGGATCGATCACCGAGACCGTGCCGCCGATCTCCGAGGACACCCACAGCTCTGAACTATCATGCTTGAATTCGGCAAAGCGCGGCCGCGCGTCGACCAGCACATTGGCGACGATCTGGCGCGAGGTGGTGTCGATGAAATGCGCCATGTTGGTCGTCTCGGACGTGTTGATCAGCATCTTGCCGTCGGGGCTGATGGTCATGCCCTCCGGCTCGACCCCGACCTGGATGTCGCCGAGGCGGGCGCGCTTCTCGAGGTCGATCACGGTCACCGTGTTGTCGTTCTCGTTGGCGACATAGAGGACGTTTCCGGCGGCATCCTGCGCGAACAATTCCGGGTCGGGCCCGGAGGGCAGGCTGTCCACAATGGCTTGCGTCCTGGCGTCGATGACCTGAATGGTGTCGTCGTCGCCGACCGCGACCATCACGAACTTGCCGTCGCGCGTGAAATCGATGCCGCGCGGGCGCTGGCCGACCTTGATGGTCTTGGTCACGGTCCAGCTGTCGGTGTCGATCACCGAGACCGTGTTGCTCTTCTCATTCGAGACATAGGCGATGAACGCATGCGCCGGCGCCGCCACGAGCGCCAGTCCGCAGAGAAGCCCAACACGCCACATGCGCGACATCCAAGTCCTCACTTTAACGTCCTCACTTCAGCTTGCATTTGCTCTCCGGGCGATCGTATCCAAGCGTGTCGAGCTCCGAGACCTGGTGCAGAAATCCTTCCTGCGGCGACACCGAGACCACCATGCGGCCGTCGACCAGGAGGATCGGCTGGCGCAATTGCAGGTTCCAGTCGCGCAGCGTCAGCCGCGTGCCTTTGAAGGCGGCGACTGAGAAATCCGGACCTTTGATGAAATCGGAGACCTTCTTGACATCGCCGGAATTGGTGCGCGAGGTCGCTTCGCCGATCATGCGCACCGCCGTCCAGGCCTGCATGTCGAGTGCGGTCATGCGCCGCGAATTCAGCTTGATGAAGCGGTTCTGCATCTGGATCGCGCCCCACTGGTCCTGCGCGGCGTCCCAGCTCCGCGGCACGAGGCCGGCAGAGCCCGCGACAGGCCGCGGATCCCAGGTGCGATAGGGCAGATAGGCGCCGAACACCTCGCTCTCGTCGGCCGCGAGGAGCACGTCATAGGCCGGTGCCTGTTGTGTGAACACCGGCATCTGGCGCTGGATCAGCGTCACGCCCGAGTCAGTGCGGCGCGCGCCGCCTTTGTCTTCGAAGCTGCGCTCCTGCACGATCTTGGCGCCGAACCGCGTCGCCGTGCGCCTCAGCGCATCGGCGAACAACTTGTCTTCGTCATGCGAGCCGACCACGAGCAGCCAGCGCTTCCACTGCTTCCATACCAGGTATTGGCCGAGCGCGTCCGCCAGCATCGCGCGCGTCGGCGCCGTGTGGATGACGTTGGCGCGGCAATCGGCCTCGCGCAGGCGCTCGTCGATTGCGCCGGCGTTGAACAGCAGCGTGCCGCGGTCGCGCAAGGCATCCGAGATTTTCAGCAGCGCGTCCGCCGGCAGATCGGCGATGATGAAGCCGTTTCTCTCGGCAAGCGCAGTCGCAGCCTGAACCGGATCTTCGCCTTCCTTGATGCGGCGCTCCTCCAGCGTGAAACGCTGGTTGAGGAATTTTCCAGTGGTGTTGTTGTCCTCGATGGCGAGGCGCGCGCCGGCGACGCCGTCATTCTCCGCGGGCTGCTCGACCAGCGACAGCGTCGATCTGGTGCCGGCGATTCCAAGATAGCCGACGCCGATCTGGACCTGGTCGGCCGCGAGCGCACTCGTCGCTGCAAGACCGAAGCCGATCAGGCCGACCAACCATCGGATCATGTTTCCTCCACGCGTTCTCCCCGGCTTGACCGCCGA
This sequence comes from Bradyrhizobium sp. 139, assembly GCF_023074175.1. GTDB lineage: Bacteria > Pseudomonadota > Alphaproteobacteria > Rhizobiales > Xanthobacteraceae > Bradyrhizobium. The sequence goes on from NZ_JADPKS010000078.1 coordinate 66,034, forward strand.
TGGAGAATTGTCTCTGCTAAAGCATGACCGATTTGGCCCGGCTTGCAACCCCGCATTTCGTCCCCGCACGCGCGAGGCCTGGAATCACGATGATGCGAGTGCTGATATGTTTCGCAGCTTTGCTGTTGACGGGTTCGGTCGCGCTCGCCGATCCGCCGAAGCTGGCGGTGTTCGATTTCGAGCTGATCGACACCAGCCTGCCCGGCGAGTTCTACGGCTCCAGGCTTGAAGAAGCGCGGCTCGAGCGCATCAGCGAGCAGCTCCGCAAGGCACTTGCGGAGTCGGGCAGGTTCCAGCTGCTCGACATCGCGCCGGTCAGGGATGCCGCCCGTCACGCCAACCTGCAGGCCTGCGGCGGCTGCGATCTCCAGCTTGCCGGGCAGCTCGGTGCCGACTTGGAGATCACCGGCATGGTACAGAAGGTCTCGAATCTGATCATCAATCTCAACATCTATTTGCGCGACGTGAAGACCGGCAACATGATCACCGCCGCCAGTGCCGACATGCGCGGCAACACGGACGAGTCGTGGTCGCGCACGATGAGCTATCTGATCCGCAACCGCCTGCTGGCGCCGAATTACGGCAAGCCGGAGTAGGGGCGGCTCTCTCCCCTTGTGCCGCTGCACCCTCGCCCCTTGTGGGCTAAGGCATGCACACATCTCAAAAACGGAATCTAATACAGGGACTTAGATGACCCCAGGTTTCGGAACCGCCCAAAGAGCGGTCGGTCAGCTATCATTGAAAAGACTTGCGCTTTCTATTGATGCTGACCAACGGCCGAAAGATGTGTGCACGCCTTAGCCCCTTGTGGGAGAGGGTGGCTCGCCGCGTAGCGGCGAGACGGGTGAGGGGTCTCTCTCCGCGAGTCCGACTCTCATTCGAGATTGCGGAGACATACCCCTCATCCGGCGCTTCGCGCCACCTTCTCCCGCAAGGGGAGAAGGAAGAAAGCTCACCCCTTCAATCTCTCCGCGTGCCAGTGCAGATGGTCGCCCATGAAGGTCGAGATGAAATAATAGCTGTGGTCGTAGCCCGCCTGCCGCCGCAGCGTCAGGTGGATGCTGGCCTTGGTGCAGGCGGCTTCCAGCAGCTCGGGCCGAAGCTGCTCCTTCAAGAAATTGTCGGCCTCGCCGACGTCGACGAGAAAGCCTGAAAACTTCGCGCCGTCCTCGATCAGCGCCACGGTGTCGTGGCCACGCCAGGTGTCCTTGTTCGGACCGAGATAGCCGGTCAGCGCCTTGATGCCCCAGGGCACAAGCGAGGGCGCCACGATCGGAGCAAACGCACTGGCCGCGCGAAAACGGTGTGGATTGCGCAGCGCGACCGTTAGCGCGCCGTGGCCGCCCATCGAATGGCCCATCACCGATTGCCGCTTGGCGTCGGCGGGAAAGTTCTCAGCCACGAGTTTGGGCAGCTCGTCGGTGATATAGCTCCACATGCGATAGTTGCGCGCAAACGGCTCTTGCGTCGCGTCGACATAGAAGCCGGCCCCTAGGCCGAAATCATAGGCATTGTTGGCATCGCCCGGCACGTCGGGCCCGCGCGGGCTGGTGTCGGGCGCGACGAAGATCAGGCCGAGCTCGGCGCAGGCGCGGCGGAATTCGCCCTTTTCGGTGACGTTGGCATGCGTGCAGGTGAGGCCGGACAGATACCAGACCACGGGCAGCTTCGCGCCATCGGCATGCGGGGGAACATAGACCGAGAACACCATGTCGGTTCCGGTCGCCTGGCTCGCGTGGCGATACACGCCCTGCACGCCGCCATGGGATGTGTTGGTCGAGACAGTCTGGATCGTCATGCCGTTATGCTCCGTGGCATCTAACCACATCAGGATTGCAACGCTTGTGTGACCGAATTCGTGGGGTGTGCGTCAGGCCACGCCGCTGTCGATCGCCAGCCGAACCAGCTCCACCGAGGTCTTCACGCCAAGCTTCTGGCGCATGATCGAGGAGGTGTTGGCCACCGTCTTGTAGGAGGATTGCACCAGCCAGGCGATCTCGGACAGGCTCTTTCCGGCGCTGAGCAGCCGCAGGATTTCCATCTCGCGCGCGTTCAGCTTCGACAGCGGGCTTTGCGCCAGCGCGGGTCCCGCGAAGGCGATGCTGCGCGCGATCGCGCTCGGCAGATAAGTGCCGCCGCTTCCGACCGCGCGGATCGCCTCGACGAGGTCGTCGGGGTCGCCGGTCTTGGAGACGTAGCCCTTGGCGCCGCACTCGATTGCGCGCGCGGCGAAAGCAGGGTCGTCGTTCATGCTGAACATGATGATGCGGGCGTCCGGTGCGCGTTCGAGGATGCGGCGCGCGAGCTCGAAGCCGGAGACGGTCGGCAGGTTGATGTCGATGATCGAGAGGTCGGGGCGCTCGACGATGAAGACGCATTCGCCGTCCTCGGCGTCGGCGGCCTCCAGGATCTCGATCTCGCCCTCATCTGCCAGCACGGCACGGCAGCCGGAGGCGACAATGGGATGATCGTCGACGATCAGAATGCGCATAGGCGTTCCTCGCGACAGCACCGCCTTGTTTGCGCCGCATGATGCCGACCAAGCAAGACCGTGCGTCTGATGTCGCCTCATGCAACCCGGCCGGGATTGCTGTACGCTTTCGATTAGATATCGGGCGCTTCGGGTCTGTCAACGTCATCGGACCGGCGCGGACAAACCTTCGTGGGGCACGGGCAACACCAATGTGGCAAAATCTATCCTTGCGCGCGCGCATCAACCTGCTGCTGGCGCTGCTCTTGGCGCTGGGGCTCGCCGTCAATATCGGCCGTCAGGTCGCGGAAGCCGGCCCGCGCGTGCAGGCCGAGGACCAGAGCGTGATCCGGCTGGCGCGCGAATTCATCGAGATGATTGTGGCGGATCTGAACGAGGCGCCCGATCCCGATGCCAGGCTGAACCGGATCGCGCGCGATCTCAGCCGCCTGCGCCATGTCAGTATCGCGCTTCGGGACGCCGGCGGGAACCCGCTGACGCCGCTCCGGCCTGGTGCCGACGACGACACGCGGGGGGCGCCGGCCTGGTTCGTCAGCTTGGTTCATCCCGAGCAGACCGCCGTGAGCGTGCCGGTCTCGCTCCATGGCAAGCCGGGTTCGCTCCTGATCACCTCTCATCCCGATGACGAGATCGCCGAGATCTGGGACGCCATCGTGACCCAGCTCGAGGTCGGGTCGGTGATCGCGCTCGCGCTATTCCTGGTGATGATGAATGTGGTCGGCCGGGCGCTGGCGCCGCTCCAGTCCCTGGCGGATGTGATGGCCGACCTCGAGGGCGGACGCTATCAGGCGCGCGTCACGCCGGGCGGCGCGCCCGAGCTGGCCGCGATCTGCACCAAGCTCAACCATCTTGCGGCGACGCTCGGCGAGGCGGTCGAGGACAAGCGGCGCCTCGCCGAGCGCGCGGTGTCGCTTCAGGATGTCGAGCGCAAGGAGATTGCACGTGAGCTCCATGACGAGTTCGGGCCCTATCTGTTCTCGCTGCGCGCGCATGCAAGCGCGCTGGCGAAGCAGGCGGATGGACGTGCCCCGAGTGCGGACGCCGTGCGAAAGCATGGCAGCGCCATGATGGAGCAGATCAACGCGCTCCAGCAGTTCAATCGCCGCGTGCTGGAGCGCCTGCGGCCCGTGGGCCTCGCCGAACTCGGCTTGCGCCAGGCGCTGGAATCGCTGTCGCGGCTGTGGCGGGAGTCGCATCCCGATGTCGCGATCAAGACCGCGATCTCGCCGGCGCTCGGACCGACCGGCGAGACCGCCGACCTCACTATTTACCGCATCGTGCAGGAGGCGCTCACCAACGTGTTCCGCCATGCCGGCGCGACCTCGGTGAATGTCGTCATCGAAGCCGCAGAGCCGGCGGAGCGCGACGGCCGCGGCTGCGCCCGGGTGCGGGTCAGCGACAATGGCCGCGGCATGGCGCCGGGCCAGCAGCTCGGCTTCGGCCTCGTCGGCATGCGCGAGCGGGTTCTGGCGCTGGGCGGCACGCTCAATGTCGTCTCCGGCGATGGCGGCTTGACCGTCGAGGCGCTGGTTCCGACGGCGGCGGCCTGATCGCGGGAAAAACTCCCGATTTGATCGGGAAAACGGGAGCGGAGATTGCCCGACCTTTTATGGCTGGCGCGCGAACGGCCGCCGATTACACTCGTTGCGACCAAACGGCGGACATCAAAACAGCCGGGGGTCACGGATGGGGAGGCAGGGATGGGCAAGCCGAGAAACAAACGAAGCTTGTTGATGGCCTCGGCGTCGACGGGGCTGCTGTCTGGGTTGGTCTTGGCGACTCATGCCGGGGCCGCGCAGGACGAGCAGACCAACGTCCAGAACCTGCCGCCGGTCGAAGTGACGGCGCCGCCGCCGGCGACCGTGAGGCGAGTTGCGCCACCGCGACCGGTCGCGCGCGTCGGGGCGCCGTCCTCCGCCAGCCCGAGGACACGCCTTTACGTCTACCCGACCTCGCCGGGCACCGGCCGAGGTATCGAGGTCGACAAGGTCCCTTCAGCGATCAACGCCGTCGATGCCAGCCAGATCAAGCGCACCGGTTCGCTGAACGTCACCGACGCGCTGCGCGACAACATCGCCGGAATCAACATCACCGAAGTCACCGGCAATCCGTTTCAGCCGGATGTCGAATTCCGCGGCTTTGTCGCCTCGCCCGTAACCGGCACGCCGCAGGGCCTTGCGGTGTACCAGAACGGCGTCCGCATCAACGAGGCCTTCTCGGACGCCGTCAACTGGGACCTGATCCCGACCGCGGCTATCAGGTCGGTGACGCTGGTGACCAATAATCCCGCCTTCGGCCTCAACGCGCTGGGCGGCGCGATCAATTTGCAAATGAAGGACGGCTTCACCTATCAGGGCGCCGAGATCGACATGATGGGCGGCTCGTTCGGCCGCATCCAGGGCTCGGCGCAATGGGGCAAGCAGGTCGACAAGAACTACGGCGTCTATGCCGCGCTCGAAGGCCTGCACGACAACGGCTTCCGCAATTTCTCCCAATCGGACGTGCGGCGCTTCTACGGCGACGTCGGCTACAAGGCCGGCGACAGCGAATTCCACGCCAACATGGGCATCGCCAAGAACGATTTCGGCGCCAGCGCCACCGTTCCGGCCGAGCTGCTCGACAAATATTGGGGCGCGACCTACACGACGCCGCAGACCACCTCCAACCGCGTCGGCTATCTCAACCTGACCGGAAAGGTCGATGCGACGCCGACCTGGACGCTCGAAGGCACCGCCCATGTGCGCAGGTACGAGCAGAAGCTCGTCGACGGCAATCCGACCGACGTGCAGGAGTGCGCCATTGCAGGGCTGCTGTGCTTCGGCGACGACACGACGCCGGCGAACGGCACGAACGGCGCGCAGCTTGTCAATCCGTATCCTTCGGGGACCATCCTCGGCGAGATCGACCGGAGCACGATACGCTCGACCAGCTTCGGCGTATCAGGGCAGGCCACCAACACCGATCAACTGTTCGGGCACGACAACCGTTTCGTGATGGGCGCAACCTATGACGCCGGTGTCACGCGCTACAACGCCACCGCCGAGATCGGCTCGATCGGAGAAAACTATGTGGTCAGCGGCAGCGGCGTATTCCTGGGTGCGACCGGCACACCAGACCCCATTGCCGGTCCTGTCTCGCTGCGGACCGTCAATCAATATAACGGCCTGTACGCAATGGACACGTTCAACGTCACGGATGCCTTTGCCATCACGGGCGGCGGCCGATTCAATGTGGCACGTATTACCCTGGAGGATCAGCTCGGCACCGCGCTCAACGGCGATCACACCTTCACCCGCTTCAACCCGGTGATCGGCGGCACCTACAAGATCACACCCGAGCTGACCGCCTATGCCGGCTATTCCGAGGCCAACCGCGTGCCGACGCCGCTCGAGCTCGGCTGCTCCGATCCTGCCCGTCCCTGTCTCATCGCCGCGTTTCTCGTCTCCGATCCGCCGTTGAAGCAGGTGGTGTCCAAGACCGTGGAAGCGGGCCTGCGCGGCACCCGGGAGCTGAACATCGGCTCGCTCGGCTGGAAGATCGGCGGCTTCCGCGCCACCAATCATGACGACATCGTCGCGATCCCCGTTCCCGGCCGGACCGGCTTTGGCTATTTTTCCAATGTCGGCCGTACCAGGCGGCAGGGGTTCGAGGCCGAGGTCAACATCAAGTCGCCGACGTTCCAATTCCAGGCGAGCTACGCCTTCGTCGATGCGCGCTTTCTGGACGCATTGACCATCGGCTCCAACAGTCCGTTCGCCGATGCCGACGGCAACATCCAGGTCTCGCCCGGCAACCAGCTTCCCGCCATCCCGCGCCACCGCGTCAAGATCGGCATCGACTATGCCGTGACCGACGTCTGGAAGGTCGGCGGTAACGCGCTGTTCGTTTCCAGCCAATATCCGGTCGGCGACGAGTCCAACCAATATGCGAAGCTGCCGTCCTATACGGTCTTCAATCTCCACACCTCGTACCAGGTCACGAAGAACATCCAGCTCTACGGCAGGGTCGACAATATTTTCGACAGGCGCTACGCGAGCTACGGACAGTTCTTCGATCGCGAAGCCCTGCCGAACTTCACCAATGGCGGCGCCGAGTTCACCGATCCGCGCTCGCTCAGCCCGGCAAGGCCAAGGGCGTTCTATGCGGGAATGCGGGTGACGTTCTGATCTTGGCTCAGTAAGCCCAAGACTTCAGTAAGCCCAAGACTTCAGCAAGCCCAAGACTTCAGCAAGCCCAAGACTTCAGCAAGCCCAAGGCTTCAGTAAGCCCAAGGCTGCAGTAAGTCCGGGCTGGTGGGTGACGAGGAGGCTGGGCTTTTGCCGCCGCCCTGAGTGGCGTGTCGCCACGGCTCCGTTCTACCTCTGGCCGATTGACTCATTGTTCACGTTTTGTTCTTATGCTGGTCGTCCAGCCGAGGGAGCCAGCCATGGACAATCGCATCAATGGAATCCGCAGAGTCATCAGAGCATTACGGGTCAGCATGCGTGAGGCTGAGGCCATCATGCATGAGCAAATCAACAGGGACGAAGACTGCACCTTCGTCGCCGGGGATGTCATGAAGATGCGCACGGTGATGAGCGGGCTTGTCCAGGAGCGGGCCGCTCTCGGTGACACCGACCCGATCGTCGTCGCCAGCCTCTTCGTCCCCCGCCGGCAACCGACGCCGCCGCGCCTCCGCGTCGAGAGGCGTCGTCTTGTCCCGCCGCGAGAAGTGGCACAGGCATGAAGGGAGAGAGGCCGATCTACTTCTCCGACATGCAGGCGCCACCGGAATTCCTGAAAGCTCTCGATCATGTGCGGCGCCTGTCTTGTCACGAAGGCTGGTGCCGCATGCACATTGAGGCCATCCAGGTCGCGATCGATCAGTATGCGGAAGCGGCTCTCGGCAATCGGGAGTTCTTCCTCAACAAGCCGCACAGCATCGGCGGAACTCGCGGCAGCGGCGACGTGCCGTGACATCGAGGACCTATGACATCCTGATAAAGCTGCTGAACTGAAAATTCTGCACCGATTGCCACGGCGTCGCATGCTGATGACGGCGATGATCCGTCAATTTGAAGCCGGCGCCGAGCAGCGCGGCGATACTGTCGGCGCTGTGACGCGTCACCGGCAGGCCGCTGCATTTCTCCGGACCATCGACCGCAAATGTGCCAATGATGACATGGCCGCCGATCTTCACGGCTCGTCTGATACATCCGACATAAGCCGCTTGTTCTTCAGGCGCGCTGAGAAAATGAAACGCCGCGCGGTCATGCCAGACATCGTATGTCCGCTTTGGCTGCCACGCCGTCACGTCCGCCACGATCCAGTCCACGCCGTCGCTGGCGGCGCCGAGCCGCGCCCGCGACGCGGCGAGGGCTGCGTTGGATAGATCGAGCACGGTGACACCCGTATATCCGGCGGACAGCAGGGCATCGACCAGTCGGGATGTCCCGCCGCCGATATCAACAATCGCCGACGTTGGTCCTGCGCCGGTGAGCGCGATCAACTCGATCGATGGTGACGGGCTCTCCTGGAACCAGCTGACCTCGCGTTCGCCTTTGCTTTCGTATACAGCCTGCCAATGGGCCGCACGACCTGAACTCGTCACGACGCCTGATCCTTTCCGTGCTGATTTCCGCGATCCTCGACCACGAGCATCACTCAACGCATCCGTGTTCTCGCCCTGGACCCGGACGGCGATCTCGTCAGGCGGCTTCGCGGGCGCGCGCGGGCGAGGCTTGGCCCGCGCTGCATTTTACCAGTCAGAAACCATAGCAAATGATCCAAAAACTTTAACGAAACTCTTCAGCCGTGTCTGCGTCGGTTTGCCGGAGGGCCCGTCTGATGACCGAGCAACAATTGAGAGAGCAGGAATTTCAGATCGCGCGATACAGGCATTTGGAGCGCGAAGTCACCGATCCGCTTGCCGCCTGCCTGCTTCACAGCATCATCGAGGACCTTGAAGCCGAGTTGCGAAGGAACCGACCGGATTGGCACGGGCCGTGCGATTAACGGTTTCTTAGCGCTAATCATGCGCATTGTTGGGAGGGGGACACCAGGGGAGGCTGCTCCCATGCTGAAGGACGGCACCTATGCGGCGTGGCACAAGACGCCGCTCGACCAGGGTACCGGGATCGTCCATGTCGCAGACGGACAAGTCTGGGGCTGCGACAGCCTGATGACGTATCACGGCTCCTGCAAGGTCGATGGCGATCGCTTCACCGCCACCGTGTCGACGAAGCGCCATACCGACGGATGTGCAACGGTCTTCGGCGTCGATGATGAGCTCACGCTGGACATCGAGGGGAACTGCCCCGGCAAGCTCGCGACTTACACGGCGACGGCAGCGCAGGTGCCGGGAATGATCCTCCAGGGGACACTGATTCTGACGCAACAGCAGCCGCCCGCACGTGAACGGACCGAGCAGGCAGTGGCGTTCAATCCCGACAAACTTCCGAAATTGCCGAAGCACCCGCGCTGATCGCGGGCGCCGGCGAGCCGGACCATCTCGGCTATGAAGCGAAGCAAAAGGGTTGCTCAAGGCTGCGCGCGTCCACGCCCGGCCCAGCGAGGCCTCGAATGTCGTCAGCTTCTGGGCCCATCGCGGTCATTGCAGGGATAAAGGCCGATGGCGGCTTTCTGGCCCTAAGCCGAAGAGCGCATCAGCCGCCGTGATGTCCGCTGTCGCTGGTAAACCGGATGACGAGCTGCACTTGCCTCGATCGCTGCATTTGACCCCGAAGCAGACGAAGCCTTGGGAAGGTATACGACGGCCGAACCCGTCGAACTGGGCCAAGCACTAGCGGGAACGCAACAACGCTCGTGGTGAGCTCTTAGTCAGTGTTTCTGACCGCCTCGGCCAACATGGAGTAGAGCTGCTGCTTGCTGAATTCCTTGGGCTGCTGCCTCCGCGCTGTGTTCCGCGACACTTTCCGTGCGACTGGACGGGCGCAGGCTGCCGACGACGTCGGCCTCAGCTTCGGGGGCGGCCTTATCTTAGGCGTTGCTGTGGGCGGCTTGTGGCCGCGCTTCAGGCCCAGACGGGTCAGCATGCCGCAGACCGCGTTACGACTGCACCCGATACGACGCGCAATCTGCGCCGCGCTCTGTCCTGCGGACCAGAGCCTATTGAGGAGCGCTATGTCTTTCGTATCCCAGCCCATGACAAGATATTATAGCGCTGACTGCCGAACACGCTAGTCTAGTCTTCGTCCGGCTCGCGCACGACCGGCGGTTCGTCAGCGTCATCTTCCTCTTCGTCGTCTTCGTCCTCCTCGTCTTCATCGGGATCTCTTGGCGGCATCGCGGTGCCCATAAGCACGAGCGTTGTCCGGTAAATCGCTGTGGTGGAAAATGCTTCGGAGGTGTGTTGCTTCATGTTGCTGCTACTCCTTGAAAACCACGCGCAGTCGCATATTCCTGAAGGACGGCACGCGCATGTCCAGGGCGCGATCGCTGCAGACGGGGACATCAAGTCGATGACGACATGAGGAAGGGTGGCATCCGCCGCGCAAATGGCGGCGTTTTCGGCTACTTTATGCCCGAGTACTCATTCGGCTCTATGTTCACCAAAACCTCGCCGCTGGTGATTTCGGGAACTCCAAGATCGAGGTCATGTAGACTTGCTTGAACAAACGCCAGTATCTTGGCGTTCACTGCATTGGCGCTTTCGCGGTCGTCAAATATCATCACGGCGATACCAACGCCGTCGCCGGCATCCAGCACATAGTAAGATCTGAATCCGCGCGATTGCCTTAGGATCTGGCCGACGCCGCTCTTGGCGCGGCGAGCGGCGTCCGCTACCGAACGAACCTTGGTGTACTTGCGCATGACCATGTACATGAGGCCACCAGCGCCACACGCCCCAACGCATCAAAGCATATCGGTCCCAGTCGGACTAGGGCCAATTTCCGAGATGGGCCACAGTGTCCGGTTGGGCGGACCGCGCAACGCGCTTTTTCCAATGAGTCCTCCTCGCCCTGCAAGTGGGGGCGAGGTGCTGAGGCTCAGGAGCCCTCGAACTTGAACGATACGTTGAGCTTGGCGTGATAGGCCTCGACTTTTCCCTTGTCATCCAGCTGCATATCGATCTTGACGACCTCTGCAATGCGAAGGTCTCGAAGAGATTTTGCAGCTGCTCAACCGCATTCGCGGCCGCCTTCTCCCATGACTCGTTGCTGGTACCGACAGTTCAACGACCTTGTAGACGCTGTCAGGCATGTCGTCCTCCTGTCCGGTATGACCCAGGAAATTTAGCATCAGGGTCTCGACGCCGATACGTCTCGGGGATGCCGCCCGGAGCCGGGAAGGGACAAAACTGCATTAGGCGGAGGGCGGCTTTGGCCCGAGCTAACCTGCCGGACCAGCGCCATCATGTCCGTGTTGAGGTCTATGCCAACAACCTCCCGACGGCCCCCGTTCATCCAACAGCCGCGCCACGACGCCGGTTCCGCAGGCGACATCGACTACGCTTTCCCCCTTTGTCGGTCTGGTACGGTCGAGCAGATCCTTGGCCCAAATCGACGTGATGGCGGGGACGAGATAGCGCTCATAGAGCTCAGGGGCGGTGGCATCCATCTGGCAATGCTCACGCGCTACCATGAAAACTTCCGAAAATGCCCAGGGTGAAAACGCCAGAAAAGCAATGCCAGAAAAAGAATGAGAAAGTTATGCCTGTGCTGGCCGATATGACCAACCGGCACAAGGTCTCCGCAAACTCTGCTTGTGACTCTTTACCGACATTCGAACTGCATCGCGCGAGCCATGTGGTGGCAAGCTTTTCAAAAAGATGCAGTGGTACTGTCCCTTTGACCCCCAAATTCATGGTGATAGTGTCATAACCGCGCGGTCTGTCCGGGAGGACACAATGGGATGGTTTGACCGGCTGTTTGGAAGGACGTCGGCGCCTGCTACCCGGCTCTTTGCGAGATTTAGGCGGAAATCACGGGCACCGACAGATCCTGATCTTCTGAAGATTGCCAAAGACCGAAAAAAGCATATTTCGCGGAGAGCCGTGAGAGATGAATATAATCGGCTGCTTTTGGAGAAGTACGCGCACGACAAGTCCTGATGTCTAATTCCATCCGGTGGTCCCACTACGTGCCAGCGAAGCTCCTCATCTCCGGCGGCTTCTTTCTCGCCTCGCTTATTGGTCGTCAGCGGGACAGGCTGACTGCCGCATCGAGAGCAGCCGTTGCCCCCAAGGGACGGTCACGAAATCTCCCTCCCGCCAGTTAGCTTGAAAGCATAATCTTGCCGGCCAATGTCGTCATTGCCGCTAAGGTTCTGACCCACGAAGCGATGGCGCTACGTCAGTATCAGCAGCATGGTTGTCGCCGTGGGTCTGGTGTGTGCCGGGGCCCTGGTAATCGGTCAATCGCACGTGCCATCAGACGCCATAGCGTCATCGGTAACGCGTACTCTGGAGCTTATTGAGCGTGCGTGGCACCTGCCCGTTCGTAGAGTAATATCCCACTGCATGTCGCCTATTGGCCCTCGGCCGAAGGTCGCTTGAACGCATGTTATGTCGGTTGTCAGAGGCAAACCGGATGCCGATCCAGCTTGGCGTCCACCGCCGCTTTTGATCCACAGCCGACCTGCCGTGCGCGCCCGGTCGAGGACCACTTGTGACCCGGAACGGACCTCGTCAAGCGAACGCACCCGTTGCAGACGATCTGTACAACGCGTACCGTCGCCGATGCCGATACAAGGAACCCCAATGACTGATCGAGAAAAGATTCTAATTGCCCTTCGCGAAAAGCCTCTGAAGACTTTCGAAATCATGAAGCGCGTGAACATAAAGCATCAGGACGACTGCCAATCGCTCCTGTTGAGGATGCGTGACGACGGCGCCGTGAAGTTCGATATTCACAAGGGACATTGGCTCGCTGCGTGAAAAACGTTCGCTTGGTCACCACGGCTCCAAGTTCCTTTCGCTGACGCTCGGCCGATGGTTTGGCGGAAGCGAACGAGCTTGAGGCTTGCAAAAGCTTGAGACTTGGAAAGGAGAGACGGCATGCTAGGGAACGCGAAGGTGGCGACCCGGCTTCCAGCAAGAGACCTCAATCGGGCGCGGGCGTTCTATTCCGAAAAACTTCGGATCGAGCCGACCGAACAGCGCGAGGGCGGGCTCCGCTACGTCTGTGCGGCTGGTGAGTTTGCGATATTCATCTCGGCCGGAACGCAATCGGGCACGCACACACAGATGGGTTGGGAAGTTGAGGATATCGAGGCAACCGTGCGCGAACTTCGCGTGCGGGGAGTCGCGTTCGAGGAGTATGACCTGCCCGGCCTGAAGACCGTCAATGGGATTGCGGAGATTGCCGGGAATTACCCCAGCAAAGGGATTGGTGAACGAGGCGCGTGGTTCCGCGACAGCGAAGGCAATCTGCTGGGAATCGGGCAACCGGTTCGAACTTGACGGGCGGCTTGGCCGCCGGCACTTTTCAAACCGCCTGCGACCCGCCATTGTGCCACTGCAACAATCATCTCAGGGCAGCATCAATGTCGGACAAGGTCTCGCGTCGCCAGTTTGCCACGCTGGCGGGATTGTCCGCAGCCGGAATCGCAAATCCGCTGGAGACCGCCGAGGCCAGGCCGGCAGCGGCGCCGCGCGGCATGGATGGCTTTCCGGCGGGCTTTGTCTGGGGCACCGCGACCTCATCCTATCAGGTCGAGGGCGCGGTCAACGTGGACGGGCGGGGGGCCTCGATCTGGGACAAGTTCGTGCGCATCCCCGGCAAGATCGAGGACGGCACCAATGGCGACCGCGCCGTTGAGCATTATCACCGCTACAAGGAGGACATCGCGCTCATTAGGGAGCTCGGCTGCAAGGCCTATCGCTTCTCCGTGGCCTGGCCGCGAGTGTTTCCCGATGGTGACGGCAAGCCGAACCCGAACGGACTCGACTTCTACAATCGCCTCGTCGACGAGCTCCTGAAGAACGGCATCGAGCCGTGGCTGACGCTGTATCATTGGGACCTGCCGCAATCGCTCCAGGATCGTTTTGGCGGCTGGCGCTCGACCGAGACTTGCAAGAGTTTCGGCGACTATGCGGGCTATGTCGCCGGGCACCTCACCGATCGCGTCAAGAACGTGTTCACTCTCAACGAGAGCGGCCGCTTCGTCCATTTCGGCTATGGTCTCGGCATCGATGCGCCGGGCTTGACGCTGCCGCAAAGAGAGATCAACCAGATCAGGCATAACAGCGCGCTCGCGCACGGGCTCGCGGTGCAGGCGGTGCGGGCGCACGGCCGCCGCGGCACCAGGGTTGGGCCGGCCGAGAACATCGACGTCTGCGTTCCCGCGATCGACGCGCCCGAGCATGTCCGTGCGGCCGAGATCGCGCTGCGCGAGATGAATGCCGGCTATCTCAACGTCATCATGACCGGCCAGTATACCGACGCCTTCCTGAAATACGCGGGCGCCAATGCGCCGAAATACACCGACGCCGAGCTGAAGATCATCTCCTCGCCGGTCGACTTCCTCGGTCTCAACATCTACGCGCCGCAAAACTACGTGGTGCCCTCGGACCAGGGCGCGGGTTTCATGCCGCTGCCGATCCCGAAATCCTTTCCGCACATGAATTCGGACTGGCTGCGCGTCGCGCCGGAGACGATCTACTGGGTGCCGAAGCTGGCGGCAAAAATCTGGAAGACGGACGCGATCTATATCAGCGAGAACGGTACCTCCGGCGACGATGTCGTCACCCCCGACGGCAAGATCTACGACACCGACCGCATCATGTACCTGCGCAATTATCTCGCCCAGCTCCAGCGCGCCACGGCCGAAGGCGTGCCGCTGCGCGGCTATTTCCTCTGGAGCCTGATGGATAACTTTGAATGGGTGTTCGGGCTCAACAAGCGGTTCGGGCTCTATCACGTCAATTTCGAAACCCAGGTCCGCACGCCGAAACTCAGCGCAAGCTTTTACCGCAACGTGATCACGAAGAATGCGGCGGGGGCGTAGCTCTCTACGGTGGGTTGACGTCTGCGGGGCATCCACCGCGAAGTCCCTGGAGCCCACGAGATCAACTGCGCGAAGATATTCCCGCGCCCCTCAATCGGCAGGGCTATCGCATATGACAACGGGCGGCTGGACGCCCGCTTTGGCGGGCTCCTCACCATGAGGGTCAGACATCTCGCCGCAAAACGCGACTTCATCCTGAAAGCCTGCCGCAGGCAGGCGTCTCGAAGGATCGGCCGCAAGCAAGCTTCCAGCCACGTTTTTCTTCAGATGCGACAGCTCGGCCTCTAATCGGGGCCCACCAAACTGCGGCGGACGTCGATCAGGTGGCTCTTCATCTCGCGCGCCGCACGATGGGCATCGCGAGCTCTGATGGCTGCGAGAATGCTGCGATGCTGCTTCTGGGTCGTCAATCGTCGCGCGGGCGAAAGGACTCTTTCCTTCAAGGCGGCCCAGTCGGCTTTGCGGCGAACCGCGTTGATCGCATCGTAGATGTCGATCAAGAGGTGGTTGCGACAGGCGGCGATCAGCGTCTGATGGAACAGGCCGTCCCACATTTCGAATTCCGAGATCGTCGGCGCGTCTTCGCCCTTTTTCAGGCATTCGGCCATCGCATCGAGGTCGGCGCCGTTTGCGCGGGCGGCGGCACACTCGGCAGCTTGAGGTTCGATCATCAGCCGAACTTCCATGATCTCGCTCGGGCTGGCGTTCACGATCCGGCGCGCCAGATCATCCGGCTGAGGCCGGCTTCTTTGCTCGACGAAAGTCCCGCGTCCGACATGCCGGACGATCTGGCCCGAGTCCTCCAGCTGCTGCAACGCGCGACGAATCGTGTTCCGCGCCACGCCGTAGCGATCCGATAGCGCGCGCTCGGTCGGAATGCGTTCGCCGGACTTCCATCGCCCTGCGTCGATGGCTTCCTGAAATGAAGACAGGAGACGGTCTGCCGGTGTCTGTTTCGCCGTGCGTCGTGCAGTGTCCGTGGTCATCGCAGCATGCCCATGATTGTTGTGTAGCCAACCTATACCATTTGGACCAATAATGGACCACCCAGAAATGCAACTTTACAGCTTATTCAAGCGAGCGTTGACGTCCGCTCGCCGCCGTGACAGCATAGACTCAAGACAATGGTTCAATTGGTTCAATGTCGAGCCAAAATGAAAAACAATCGTCGGAAGGAAGGAAACATGACCACCGCGTTCACCCCCAACGCCAAAAATCACGAAGGTATCGGGCCGCTCGCTTCGCGCCTCGTGCATGCCAACGACATGCCCTGGGAGCCGATCCGCTATCCCGGCTGCTATGTGAAGACGCTCATGGTCGACAAGGCTTCCGGGTTGCTCACCGTGCTGTTGAAAATGGATCCCGGCGCCGAACTCCCGGATCATGAGCACGTCATGCTTGAGCAGACGTTTGTGATCGAAGGTCGTCTGGTCGACAAGGACGGACCGGAGAAGGGTCTGTCCTGCGGACCCGGCGAGTTCATCTGGCGACCGGCAGGCAGTCGTCATTCGGCGTGGACGCCGGAAGGCGGCCTGATGATCGCCGTCTTCCAGGTCCCCAACAAGTTCTACGAAAAGGACGGCAGGGTCGTGGATCTGGTCGGCGACGACTGGGGACTAAAATGGGGCAAGACCATCCAGCACGCCTGACGATCACGGCGCGCGGCGGTCGGCGTCTTTCAAGAGAATAGCAGGGATGCGGGCTCGCGCCGATGTCGGCGCGACCTCGTCCGCTTGTCATAAAAAAGCACGAGGGAGGAATTTTGTGTCGGATCAGGTAGCCAATACCACGACAGAACAAGGCGGCGCTGTTCTCGGATGGTACCAGGAACTCTCTGCCAAGGAGCGTCGAACGCTCTGGGCTTGCTTTACGGGGTGGGCTCTCGATGCCATGGATGTGCAGCTCTACAGTCTGGTCATCGTCACCATCACCGCGCTCTGGTCCATCAGCCGCGGTGATGCGGGCCTGCTCGCCACTGCCACATTGCTCGCGTCCTCGGTCGGCGGCTGGCTCGTCGGCATTCTCGCCGACCGCTTCGGCCGGGTGAGGATGCTGCAGATAACCATTTTGTGGTTCTCGGTATTCACGTTCCTCTGCGCCTTTGCGAATTCCTACGAGCAGCTCTTCCTGTTCCGCGCGCTGCAGGGTTTCGGATTCGGCGGCGAATACGCCGCGGGAGCCGTGCTGATCGGCGAGATCATCCGGGACGAGCATCGCGGGAAAGGCAATGGCATCGTCCATTCGGGCTGGGCGGTCGGATGGGGAGCTGCGGTCATCGCCTACACCGTCCTGTTCACGTTCCTGCCGGAAACCGTTGCCTGGCGCGCTCTGTTTGCCGTCGGCATCCTGCCCGCGATTTTCGTGTTCTTCATTCGCCGCTTCGTCGACGAACCGCCGCTGTTCGTGGAGGCCCAGAGCCGTTACGCCAGCGGGCGCGAGGCGCGCCCGAGCTTTCTCCAGATCTTTGCGCCGTCGTTCCTGAGAACCACGATCCTGGCTTCACTGCTCACGATCGGCACTCAGGGCGGATATTACGCGATCATGATCTGGTTGCCGACCTACCTGAAGACCGTGCGCGGCCTCACGGTGCTGAGCACGGGCGGTTACCTCGCGATCATCATCGTGGCCTCCTTCTTTGGCTACGTGATCAGCGCCTATCTCACCGATATTCTGGGGCGACGCAGGAATTTCATCCTGTTTGCCGTCTGCTCGATGGTCACCGTGCTCGCGTACATGTTCCTGCCGATCGGCGATTCCATGCTGCTGTTTCTCGGCGCGCCGCTCGGTTTCTTTGCCTCGGGCATCTACAGCGGCATCGGCGCCTTCTTCAACGAGCTCTATCCGACCAGTGTGCGCGGGTCCGGTATCGGCTTCTGCTTCAATATCGGTCGTGCGATCGGTGCGTTGTTTCCCGCGCTGGTCGGCTACATCAGCGCCAGCATGCCGCTCGGCGAGGCCATAGGTATCTTCACGGTCGCCGCGTATGGGCTGATCATCTTCGCCGCCTTGTTGCTGCCTGAGACGAAGGGCCGGTCGCTCACCGCCTGACATCCTACCGAAGAAAGGGCGGCGTGCTTGTGGCATGCCGCCCGACCGACCATGCAAGGAGACTCATGAAACTCGCTCGCTACGTTGCAAACGACGGCATGCAGATCGGCTGTATCGATCCTTCGGAAACGACCATCGCGCCGCTTCCCGGCGTCAAGGATATCTTCGACGCCATTGACCGAAGCGCCGAACTGAAGGCTGCCACAACCGGCAAGGCGCGACCGCTCGCCGAGGTCAAGCTGCTGGCGCCGATCCCGGAGCCGCGCCGCAACATATTCTGTGTCGGCAAGAACTATCGCGACCATGCCCGCGAATTCTCCAACAGCGGATACGAGGCCGGTGCAGTGAAGGGCGCCGAGATTGACAGTCATCCTGCCGTGTTTACCAAGCCCGCAAACACCGTCGTGGGGCCGAACGACGTCGTGCAGTTGCACGCGCACGTGACGTCGAGCGTCGATTATGAGGCCGAACTGGCCGTGATCATCGGCAAGGAAGGCCGTGACATCGCGCGTGAGCGCGCTTACGACCACATTTTCGGCTACACCATCGTGAACGACGTGACGGCTCGTGATCGTCAACGCAATCACAAGCAGTGGTTTTTGGGCAAGGCGCTCGACACCTTCTGCCCGATGGGGCCATGGATCACGACCGGTGACGAACTCGATCCTGAAAATCTCGACGTAAAGTGCTGGGTCAACGGCGAATTGCGCCAGAATGCCAACACAAGTGATTTGATTTTCGACATCCCGACCCTGGTTGCGACGATTTCTGCCGGACTTACCTTGAAGCCGGGCGACATCATCGCGACCGGCACGCCGGCAGGCGTCGGGCTCGGATTCAATCCACCAAGGTTCCTCCGAGCCAGCGATTCGGTGTCGATCTCGATCAGTCATCTGGGGATGTTGACGAATACGTTCCAATAGTCCGTGGTTGCACCATCAAGGAGTGAACCGATGTCATACTACCGAGGCCTGGCGTGCGAGAACATCTCGCTTGATGGAGATGGTGGAACGCCCATTACGGCCTACGTGGCCAGGCCGTCCGGGCCGGGACCCTTTCCGGGGGTGGTGCTCATCCATCATCTTCCGGGTTGGAGCGAGTTCTACATCGAGACGACGCGGCGGTTCGCCCATCATGGTTTTCTTGCGATCTGCGCCAATCTTTATGAGCGCGCCGGGCAGGGCAATCCCGACGATGTTGCCGCCAAGGTCCGGGCTGAGGGCGGTATCCCGATGCGCAGATGGTGGGCGACACCGCGGCGGCCGTGCGGTGGATGCGCGCGCAACCGGGCTTGAACGGCAAGGTCGGCCTTTTTGGCTCCTGCTCCGGCGGCCGCCACGCCTTCATTTATGCGTGCCTGAAACAGGATGTCGACGCCTGCGTCGAGCTGTGGGGCGGGCGGGTCGTGATGAGCAAGGAAGAGCTCAACGACAAGACGCCGGTCGCGCCGATCGACATGACGAAGGATTTAAGCTGTCCGCTGCTCGGGCTGTTCGGCAACGATGACAGGGCACCAAGCCCGGAGCAGGTCAACATGCACGAAGCCGATCTGAAGAAGCACGGCAAGGTTCACGAATTCCACCGCTACGACGGGGCCGGCCACGGGTTCTTCTACTGGCACCGGCCGCTCTACCGCCCGGAACAGGCCATGGACGGCTGGAGCAAGGTCTTCGCGTTCTTGCGCAAGCATCTCGCCGGTCAGGGAGGCTGACAATGTGCACGTCGATCGTCGAAGTCGTCCGCGCCGAGGGCATGGCCAAGCGGGGGGACGAATGGTTTCCGATCTCCCACAGCGTCGTGGCCTATGACCATGCACGCCATGCCCAGCTCGGTGATGTGATCACGCTCGATTTCGTCAATGTCGCCCTTGAGCCCGGCGCCCGGGCCGGCATCGAGCTGACGCTCGAGACGGCCGTGGAACTGCGCGCGGCGCTCGATCGCGCTATCGCGGCGGCCGAATTCGAGGAGGCCGAGGTGAGGGGCAAAGGCGCGTTGTCCGGCGTGAGTCGCGCTGCCTGACACGCATCGGGCGAGGCGCCGCGATATTCGCGCGGCTCTCGCCGTTTCGCTCGACCTATCAATCGGTTCGCGAGCGCCACCGCGCCTCATCCCGTCCCCTCATTTCTACTGTGCTTGGGGTTGTTTTCGCATTTTTTGTAAGGAGGGCAGGCGCCGGCGTGCATTGACTCCCCTATGCCGCTGATTGAAAACGCCCTGAACATTCATGGCAGGAGGACAACGCCAATGACCGATGCACTCATCATCGATGCCTGCCGGACCCCGCGGGGCGTCGGCAAGGCCGGCAAGGGAGCGCTTTCGGGCATTCACCCGCAGCAGCTCGGTGCGACCGTGCTGCGTGCGCTCGCCGACCGCACCGGCATCGACACCGCCGATGTCGACGACATCGTCTGGGGCTGCAGCGCGCAGGTAGCGACCCAAAGCGGCGACCTCGGCCGGATGTCGGCGCTCGATGCCGGCTACGACGTGCGCGCCAGCGCCGTGACGCTCGACCGCTTCTGCGGCTCCGGCATCACCAGCGTCGCGATGGCCGCGGCCTCGATCATGTCGGGCACCGAAGACCTCGTCATCGCCGGCGGCTGCGAGATGATGTCGATGGAAGGACGCCGCGGCGGCGGTCCGATGATGATGGACTCTGGCAATCTGCGCCTGCGTGCGCGGCATCCGCAGTCGCATCAGGGCGTCTGCGCCGACGCCATCGCAACCCTCGAGGGCATCACGCGGCAGGACGTCGACGCGCTCGGTCTCGAAAGCCAGAAGCGCGCAGGCTTTGCGATGGCGAACGGTCACTTCAAGAAGAGCCTCGTGCCGGTTCATCGCGAGGACGGCAGCCTCGCGCTCGATCGTGAAGAATATCCGCGGCCGCAGACCACGATGGAAGGGTTGAGCGCATTGAAGCCCGCATTCCCCGCAATCGCCGACTACGCGCTCGACGACAAGGGGACGACCTATCGCGGTCTTATTCTGCAAAAATATCCGGACCTGAACATCGACTTCATGCATCACGCCGGCAACTCCTCCGGCGTCGTCGACGGTGCCGCCGCGATCCTTCTCGCATCGTCCGCTTATGCCAGGGCGCACGGCCTGAAGCCGCGCGCCCGCGTCGTCGCGATGGCCAACATGGGGGACTCGCCGACCTTGATGCTGAACGCGCCGGTGCCGGCCACGCGCAAGGTGCTGGCGAAGGCGGGGCTGACCATCGACGACATCGACCTGTTCGAGATCAACGAGGCTTTTGCGGTGGTGGCGGAAAAGTACATCCGTGACCTCAGGCTCGACCGGGCCAAGGTCAACGTCAATGGCGGCTCGATCGCGCTCGGCCACCCGATCGGCGCCACCGGCTCGATCCTGATCGGCACCGTGCTCGACGAGCTCGAACGGCGTGACCTCAAGCGCGGTCTAGTCACCATGTGCGCCGCCGGCGGCATGGCTCCGGCCGTCATCATCGAGCGCGTCTAGCCTTATTTTCCAGGGTGAATCGCGACCGGCCTTTCACAAAGAGGCCGGTCGTCGCTTGTCGAAAGCAGCGAATCAGCTTTAGCAAGGCGGCGTGCGGGCCTTTGAAACAAGGCAAAAACCGCTGCCGGAGGCTCCTTCCGCTCTGGAAGCCGCTGAAAAGCAGGGTTTTTTGCCAAAGAGGGCCAAAAAGCCCGTAAAATCGCGATAAAACTGTGCAGAAGGCTCTGGGCCTTCAACGGTTAGTCTAAGATGCAACCGGCAACGAATCAGAGGAGACACGATGCCAACCCAAATGTCGAAATCGCAGCTGATCGAAAAGATTGCGACTGCCACCGAGCTTTCCAAGCGCGACGTCAAGAGCGTCATGGAGACGCTGACCGACGTCGGTCACAAGGAGCTCAAGAAGAACGGTCTGTTCCTGGTGCCGGGCTTCGCCAAGTTCGTGGTCATCAAGAAGCCCGCGACCAAGGCGCGCAAGGGCACCAACCCGTTCACGGGTGAAGAGATGATGTTCAAGGCCAAGCCGGCCCGGAAGATCGTCCGCGCCCGCCCGGTCAAGGCCGCCAAGGACGCTGTGGGCTAACAACGCAAAGGCCCCCTTCGCAGGAGGGGGCCTTTTGATTGACGACCGCGAGGGCTGATTCGGAGGGGATCAGCCCTTGCGGCGCTTCACTCGCACCGGGACCGGCTGAAGCCGCGGCTCCGGTGCCGCCAGCGCATCGCGAATCCGGTCGGTGGCGCGATCAAGCAACTGGCGCAGGCGCTGCGTTTTCCGCGATCGCTTTGCTCTTTTCAGCAGTTTCTTCATCGCCTTCACTCCGCCGCTTCGACCTTGGCATCGGCCGGCTCGAGCGCTGCCGCGATAGCCTCGTCGACGCGCTCCAGCCAGATGAATTCAAGGTTGTCCCGCGCGCTCTTCGGAATGTCGTCGTAGTCCCGCTTGTTGCGCGCCGGCAGCATTACTCGCTTCAATCCGGCGGCGGCCGCAGCCACCACCTTCTCCTTGATGCCGCCGACCGGCAGCACCAGACCGCGCAGCGAAATCTCGCCGGTCATCGCCGTGTCGCTGCGCACCGTGCGATTGGTGAGCAGTGACGTCAGCGCCGTGAACATCGCAACGCCCGCGCTCGGCCCGTCCTTCGGGGTTGCGCCCGCCGGCACGTGAACGTGGATGTCGCTCTTCTCGAACAGCTGCGGATCAATGCCGAGCTGCGTGGCTTTGCTCTTCACCAGCGTCATCGCAGCCTGCACGCTCTCGCGCATGACGTCGCCGAGCTGACCGGTCAGGATCATCCCGCCCTTGCCTGATACGCGCGAGGCCTCGATGAACAGGATGTCACCGCCGACCGGCGTCCAGGCAAGGCCAGTGGCGACGCCGGGAATGCTGGT
The DNA here is from genome assembly GCF_023074175.1 of Bradyrhizobium sp. 139. GTDB lineage: Bacteria > Pseudomonadota > Alphaproteobacteria > Rhizobiales > Xanthobacteraceae > Bradyrhizobium. The sequence continues at coordinate 88,388 of NZ_JADPKS010000078.1, forward strand.
GCGCTGCGCGATCTCGCCTTCGAAGCGCGGCTGGCCGAGCACGGTGGCAATGTCCTTTGGGGTGACCACCACCTTCGCAGCCGTGCCTTCGGCGACCTGCACCGCGGCGTGCCGGAACACCTTGCCGATCTCGCGCTCGAGATTACGCACGCCGGCCTCCCGGGTGTAGCCCTTGACGATCAGCTTCAACGCCTCCGGCTCGATCTCGGCCTGCTCGGCCGTCAGGCCGTTGGCCTCGAGTTGGCGCCGCACCAGATAGCGCTGCGCGATCTCCAGCTTCTCCTCCTGGGTGTAACCGGCCAGGCTGATCAGCTCCATGCGGTCCAGGAGCGGACCCGGGATCTGGTCCAGCATGTTGGCGGTCGCGATGAACACCACGCGCGACAGGTCGAAGGGCACGCCCAGGTAATTGTCGCGGAACGTCCCGTTCTGCTCGGGGTCGAGCACCTCCAGCATCGCGGCCGAGGGATCGCCCTGCACACCGCGGCCCATCTTGTCGATCTCGTCCAGCATCATGACGCAGTTCCGGGCGCCGGCCTTCTTGATGCCTTGAATGATGTTGCCGGGCAGCGCGCCGATATAGGTGCGCCGGTGGCCGCGGATCTCGGCTTCGTCATGCACGCCGCCGAGGCTGACGCGCACGAAGGGGCGATCCATCGCGCGTGCGATGGACTGGCCGAGCGAGGTCTTGCCGACGCCGGGCGGGCCGACGAAGCACAGGATCGGCGCCTTGCCCTGCGGGGCCAGCTTGCGCACTGCCAGATATTCGATGATCCGGCTCTTGATCTTCTCCAGGCCGAAATGATCGGCATCCAGGATGCGGCGCGCCTCTTTGATGTCGATCGGCTTCTCCGCGGGCAAAGCCCAGGGCAGCTCGATCAGCCAGTCCAGATAAGTGCGGACCATGCCGGCTTCGCCGGCGGCCTCCGGCATGCGCTCGTAGCGGCGCAGCTCCTTCCTGGCGTGCGCGTCCGCCTCCGGCGGCATGCTGGCCTTGGCGATGGCAGTCGTCAGCTCGGCGACCTCGGCCGCCTTGCCGTCGCCTTCACCGAGCTGGCGCTGGATGGTCGCCATCTGCTCGCGCAGGATCGCCTCGCGCTGCCGCTCGTCGAAGCTGGCGCGGGTCTTTTGGCCGATCTCGTTGGAGATGCGCAGCACCTCCAGCCGCTCGGCCAGATGCTTCGACACCTTCTCGACGCGCAGGGCGAGGTCGACGGTCTCCAGCACCTCCTGCTTGTCCTGCGGCTTGATGTCCATGAACGAGGTCGCCAGATCCGCCAGCGCGCCCGGGGCGGTGGTGCCCTGGAACATCGCGGCCAGTTCGGGCGGCGCCTGCGGCAGCAGCTCGATCGCCTCGACGGCCTGGCGCTGCAGGTTCAGTGCACGCGCCTCGATCTCGGGGGAGATCGTGGTCGGCTCCGGAATCTGCTGGATCCGCGCGGCGGGGAACGGCGTGCCCGGCAGGAAGTCGATGATGCGCGCGCGCTGCACGCCCTGGCAGACGATGTGATGCGAGCCGTCGGGCGCGGTGATGTAGCGCACGATGTTGGCGATGGTCCCAACGCGATAGAGATCGTCCGGCCCGGGCTCCTCGATCTCGGGGCTGCGCTGCAGGACGATGCCGATCGGCCGCTGCTCGCGTAACGCCTGCTGCGCGGCGGCGACCGATTTCGGCCGCGCGATCGCAATCGGCGCGATGGCGCCGGGGAACAGCACCATCTCGCGCACGGGGATGACGATCAGCGCGTCTTCGGGGATCTTCACGTCGGAATTGTTTTGGGAACTGGTCTGGGCGGTATTCATCTGTTCGGTGGCCATGATCGACCTCAGGATTTGGCGAGGCGCAGTGCGACGCAGCCGTCCATCACGAAGCGGCTGATGGCGTAGCGGCCAAGGGGAAGCGCGATGCGCCGCTCAAAGCGGCCCTGCGGCAGCTCGAGCCGGTGGATGCGGGCGTTGCGAAGCTCCGGCGGCAGGGTGCGCTGGCCGGAGATTACGAGCACGCCGTCATGGATTACCGTCTCGACATTGTCGGGGTTGACGCCGGGAAGCGCGATCAGGATCAGGAGCTCATGCTCGGTTTCGAGCACGTCGATCGGCGGCTCCCAGCAGGCCTCCTGGCGGCCGAACTGCTGGCGCAGCCGTTCGGCGCGGGTCAGCGAGTCCAGGGCTTCGGACAGCATCCAGTCGAGGGGATTTTTGGGTTGCATGATGCAGGCTCGGCGATGGGAAAGGCTGCATATGGGGCTGGTTCCCGAGAATTCCAGCCCGGCGGCGCGGACGTGCCATGCGGATCGTGCGATCCGAAAAAGGCAAACGCCGCGGCCCGGACCGCGGCGTTCCGATATCAGACGGAATGCGGCTCAGGCTGCTTCGCGGTATTCCTCTTCCGCCTCGAGGTTGATCACGGAGGTGGCGAGCTCGGTCAGGGTGTGATCGGTCGCCTCTTCCTCGTCCAGCGTCGCCTGGAGCAATCTTGCGGCGTCCTGCATGCCGAGCTCCTCGGCCCAGGTGCGCAACGTGCCGTAGCGGGAGATCTCGTAGTGCTCGACCGCCTGCGCCGCCGCGAGCAGGCCGGCGTCGAGGGCAGGAGCGTTCTTGAACTCCTTCATGATCTCGGCGCCTTCGTCGGTAATGCCGTTGATCGCTTCGCAAGGCTTGCCGCGCGCGGGCTTGCCCAGCATCTTGAAGACCTGGTCCAATCGTTTGACCTGGCCCTGCGTTTCGCGCAGATGCTTGTTGAAAGCCGCCGCGAGCTCCTTCGAGTTTGCCGCCTTGGCCATTTTAGGCAAGGTCTTGATGATCTTGTTCTCGGCGTAATAGATGTCCTTCAGCGTTTCCAAGAACAGGTCGCTCAGCATCTTCGGTGCCTGACGCGCGCGGCGCGCCGATGATTTCTTGGTTGTGCGTTTCTTCGTTGTGCGTTTCTTCGCTCTTTTGGCCATAAATCCTCCTGTCGAGGTGAACGGGAAGGCCCGGCCTTCCTCTATCCTCGAGCGATCAAGACTCGGAGACGCCAAAGGTTCCCAATCTGCAACGGGTTGCTGACTAACCCGGCCGCTTGTACGGATCTTCCTGGCGCTGTCGCGCTTCCGTCGCGCGATCGAGGCGTTCGCGCTCGCTGCGGCGCAGGTGGCCGGCCTTCATCACGCCGTAGACGAGGACACCGCCGAGCACGAATGCGCCGATGAACCAGAGCCAAAGCATCTGGGTCGAGGCGTGCCCCAGCAGCATGCTAACTCCGCTGTCGCTCATAGATGATCTCCACCATGTCCTTTGCGGTTATCGTCAGCTAAGTCGGCTGGCGGAAGGTCGTTCCTAGCGGTCATCGCACGCGGCGCGTCACACCAGATACGCCAGATGCTGCCGCACCGGAGTCCCCTTCGTCTCGACGCGCCGTGCGGTCGCCGGCCTCGGTCGATCGCCATTTCGATCTGCGGCGATTGAGGCGAGCTGTTCACCGCACGCTGCTTCGTCTCCGCGAGCCTGATCGCGCGCACCCTCGGGCGCACCGGAAATGCCGTGCTCTCACACGTGCTCGGCATGCTGCTCGCAGCCTATTCGGTGCAGTTCGTCATCAACGGAATTGCAGCCGTCGGGGCGAGCCTGCCATAAGGCTGTGACAATCTGTTAATCTGTTGATTTTGCGGTCCTATTTCGTGCCCTTGCGGTGTCTCCGGCAAGACAGCGCCTGATCCAGGCCGCTTTTTCTTGCACTGCCACATTGCTTTGACGTACTTCCCGTCTAACAAACGCCCATCGCCAGGAAATCGAGATATCGATGACAGCGGACGAGCTCGACAAGAGGCAGGCCATCATCGACGCGTGCCGCCGCATGAACGCGCTCGGCATCAACCAGGGCACCTCGGGCAATATCAGCGTCCGGCATGCGGACGGGCTTCTGGTCACGCCGACCAGCGTGCCCTATGACGCCATGACGCCCGACCAGATCGTTTTTATGACTATGGAGGGCGCGCATGCCCCGAGCCAGAAGCCGTCCAGCGAATGGCGCTTCCATCGCGACATCCTGAAGTCGCGGCCCGACGTCAACGCCGTCGTGCACGCCCATCCGACTTATTGCACCATCCTGGCGATCATGGGCATGGAGATCCCGCCCGTGCACTACATGATCGCAGCGGCCGGCGGCGACAGCATCCGCTGCGCACCCTATGCCACCTTCGGAACGGCGGAACTATCCGAGCATGCGCTGCGGGCGCTGGAGGGAAGGCTCGCCTGCCTGCTCGACCATCACGGCATGATCGCGGTCGGCAAGACGCTGGACAAGGCCATGTGGCTCGCCGTCGAGGTCGAGACCCTGGCGCGGCAGTATCACGGCTGCCTCCAGATCGGGAAACCGCCGCTGCTTCCCAGCGACGAGATCGAACGTGTCCGCCAGCGCATGGCCGGCTACGGCATGTCGGAAGGTTAGGGCAGGCGGTGTTCGCGCGGATCAGACATATCACCGATCGCAAGGGATCGAACCGCGTCATGGTTCGGCTCCGCGCGCTGTTGCGCAGCAACGAGTTCTACCTGATCCCGCTGGCCCTCGTGATCGGCACACTGGTCGGCGCGATCGTGACGCTGATGGCCGAGATCGCGCAGATTGCCCATATGGTGATCTACGGCATTCCCGTCGATGTTCGCCTGTCCGCCAATGCGCGCGTCAGCCCTTGGGCGGCGCTGCTCGCGCCCGCACTCGGTGGGTTGGCACTCGGCATCATGGAATGGTCGCGGCGGCGCATGAAGATTTCGAACGCGGTCGACCCGATCGAGGCCAATGCACTGCGCGGCGGCAATCTGTCGATGCGCGACAGCGTGGTGGTGTCGAGCCAGACGCTGATCTCCAACGGCTGCGGCGCCTCGGTCGGCCTCGAGGCCGGCTATACCCAGATCGGCTCGGGCATTGCCTCGCTGCTCGGCAAGTTCTTCAATCTTCGCCGCACCGATCTTCGCCTGATCGTCGGCTGCGGCGCCGCCGCTGCAATCGCGGCGGCGTTCGGCGCGCCGATCACCGGCGCCTTCTATGCCTGCGAGCTGATCGTCGGCGTCTATTCGGTCGGCAGCGCCGCCCCGATCCTGGCGGCCTCGCTGGCCGGTGCCCTGACCGCGCAATGGCTCGGCGGCGCGCCGTACTCCCTCGAAATACCGAAGGTCAGCTCGGTCGGCATCGAGCAATATCTGGCGCTGGTCGGGCTCGCGCTCGTGACCAGCGGCGTCGGCATCGCGGTGATGCGTTCGTCTTCGACGTTCGAGCGCCTGTTCGCCTGGCTACCGATCTGGCTGCGGCCGGTGATCGGTGGCCTCATCGTCGGCGGCTTTGCGATTCTCACGCCGCAGGTGCTGGCGGCCGGCCACGGCGCCATGGTGCTCGATCTGTTTCACGACATGACGATCGGTCTGATCGCACTGATCATCGCCCTGAAGGTGACGGCCTGCCTGATCTCGCTCGCCTCCGGCTTCCGCGGCGGACTGTTCTTCGCCTCGCTGTTCGTCGGCAGCCTGATCGGAAAATTCTTTGCCGCGGTGCTGTTGCTGATCAGCCCGAATTTCGTGATCGACCCGCTGGTCGCGATGCTGACGGGTATGGCCACGCTCGGCGTCGCCATTGTCGGCGGTCCTCTGACCATGTCGTTCCTCGTGCTCGAGATGACCCGCAATGTCGACGTCACGGCCGTGGTGCTGGCCGGCTGTATCGTCACCTCGATCTGCGTCCGCTTCATGTTCGGCCATTCCTTCTCGACCTGGCGCCTGCATCTGCGTGGCGAGACGATCCGCAGTGCCAACGACGTCGGCTGGCTGCGCAACCTCACCGTCGAGCGGCTGATGCGCTCGGACGTCGGCAAGGTGCCGTCGACCACGACGATCGCTGCGGTCCGTGGCGAGTTCGCGCTGGGATCGCGGCCCGGAATCGTCATCGTCAACAATGCGGACGAATATGTCGGGCTCGTCCTGCTGCCGGACCTGTTCTCCAGCGACCTCGACACCATTGCGGACGAGATCCAGGTGATCGAGCTCGCGCGCCTGACCGAGATCGTGCTGATCCCGGAAATGAACGTGAAGTCGGCGATGGCGGTGTTCGACGAGGCGGAGGCCGAGATGCTGGCGGTGGTCGATTCCACCGACAGCCGCAAGGTGGTCGGCTTTCTCACCGAGACCTTCGCCCGCCGCCGCTATGTCGAGGAGATCGACAAGGCGACGCGCGGCGTGCTTGGCGCGCTGTCTTAGCCGTGAGCTATCGGCCTGGTTGAGGCGGAGCCGCGACGACGCAGCCCACGATCCGGCGGACCAGTGGCAGCACCATCAGCAGTGTTGGAAAGGCGACGAGCCATGATAGCCCCCAGGCGCCGGGCCAGGTCGCGAGGAACGCCGGCGTCGCGCCAAGGCTCCGCAGCGTCGAAATGACCGACACCACGGCCGTCATGAGGATGGACAGCACGAATGGCATCACGATCGGCGCATAGCGCGCCGGCAGTTTGCGAACCGCAATCATCTGATTTCTCTCGAGGAAAAGGACGCGTCAGTCACGTTGAACCCTGAAATGGCATCGATTCCGACGGCGTCGGTTGATGCGTTGGTTCACGTAAAACGCTTACGGCGACCGAAAAACGGCGCGGTTGTTCATTATCCGCTCAGGTTCGACGGTTCAAGCTGCATCTGGTCGTTCGGTTTACAATCGTTCAAAGCGTGGCAGATTGCCGCGATCATGAAACCATTTCAGTGGTTTTCGCGTTATGAATGGTTTGCTTATGTCGCTTTGGGCGAGAACAGAGGAAGGTCGAGATGAGTGATGGACCGATGATTTCCGCAGCCGGCCGCAACATCGTCCTCGCCGCCTTCGCAAGCCTCGCCATGGTTGCGGCCTCTGCATCGCCCTCGGCTGCGGCCTCTTCGGTGCCGGACAAGGCGGTGTCCGCAAAGGCCGTCACGGCAGGTCAGGCTTCCTCCGCCGTCACAGATTTCAGCGCCGCTCGCCGCCACCGCTATTATCGGCGAGGTCCGAATGCCGCGGGTCTGGCCTTCATGGGCGTGGCGGCAGGTCTGATCGGAGGCGCGATCGCCGAGAGCCGGCGCCAGGAGTATTACGAGAACCGCTATTATTACGGCCCGGGTCCTTACTACGGTGGCCCGGGGTATTACGGCGGCGGTCCCTACTACGGGCCGCGTGGTTATTATCAGCCGTACTAGGGCGCGTACTCATAATCTTCATCTTCGTCGATGTCCGGCTCGACCCGACACCGACCGCCCTGGTGCAACCGCAGCAGATGTCGCGATGGGCCGGAAGGCGACATCGCTGACGCGCCACAATTGTCGCCGACGACTTCTTCGAGTGAACCAGCCTAGCTGTGAAGTTGCGAGTTGAGGCCGCTCCAATTTGGTGTACGTCTAGTTGCCTCAAGAGCGCCGCTCTGGGAATTGCGACGAAAAAGAAGGCCCTTCTGGCCCGAGAGTTCTTTAGCTTTCAGGACGCGGCCATCTTCCAGCAGGATGCGCGCGCCTGCCGTGACATAACAGCCTGCTTCGACGACACAGTCGTCACCCAGTGAAATGCCGATACCGGCGTTGGCTCCGATCAGGCAGCGCTCGCCAACTGTAATCCTCTCTTTCCCGCCTCCGGACAGAGTGCCCATGATCGACGCTCCGCCACCAATGTCGCTGCCGCTTCCCACAACCACACCGGCGCTTATCCGGCCTTCGACCATGCAGGGACCGAGCGTACCCGCATTAAAATTGCAGAAGCCTTCATGCATCACGGTTGTGACCGGAGCCAGGTAGGCTCCGAGCCTTACGCGATCCGCATCTGCAATTCTAATGTCCGCAGGCGTCACATAATCAGTCATGCGCGGAAACTTATCCACGCCTGTCACCTCAAACGCGAGGGCACGCTTTCGCGCCACCATTTGCGCTTCCGGTACACGAGAGCATTCACAGGGACCGAGTGTCGTCCAGGCAACGTTAGGTAACAGCCTGAAAATTCCCTCAAGATTCAGGCAATTAGGCTGAACGAGCCGGTGGCTCAGCAGATGGAGTCGAAGATATGCGTCGTGCACATCGCTTGGCGCAGATGCAAGAGAGTCAATTTCTGTCTGAATGGAAACGATGTCGACATTGCGGATGTCGTCGTGTCGCGCATATCCGTCTGCCGACTCGCCCAACGATCTGCTGATCTCGTCGCTCGTCAACCGTACCGTTGCCGCCTTGCCGCCCTCCACAATTAGGCGTAGCCGGAGAAACCAGCAATCCAGCACGCGACCATCAGCGGCAATCGTCGCAAATCCCTCGCCTCTCGCGCCCCTCAGTTCTATCGTCATTTGAATCTCTCACACTACGGTCCTGCACATAGTGCATACGCGAGTTCTCGCGGACATGGCAACTTCTGGACTCTCAGACACGTCCGCTTTGGGTCATTTTCGACGGATTCATCAGGGACTGTCGGCAGGTTGATGTCCGCTTCTGCTCGTCAAGGGGGCGGTGTCTTGCACCGCCCCTTGTTGCTTCCCCTGCAACGCGTCTCATTGCTGACTTGTGTCGCCCGCGGGTCAACCCTTCTCGAGAAAAATATTCCGCTTTACCGAAATTCGGAAATGGCGTATGTGTCGCCCATCCCGGCTCATCCTTGAGGGGCGATCTTGTGGTCGTCACGTTCGCGAGCCGGGCTTGCGGTGGACGCGGCAGCGTTCGGGTGCGAGAGGCGTGGGCAGGGCGGATTGCTCTCCGTGAACCCGGGGCTTCGTGCCGACGAGCGGCGCTGCTAGGTTTCGTCTCGTCTGTAAGTTTCCGGCTCCGTCGACAGGGCCGGGAAAACTGCGGCGAGCAAGCGAACCGTGCGTACGGCAAAACCGTGTGGTCCTGGCCGTCGTTGCTACGGTCAAGCTCTTGCGGATGCGGCATTTGCGTCAACCGGCGCGGTGTCGGCGACTTTCGCTGGGGCGAGGGAGGCCAGAAGGAACTCGGCTCCCGGGAGAGCACGGCATAAGCCGTCCAACCATCGCGCAGGGAAGGCCGAGTGATTGGCTACACCTGTATGCTGCTGTGCGGTTTTTCTGCGTGTGTTTTTCGCGCAGCGGACCGCGGGTGCCAGCCGGCACCCGGCCTTCCCTGCGCCCCTCTTGGACAAGAGGGCGGATCGACCAAGCAAAGCTCGGGCGAAACCCGCCGCGAGAACGGGAAGGCGTGTCTGCGAGGCCGTAGGATGGGTAGAGCCCTTGCGAAACCCATCGAGCTTCGGTGCAGACGCGAGCATGATGGGTTTCGCTTCGCTCTACCCATCCTACGAGCGCCACTCGCAATACCAGTGTTGAAGCAATTGCGCTCTACGCTTCCAGCATCACCGTCCCGCCGGTGCCGACATCGCGCCGTTGGCGTAGCGCGACCAGTCGGGGGTGGTTGGCTGCGACGGCCAGAGCGCGTTGGAGTCGCGGACCGACTGGGTGATGGGGGCGGGGCGTGCCTTGCTTCTGTGGCGGCGATCGCTCGCGGCGGCGGTCTGGATGGTGGCGGCAGCAATCAGGGTGGCGCCGAGAACGGCAAATGTCTTTCGCATGGTTGTTTCTCCCGTGACGGCGTCCCGGTTGTGAGACATGTGTTCTCCGTCGCGGCTGACATGGCGATGCGTCCTGCCGAATATCAGCGATGTCGGCTTCACGATCGCCAGTGCAACCATCACGTTGGGGCGAGCAAATTTTCTAGCCTCGGCTAAATATTCGGCAATCGCGCTCGTGGCCGCGGTGGACTTGCCTCCTCCAATCCGGTTCAATGGGCCAAATTGGGTTTTCAGGCGACAACGATGTCGAAATATCTGCTGGTCCTCCTCCTGATCGCCTCGCCGGCGGCCGCGCAGGTCAAGCTCGCTCCAAAGACCTCGGCAGCGCATCCGGACCCCTGCGCCCCGATCGGGCGCACCGCGGACGGCAAGCTGGTCTACTCGATGAAATGCGAGAACCTGCCGGCGCCGCCTCCGCCACCGCCGCACGCGGAACTGAAGGAGGCGCCTCCTTCGGCAGCGCCGGCCGCCGAGCCTGAGCCGGAGACGCGGCGCAGCGGCATTTTCGGTTGGTCCTACGACCGCAGGTGATGCGGCCTCGCCACTTGCACGAAGCCAGATGGAATGCTCTTTGCTTGAAAATTCCCCGTGGGGCCTTAGCCCCCGATCCAGAGAGATGAGATGAGCAAACTCGTTATCCGCGCCGGTGATTTCACCTTCGATGCCCGCTTCGAGGAGCAGCTCGCGCCCAAGACCGTCGCTGCGTTCCGCAAGGCGCTGCCGTTCGAAAGCCACATCATCCATGTGCGCTGGAGCGGCGAGGGCGTGTGGATGCCCCTCGGCGATCTCGATTTCGGCGTCGGTTACGAGAACCACACGAGCTATCCCGCGCCCGGCCAGATCATCCTCTATCCCGGCGGCATCAGCGAGACCGAGATCCTGCTCGCCTATGGCGGCGTGCACTTCGCGAGCAAGATGGGCCAGCTCGCCGGCAACCACTTCATCACGCTGACCTCGGGCCTGGAGAATCTGGCGACGCTCGGCAAGAGCGTGCTGTGGAAGGGCGCCCTGCCGATCCGCTTCGAGGAAGTCTGAGTGACGGACGCCCGCTACCCGCGCGATCTCCGCGGTTACGGCCGCAACCCGCCGCATCCGCAATGGCCCGGCAACGCGCGGGTCGCGGTGCAGTTCGTCGTCAACTTCGAGGAAGGCGGCGAGAACAACATTTTGCACGGCGACCGCGCCTCGGAAGCATTCCTGTCCGACGTGCTCGGTGCGCAGCCCTGGCCGGGCCAGCGCCACGCCAATATCGAGTCGATGTTCGAGTATGGCTCGCGCGCCGGCTTCTGGCGGCTGTGGCGGATGTTCAACGAGCGGAAGTGGCCGACCACCGTATTCGGCATTGCCACTGCGCTGAAGCGGAATCCCGAGATCGTTGCGGCGATGAAGGAAGCGGGCTGGGATGTCGCGAGTCACAGCCTGAAATGGATCGAGCACAAGGACATGACCGAGGCGCAGGAGCGCGCGGAGATCGCGGAAGCGATCCACGTCCACACCGAGGCGACCGGATCGCGGCCGCTCGGCTGGTATACCGGGCGCTCCTCGATCAACACCAACCGTCTGTTGATGGAGGAGGGCGGCTTTCTCTATCTCTGCGACTCCTATGCCGATGATCTGCCCTATTGGGTCAAGGGCGTGAGCGGCAAGCAGCTCATCATTCCCTATACGTTGGATGCCAACGACATGCGTTTCATCAACCCGCAAGGGTTTGCGGAAGGCGAGCAGTTCTTCACCTATCTGAAGGATGCCTTCGATGTACTCTATGTCGAAGGCGAGAGCGCGCCGAAGATGATGTCGGTCGGCCTGCACTGTCGACTCGCCGGCCGACCAGGCCGCGCGGCGGGGCTGATCCGCTTCCTGGATTACATCGGCAAGCACGAGCGCGTCTGGGTGCCGACGCGGCTCCAGATCGCGCAGCACTGGCACGCAAAGCATGCGCATCTTGCCGCCGATGCGTTCGAGATCGGGTGAGGACGATGTCGCAGATTTCGCTCGCCGATCTCAATGCCGCAAAGCAGACCGATTTCGTCGCGGCGCTTGCCAATGTCGTCGAATATTCGCCGTGGATTGCGGAGAAACTTGCCGGGCAGCGGCCATTCACCGGCATCAACCAGTTGCACACCGCGCTGATGGCGGCGATCCAGGGTGCCGATCCTGACGTGCAGCTGGCGCTGATCAGGGCGCATCCCGATCTCGCCAACAAGACCCAGCGCGCGGCGGGCCTCACGGTGGAGTCGACCGACGAGCAGAACAGCGCCGGCCTCGACCGGCTGTCGGACGCCGAATACGCCGCGTTCGAGCGCGTCAACAGCGCCTATCGCGACAAGTTCGGCTTCCCCTATATCGTCTGCGTGCGCCGTCACACCAAGGATTCCGTACTGCGCGATTTCGAGACGCGGTTGCGCAATATTGCCAAGTCCGAGACGCGGCGCGCGATCGAGGAGATCGGCCGCATCTCCGCGCTGCGGCTCGATCAGCTCGTCGCTGCCGATGACAAGTTGAAGGTGCACGGCCGGCTGTCGACGCATGTGCTGGACAATCTCGCCGGCAAGCCCGCGCCCGGCATTGCAGTCGAGCTCATGGAGCTCGCGAATCTCGGCGAGAGCCGCGTGATCGCGCGCGCCGTGACCAATGCCGACGGCCGCACCGACCAGCCGCTGATCGACGGCCGTCCGCTGCCGATCGGCCGCTACGAGCTCAAATTCAGCCTTGCCAAATATTACGCGGAACGCAATGTGCCGCTGTCAGACCCGCCGTTCCTTGACGAGATCCCGCTGCGCTTTGCGATCAGCGAGCCGGAAAACCACTACCACGTGCCGCTGCTGGTGACGCCATGGAGCTATTCGACCTATCGCGGAAGTTAGTCGCCGAACTTGTCGTGCAGCGCCGGAAACAGCCGGTCCGGCTTGAAGGGCGGCGCGGTGAAGCGGATGCCGGTGGCGTCCGCGATCGCGTTGCCGAGCGCGGCGGCGACCGGATTATAGGGGCTCTCGCTCATCGACTTGGCGCCAAGCGGCCCGATCGTGTCGAACGTCTCGGCGAAGAAGACGTCCGTGCGCGGAACGTCTGCGAAGGAGGGCAGGTGATAATCGCGGAATTTCGGGTTGGTGACGCGGCCGTCCGCGTCGATCACCATCTCCTCGTAGAGCGCAGCACCGAGCGCCTGCGCGACGCCACCTTCGACCTGGCCGCGGCACTGCATGGGATTGGCGACGACGCCGGCATCCGCCGCCTGCACGCTCCTGAGAATCCTGAGCTCGCCGGTGCCCTTGTTCACGGCGACGCGAAAGCCCTGGACGTTGAAGCCGACCGAGCGCGGCGTGCCGCCGGAATTGCCGCTCGCCGCGAACGGCCGGCCGCGTTCACGCGCAAACTTCGCGAGTTCCGTAAATGTCATCCGCCGCACGCCGCTGACGACCGCCTCGCCTTCGAGCGTGCAGCTCGCGGCGTCGCATAGCCAGGCGCTGGCGGCCGCCGCCTTCAGCTCCATCGCAAGCTGCATCGCTGCGGCATGCGCCGCCTTGCCGGCGACGAAGGTGCCCGCACTGCCATAGGCGCCGGTGTCATGGCCGCCGTGGGCGGTGTCGGACTGGCGCAGGCGGATCCTGTCGACGGTGGTTGCGAGCGTCGTCGCCGCGATCTGCCGGTGCACGGTGCTGGTGCCGTTGCCGAACTCGGCGGTGCCGACGGTGAGATCGAAGCCGCCGTCGTCGTTGAGCGCGATCATCGCATCCGCGATATGGCCGGCCGGCGGTACCGTATCGATCATGGTCAGCGCGACGCCGTCGCCGATCAGCCACTCCGGCGACAGATCCGGCTGCGGACCATCAGCCTGCATCGCACGCTCGACGAGGTCGAGGCACTGGTCCAGCCCGTAGGAGCCGTAGAGCACGTCGTGAAATTCCGACGGCGGTGGCGATTGCATGGGGTCACCGGGCTTGACGACGTTGCGCCGGCGCATGTCGTAGGGGCTGATGCCAAGCTGCCTTGCCAGCTCGTCGATCGCAGCTTCGATCGCAATCTGTGTCTGGGGCAGGCCATAGCCGCGAAATGCGCCTGCCGGCACCGTGTTGGTGTAGACCGCGAAGCCGTCCACCTTTTTGTTCGGACAGTTGTAGACGCTGATGGACTCGGCCAGCGAGTGGAACATCACCGGACCGGCATGATTGCCATAAGCGCCGGTGTTGGAGAGCACCTCGAGCTGGAGCGCGGTGAGCTTGCCGTCGGCATCGGCGCCGGCCTTGATGTGGACCCGCATCGGGTGCCGCGTCGAGGTCGCGATGAACTGCTCTTCGCGGGTCAGCTCCAGCTTGACCGGTCGTCCGGTCTTGAGCGTAGCGAGCGCCAGAATGTCCTCGACGAACATCTCCTGCTTGCCGCCAAAGCCGCCGCCGACGCGTTCGCAGAGCACGCGGACCTTGTCCATGGGTAACCCAAAGATATCCGAGAGCGCGCGGCGGGTCAGGAATGGCACCTGCGTCGAGGTGCGAACGTTGAGCACGCCGGCCTGATCGAGCCAGGCGAGGCCGCCATGGGTCTCCAGCGCCGCATGCTGCACGCGGTGGCTGTGGAAGGTGCCCTCGAAGGTGACGGCGGACGCGGCGAGCGCAGCCGCCACGTCGCCGAATTCGCCATGCGTTTCCGCAACCAGGTTGCGCTGGGCGTCGGCGACGCGGTTTTCGGTTGTGCGGCCTGGATGAATGACGGGTGCACCCGGCGCCATCGCCTGCTCAGGATCAATCAGCGCAGGCAGAATCTCGTAGCTGACCTTCAGTCGGCGGCACGCTTCCTCGGCGGCGGCCTCGCTTTCGGCGACGACGGCGGCAACCTTTTGGCCCATGAAGCGGACGACCTCGTCGAGGATGCGGGTGTCCTCGGGATCCATCCAGTCCTTCTCATGCCGCGCGGTCGAGATCAGGATCGAAGGTGCATCCTCATGTGTCAGGACCACGTGCACGCCGGGAACGCCTAGCGCTTCCGACTTGTCGATCGCCGTGATCCTTGCATGAGCATGAGGCGAGCGAAGGAGCTTGATATGCAGCAGACCGTCGATTTGCGTGTCGAACGTGTAGCGCGCCTTCCCGCGCACGACATCGGGACCTGCCGGTGCCGGCAGGCTGCGGCCGAAGGCGGCGCCGGCCTCGACGCTCTCCTCGATGTTGGTCTTGCCGAGCAGCGCGTCCTCGATGGAACGATAGCCGGTGCAGCGGCAGATATTGCCCTTCAATGACGACCCGAGATCGGTGCGCTGCGCCTGGTTCAGCGAGGCGCAGGTCAGGATCATGCCGGCGGTGCAGAAGCCGCATTGAAAGCCTTGCGCGTCGAGGAAAGCCTGCTGCATCGGATGCGCGCCGCTTTCACCGCCAAGTCCTTCGATCGTGGTGACGGCGCGACCTTCGGCGCGGAAGGCCGGGATCAGGCAGCTATGCACGGGTTCACCGTCGAGCAGCACAGTGCAGGCACCGCAATCGCCAGCATCGCAGCCTTTCTTCACGCCGAAATGACCGAGCTCGCGCAAGAACGTGCGCAGGCACTGGCCGGCGCGCGGCTCTTGCGGAAACGTCTTGCCGTTGACTTCGAAGCTCATGACCGCGTCGTCCCCAGGAGCTCGCCGCGAATCTCTTCGGCGAGCCGCAGCGTCATATGCTTGCGCCAGAGCGGCTTGCCGTGAATGTCGGCGTGGTACAGCTCATCCGGGATTTGCTGTGCGATCGCGTCGCGAAGCGCGCTCGCGTCCGGCGGCTTGGGAAGGAATAGCTGGATCGGTCGCACCGTCGATGCAGTCACCGACAGCGCCAGCGTGCCTTCGCTATCCAGGCTGCCGATCAGGAGCGCCGCCGAGCGGCCGATCGGCGCCAGCGAGATCTGGCGAAACGCCGTGCGGCGCGTCAGCGCGGCAATCGGGATATCAATCTGCCGGAGCAGATCCCCCGGCGTCAGACGATTGCGCTGATTCCCGGTAACGAAGTCGACGACGGATATCTTCTGCTCACCGCCGCCGGCCTTCCAGATGGTGCAGACGCCGTCGAGGGCGGATGTGAGCGAGATCATCGGTCCCGCCGGCAGCGACATGCAGAGATTGCCGCCGATCGTCGCCGTCTTCCAGATCTTGAATGAGGCGAGGAAGGCCCGGCAGCACTGGCCGATCAACGGTGCTGCGAGCCAGTCGGGCGGGCAGGCGAAACCATCGAGCTGCGCAACGGTGCAGGTGGCCGCGATGGCGAGATGACCGTCCGTAATCGTCAGCGCCGGCCATTTCAGGTCGGTGAGATCGATCAGTCGCCTCAGGTGGACCTGCGGCTCCGAGAACAGCCAGGTGCCGCCCGCGAGCCAAGCATCACCTGCCGTCCAAGCGGGCAGTTGCGCGCGCGTTTGCGGATGGGCCACTGTCGTGATGGTATTCAAATCCATGGCTGCGCCGACGCTTCCCCCCGGTGAATCGTACAAGAGAGTCTTGCAAGACCGGAGCCAAGTCGCAACAACAAGTCGCAGCAGAAAGGCGTTCGGGCCGGCGTCGGCATTGGGCGCCTGTCATCAGCGATCTGAGGAGAAGCAGGGTCATGAGCGACGCAAAGCCGATCTGGGTCAGGGATCCCCTGGCCATCCTCGCCGACGGTGCGGAGCGCGGGATCGTAGTGAGGGATGGTCGGATCGTCGAGCTCGTGCCGGCCGGCGGCAGGCCCGCGACGGCGGACGTCGCGGTGTTCGACGCCCGCGAGCATGTCGTGCTGCCGGGCCTGATCAATACGCATCATCATTTCTACCAGACGCTGACGCGGGCGCTGCCGGCGGCGATGGACCGCGAGCTGTTTCCCTGGCTCCAGGCGCTCTATCCGGTCTGGGCGAAGCTGACCCCGGAATCGCTCGAGCTCGGCGTCACCGTGGCGATGTCCGAGCTCCTGCTTTCGGGCTGCACCACCACAACGGATCACCACTACGTGTTCCCGGCGGGGCTCGAGGAGTCCGTCGATATCGAGGTCGGAGTCGCAAGACGGCTCGGGGTCCGGGTGCTGCTCACGCGCGGCTCGATGAACCTGTCGCAGCGCGACGGCGGCTTGCCGCCTGACAGCGTCGTACAGGACGAGGACACGATCCTCGCCGACAGCGCGCGCGTGGTCGCAAAGCATCATCAGCGCGGCGCGGACGCGATGGTGCAGATTGCGCTCGCGCCATGCTCACCCTTCTCGGTGACGACGTCCTTGATGCGCGCCACCGCCGATCTCGCCGGCAAGCTCGACGTCCGTTTGCACACTCATCTTGCGGAGACCGAGGACGAGAACAGGTTCTGCCAAGCGATGTATGGTTGCCGTCCGCTCGACTATCTCGATCAGTGCGGCTGGCTCGATGCGCGGACCTGGCTCGCCCACGGTATCTTCTTCAACGCGGACGAGATGAAGCGGCTCGGCAAGGCGAAGACGACCATCAGCCATTGCGCCTGCAGCAACCAGGTCCTGGCCTCGGGCTGCTGCCCCGTCTGCGAGATGGAGGAGGCCGGTGTCGGCATCGGCATCGGCGTCGACGGCTCAGCTTCGAACGACGGTTCGAATTTGATGCAGGAAGTACGGGCCGCATTCCTGCTGCAACGGGCCCGCTACGGGGTAGCAAAAGTGAGTCACAAGGACGCGCTCCGTTGGGCCACGAAGGGCTCGGCGGCCTGCGTCGGCCGGCCGGAACTCGGCGAGATTGCCGTCGGCAAGGTCGCCGATCTCGCCCTGTTCAAACTCGACGAGCTGCGCTTCTCCGGCCACGGCGATGCGCTGGCCGCGCTGGTGCTGTGCGGGGCGCATCGGGCCGACCGGGTGATGGTGGCGGGCAACTGGACGGTAATCGACGGCGCGATCCCGGGACTGGACGTCCCTGACCTTATCCGCCGTCACAGTTCCGCGGCGCGGGCCATGCAGGCAGGATAGTCAAGGCCAGGATAGATAGGTCAAGGCAAAGTAGAAGGAGGGGGCGACCACAAGTGCCGGGTGCTTCTGGCCACCCCCTCCGAACCTCCTCCGGGAGGAGCAGGTGATGTAGGCAATGCAAGAAGCGTGCTACTTGCCTGGCAGCTTGTCGTCGATGCCCTTCACGTAGAAATTCATGCCGAGGATCTGGCCGTCAGCAAGATTGGCGCCGCCCTTGCACTCGACCTCCTTGCCGTCCTGCCCAAGGACCGGGCACTTGAACGGATGCAGCTTGCCGGCCGTGATCGCAGCCTGGGCATCCTCGGCCATCTTCTTCACGTCGTCCGGCATGTTGGTGTACGGCGCCATCGCGAACATGTGGCTGTCGAGGCCGCCCCAAGTGTCCTCCGATTTCCAGGCTCCGTCGAGTTCGGCCTTGACGCGCGCGATGTAGTAAGGACCCCAGGTGTCGAGGATCGAGGTCAGCTGGGTCTTCGGCCCGAACTTGATCATCTCGGAATCCTGTCCGAAGGCGAGCTTGCCGCGTTCGCTGGCGATCTGCATCGCCGCCGGTGAATCCGTGTGCTGCATGATGACGTCGGCGCCCTGGTCGATCAGCGCCTTGGCGGCGTCGGCTTCCTTGCCCGGGTCGAACCAGGTGTTGGCCCAGATGATCTTGACCTTGATGTTCGGGTTGATGGTCTGCGCCGCCAGGATCGTCGCGTTGATGCCGGAGACGACCTCGGGAATCGGGAACGAGCCGATATAGCCGAGCACGCCGGACTTCGACATCTTGGCCGCGATCAGGCCCTGGATGTAGCGGCCCTGATACCATTTGGCCGAATAGGTCGACATGTTCTTGTCGCGCTTGTAGCCGGTGGAGTGCTCGAAATGCACGTTCGGATATTTCTTCGCGACCTTCAGCGTCGGATCCATGTAGCCGAACGAAGTCGTGAAGATCAGCTTGTTGCCGGCGCGGACGAGCTGCTCGATGGCGCGCTCGGCGTCGGGGCCTTCAGGCACGTTCTCGAGATAAGTGGTCTCGATCTTGTCGCCCAATTCCTTCACCAGCGCCTGCCGCGCGAGATCATGCTGATATGTCCACCCCAGGTCTCCGATCGGACCCAGATAGATGAACCCGACCTTCAGCTTGTCGGCGGCGGAGGCTGCACTGACGCTCCCGGAAAGCAAAAGCCCGGCAGCCAGCGCAAGAAGTGTTTTCCTCATCATCAATCTCCAAACAGTCGGGGAAAGCCACAATCCGCAGCGTGCGCGCCCCATCGCGCACGCCACGGAAATCAAACTCAGCGGTCAGGCACGAACACAGTGCCGAGCGCGGCCGGTGCGGTCGAACCTCCGGTGCGCGTGCGGGAGAGCAGGACCAGAACGGTGACGGTCGCGAGATAAGGCAACGCAGACATGAACTGCGAGGGAATGCCGACGCCCCAACCCTGCGCGTGCAGTTGCAGGATCGTCACCGCGCCGAAGAGATAGGCGCCGACCACGAGCCGACCCGGCCGCCAGGATGAGAACACGACCAGCGCCAGCGCGATCCAGCCGCGGCCTGCCGTCATGCCGGGAATGAAGAATGGCGTATAGGCGAGCGGCAGATAAGCGCCGGCAAGCCCGGCGCAGGCGCCCCCAAACATCACGGCGAAGGTGCGGATGCGCAGCACGGGATAGCCGAGCGCATGCGCGGAGACATGATTGTCGCCGCAGGCGCGGAGGATCAAGCCCGCCCGCGAACGATACAGGAACCACCAGACGCCGATGATGAGCGCGATGGAGAAATAGACGAAGGCATCTTCGCCGAACAGCACGCGGCCGATCAGGGGGATGTCGGTGAGGCCGGGAATGGTGAGATGCACGGCCGGCGTGATGCGCTCGCCGACGAAGCCGGCGCCGATCAGGCCGGACAGGCCGACGCCGAGGATGGTCAGCGCGAGACCCGTTGCAACCTGGTTGACGGCGAGCCCGAGCGCCATCAACGCGAAGATCAACGACATCAGCGTGCCCGCGGCGATGCCGAACAGTGCGCCGATGAAGATCGAGCCAGTGAGCCACGCGCCGGCAAAGCCGCAGGCCGCACCGACGATCATCATGCCCTCGACGCCGAGATTGAGCACGCCGGAGCGCTCGGTCACGAGCTCGCCGGTTGCGGCGATCAGGAGCGGCGTGGAGGCGGCGAGCACCGCCAGGATGATGGCTTCAGCCAGTTCCACGGGCCACCTGTCGGTTCGGGACGACCAGCTTGAAGCGGTAGAGGATGAGGGAATCGCAGGCGAGCACGTAGAACAGCAGGATGCCCTGGAAAACCTTGGTGACGTCCAACGGGATCTTCATCGCGATCTGCGCCTGCTCGCCGCCGATAAAGGTCAATGCGAGAAAAAGGCCTGCAATCAATATTCCAAGCGGGTTCAGCCGGCCGAGGAAGGCGACGATGATCGCGGTAAAACCGTAGCCGGGCGAGATGCCGGGCTGGAGATGCCCGACCGGGCCCGCGACCTCGATGATGCCGGCGAGGC
Organism: Bradyrhizobium sp. 139; assembly: GCF_023074175.1. Taxonomy (GTDB): domain Bacteria; phylum Pseudomonadota; class Alphaproteobacteria; order Rhizobiales; family Xanthobacteraceae; genus Bradyrhizobium. The sequence goes on from NZ_JADPKS010000078.1 coordinate 108,343, forward strand.
CCGCGAGCGCGCCCGAGACCGCGAACGTGAGGATGATCAACTGGTCGGAATTGAAGCCGCCGAACCGCGCCGCACGGGGCGCGGCACCAACCACGCGGATCTCAAAACCCTTGATAGTTCGCCCTAGCAGGATCGCGGCGGCTGCAACGACAAGCAGGACGATGATCGAGCCGAGATGCAGTCGCCCGCCTTCGATCAGCAGTGGTACCGTTGCCACCGGATCGAACTCGGCGGTGGTCGGGAAGTTGAAGCCTTGCGGATCGCGCCAGGGGCCGCGCACGAGATAGTCGAGGAAGAGGTCGGCGACATAGACCAGCATCAGGCTGGTCAGGATTTCGCTGGCACCGAACTTCACCTTGCAGATAGCCGGGATCAGCGCATAGAGCGCGCCAGCGGCTGCGGCCAGCACGAACATCGCCGGCAGCACCCAGACGCCGGCGTCGGTACCCTGCGTCTTCACCGCGATCCAGCTTCCGGCGACCGCACCGATCAGGAATTGCCCTTCGGCGCCGATGTTCCAGGCATTGGCGAGATAGCAGAGCGACAGGCCGATCGCGATCATCACCAGCGGCGTCGCCTTCACCGCGATCTCCTGGAGCGAATAGCCGTCCGTGAGCGGTGCGATGAAGTAGGCGTGCAGCGCGAGCAGCGGATTTTTGCCGAGGATCGCGAACAGGATGGCCATGGTCACGATGGTCAAGCCGATCGCGATCAGCGGTGAGACCAGCGCGATCGTGTTGGAGCGCTCGGCGCGCTTCTCAAGCACCAACTGCATGCGCGGCCTCCTTCGGTTCCAGGCTGCTGCCGCCCATCAGAAGGCCGAGCTTCTCGCGCGTCGCTTCGCTGGTGGCGAGCGGTGCCGACAGCCGGCCGTGGAACATCACCGCGATGCGGTCGGCGATCTCCGCGAGTTCATCGAGATCCTGGCTGGTCACCAGCACCGCGGCGCCGGCCGTGGCGAGATCGAGCAGCGCCTGGCGAATGACGGCAGCGGCGCCGGCATCGACGCCCCAGGTCGGCTGGCTTACGACCAGCACCGCCGGATTGCGCAGGATTTCGCGGCCGACGATGAATTTCTGCAGATTACCGCCAGAGAGGCTCGCGGCTTCCGGATCGCGCTTTGCCTTGCGCACGTCGAACGTTTCGGTCGCGCGATCCACGGTCTTGAGTGTTGCCGCGGTGTCGATGAAGCCGTGATGGACCATGCCGCTGGCGGCATGCCCGGTCAGCAGCGCGTTCTCCGACAGCTTCATGCGCGGCGCGGTGCCGTGGCCGAGCCGTTCTTCCGGGACAAAGGCCGCGCCCAGCTTGCGGCGCCGGGTGATCGAGAGGTGTCCTGCGGCGATGCCTTCGATCACCACCGTGCCGGGATCCTTCGACAGGCGTTCGCCGGAGAGCGCGGCGAACAACTCGTCCTGGCCATTGCCGGCGACGCCGGCGATGCCGAGGATTTCGCCGCCCTTCAGCTCGAACGAGATGTGCTCGAGCCGCACGCGATGCGCTTCGCCGCGGGCGAGTGAAAGGTCGTTGACGACAAGCCGCGGCACCGTGGTCTTCCGGCCGGCGGGTGCTTTCACTTGCTTGATCTCGCTGCCGACCATCATGCGCGCGAGCGAGGCGGCGGTCTCGAGCCTGGGATTGCAGGTCTCGACCTGCTTGCCGCCGCGCAGGATCGTGGCCGTGTCGCAGAGGCGCTTCACCTCCTCTAACTTGTGGCTGATGTAGAGGATGGCGCGGCCTTCGGCCTTGAGCCGCTCCAGCACGGTGAAGAGTTGGTCGGCTTCCTGCGGCGTCAACACAGCGGTGGGTTCGTCCAGGATCAGGAATTTCGGATCCTGCATCAGTGCGCGGACGATCTCGATGCGCTGCCGTTCGCCGACGGACAGTTGCCAGACCTCGCGTTTAGGATCGAGCGGGAGCCCATAGGTCTTCGAAACCTGTTCGAGCCGCGCCGACATGTCCTTGAAGGATTCTCGTCCGTCGAGGCCGAGCGCGACGTTCTCGGCGACGGTGAGATTGTCGAACAGCGAGAAATGCTGAAACACCATGCCGATGCCGCGGCTGCGCGCTTCCGACGGACCCGACAGCACGATGGGCTTCCCCTGCCAGCGGATCTCGCCGGCGCTGGGCTGGATCAGCCCGTAGATCGCCTTGACCAGCGTCGACTTGCCGGCGCCGTTCTCGCCCAGCAGCGCGTGGATTTCCTTCGGCCAGATATCGATGTCGATAGAATCGTTGGCGAGAAAATCCCCATAACATTTGGTGAGCCCGAGTGTCTGAAGCAGCGGGGGCTCGCCGGAATGCAGGCCGTTAGACGTCGGATCGAACATTCGCTGATGCGCTTGCATGGGATGAAGTGCCTCAATACTGGGCTAGTTTGAACCGCCGCGTAAGGTGTGAAAAAGCGTCATCCCTTGCTCAACGCTTCGGCAGGCCGTCAGTGTCGCGAGTCACGGCCCTTGTCGGTCGATGATCGTCTCCCAATCGGCATTCGGGAGAGCCATTGCGGTTGCCTCCTGGCGGTCGCCTCCTGCGAGAGATGTTGTTGCAAATTTGTGACGGTCCAAACCAAATCAGAACCCACTGTGCTGGCCTGACGTGAAGTTGAGCAAGATCGGGCCAGCGCGCGTATGCAATTCTCGACCGAGACAACATCGCTTTCGCTAACTGTGTCGGCATCCTTCGTCGACACAATAGATAAACGAAATCAAACGGGAATGTTCGGCAATGACGGCATCGTGTCGCCGCGCGGACGCAACAGCGAAACGGAAAGACCTCAAACTCCCGCCGTGAAACGCCGCCTCCTGCTGAAACAAGCGGCATGCCTTGAAAGAAGTTGAGGCTTCTCACTCCGGGAGATCGGCGCAAGTGTCGCACCCAAGGACGTTCATTTCTACGTGTCCAAACTTGGGGGTATTCAGGATGTCGTTTCGTTTCAGGGCAATTGCAGCAGCGGCGCTGTCACTTGCCACGCTCGCCACAGGTGGCTTGGCTCAGGCAGCAGACTTGCCGGTCAAGGCCGCCACAAAGGCGCCGGACCTCCCGTTCTTCCTGGTGATCGACAACCGTGTGTCGTTCTCCTGGATGCCGAAGGGCACCGACCCCGGCATGTGGAGCGTCCGCCCCGATGGCAGCATCAACGGCACCACTGCCAAGCAGGTCTACTCCTTCACCCACTTCGACCTCTGGGCCTACGGCACCAACTTCTTCACTATCTCAATGTTCAAGTCCGGTCATAACGATCCCGCCTCGCCTTGCGTGGCGCCCGGCGTGACCATCACCGGTGGCCTTAACGATTGCGCGGGCGCAACCGAGATCTACGGCCTGTTCCGCTCCACCTTCGGCTGGAACGAGATTTTCAACACCAAGGCCTTCACCATGGGGCCGCTGCACAACATCTCGTTCGAAGTCGGCATGGATGCCAACACCGAGAACAACTTTCTCGCGCCGGCCAAGCGCGACGTCGTCGCCGGTCTGCAGTTCGCCTTCGACCTTCCCTACAAGGGCTACATCAACGTCGCGCCGTTGATGTACTACGAATTCCTGAACCACAACGCCTTCACCCAGTGCGGCCTGTTCGTCGCCGGGCCTGCCGGCGTCGCCTGCAACTCGGATGGCAATGTCAGCTACAAGCCGACCTGGGCTGTCGAAATCAACTATTACATGGACCTCGGCTTCCTGCCGCCGAACATGCAGTTCTGGTCGATCAGCGGCCGCGCCGGCTGGTATGGCCCGAAGGGCGACTCGAACGGCCTGCCTGCGCTTTCCGGCACTGGCATCTTCAGCACCAAGTCCAAGACCGAGTTGAACAGTGAACCGATCCGCCTGACCTTCGATGCCTCGAAGGCTGTCTGGGGTGACAAGTACTCGCACTTCGTCGATCTCTGGGTCGCCTATCGCTACTGGCAGAACAAGTTCGGCCTCGACCATAACGCCATGGCTAGCGTCTGTACGATTGCCCCGACCGGCCAGAGCACCAAGAGCTGCACCGAGTCCACGGTTTACGGTGGCGTCACTGTGAAGTTCTGATCGGCTGAGGGCCTCCAAGCTGCAACGATGGCGCCGCGCATGTCCCGCGCGGCGCCATCGGCGCTTGAGGAACGGTACACTGCCGTACGGGGCAGGGCGCTCCACGCCTTCGCCCTACGGCTCTGGATTGGGATAGCTACTTTGCCCACACGCCATCATGCAGCGCTTCAGCCTCGTCCTCGAGCAGCGGGCCGACGACCTCAGTCTGCCGCTGGCCGCTGGCGAAGACCTCGCGGCAGGGCAAATCGAGCGTAGGATTCTCCGGATGGTTGCCGGTGATGCCACGCAGGCGGTGCTCGCTGAGGCCATAGACGACGCGGCCGATGCCAGCCCAGTAGATTGCGCCGGCGCACATCGCGCAGGGTTCCGCGGAGGAATAGAGCGTGGCTTCCGCCAGCACCTCGGGGCCGAACGTACGGCAGGCTTGCGTGGCCGCCAGGCGCTCGGCATGCGCGGTGCCGTCGTGGTCCGGCATGTAGCCGTTTTCGGCCTCGATCAGCACCTTGCCGCCGGCATCGACGACGATGCAGCCGAACGGATGGTTGCCATGGGTGAGGGAACGGCGGGCGACCGCGAAGGACAGGCGCAGGAAGTGCTCGTCGCGTTCGGCTGCGCCGCTCATCGCTCTTCCCTGGTCAATGCCCCGCCATATGCCGGCCGATCACGGTGAGATCGGCTTCGCTGGTTCGTGCTTCATACACGAATTCGCCGTGGAACATCATCACCAGACGATCGGAGAGTTCGAGCAATTCGTCGAGATCCTCGCTGACGAGCAGCACGGCTGCGCCGCGGTTGCGCGCGGCCATGATCAGTCGCCAGTGAAGATCACCTGCGTCGTGGCCTTGGGATTGGCGAGCCTGGCGCCCAGGGCAAAGGCGTTGATGTTGCGCAGCACCTGCGGGATCGGCTTGGCTGCGATGAAGTCGAGCTTGCCGCTCTTGGAGGTGTAGCCCGCGATGATGAGATGTACTGGGCTTCGTCGATGTAACCGAAATAGCTGCCGGCGTTCTTGGGGTCCTTGTCGCTCCAGAGGCCGCCGCAGTGCTCGAAGCGCAGCTTCGGGAACTTGCTTGATCATGTGCGGGTTGTAGTAGCCGAACGAGGTCGGGAAGAGCAGGGTGGCGCTGTCGAGATTGATCATGGATTCAATCGTCTTCTCGACCGCGTCGGTCTCAGGCACCTTCTCTTCTTCCACAACCTTCAGGCCGGGAATCTTCTTCAGCGCCGCCGCGCCCTGCGCATGCGCCTGGTTGTAGCCATAGTCGTCGCGCGAGCCGACATAGATGAACCCGATGGTTGTGTCGGCCGCCAAGGCCGGCCGGGCGCCGGCCGCCGCGCCGAGCGTGAGGGCCGCGCCGCCCTGCAACAAATGACGTCGTGAAATCCTGCCAAAACAGATTAATTTATGAGCAATATTCGATGATTGTATGCAGTGGAGTTAAGCAGTCTCACCGGCTCGCGCGTGTGCATGACGGGCCTGCCGGTTACCCGCATTCATGCTACCCACGCGCCGATCGGGACTGCGCTCGCGATTTTCGCTGGCACCGAACTTGTATCGATTGCCGCCGGGACCGCCGCTGCCGCGGTCCCAAGAGATGGAAAGCTCGCCGAGATGGCTGCTGGTAACGCCGTTCAAACGACATCGCTCGGCGAAGAGATCGTGCGAGGGATCAACGAGCTCGCCGCGATCTCGGAAGAAGGCGACAAGCTCACCCGCATCTATCTCACCAACGAGCTGCGCAAGGCCGCCGACCTCATCTTGAGCTGGATGCGCGACGCCGGCATGAGCGCGCATCTCGATGCGATCGGAAATGTCTGCGGACGCTACGAAGGAGAGCAGCCGGGGGCACCCTGCCTGATGCTCGGCTCGCACTACGACACGGTGCGCGATGCCGGCAAATGGGACGGGCCGCTGGGTGTGATCACGGCGATCGCCTGCGTCGCCGATCTCAACCGCCGCGGCAAGCGCCTGCCGTTCGCGATCGAGGTAATCGGCTTTGCCGACGAGGAGGGCGTACGCTTCGCCTCGACGCTGCTCGGCAGCCGGGCGGTGGCGGGCACGTTTGACGAGAGCGTCTTGAATGTGCGCGACCGCGACGGCGTCTCGATGCGTGACGCACTCGTGCAATTCGGCCTCGACCCCGATCACATCGGCGCGGCCGCGCGGGCGCGGCGCGAGCTGCTCGCCTATCTCGAACTGCACATCGAGCAGGGCCCGGTACTGGAAGCACAGAACCTGCCCGTCGGCGTGGTCACCGCAATCGCGGGCGCGACGCGCCTTGCCGCGCGGCTCACCGGCATGGCCGGTCACGCCGGCACGGTGCCGATGGCGCTGCGCCGTGATGCGCTCGCCGGGGCGGCCGAGTGCATCGGCGCGATCGAGCAGTTCTGCCGCACCGACGAGGGCGGCCTGGTCGGCACGGTCGGCTATCTCCACGCGAGGCCCGGCGCGACCAATGTCATTCCGGGCGAGGTGTCGTTCACCATCGACATGCGCGCGCCGACCGACATGCATCGCAAGCACGCGGTCGCTGACGCCGTCCGCCAGATCGAGGCGATCGCAGAACGCCGGCAATTGGCGCTTCAGCTCGACGTCACCCATGAGAGCCGCACCGCCCCTTGCGCGCCCTGGCTGAAGGAGCAGATCGCGCAGGCGATTGCTGCGGAGGGTTTTTCCGTGTTCGAGCTGCCGAGCGGGGCAGGGCACGACGGCATGGCGATGATCGACATCGCCGATGTCGGCATGATCTTCGTGCGCTGCCGCGGCGGTATCAGCCATCATCCGGACGAGCATGTCGAGCCCGCCGACGCCGACGCCGGCGCGCGCGTGCTGCTGCGGATGATCGAGAATTTCAGGCCGCGGGAGGACCGGACCGGCGCGAACTGACGTTGGCCCTGGGGTCAAGAGCCCGCAAGTCATCGGTTAGAGACACGAATCAGGCGTGTTTGGAGCATCGGCAGCCAGCGTTGACACCAAGAGACATGACCCGACGACGCACATGAACAGTGTTCGTCCGCGGCCATTGAGGACCTTTACCGGCACTCGATGGACAGCGCCTTTTCGATGAGCGAGCCCTTCCTCGTTACCGGTGCGCCGCACGCATCCGCATATTATCCCCGTGACTTCGCCTGGTTCTATCCCGACGTCCTCGATCCCGAGACCATCATGGATTCGCAGGACGCGGTCCGGAGGGCTCGTTTGCTCGAAAAAAGCGTCCGCCTGATGCTGGAGGCGGTTCGCGCCAACGTCGTCACGACGACCATCGTCCCGGCGGGACGCGCGCGGTATCTCGGCGTGAACTACTTCTCGCGCCCTTCGGATACGCTGCTCGGCATTCTGGCAGGACTTCAGCAGATGATCTCTGCCGAGGAGAGGGCGTCGCCGTATCTGGCGATGTCACAATGCGCGCGTGCCGGCCGCTTGCTGCTGGCCCAATACGGCGGTGACCTAAAGAGGGCGATCTTGCAACTGGCGAGCGAGCTGGAGCCGTTCAACGATGACGGTGCCAGGTATTTGCTCTGCGACGCCCGTGCGCCGCGTTCTGCGGCGACGGACACCCGCGCCGAACGCAGGCGTTTCGTCACCAACGCTTGTGTCTACACGACGTTCGTGTGGAGCGTGCAGCTCGAGATCGTCGATGAGAACGAGTTGAAGCGGCTGCTCGGACGCGACCTCGCGCAGTACAAGAGGGACCTGTTCCGTCTGTTCGGCAAGGACGGCTACATCAGGCATTCCCTGGATACCCCGACGGGCTCGGCGGTGTCCTCGGTCGCGCTGGATTTCGTCAGCGTGCAACGCGGCTTTTGGGATCTAAACGATGCGAACGAGCGCGCGCTGTTCGCCGCCACGACGGATCTGATCATTGCGGAGCCGCGGTTTCGCATACCCGGCACGTTCCACTTCCTGGTCTCCGCGGATAATCCCCGGAACAAGATGATCCACAAGATCGCGGCGCCCGCCTATCAGGGGCGATCCTCCTGGCCGACATTCAACGTCGAATTCGCCGATCGAATGCTGGACTATGATGAATTCTCAGGGGGCGATACCTACCGGGCCTGGGCGCAGGGAATATTGAAGGACATTCGCACCGCGACCGAGGTCCATGGCGGATATCAGGAACTGATCTCGGAGCAAGGTCTGAAATATCGCACCTGGGCCTATAAGAGCGCCGTGGCTCACTCCTGGTTTCCTCGCTTCCTTTCCGTCTGGAGCAGGGCGTTCGGAACGCCCTTGCTCCATTGGAATGACTGACCGGCGAGGGCTACCCCGCCGTCACGTCTACGAGCTCGCCACCCTCCAGTACCTTGGCCGCCTTGGCACGGTCGAGATCGCCTTCCCAGGCAGCCACACGACCGTCGCAATGCAATTGCCGACGAGGTTGCTGACCGCGCGGGCCATGCCGATGAACCAGTCCACCGACAGCATCAGAACAAGGCCGATCGCAGGGATGCTCGGCACTGCGTTCAGCATCGCCGCGAGGATCACGATTGCCGACCCCGGCACGCCATCCGCGCCCTTTGAGGTGATCAGGGAGACGCCGAGCACGAGCAGGAGATCGCCGAAGGACAGCGTGTTGGTGACCTGCGCGATGAAGACGACGCGTGAGCTAGATCGAGAAGGCGTCGAGGTTGAACGAATAACCGGTCGGGATGACGAGGCCGACGACGGAATCCTTCACGCCCATCAGCTCCAGCTTCTTCATGATCTGAGGCAGCACGGCGTCGGAAGAGGCGGTCGCAAGCACGATGGTCAGCTCCTCGCGCAGGTAGGCGAGGAACTTGAGCGTCGCAGCATCAGCGATGGCCTGGTGTTCACCATTGAGCCGTTCCTGTCCTTTGGCGCCGAGTGGGACGAGGATGGTGATGATCCATGGACGCTCTACAGCAGCCCCGAGGCGCCTACCGTTCAGTACGAACACACGGTTATCGCAACCCGGAATGGACCTTTGATCGTTACATTGGCGGGTTGAAGCAATCTCCGCGACGCGCCTTCAGCAGCGCGCAAAAGATTCTTTCAGGCGATCGTGCAGAGGTGTTGCGCGCGAACCACCTTGTCACGCCACGAGATCCAGTAGCCGGCATGATCCGCGCACCAGCACCTTGCGTCCGGTCGGCGTCATCGAAGGTACGCCGTCACTGATAACGATGAGGCCTAGCTTGACGAGGCTTTCGATGAGATAAGCTTTCGAGAAGCGACCATTCGACACCGGGTTGCGAAGCGCCTTCAGCGCTTCCCACTGGTCCGGTGAAAGATCGAAATCGACGTCGTTGTTCATGTTGCCTCTAGCGGTAATACCGTTGGCACGCTCCTGTTAACGGCGCTGCATGAAAACCATGCGACGACATTGAGTCCGGAATTCGGTGAGTTGTTTAGAACGTCTCTTCACAAATTGCCGCACATCATTGCATCACAAGAACTAAGATCGTTTACAGGCAAATACCGTTCCGATTTCCGATCACTAATTGATGATCTGCTCTTGATCATGCGGAGCCTGCCGCAGTGCACTAGAAGCATCGCTGTCCCATTCTGCGTCGCAATAAACACAGAAATCTTGAGGCGAAGGGTTCGGGATTCTGTTACGCTAATTTGCAGGCGAATGGCTTTCACACGACAGGAGTGTGAGTGCATGAACAGGCTGGTGGAAATTCGCAATCAGGAATTTCTGTGTCGCGAGCGCGCCGCGCTGGATTCCGAGCGCCGGGTGTTCTGGCTTGCGCAGGCCCAGGAATGGGAGCAGCGCGCGCTCGACGAAATCGCCTACCACTTCCGAGAGTGCAATATCGCTCAAGCGGAGCTGGCGCGAAGCTGACGTTTGCCGTGAATTTGTGGCCTACTGATAAGTCGCCACGATATCGGACACCGCTCGCTCGAGCTGCTGTGCGGTAGCGCATTGGCGCACGACACTGCAAAAGGTCGCGTAGCGCGGCATCTCGGAATCGCCAAAACCCCAGGCGAGCCGTCCTTCGGGATTGAGCCAGACCACGCGCTTCGAGCGCTCAGAGATACGGCGCAAGATGTCGGCGCGCGGGTCGAGATTGTTGCTGCGGGCGTCGCCGAGAACGATCACCGTGGTCTGCGGCGTCAGCATGCGCATAAACTCCTTCTCGAAATCGACCAGAGAGGAGCCGTAATCGGATGAGCCGAAGCCGACCTTGGACATGATCTCGGCCATCGCCTCTTCCGGCGACTGCTTTTCCAGGATGTCGCTGACTTCGATCAGATGCGAGGAGAAGGCGAAGGAGCGGACGTCGTCGACCACCTCGTGCAGCGAGTGGATCAGGAGCAGGAAGAAATCGGAGACCTGCGCGACCGAGCCGGAGACGTCGCAGAGCGCAACAATTTTCGGACGGTCGCGGTGCTTGCGTTTCCAAGCCGTGAGGAAGGGCACGCCACTCCAGGCGGCGTTGCGGCGCAGTGTGCGGCGGACGTCGAGATGGCCGCGGCGCTGGCGCTTGCGCGGCTTCGAATAGCGCTCGCGCAGGCGCCGCGCGATCTGGCGGATGAGGGCGCGCATCTGCTCGAGCTGGCGCCGCTCGATGCGGGCGAGCGGCGCGTTGCGCAGGATTTCGTTGCGGAGATTTTCGGTCTCTTCGCGGGCATAGAGCGCAAGCCCTTGCGAGACGGTGTCGCGCACCGCTTCACGCAAGGCATCGAGCGCGGCGCGCAGGCGCTCGGCGAGCGCCGGATTGCTCGCGGTCAACTCGTCGAGATCGTCGCGCAGGCGCTGAAGGCCCATGGCGTCGAGGATGCGGCTGGAGAAGATACCGCGCTGGGTCGAGTAGCGGATGTCGGAGAGCGAGGCTGCACCAGAGGCACTGGCGATGGCGGCTGCGATCGCGTTGCGATCCTGCGACAGCAGCATCTGCGCAAGTGGGCCTAATCCTTCGGGACGCTGACTTTCGCCCGCTTCGCCCGTCGCATCGGATGAGGGCGACTGATCCGGGTCCTGCGAGGCATCGGCGTCGCTGTCGGCCTCGCGCTGATCCTGCCGCGGCTCGGGCTGGCTGAAGAACAGGTCAAAACAATCGCCGAGTGCGAGCTTCTCGTCCTGCGACTTGGCGAGAGTCAGGAGCAGCGCATCGCGCAGGATGGCGCGGTCGGAAAAGCCGACTTGCCTGACCGCGCGCATCGCATCGATGCTTTCGGCGGGCGAAACGTGGACGCCGGCACCGCGCGCAGCCCGAAAGAAACGATGGAGGTTCTCCCGCATCGCGTGTCAACCGAAGACGTTGGACCGTGCCGCTTTGGCAATGAAGGTCGTAACTTGCGGCGTTGCTGCCTCGATGTCGGACTCGTATTTCAGAAGCACATTGAGCGTGTCCTTGACGATGGCCGTATCGAGCTCTCTGGCCTGAAGCAGCACCAGCACGCGCGCCCAGTCGATGGTCTCGCTGACCGAGGGCAGCTTCTTCAGGTCGAGCGAACGGATCTCATGAATGAAGCCGACCATCTGCCGGCGCAGCGTCTGCGAGATGTTCGGCACGCGGCTCTCGACGATGCGCTCCTCGAGTCGCTGCTCCGGGAAGCCGATATGCAGATGCAGGCAGCGCCGCTTCAGGGCGTCGCCGAGATCGCGCTCGCTATTGGAGGTGAGGATCACCGTCGGCGGCGTGATCGCCGAGACCGTGCCGAGCTCGGGGATCGTGACCTGGAAATCAGAGAGGATTTCCAGCAGCAGCGATTCGAACTCCGCGTCCGACTTGTCGATCTCGTCGATCAGGAGCACGCAGCCGCCCGGCTGCTCCAGCGCCTGGAGCAGAGGACGCGGCTCGACGAACTCCTTGGAGAAGAACACGTCGCCGAAATCGTGGAGCTGCTCGAGTGCGGCATGCAGCGTCCGCGCGCCGCCGAGGACTTCGCCGAGCTTGTCCTTGAGGATCTGGGTATAGAGAAGCTGCTTGGCGTATTTCCACTCGTAGAGCGCCTTGGCCTCGTCGAGGCCCTCGTAGCATTGCAGGCGGATCATCTTCATGCCGCGCCAGGCGGCAATCGCCTTGGCAAGCTCGGTCTTGCCGACGCCCGCGGGGCCCTCGACCAGGATCGGCTTCTCGATCTGCTGCGACAAATAGACGGCGGTCGCGATCTGCCGGCTCGCGATGTAACCCTGCGCGGCGAGGCCGCTCTCCACTGCCTCGATCGCGGTCGAGGGCTTCTGTTCAGCCACGAAAAGGGCGCTCCCAAAGGTCTTGCTTGAGGCTTGTTCTGCCTGCGTTCACCGCAAAGAACAAGCCTCGTTTGGGAGACATCAGACCCGCGTGAACGGCGTTTTTTCCACTGAACGCAAATAGTTGAGCGGTTCGCCGACCGCGGTCAGTGCCGCAGCAGCTCCGGCTTGCGGATGGTCTGTCTGACCTCGGCGCCGCAATCGGCGCATTCATAGACGAAGTCGATCTTGGCAAGGCTCCAATGCGGCTCGACCTCGCGAACATACATTGGCAGGAATCCCATGCACGTCGGGCAAATCACAGGCGCGATCTCGGTGTCCTGATGATGCTGTACATAAGCTGGCATCTCGGCTCTCCTTCGCAGGCGACCACCAACCCCGCGCAAAGGCTACTGCCGGTCGCCCGAAGGTCGTCATCAACTCCTTCGAACAGAGGCGGAACGGCGGGCGTTTGTCGTTCGCTGTGACATTCTTGTCACGTCTCTGTACTGTAACGGGCGGATCAAATACCTATTTCTCCGGCCGATCAGGTTTTCTGACCATCACTGCAACGATAAGGGAGCAACGCCCATGACGCATGCCATTCGTTTTCACAAGACCGGCGGCCCGGAAGTCCTCGTCTGGGAGGAAGTCAGCGTCGGCAAGCCCGGACCGGGCGAGGCGCGCATCCGCCACACCGCCGTCGGTCTCAACTTCGTCGACATCTACAATCGCTCCGGTGTGTATCCCGCGCAATTGCCGAGCGGTCTTGGCAGCGAGGCGGCTGGCGTCGTCGAGGAAGTCGGGCAGGGCGTCACCGATCTGAAGCCCGGCGATCGCGTCGCCTATGGCGCATCGCCGCTCGGTGCCTATGCCGAGGCACGGCTGATCCCGGCTGACCGACTGTTGAAGCTGCCCGACGGCGTCGACGACAAGACCGCGGCGGCGATGATGCTCAAGGGGCTCACCACGCAATATCTGATCCGGCAGACCTATCGCGTGAAGGCCGGCGACACCATCCTGCTCCACGCCGCGGCCGGCGGCGTTGGCCTGATCCTGAGCCAGTGGGCCAAACATCTTGGCGCAACCGTGATCGGTACCGTTAGCAACGACGAGAAGGCCAAGCTCGCCAAGGCGCATGGTTGCGATCATGTCATCATCTACACGCGCGAGGATTTCGTGAAGCGCGTGGACGAGATCACGGGTGGCAAGAAGGTGCCGGTGGTCTACGACTCCGTCGGCAAGGATACGTTCCTGAAGTCGCTGGATTGCCTCGCGCCGCTTGGCGTGGCGGCGCTGTTTGGTGCGTCCTCCGGCGCTGTCGAGCCGCTCAATCTCGGCTTGCTCGCGCAGAAGGGCTCGCTCTACGTCACCCGGCCGACGCTGTTCACCTATGCCGCCAAACGCGAGAACCTGGTTGCAATGGCAGGCGAACTGTTCGACGTCGTCAAGTCCGGCGCAGTCAAGATCGAGGTGCGTCAGACTTACCCGCTGAAGGACGCCGCCAAGGCGCATGCCGATCTCGCCGCGCGCAAGACCACGGGATCGACCGTTCTCACGGTGTGATCTCCAGCCGGACGGCGGCGCAGGCCTCCGTCACGTCCGCTCATGCTTGCGCAGCTCGCGGGCATGATCGAGGCGGATCGCCTGGAGGTCGACTTCTCCAGGCGGAACCTGGGGGAGGACGGCCTCGCTCAGGATAGCCTCGGTCACGTCCTCGACCGAATTCTCCGCGATTTCGTGGATGAACGAGATGTTTTGATATTCACCCGAAGCGATGCGGGAGATGACCTCGCGCCTTGTGATTTCGGGATCGACGACTGCCTCGCGTCCGCGCCGCCCGTAGTCGATCATCACAACGAAATACTGCATGAAACGATCCTGCCGCGCCCCGTAGCCGGGGCGCGGCAGAGTATTTAGGAAAAACGGAATCAAGTCAAGGAGGATTTCCAGAAATCGGAAATCGACGCCTATTTGCTCTTCTTGCGAGGACGTGCCGACTTGGCGCGCAGCCGCTCGAGCTGACCTTTGGGCATGGACAGGCAGATCTCGCCGACCCACTCGAGCTTGACGCCCACGATCGGCTTGGCGTTGAAGCTAGTAAGATTGACGACTGAGGGGGTTTTGCCCCGCTCGATGGTCTTCAGATAGCGTTCCCCGGTCTTGAGTCGCACCGCCGCCTCTTCGCCGTAGAAGCTCGACAGCGGGTGGCGCTGGTCCTTGTAGACCACGACCACGTCGCCGCTCTCGTATTTCGGCAGCATCGAATCGCCGACGATCTCGAAGGCGACCGTCTCTTCCATGATCGGGAAGGGCAGGGCGACGTCGCCGAGCCCCTCCGGCGGAACCTGTTCATAATCGGGCTCGATCACCGCGCCGGCCCCGACGCGGCCCATGATCGGCGCGAGATTGAGCTCAAGATATTCCATGATCGGAATAATTTCGGACGCCTTCACCAAGCGCTCCCCCCCAAGGATCTCCGATACTGCGCCGGGCCGCACGCCCATGGCCTCCGCCAGACCGCCCTTGCTCTTGCCCGTCTTCTCCAGGCCCCGCTCGATCATTGCAACGTCCAACATGGTGATTCCCTCGATTGCCCAGCGTCTCGCCTCTTGTAATCCGAAATTCGGAATCGATGCAATTATGAATATCAGAATTGTCGCTTGACTTCTACTTCGGAATACCGGAATGTGTGTTTCGCCTTCCGGTCGTGCGATCGGAGGAAATCACGGGACAGCAGCATGGAACCGGGCCATTGGCCGTCGGAGCACTCCGACGCGCTTCGCGACCATTTTCTCAAAGGCATGTCTTATGCCGAGATAGGACGGGAGATTAACGCAAGATTTGGAACGGCTTATACGCGCAACGCGGTGGTCGGCCGCGCCAAGCGGCTCGGGCTCGTTGCGCCAGCACGGATGATGAGCCCGTCGATCGTGCCGTCTTTGTCGGGCGAGGCCTGGCTGCCTTCGCCGCGCCGGCCGGCAGTGCCGTACCTGAACGTGCCGCCGAAGTCCGCGCTGAAACCTGCCGCGCGGGTCAAGTTGCGGTGTGTCGGCGTCCAGCCCCGCCTGATCCCGCTGGTCGAGCTCGGGCGCGACGATTGCCGCTATCCCTATGGCGGCGACAAGGACGGGGAGCAGATCACCTTCTGCGGCCATCCGCGCCAGCCGGGCTCCAGCTATTGCACGCCGCATGCCCGCCTGACGCGAAGGTCTGAAGCTGCGTCCGCCCGTGCAGCCGGCCCCGTCGTATTGAGGCTGATCTCTGCCGCCTGACGGGACCGCTATCCGTTCAATTTTGCAAGGGAGTATCCGAGTGGCACGTGCTCGACGCAACAAGTCCTACAGATTGACTGGAATCTGCGACCGGCGATCGCAAGAGGTGCCGTTCAATGCCGAGGTGGTGGAGGTCGAGATCGACAATCCGCTGGCGCTTGATGCCGGCGAGAAGATCGTAGCCGTGCGGTCGATCCGCGGCGACCCGCTCGGCCGGTTGCACGCGCATCACCAAGTCGACGAGGCGCAATATCGCGGCGGGCGCGCCTTCCAGAACGATTGGGAGAGGGCGGAGCGCGGGCCCCAGGCGGTGGACCCGACGCGCGAATATGTCGATGGCACGCGCTCGCGCGAGCCCGTCACCGAGAGCCAACGCCAGGCTGTGCTGCGCCTGAATTTGGTCGAGCGCGAACTCGGTACCGACGGCGCCGCGCTGGTGCACGACGTACTGGTGCTGGGGCTGACCATGGATCAGATCGGGGAGCGCCGCGCCGTCCATACCCAACGCTGGAAGGACTATTTCGCACGGCGCTTTCGCGAATGCCTGGACCGGCTGGCGCTGGTCTACGGCTTTGCAACGGAAGGCGAGGCTCGGCGCGCACAGCGGTGTCGATGACGGCGGCGCGCCTGCTGGCTCGGCCGCAGGCGCACCTGTCCGCTCCTTATGGATGCGGCACGATCTGGCAAGGCGTCGTATAGGGCTCGACACGGAGCGATGCGTTGGCCAAGATCCCGATCTTGGCGGTCGGCGCAAGTTGCAATTCGCCGTTCGGGCCGCGATGCACGTTGTACTGCCAGACCGTGAGGTCGCCCTTCTGCGCCAGCGCGTGCGCAACCGCGCTCGCATCATTGCCGCCGAGTGCTTGAAGCTCCTCCGCCGATAATCCGACGACGATTTCGTCCTTGATGGTAACGATCTTGAACAGATTCATCCTGGTCTCCTGCGCCCATGCGCCTTGTATCGAGAGGGTGAGAAGCGCGACCGCGGCGCCCTTGATGGGATCGCAGCGAGAAAGCATGCCGTCGTCCTTTGGTGCTGAGGCGCGCCCGAATCGAGAAAGTCCGTCAGCCCTGGCGCCCGTGATCTGCGTGGCCGCTTCGCAACCGCTTGGTCGTTCAACCTTGAATGACGGTTCATTGGCGGAAATATCTTCAGACCGATGAACCCATGCGAGAGGCCGCGTCCAAACCCGACATGATCTTCCAGGGTGCATTCGACGCAGCGTGTCGACAAGGAGGCCGATCCTTGGGCGCTGGCCGCATCGCTCGGCTTCATTGGCGGAGGGATCAGACACTGGAGACACCAGGTCAACGCTCATTTTCGTCGACCATGCAGCCGCCGAGGTCGGACTCAACAATTACGTGTATGCTCTGAAGAAACATTAATCTGACGTCGCCAACCTCCGTTCACATCGCAAACACGGCGAAATGCCGCGACGGTTGACAGCGATCGATGCAGTGTGCGTGAGTGATGCCGCTTCTTGACGCAGGTGGGTGACGACGGTCCATATTCCTGTTATCCGGAATTGCCGTGGTGCGATGCAGACGAAGCATCGCTACGGCGACGGTTGGGGCTTGCCGGAGGGGTTGTTCCTTGGCATAATTGCAACCTGCTCGATGCTTGTCATGGATGCGAGATGAAAAACCTCAATTTCGCGGCTGAACTGCACCTTAAGCTCGGCGCGCCTGCAAGCAGCACCGTCGAAAGTCTGCGCCTGCTTCGTGCATTCCTGAAACTCGCGCCTCGACAGCGTTTCGAGGTCATTAAGCTGGTCGAAGACCTCGCCACCGAAGAAATCCTTCCCGAGCACCCCCTGTCCTGAGCCCGGCCACGCGCCGGCCTTACGCCTCGTCCCTCGTTTTCCTGCCGGAGCCGGACCGCCGGGCGCCGTTGGTCCCCTGGGCTGGCCGCTGGAACGCGACCCGGCAAGTGTGGTATTCAGTTGGGAAAAAGGGAGGAGTACGACCATGATCGAACCGAAGATCGAAGTCCCAGCCGAACTGCGCGACTTGGCCGAAAAGACGATCGACCAAGCGGAAAAGGCATTCGGCATGTTTTTCGAAGCTGCCACCAAATCGATGACATCGGTTCCCGGAGCGGGCACCGAAGTGTCCAAGCAGGCGCTCGCGTTCACCGAGCAGAACATGAAATCGGCGTTCGAACACGCGCGCAAGCTCGTGCATGCCACCGACCTTCAGGAAGCGATGCGAATCCAGTCCGACTTCCTGCGCAGCCAGTTTACTGGCGCAGGGGACCACATGCGCCAGATGACCGGCAGCTTCATGCAGTCCGGCAAGGAAAAGTCCTGATTCCGGCGTGTGCGCTGCGTGCCGATAATTGATCTTGCGCGATGTGGAGATCCGCACTTCAATGCTGGCGCAGGTCCATGATGGGCCACCGAACGGGCTTCATTCGCCGTCCATCGTCTTTTCTGCTGATCCCTGTCGGTCCTCCGGCAGGGATTTGCATTTTGTGGCGCTCGCGTCGGCCTGGCCGTTCGCCACGACGCGGCAGCTTGCATACCACCGCGTGGCGAGGTCGGAGCCGTGGCTGGGATCAGCGGCGAGAGCGGACGACGCGCCGAAGCTCGAGGCCAAGCCAAGCAGCAGGAAAATTCGCCTTAAATGCTGGTGCATCCGGCGCCCCTCATGCATTTTCTTGCGGCCGCCGCGCTCAGCCGCAGCACGATCCTGGAAATTGCGATAGATCGATGCGGGCGATGGTCGACCGCAACAGCTTGCGGGTCACTAGAGATGCCGCGCCAACGCCGCTGTCCTCGCCGCGGGCAGGCCAAAGCTTGCCGCATCAAGACTTTTTGTATCAAGGCTTTCGATGGAGTGCGACACGTGCCTCTCCGGGATGGTGAGGCCCTTCCTATCGTAGCCAGCCTGGGCCTGCCTTGATCTGCCGCAAAGGGCTCCCGGCTAATAGTCGCCGGGATTCATGATCATCGGGCTTTTGGTGTCAGCCGGCGCGAGCGCGCTGCTGGCACTGTTGCGCAGGAAGCGGTCGAGTGTCTCCTGGATCTTTCCCTTGACCGCATCGGGACCACGATCGCTCATCTCGGTGTGCTGAGCACCGGTATGGACGATGTCGATGCCGCGCGCTTTGGCCTCTTCCGGCGTCGGCAGCACGCCCGGATCGGTCTGAAAATGCGGATCCTTGGAGCGGAACGACAATATCTTCATGTTGTCGCTGAGCACGAAGGGCACCCGCAGATTGTCGAGCGTAATCACCTTCGACACTATCTCCGGGTGCTGATGGGCGACATACATCGAGACGTCGCCACCGTTGGAATGACCGACGAGGGTGATGTGGTCGTAGTCGGCGTTTTCCTGCCGTCGCTTCAGTTCGGCCAGGGTGAAAAGGATGTTGGCCTCGCAGCGGATATAGACCTCGCGCCGCCCGACATATTGCTGACCGACATGGGTCATCAGCGGCGGATCGCTCGGCAGGTCTTGCTGGATGCTGGCAACGAGATAACCGCGCGCCGCGAGCACGTTGGCGAGGAAGGAATACTCGGTGGCCTTGACGGTGTTGCCGTTGCTGATGACAGCAAGCGGGAGCTTCCAGAGTCCGAGATTGGCCTTGGTCTCGTAGTCGCGCCGCACCGCGATTTCGACCGAAATCGGCCGTTGGCGCGAGGCATCGAACAGAGTCAAAATCTCATGGCGGATCGCGAACCGGCTGACCACGAAATACTGGCCGACGCCGAGGACGCAGAGAAAAGCCAAGATTACAAACACCCTTTTCATGGATCGGTCTCAAATCACTTTGGGCTGAACATGGTTATTGGGAACTCCCGGATCGAGCGATCGTGAGCAGGCTACGGCATTAAATTTAAGCAAGTCTGTGAGAAGCGCCCCAAAAGGGCTGCATCAAGGCGCGCGGCAGCCGAAGGCTGCGCGGCTAGAGGCTGCCGCCTCTGCTGCGTTCGGGGCAGAGCCGGAACGCGCTCGACAGGGTGAACAGGAAGCGCGGGCTGCGGCGCTCGTTTTCTGGCGCCCGGTAGCTCAAGGGGACGGCCACGCCGAGATCGGCTTGAAGATCGTCCGGCAGAAAGAACCGCACGCCGGCTCCGGCCGATGTCAGCGACAGGCCGTCGCTCAGGCGGTAACCGTCGTTCCAGACCGCGCCGGCCTCGCCAAAGGCGTAGAGCCGATAGCCGCTCCAGTAGCGGAAATTGAGCTTCTGGTCGAAGCGCAGCTCGAGCGAGCCGGCAAGGCCGTTGTCGCCGCTGATCTCGGCTGCGCCATAGCCCCGGCCGAAAGCGGCGCCGCCGAGATAGAATTGTTGCGAAGTGAACAGCGGCCGTGATGCCGTCTGGCTGGCCGCGGAGAGCTTGAGCGACCAGGCGTCGTTGAGTGTCTGGTAGCGCGTGAACCAGAGGTTCAGCACTGAGAAGTTCGACGCGGCGCCGTCGCGCGACAACAGGTCGCCGTCCAAATGCGAGGCGCCGAAGATGTCGAGGCCCTGACGGTAAATCTGCGTCGCGAAATTGGTCTTAGTAAGCAGCTCGGACTTACGGTCGTAGTCGAAGGCATTGAAAACCGTGCCACGGCCGACTTTCTGGTCAGCATGGGATGCGAGGAAGGGCAGGGCTACTTCTTCGGCCGCCCGATGCCTGCCGAGGCGTTCGAGAAGCAATTCCTGGCGGCTGAACTCGAAGTTGTCAGCGCTGCCTGAACCGCTTCAACTCTGATCGCTAGCGCCGCCGTGCGACTGCCACACCAAAAAGGAAAGCGACGAACAGACTGGCCAAGGGCGCTTCGCGTGTCATTGCCGCGATTGTCGAGAGCGGCCGGCCGGGTTTCCGCGCTTCATCGATCGCGGCAGTGAGGCGATCGATCGCGGCGTGGAGACCGCCTGCGATCTCGCCGATCGTACGGGAGACGTCGGTCGCTGCATCGATGGCGCGCTCGGCTACCCCGGGCCGGGGATTGGACTGCGGTATTTCGGTGCTCAAGCTCGCGACCTCCGAATCCGACGAAGAGATGGAGGCCGGCACCTTTGGCTATCCGCGCGAGCGCTCGTTCTGAACAGCGGGCCGAAAGACCTTTGGCTATCCGCGACAGGCGCCGTTTTGAACGGCGGGTGCCAGCCTCGCAGGGAAAATGCGGCGCCCGGGAATTTGTTCCGGGCGCGCGAGGCCTTTCGGGACCCATGATCCCGGGAAACGACGGATGCGAATCTCTGTTAGGCTGGCGGAGCCTTGCTGACCTCGGGAGATTGCTGTGACCGATCGGATCATGACGGATCGAGCCCGGCGTATCGCCTTGCTCGGCGCGCCCATCGACATGGGGGCTTCGCAGCGCGGCACCTTGATGGGCCCTGCGGCGCTTCGCACCGCCGGGCTTGCGGCACTGCTCGAAAGCCTTGATTTCGAAATTGTCGATTACGGCGATCTCTCCGTGGCGGAGGTCTGGGACCTCGCTGACAGGCCGCCCGAAAAAGCCAATCATTATCGCGAAATCCAGCGCTGGACGCGCGTGCTGAGCCGCAGAGGCTATGAGATCGCACAAACCGGTGCGTTACCGATTTTCCTCGGCGGCGATCACACATTGTCGATGGGCTCGGTGAATGCCATGGCGCGCTACTGGCAGGAGCGCAGACGCGAGCTGTTCGTGCTCTGGCTCGACGCCCATGCCGATTACAATACGCCCGAGACGACGATCACCGCCAACATGCACGGCATGTCGGCGGCGTTCTTGTGCGGTGAGCCTGGCCTCGACGGATTGCTTGGCGATGACCCGCGCGCCTCGATCGATCCTGAGAGGCTGGACCTGTTCGGCGCGCGTTCGATCGACAATCTCGAAAAGGAGTTGATGCGCACACGCCGGATCAGGGTTGTCGACATGCGCCAGATTGACGAATTCGGCGTCGCTGTGCTGATCCGGCGCGTCATCGAGCGCGTCAAGGCGAGCAATGGCGTGCTCCATGTCAGCTTCGATGTCGATTTCCTCGATCCGTGTGTGGCGCCGGGAGTTGGCACCACGGTGCCGGGTGGAGCGACCTATCGCGAGGCGCATCTGATCATGGAGCTGCTGCACGATTCCGGGGCGGTGGGATCGGTCGATATCGTCGAGCTCAATCCGTTCCTGGACGAGCGCGGTCGCACCGCGCGCACTGCGGTCGAGCTGATCGGCAGCCTGTTCGGGCAGCAGATCACCGACCGCCCGACGCCGAGCAACGCGATCGCACCGGGCGAGTGACGCGAGAGATTTTTTGCATTGCGAAGAAGGGAACTGCTGTTGCGGCTGGCGGATCTAGATCAGTCCTGATCGAAATCGGCTGTCTTTGAAATGGGGGCGGATTGCAAATGCAGTTCGCGCAAGGTTTGATGCCGCTCGAGCTTCAGTCGAGGATCCGCAATGAGCAACACGATCGACGCCGACGGAAAATCCGCGAGAACAACACGCCGCCGCTTCCTGCAAGGTGGCACTGCGGTGGCGGGCAGCGCCGCTCTGGGTGCTGGCGCATCGGCCGCCGCGGACACGGACAACCTTCCGCCCAACATTCCCGAATGGATGAAGGCGCCGGGCGAGCCGGTGGGAGGCGAGCCCTATGGTGCGCCGTCACCGTTCGAGAAGGGCGTCGTCAAGAACATCTCGAAGACTCTCAAGCAGTACATTTCTGCGTCCAGCCGGACGCCATTGCAGGAGCTCGACGGCGTCATCACGCCGAACGGATTGTTCTACGAGCGGCATCATGGCGGTGTTCCGACCATCGATCCGGCGCAGCATCGGCTGATGCTTCACGGCCTGGTCGAACGGCCCCTGATCTTCACCATGGACGATCTGCGGCGCCTCCCGTCGGAGTCGCACATCCACTTCCTCGAATGCTCCGGCAATCCCGGTTACACCAAGCCCTATGGCAAGACGGCATCGGACCTCGTGGGTCTGGTGAGTTGCGCCGAATGGACCGGCGTGAGCCTGAAGCTGGTGCTCCAGGAGGCTGGATTGAAACCGGACGCCAAATGGGTCGTCGCCGAAGGCGCTGACGCCGCTGCGCTGACGCGCAGCATTCCGATCGAGAAATGCCTCGAGGACGCCCTTCTGGTCTACAGCCAGAACGGCGAGCGGCTGCGTCCGCAGCAAGGCTATCCGTTGCGGCTGTTCCTGCCGGGCTTCGAGGGCAATATGAGCGTGAAATGGCTGCGCCGTCTGCACGTGACTGCGGAGCCCGCATATTCGCGCGAAGAAACCTCGAAATACACCGATCTCTTACCTGACGGCACGGCCCGCGAGTTTTCCTTTTACATGGAGGCGAAGTCGATCATCACGCGCCCCTCGGGAGGCCAGCATCTGAACGCGCCCGGCTTCCACGAGATCACCGGCATCGCCTGGAGCGGACATGGCAAGATCAAGCGTGTCGAGGTGTCGGTCGATGAGGGCAAGAGCTGGCAGGACGCGCGATTGCAGGAGCCGGTGTTGACGCGCGCCCTCACGCGCTTCCGCCTGCCTTGGCAATGGAACGGCAAGCCAGCCGTGATCCAGAGCCGTGCCGTCGACGAGACCGGCTATGTGCAGCCGACGCTGGCCGAGTTGCTTGGGGTGCGCGGCGAGAACTATTTCTACCACAACAACGCGATCTGGCCCTGGCGCATCGCGGCTGACGGCGAGGTGACCAATGCGCTGGCGTGAGACTTGCGGCATCGCCGTCGCAATCGTGCTGGGTGCGTTCGCCAGCGAAGTGCAAGCGCAAAGCCCCTACGGCATCGGTCGCCCGGCGACGGCTGCGGAGATCGCGGGCTGGAATATCGATATCGGACGTGACGGCAGCAATCTGCCGAACGGAGGCGGCTCCGTCAGCCATGGACGCGAGGTGTTCGTCCAGCAATGTGCCTCGTGCCATGGCGAAAAAGGCGAGGGCGGCCTGGCTGACCGGCTCGCCGGTGGCCAGGGCACGATAGCAACGCCCAAGCCTGTTCGCACGGTTGGTAGCTATTGGCCTTATGCGCCGACGCTGTTCGACTACATCCGTCGCGCCATGCCGCAGAACGCGCCTCAGTCGCTGAGTGACGACGACGTCTATGCGGTGTCCGCCTACATCCTGAACCTGAACGGGCTGGTGGCAGCCGATGCGACGCTCGATGCCAAATCGCTTGCGGCCGTCAAGATGCCGAACCGCGACAGGTTCGTCGGCGACGCGCGCCCCGACGTGAAAAAGTGAGACGTGAAAAAGTGATCGCATCGAGACGATCAGGTTCCGCGCAGTGGCTCGGAACTTGCTTAAGCGAAGGGTGGAACTCGCAGGATGCGTTTGCGTTAATCTACGAGATGAACAAGTAGGAACTTTCGATGGCAGCCGATCGCTTCGCAAACTCCATGTCCTCGGCCTCCATGTCCTCGGCGCTTCGCCATCCCGGCGTGATTGCGCTGATCGTGGCGGGCTTGACGATTGCTGCGATGTTGATCGTCGATCACGGGCCGTGGAGCCGTGCCAGGACGCAGCCGGCTCACGTTGCGATGTATGCAACCACGGGCGAGGCCGCGCACGCCGTTGGCGCCAAGGTGCTTCCGACCGAACCGAAATCGTCGCTCGAGCCCGAGCGGCCGGGGCCGAAAACGTCCCCGACCGTCAATCCCGTGACGCCGTAATACGCGTGCCGGCCGTGCCTGCGGCCTTCGTCATCGCGTGGCAGATTTCGTCGGCATTGTCGCCGGTCCAGTCAGCCCATCACGGACGAGCCGAGCAGGGCGAGGACGGCCAGCGCCATGATCGCGGTGCCGAGCCAGCCCAGCGCGACCAGCCATGACTGGGCCTTGAAACGGCCCATGATCGCACGGCTCGAGACGATCAGCATCATCATCGCCATGATGGGGACGGCGACGATGCCGTTGAGCACCGCGCTCCACACCAGCATGTGTATCGAATCGATGCCGGTGAAGCCGAGGCCGAAGCCGATGATGGTTGCCGCCGCGATGATGGTGTAGAAGCCGACCGCTTTTTCCGGCTTCGCCTCCAGCGTGGCGCGCCAGCCGAAAATCTCCGCAACGCCGTAAGCCGCCGAGCCCGCCAGCACCGGGATCGCCAGGAGGCCGGTGCCGATGATCCCGAGCGCGAACAGCGCGAAGGTGAAGTCGCCGGCGAGCGGACGCAGCGCTTCGGCGGCTTCCGTCGCCGAGTTGATCCTGGTGATGCCGTTGGCGTTGAGCACGGTCGCCGTGGTCAGGATGATGAAGAAGGCGACGCAGTTGGAGAGCAGCATGCCGACGGTGGTGTCGGCCCCGATGCGCGCGATCTCAGGATCGCCGCCGGTCGGAAGGTCGCGCAACGGCTTGTCGCGCTTGCCCTGGTTCATCTCCTCGACCTCCTCCGAAGCCTGCCAGAAGAAGAGATAGGGGCTGATGGTGGTGCCGAGCACGGCGACGACCATCAGGAAATACTCGGCGCTGAGATTCGCCTTCGGCCATACCAGGGCGAGCAACGCGGTGCTCCACGGGATATTCACGGTGAAGGCGGTGGCAACGTAGGCGAACAACGTCAGCGTCAGGAATTTCAGCACCGGCGCATAGCGGCGATAGGGCGCGAACACCTGGAGCAAGGTCGAGCCCGCGGCGAAGATCAGCGCGTGCTCGTGATTGAGCCCGCCGATCACCAGCGAGAGTGCTTCCGCCATCGCGGCGATGTCGGCGGCGATGTTGCAGGTGTTGGCGATGACGAGCAGCGAGACGAGCCCCAGCACGATCCAGCGCGGCGCGAGCTCAAGCACGTTGGCGGCGAGCCCTTTGCCGGTGACCCGGCCGATTTGCGCGCTGACGAGCTGAATCGCGATCATGAACGGCAGGGTCAGAAACACCGTCCAGAGCAGCCCGTAGCCGAATTGCGCGCCGGCCTGCGAATAGGTCGCGATGCCCGACGGGTCGTCGTCGGCTGCGCCGGTGATGAGGCCGGGGCCCAGCCGTTTCAGCAGCATCGGCGCGGACTTCGTCCGGGCTTCGGCGCCGTCGTGCTTGGCGTGGCGTTTCGATCGGTTTGCCAGGACTGACCTTCCGGAATTGCGAACTCATGTCTCAAGCATGATCATGGCCGCAAAGTTCCATCGTCGGCCGGCGCCGCGCCGTCTGCCGACGCCAATACTTCGTCGTTCCTTTGACACGTCGGGCAAAACACGTGTAGAGTCATATCATCACAGAGATCGTCGAGCCCGCGCCATCACCGGTTGCGGGCTCTTTGTTTGGTGCGCCCAGCATGGGTGCACTCTTATGGGTGAAAGTCCCATCGTGAGTTGATCACAACGAGCGAAGTGAAGCGCAACTGCATGAGGGCGACCGA
>NZ_JADPKS010000144.1 GCF_023074175.1 Bradyrhizobium sp. 139
TCCGCACGCGGTTTCGAGCTCACAGGGGCTACCCGCCCTGCCCGCACCCTCTCGTGCCGACGCTGCCGCGTCCACCGCAAGCCCGGCTCGCGAAAAATGGCGACACATGATCGCCCCTCAAGGTCAAGCCGGGATGAGCGACACATACGCGATTTCCGAATTTCGGTAAAGTGAAATATTTTTGCGCGCGTGGATTGACAGCCGTTAGAGGTGTTTTGCCCGTCGGGCAGCGCAAGGCCCGTAGCCTGGATGGAGTGCAGCGCAATCCGGGCGACGGTCTTGCGACGCACCTACACCGGGTCGAACGCCCGGATCGGCGGCAGATTGCCCGTGAACTTTTCCACCTCGACGGTCGTCAACTGCCCGGTGCAGCCTTGCGCGAAGGATGAGGTGCCGACGTCGCGGGTGAGCACGTTGGGATTGCCGTGAACGCAGAGCGGCGCCTCGTCCTCGGGGTCCATCGGGTCGTACCAGGCGCCGGTCGGCAGTTGCACCACACCGGGCGCAATGCCGTCGGTAACGTGGACCGCGGCAAGGCAGGCGCCGCGTTCGTTGAACAGGCGGATGATGTCGCCGTCCTTGATGCCGCGCGCATCCGCATCGCGCGGGTTCATGCGTGCGACTTCGCGGCCGCGATGTTTTGCCCCTTGCGAATGTCCGCCGAAATCGAGCTGGCTGTGCAAGCGCGTCACCGGCTGGTTGGCGACGAGGAAGCACGGCGCGCCGGGCTTGGGCATGTCGGTCTTGTCGAGCCAGACCGGATGGCCCGGGCAATCGGCATCGCCATGGCCCGCGATCTTCTGCGAAAAAATTTCAATGCGGCCGCTCGGCGTCGGCAGCGCATGCGCGACCGGATCCTCGCGGAAGCGGCGCAGCCGTCCGCCGTCGTCGGGCTGTTGCGGCACGACCAGGCTGCCGCGTTGCCAGAATTTGTCGAAGCTCGGGGCCTCCAAGCCGCGCGCTTCGAGCGAAGCGCGGGTCGGCGCGTAGAGATGCTCCAACCACTGCCGCGACGTGCGGCCTTCGGTGAAAGGCTCGCGCGCGCCGAGACGTTCGGCAAGATCGGCGAAAATCTCGTAGTCGTCGCGCGCAAGACCAAACGGCTCGGCGATCCGGTGCATGGCGACCATCAGGGGGTCGTTGCTGGAATAGCCGATGTCCTCGCGCTCGAGCGTCATCGTCGCGGGCAGCACGATGTCGGCGTGCCGCGCGGTAGCGGTCCAGCCGAGATCGTGCACGCACAGCGTGTCGACTTTCGCAAAAGCCTTGCGCAAGCGGTTGATGTCCTGGTGGTGATGGAAGGGATTGCCGCCGGCCCAATAGACGAGGCGAATATCCGGATAGGTGCGCGTCTCGCCATTGTAGCGATAGGTGCGGCCGGGGTTGAGCAGCATGTCGGCGATGCGCGCCACCGGAATGAAATCTCTGATACTATTGCGGCCCTGCCCCAGCGTCGGCCCCGGCACGTCGTTGACGCGACGGCCGTAATAGCCGATCGCTCCCAGCGAATAAGCGTAACCGCCGCCGGGAAGGCCAATCTGGCCGAGCGCTGCCGCAAGGACCATGCCCATCCACACCGGCTGCTCGCCATGTTCGGCGCGCTGGAGCGAATGCGAGATTGTGATGAGCGCGCGCTTTCCGGCAAGGCGACGGGCGAGCGTGCGGACCGCCTCTGCCTCGACGCCGCAGATCGCGGCGGCCCATTCGGCATGCTTGGGCTGGCCGTCGCTCTCGCCGGTGAGATAGCGCAGGAAGACGGGCCATCCTTCCGTGTAGCGATCGAGGAAGGCCTGGTCGTGCAGGCTTTCGGCGACCAGCGTGTGGACGATGCCGAGCATCAGCGCAGTGTCGGTGCCAGGCGTGCAGGTCATCCATTCGGCGCCGGCCTCGACCGGAAGATCGTCGCGCAGCGGGCTGACCAGGACGAACTCGCAGCCGCGCCGGCGCGCCGCTGCCATCGCGCCGCGCTCGACATGCTTGCTGATCGAGCCTCCGGCCACCATGGAATTCTTCAGCGCCATGCCTCCGAACGCCAGCACGATGCCGGTGTCGGTCGCGATCTGCTCCCAGGTCACGTTGCGCTTGGTGATGTCCTCGTAGCCCGCGAGGATCTGGGGCAGCAGCACCGAGGACGCGCCCGACGAGTAACTGTTCACCGAGCGCACATAGCCGCCCATTGCGATGTTGAGAAAACGGTGCACTTGGCTCTGCGCGTGATGGAAGCGGCCCGCGCTCGACCAGCCATAGGAGCCGCCGAACACGGCGCACGGCCCGCGCGTGCCGCGGATGCGGCAGAGCTCGTCGCCGAGGAGATCGAGCGCCTTCTCCCAGCTCACGGAGACGAACTCGTCGCGGCCGCGGCGATCGTCCGGGCCTGGCCCCCGCTCGAGCCAGCCGCGGCGGATCGCAGGTTGGGCGATGCGCGCCTGATGCCGCAGCGCGCCGGGGAAATTGTCGATGATGCCGTTCGGATCGGGGTCGCCCGCGTAGGCCCTGACCTCGAGTCCGGCTTCGCTTTGACGCGCGGAAAACACGCCCCAATGCGAGGTGTGGGGCTTGAAGCCGTCAGACAGGTCGAGGCCGGGGTCGGGAAAGCCAATCGTATCGTCCATCGTCTGATCCTTGTTCCGGTACGTGGTGGCAATATACCGATCCACGTCCCGATGTCATCGAGATCAGGGCTGACGCAAACGCTGGGCTCCCGTGCGCGGTGTGGTCAGGTGAATCCGCCGCCGCCGAAAGCGCGATATTGCTTGATGCTCCACATGATCATGCTCCTCGTCTCGGGTAGACGGGCGCGCTCAGCCAGTCCGTCAGGTTCGAGGTCACCTCGTTCTGCTTGGCGCGTCGCAGCAGCATCTCGCGCTCCTTGCCGGGCGGCAGGCTGCGCGCGCGCTCGCGGGCCCTTTCGGCGAATGTCGCCAACCGCTCCTGGAGCGATTGGGTCTGTTTCCTGCGGTTGCGTTTGGCGGTCATCTACTTTCACAAAAAACTTCGCATAGAGAGAAATTGGCCCCGGCGGGAGGTTGGGCGCCGGGGCCCAGGTTTCGTGCCGGCTGGGGCGGCCCAGCCCGGCAGTGTTTGTAGCTTCGGCCGCAACAGCGGGTTCCGGCATTTCAATAGGTTAACGGTGTGTGATTTTGCCCGGCGAAGCAAGAAGCATAGAGGGGGCGGCGCCGGGATGCGCGCCAGCCCTCGCGCAGCCAGCGCGGTCTCGATTACGCGGGAACCGAAATGCTGATTCACTTGTTCATGAAAGACGTGAAGGAGGATCACGCCGACATACCCGTCGGCGCGTGCAGCATGTGCTGCACGTACCCCTTCGTCCTGGCCTGCCTTTACTCCGGCGGCTGCAGCCCCGGTGACCGCAGCCACTCGCTCATCTGAGAACCCGTTTCCGCCTGGCGCGCCTTGCGCAATATCTCGTCGCGTGCAGCGCCGGGCGGAAGCGACATGGCCCGTTCGCGAAGCCGCTCGGCTTCTGCGGCCAAGCGCGTTTCCAGCGCATCCGTATGCTTGACACGATGCCGCGTCAACATGAGGACTTCTCCCTGTTCATGGGCGGAGCGCGCCGTTGCGTTCTTCACCGGTTGCGTTCTTCTCCGGTGGCTGCCACAGCCATCCGGCATGACGGACGTTTAACGTTCCGGACCGCGAACGGTTTCTCCATGCCTGCGAAAAGGCACCGGCTCGCGGAATGCCGGGCGCGGCGAGCCTTATGAGACTCTACTCTTCCTGGTTGTCACGAAGAGCCTTGATCTCCGAGCGCAACATCGCGCTTTCCATCACCACCCGGCGCGCCTCGCGCGTGGCATCATCAAGCTGATCCGCGATCACTCTGTGCTGCGCCCGGAGGGTGCGGCTCGCTTCGATCGCGCGTGCAGCGCGGGCAAGCAGGGCGTCGTTCATCCATCGACGATAGAAGCTTCGGGGCGGACGCGCCTTTACGCAAGTTACTCAAAACGAGCCATCCGCTCAAAATTATCCGTGAACGCTAACCTGGATCAAGTATCTCGAAACCCGTCGATAGGGTACGTTGCTCGGCCGAAAGACCCACGTTGCCGAGCCAAAGACCGGTCAACCCTGCCGATAGAGTTGCAGATAGCTCGGCGAGAACAGCGCCGCGTCCTTGAGCGCATCGAGATCGTTGATGGTCAGCGTGCGATCGCGCAGCACGATCAGGCCGGAGGCACGCAGCTCCTGAACCGTGCGGTTGAGATGAACCACCGACAGCCCGGTGGCGTCAGCGAGATCCATTTGCGTCACCGGCATCACGCAGGAATTGCCCTCAACCATGCCGACGGGACGCAGCCGCTCGAAAATCTCGCAGAACAGATGGGCCACGCGTTCAAAAGCCACCCGACGGCCGAGATTGATAGCCCATTCGCGCTGGATGGCGTTGCTGACGAGGGTCTCGCACCAGAACGCTTCTGCCAGCGAGCGGTCGCTCGCCACCAAATCCTCAAACCGCGCGCGCTTGATTTCGGTGTAGACGACCGGTGTCATCGTCGCAATGGAGTGGTCCATCACCGACAGCAGGAACGCGTGCGCGTCGCAACTTTCACCGGGAAAGAGAAAATTGACGATCTGGCGCCGGCCGTCCTCGAGCGTCTTGTAGCGACAGAGCCAGCCCGACAGCACGAGGCGGACGCTGTCGATCGGATCGCCCTCCGAGATCAGATCCTCGCTCGATCCTGCGCGCTGGATCCCCTCGAGCATTGCGTATTCAAGCGAGGTGCGGGCTTCTGTCGACAAGGGTCTCAGCACGTTCAGCCGGCGAATGACCGGGTCCACCAGGGTACGATCTAGCATCGACAAGGGCATCAGCTGGCCATCGCCGGTGTATGAAACGCCCGCTTGCTGAGAGGAATGGTGATCTTGCATTGCAGTCCCGCAGGATTGAATGCCATGGTGGTCTGCCCCTTGAACTCGAACGCGAGTGTACGCTCCAGAAGCTCGGTCCCAAATCCTTTGTGCGGCGGCGGCGCAACCGGCGGCCCGCCGCGCTCCCGCCACTCGAACACCAGCTCCGCCAGTTCGGTGCTCTGCTCAATGCGCCAGGAAATCTCGATACGACCCGTCGGCCGGCTCAGGGCGCCGTATTTCAGCGCGTTGGTCGCGAGTTCGTGAATGGCAAGCGCAAAGGTTTCCGCGGCCTTCGACTGAAAACGCACGGTGGGACCGGTGACACGTACCTGCTCGCCTTCTCTGGCATTATAGGCCAGCAGCTCCTCGACGGCGAGGTATTCGAGGTCTACGCCGCCTTCAGGATCGCGGGTCACCAGCGCCTGGCTACGGGCGAATGCGTTGAGCCGGCCATCGAGATGGGACGCAAACTCCTCGACCGTCGAGCTCGTATCGGCCGTGCGACGGGCGATCGAGCGCACCACGCCGAGCGTGTTGCGGACCCGATGCTGAAGCTCGGCCAGCAGCAGGCGCTGCCGCTCCTCGGCGCGGGTGATGGCGGTGACGTCGACGAAGGTGATGACGACCCCGGCGATGAAATTGTCGATGCTGCGATAAGGCAGGATGCGCACGATGTAACGCGTGCCGCTGTCCGGTGCCCTCAGCTCGCGCTCGGCGCTGGCAAGCGTCCGCAACACGCCGCGAATGTCGTCGTAGAGCTCCTCGATCGGGATACGCGCCTTGATATGCGCGATGGGGCGACCCGTGTCGGTTTCGACGAGATGCAGAACCTGCGTGATCGCCGGCGTGAAGTTCATCACGCGCAAATCGTTATCGAGGAACACGGTCGCGATCTGCGTGCTCTCCAGGAAATTCTCGAGATCGCTGGTGGCGCGCGTCAATTCCTGGACGCGGTGGGCCAGCTCGCCGTTGACGGTGGTCAGTTCCTCGTTGACCGACTGCAATTCCTCGCGCGAGGTTTCGAGCTCTTCGTTTGCGGACTGAAGCTCTTCATTGAGCGACTGGTATTCCTCGTTCGAGGACTTCAGCTCCTCGTTGGTGCTTTCGAGCTCTTCGATGGTCGCCTGAAGGCGCTCCCGCGTCGCCCGCAGCTCGCTTTCGATACGCTCGACATGCTCGGTCTGCACCAGCGCATTGGGATTGCTCTGATCGGCATCGATGGTGCGCACCGGGCCGTCCTTGAACAGGACGACGAAATTGCGGTGGCCGCCGACGCCCTCCCGGATCGGCTCCACCGTGATGTCGACGAGAGTGCGATGGCCATTGGCGCCGAGCTGCACCTGCTCGGCATGGGCGGGCTCATCGCTCTCCGCCGCGCGGCTGAGCACCGCGCGCAGTTCCAAGCGGAGATCGCGGTGAACGAGTTGGAGCAGGTCGAGCGTGGCAGCGCCTGCCGTCGGATCGATGTAGCGGCCGGTGCGCCCGGAAAAGTGCAGGACCTGAAAGTTGCCGTCGGTGATGACATAGGCGGGCGCGTAGCGCTCCGCGATCCGTTGCGCGCGGCGCTCCAGGCCGATGTCGGGGCGGAACGAGCGCAACGGCGGCACCTCGGCGCGTGCCCTCCCCGCGGCGGTCGTGATCGGAAATTCCGGCGGCAGCCGCGTTCCGGTCTCCAGCTTCTTGAAGATGCGGGCGCGGCGGTCGATCGGCGCGAACAGTTTTGGATGCCGCGTCACGTTCTCGGAATTGCCGAGGAACAGGAAGCGATCCGGCAGAAGCGCGAAGTGGAATAGCGGGATCACCCGGTTCTGCAATTCGGCATTGAGGTAGATCAGCAGGTTGCGGCAGGAGACGAGATCGAGCTTGGAGAACGGTGCGTCCTTGATCACGTTGTGCTGCGAGAAGATGCACATCTCGCGCAGCTCCTTGACCACGCAATAAGTATCGCCCTCGCGCACGAACCAGCGCGCCAGGCGCTCGCTGGTCATGTCCGCCTCGATCTTGGTGCGGTAGCGGCCGACCCGCGCGGCCGCCAGCGCCCGTCCGTCGATGTCGGTAGCGAAGATCTGAACCTGCGGCGCGGAGTCCATTCCGGCCATGTGCTCGCGCAGGAGGATACCGATCGAATAGGCCTCCTCTCCGGTGGCGCAGCCGAGCACCCAGACGCGAACCTGCTGGCCCGCGCCCTTGCCTTCGAAGATCTTCGGGACGATCTGGCTCTCCAGCACCTCGAATTCGCGCTTGTCGCGGAAGAATTCGGTGACGCCGATCAAGAGATCGTTGAAGAGGTGCTGCGCCTCGTCCTTGTCGTTGCGCAGGAAATCGACATAGGCGGAAATCTCGGCGATCTGGACCACCTGCATCCGCCGCTGCACGCGGCGCAGGAAGGTGTTCTGCTTGTAGCCGTAGAAATCGTTGCCGGTCTTGCTGCGCAGGATGTCGGCGATGCGCGACAGCGAGGTCGCTGCAGCGGCCAGCACCTCGTCGAACCCCTGCTTCTCCTCCAGCCGCCGCAGATGACGGGCATAGACCTGGATGTGCTCGGCAATCTCTTCCGGAGAGAGCACGTAGTCGGCGATCGCCGCCGGCGTATTGGCGTCTTTCAGATGATCGGCCTCGTCACTCGCGCCCTTTTCGGCGATGGCGAGACCACCGTGATCCTTCAGCGTCGCGGTACCCAGCGTGCCGTCGCCGCCGATGCCGGACAGGATCACGCCGATCGATTGCTCGGCGCGTTCTTCCGCCAGCGACACCAGGAAGCTGTCGATCGTGGCCCGCTCGCCGGGCGCCTGCTCGGCCTCGCGGACCGCGAAGCGATCGCCCCGGATGGTCGTGATCATCGCCGGCGGGCACAGATAGATCGTGCCGCCCTCGACGGTCTGACCGTCGCCGATGTCGGAGACCTCGCCGCCGTTGGAATTTTGCACGATCTGGCGCAGCCGCGGCTCGTCGAAGCCCTCATGATGTTGAAGCGCCAGCACGACGGCCTGGTCGGCCCCAACGGTCAGCTTGGCAAAGAAACGCTCGATGCTATCCAGAGGGGCCGGCGGGGCACCCACCCCGATGATCAGCGGGGACCTGATCTGGCGCTCTCTTTCGACCGGCTGGTCGCCAACTTCATGCATGGTCTCGGTAGCTCTCATTCAGTGACGGGAACCAGCGGGCACCCGCTCGCCGCAAGTAGCAGAATTGAGGTTGTCCCGACAGGTGAAAGGCGGAAAAGTCACGCCGCGTCCATACAGCCCATACTGTGAGCATCGTTGTCAATTCCCGACCGAAGGCCCATAGTCGCGTACGGCAGGAGCCTCGTGATGCAGACGTCGGAAGAACTCGCGGCCCTGATCAGGCGGGCCGAGGATGCTACCGCGACCGCCCGCCGGCTGCTCCGCGAGAACGATCGTTTGCGCCGCAGCGTCGAGCGGCAACTCGACTTTATGTTCGAGCTCGGCGTCGAGTTCAGGCGGCCTGCCAACGCCCCCCGGATCACTCCGGACCGACTTGCTGCCGAAGATAGGCAATGCGCTGCTCGATCAGGGCGCGATGGCGCAGCCATTCCGTCAGGGTCTGCTTCAGCACCTCGACCAACCGTTCCGCCTGATGCGCGTCGCGGCCGCCGGCATTGAGTTCACGGGCCCGATCCTCCTGGTCGCGGATGCGCTGCCAGCCCTCCTCGATATCCCGATCGGCCCTGATCAGATGGCGGCGCTCGGAATCGAGCTGCTCGGTCCATTCGGCAAGGGAAATGGCCATGGCGAAGCCCTCAAGCCTCCCGCTTGTGAGCCGGAGGATCAAGCGACTTTAGCACGACCCGCCGGATCATGTCGGCATATTCGCGATACTCGGCCGCCCGCGTTTGGTACATCTCGGCAACCGCAGGCCGGCCGCTGCGCCGGCCGTCGGCGGACATGCGCTGCACTAGCTCCGCCCGCTCCTCGATGATGCGCAGCGCGACCCGCAAGGCTTCATCCACTCGCCCCTCCTGCTCCTTTGCGAGGACGTCGGCGGTGAAGGCGTGACCGACCTGGCAACGAAAGCGCATGGGGCGCGATTCCCTGATCTCGGACAGCACGCCGCCGCAGGCCGGGCAGGTCAGCGCAACCGGATCAGCCACCGACGCGAGATTGTCGCTGCCGATCCGTTCGCCGGCCGCGATTTCGACCTCGAGCCGGATCTCCGGCGGGATCGGCAGCGCGACGCCGGCGGCCTCCCTGGCGAGATCGGACAGAACATCGCCCATTCCGGCGCCGGGGACGCAAAGATCGATGATGGTCGCCTCCAGGGCGCTCCTTGGCATTTCATCGGCGATGGCGTCCGAGGGATCCTGAACCACCGAGATCCCGCCGCAACGCTTGATGGCGTTGAGACCGGCCGCACCGTCGGACAGCAGGCCGCTGAGGAGCACGCCGATCACGCGTGGGCCGTGATTGATGGCGGCCGAGCGAAACAAGGCGTCGATGGCCGGCCGCACCATGTTCTCGCGCGGACCGCGCCCGAGGAACACGTGATCCTGGGACAGCAGCAGATGATGGTCCGGTGCGGCCAGATAGATCTGCCCGGGCTCGATCTTCATGCCGTTTTCGGCCTGCCGGACCGGAAGCGGGCCGGCGCTGCTGGCGACCGTCGAGAGAATGCCGATGCCCTGCGCCGGAATGTGCAGGACGATGAAAACGGCTGCCGGCAGGTCCGGTGGCAGACGGCTCAGGATCTGCTTCAGGGGCTGGGTCGCTCCGGCTGAGCCCCCGATGACGATGATGTCGCGGTTGCTCATGGAACTCACCTTCGTTTGCATCGTTTGTACCAAGGCGGGTCCTGGCCCTATGTTCCTACGGACTGCAAAGGAAGGCATGGAGAGGCACCATGGCGATATCGCCGACGTCGTCGCGTCCGCGGATGCCGCTTAGCGGGCGGCGCATTTTCGTTGTCGAGGACGAATATTTTCTCGCCGATGACATTGGCAGGACATTTCGCGCGCTCGGCGCAGACGTCGCGGGCCCGGTGGGTGATATCGAGGACGCGCTCAGGATCCTGCACGACGGCAGCATTCTGGATGCCGCCGTGCTCGACGTGAACATCCGCAGCGAAATGATCTTTCCGGTGGCCCGCGAACTGAAGGCGCGGAACGTGCCCTTCATGTTCACGACCGGATACGACAGGATCACAATCAGTCCGGAATTCCAAGACGTGCCGCTCCTGGAAAAACCGATCGATCTTTCGGCTATGGCGCAGAGGCTGGCCGCGCTCATCGCCGATCCGCAGAGTTGATGGGCAGAACGACGATCAGAACAAATGCGCGAAAGCGAGCCAGGCGGTCACCGCCAGGCACAGGAGCACCGCAGCATAAGGTAGCGCGACCCGCAAATCAGCAAGCCTCCCGGCCGTCAGCCTATCATCATCCAGACGATTGCCGCCATCATCACGAGGAAACCCGTGATTGCCGTTGCGACAAAGGCCTGTTCGACGCGATCCATCGGCATCACAGCCCCCTTTTCCAGCCGAACCAGTCTGATGGCTCGGGGAGCTTTCCGCATTAGGCTATGTGAATCGATGTGAATCGGCGTCCTCCTTTGTCGGTCCGCGGGATGAGCCGCGCCGCTCCGCCACGATTTCGACGGTATCGTTCTACGACTTCGCCGTGCCCGGCTCTGCCATCTTGCGATGCTGCTTGGCCAACATCTCGTTCGGCGTAACGTTGGCGACCATGGTCTGGACCTTGTTCTTCAGCCCGGTGACGATATCGGCCTCGCCCCGCATCATCGCATCGAAGCCGGCCTTGGCGACCTCGTAGGCACCGTCCTTCTGCTCGGTGCCGACTTTGGTGTCCATCATGTCGGCGCGCCGGAAGAATTCAGTCTCGGTGGCGCCGGGCATCAGGCAGGTGACGGTGACGCCGCTGTCGCGCAGCTCCTCGCGCAGCGCAAACGAGAATGAATCGAGAAAGGCCTTGCTGGCATTGTAGACCGCCTGAAAGCTGCCGGGCGTGAAGCCGGCGATCGAGCCCGTGATCAGGATGCGGCCGGAATTGCGCCGCAGCATCTCGTTGCCGGCGCGATGGATCAAATAGAGCGTGCCGGTGATGTTGGTGTCGACGAGATGTTTGATCCTGGCGAAATCCTGATCGAGGAAGGCCTTGCCGAGGCCGACGCCGGCGTTGGCCAGCAACGCGGCGATCGGCCGGTCGCCCACGGCAGCACAGAGCTTGTCGACCCCTTCGGTGGTGGCGAGATCGGCCTCGACCGCCTCCGCGCTGACGCCAAGCCTGCGGAGATCGACGGCCACCCTCTCGATCGCGGGCTCGTCCGCCGCAATGACGAGGTTGAACCCTGCTTGGGCACAGCACCTGGCGAGCTCCAGGCCGATACCGGTGGAGGCGCCGGTGACGACGGCGAGTTGATTGGCGGGCATGTGACGTATCCCTGGCATTGAGATGATCACGCACAATCAATTCCCCTGCTCCCTCGTTCCTATCTGCCTGAACCGGTGCAGTGCCAACAATTTGCGCCCGGCGATAGCAACCATCGTTCATTCCTGGACTTAGATGCCAACTGGTTCAGCCCGGAGGACGGAGATGAAGGCGCTGGTTTGGCACGGCAAGGAGGACATCCGGTGCGACACCGTCACCGATCCGGAGATCCAGGACCCGCGCGATGCCATCATCAAGGTCACGAGCTGCGCCATCTGCGGCTCCGACCTGCACCTCTTTCACAACTTCATTCCGGGCATGCTGCCCGGCGACATCATGGGCCACGAGACCATGGGCGAAGTGGTCGAGGTCGGCTCGGGCGTCGACGGCAAGCTGAAAAAGGGCGACCGTATCGTCGTGCCCTTCACGATCATTTGCGGCGAATGCGACCAGTGCAAGCGCGGCAATTTCTCGGTCTGCGAAACCACCAACCGCAAGCGTCATCTCGCTGAAAAGGTGTTCGGACATTCCTGCGCCGGCCTGTTCGGCTATACCCATCTGACCGGCGGCTATCCCGGCGGCCAAGCCGAATATCTGCGCGTACCCTTCGCCGACGCCACCCACATCAAGGTCCCCGACGGCGTCCCCGACGAGCAATTGCTGTTCCTCAGCGACATCTTCCCGACCGGCTGGCAGGCCGCCGTGCATTGCGACATCGAGCCGACCGACACGGTCGCGATCTGGGGCTGCGGCCCGGTCGGACAGATGGCAATCCGCAGCGCCATCCTGCTCGGCGCCAACCAGGTGATCGCGATCGACTGCCTGCCCGAGCGGCTCAGCATGGCGGAAGCCGGCGGCGCCACCACCATCAACTTCGAAACCGAAAGCGTGGTGGAGCGGCTGAACGAACTCACCGACGGCAAGGGACCCGAAAAGTGCATCGACTGCGCCGGGATGGAGGCGCACGTACTGGCTTCGCAGCCCGACACGCTGCTCGATCGCGCCAAGCAGATGGTGATGCTCGAAAGCGACCGGCCGCATGTGCTGCGCGAGATGATCTATGTCTGCCGGCCCGGCGGCGTTATCTCCGTCGCCGGCGTCTATAGCGGCCTCTCCGATAACATGCCGATGGGCGCCTTCATGAACAAGGGGCTCACGATGCGGACCGGCCAGACCCACGTCAACCGTTGGAGCGACGACCTGCTCCACCGCATCGAAGAAGGCCAGATCGATCCGTCCTTCGTCATCACCCACACCGTGCCGCTCAGCCAAGGCCCCGAGATGTACCAGGTGTTTCGCGACAAGCGCGATTCCTGCGTCAAGGTTGTGCTGAAGCCCTGAGGAGCAGGACCAATGTTTCATTTCTCCAACATCGTACGCACCAAGGGCGACCCCAGGATCGTCGAGGGTGGGCCCAGCCTGAAGCGGCCGGAAGACCAGCTCGCGCGCGCGCTCGGCTGGTTCAGCATCGGTCTCGGTGTCGTTGAGTTCTTTGCGCCACGGCGTGTCACGGAAACCCTGGGCGTGGAAGGCCATGAGACGCTGGTCCGCGCCTTCGGCGTGCGGGAGATCCTTGCCGGGATCATGTCGCTCTCGGTCGACAAGAACGCCGGCCTGTGGGCCCGCGTCGGCGGCGACGGCCTCGATGCCGCCGCGCTGCTCTCGGGGCTGACGGCCGACAATCCCAAGAAGGGCAACATCGCACTGGCGCTGCTGATGGTCGGCGGCATCGCAATGCTCGACTACCGCGCCGCGCAGGACACCAAGCCGCAACGGCCGCCGCGCGACGCACGGCGCAAGCTGTATCCGAACCGCAGCGGTTTCCCCAAGGGCATCGAGAGCGCGCGAAGCGCGGCAAAGCAGATCGCAGCGCATGCCACGGTCGGGCAGTCCTGAGATCGAGCGAAGTTCTGGTACGGCGAGGTGAAGCAAGGCAATGAGCGTCGAGTCCCGTGACGAAGTTGCGTGGTGGGAACCCGCCGTCATCTACGAAATCGCACTGATCTCCTTCCAGGACTCGAACGGCGACGGCAAGGGCGACCTCGCCGGCCTGACGTCTCGGATCGACTACCTGAAATGGCTCGGCGTCGACGCGGTGTGGCTGACGCCGATCTACAAGAGCCCCTTCCGCGACCTCGGCTACGACATCTCCGACTATTGCTCCATCGACCCTGCCTTCGGCAGCTTCGACGAGTTCGACCGCCTCCTCAAGACCCTGCACGCGGCAGAGATCCGCCTGATCCTCGATCTCGTGCCCAATCACACCGCGAACGATCACGAATGGTTCGTCGAGAGCAGCAGCTCGCCCAACAGCGCGAAGGCCGATTGGTACATCTGGGTCGATGCGGCCGAAAATGGCGGCCCGCCCAACAATTGGCTGAGCCGTTTCGGCGGCAGCGCCTGGGAATGGTGCGAGACACGGCGGCAATATTATTATCATTCCTTCCTGGTCGAGCAGCCCGACCTCAACTGGCGCAATCCGGCCGTGCGCGCCGCGATCGCCGATGCCATGCGCTTCTGGCTCGAGCGCGGCGTCGATGGCTTTCGCGTCGATGCCAGCGCGGTCCTGATCAAGGACGAGTTCCTGCGCGACAATCCGCCCAATCCGAAAGCCAAGAGCAAACCACCGCCGCAGCGTTTGACGCCCGTGTTCACCGACGACCGGCCGGAGACGATGAGTTGCATCGAATTCATCCGTGAAGTGATCGACGACTATCCGGAGCGGCTGCTCTGCGGCGAAGTCCAGGGCAAGATCGACCGCATCGGCCACTTCTATGGCAACGACCGGCCGCGCCTGCATTTGCCGCTCAATTTCGCCCTGCTCGACTCGCGGTGGGATGCCCTTTCGTTGCAGGCAACGATCGATGCCTATTTCAACGCGATCCCGGAGCATGCTTGGCCGGTCTGGGTCGTCGGCGGTCACGACAAGCAGCGGATCGCGAGCAAGGTCGGTGACGCGCAGGTGCGCGTGCTAGCGATGTTGCTGATGACGCTGCGGGGAACGCCGTTCTTCTTCATGGGCGACGAGATCGGCCGCAAGCGCGTCTCCATTCCGTCCGACCGCATCCGCGATCCCTTCGAGAAGCTCGTGCCAGGCTACGGGCTGTGCCGCGACCCGGAACGCGCGCCGATGCGGTGGGATGACAGCCCCGACGGCGGCTTCACCACGGGCAGTCCATGGCTTCCGCTGGAGCCTTCTGATGGCGTGGCCAACGTGGCCGGGCAGCAACGCGACGAGCGCTCGATCCTGGCGCTATTTCGCGCGCTGATGGCGCTGCGGCGCGAGCATTCATGCCTGCGCCAGGGCGGTTACGAGCCTCTACGATCGCAGAACGACGTTCTTGCCTACAAGCGGACGGATAGCCGGAACGAAATTCTGGTCGCGCTCAACATCGGCGCCGAGCCCAGGAAATGGCACTGGCAGGGTCACGGCCGCCTCTTGATGTCGACACATCTGGACCGGCTCTCCCAGCTATTGCCGGATGCTTCCATCCTGCTCCGGGGCAACGAAGGCGTGATCATCGCACTCGAGGCCCGGTGATGGCGGCGGGAAGGAACCATTCGCGCGTCAGAGAATCTGATCAACGCCTCCGACGTCCC
The DNA here is from genome assembly GCF_023074175.1 of Bradyrhizobium sp. 139. Lineage (GTDB taxonomy): Bacteria > Pseudomonadota > Alphaproteobacteria > Rhizobiales > Xanthobacteraceae > Bradyrhizobium. The sequence goes on from NZ_JADPKS010000144.1 coordinate 14,867, forward strand.
CCCTGCCGGAGGCAGACTGCACGAAGCCGCAGCCCCGGCGCTCGCCTCCCTTCAGGCGCCGGGGTAGCGCTCATGAGCTTGGAGGCAGGTCAAGTTGGAGGAGGTTCATGGGCAAGACTTCATGGGCAAGACTTCATGGGCAAGACCAAGGATCTTCAGCAACGGATCGTCGGCAAGGCAAGCCGTCGGCGAGATTATCGGCGACCAGAATCTTCACGATGACGGTAAAGCGCAAGCGGGAAGTGGCCCCAACGAGCAGGACAAGCCCCGCGAGCTCAATCCGCTGAAGAAGCTCAGGCAGCTGACGTGAGCGCAGAACCGCAACCGGAACCTTCCAACACAGCGCAGCGCACCGACACAGGCGTCCCGTCCACCAACGGACGGCGACTTCGCGCTCGGCCTGATCAACGAAGCGTGTCGGATGGCGCGCTCGACGGCGTGCTCATTCCAGTAGATGCGGCTCGGCCCCCAACTGCCGGGATTGAAGGTGGCGTCTCTTCCCTGCTGGACGCTCATCCATATCTTGAAGGGTTCGGATTTGTACGGCTCGGCGAGCTAGCTCATCGTAATTCTTCGCGACGTCGCGAAGCGCCCGCCGGGTTTGAACATGCTCGCAATTGTCGGCCTTGGTGCGGAATTCTTCCGCCCGCATCTGCCAATACCTCGGCGAGTGCATACGCTCGATGCCCATAAGCCCAATCCTAAATAGGTCCTTTTCAATAATGGACGCTCAGTCCAAATGTTCCGATTACATCTCAAGATAGCGCAAGCGCAAACTGGACTACTATGGAGCTAGGTTCGCCACCGACGCCGGAAACCGGCTGGCACTGATGCTTGCATGAGAACGTTTGCGCATGGGGCGCGGGGCACCAGCGTGGAGGTACCCGAATGCGCCAGATAGCGGGTTTTGCAACGTGCCCGGGGAGTCGCGATGACCAAAGGCAGCGATCTTCTCGATACGACCAATGGTTCTGGCGTAAGCTTTGGAACCAGATAATGCGCATGAATGTTGCGAATTATCAAAGTTTAATGCGTTCTGCCGTTCTCCTTGATCAGACTAGGAGACGGGCAGCGGGCAATGGACGACCAATGCAAGCAGGATTTGCATTCTCCAAGCTCGCCGACCGGTTGGCGAGCCTCGCCACCGTAGCTGCCGATGATCTCCACCTGCTTGCGGACATGGCGAGCACAATTGCGCATCTAAGTTCGCATCAGATCATCCTGCGGCATGGCGACGATGCCACCCAATGCTGTCTGCTGCTCCAGGGGTATCTGTCCTGGCAGGATGCGGAGAGCACGGACGGGCAGATCACGTCAATCTGCGTTCCCGGTGACATCGCCAATCTAGAGACGCTTTATCGCCCTCGCGTCAGCGGCAACCTGATAGCGCTCGGCCCTACCATCGTCGCCCTCGTGCCGCATCGCTTCTTTCACGATCTGTCCACGCGCTCGCCCGCCATGTCGCGCGCATTGCTGCTGATGCTGATCACCGACCTGGCCATTCAGCGCAACTGGACGGTCAACCTGGGCAGTCGGGATGCACTGGCGCGCGTGGCGCATCTGCTGTGCGAGATCACTATGCGCCTGCAAAATGTCGGCCTTGCGAGAGATTTCAGACTGCCATCACCGTTCACCCAATCGGACCTTGCCGCGGCGTGCAGCATCTCCCCAGTCCACGCCAACCGCACCATCCAGGAACTGCGCCGATGCAACCTTCTGCAATGGCAAGGCAAGACCATGACTATCACGGACTGGCCGGCACTTGTGCGGCTCGCAAGATTCGATCCGGCCTATCTGGGGATTCGGCCCAATTATGACGATGGGCCGCCGTCCCATCTCGGGCCGCTTACGGCGGACGTTGCGCTCGCTTGAGCCATTTTCAAACGACGCGCTGGAGGAGACCGCCGGAGCGCCCAACCAGCGCCGTCCGCGCCTGCGCAAGCACGACATCCCAATTACCCAGCGTCCTCTGATGAAACAGCCGCAGGCTCGGATACCATAAGGAGTGAGCCTCGTCTGACGGCCAGCGCCAGTCGCAATCGGCATGCAACAAGACCCACGCCTCACATCCGAGGGCTCCCGCAAGATGGGCAACCATGGTGTCGACGCAAATCAGGAGATCGAGCCGTTGGAGGAGATGACCGAGAGCCGCAATATCGGGCGTACTGATGTCGCTCGCGCCGATCTCGGCCAGTTCGCCCGCCTTGGCTCCGCGCTGGAGCGAATAGAGTGTCACGCCTGCTATGGCCAGGCGCCGCAACAGTGCGGCTGGAATGGCGCGTCTCTTGTCCCAATCGCCGACGTCCCAGACCAGGCCCACGGCCATGCCATATCGAGGCAAATTCGGATCGCCTGCGGATGGCAACGACACATACGGTGCGCGCATCTCGAATTGGTCCCGCCGCGACCTTATGGCATGCGGCACTTCCATAATCTCGATATCGACCTCGAAGTCGAGGTCAGGGACACCCTCGTGGAGCGCAAGGGCACGATCGACGCCAGCCGCTCGCTCGACCAGCGGCAGAAGCTCGCCCTGGCACCACACCGTAACGCGACGCGCGATGTCACGAAGCGGCCGCATGAAACGGAGGAACTGGATGGTGTCGCCGAGCCCGTGATAACAGCGGACCAGCACGTCCTTGCCCTTCAAGTCGTCACCGCGCCAGATCCGCTGGAGGTGACGTGGCCCGATGTGCTTTGGGGGATACGCAACCATCGTCAGATCGCGGTCGTTGATCGCCCAGGCGCGTTCGAAGTCGCCTGCGCGCATCGCCTCGGTCCAGCTGCCCGACACTCGCAATGATCCGATCAGCGCCGCACGAATTTATGGAAGCGGCTCATCTTGCCGTCCTTGGTGCGGTCCTGGTGAAGGAACGCAATGCCAGTCTCGTCGAACTTTGCGAAGAATTCGTCCCAGCTGATCCGGTCGAGCGCTTGGTCGGGCGGATCGAAATCGATGCGCAGGATGCCGGCGTGCCCGTCCTCCTCCGTGGCCTTGACCGTGGCGGGCTTCCCACCGCGCTCCTCCGTCCATTTCCGGATGACGTCGTGACTGGTGGTCTGCTGGGCTTCGCTGCTTTCTGATTTGGAAGACATGTGACACCTCGGTTGCTGACAAGACCGAGCGACGGATTGGCCATCGCGTCGGACTATTCGCCGTGAACGCCGGCCGACAGGATTTGTTCTTTCGAACGTACGATGTGGGGCTCCCTCAAAGCATCATCATCTTCTTCATCTTCATCCTGGAAGCTCTTCGTTCCCTTCAAACTGCCCCGGATTTTATCCCAGGTTAAGCGCGCAGGATTTTGTCGCCCAGAATCCGAAAAGGCGCGGGCATAGTGCCGTGAGTTCAGGAACGAACATACGTTCCCCACGTTCGCCGACGTACTTACGTGAACACCGCATGCTTCCGGAGGGCTTCGATCCATGCATTCTCGTCTTCAGGACAGGCGGCGCGTGCGCGTCGGCGTCGTCGGTGTCGGCAATTGTGCGAGCTCCTTCGTTCAGGGGCTCTCCTATTACCGGAACGCCAAGTCGAATGAGCCGGTGCCTGGGCTGATGAACGCAGATCTCGGCGGTTATCACATCAGCGATATTCAGGTCGCGTCGGCCTTCGATGTCCACGCCGGCAAGGTCGGCCGCGACGTCGCCGAGGCGATCTTCGCATGTCCGAACAACACGCATCGGTTCTCCGAGGTTGCGCAGACCGGCGTCATCGTCCAGCGCGGCCCGGTCATGGACGGCGTCGGCCACTATCTCAAGGAGGACATTCCGGTTGCGGATGTCCCGGAAGCCGATGTCTCGGAAGTGCTCGCGACGTCGCGCACGGACGTGCTGGTGTCATACCTCCCGGTCGGCTCGCAGCGCGCGAGCGAATGGTACGCCGCGCGCGCGATCGAGGCCGGCTGCGGCTACGTCAATTGCATCCCGGTCTTCATTGCCTCGAACCCCGACTGGCGACGACGCTTCGAGAATGCAGGCCTGCCGATCGTAGGCGACGACATCAAGAGCCAGGTCGGCGCCACCATTCTGCACCGCGTGCTCGCCAATCTCTTCCGTGAACGCGGCGTGCGGCTGGACAGAACCTACCAGCTTAACGTCGGCGGCAACACCGATTTCAAGAACATGCTCGAGCGGGAGCGGCTGACCTCGAAGAAGATCTCCAAAACTCAGGCAGTGACCAGCCAATTCGACGTGCCCATGGACGCCGACAATATTCATGTCGGCCCGAGCGACCACGTGCCGTGGCTGACAGATCGCAAGCTGGCTTTCATCCGCCTGGAGGGCACGACGTTCGGCGGTGTCCCCTTGAGCGCGGAAGTCAAGCTCGAGGTCTGGGACTCCCCAAATTCGGCAGGTGTCGTGATCGACGCGGTCCGTTGCGCCAAGCTCGCCATGGACCGCGGGCAGGCCGGCGCGCTGACGGGCCCCTCGAGCTATTTCATGAAGTCGCCGCCGCAGCAGTTCACGGATGAGGAAGCCGGACGGCGGACGCGCGCCTTCATCGACGACAAGGCGTACACCTGATGGTGAAGATCATTCATCTGATCCGCCACGGGCATCATGCCCTGCTCGGCCGCACGCTATGCGGCCGGATGAAGGGCGTAGAGCTCGATGATCTCGGCTGCGAGGAAATCGCGCGATACGCCGATACCTTCGGCCCGCGACCAACCATGATTCAATCGAGCCCGCAGCGGCGCTGCATGCAGTCGGCCTGCATCCTGGCCGCGCGCTTCGGCCTGCCGGTCGAGATCGTGCCCGCGCTCGACGAGCTCGACTACGGCGAATGGACCGGACAATCCTTCGAGGCGCTCGCCCGGGATCCGCGATGGTCGCGCTGGAACGAACAACGTGGGACGAACCGTCCGCCGGGCGGCGAAAGCATGCGGTCGCTCCAGAAGCGCGTCGTCGCCCATCTGGAGCAGGTGCGCATTGATCACGGTCCCGGCACCGTCGTCGCCGTTAGCCATGCCGAGCCAATCCGTGCGGCGTTGCTGCACTATTCCCGGAAAGGGCTCGACGACTTCCTCTCGATCGAGATCGACCCCGGCAGCGTCAGCACGCTCAGCGTGGACAATCGCGGAATCAAGATCACCGGGATCAATCAGCGGGTGCCAGCGTGAAGATCGTCATTTTCGGCCTGACAATTTCCTCTTCCTGGGGCAACGGTCACGCGACTTTGTGGCGTGGGCTTTGCAAGCATCTCGCGCGATCCGGGCACAGCGTCGTCTTTTTCGAGCGCGACGTGCCCTATTACGCCGGCGCGCGGGATTTGTACGAACTGCCCGGCGGCCAATTACGACTGTTCTCGAATTGGGAGGATGTGCACCCCTTGGCGCGCAGCGACCTTCGTGATGCCGATGTCGCGATCGTGACCTCCTATTGTCCCGACGCGATCGCCGCGACCGAGCTTGCCCTGTCTGAGGGGCGCGCGGTGCCCGTGTTCTACGATCTCGACACACCGGTCACGCTGGCGAAGCTGATGGCCGGAGAGGCCGTTTCCTATATTGGGCCGCGCGGCCTGCGAGATTTCGCCCTGGTCCTGAGCTTCACCGGCGGTCCCCGCATCTGCAATGAATTTCGCGACAGGCTCGGCGCCTGCAACGTCCGTCCACTCTACGGCCATGTCGACACGGACATCCATCGGCCGGTCCGGTCTCAGCCGCACTACCGCGCGGATCTGTCCTATCTCGGCACATATTCCGAGGATCGTCAGCGCGCGCTCGAGGCTCTCTTCGTCGAACCCGCACGGGCACGGCAGGATCTGCGCTTCCTGATCGGCGGTGCGCAATACCCGGAAGATTTTCCCTGGTCACCAAACATCTACTTCGTGCAGCACTTGCCGCCGTCAGAGCACGCGTCGTTCTTTGCTTCGTCCCGGCTGACACTCAACGTCACGCGCCGGGCCATGGCGGAGATGGGCTGGTGCCCGTCCGGCCGTTTGTTCGAAGCTGCTGCCTGCAAGGTCCCACTGCTCAGCGACGATTGGCCGGGGATCGATGAATTCCTTGCACCCGGGCAGGACATCCTGATCGCGCGCGATGAGAAGGACACGCTTGCTGCGTTGACGATGACCGACGCCGGGCTCCAGCACATTGCCGGGCGCGCATATGAACGGATCATGGATCAGCACACATCCGACAAACGCGCCGGCGAACTGATTTCGCTGCTCGAGCAGTCGGCATCGCTCGGCGCGCACCGGCAGCAACCCGAGGAGGCCTGACCATGTGGGGCATCGTTCCGGCCGCGGGCCGCGGTAGCCGCATCCAGCCGCTCGCCTTCTCAAAGGAATTGCTTCCGGTCGGAAGCCGCAGCGACGGCGGCACGGACCGCCCCTGTGCGGTATCGGAATATCTGCTGGAACGCCTGATCCTCGGTGGTGCGGACAAGATTTGTTTCGTGATCTCCCCCGGAAAATCCGACATCCTCGAGTATTTCGGGGATCACTATGGCAACGCCCAGCTCGCCTATGTCGTGCAGCCCGACGCGTCGGGGCTGTGCGATGCCGTGTTCAGGGCGAGCACGGTCGTCGGCCATGACGAAGACGTCATTGTCGGACTTCCGGATACCGTATGGTTCCCCCAGGCGGCCCTGCAGGCGCTGCCTGCCGCCGACCTGTCGTTTCTGCTGTTTCCGGTCGAACATCCCGAATTCTTTGACGCGGTCGTGCTTGAGGGCGAGCAGGTGACTGAGATCCAGGTGAAGCAGCCTGGTGCGACGTCGAAATGGATATGGGGCGCCTTCAAGATGTCCGCGAACGGATTTCGCGAGCTCCAGTCGCTCTGGACGAAGCGCGACCGCCGGGATGAATATTTCGGGACGCTCGTCAATGCATACATCGGAGCCGGCGGCCGGGGACTCGGGGTCAAGGCTGGCGAGGCCTATGTCGACGTCGGCACCATCGACGGCTACCGGACGGCAATGGCGTTGCTCGCGGAAAGCTCCGCCGGGAACGGCCGCTCTCGATTGCTGGCCGGCGGTTCGGCCGAGGCAACCCGTTCACCCCCCGCAATGAACAATGGAGTGACCGCATGAGCAGAGGCGCCCTCTCCCGCGAGGAAATCCGCCAGCGCATCGATGCACTCGGGCCATGGTTTCACAATCTGGACCTGAAGGGCGTGCCGACAGCGCCTTCACACTTTCTCGGCGACTATCCCAACGTGAAATGGCGACGCTTCTCCGGGATCATCGCGGACCGTCTCGAAGGCAAGACCGTGCTCGATATCGGCTGCAATGCCGGCTTCTACGCCATGGAGATGAAGCGGCGGGGCGCCGAGCGCGTACTCGGCCTGGATACCGACGACGAATATCTCGAGCAAGCCCGCTTCGCCGCCGAGGTGAACGGATTGAAGATCGAATTCCGCAAGATGTCAGCCTATGACGTCGGACAGCTGCGCGAAAAATTCGACCTCGTGATCTTCATGGGCGTGCTCTACCATCTGCGCCATCCCCTGCTCGCGCTGGACCTGATCCACGAGCACGTGGCGGGCGATCTCCTGCTGTTCCAATCGATGCTGCGCGGCGACGGCCGCGTCGATGCGATCGACAGGAATTACGATTTCTGGACCACAGATCAGTTCGATTCGCCGGGTTATCCAAAGCTGCACTTCATCGAGAACAAATATGCGGACGATCCCACCAATTGGTGGGTGCCGAACCGCGCCTGCGTCGAAGCCATGCTGCGCAGTGCCGGTTTCTCCATCGCCGCTCATCCGGAAGACGAAGTGTATCTTTGCAAGCGGACGGCAAGTCCGCAGACGGAAGGTCCGGTCTCTCCGTCGCGGGAGACGGACCGATGATCGAGGCCGCCAAGATCTGGAACGAGCCCAACAACAAGTCGCATTGGGACATTCTGAACGACCCGGACTGGGCGATGTTCGCCGGCCTGGCGCTCGCTGCCGGAAAGGCCATCCGCAGCGCGCATCCTACACTGCCGCGCGTGCTCGGCGGTATATCGCCGATCGATCCGTCCTTCATCCGCAGCATGCAAGCACGTGGTGTGCTCGATCAGGTCGATGCGGTGGCCGTGCACGGCTTTCCGCTGGACTGGAACCTGTGGCAGATCGACGAGTGGCCTGCCAAGCTCGAGGAGATCAAGGCGGTCACCTCGCTGCCGGTCTGGGTGACGGAGGTGGGAGTCTCGTCTTTCGGCGCCGAGGAGGTGCAGGCTTGGGGACTGACCCGGACCGCAGAATTATTGACCGGCCGTGCGCCGCGGATTCACTGGTACAGCCTTTACGATCTTCCGTCCCATTGGGAAGCGACCACCCGGCACAAGGAAGCTGAAGGCTCCTCCTATTATCGGCATTTCCACATGGGCCTGCTGCGCGAGGACGGCACGCCCAAAGCCTCGGCGGAGCTGTTCGAAAAATATGCGCCTGCGATGGGCCTGTGCCAGTGGTTTCATTTCGAGGACCACCGCCTCGATGATGCCGTCCGCTGGATGCGCAGGCTGGGCGTGCAGCATCTCAGGACCGGCCTGTCCTGGGCCGACAGCTTCCGTCCCAACGCGCTCGACTGGTTCGACCGGCAGATGGATGCGCTGGCCGAGTTCCAGGTCACGGTGACCTTCTGCTTCACGCCGGAGCACCGGGGTATCGAGCCTCATCACACCAGCCCGCCGCTCGACGTGAGCGAGTTCGCGGATTTCTGCGCGCAAATGGTCGAACGGTATTGTGCGAGAACGGGGCTTGTGTCCGCCGCAGCATCTTCGCATGCGACCATCCGGGAGCCGACATGCGTGCCCTGATCCTGGTACTGGACTCCGTTGGGATCGGCGCTGCGCCTGATGCCGCCCGCTATGGCGACGAGGGTGCCGACACCATCGGCCACATTGCCGAGATGTGCTTCGCAGGCAGGGCCGATGGGCCACAGCGGGAGGGACCGCTTCAGCTCCCCAATCTGGTTGCGCTAGGCCTTGGCCAGGCCTGCCGTCTCGCCACCGGGCGCGTCCCGGCCGGGCTGACTGGCTCTCCGGAGCATTCGCGATTTGGGTGCGCCAGCGAGATATCGAAGGGCAAGGACACGCCATCCGGCCATTGGGAGATTGCCGGTGTGCCGGTGCCGTTCGACTGGGGCTATTTTCCCAGAACTAGGCCGTGCTTCCCGCGCGACCTGATGGAGCGTCTGTGCGAACAGGCTCGATTGCCCGGCATCCTCGGAAACTGTCACGCCTCCGGCATCGAGATCATCGCTGAACTCGGCGAGCGTCACATCAGAACCGGCGAACCGATCTGCTACACATCGGCCGACAGCGTGTTTCAGATCGCTGCGCATGAGGAGACGTTCGGGCTCGAACGCCTCCATGATATCTGCCGCGTTGCCCGCCGGCTGGTCGATCCCCTGAACATCGGGCGCGTCATCGCGCGGCCGTTCATCGGCACGTCAGCCGGCAACTTCAAGCGAACCTCCCACCGTCGGGATTTTTCTGTTCCTCCCCCGGCGCGAACCATTCTCGATCTCGCCGAAGGCGCGCAACGCGACGTCGTCACCATCGGCAAGATCGACGACATCTTCGCCCATCGCGGGACAGGGCGGAACATGCGTGGCGATGGCAACGAAGCGCTGTTCGATGCCACGCTTGATGGGCTGGCCTCTCTTGCAGAGGGCGGGATGTTGTTCGCCAATTTCATCGATTTCGACACGCTGTACGGCCATCGCCGTGACGTCGCCGGCTATGCAGCGGCGCTCGAGGCCTTCGATGCGCGCGTTCCAGAGCTGCTAAACCGCCTGCGCGACGATGATCTCCTGATCATCACGGCCGACCATGGTTGCGACCCGACCTGGAGCGGCACCGATCATACGCGGGAGCAAGTGCCGATTTTGGCGTGGAGCGCGCGATCGACTTCTCCGATCGGCGGGCGCGCCGGCTTTGCGGATATCGGCGCGACGGCCGCAAAACATCTCGAACTGCCGGCGCCGCTTCACGGCCTGCATTTCTAACCACAGCGTGCGCCGATTCACCTGGGTTATTGATCCAGGTTAGAGAAATTTTCGTTTGTAGGTTTCGAGGGAACGAACATTCCTTGCACCGCTTCTACTCCCAAATGTGACTGGCGCGTCGGTCGCCCGACCAAGCAGCAGAGCGCGCTTCCATTCTCATCAGCGATCGATCCGCAGGATCGGTCTCACGGCGGCACGGAGCGGTGAATGACGCGAGTATTGATCACTGGAGGCGCGGGATTCATCGGCTCACATGCGGCCGACGTGCTGCTGGCGGCCGGCTATGAGGTCAGGATTTTCGATAACCTCTCACCGCAGGTCCACGGCAGCAACCGCCAGCGTCCCGCCTATCTCGCCGGAGATGCGGAGTTCAGTGTCGGCGACGTCACCGACGCTCTCGCGATCGAGCATGCATTGCGCGGCACCGACATGGTCCTGCATCTCGCTTCCGCCGTCGGCGTGGGCCAGAGCATGTATGACATCGAACACTATGTCAGGATCAACGAGCTCGGCACCGCCGTGCTGTTGCAGGCGCTGTCAAAGCGGCCGGTCGAGCGGCTGGTGGTGGCGTCATCCATGAGCATTTATGGCGAGGGCCTCTACCGAAGCGGCGATCAGAGCGTCATCGCCTGCGAGGAACGAACGATCGAGCAGCTTCGCCGCGGTAATTGGGAGCTGCGCGATACAGCCGGCCACCCGCTCGATCCCGTGCCCACGCCGGAGACAAAGCAGCCCTCGCTCAGCTCGATCTACGCTCTCAACAAATATGCACAGGAGCGCATGTGCCTGATTACCGGCAAAGCCTATGGCATTCCCACGGTGGCGCTGCGTTTCTTCAACGTGTTCGGTCCGCGTCAAGCCTTGTCTAATCCCTATACCGGCGTACTCGCGATCTTTGCCGCACGGCTGCTCAACGGCCGGCCACCCCTCGTCTTTGAAGACGGCCGGCAGCGGCGCGACTTCGTCCATGTGCACGATGTCGCCCGCGCCTGCCGCTTGGCGCTCGAGGCCGATCGCACCCAAGACGTCTTCAACATCGGCTCGGGCCAGAGCCGCACCATCCTGTCCGTCGCGGAGGATCTGGCGGAGGTCATGGGACGCCGTGGCATCGCACCGGAGATCACCCGAAAATATCGCGCCGGCGATATCCGACACTGCTTTGCCGACATCGGAAAATCGCGCGACCTTCTCGGCTTCGAGCCGCACGTCGCGTTTAAGGACGGGCTCCAGGAGCTCGCGGAGTATCTCGCCGACCAGATCGCCGACGATCAGGCAGAGCGGGCCACCAGCGAGCTGCTGCAACGAGGATTGGTCGCGTGATGAGTGAACAAGACAAGCGACCCGTCCTGATCACTGGCGGCTGCGGCTTCATCGGCTGCAACCTTGCCGACCGGCTTGCGGAGCGCGGCGATCACGTGCTGGTGCTGGATAATCTCGCCCGCGCCGGCGTGCGCGAGAACGCGCAGTGGCTCAAGTCCCGGCATGGCGACCGGGTCACGATCACCGTTGCTGACATCCGCGAGCCGATCCCGGTGATCGACGCCGTACGTGAAGCCCGTGCCGTCCTGCACCTGGCCGCCCAGGTCGCCGTGACCGACAGCGTCAGCGATCCGGCCTCCGATTTCGAGATCAACGCGCGCGGCACGTTGAACGTGCTCGAAGCCGTTCGCCTGCACAACAGCGCCGCGCCCGTCGTTTTCGCCTCGACCAACAAGGTCTACGGGCGCTTGATCGACGACAGTGATATCGTGCTCACCGGCCGCCGCTACACGCCGAGAAGCGATCTGCTGGCCGGCGGAGTCTCGGAAAATGCGCCGCTGGATTTCTACAGCCCCTATGGATGCTCCAAGGGAACGGCGGATCAATACGTCCACGACTATGCCCGGGTCTACGGCCTCCAGACCGTGGTGATGCGCATGAGCTGCATCTATGGGCCGCGGCAATTCGGCACCGAGGATCAGGGCTGGATCGCCCATTTCCTGCTGAGCGCCATCCGCGGCAATGAGCTGACGATCTATGGCGACGGCAACCAGGTCCGCGACGCGCTTCACGTGTCGGATGCGGCCTCTGCCTGGCTCGCCGTGCTCGACCGCATCGCGCTCGCCCGTGGACGCGTGTTCAATCTCGGTGGCGGCCCGGCCAATGCGGTCAGCTTGCTGGAGTTGGTCGACCGCATCACCAATTTGACCGGCCGCAAGGTCACATACCGCTTCGCCGATTGGCGGCCCGGCGACCAGCCCTGGTACGTCACCGATACGCGGGCCCTGTCCACCGCGCTCGGCTGGACTCCTCAGACGTCTCTCGCGGATGGCCTCCGTTCGCTTCACGCCTGGCTGGACGGCCGCTTCGGATCGTCACACGGCAACCGCGAGGCGCTTGCATGACGAGCGTTGCCCTTATCAACCCGAACTGGGATTTTGGTGGCAGCATCTATTTCGGCTGCCGGTCCCCTCACCTTCCGCTCGAGCTCGGAATCTCCGAGCACTACCTGAAGGTGGCGGGGCATAGGACGCTGCTGCTCGACGCGCATATGTTCGACCTGTCGCTCCGGGAGATCGAGGCCGAGCTGCGCGCGTTCGCTCCCGACCAGATTGTCATCACGACGGCACCGACCTATTTGTTCTGGCGCTGCGCGCCCCCCGAGCTGCGCGTTCCGCAGGAGCTTGCGCGGTCGGTACGCGACCTTGCGCCGGTCCTGATCGCGGTCGGGCCTCATGGTTCGACGACGCCGAGAACGGCCCTGAGAAAACTCGGCGTTAATATCGTCGTGATGGGCGAGTGCGAGACATCCTTGCTGCGTCTTGCCAATGGCGAGCGGGACTTTCCCGGCCTGTGCCTCGAGGACGGCACGTCGATTCGCGTCAATGGCGGTCCGCAGGCCGTGGACTTCAAGGACCAGCCGGCGCTGCGCTGGCCGGATGAGATGATCCGGCGCCACCATCATCACCATCACCGCTTCGAGGCGGAGCCGACCGCAGCTGGAGCTGAGGTCGAGGCCTCGCGCGGCTGCCCGTATAACTGCACGTTCTGCGCCAAGGAGAATTTCCGTAACGCGTATCGCAGGCGGCCGCCTTCCGTCGTGCTCGACGAGATCGACCGCATGCGCGACCAAGGCATCGAATATGTTTACTTCGTCGACGAGATCTTCCTTCCAAACAGTGAACTGCTGGAAGGGCTGGCCACGCGCGGCCTGAAATTCGGCGTGCAGACGCGCATCGACCTTTGGAAGCCCGACATGCTCGCGCTGCTTGGCCGCGCCGGCTGTGTCTCGATCGAAGCCGGCATCGAGAGCCTGACCGTGGAGGGCCGCGCCGCGCTCGCCAAGAATTGCAAGATGACGACGGATCAGCTTGCCGCACGGCTGGTCGAAGCCCGCCGGCATGTTCCCTTCGTGCAGGCCAATCTGATCGAGGTCCCCGAGGACGACGATCCCGTCGTGCAGCGCTGGCGCCGCACAATGCAGGACGCAGGCGTCTGGGCCAACGATCCGGTTCCGCTCTATCCCTACCCGGGCTCACCAGATTACCGGAAGCTGTGGGGCGAGCCGGATGATTTCGCCTGGGAGCGCGCGCATCGGCACTATCTCGCGATGTTCGATCAGTTCAGCGACGTGCAGAACGATCGCCCGGTCCCGCTCGCCGACCTCGAGCTCCAGGTGGCGTCATGAGCCGCAGCCCGAACTTCAGGGTCCTGATGACGACCGACACCGTCGGCGGTGTCTGGACCTATTCCTGCGCGCTCGGATCCCACCTTGCGGCCTCGGGCGCCGATGTCAGCCTCGTGACCATGGGTCCGCGCGCACGGGCCGAGCAGCGCGAGATGCTGCGTGGTTCCCGGGTGCGCCTGATCGAAACGGACCTCGCGCTCGAATGGCAGGATCCGGAAGGGCAAGACCTTTCTCATGCGCAGGGCATCCTCACGAGCCTCGAAGCCCGGTTCAGGCCCGACGTCATTCACCTCAATAGTTTTCGGGAGGCCACCTTTGCCTGGCGCGCGCCGATGGTTCTCGTCGCACATTCCTGCGTCAACTCCTGGGCCCTGGCTTGCCGGGACACGGCCTGGCTCGACGAGCCCAGATGGCGCAGCTACACCGAACGGGTCGCGGCCGCACTCGACATGGCTCAGGCCTGGGTGTGCCCCAGCCAGTCCTTTCACGACAGCATCGCGGAGATTTACCGGCCTCAATCGGCCGGCGTCGTCATCTGGAACGGGATCGCACCCAAGGGCTTCGCCGCGCGAAAACAGGACCTGATTTTCGCGGCAGGGCGGCTCTGGGACCGCGCCAAGAACATCGAAGTTCTGACGGCCGCCGCGCCTGGGCTGGATTGGCCCGTTCAGATCGCGGGTCCGGCGGATTCCTGCCCCTCCGATGCTGTCACATGGCTGGGGCAATTGCCGCACGAGGCCATACAGGGGCGCTTACAGCACGCGGCGATCTTCGTCAGTCCTGCCCTGTATGAACCGTTCGGGCTCTCCGTCCTGGAAGCAGCGAACGCGGGGTGCGCGCTGGTTTTGTCCGATATCCCGACGTTCCGGGAATTGTGGAGTGGAGCCGCGCTGTTCGTCGACCCCACCGACAGCAAGGCGCTGCACCGAACGCTCGCAAATCTGTGCGCCGACATTCGCGAGCGGGTGCGGCTGCAACGTGCCGCCCATGAGCAGTCCCTCACCTATTCGCTGACCAGGACGACGAGCGCCTATCTCAGGCTGTACGAGGGGCTGCTCTCATCCCATCACGCAGCCGCGCCTGCGAGCCAGATCGAGGTGCGCGCATGAAATGCGTCCTGTTCTACCACGCGTTCACCTCCTGCTGGAACAACGGCAACGCTCACTTCCTGCGCGGTTATGCCCGCGAACTCCACGCGCTCGGTCACGAGGTCGTCGTGTTCGAGCCGATCGACGGCTGGAGCCGGTTGAACGCGATCCGCGAGGGCGGCAGTCCGGCGATGCAGGGCATTCCGGCGCTCTTTCCCGGCATCGATATCCGGCGTTACGACGCGTGTCTCGATTTCGAAGAGGCACTCCACGGCGCCGATCTTGTCGTCGTCCACGAATGGAATGCGCCCGATCTGATCGCGGAAATCGGCCATAAGCGGGCGCACGGTGCTCCCTTTACCCTGCTGTTCCACGACACCCATCACCGCGCCGTCAGCGCGCCCGACGAACTTGCGCAATTCGACCTCGACGGGTTCGACGGCGTGCTCGCCTTCGGCGAAGTGCTTCGTCAGATCTATCTGAAGCTCGGCTGGGCCGACCGGGCCTTCACCTGGCACGAGGCGGCCGACATTGCTCTTTACCGCCCGCTGCCGCATATCGAGCGCACGGATGATGTCGTTTGGATCGGCAACTGGGGCGACGGCGAGCGCAGCGTCGAACTCAACGAATTTCTGGTCGAACCTGTCGCCGAGCTGAAGCTGCGCGCGAGCGTCTATGGCGTCCGCTATTCGGACGCGGCACTCCATACCATTCAGGCGGCAGGTATCCGGCACGGCGGGTGGCTGCCGGCGCACTGCGCGCCCGCCGCGTTTGCCGGCGCACGCGCGACCGTCCACGTGCCGCGCGGCCCCTATGTACGATCGCTCCCGGGCATTCCCACCATTCGCGTGTTCGAGGCGTTGGCTTGCGGCATCCCCCTGGTCTCGGCGCCCTGGTCGGACGCGGAAGGTCTATTCCCGGAAGGCGCTTATCTCGGCGCCGCCGACGGCACCGAAATGAAGCGCGCTCTTCGTGCGCTCCTCGACGACCGGGAGCTGTGGTCCGCAACGGTGCAGACCGGCCTCCGGGCAATCAGGGAACGTCATACCTGCCGCCATCGCGCCGAGCAACTTGTCGGCATCGTGGAGAACATCCGCGCCACAGGCCTGTCACAGCCCCTGCGATACATCGGAGCCTCCGCATGAAGATCTGCTTCTTCGGATCGAGCCTCGTCTCGTCCTACTGGAACGGCGCCGCGACCTATTATCGCGGCATGCTGAAGGAGATTGCGGCTCTCGGGCACGACATCACCTTCTTCGAGCCCGATGCCTTCGAGCGCCAGGCCCATCGCGACATCGACGATCCAAACTGGGCCAAGGTTGTCGTCTACCCGGCGACGCCGGATGGCTGGCGCGGCTCGCTCGAGACGGCCGCGCGATCGGCCGACATGCTGATCAAAGCGAGCGGCGTCGGCGTTTTCGATCAGGAGCTGGAGAACGCGGTCGCCGACATTCCGTCAAAAGCAACACGCATCTATTGGGACGTCGATGCCCCCGCCACGCTCGAGGCGATGGTGGCCAATCCGGATCATCACCTGCGGCGGGCGATCTCGTCCTACCACATGGTTTTGACCTACGGCGGCGGCGATGGTGTCGTAGCTGCCTACCGCGCCATAGGCGCGCGGGATTGCGTACCGATCTACAATGCGCTCGATCCGGCCACGCACTTTCCATCGCCGCCAAATCCGCGCTTTGCATGCGATCTCAGCCTCTTGGCAAACCGCCTGCCGGATCGCGAGCAACGCGTCGAACGGTTCTTCCTCGACGTTGCACGTCAACTGCCCAGCAAGACGTTCGTCCTCGGCGGTTCCGGCTGGGAGGCCAAGGAAACGCCGGTCAATTTAAACAAAGTCGGACATGTCGGGACCGGCGACCACAACGCGTTCTTCGGCTCCGGTCTTGCCACGCTGAACGTCAATCGCGACAGCATGGCGCGCTACGGTTTCTCGCCGCCGACGCGCGTGTTCGAGGCGATCGGGGCCGGCGCCTGCCTGATCACCGACCAGTGGGAGGGCATCGATCATTTTCTCGAGCCGGGCCGCGAGGTGCTGGTGGCCGCGAGCGGGGCGGAGGTCGCAGAGCATCTCACCACACTGCACCCCGAGCGGGCTCAGGCGATCGCGGGGCGCGCCCGTACCCGTATCCTGAGCCACCACACCTACCGGCAACGCGCGCGCCAGTTCAACGATCTCTTCGTCACAAGAAGTTCGCGAGTCGAGGCAGCAGAATGAACCTCTCCATCGTCGTCATCGGTCTTTCGGTCACTTCGTCCTGGGGCAACGGTCACGCCACGACCTACCGCGCCCTGATCGAGGCCCTGGCGCGACGAGGTCACTGTGTCACGTTCCTGGAACGCGACGTGCCATGGTACCGCGATCATCGCGATCTCACCAAGCCTTCCGCGTGGAACGTCGAGCTCTATCAATCCCTGAAAGACATTCCGCGCCGTTTCGGCACGTTGATCCGGGATGCCGATCTGGTCGTCATCGGCTCCTATGTTCCCGACGGCATCGCGCTCTCCGAATGGATCACGGCCCACGCTCGGGGGCTCACCGCCTTCTACGACATCGATACGCCGGTCACGCTTGCGAAGCTCGATCAGGGCCTGGACTATCTTTCCGCGGCGATGATCCCGCGCTTCGACCTCTATCTGTCCTTTGCCGGCGGTCCGGTGCCCGACATGATCGAGGAGAGCTATGGCAGCCCGCTCGCGCGGGTTCTGTATTGCAGTGCGGACATTAATATCTACGCACCACAACGTGCGGAGCAGAAATGGGCACTCGGCTATCTCGGAACCTACAGCGAGGACCGGCAACCCGTTCTTGAGCAGTTGCTGCTCTCCCCCGCTCGCACACTGTCATTCGAGCAATTCGTTGTTGCCGGCGCGCAATATCCCGCTGAGGTGGCCTGGCCTGCCAATGTTACCCGGATCGAGCACCTCACGCCCGAGCATCATCCGAAGTTTTACGCAGAGCAACGCTTTACGCTGAACGCCACCCGCGCCGACATGCGCGCGCTCGGTTTCTCGCCGAGTGTGAGGCTGTTCGAAGCCGCCGCGTGCGGCACTCCCGTCATCTCGGACTGGTGGCCCGGAATCGAGACCATCTTTGAGCCCTCGCGGGAAATCCTGCTCGCGTCGAAGCCGCGCGACGTCGTCGAAATCCTGCGCGACATGTCGGAAGACCGTCGGCGCGCGATAGCGGAAAGCGCGCGGCGGCGGATCCTCGCCGATCACACCTCCGACCATCGCGCCCGCCAACTCGAGACGTACTACACCGAGGCATCCGATCGGCGCCGCCGCAAAACCGCGCGGCTCCCCGCATCGCGTCCCTTGCAGGTCGCAGAAATCTGAAAGGTAGCGCCCATGACGCTTCAGACCCGCATCCAGTCCTCCCGCCGCTCCCCGAGGGTCCTGATCGCCGGCGGCGCCGGCTTCATCGGATCCCACCTCTGCGACGCACTTCTGCAACGCGGCCACACGGTGATCTGTCTCGACAACCTGTTTACAGGAACTCTCAGCAACATCCGGCCGCTGCTCAATCATCCGAATTTCCGCTTCATCGAGCACGACGTGCGCGATCCGGCCGAGATTGAAGACGATATCGACCGGATCTACAGCCTCGCCTGCCCGGCGTCGCCTCGGCATTATCAGAAGGATCCGGTCGGCACGATGAAGACGTGTGTGCTCGGCACCATCAACATGCTCGAGCTCGCGCGCCGCAAAGGCGCGCGGGTGCTGCAGGCGTCCACAAGCGAGGTCTACGGCGATCCCGAGGTCCATCCCCAGCCGGAATGCTATCTCGGCAACGTCAACCCGATCGGGCCCCGAGCCTGCTATGACGAGGGCAAGCGCGCCGCGGAGACCTTGATGTTCGATTATCATCGTATGTACGGGGTCGAGATCAAGGTCGCGCGCATCTTTAACACCTACGGCCCGCGCATGCTGGAGAACGACGGGCGCGTCGTCTCCAACTTCATCGTGCAGGCACTTCGCGGCGAGCCGATCACGATCTATGGAGGCGGCACGCAGACCAGAAGCTTCTGCTTCGTCGATGATCTCGTGCGCGGCCTCCAGCTCCTCATGGAGAGTCCATCGTCAGTCACCGGGCCCTGCAACCTTGGCAATCCGCACGAGGTCACGATCGAGGCGATTGCCCGCGACGTGCTGGCGTATACGGAATCCGCCTCCCCGCTCCGGTTCGAGGAGCTGCCGAAAGACGATCCGAAGCGGCGCAAGCCTGTCATTGACACGGCCGTGAAGGTGTTGGGATGGCGCCCGCGCGTGGCGCTCAAGGATGGTCTGCGGGCGACCATCGCGTATTTCGCACTGCGCATAGCCGGGGAAGCGCCGGCGCTTGTTCCAGCCATTGCACCGAGGAACGGACGTGCCACTGCACGCGGCCGATTGACGATAGCCGATCAGCGGTGATCTAGCCACCGGACGAGGACCCCATTCGCTCCTCTGCGAGGATATTTTACGCCGTGGATCCGGTTTGTCTGGCCTTCCTCGACCATCCCGTGCTGATCGCCGGCGACGCCCTCATCACCACGCGGCAGGAGTCCGTTTAGGCCACGGTGAAGCAGACGCCGAAATGCACGGACCACCTCGCCGAAAGATTCGAGAAAGTTGCCGAGCATTCGCAATATCAGCGCTGACAGGCCGTGTCGTCGTGGATCGATGACCGCTTCCGAAGAACAGAAGAGCGGCCAACGCGGATAGGAACGGTCTGTACCGCACGTGATTGTCCATCATCGAAACTTGAGGGAGCAACAACATGCGTAAGACAGTCTTGACGATCTTCATGGCCGCAATGCTTGCGGGCGCTTCAATCGGCGCAGCGTTTGCGCAAGGTGCTGGCGGCGCGGGTGGTGGCGCAGGCGGTGCAGCAGGCGGCGCGGGCGCTGGTGCCGGCGGCGCAGGTGGCGGTAGCGCCGGTGCCGGCGGTGCTGGAGCCGGCGGCTCAGGCGACGGAGGCGGAGCCGGAGCTGGTGGCGGCGGCGGCATCACGCATGTCGAGCGGGGCGGACAAGGTGCCTCCAGTCCTCGAGGCATGCGCAACGAGACGACTCCGCCTTCCAATGGCAACACGCCGCGTCGCTAGCCGTTTCACGGTTCGCAGTCTGCGAGAGCGCGCCCTTCCCTGCTGCGCGCATAAGAGCGGCCTCGGCGAGATCCTCTCCTTGCCGGGGCCGCATCGTTTGAACGCGCAACGCGGCGCCGCCCTGCCGATCTGAGATCGTATCTGAAGTTAGTTGCCGCTCAGGGCTCATTTGTTGGGGATGCCGGACCCATTCGAACCTGTTGTGACGCTCGGAGCATTGTCGGGACTCGTGGTGGTGGTCTGGTGGCCGACATCCTTCCCATTGTAGAAGAAGACGGCTGCGACGATTGCTATGACGAAAATTGCACCGAGCATCCAGGCTACAGGGCTGTTCTGTCGTGCCGCGCTGGTCTTGTCGTTGTCTTGATGCGTCATGCTGCTCTCCCGTGACGTTTCAAAAACCCGGGCTCGCGAGGGACGTTCCTATTATCCTCCTGGTGCTGGCGCCCGCGCCTCCTCCGTTTCGCTTGTCGACAGCGTGGCTTGCTCGCGCTCTTGCGGCTGACCGGCCTGGTCAATCGCTAATCTTCCCTCGCCCGGTGTAAGGCGGCCATCAGTTTCGCCTTCTGCTTGGCCCAACGCCCGTCTTCGGCTTGCGCCCGCACCTCGGCTGCAGTTCGCTCGGCTTCGATGGCCCCGGTTTTGGCGTCGTGCTCCCGTTCAGCTTTCTCAAGCGCCCCTTGCACCTTTGCGATCGCCCTCTCTCGCTGCTCGCGCTCTCGGGCGGCTGAGGCCTCCTCGCGCCGGCGTTGGGCATGGCGCCGCACCTGCTCCTTCTCGTAAGTCGCGGCGGCCTTCCGCGTCGCCTCTTCCCCGATCCTGGCAGGCGATCGCTTGTTCGGCTTTGCCCGTCTCTGCTGCCCATCCTTGATTTCGTCGGCCGCCGAGTCTGCGGGCAAGCCCGACCGCTCGGCAAAGCGCCCGTGCGACCCCGCCGGCCGCTTGAGCACCACCCCCGGCTTCGCCATGGTCGCGGCGACGACCGCCGGATCGTCCGTCTCTCTGGCGAAGCCCTGGTGAAACAGATTGCTTCCGGCGCCCCAGGCCTCCAGCGCAGCCTTCATCGAGGGCGCCGCGATCGCGAGATCGTAGAAGCCAAGCGAGGTCTGGAATGTCTTCAGCTTTCGCGGCATGACGTCTCTGATATCCATGCTGGCTCTCCCGTGCCGGCACCCTCTATGCCCAACCCCTATACTGGCGTCCTCCAGGCTCAAGCACTGGGGTGCTGTTGGTGGCCACGGAGAACGACATCGTTCAGGCCTTCGACGCAGCCATCGGCACGGAATTGTGGAGACGCGTGGTCGGGCGTCCAGTCCCGAGTTCGTCACTGCCATGCGGAAATATCGATCCGCTCGGGATTACCGGCACCCCGGCTATCGACATGGCTTTTCCTCAGAGCTTTTTTCGCGTCTCCACGGGCGCATTGAGATGCCGCCGAGGAGCGAAGTGAGATCGACAATCCCCACGCTCTTCCAGCGTTGCAATCACGTCGCCTGCCATCACCATGATAGGCGATGCCGGTCAGCGCGCATACAACTGCGCTGCGAAATGCATATTCGCTCGACTGTCGAGTGAGATCATCGCATCATTCGCGGCGCAGCGGCGTTCTTGCGTCGTCTGCGCGCGATGCTGATCAACGCAACTGCGTGACGATCGTTGCAAGGCGGAAAACAGCGAACCGGGAGCGGTTGGCCGAGGCATTCAAGCCAGCTTGCAGGCGCAGTTCCGCCCAAGACGTTGCATGCGGAAGCAGAGAGGAGCTACAACATGATCCAACACCATCCCGAGGAACGATCCACCGGGTTGATCGACGGGATTCTTGCAGCGAGCATGGGCACGCCGCCGCCGCGAGATCCTGATGATGAGGACGAGGACGAAGAGGAAGAAGACGAACAGGACGATGCCGACGAGCCGCCGGTCGTGCGCGAGCCGGACGAGGACTAGGCTGGCCGCGCCTGCGGCGGATGATCAGGAAGCCGAACCCGAGCGAGGAGGTGCCCCCTCGAGGCGTCAGCCGACATGCTTTGCCGGAGAAAAGGCGTAAAACGACCCAGCTCTTCTCCGGCGCGAGTCCGCGCCAGTTATTGCGAATTCTACTGCATCGACCGGAAATAGTGTTCGGCGTGCTGGAGATAGTTCTCTGCGGCAATCCGGTCGCCTGCCAGGGCTTCCGCGCGAGCCAGCGCCAGATAACGTGCATAGTTCCTTTGCGCGTTTTGTGGAACACGCTGTTGGCTGGAACCCGTTGCCTTTCGGACCTGCGATGTTCGCGGCCTCAATTTGCTCTTCCAAGGTGGACGCGGCTGTGCTGCCACGTGTTTGCGTTCAGATAGTGATTTCATGTCAGTCCGTTTGGTTACGGCGGTGGGAAGCTGTGCGATCCTGGTTAGAGGATGTGTGCAACAGCGGTCGGCGACTACACTGCAACTGCGCGGTGGTTCGGCCCGATGATGGACCGAAAACCTTCACGATTTGGGATTTGTGACCCAATCTGTCGCCGAACGGTTGATCCGCCTAGCAGATATATGGGGGCCAGGTCGCCGATTTTCAATTTGATGGAAGCAGTCAATTCGCCTCCAACGCATCAAATGTATCGAGCAACCCCGGCGCGCCGATAAAATGGGAACGACCACGCCGGCCGCGAGTTGCCGCGACAGAGCAAGTAACTTTGAAAAGGGAGAAATCCTTCAAAAAGTGAACGCTCAAGCCCCGCCATTCCTCAATGGATGGCGGGGTCCTTTTGCGTATCAGGGGCGGTCTGGTTCGTTCCATATTCCGGCTGCTCCTTTGAACAGCCCAGCTTCGCGGAGAGGCTATCTTGGCTTGGCGGTTGGAGAACTGGACTGGTCGGGACGCCGGCCCGCGGTCACGCGCAAGCGAGTCTCGCGGCCCTGCCGCAGCACGGTGAGTTCTGTCGAGGAGCCGGGCGCCATTGCGTGGATCTTTTTGGTCAGTTCGCTGGCGCTCTTGATCGGCTCGGCTCCCGCTGAGGCGATCACGTCCCCGCTTTTCAGGCCGGTCTTGGCGGACGGACCGTTCTCTTCGACGCCGACGACTATGGCGCCGCGGGGATCATGCATGGCAAGGCTCTCGGCGATGTCAGGGGTGACCGATTGAACCTCGGCGCCGATCCATCCGCGCGTGACGCTGCCCTTGTCCTTGAGCTGGGGTATCACCGTCTTGACCGTGTCGGCAGGAACAGCGAAAGCAACGCGCGCCGAGCCCGTCCCGGGTGAAAGGATCATGCTGTTGACGCCGACGACCTCGCCTTGGGTATTGAAGCTCGGACCGCCGGAATCGCCTTGGTTGATCGGCGCGTCGATCTGGAGGAAATCCTGCGATGAACCGGCATCGAGACTGCGCTCCCGCGCTGAGACGATACCAGCCATGACTGAGCCCCCCAGCCCGAACGAATTGCCAACGGCAAGCACCCAATCACCGACCCGCGGCAACTGATCGGAGAGTCTGACATAAGCGAAGTCGCTGCGTCCCTCGACCTTGATCAACGCCAGATCGCTCAACGAGTCCTTTCCGATGACCTTTGCCGAGTAGGCTTTGTTGTCGCTTGTGCGGATCTCAGCCGTGTCGGCGTCTTCCACGATGTGGCTGTTGGTCACGGCATAGCCATCTGGCGAGATGAAGAAGCCCGAACCTACCGAGATCAACTCGAACCCGGGTCCTTGTCCCTGTTCAGGTGCACCCGGTCTGTCGTTTTTGGGGTCGCGCCGTCGGTTCGGGAACGCTTCGCCCGTCGCGCCAGTTTTAGCGCTGATCGCAATCACAGCCGGCGCAACCTTCTCGGCGAGATCGGCGAAGTCGGCGGGTCCCCCACTATATCCATCAACCTGATGCGGCAATGCGGTGGACCCGGCCTCGAGATCCGCCTGTGCCTGCGCCGGGTTGACGATTATCAGAGTCGCGAAGATGACGGTTCCACTGAGCATGAGGCGCCGACACCAATTAAGATCTACATGAACCATCGCCGCTTCCATAAGCATGTTCCCGCGCGACACGTCATCGACCGCCGCTCGCGCCTGATCAAACCCAACGAGATGATCGTTCCGACAGTTCCTGAAGTGCGCCGGCTCATTACTCACGCTTAATGAAACCGCCGCCGACGAAATTAATTGTCGTTGCGCAGGCTCTTTCTGTTGTTCTCAATCTGGAAAAGGCAATGAACGAACGTCTCATGGAACGCGACGACTCCTCTTCCGCGGTCCGCTCCGGCTTCCATCCCTTGATTTACAAGGCCGCCATTGCGCTCGTCGCTCTCTTCGTCATCGCGGCGTGGGTGGCCTTTGATCGGCAGAGCGATATCGAGCTCCCTCTCGCCATACTAAGTGTTCTTCTGTTCGTTGCGGTGTTCCTTCCCTACCTGCTTTGGAGAAGGTGTTCCTTCCCTACCTGCTTTGGAGAATCTGGCGCACGAGTCAGGCACAACCGCCAACCCTGAAGACCAACAGAGGCTTTTGGAAATGGGCCGAGGGGTCAATGAAAGTCGGGCAAAGCGAACTTGGGAGCAGGGATGCTGCAATCGACATGTTGTTGCCGCTGGCGGCGGTGGCCTTCGGGCTGGTCGCGCTGGGCCTCGCGTTTGCTCTGAGCTGAGTGCGGACGATCGCATTCCAGCTTGTTCCATTCAGCGCTCGATCGTTCCCGTCCGACGGATCTTCTTCTGCAGGAGGGTCACGCCGTAAAGCAGCGCCTCCGCCGTCGGCGGACAACCGGGGACGTAGATGTCCACCGGAACGATGCGATCGCATCCGCGAGTGACCGAATAGGAATAGTGATAGTAGCCGCCGCCGTTGGCGCAGGACCCCATCGAGATCACATATCGTGGCTCCGGCATCTGGTCGTAGATCTTCCGCAGCGCCGGCGCCATTTTGTTGCACAGCGCGCCGGCGATGATCATGATGCTCGATCAGCTTGGGCCAGACTCTGCGGTTCCGCCCGGCCTGCCGCTGGGAACACTTGGCGAATCGCAACCTTAAGCAGCCACCTGGGCGAGCCTCTTCTTGAGGCCTCGCTTCACAATTGACGCTCGCCTTCGGACGCAACACTCGGCGCCCACGCGTGCTGGTCAGGCCGCCAGCTGCATGACCTTTTCCACAATCGACCGACGCGAGATTCCACATCTGTCGAGCAGTTCGCTTTTCGTGCCGGAGCGCGGCAGTTGCGCTATTCCGAGGCGATGTACCGGAGCCGTCGAGCCGACCGCGGCCGACACCGCATCACCCAGTCCGCCGTCGATCGCATGGTCCTCGACAACAAGCATCTGCCGAGTGTCCCGCGCTGCTGCAGACAATGTTGCCGCATCGATAGGCTTCACCGAGTAGGCATCGATCAGGCGGATCGAGATTCCGCGCCCATCGAGCATCTCGGAAGCGGCTAACGCCTCATGGACCGTAATACCTGCCGCAACCACAGTGAGCCGATCGTGCAATGACGAGCGCAGCACTTTGCTGCCGCCGATCGGGAACTCCTCGGCGTTGGGATAGATCACCGGCGTCTTCGGCCGCGTCGTCCGGATGTAGACGATCCCGTTTGTGCGCGCCGCCGTTACGGTCAGCCGCTCGGCGCTCACCGCGTCGGCCGGGTACACGACCGTGCTGTCGATCAGCGCGCGGAACATCGCGAGGTCCTCAAGGCCCATCTGCGACGGACCGTCCTCGCCGATCGAAACGCCGGCGTGGCTTCCACACAGGACGAGATGGTCCGGCCGCGAATACTGCGCCATGCGTATGAAGTCGTAGGCGCGCGTGAGGAAACACGCGAAGGTCGCCGCATAGGGAATCTTGCCCGCCGCCGCGAGGCCCAGCGCAATGCCGACCATGTTCTGTTCGGCGATGAAACTCTCGAAGAAGCGTTCCGGGTACTGCTCCGCGAATGCCCCGACCCCCGTGGAATTCTTCACATCGCCGTCAAGCGCGACCACTGCCGGATCCACGCCGCCAAGTCTTTCGAGCGCGCGCCCGAACGCCTCGCGGGTGGGCACCTCATCGCCCAATCGATACGCGGGCGCGGAAGGTGCGATCTCTGCCCGCTGCGGGGTCCCCGTTTGCCCGACCCGGCGTGCCTCGACCGTCAGCGCGGGCGCCGCATCACCCAATTCCTCGATCGCCCGTGACATCTGTTCGCGATCGAGCGGCTTGCCGTGCCATCCATCCGCTCCTTCGAGGAACGAAACTCCCTTTCCCTTGACGGTGCGCGCCAGGATCGCCGTCGGACCACCGTCATGCGCGGCGCGAAATGCTGCGAGGATCGCCGCCATGTCATGACCGTCGATCTCGATGGTGCGCCAGCCGAAGCTCGCGAACCGGCGTGCGAACACCGCGCTATCGTGGTGATAGGGCGCCGCCTCGCTCTGGCCGAGACCGTTGACGTCGATGATCGCCGTCACGTTCGCAAGGCCATTGAGCGAGGCAAACTGCGCGGCCTCCCAGACCGAGCCTTCCGAGCATTCGCCGTCGCCGAGCAGGCAGAATACGCGGGCATCGATACGGTCGAGCCGGTTCGCGGCCGCGAGCCCGTTGGCGGCTGCAAGCCCTTGTCCGAGCGATCCGGTCGCGATCTTGACCCAGGGATTGAGCGGGGTCGGATGGCCTTCCAGCGTGCTGTCGATCCGGCGCAGCGACAACGGGTCCTCGGCGATAGCGCCTGCCTCATGCAGTGCGGCCCAGAGGATTGGCGCCGCATGCCCCTTCGACAGAACCAACGTGTCGACGTTGCGCGCGCCCGGATCATTCGGATCCCATCGCATCTCGCGGAAGAACAGCGCGGCCACGATGTCGGCGCATGACATGCAGGAGGTCGGATGACCCGAGCCCGCTTCGGTGGTCATGCGGATCACCAATCGCCGCAGCCGCCGGGCTTCTGCTCGCAAGACATCCACGTCGTGGAAGGCCGTGGCGCGCTCACCTTTCGCGGCGAGCCCCTTCAGCAACGAATCGTAAGGATCGATGAATTTCTGGACCGCATCGTTCTCGAGCTGGGCGGCGACAACATCGAATGAGATTCCGATTCGCTCCAGGTCGGCCATCACGCGTCGCGCATCCGGGACATCCTGCTCGACCGTCGCTTGCACGGTGCCGTGGTTCTGGAACGCTGCGATCGTCTTGCGTGGCATCGTATTGATGGTCATTGAGCCGATCAACGGCTCGACATACATAAGGTCCGGATAGTCCGGATTCTTCGTGCTGGTGCTCGCCCACAGCATTCGCTGCACGCGGGCGCCCTTCTCGGCGAGCGTGATCCAGCGATTGCTCGTCAGGATGTGGCTGAAGGCCTGGTAAGCGAGCTTGGCATTGGCAATCGCGACCTTGCCCAGAACTGTACGCGGATCAGGATCAGGAGCTGGGCGGTCGGGTATGATGCGCTGCCGCAACAGGCGATCGACTAGAACATCGATGCGGCTGAGGAAGAAACTTGCGACCGATGCGATGCGATTGATTGAGCGGCCGGCTTCAAGCCGCCGCTCAAGCGCGCGCAGGTAGGCTTCGGCCACCGCCTCGTAGCGGGCGATCGAGAACAGAAGCGTGATGTTGACGTTGATGCCCTCGAACAGAAGCTGCTCGATGGCAGGAACACCCGCCGGGGTGCCCGGAATCTTGATGAACAGGTTGGGCCGGTCCACCAGAGCCCACAACCGGCGCGCTTCCTCGATCGAAGCCCCCGTGTCATGAGCAAGGTGAGGCGACACCTCGAGGCTGACAAAGCCGTCGACACCGTCGGTCCCCTCGTACACCGGGCGCAGGATGTCGCAGGCGTCCCCTACGTCCGCGCTAATCAGTTCTTCATAGATTCCTGCCGGGGAACGACCGGCCGCGGCCGCGCGGCCGATGTCCTCATTATAATCCGCGCTCTCCGCGACCGCCTTCGCGAAGATGGCAGGGTTCGATGTGATGCCACGCAGCCCTTCCTCGCGGACGCGCCGTGCCAAGTCGCCGCTGCTGATCATCCGTCGCGTGAGATCGTCCACCCAGCAGCTCTGGCTCTGAACCAATAGTTCGACTGTCCGGTTCATATGCGATCTCCTTGCTCAATCTACCTGGGCGCCACCCGCTCCCGAACTCTTGCTTCGATGGCGCCAAGTGCCGTGGACGAGACCCGCTCGCCGCGCCGATGCGGTGGCCAAGGCGGCCCAGTCTGACGCGCCGTAGCCGTGCGCGATAGCATCGAGGAGAGAATCGTGCACGAGGCTGGCGACAGGCAACGCAACACCCGC
The DNA here is from genome assembly GCF_023074175.1 of Bradyrhizobium sp. 139. Lineage (GTDB taxonomy): Bacteria > Pseudomonadota > Alphaproteobacteria > Rhizobiales > Xanthobacteraceae > Bradyrhizobium. The sequence goes on from NZ_JADPKS010000144.1 coordinate 42,889, forward strand.
AGATTCGCCAGCGGATAGCGCGAGGTTCACGTCCTTAAGGCCCAGAGTCGCCTTGAACAGGGCAGGCTCAAATCTACGATTGAGGATGATATCGCCGTACGTCCGATACACCGGAGCGGAAAACAAGCTTCCCGTGAGCGCGCCCATCATCAGGCCTGGATCAAGCTGATGGCGCTCCGCAAGTGTGATCGCTTCGGCCATTGTTTCGATCGCAGACGCAAGCAGCAGGTTGGCGGCGATCTTGGCGACGTTCGCCTTATGCGGCTGGTCCGATATGTGCCACGTTTTCTTGCCGATTGCGTCGAGCAGCGGCTGGATGCAAGCAATTGCCGAAGCATCTCCCGCCACAAGCACGTTGAGTGCTCCTTGCGCCGCGACGTCGGGCCGGCCGAGCACCGGAGCCGCGACATAGGCGAGCCCGCAATCTTCGTGAACCTTCTCCAGTTGCTTTGCGAGATCCACCGAGATCGTGGCGGTCACCACGTGAACGAGCCCGCGCGGAGACGCGCGCAACGCGCCGCTCGCGAGCAGCGCGGAGCGGACGGCATCGTCATTGGCCAGCATGGTGATGGCGACAGGCGCGCAGAGCGCATCCTGCGGTGCCTCGACGCGAATGCCGTCCATTCGGGCGATGCCGTCAGCGGGGCCAGGCGAGCGATTCCAGACCCGCACGCGGTGACCGCGCTCGATAAGACGGCGCGCCATGGCGGAGCCCATGGCGCCGAGCCCGATGAAGCCTACGTCCATTTGTGTTCCTCTGCCACAGTTTCGCTAAAGAGCGCATCGGCTATTTCCATTCGCCCTTGATCAGGGGGTCGATCGGATGTTCGCGTGGCGACATCTTGAGCTGCCGGAAGATGTCGGCATTGCGGGCCGTTTCGTGTTCGGTCTCGATATCGATGGCATAAGCGCGCTCCGGATCGGTGCGCGCTCCCACCAGGATGAATTGGGCGCCTTCGTAGTCGAGAAGCTGCGGATCCTCCGACGCAAAGCGTCGGCCGCGGAATTCCTGCTCGAGCGGTTTCGGATAGTGCGCCTGGTCCCGATCCGGCAACCCAGCGCCGGACGGCGACCCGGCCTCCGGATTCTTGATGGAAAGAATGTGCGCCGCCTGGCGCTCGATGTTTAGTTCCTCCTGAACCTCGCCGGGGCGCTCCGGGAGTTCAAGTTCATAGGTCAGGTGAAGATTGCGGCCGCGCTTGATCAGCGCATAGACCCCTTCGCCGGCGGGCCGGACCGGCGGCAGCCTGCGTTCACCGCGCGTCTTGGTCGTATAGTGATGCTCACGAAATTCGTCCTCGACGGCGGGACCGGCCTTGACCGCCTCGATGAAACCCCAGATGCGTTCGTGATCGCGTGCCTCGGGCAACCGCTTGCGCCCGAGAACCGCGACCCGAAGACGGGGCCGCCCTTCCGGTTTCATTACCATGTAAAAGCGCTGGACGTCGGTCAGGTCCTCGGGATTGTCTTCCTCAATCCGCGGCCGGAAGCCGAAATAGATGTCGCCCTTTTCGAGGATTTCCTCCGAAATCTCGGTCTGAGGGCCGCCGCGCCTCTGTCGTGCAGAAACCATATCGGGGCCAATCGCGCTCAACATCTTCCGTCTAGAACCTGTTCAACGGAATGCAAACGCGCGCGTTCCAGAGTTTCAATGAACGGACGTGGCTGCTCATCTCATCGCAAGAGCCGGGTCAAACTGGAGGGCTTTAGGAACGACCCAAGTCTCGGGCGCGTTCGACGTGACAAGTCCACGCGGCCGCCTAAGCCAGGTCGTCGCAGAACTGCGTCGGGAACCTGCCAGCGTAACAAGCGCGAGTTCGCCATGGCGGAAGCCGGCCTTCGCAATTTCACCGTCAATTACGGCCCACAATATCCTGCGGCGCACGGTGTACTTCGCCTTGTATTGGAACTCGACGGTGAGGTGGTCTGTCGCGTCGACCCTCACATCGGCCTGCTTCACCGTGGCACCGAGAAGCTGATCGAGCACAAGACCTATCTGCAATCGATCGGATATTTTGACCGGCTCGACTATGTCGCGCCGATGAACCAGGAGCATGCGTTCTGCCTCGCGGCGGAAAAGCTGCTCGGCCTCGAAGTGCCGCGGCGTGGTCAGTTGATTCGTGTGCTCTACTGCGAAATCGGACGCCTGCTTTCGCATCTTCTCAACATCACAACCCAGGCAATGGATGTCGGAGCGCTTACCGCGTACGATCTCTCGACCAAGCTCGGCGTTCGCAGCTTCGCGCTCCATGAATAGCTGGCCGGCAACCAACCTCACACCAGCCAGCGAAGAAGCGACCGGCATTTGCGCCAGAAAAATCGAATGCCATGAAACGTAATCGCGCGCACGACGTTCTATAGGCAAGGAGCAGGAAACCTCGAAAGAGGTGAATGCTCCGAACGCCCCGTCATGCTGCTCTACGCAGGTGGCGGGGTTTTTCAGGCGGAGCTTTGTCGCCTTGCATCAAAGAGCCTCCCACCATTGAAGTTGGTTGCCGCTCCGGCCCTATGTGCGCTTCTTCTTGCTCGCGCGGCCGCTTGCGCGCGTTTGTCCGACATCGAGATCGCGGCGCGCCTTCCGGCGCGTCGCCTCGCTGTAGCGTCCTTTCGACGGTGCAGGAACCTTTTTGCCAGCCCGCCCGCTCGCGCGACAGCTTGATGGCAAGCGCCTGCGCCTGCTGAGGCCAAGAGGCCGATGGGTTGCGGTACCCAGCCCCGCGAGCCAATATCACTGGTCACCGATGACGCCCCCATGACTTCGCTCGCCGGCGTAGGCAGTGGGGCAGCCATCTCCATTGGACTGCGCATATCCGTGCGCAATCACACCAAGCGCCGCAATCGCAAGCAGCCAAATCAAGACATTATGATATCATCAGATGATATCATAATGTCTGCGCACCAGCCACTCCGCCCTGCAACCCGACTCGATGTGCCGCTTATGCGGCAGTGAAGCTCTGATTGTGCTGCTGGCTCGGCTGCGCAATGCCATGCAGCGCCCTCGCCGTGATCGGCGATCTGTGCGCCAAATCGCTGAGCGATACGATGCCGACAAGGCGCTTGCTCCGATCCATCACGGGCAATCGCCTCACCTGGATCTCGCTCATGTTCTCGCAGACGTGAGCGAGGTCCTCATCCTCGAAGCAATATTTCACCTCTTGTGTCATCGCATCGCGCACCTTGGCGTGCGGCCCCTTTCCCTCCGCAATGCAGCGCACCGCAATATCCCGGTCGGTGATCATGCCAACGAGCCGATCACCTTCAGCCACAGGCAGCACCCCGCAATCGCAATCCCTCATCAGCTTTGCTGCGTGCTGGAGCGTGTCATCCGGATTTGTGAGTTTCGCGCCGCGCGTCATTACCTTGCTGATTTTCATGGGTCATCTCCTATGTGCCGCTAGCCGCGCTCTCACGAATGAGCGCGATGGCGTCTCATCGATATGCCGACACAGGACTAAACGGGCTCGGTGCCTGCACGTTCCTGGACGAGACATGGGTCCGATCAGTCGAACTTTCGCGAACACATGCGGCATGCCGGTGGCGGAAGCGAAACGCTCATAGGTAATCAACTCGTGCGAGCTCACCCCCAGAAGTCCATTCGGGATAAGCCGCTCGGCCGAGGCCCTTAAGGCCTTTCGTTCCAGCGAGGATGCGAAATAGGTTAAAGCGAGATAACAAATGGGCGATGCGGCGCCCGAGCGCGGTCGGTTTTGCACTGCAAAAGGATCCGCGTCGACGGCGACCTGCCCGACGAACTCGTCGGCGATTGACGCGCCTTTTCGGCAGAGAAGGAACGACGCCATCCGCGAAATGATCTCAAAAAATCCGCCGTATCGCCCTTGAAATCATCGCCCGCTTTTTTAATTCGTTTTTTGCCGCAAAGCTGCGGCGCCGGACGCCAATTCGGGTCCGGTAGACTGACTGGGCGCCGGACCGGTGTCCTGCGCTCCTTCGTATCCATCTTGCTCTTAGGAGGACTTGGCTATGAGGACCTACGACTTCAGTCCCCTGTGGCGGTCGACCATCGGGTTTGATCGCATTTTCGACCTGCTCGACGAGACCCAGCGGACGGTCGACGACCATTATCCCCCCTATAACATCGAACGGCTTGGCGAAGATCATTATCAGATCTCGCTGGCGCTCGCCGGCTTCACTCCGGTCGAGATCGCGGTCACGGCCGAGCAGAATGTGCTGACGGTTGAGGGACGCAGGGACGACGAGCAGAAACGTGATTACCTCTATCACGGCATTTCGGCCAAACCTTTCAAGCGCCAGTTCAACCTTGCCGATTATGTCCAGGTGAAGGGGGCGACGCTTGACAGCGGCCTGCTGCGGATCGAGCTCGTCCGCGAGCTCCCCGAGGCCATGAAGCCTCGTCGCATTCCTATCGGCGAATCCAAGGAACTTGGCCACAAGCAGGCGGCCTGACGCCGTTCCTTGCTCATCGACATTGGTGCACACGGTGCGGCGTTCGCGCACCCGGCATCATCCAGAAAGGAGACTAACATGGCTGTTCGTGATCTAATTCCGTGGAAGAACCAGCAGGTCACCACGGGCGAGCGTTACGATCCGTTTCTCACGTTTCACCGCGAAACGAACCGTCTGTTCGATGACGTCTTTCGCGGGTTCGGCAGCTTCGGTCGTCTCGCCAGTCCCTTGATGGAAGGCCAGTTCAGCTGGCCGCACATCGAGCTCAACGAAACCGAGAAGACCGTGACGGTTTCTGCCGAGCTTCCGGGACTGAGTGAAAAGGACGTCCAGGTCGAGATCGCCAATGGAGTCCTGTCGATCCGCGGTGAGCGGAAGGCCGAACGCGACAATGGCGGTCGATACAGCGAGCGGTACTACGGCGCATTCGAGCGCCGCATCCCGCTCGAAGACGTGCAGGGAGACAAGGCCGAAGCCAATTTCCGCAATGGCGTGCTCACAGTCAGCCTGCTGAAGACGGAGCAAGCTTCGCAAAACGTCAAACGGATCGCCATCAACACCAACTAAACTTCGCGCGCGGCGGCATTTGCGCCGCCGCCTTGCATCCCTCGTCTCCCCAGGAAAGGAGCTAGCAAGGAGACAAGACATGAGCCGGCCTGATCGCTTGATGAGCAGCGTGGGTAGCCCATTCCATGCCGTATCCCACTACAATTCGCCCGCCGACGTGCTCTATGATTCGGCGCTGTCGACCGCGGAAAAGCGGGTCATTCTCTCTTCCAGGGCATCGGACATGTATGCGATCGACTGCCGCCCTGCCCTTCGCAAGATTCCGGGCATCGCAAAGCCGATGCATTCTGAAGGATATTCTCGCGGCGCTTCGCCAGCTCGATGAAGCGGATGAGCGGCCGCGCGGCGACCGGGCTCCGGCGGGCACGCCGGCGCAGGCTCGCAGATCTGGCGGAACCGCCCGGCCCCGCATCGCCATTCCGCTGTCCCGTTGGAGCAGAGACGCTAATGTGCGGCGCTACCGCCGGCTGGTCGATACACAGCTTACGGATCAAGAGCGACGTTATATCGAGCAGAGACTGGAGGCAGGAACTTGGAGACGTCGGTTCGGCGGAACCGGCGAACCGTCCGTGAGTTCTGTCGAGACATTCTCGTGCGGGCCGGCCACCAGGCCTCGCTGGATAATCTGGTGGTCGCCTCGCCAAGAGAACAGAGGGGTCGACAATGTTCGAGCACCGCGAACTACCGCCTCCGATGACGACGATTGCCGAGCTGTTGACGCAAAAGCAGCACCTGCTCAGCCGCCTGGAAGAATGCCCCGGTCCCAACGAGCACGAGGAGATCGAGCGTCTCCTCGACAAAATCGATGCGGTGCTGAACGCAATGGACAGGCCGGATCGACTCTGAGGGCATAAAGTCGGCGCGCATTGGCCACAGCGACCGCGTCCTACAAATTGTCGCGTGCACGGCATCGTCCCGGTGGCGGTGAGAGCATGAGACCGCGCTTCCGGAACGAATAGGCGGGCCGGCCGTTATCCGGTTAGAGCAAGTAACTTTTCAGAAGATCGAAAGTGAAAAGTGAAAGCTCAAGCCCCGTCATCCACGTTGGATGGCGGGGACTTTTTTGGAAGGTACCCATGCGCAGATTCCCACGCTCGTCGCACAGGAACGTCAGAAGGGCGTTTCGAGTTGCCTCCATGACACGCTGATCGGCATCTTCCGCGCGCCCCGAAGCGACCAGTTCGTGCAGGTGTCGATTTCATGAACTCCAGGTTCCCCGAATAAGTTGCGTATCTCACCCTGCCGTCGGTGCAGCCCTGCTCTCTCCTTAAGGCGTCGCCGCCATGCGCGAGACACACTCAATCAATTGCTCTCGATCAAGCGGCTCGCCAAGGGCTCCGCCTACGAGGCTTGGCGAGAGGGAATTTGCCGTAAGTCCTCACGCCGCGACGTCGGGCCGGGAGCATATAACTACGTTGATTGCCACAACGTAATCGTTTTGCGGAATTCGGTGGAGATCGCCGCGAAGAGGGCGCCCGCCCGCTTCGCGCGGACACGCGATCTGCAGGACGACGGCGGCGACGGCTTCGGCGGCCGGTCAACGACTTATCCGCCAAATCGCTTGACCAGCCTTGAGTCCTTGGCTGCATCGATCTGCTGGCCAGTCAAGTCGGAGCCGGCGCTCAACCCTATCGTCATGAGGTTCTTGACGCGTTGCGCCGCCTGCTTCTCATTGGAATAGTCGATCTCGACGTGATCGAGGCTCATCAGATGGCCCAGCTCGTGAGCCCAGGCGCGTCCATTGGCGTGGTCATTGCCATACCACTGGACGAAGCTTGCCGGCTCGGGTTGGCTATTGGGGTATGAGCTTCCGCCGGCGGACAGATTTTCCACCGAGTTGACGAGGTAGATGTGGATGGCATTGTCCGGATCGTGCCGAGAGGCAAGAACACCCAGCAATCGCTCATCATTGCTGCGCGCGCTCTTTGCCATGTCGAGCGGTTTATCCATCAAGCAATCGCTGATCACGAACGAGATCTTGGCCTTTGACCAGATCGTATTGACCACGTCGAGCGCCTTCTTGGCCGTGTGGCTGCTCCATTGCCCGGGCTCAACGGTTCCCCTCTCGGCAAATGGCGTGATGTAAATCCTCAACGGAATGGGCATCAGCTTCTCCGAAGTTCGGAATTGCGATTGTATCTCCGTGCGCCGTCTTTCGAAATGGAGCGGCTTACATTCAACGTATTCTGATCAAGCCGACTGGCGACTCGCAGTCCTACGACCTTCCGCAGCCACCGACGCGATCGACTGGTTGACCATGGCCAGCCGTCGCGATTCGCAAGGTTCTCGGCTGAATACCGTGGACCAGAGAGATTTGTTTGTTCTTCTGCTCGCCCGCCTCGTCGACTGAGCATGAATCGGGTCAGACGAGCATGCGCCCTGCGAACACGCGGTCCCATTGTTCGACATCCGCTATGAACTGAGGTCCCAGAAAAATATCCTGTCGTTTGTCACTGCGGAATACCAATCGCTAAAGTACATGTCGGCATCGTGTATTTGCCCATTTACCCAGACGTCGGTATGGCCAATGTTACCCGTGTCTGTGGGTTCAAATATGATCACCCCGTTCCGCTTACCCAGTTTGGATGTGTTCGGAAGCATCTGCCCGGAGCCATACCTGTTATTCAGGTACTGCCGAAGATCGAGCGTTGAAAAGATGTACTCCCAACCGCCATCGTCCATGAGAAATCGAACTTTTTTGACAAGCACGCCACCTTTTCCATAGTCTCCATCGCAATTCACATAGTGACCATCGATATGGTTGAGCGCCCAGGATATCTTCGAGGCGCATGTATTTTTATGCCCCGGTTCATCGTGGAACTTCTTTATGGAGCCATTGATCATGGTCTTGAAATCGTCGGTCCTGCTCGGGTGGTTATTCAGCATGGTGTTGTAGAATATGTTGATCAATCCCACGACCTCACCCCCATAACAGCGTTTTAACTTAGCGGGACAGTATCCGACGACAGAAGTGCGCACGCACCGGTGAATTTTGGCAATCTTGGCTGGCAGTAGGCGGATCGGCCAATCCAGTTGGGAAATGTGTCGCGCAGACCCGGAAATCTCCGCAAGGAGACATTTATCTAGAGCCGGTATCTAGAGCCGGGCTTACGTTCAGAATGGCCGACGCAGAACGACATGTTTGAACACGGCCCTACACTATATCAGCTGAAATCTTCAGGGCAGGAAAAACATGAATGGCATTCCGCCGCCTTCCGGCTTGTTGCTTGCGCTGGCCTCGGGTCTTGCTGGTCTTGCAGGAGCAGCCTCCCTCTCCCTTCGTTCAAGTCTTGCGGACGGGGCCTGACGGATCTTGCGCTTCTCGCATTCATCGTCGTCATTCAAAAAGTAACCTGCAGCGCAGGTAATCTTGACACAGTGATCGCCGTTGCGCTTGAGGCCGGATCCGCAAATCAAAGGACAAACCCGCGCCGGCTTGAGCTTGATCGCATCGAGCGCATCGGCGCGCGCGGTCTTGGTATCGAACTTGGTGCCGGCGTTTTGATTGAACAGCTCAAGCGAGCGCCGCGACGCCGCATCCCACTCTCCACCGGCCGATCCCGTGAGGCAGCCGACCCGGCGCAATTCGGTTTGCACCGATTTTGCCAGCTCGACCGGCGAAGGTGGCGGCGCGGGAGCCTGTGGATTGGGGAGCGCTACCACTTTTGTGTCCGTGTTTGCCTTCGCCTCTTGCGGCTGTCCTGTTGCTGATGGTGCAGCGTTCTTCGCGGCAGCTCCCGTTTCAGCCGCGACACGCCTTTGTTCGGCTTGAGCCGCCTGATGCTGCGCGGTTTCCTTGGCGGCCTCGGCGGCGGCCCGAGCTTCCTGCGCTGCTTCCAGATCCGAGGCAGCCTTGGCAAGTTGCATCTGTTGTGCGCCCTCGTTGACGAGCCGCGCCTGCTCCTGCTCGGCCTGACGCGCCTTTTCGGCCGCAGCAACGCGCTTCTCCTCCGCATCGATTTTGGCGAGCTGAAGCTTTGCAAGACTTGCGTAGTAACCATCCGGATACTGGACGATGAAGAAGTTCAGTGCATCCTTGTTGCCAACCTGCATCGCGAGCTCGTAGTCGCGCCGTATTTCGGATCGCAGCGTGGGCGTTGGGGCAGCTTCCTTCGTAGCATCCTTGGCTGATTCCTTGGCTGATTCCTTGGTTGGCTCCTTGGCTGTTTCCTTGGCGGGTACCAGCGGCACATCGTCGCCGCCAAGCGTGCCGTAAACATAGGGCTCCTGCCGATTGCCCGTCGCTTTCATGACGTCGTCGCGAACGAAGCCGAACACCCTGCGCAAATCCAGGCCCGGAGTCCCGATATATTTGACCAATGCGGCAGCGTAGGGACTGTTCTTGCTGTTGCCGTCCGACGCTGTCGAGCCAGCCTTGGCGGCGAAGGCAACCAGAGTATTCGCCGTCGCCGGCTCAATTCGGGCAAGGCCCCGGCTGATGGACCGCGAGCCGACCGTCCGCTTCATTTTTTCGGAGAAAGGATTGTTGCGGCAAGCGTCGAGAATCACAAGTCGCAGTTGCCTTGCCGGTTCAATAGCCAGCATGACGCGATCGAGCGAAAACGCCTCATCGTACACGTCCGTATCGCGCTCGAGGGTGGCGTCGACCGGGATCAGATAGTTCGTACCTTCGATCTCCATACCATGACCGGCGTAATAGATGACGGCCACATCTGCGTCGCGAGCCTGATCGGCAAAATCGCGCAACGTGCGCCGCATCTCGACCGCCTGAAGATCCCGGCGGGTTTGCACAACGTCAAAACCTGCGTTCTTTAGTGTCGCCTCGACAATCGCAGAGTCATTGACGGGATTCGAAAGTGGCGCCGCGTTATTGTAGGCAGAATTGCCGATGACGAGTGCGACGCGATTTCCCGCCCATGCCGGCTGACAGAAAAGCAGCACAGGAAGAAGAAGGAACAAGATTCGGCGCAGATTCACGAATCCGTGCAAATCCATGGCAGTACTACTGTTCAATTATGCGCTCTATTATTCGTGTCGCCACGACGGAATCGGTTCAATGACAACTCGACGATCCGGAAGGCCCGCGGAATGTGGAACCGCATGGGATTGGCTAGTGTGGCCGCGCTCGGAGATGGTGGCCAGCCAATTGACCTCTCCGGAGGCCTGGCATCTAGTGAGGCAGATGTTGAGCGAGCGAGATCACTGCTGTGACTGACGCGAAGGTCGGCCAGGAGGGGACAGCCAGGAACCGGATCGCCGGTGGCGGTAATCCCTGGCTGGACTGGACCTCGAGGGCGGCCATCGTGATCGTCTATGGCGGGTCTGCTCTCATTGGTGCCGCCAGCATTCATCGACTTCCGTTGGGCAGCGTGAGCGACTTGCTGATGATCGCGGCCATTATTGCCAACGTCCTGTTCCTCGGACTCGTTGCACTGACAACCATGACCCGGCTGGTCCCGACAATGAAGTCGAAGGGCGTTGAGATGCGGGTCTCGGCCTTGCTGGGCGCATTTCCGACCGTCGCACTCGCTTTTCTTCCGAAGGCAGAGCTCGGCCCGATCTGGTCGGCTCTGTCCACGACGTTGATCCTGGTGGGGATCTCGCTTTCCATCGTGGTGCTCCGCTGGTTGGGCAAATCCTTCAGCATTCTACCGGAGGCAAGGCGCCTTGTGACGGAAGGGCCTTATCGAGTCGTCCGGCATCCCCTCTACCTATGTGAGGGGATTGCGTTGGCCGGTGTCGCACTTCAGGTCCTTTCACCACTTGCCGTGCTCATCGCCATCGTGGTTGCGATGATTCAGTGCCGACGAATGATCAACGAAGAGCGGATTCTAAGACTGGCCTTCCCTGAGTATGACGTCTATGCCGCGGCAACGCCTTTTCTGGTCCCTGCAGGTCTGATCCCCGCAGGTCTGATCCCCGCGAGACTCAGGCCGCGAGATCATCAGGCTAGGCCGGAGCTCTCGACCAAGGCGATCGATCCGCACGCCTGACACCGCGGTTCACATCTCCTCGATGTGCGGCTCAGCGGAACCTTCGATTCATCATTGCCACGACCTTGTCGGCCCTTCAATTACACCACCGATAAAGAACAAAAACACGAATAATATCAATATATTATATTTGATCTTCACATTGACGAAAGGCTCGGATGAACGCGATCATCCTCCTTAAAGCGGCGCACGACGGGTCGGTCCCAACAATCTTCCGTGGTCTTTGAACGCCCTCACCGAATTTTGCGACAACACTAGGAATGGATTGGTCTCGATATTGGTACTGTACGGAGATGCGGCGGCCAGTAGCTTGCGAATTATTTAAGTGACGATTCTGGGCGCCCTTCCTCGCGACGCTACCATTCTTCGGGCAGATGCTGGACGTTTCGCCATGAGATTATACAGCCACCTTCGAATTTTGCTTCTTCTCGCCGCTTCGCTGTTCCTGGCCTCTCAGCCAGCCTGGGCGACAAAGCGCGTGGCTTTGGTGGTCGGCAATGCCAACTATCAAAACGCCCCTCTGCTCCCAAACCCGGCCAACGACGCTGCGGCCATCACCGCAACCTTGAAGGGGGCAGGTTTCGATGTGGTTGACTCAAGGCTCAACCTCGCCGCGACCGAAATGCGGCGGGCCTTGAGAGAATTCGCCGATCAGGCCCGCAATGCCGACATTGCCTTGGTGTACTATGCTGGCCACGGTATCGAGATCGACGGGACGAACTATCTGATCCCGACAGACGCCAGACTCGAGCGTGACACGGACATCTATGACGAAGCATTCTCGCTCGACCGCGTCCTGCTGGCGATCGAGCCTGCAAGGCAGCTGCGCATTGTGATCGTCGACGCGTGCCGCAACAATCCGTTTGCCGACTCGATGAAGCGTACAGTTGCCTCGCGATCAATCAGCCGCGGGCTGGCCAGGGTCGAACCCGCCGTCTCCAACACACTGATCGCGTTTGCCGCGAAAGCCGGACTAACCGCACTCGATGGCAACAGCACGAATAGTCCATACGCGACGGCTCTCGTGAAGTATATTGCAAAGCCGGGCCTCGACTTGCGCAGGGCTTTCGGCTTCGTCCGCGACGATGTCTTGCAAGCTACGGGAAACCGACAGGAGCCCTATGTCTACGGCTCGCTGGGCGGCGATGACGTTGCACTTGTTCCGGCTGCCAAGGCCGAGGAGCCGATACAAGCAGCCAACCCCCAGTCGGAAATTCGTCGTGATTACGAATTGGCTTTGCAGCTCCGCAACAAGCCTGCTCTGAACGCGTTCCTGACCCAGCATCCGGACGGATACTACTCAAATCTGGCCAAGCTGCAGCTTAATCAGCTCGATGCCGAGGACGCACGCGTCGCGGCCACGGCGAAAGCGCAGCAGGCCGAGCAGCAACAAGCTCGCCTGATGTCGCAGGGCGCCCAGCGTGCCGACCAGGAGAAGGCGGCCGCGGATCTGAAGGCTGCGGAAGAGGTCCGGATTGCCGCCGAGAGGACAAAGCAAGCGGCGCAGGAGCAAGCCGCCGAGGCGGAACGGAAACGAACTGCATCCGAATCTACAATCGTCGCTGCACTCTCTGGGAATAAGCCGGCTGTTGAGAGTACCGTCGCGGATAACCCTACGGCCGTTGCGCCCGGTGAGGACAGCAAGACGCCCAAGCTTGCGGCACTGAGCGACGAGCCGCGCCAGACCGATATCGCAAAAGCCGATATCGCCAAGTCCGTACAAGGCGAATTGAGCCGCGTCGGCTGCTTCGCCGGCTCGGTCGATGGCCAATGGAATGCGGCCTCACAGCGCTCGTTGGCTCTCTTCAACCGGCACGCGGGAACCAAATTCGACGCCAAGCTCGCAAGTCTTGACGCGCTTGACGCAATCAAGCTCAAGCCGTCCCGGGTCTGTCCTCTGATCTGTGATCATGGATATAAGGCTGACGGTGACCAGTGCAGCAGGATCACCTGTGCCGAGGGCTCGTTCCTCAACGACGACAATGAATGCGAGAAGCGACGCGGGAAGAAACCAGTTGCAAGGCGCAACACGGACGAGCGTCCATTGCGTGCGGATCGTTCGGCACGCGAGCGGCCGGAGTCAACAGCCGACGTTCCGCGGCGGCAAGCAACTGCGAAGAACAGCGGCGGCGGCGGTGGTCAGATCGTTTGTGATCAATCTCTATGCCGTCAGGTCAGTCGCGGCTGCCATCTCGAATACCGTGGCGGCGGCGGCCCCGGGGGCAACACCGGTAATGTCGAGTCCTGCCACTAGCAACGCGCGCGGCTGCCACGGCGTCTCGAAGGCCATGGGGCCACGGCGATTTGGTATCGCGAACGTGGCCGGCAGCTGAGCACAACATCACGTCGAGCAGGTCCGTGCCTGACTTGGCCGAAGCGGAGCGACCTGCGTGGCGGCGTGTGAACTTGAGCTGAAGGACGCCAACGCCTTTCCAGGGGTGACGCTCTTCACGAAACGGCAGGCACCCGGCATGAAGCCGACGGCGGTTTATCTTCCGCCAAAACACCCAGCAGCCGCCACCAAGTTCGATGTGGTGATCTGGCTTCACGGCTTCTACGTCAAAAACCATGAATTCCTGTTCCACAACGATCCAGCGCGGCTGCGCGAACAGGTCCGGGATTCCGGCAAGGACGTGGTGCTTATCGCGCCGTTCCTAGGCTACGAATATGCCGTTGGCGACACCTTTGCCGGAAACTACAGCGTGTCTGACCTGGCAAGCGCGAACTGGGGCGAACGCTATCTCGAGGAGATCCTTGGAGCTCTTGCCAGGTTCTTGGGTATCTCCTCGACGTCCATTCCTCAGCTCCAGATCGGCAAGCTCATCATCGCATGCCACTCCGGCGGTGGTAACGGCATGCGCAATCTCGTCGGGAGCCTTGGAAAGTATCAGGGCAAGCTGACGGCTTGTTGGGGATTTGACTGCCTCTACGGTGCCAATGCGCGGCCCGACGATGCGACCTTCTGGTACCAGTGGCTGTCTGGACAGAGCGGCCGCGCGCTCGAGATCGTGTACGGTCCATCAACTCTCCCGCAATCGGTGAAGCTGGACCTGGTGGGGCGCGGGCTAGCGACGGCCGATGGCAATCAAGCGCAGCCACAACGTCCTGCTCTCAAGAACCTCAGCGTAAGGGTCGGTCATTACGACTTATTCCCGGCATTTGGCCAGATGGTCAGGGTCAACGATCTCGACCCGGCTTTCGTGGATCGCTTCATGATACCGCAGGTCGCTGACCAGCCGCGTCTGCACCACAAGCCGGCGCCACAGCACGGGGAATTCCTTCAGGGCGCGATTTCCAACGTCCGCAGCGCTTTTCCCTTTCCAAAGGACATTCATTACATGATCGCCCGGGGCGGCTTCTTCAGTCGGCTGAGCAAGCTTTAGCCTTCATAGGCCTTAGCCTTACCGGGCTCACTTGATGGAATAGGACTTGAGGTCGAACGACCAATTGTTTGTCACCAGCTTTCCGCTGCCATTGTCCGGCACTCGCAGCTCACTGGTCCAGGCCGATATATAGCTCAATGCCTCGGCCTGATCTTGTAGCTTGCGCGGCAAGTCTGGCAAATCGAGCAATTGCACCCGCCGCTCGCTCAGGATGGCGATCATCACTGCTGATCCGGTCGGCGGTGAGACGACATATTCAAAACCACGCTGCCTTGCCGCCGGGGTCGGAACGACAAATTCGGCGCCGGGCTTGACGAGATTGATGTCGCGTCCGTCCGATTGTGCCAATAGCTCGGGAGTCGGAAAGATCTGGGACATCCGCCCTTCCGCGTCGACGTCGACGAGAAGGAGATATCCCGGCTTCCTCGCGGTGACGCCGAACGAAACCTTGCCGCCGAGGTTGACGGTCTGACCCGGCAGGATCTGAAGGGACACACTGGCGGTATCGGCCTGCCTGCGCGTCGCTTGTACGGGCCAAAGCCAGGGTGCATACGTCGTGCCGACATGCAGCGATGCCGACGGCAACGGTGCTGCGGAGGCAGCTCCGCTACCCGCCAGCAGCAGCAGGAATGAGAGCCATGGTCGCTGCTGACGAATTGGCTGCGATGACGGCATGGCCTGCTCTCCCTAAAAGTCAGGGAGCACTGAAGAAGCCGATCGAGGCGATTCGTGCGTCCGCAGGCAAGTAACGTTCGAGACTCTTGATCACCTGCCCCGAGGCGCGACGCCGGTTGAACTGCGTCAGGATCGTCTCAAGATCGACCATGCGTTGCTGCGAGGTCACCGCAACGATCTGTTCCGCACCGAACGGCTCGCCGACCCTGAGCGGTAGGCGTAAACTCGCCGATCGGGCCAACGCCGCATCAGCACCTACCGGATACAACAATTGGATGGTGCCATCGCCAGACACATTGAACAGCAGCACCGCCCTCGATGCCACATCAGATAGGTCAACTTCGACGGTCTGGCCAGCACGTTGTTGGCGATCGTCTGGCCAAATACGCATCACCTGCGGCGACCGGGTCGCAACGCGCTTGAGTTCACGAATTGCCGCTGTCCGACCAATCACCGTCGGCAGGCTGGCAACGTCCATCCCATAGGCGACCACATCACCCCAAGCGATCACGTCGTGCGACACAGGATCCCAAATCAGGTCGGGATTGTCCGTCGGTTGCACAGCCTGCACGGAAACATCTTTTGGCTTCACGCTCACAAAATAGCTCGTCTTGCCGTCGAGCGCCGCCAGCCGGATTGGTGCAGTGAGACGGAGAGGCCCCGGCGCGTTGCCAGTCGGAAGTTCCTTGGTCGCCCCGACAAGGGTCGGAACGGCTGGTGCCTTGGCCGTGACAGCCGACGGTGCGGGCGTCTGTCCCTCGACGGGCACCCCGGCTCCGGCCTGATCCGAGGCCGCTCGCGCGGCCGGCCCCTGAATCAGGACGACACCGCGCGTCAAGCCGAAGGCGACGTCGGTATCCGGCGTCTGAGCTGGCGATGATATGGTCACGATGTTCTGGCGCTGGTCCGAGAGCTGATAGACCACCTGCCGAACATTGCTGAAAAGCTCCTTTAGCGTCACCTTCCCATCGTGATTGACGTCCGCGCTACCTTCCACCGCACGCGCGACCGCATAGCTGAGAGCCCCGCGTAGGCCATCGATGCCAGGGATGCGGACCTCCGGCGCCTTGGTGTAGCGGTCCACCGCAGCCAGGAACGCCGTGTGGTCAAGGTCGAGTTCGGACTTCGGATCGTTGCTGTCCGACACCGGCTTCAATTCGTCGACCAGCAACGTGTAGCGCGGGACCTGCCGAAAGCTCATCTCAGCGGCACGCGGATCGATATCGCGCACCATACCGCCACCGTGACAGGTATCAGCCACGAAGATCACCCTCGCTCCGCGCAGCTCGAACTGCCGGATGAAATGGTTGAACTCGCTGCCCAGAACACGCTCAACGGACCCGGCTGGCGTGATTTCAAAGCCTGGCAGCAGGAACACGTTCTCCATGCCGTCCGGCTCCGCGCCCTTGACGCGCTCCGGCTCCTGGGTGCCATGACCGGCGATCGACAGAAAGATGAGGTCGTTGTTCTTGGTCCGCTCCACCAGTGCACTGATCTCGCGCAGGACGCCTGCCCTGTCGGCCTGGGCGTTAGTCAGTTCGACGACGTCACCAACCCCCATGGATTTCAGGCTGGTGACGATGTCCGTGGCGTCAGCGACCGCACCCTTCAACTTGCGCACGTGCTGGTAGTCGTCGATCCCGATCACGAGCGCGCGCACCGCCGCCCCGTCTGGATTGCTGATCGACAAATCTCCTGCCGCATGCGCCTGCGGGATTGTCAGTCCGATCAACGCAGCGAGCCCGATGGTGGCGCATAGCCGCCCGATCCCGCAATCAAGTCCTCTGGGCATCCGCATCGTGATCCACCTCGACATCATGCCTACCTAATTTGTAGCTCTGGAGACACACTGGGTTCAGCGCCTTTTGCTTGCCGTTTTACGGCCCGCCGGCGGTTGGGTGTCCTGATAGGCGCCCGCTGAAACCGTCGTCTGATCGTCCGCGAACGCCCGAAAGCGGACCGGAACATAGCCGCGCGCGAGCAGGCTCGCCAACGGATAGACGTTGCGACAGACGCGGCCGTTGCAGCCACCGGTCGAGGATTCCATGACCTCGGCCTTGCGATCAGGCGTGAACCGCAGGAACAACATCACATGCGAGCCCGGCTTGTTGAACGCATCGCCGGGCCTCAGGTCCCAAGGATTTGCCACGGGCGCTGCGATCGCGGGGATAGCGGCAGTCGTATAATGGACGGAGAGCCCCCACGCGGCGCTGACGAATGCCGAACAGTCGACGCCAGCCACATCCGGCCGTGGCGCATTGCGAGTGCACACATTGCCAGCCAGCGTTCCGCTCTCGATTCGCTGCCGGAAGTTCGCGAGCGAACCGTGGCAGCCCCAGCAATAGGGTACGCCGCGCACCTCCTGGTTCATTTTTCCCTGCAGATACCACGGCCGACGAACACGGCTGAAGCCGCTGCATTGGCTGTCGGGATCGTTGCCGTAGTTCGCCTGCGTCAGCTTCCACTGGATGCCCTCGAACGCGAACGCTGTCTCGATCGCCTGCTGGCGGTTGGACGGCCTCACGGCGGCCGCCGCGTCAAATTTGACGTCGGATCGCGGTGCCGGCGCGGCTGACGTTCGCGGCGGCCGCACGTCGATAGTCGAAGCGTTGGTCAGAGGCCTGAAGCCGACGCCAACCACTTCAATGCCGTCCGGCTTGGTCCGCAGGAAATAGACATCGCCATCGCCCGAAACCGTTACGAACCGCCGGGTCAGCGGTGTATTTTCCAGAGGAAGCTCATAGATTCCTTCGAGACGCCCGTTCGCGGCGTAGCGCGCGACGAACGTGGAGGCAGCCTTTCCCGATGGTGGAACGTCCTCCGCCAGCACGTAGAAGCGGTCACTGTTGTCAACCTCGAGAAACTCTACCGTGCCGAGCTGATTACGCACCCGCAGGCCGAGCTGGCCGATCGTCTCGTTGGTGACCATGGTCTGTATCTCGACCCGTACGCTGGCATTGCCCTTGTCCGGAATGATGTCGGCGATCACCGAGCCCTTGCTTCGGGTAGCCACATATTGCCGGTCAGGCTGCCGCGTCGTCTTGATGATGGCCGCGCGGGTGTTCTGGTCGAGCAAGTCGGTCGCGCTGCCGGGCGCCTGTGATCCCATCTGGGCAAAAGCGGAGACGGCGACCCGATCGTCCGCGCCGCGACTCGAGACCTCCTCCAGCTGGATCACATCACCACCAAGGCCGCGCGTGGACTGCCCCGGCGCTGCCTTCAGCGTCCGTACGCCACCGTCCCAAACCATCATGTCGTCGTTGTGGACGACGAGATCGGTCGGTTGGACGTCTTTCGGCATCTTGAGGACGTCGGGATCGGAATTTGGCTGTTTCGGGTCAAACTGGAGGATGCGACCGTTGATCTGATCGAGCACAAATAGGTTACCCTGCCCGTCGGCGCTGAGTGCTTGCGGTCCCGCGAGTTCCACGTCCTCGCTGGCTGGGACGATGCCAACCATTGAAGCAGCCGAACCGCCGGCAAAGCTGCGGACGACAGTGTCATCGGCGTGGGCCTTGGTTCCGAAAATGCCAGCGCCAACGATGAAGACCCAGATCCAACAATTTGGACGAAGCATATTCGCCTCAATGTACCCCGAACCGATCGCCGCGTCGGATCGACTAATCGGAGATGTCGTTGATGCAGCGCGTCAATTAGTGGTGAGCAAACTCAATCACGTTCAATTCTATCACTGGACGGTGATTGTCCGAAATTTCTTCAGCTTGCGGTGCAAACAATGGCCCGGAACAGATTTGAGCAAGTGAATGAAATCCAGCCCGACGCGATCACTCTGCTCCTGAAGCGCGACAATGATGGCGCCTCCGGATCGATCGTGCTGCCGGCCGCCGCGAGCCGGGGACGGCTGACCACCGATCAGGTCAGCGCGCAATTACCAGCTCAGGATGCTTTTCGAGGCGCGGTGCGGCTGGCAAACGACGTAAAGCTCGCGCTCGTAGTGTGCGATCCAGATGGGGTCTGGAAGTCCGAGTGGGGCGATCTTTATCAGCCGATCGATTGACCTGCATCGGATGGAGCCAGCGAATGCTGCGACGCCGCATGGAGACTAGCTTGCCAAACGCACCCTCCACCCGATCGTCGTTCCGGATACGGGCCTTGATGGTCGCGCTGCTGGTTGCGACGGGCTGGCCGGCACGCGCCAACGACTCGGCTGCGGAATTGTCGATTGGCGGGCTCAAGTTGGTACGCACCAATGACGTAAGCATGGAGAGCGAGAACCTTCGTATCGCACTCGACAGGATCAGCGTTCGCTATCAATTCACCAACGTCACCGCCAAGCCGGTCACGCTTACCGTTGCCTTTCCGCTGCCCGACATCGATCTGTCGGAGGCTGAGAACATTGCACTGCCGTCAAATGATCCGATCAATTTCGTCGACTTCGAGACCAAGGTCGATGGCAGCCCGGCGCCGCTGACCGTCGATCAGCGCGCCATGGTTGGCAACAGGGATGTCAGTGCCCTGCTCCGCGAACTCAAGTTGCCGCTGCTGCCGATTGGTGGCCGCGAGATCCGGGTAAGCGATCTGCCCGCGGCGACCCGGACCCGGCTCGCGGACGACGGACTTCTGATGCCGGCCGGGATGACTGACAACGGTCGCCAGCAGTATGCGCCGGGTTGGGTTATCAAGACCTCGGCTGTGCGCCAGCAGGTGTTTCCGCCCATGCGCACCGTCACGGTTGAACACCAGTACCGGCCGAGCGTCGGCTCCAGTCCTGACACCATTCTACGCTCGAACCTGCGCCGCAGCAGCGCACTTGGTCAGGAAGTCGCGCGCTACCGGAAAGAATACTGCGTCCAGGATGCGTTCCTCGCCGAGCTCGACAAGCGCGCGGGCGGTAACCAGATCAACAGCGCGAATTTGCAGGAGCGGCGCATATCATACGTGCTCAAGACCGGCGCGAATTGGGCCGGACCGATCCGGTCATTCAAGCTGACTATCGACCCAGGCGGCAGCGACCGGTTGGTGAGCTTCTGTCCTGGGCGGCTAAAGGCATCGTCTGCTACTGGAAACACGCTTGAATATACGGCAAGCGACTTCAAGCCGGATGCCGACCTGAAAATCCTGGTGATCGGAATATTCTGAGCGTGCCGGTCAATTGGTGAGCAGCACGTAGCGCGCGGCCGCGATGACAGTCAACTTGTTGCGCTGAGCCTCGCTTAGCGCCTGCAGGAAGAACGTGTCGGCAGCCATCGGTCGCGGCTGGCGCAATGAGTCCAGGACCTGCGGGACCGCCACGACCAACAGCAATTGCGGACCGCTCGCGCGCGCTGTCGGGAGCGTAAATGAAAGTGAGTCGATGCCCGGCTTCAGAAGATAAGACAGACTCTGGACTTCGCCGCGATCCGACACCATGAGCAACTCCACCACGCGGTTGGCAAAGTTCTCAATGGTCCCATTGAGGGTTTCACCTCCCTTCAGCTCTGTCGCTGACAGGGTGATACGTGGCATTCGCGCCTGATCGCTCCCGATCTGACTCAAGAACTTGACGGCTGGGCATTGCGCCTGGGTCACTTGCCTGACGCCGATCGAAGCCTCGAAACCCTGCTCACGCCGAAACGCTTTGTCGAACGTGTCGAATGGGGCGGTCGAGACACCGAACCCTTCGATGACAGCGGCATTTGGGCTCACGGCAATCGGCAAGACGAAGAAGCAGTCACCACCGGAATATTGGGCCACGTATTTGCGGATGCGCTCAGTTCGCCTTGGCCCATCGAGTGCCGGAGACGGCGTCGCTGTCGGCTGCGCGGACAACTTCTCCGGCTCTTGGCGTCCGGGCTGCGGTCCTGCGGGCTCGACCTTCGGCGGCACCATTGTTCCAGCGAGTTTCGGAGGCGGCGGCAAGACCGCGGTGCCGGGCGCTGACCAGACCAGCTTGTAGAAGGCATATCCGCCGCCGACCAGCAGCAACAGAGCCGCGACGCCCGCCCCCAGCCGGAGGCTGCGCGGACTCCGCGCGGTCGACGGCATCCTGTCCTGCGGCGCCGGCGCCGCGCTTTCCGGCCGCCGCAGCGGATCGAAGCCATATAACGGCGCGGCCGGCGTCTGGGCCAAACCGGCCGGCGTCCAGCTGTTGACCTCCCCCATGGTCGGGCGCAATGCCGGATCAGGCTGCAGCATCCGCTCCAGCAAAGGCCGGATGCGCATATCCACCGCGCCGAGATCGGGCACTCGCCGGCGCTTCTCCACCAATTGAAACTGGCTGCCGCCCATGTCGAGTTTCTGTCCGGTCAGCGCATGGAACAGCACAAGACCGAGGCTGTAGACATCGGATTTCGCCGTCACGTCATTGCCGTACAACCCTACCTGTTCCGGCGATGCGTAGTTGTCCTTGCCAGCGAAGCCCGAGCCGATGATGGTCTTGTCACCCATCTGGGTCGACCGGGCGATGCCGAAGTCGATGATCTTGGCCCGCCTGACGTCGTCGAGCGGAACGATGATGTTGTCCGGAGAAACGTCGCGATGGATGATGCCGTGCCCATGCGCAGCCTCCAGTCCCGATGCGACGCGCTGCATCAGCTTGATCAGCGCCTCGAAAGTCAATGGTCCATCGTCAAGCATGTTCGAGAGCGAGCGGCCATTCACAAACTCCATCGCGAGATATGGTCGCTGCAGCACCGGCTCCACGGTAAACAGGAAGTAGCGAACGATCGCATCATGCGGAAGATTGTGAAGTGCTGCGGCCTCTCGACGGAACAGCGCGAGCGCCGCCTCGTTTTCAACCATGTCGGGCAGCAGCATTTTCACCGCAACAGGCGATCCAGTCTGGATCTCACGGCATTTGTAGACCTCACCCATGCCGCCCGCGCCGATCACCGCTTCGATTTCGTAAATGCCGTTGAGACGGGTGCCGGGCGGCATGCCCTGATAGGACGATCGGAACGGATCGTTCGGGGTCATGGTTGCGGCTCCCGATTGAGCGGAGATCTTGTCGCCTCCTGAGATCGTGGCGTCAGCAATCGCACGATCACAATCGTCACGTTGTCAAGTCCGCCACGATCAAGAGCCAGCGCGAGCATGTCATCGCAAGCCGCCTGGGCGCGTCGCGTAGCCGCGTGCTGCAGGATCTCCTCGTCCTGTACGTGCCTGGTCAGGCCATCGCTGCAGACGACAAAGATATCCTCCGGTTCGGCCGGGCCTGTCACCACCTCAAATTCTGGATCATCGGCGACACCGACGGCACGAGTAATGGCATTGCTTGGCCAATCATTTACGTCTTGGCGCGACAGCGCACCTTCGGCGATCAGTTCCTCCAGTTCACTGTGATCATGCGACACTTGGCTAATTGCGCCGCGACTGATCAGGTAGACCCGGCTGTCACCCGCCCATAGGCAGGCATAGTAGCTATCGCGAACGAGCAGAACCGCCGCTGTGGTCCCAACGGTGGCACCCTGTCGTTCATGACTTAGCGCCAGTATCTGCTGGTTTGCGCTGAACAGCCGCTCCTCGCATTCCGCCAACAGGTCTGCGGCTGATTCTGGCGTGCCGATCGCGTCAAGCGACTGCACTACAATGCGACTGGCGAGATCGCCGGCCTCGTGACCACCCATACCGTCGGCGACCGCCCACAAGCCAACGTCGGTTCGTACCAAACATGAATCCTCGTTCCGCTCCCGCACCCGTCCGGCATGGGTGACGCTACCAACATCGAACAAGGACGGAATATGCACCATCGCGCTTCATCCATTCCCGGATGCCGCAAGGCCGAGATCACCGGTCAGCAGCGTGATATAGTGAAACGGATCTGGTAATCCGCGGCAACTCAGCGCCATTGGCGGAAAGCCTTCACCTCCGGCGGTCCACCAGAAGCTCGCCGCGGCGTAGACCTGCGGGTTGGCAGCACAAAGTGCTGCAAACGACCCCGCGAAGGCGTCGACCGCCGAAGCCCTCCCCATTGCCGCAGTATCAAGCGAAGTGATCGGCGGATCGCCGGCGACGGTCTCCTGCAGTCGTGGCACCGCAAGCCGATCCAATGCATCGGAGATCTGCTCGAAGGTTGCGGCCCCATCCAGGGTCGAAAGTAGGAACACCTCCACTTGCCCGAACCAGTCGTCCTGCGGATCAATGCTCGGCGGCGGCAGCGAGACGGCCTCGCCGGTCACCGCATGCAGAGTCAAGGGATAGTATCGCCCCACCCCGTCAAGCGAGGGCATGATCGCACCCGCCACTGTCGTGCCGCAGATCGCGGCGCCGAGCCAAAACCGCCAGACCGGAGCGGTCAGAAAGGCCTGCTGCCATCCTGGGCCAAGCTGGTGGCGACTTGCTGACAGCGCAGCCTGGACCCACGGCTCCCAGGCTTCCAGGAAGCTGCGTGGCGTCGCGATCGCGATGAAATCGCGCTTTGCGCCGATTTTGCCGAATAGCCCGCAACGCATGGTCATATCCCGGTCGGGCAACGAAACTCGCGCAGCACTGACAAGTTCAGCGGGTTGCGCAACGATCCAGTCGAAATTTGATAGCTAAGCTCGCGCCCGGCGACGATGAAAGTCGCGCTGGCCGTTTCCGCTTTCACCACTAACGAGCCCGCCTCCAGCATCCGAAACAACGACCAGGGGCCAATGCGCTCAAGCACGGATGGCGGGCCGGTGTCGTTACTGACTGAAATTGCCGTTCGCGGCGCGGGGCCCGGCCAAAGGACCGTCGTTGGCGAGTTGCTCTGTGGCTGTGGCGGTGGCGTAGGTTGCGGACCGCCGAACAAGGAGGAGGTCGCTGGTCCCGGTGTGGTTGGGCTCGTAATCGTGGTGCCGCCGATCTCGGTCTTGACGGTCACGCCTGGCCCGGCTGCTCCAGGCGGCCGGATCGCGAACGATACCGCCGGTACGCCGCCACCGGTCTGGAAGAAGGCGTCGCGGATATAGGCCGCATTCTGGAATTGCTTGAGCGTATCCGGCGAGAACGACCGACCAACGGGGCTCTCCTTTCGCCAAGCCCAGTCCGATCGCGACGTGTCGGCATAAGGTGCCAGGTACTGGGTGAAGAACTTGTCCATCACGCCGTTCGGACTGAACAATTTGGCAAAATCCGCCAGCGGGACTTCCTGGCTGCTGCTGCGGATAAACGGGTAGCGGTTGGTCACGGTCTGTTGGCACACCGGCGTGACCTGATCGCGCAACGTTTGAAGGATTTGCCCGGCGGTTGAAGCCGCAATGCTGCCTTCGAACTCCGCGGCTGCTGCTCGCAGCATGTCGGAGAATGGCGGCGGCATCCGCGAGGCATTGTTGCGGAGCGCTGCGACCTGGGTCTGAAGCGCAGCAGTGGCCTGTGCGGTCAGTTGGGGATTCTCGATGATCAGCGTCAGGTTCTGCGCGATGTCGTTCAGGTTCGCGATCGTCGAGTCGATCGGCCGACGGGTGCTCTCGCCTTCGAGCGCCGCGTGGTAAGGTTTGAACTGTGCCTCGATCATCGCGCCAGGCGGTCCATCCTGGGCATTCGTGAAGAGTGCTGGCGCCGGTGCGGCAGCTGGCGCCGAAGCGCTCGCCGGCTTCGCCCGTTCCTTGGTTAGCATCGTCTCGTCGCGTACCGATTCCAGAATTTGCCGCATCGGCGAGGTCGGCGCCGAAAGCGCCCGCAGCACCTCATATTTCGGCTTGTCGGCGAGCAGCTTCTTCAGGCGCAGGCTCCCGAGCGCCGTTCGCCAGGTCGTCACGAAATCGTTGGAATAAATGCTTAGCAGATCGCCGGCCAGATTGTCGTACTGCTGGTCGATGGCCGACTGCTGGCCGGCCTCCCCCAAAACCCATCGCTCCCGCTTCATCCGCTCAGACAATCCGGACAGCCGGGCAACGAACTTCTGATGGAAGCCGTTATACGTGAAGAACTCAGGTACCCGCACGGCGTCCAAGGGACGCCCCGTCGTGGATTCGAACACAACACCCATGTCGGGTCCGCCATGGCGGTTGGCGATCCAGTCGCCAGCGTTCGATGCGCGAGCCTCCGATTTCAGAAACTCATAGGCGCGTTGCGACACGCTCAGGCGCGCCAAGGAACTCTGGGCCTGCTTGATCAACCGGCCGTCGAGTTCGACCAGCGGCTGCTGTTCGGTCTCGAGGTCGAACATTGCCACGAGGTTCTCGTCGAGCAGACGCCGCCCTTCCGCGTTGGTGGCGCCAGGATAGAGGTTATCCGCCCAGTCACGTTGCATCCAGGAGCGGATCAGCTCACGGTCTGGCGACTGCAGGCCGCCGACCATCAGATAGACCTTGAGCGCCTCGTAGACGAAGGCAGGTTCGTTTATGCGCGCATTGAGCTGCTCCTCCAGGCGATACAGCAGGCGCGGCCGGAACATGCGCTCAAGCGCCGTATGATAGGCCGCCTTCGAGGGCGACAGCAGCCGGGCGTGCTGACTGAGCCCGTAGCGAGCCGACAGAGGCACCGACCCGCCGCGCGATCCATAGCCTGCCGGGGCATTGCGCAGCCGATAGAGTAGCGGCAGCACCTTGTCGAGATCATGATCGGCAATCAGCGTCTGCTTGATAAGTGGTGCGCCGGCGGCCGCATATTCGCTATCCGCCTGTAGGCTTTGCTCGATCAAATCGGAGTTCCGCTTGTAGCTCATCAGCCAGGCTGCGATCAGCCCGATCGAGACCAGGCCGATCAATGACAGGGCCGCGGTTTTCAGAATGAGCGCGCGGCGCACCGCGGCACGGTCTGTCGAGACCCAGTCGGCTTCGCCGATGATGACCTTGGAAATCAGATCGGCGAGGAAGAAGCTCTTGCCCGTGCCCGAATAGGATCCGGAACCGACCTCCTCAGCGCCGAACGTACGTGCCAGCGACCCGATCAATTGGTCGATCGGCGTGCCCTGCTGCGTACCCGAGGTAAAGTAGAAACCGCGCAGGTTCGCGTTCACGTGATAGCGCGTCGGCTCGAATATCTGGTTGAGGAAATCGTGGATCTGCGGCTTGAGCCGCGCCATCTGTGCCGGAAAGCCGAACAATTGCACGCGGTGCTGGGGCGTCGGCTCGTCCTGCAGACGGTCGAGCGTCTCCTCGCTCAGGCGCTCCAGCAGACGGTCGAACTCGACCGGGATCTGCCCCACCAGATTCTGGGTCTTGTCGGCAGTCTGGAACGTGGCACCCCAGACCTGGCGGCGGCCGGCCTCCCCCAGATAGGCGAAATACTCGGTGAAGCCGGCAACGAGATCGGCTTTTGTAAATAGCGCGTAGACCGGGAAGCTGACCTTAAGCCTCTGATGCAACTCAAGCAGGCGCATCCTGATGGCGTCGGCATGAAGTGCGAGCTCCTGCTTCGGCAGCGTCAGGATGTCTTCGATACTGATGGCGACGAGGACGCCGTTGATCGGCTGGCGCGATCGGCTTTTCTTCAGGATGTCCAGGAACGCCAGCCAGCTGTCCTTGTCGGCCTTGCTGTTGGAGTCCTGGGTGGTGTAGCGGCCGGCGGTATCGATCAGCACCGCCTCCTCGGTAAACCACCAATCGCAGTAGCGGGTACCGCCGACCCCTGCGATCGCCGCGGGCGTCGCCCCGCGCGCGAGCGGGAATTTGAGCCCGGAATTGACCAGTGCCGTGGTCTTGCCGGCGCCGGGCGGACCGATGATGACGTACCAGGGCAGATCGTAGAGATAGCCCGACTTGTTGCCGCTGGCGGTTTTCAGCGTCGCGAGCGCATCCTTCATGCGCTCCTTGAGCACCGGTTCATCGCTGACGGGCTGGTCTGCACCAGCAATGCCATCGGCAATCTCCTTGGCACCCTTGCGCCGCTTGAACAGATTGAAGCCGACGAAGCCTGCCACGGCCGTGGTGAGCAGCAGAATAGCGATCTGCCGGACGATATGGTTCTCCAGCGGCCGCCAGTCGCCGAAGGCGATGAAGGGACCGGCGAAATAGATCACCGCTCCGAGCGAGCTGAGCCCGAGTCCGTAGAGAACAATGCGGAGAATGTCCTTGGCAAGCATCTATTCGTACCTGTCGCAAACCACCTGACCCGGCGGTATCTGCTTATTCGCTGCGCTCGATAAAGATCTCGACGCGCCGGTTCTTGGCGCGTCCCTCGGGTGTCGTGTTGCTGGCGATTGGTGCATCGGCTCCTTTGCCCTCGACGTCGACGCGCGAACCATCGGTCAAGCCAGGCTTCAGTGCCGCGGCAACCGCCTTGGCGCGCTCGACCGACAACTCGAAGTTTGTCGGGAAGCGGACTGTGCGGATCGGCGAACTGTCGGTATGGCCGACAACCCGGATCCGTCCCGGCTCCTTGTCGAGGGTTGCTGCGACGCGAAGGGCGATCGGCTTGAAGCCGTCGAGGATGGTCGCCTGGCCCGATGCAAACAAGGCCAGATCGCAGACCCTGATCACGATGAAACTGGGAGTCTGGTCCGCCGTCATGGCACAGGCGGTGTTCTCCTTCGCGAGCGCGTTGCGGATGCGTTGCAACTGGGTGATGCGATCCGGTGGCGGCGGAGGCGGCGGTGGCGGCGGTGGTGCAACGACCTGGCGCTTGAGCTCGATCGGGCCGGCCGGATGGAGCGCGAGCGCCACCTCGGCAGCATTCTCTGCCCGCCCAGCGAGGAGCGTCCGCAGGACGAAATAGGACCCGGTCAGCAGCGCGGCGGCGACGGCCGCCACGAGCCAGACCGGAACGCGTAGACGCTGCCGGCGCCCCGCCAGCGCCTGCCCGCGCCAGTTGGGCGACAGGTCACTCATCGTCTTCGGCCGGACCCGGCGCAGCAATTCATAGAGGTTGCGCTGGATCAGCTGCAAGTTCGCAAGTCCGCCCCCTGACGTTCGATGAATGCCCTGAAAACCAAGCGCAAGGCAGGCGTGCTGAAGTTCGAGGACCGGATAGTTGACCAGGGGATCGACCTTCAAATGGTCGAGGATCTCAAAGAAACGGACGCCGCCGACGCGCTCGCCGAAGAACCGGCTCAGCATCGAATATTGCGTCCAGACGTGACGCTCCTCGGTTGGGATGTGCTGCACGATATCGTCGGCAGTGGCACACAGGATGTATTTAGCGGTGTTGGCCTGGTGCTCGGAAATGCCCGCCGAACGGATGTCCTTCTCGAAGAATTTGAGCGCGTCTGCGACCTGCTCCATCAGGCTCGCGAATGACGCGCGCATGAGCGCCACCCGCAACCGACCGAGCAGTTGCAGCAACGGGCCCGCCGCGCGCATCACCGGATTGGCATTTGGCGCGACCAGATCGTCAACGCGCAGCGGCGGCCCTGGCGGCAACATGGGTTGCGGCACCTGGCCTTGCGCGGGTGTCGAGATCCATTCCTCGGCTGGATGGCTGGTCGGGGCGGAGGCGTAGTTCGAGCCCTGCGGAACGGGCGAAAAGGATGGTGGTGGCGCTGGCGCGCCGGGAGAAGGTACGGGGGATGGCGAATAGGCCGGACGTGCCGCAGGCCCCTCGCCCGGCGGAGGCTGAGAGGTCGGCGCCGGCGGCAACTTCCCGCCGGGATTGGGACGGATGATCGTCCGTTCTCCCCGACCGAAAGGATTGACCGGCTTGTCCCTGTCGCTCATGGCCTGTCTTCCAGGATCGCCCAAAGATACAGCTCAAGCTCCGGCCAGTCGCCGGAGAAGTGCATTCCGATCGAGGCCGCCGTGCTGAACTCGGGCCACAGCGGCGACTTGCGGTCGAGATAGAAATAGACGTGATCCGTGATGGCCCGGATATGCGGCGGCGGCGTCGGCAAATGCGCCAACGTCAGGCCCGGCAAGTTTGCGTGCACGATCTCGTTCATCTTGGTGTTCGGCCCGACCTTGAACAGGTGCGGGAAATCGTTCTGGATCTCCACGAGCGGCCGCCGTGCGGCAACTTCCAGCACCAGGGTCGCATTTCGGAACAGCGCTCGATCGCGGATCGGCGATACGAACGCATTCTGTGCGCGCTCGATAATCTCCAGGCGGATCGCCCGCCGGCCCAGCCGCGCGCTCAAGAAGTCCTGAATGTCGCTCACCAAGGGCGTGAAGACGTTCTCGAGATCGTCATGATCGTACGCCGGATAGTTTCGCGCCCGTCTTTCCGCCGTGGCGAATGTGGCAAGCTCACCCGCGAACCTCAGCAATTCCTCGTACAGGCGCTCGGGATGCACGCTGCCGGAGCGCTGGAAATGGGTGAGCACGGGAATGGTGCGGTTCAGCACTTGCAGCACCAGATAGTCGACGCTCTGCAACCCACCGCCGGATGACGGATCGACCGCGTAACGCGCCAGCTCGTCTAGTTTGGTCTCGACCCAGCCGATGACGCGGTTGAGCCAGCCATCGATGATCGGATGCGCGGCGCAGACCAGCATCGGCGGCACGAACTTGTCGTCGAACAGGATGTTCTTGTCGCGCACCTCGAGAATGCGCGCGATTCCAAGGCCCATGTATCCGGGCTTGCTGGTCTTGCGCAGTTCGAACGACAAGCGCGGATAAGCGATGTCGATCTCTTCCTCGATGCGTAGCGCCGAGGTCGAGTCAATGAAGGTTTCCGAAGTACGAACATAACGACTGGCGCTGTCGGTGCGATCTTCGTCGATCTCGCGGGTGTTTGGTGCCGCGACCGGCATCATCAGCCAGACGATCTGGCCTGCGGCCGTCTCCGGCACATCGATCGCGTCGGGAATTGGGCTGTCCGCAGGGATATCGAACGGCGTACCGTCCGGCATGACGCCGGACGCATTGCGCACCGCGAACTTGCTTTGTTCGGTAAGATCCTTATCGATCTCCAGCTGGGCAAAGCCCCAGGGGTACGGTGTCGTGTAGCGAACGCGTTTTTCCAGCAAGTGTTCGATATAGCGGTCGTTCTGCTGCAGATGATGCGGCCGCAGAAACAGGCCTTCCGACCAGAAAACCTTGCTGTACCAAGACATTCCTACATCCACTTAAAAATTGTCGGCAACCGCGTGATCGCCGATAGCTTACCTTGAACCGGGTTCGTCACCGCGGTCGTAATAGTCAGAGAAATGCAACATAAACGTCTCGATCGGCGCGCTGTTGTCGCGGCCAAGATGCGCCTTCCAGCGCGTCAAGAACTCGTCCCAGAGTTTGCTCTTGTTCGTGCCGAGCCAGGAGTTTGCGCCACGCTGAAGCTCGAGTTCGCGCGCCATCAGAGTGGGATCTATGCCCGCAATCAGCTCATGGACAGCGTGCTGCATGGCCATGTAGGTCTTCAACTGATGCGACTTGAGATCACTGAAGCCCTGCGCAAAGGCGCGCTGTGCGTCGAGATAGCTACGCGTCGGCGGCCCAAACAGAATGCGCATCGCCTCTTCCGAGGTCGGCGAGAATTTCAGCGGATTATTTTCAAGGGCCTGGACGGTGGTGTGGCTGGTGCTGCGGGTTAGCCGCTTGGCCTGGGTTCGCGCCTGCAACAGCGCCATCAGATTATCCACGGTCATGCGCAAGATGATGCCAAGCTGCTCGGCGAGTTCGACATCGGACTTGCTGGCAAAGAAATTGTCCGGCAATCCTGCAGCGCGCGCCACCTGCCGCGCGAACTCGGTACCGCCGATTGGCTTGGCCGTGACAGGTCCCTCATCTGCGACTTGCGCCGGGTGCGGCGCCTCAACCTGCGGCCGCGGTGGTGATGGCGATGCTGGCGGCTGGGCAGCGGCTGGTTCATCATCGGTCCACACCGACGGCCGGCGTGGGGTCGGCATGACTGGCGGGCGCTCGACTTGCGGTTTCGGCGCGCTGACCGGACCGGCTGCCCAGTTCACGTCATCGTCCTGCCCGGACGGTTGGTATGGAGACGCCAGCGATGACCGTCGGAATGGGTCCACACCCGGCGCCGGGACGCTCGCCGCCCAGTCCAAGAACTCCGGATTGACGGGCCGCGCAGCCTCGCGTGGCTTCCTCAAGAGTTGTGGATCGATCGGCGGCGGAACGTCACGATCGGCCGTCCAAAGCTCTCCGTAATCGGCATGCTGCTGGACCGAGGGTTGGTGCAGTTGCGCCTCATGGTTAGAGCTGCGCCCGCCAGCCTCATCCTCCAGCGAAACTCCGATGATGTAGTGGCCGATCGTGAGTCGGTCGCCGTCGCGCAAGCGGTGCGGCCCCCGCATGCGCTGGTCGGCACCATTGAGAAAGGTGCCATTGGTCGAGACATCGTGCAGCCAATAGCCGCCGTCGCGAAAGTGCACTTCGCAATGCTTTCCGGAAATCGTCCGCGCCGGATCCGGCAGCGTCCAGTCGAGATGACGGTCCCGGCCAATATCGACCGAACGCCTGCCGGTGACCGTAAACGACACAGGTCCGCCGTCCGGAAGATTCGGTTCGTTCTCGATGTTAAAGCGAAGCACCATCACATCGTCTCGTTAGCGCGGAGGGCGCGGTTCGCCGCGTGCCAATTGAATACCATCCTCCAGGCATGACGTCATTATCCGGCCCCGGGAGTCTCGGGGCAGCCGGCAGAGGCCAATCAGCAGGGCTGCACGCACCGCCCGCGCGGCCTGATCTGGCTTGGCTTCCACGGGTGCAAATTCCGGGGGAACCACGCTTCCGCCGGACCAGCCGGCCGCCAGCGCCAACCACGTCGCCGGCTGCTCAGGATCGTTGGCATTGCCGACAGCCAGCGCCTTGTTCCGGGACTGCTCGTCCGGTTGCCGGACCCAGGTCTCCACAATGTCCAGCGACCTGCTATCGCTGGCGTCGAAATGGTCGAACATCCGTCGCAGGGAGCGACATCCCCAGGCAATTGCCACGCGCCTGGGGAGCAGATAGGCGCAGTAAGACACGGCCCGGTGCCAATTCCGCGCGTCGGCGGCCTCCTGAAGAAAATCCAGCGAAGGCTTGTCAGCGTCGGCGCTGCCGACATCATAACGCGCCAAGGGATAGGCCTGAAACAGATCCTGTACCGTGCCGAACCGAACTTGCCCCATGACCGTCAGCCAACAAGGGTTGGAGTGCCGTGAGCGACCAGCGGACCGCCGGCCGCAAGCGCCATGCCAGCCTGCGCTGTCATGGCGATCGTCGGTGCGTTGATGACGATGCCCGCCGGGGTCAGGATAATCTGACTGGGACCAACCTGCAGGGTGATATTGGCATTGGCCATGAGCGTGATGCTGATGCCCGCATTGACAGACTGGTCCATGGCCAGCGTGATGTGCTGACCGCCCAATTCGATATCGAGTTTATCGTTGCCCTTCTTGAGGGTGGTCTTGCGCGTGTCACCGCCGAATGCAGCTTCGCCGATAGTCCGCGTCTCGGTGTCGCGGACCGTCACGTCGTGGTCCTTCTCAGCATGGACCGTGATCTTCTCGGATCCCTTCTTGTCCTCGAAGTTCCACTCGTTGAATCCGCCGCCACCTTTGGTGGAGTCGGACTTCAATCCTGCAATCGTCTTCTTCGACGGCAGATCATAGGGTAGCTTGTATTCGTCGTTGTATACGGTGCCGATCACCAGCGGCCGGTCCGGATCCCCCTCCAGGAATTCGATAACGACTTCCTGTCCGACGCGCGGGATGATCTGACCGCCCCAGCGCTTACCAGACCAAACCTGAGCCACGCGCAACCGGCACGATCGCTTCTTCTTCCGATCCCAGAAAAAGCGAACATAGATTTCGCCCAGCGATTCAACGTCGATCTCCTCGTTCGAATTGTCGTCTTTGGTCACCACCTTGGCGGTCTGGATGCCGTTGATCCTTGGCTTCGGCGTCATCATCAGCGCTCGAAACGGCCGATCGCTTGGCAGAAACTCATAGCTGCCGAAATAGACATGTTGCCCGGCGTCGCTGGGACCGCCAGTGCGGTAAGATTCGATCGAGAACGAGTGCGTGGCTCGCACCACGAGATATTCCACGTTCTGCGAGTCCTTGGAGTGCTTTTCGAGCTTCGTCAGCCCGCCGGGGAACAGGTTGACGGCGTCGCCGTTGCCGCGGCGACGCCGATCCATCGCCTGCTCTGCCTGCAACTGGATCTTCGCGTAGCGCTCGCCGTCGGATTTCTCCTTGAACTTCCCGGGATAGTCGTAAAACTCCATCTCCGACCGAGTGTAATGCTCGGAGCCCTTGGCGTCACTGATCATCTGCGCGTTGGGTTTCTGGTAGTTGTAGTCGTTGAGCTCGATCTTGCCGGTACGAAAACGACGCTCCGAGACCCATTCATAGATGTGCTGCTCGCCTCGACGATCAGCACCCGTCAACGGGATGTAGGGAATCGTGGCAAGCCCTTTGACAGGGTTGTGCGACGATTTGGAGTCCGCCAACACCAGCGTGTGTTTGCCGCCCTCATGCTTGAAGAAGTAATAGATGCCGTGTTGCTCCATCAGCCGGCACACAAAGTTTATGTCGGTCTCGCGATATTGAACGCAGTATTCCAGCTTCGGACAGGAACTCTCTTCGGTCAGCTTGGATTCATAATCGGTAAAGCCACGTTCGTTGAAGACTTCCTTGATGATGTCGGGCGCCTTCTTGTCCTGAAAGATCCGACAATCAGTGGTCCGTGACAACAGCCATAGCCAGGGCCTCAACACGATCCGGTAGCTGAAATAATCATTCTTCACCCCGAGCCACTGGGCCTCCGTCAGAATGCCACTGAACTCGCGCTCCTTTTCATGCAGCTTTATGGTCAACGTGCACTGCTGACCGATGGCACGGTCGAAGTCGAGGTCGGCATCCTCACTGAGACACTCGATACGATACTCGAACAGTTCGCTGAGACCTTCCGAGCCTTCGAATCCGGCAAAAACCAGAACGTCCTTGCCAAGAGGTGTCTTGAGTTCGCAGAGACGGGTATCCTGAGTAAGCTGGCCCATGTGGGCTTAAACTCCCTCCTCCGATCGAATGACCTGCAGCGCAGAGCTGATCAAACGTGATGCAATAACCACGGAAATCCTGCACGCCACTGGCAGTGCCGGGACGTCAGCCCCGGGGTCGGGCCTTCTCACGCTCCTCAACAGCCGCGCAAAGAACCACCCCAGCCATCAAGTAGTCGGCTCCAAACGCTTGCCGGTTCACGCAAAAATGGCATGATCTTCGGGAATGAACCAAGATCAGCAGGCATCTGACTCATAAGAGATGTTCGGATCACGATCCGCTGCTTGATCCGGAAGTCGTCACGGGCCCAGCAGCGGGGCCGTGACCGAGCGGATGGATGGTCTTCGTATGCTTGATATCGCCTCCCTGACGCAGCCCATTGCCGCTGACGATCCCTGCGGACCGGATCTCGACGCTATCGGAGACGTTCAGTACCTCAACTTCTTCGCAAGTGCGGAATCCCTGCTCCCGATGTCGTTTTTCGAGGTCGTCAATGCCAATGGTGAGCGTGGGCGCTTCGATCCAAAGGCAGTCGACTTTGCGGGCCAGTTTGCCGCCGCCGAGCCCCTTCTTGCGCGTACCCGCGACCTGCGCCTGAACTTGCTGCTCGCCAAATTTTCAATCCTCAACCGCGATCTCGACGGCTTTTTGTGCTGCCTGAAGGCGACCAGCTTGCTGCTCAGCGAGCACTGGGAAGCGGTGCATCCAAAAGGCGAGGATGGGGACTACGCGCTTCGCGCCGTCACGGTCGAAGCAATCGACGTATTCCCGACCGTCATCAACCCGCTGCAGTTCCTTCCCCTGATCGAGAACCGTAGACACGGCAACCTCAACTACCGTGCCTATCAAGTCGCCATGGGCGAAATTCCCGCCGGCGACGCCGACGCCGATGGGCCTGATCTGGCGGCCATCGAGCGCATCGTCAGCGAGACAGATCTCGACACCCTCAAGGCAACCAGCGCGCGGTGCTCCGCGGTCGCTGCGGAAATCGCCGGCATTAGGCAAACCTGGCACGAGAAGTTGAACTCGAGGCAACCGATCAGCCTCGACAGGCTCTCCGGCATGGTTAACGGCATGGCTGCCTGGCTTGCGGGTCTTGTCGCGTTGCGCGATCCGGCCGCGATCGCCCCAACTGCCGAAGCTGTCGGTCCCGTCGATGCACAGGCACCGCCAGACACGACCAGGGTGTTGGCTTCATCCGCGCAGGCATCCGCGGCGCTTGCAGCCGCGGCCGAGTATTTCGCCCGAATGGAACCGTCCAGCCCCGCACTGCTCCTCGTGCGTCAGGCGCAGGAGATGGTGGGAAAATCATTTATTGAGGTTATGCGGATGCTTGTGCCTTCGCACGTGGAGAGCGCTGCGATCAACATCGGGCGCGACAAGGTTTTCGACCTGCCGATCGAGCGGATGGCGGAACTCGCCACTTCGCTTTCATCGACCGCCGATAGCAGCATTCAAGATGTTGAAATTTCAGTAGAAAGCAGAGCGCAAGCCTTGGGCCTGCTGACGAAGGTGGCGTCGTTTTTCCGAAGCGCAGAGCCGTCGAGCCCCATCCCCTTTTTGGTCGATCGCGCGCGCGACCTTGCACAACGAGATTTCCTCAGCCTTTTGAATGATGTTTTACCGGAGGGAGCGCTTAAAACAATCGACAGATCGCGTTGAACCGAGCTTTCGCTCGAGGGCACTAACTGGACACAAGATGTTTGCCGACCGCAGCAACTTGAAGCGCCCTAGTCAATCTGCGTCGCGCAAATTCGATGTTTAAAGCGATTTCGTAGTGAGGGAACCATGGCTACAGACAGCGGTCAAAAATTCATTCGGCGAAACCGCGCACCGCGCGTGCACATCACATACGAAGATCCTTATGACGCCGAGCGACTGATAGAACTGCCGTTCGTCATGGGCGTCCTCTCCGACCTTTCCGGCAATAACCCTGGCGTCGAGAAGACGAAGGTCGAGGAGCGCAAATTCCTCGAGTTCGACATGGACAATTTCGACAGCCGCATGGCGGCAATCCAGCCCGGCGTGACGGCCCGTGTCGCCAACCGTCTCAGCGATGGATCGGATGAAAAACTTTCGGTCAATCTGCGCTTCAACAAGATGGCCGACTTCACCCCAGTGGCCGTCGCCCGCCAGGTGCCGGCTACCGCCAAGCTGCTTGAGGCGCGCGAACAACTTGCCAACCTGCTGCGGTACATGGACGGCAAGGTGGCCGCCGAGGACCAGCTGAAAAAACTTCTCGCCGATCCTCAACTGATGGCGGCGCTTCGGGAACGCGCGACAAGCCAGTCAACCGAACCTGGCACCGAGAACTGAGGAAGGAACGGGGACCATGGCAAAAGAAGCTGTCCACAAAGAGAGCACCACCCAGGTCAAGACCGTCGAAGCTGACGAGTTTGCCACTCTGCTGAAGCAAAGCTTCAAACCGCGCACTGAACGTGCAGCGACCGAGGTCGAAAACGCGGTATCCACGCTCGTTCAAGAGGCGCTGAAAGACTCGAGCGTCATCAAGTCGGACGTGCTCGATACCATCGAGGAGATGATCGCGCGGATCGACCAGAAGCTGACTGCGCAGATGAACGAGATTCTTCACACACCCGAGTTCCAGGCGATCGAAAGTGCCTGGCGCGGCCTCCACTACCTCGTGTTCAATTCCGAGACCGACGCCAACCTGAAGATCCGGGTGATAAACGTCTCCAAAAGCGAGCTGTATCGGAATCTGCGGCTTTATCCCGATGCACGCTGGGACCAGAGCCCGCTGTTCAAGCAGATCTACGAGTATGAATTTGGCCAGTTGGGTGGCGAGCCATTCGGCTGCCTGATCGGCGATTACTATTTCAGCCACCTCCCAACCGACGTACAACTGCTCCGCGATCTCAGCAAGATCGCCGGCGCCGCACACGCCCCCTTCTTCAGCGGCGCTGAGCCTACGCTGATGGGAATGGACACCTGGACCGAACTGTCCAATCCTCGTGACATCGGCAAGGTGTTCGACACACCAGAATATGCCGCATGGAAGGGACTGCGCGATCAGGACGACTCACGCTATCTCGGCCTGTGCATGCCGCGCGTGCTGGGTCGCCTCCCCTACGGCGCAAAATCGGAGCCCGTGGAAGAGTTCGCCTTCGAAGAGGAAACCGACGGCCACACCGGCGACAAATACGGCTGGATCAACGCTTCCTATGCGATGGCGGTCAACATCAATCGCGCCTTCAAGGAGTTCGGCTGGTGCACGCGTATTCGCGGGGTGCAGTCCGGTGGCGAGGTCATCAATCTGCCGACGCACACGTTCCCGACGGATGACGGCGGCGTCGACCTGAAATGCCCGACAGAGATCGCCATCAGCGATCGCCGCGAGCACGAACTTGCGAAGGCGGGCCTGATCCCGCTGATCCATCGCAAGAACACCGACAAGGCCGCCTTCATCGGCGCCCAGTCGCTCTACAAGCCCAAGAAATATTTCGGCGAGAAGGGCGTGGATGCAACCGCGTCCGACAACCTTTCGTCCCGACTGCCCTACATGTTCGCAGTGTCTCGCTTTGCGCACTATCTGAAGTGCATGGTTCGCGACAAGATCGGATCCATGAAGGAGAAGGATGAGCTGACGATTTGGCTGCAGACCTGGATCAATGAATACGTTGATGCCAACCCAGCCCTCTCGTCAGAAGCTCAGAAAGCGCGCAAGCCGCTGGCCGCTGCGAAGGTTGAAGTCATCGCAAACGAGGAGAACCCGGGATATTACAACGCGCGCTTCTTTCTTCGTCCACACTTTCAATTGGAGGCGATGGACGTCGGCCTCAGTCTGGTTTCACGCCTGCCCGGCCCCGGTTCCTGACGCCGTGACATCGCAACCGTAAACATGCAAAAAATTTGAGAGGACTACGCTATGGCTGTCGATATCTTCTTGAAACTCGATCCGATCAAGGGCGAGTCGCTGGACGACAAGCATAAGGACGAAATCGATATTTTGAGCTGGTCGTTCGGCGAGAGCCAGACTGGCACTTTCCACAGCGGTTCGGGCGGCGGCGCCGGCAAGGTCAACGTCCAGGATCTCCACTTTACGCACTTCGTCGACAAGGCCACGCCGGAGCTTTTCAAGGTCTGCGCGAACGGCAAGCATATCGACACGGCGATCCTCACGGTCCGCAAGGCGGGTGAAAATCCGCTGGAGTATCTCAAGATCGAGATGAAACACATTCTGGTCACCAGTGTATCGACGGGCGGATCGCACGGCGAAGATCGCCTCACGGAAAACGTGAGTCTGAACTTCGCGAAGGTCAAGATGACCTACAAGACCCAGTCGGAAAAAGGTGCCGCTGGAGCTGCGCCGGTGTTTGGCTGGGACGTTCCGGCCAACAAGGAATGGGCCTGATTGTCGGCCCCTCACCTTGCGCCGGTTCCGATTAGCGCGAACCGGCGCCAGGCGGTGCAATTGCGGTTGCACGTCTCGGCGGGACTTGTTGCGGGCCTGACCGCCTGCCGAGGCGACATCATTCTGGGGGCCAGCTGATGCTCCGCGAAAGGGCATAGCGGGCCTGGCATCTTGGGGACGGCAAATGACCATTGCTCCAAAGAGGGATCGGCTCTCTCCCCCGTTAATGCTGGCATTTCGCGCGGCCCATGACGCACGCGATGCGCGCAAGAAGCTTAATCTGCGCGATGAGTTCGGTGAGCGGGTCATTGCCGGGCGGCGCAGCGCAGGCCGCTTTCCGATCTCGGAAACCTTGTTGCGGCGGGAGGTCTCCCAAGACCTTGAAACGCTCCTCAATACCATTGCTCTGGAATCGACCTTGGATCTGAGCGGGCGCGATAGCGTTCGAACCTCGATCCTGAACTACGGCTTCCCCGATATTGCCCACCGTTCGATCGACGAGGTAACGGACGACGAACTCACCGGCGCCCTGCGCGAGACTCTGACGACGTACGAGCCAAGACTCGATCGCAAGACGATCCGGGTCCGTCGCGACGGCTCGGTTGGTCCTGAGCAGCTGAAGCTGCGCTTCATCGTTCACGCCGACCTCAAGGCTGAGCCGCTCAACGTCCCCGTGGAATTTGTCGCCGACGTCGACCTCGACAGCGGCGATATCCAGATCAATCGACTTTAGCATGAATCGCGAATTCCTCGATTTCTACAATCGTGAACTGTCATTGCTGTACGAGCAGGCGGGAGATTTCGCCGAAGAATATCCAGGAATCGCAGAGCGCCTCGGCGGCCTGATCCGGGACCGCTCGGACCCGATGATCACGGGACTGTTGGAAGGCGCCGCGTTTCTTGCCGCCCGCGTTCAGCTCAAGCTCAAGCACGAATTCCCGGAATTCACTGCAAACCTGCTTGAGCAACTGGTACCGAACTATCTTGCGCCGACACCATCGGCCATGCTGGTCACCGCACGGCCACCCTATGCCGACCCGGCACTGCGCGACGGCAGGAAGATTGTACGCGGCGCCTACTTCGACGCGACCTACCGCGAGAGAGAACGAAGTCTTTCCTGCCGATTTCGACTTTGCCGCGACATCGTGCTCTGGCCGTTTGACGTCACCAGCGCGGAGTATTTCTCAACAGCGGGCGCTCTGCAGGCGCTCGGGATCCCGGTCGGTGGCGACGTCATCGCGGGGCTGAAGCTGTCGCTGACCCATCGTACCGCGGCCCGGCTCGATGAGGAACTGCCGGACGCAGAGGCCCGAGCCAAGCCGGAAACCTGGTTCTCAGGCTGCCGCGTTAGCGAACTTCCGATCTACCTGTCAGGCGCAGAATCCGACGCCATCGCGCTCTACGAGCAATTGATCTCGAATTGCGAGGGAGTCTACTTCCGCCATCTCGACGACTTCGGCGATCCGGTGGTGGCTCGTGCGCCCCATGATTGCGTGCAGCAAATTGGCTTCGACGAAAACGAGTCGCTCTTTCCCAACGATAACCGGATCTTTCGCGGCTCGGAGCTGCTGCGGGAATATTTCATGTTTCCACGCAAGTTCCTCGGCATCAACTTGACGGGACTTCGCAGTGTGATGTCGCGGCTGCGCAGCAAATCGATCGATATTGTCTTCGCATTCGATGAGCACAATTCGCGGCTTGCCGCCTCGGTGCGCGCCGAGACCTTCAGGCTCTATACTGCGCCGGCGATCAATCTGTTCGAGAAGACGAGCGATCGCATTCCCGTCAAGTCGAATACTTACGAGTACCATGTGGTGCCAGATCGCAGCCGCTATCTGGAATACGAACCGCACCAGGTGCTCGAAGTCTACGCGCACCTTCCGGCAGAGAAGGATAAGCGGCCCGTGCGCCCGCTCTATTCGGCCGCCGTCGACCGGACCAGCGGATCGGTCGACGGGCTTTATTTTACCGTCCGCCGCTTACCTCGGCGCCGCACAGTGGAAGAGAAGACATACGGAGCCTCCTCCGACTACACCGGAACGGACATGTTCCTGTCACTGCTCGAGCCCGGTGAATTGAGCGGCCAAGGCTCCGTTGCCGAACTGAGCGTTCGGGCTCTTTGCTCCAATCGCCATCTCACCGAACATTTGCCGGTTGGCCAGGGCGGCGCCGATTTTCGCCTGCTGGACGACACCTCCCTTGATCTGATGTGCGTCGCCGGTCCCACGCCGCCACGCGAGCCGGTGGTCGCCCAACTGCGCAGCCGCAGCGAAATCGCCAACAGTGGGGTTGTCAGCTGGCGGCTGATCAACATGCTCAGCCTCAACTATCTTGGCCTCGTCGAACGCGGTGGCGGCAAGAACGCCGGAGCGCTGCGCGAGATGCTGTCCTTGTTCGCCGACCAGTTCGACGACGCCACGGAGCGCAAGATTCGCGGCGTACGCAGCATAGAAAGCCGTCCTGTCGTGCGGAGGGTCCGCGAGCGCACCGGCAGCGGTGCAGCACGGGGCCTGGAGATTACCGTCACGCTTGACGAGAAAGCATTCGAGGGCAGCGGCGTGTTTCTGCTGGGTGCGGTACTGGAGCGCTTCTTCGCCGACTATTCCGGCTTCAACACCTTCACCCAAACGGTCGTCTCGACGCCGGAGCGCGGCGAGATCATGCGATGGCCACCGCGCATGGGCACGCGGAGGCCGCTATGACGCTGATCGAGCAGATGAAGGCCGAACCTTGGCGTTTCGATTTCTTCCATACGTTGCGCCAGTTCGAGCGCGCCAACCCGGATCGACCGCGGATCGGTGACAGTGCCGCTCGTCGCGACGAATATGTCGACCTCGGCCAGGTGCCCTATCTGGAGTTCCCCGCCTCGAACCTCGCGGCGGTTGAGGACCATGCCGGCCGGCTCAGGATACTCGTCAAATTTCTCGGGCTTCTGGGGCCGCAGGGCGCGCTGCCGATCGCCACCACCGATGAAAGCCTCGGTTGGTGGCTGATGCGTGATGACGCCTTCCCGCGCTTTCTCGATCTCCTCAACGGACGCTTCCTGCAACTCTTCTTTCGTGCCTGGGCCGATGCGCGCCCGATCGCGCAGCATGACCGCCCCGCGGAGGATCGCTTCATCGCCTATGTCGGCTCCTTCACCGGCTTAGGCTCCGCTGTTTTCGCCGATCGCGATACGGTACCTGACATGGCGAAGCTCAGCTTCGCTGGACTGGTCGCGCCCCGGGCGAAGTGTGCATCACGGTTGACTCGGTTCCTGCAAGGACTGTTCGAAGTCAAAGTCGAGATCGACGAATTCGTCGGCACCTGGCTCTCATTCGATCCAAGTCACTGCAGCCGGCTCGGCGGAACGCATGCGAGGCTCGGTCATGACGCCCTTCTCGGGTCGCGTGTGTTCAGCGTCGAGGACAAGATCAGAGTTCGGGTCTTTGTCAGAACTTTTGCTCAGTACGAACAATTCCTGCCGACCGAAACCCCCAACTTGTCGGAGCCACTGGCCGACGCCGTTTTCTTCTATATCGGTGATGAATTGGAGTGGGAGGTCGAGCTCGCCATTCCGGCGGGAGAGGTCGTGCCGGTCAGGCTTGGACAGAGTGGGCGACTTGGATGGACCACCTGGGTCTCGCCAAACTGGGCCTCCACGGAAGAATATCGCCGCGATGCCCGCTTTCAGCTCGGTGAGCGATTGAGAGCCGGCCGGAGCGCCGCAGTCAATGCCGCGGCGATTTGAACCTATCCATCGCGCTGATCGCCTAATGTTATGGAATTTGAAGCAATTTCCGCATGATGGCAAGCATCCGCGGAGGAATTGAGCAGGAGGAGCCGCCGTGACCGACATCAGCATTGAAGCTGTAACGGGCAAGCTGAACCGGGCCGGCTATGATGCCTTCATACAGGCCTTGCGCCACGCAAAGAGCGCCGGCAATCGAAACGTCGAGCTTGCGCACTGGCTGTTTCACATCCTGCAGCAGGAACGCAACGATCTCAGCCTCTCGGTCGATCACTACAAGCTCGACCGGGCGCGCTTGCTGTCCGACCTTGCCGGCGTGATCAACGGTTTTCGCAAGAACGAGACCGACATGCCGGGCGTCGCCAATTCGGTCATCGATCTGCTCGATCGCGGCTGGCACTATGCCACACTCTTCTTTGGCGAGACCCAAATCCGCACCGGTCATCTGCTTGTGGCAGGCCTGAAATCGAACGATATTCGTCGCACGCTGAACAACCTCTCGCAAGAATTTGCCAAGGTCAACGTCGACGCACTAGCCGCGGAGCGCCGCGCCGTCTGGGCCGGCTCCGACGAGGAGACCATGCGGCCGA
This sequence comes from Bradyrhizobium sp. 139, assembly GCF_023074175.1. GTDB lineage: Bacteria > Pseudomonadota > Alphaproteobacteria > Rhizobiales > Xanthobacteraceae > Bradyrhizobium. Next base: position 85,303 of record NZ_JADPKS010000144.1, read on the forward strand.
TGGATGGTTCGGGCCTGGTCGGTGCCAGCACGGAAGGCGCGGCCCAAGCGGGTCCCAAGGGAACGACGCCACTCGACCGGTTCTCCCAGGATCTCACCGCCAAGGCCAAATCGGGCGATATGGATCCGATCCTTGGCCGGGACGAAGAAATCCGCCAACTGATCGACGTGTTGATGCGTCGGCGGCAGAACAACCCAATCCTCACCGGCGAGGCTGGCGTTGGCAAGACCGCAGTTGTCGAGGGCTTCGCCCAGCGTATCGCCGCCGGCGACGTGCCGCCACCGCTCCGCGGCGTAAGGCTTTGTGCGCTCGACATCGGCCTGATGCAGGCCGGTGCCTCCATGAAAGGTGAGTTTGAGCAGCGCTTGCGGTCGGTGATCGACGAGGTCCAGAGCTCACCTACCCCCATCATCCTGTTCATCGATGAAGCCCACACACTTATCGGCGCCGGCGGCACGGCCGGCACTGGTGATGCGGCCAATCTACTGAAACCTCCCCTCGCCCGTGGCACACTGCGCACGATCGCTGCCACCACATGGGCAGAATACCGCCAGTATATCGAGAAAGATCCCGCGCTTACACGACGCTTCCAGCCGATCCAGATCGACGAACCGGACGTGGAGACCTGCTGCATCATGCTGCGCGGACTTCTCGGTCCGATGGAAAAGCACCACGGCGTTCGCATCTCGGATGCTGCAATCGTCGCAGCGGTCAACCTGTCCCACCGCTACATTCCTTCGCGGCAGTTGCCGGACAAGGCGGTCAGTCTGCTTGACACCGCCTCGGCACGCGTGGCCATCAGCCAGAGCGCGACGCCGGCCCTGATCGAGGATGCACGCGTTGCGATTGCCGCTCGTGAAGCTGAGAGATCAGCACTCGTCAGCGACAGCGATCTTGGGATTGAGGACAGCGACCGCATCACGGCGATCGACCAGGACATTGCGGCACTGAAGGACAAGCAGACAAACCTCGAATCCGATTGGGCCACAGAGCAGGAACTCGTCAAGGATATCCGGAGCACTCGGGCAATTCTGTCCCAGCCCAAAGAAGGCGAAGATCCGACTGTCAGGCGCGCGGAGCTGCGCGGAAAGTTCGATACGCTTGAGAGCATCAATCCGGAAAAGCGGATGGTCTATGCCCATGTAGACCAGCAATCGGTGGCGTCCGTTGTCTCTGATTGGACGGGCATCCCCGTCGGCCGGATGATGCGCGACGAGATCGAAACCGTGCTGAAGCTACCGGAGATCCTCAACCGGCGCGTCGTCGGCCAGTCTCATGGGCTGACGATGATCGCCAAGCGGATTGAGACCAGCCGCGCCAAGCTTGACAACCCGTCGAAGCCGATTGGCGTGTTCATGCTGGCTGGTCCGTCCGGAGTGGGCAAGACCGAAACCGCCCTAGCGCTTGCCGAGACCCTTTACGGCGGCGAGCAGAACATGATCACGATTAACATGTCGGAGTTCCAGGAAGCGCACACCGTCTCGACCTTGAAGGGAGCACCTCCCGGCTATGTCGGCTATGGTGAAGGTGGACGCCTCACGGAGGCTGTTCGGCGCAAGCCCTATAGCGTTATCCTGCTCGACGAGGTGGAGAAAGCTCATCCCGACGTCCACGAGATCTTCTTCCAGGTGTTCGACAAGGGGACCATGGAGGACGGCAACGGGCGGCGGATCGACTTCAAGAACACCTTGATCATCCTGACCACCAACGTCGGCACCGATCTGATCATGGGCCTCTCGCGCGATCCGCGGTATCGAAGCGAGCCGGAAGAGCTCGCCAAGGTGCTGAGGCCAGAATTGCTAAAGGTGTTTCCCGCAGCACTGCTCGGACGCATCGTCTCGATACCGTACTTCCCGCTATCCGACGAGATGCTCGCCGGGATCGTTCGGTTACAGCTCGACCGGATCGGACGACGCCTCCGCGACAATCATAACGCGTCCTTCGGCTACGATGACGCGGTCGTAGAGCACATTGTGTCGCGTTGCAACGATCCGGATTCAGGCGGGCGAATGATTGACAATATCATCACCAACACCCTGCTCCCGGAGCTGTCGCGCGAATTTCTCAGCAAGTCCCTTGCCAAGGAAGAAGTCAAGCAAGCGCGGGTCTCGATCGAGAACGACAAGTTCGCATATTCGTGGAATTGAGGACGATGAACATTCAAACCGAGCATCGCCACCCGAGCACCGGTCCCACGCCATACGACGAAGTCTACTACCCCGGCCACGTCTACGGGCTCACTCATCCGAACCATCTTGCTACCATTGCCGCCGTTTACGGCATGGAGCCGGCTCCAGTCGAGCGTTGCCGGGTGCTGGAGCTTGGCTGCGGCGTTGGCGGCAACCTGTTGCCGATGGCCTTTCAATATCCAAACAGCACGTTCGTCGGTGTCGACTTGAGCCGCGTGACGATCGAGCGCGGCCAGCAAAATCTCGCCACATTGGGTCTCAGCAATATCAAGCTCCTCCATTGCGACATCATGAATGTCGACGCAAGCTTCGGGCAATTCGACTACATCATAGCGCACGGCGTGTATTCCTGGGTGCCGCCGGCGGTGCGCGAGAAGATGATGATGATCTTCAAGCAGAACCTGGCTCCGCGCGGGGTGTGCTACGTCAGCTATAACGCGCACCCGTTCTCGCACCTTCGCGATATGGCCCGCGACATGATGCGGTATCACACCCGCCGCCTCACCGATATGAAGGAGAAGGTAGGACAGGCCCGCGCGATCCTGAAGTTCCTGAGCGACGGCTCGAAGCCCAACTCGGTGCACGGCGCGGTTATGCGCGACCAGTACAACCGCGTCCTCAAGTCCCCCGACGAGCTTTTATTTCACGACGATCTCGATGATGGCGCCGAGGCCTTCCTGCTGCATGAGGTCGCCGAAGACGCAAGCCGCCATGGCCTGCAATATCTGGGCGACGCTGATTTCTCACGACGCTATCTTGGCGGCTATTCCGAGGAGGTTCGCGCAACACTGCAGCGCTTCCCGGAAAGCGAGTTCATGGCGCGCGATCAATATCAGGACTTCATCGACGGCAACGGCTTTCGGCGCACCTTGCTCTGCCACGACAGCATTTCGCTATCCCGCCAGATCGACCTCGATTTCGTTACCCGGTTCCATTTGCTGAGCCCGACCAACCCGATCCATTCCGACTCCTGCGTGACCGACGATTCCGCGATGGAATTCGAGAACCAGGACGGCAGCAGGGTCACGGTAACCAATCCGCTCTTGAAGGCCGCGTATCTATGTCTCGGCCGAGCTTGGCCGCGAGCATTATCATTTGACGAGTTGCTCGATGCCGCCCGCGCGCTGCTGGGCGATCAGCAGGCAGCTGATGACCAAAAGGTGTTGACTGAGGCGATGTTCATCCTGGCTTGCAGCGGCGAGGTTTCGTTCCTGCTGTCGCGTCCCTTTTTGGTGAAGGAAGCTACCGAGCATCCGCAGGCGAGCCTGCTCGCGCGAAGACAAGCGCAAACAGGTCCGCTCGTCACCAACCTCCTCCACCAAACAGTGCAGTTGGAGGACGACCGGACCAGGGATTTCCTGCAACTGCTCGACGGTGCGCGGACCATCGACCAGATCACGGCCGAAATGACCGAAAAATTCGGCCCGACCATCCGGATAGACCAGAAGGATGGAGCCGGGCAGCCAGCCGAGCCGTTGCTGCTGTCAACGCGAGAAAGCGTTCAACGCTCGCTTGCGATGGTAGGCAAGCTGGGCCTGCTGGTCGCGTGACGCGCTCAAGCGCACGGCTCCGTTGGCGATGAACGGCAGGAGTTGGAAGGTCCTGCCATTTCCTGAAACGGATGCGCCCCCCGGCAATCTAGCCGTCGTGGGTATATTGCTGGCCGAGGAGCCATCCCGTGAGAATACCGCCGGGTCCGCTGGTATAGACCGGATCAAAGCCAACACCTGCGCGCAGCATCTTCCATTCATGCTCCCCGACCCGGGGAATCCCGGGATCGCCCTTCTGATACTGGGACAGCAGTGTTCGGGCGACTTCTGCGGCATTGGCGTAGATCGGTCCGTTGGCCCAGCGAGGGCGGGGCAGGCCTGTCATGCGGCAATAGAGCGCCGTGCAGACATAGGCAGACGCCTCTTCCGCATTGGCATCAAGGCCGGTGCGCAACAGATCGTATGCCGCATGCAGGCTCTCGTGGACGATATAGGCCGCGTCCAGCCGGCCCGTCACCGACACGACCTCAAGCGTAAGCGCATGCGTGCGACCGCCGGGCCATTGAGTACGTCTAATACCCTGCTCCGCAGTGACATTGACCGTCCTCACTGTTCACACTACCCCCCGGATGGTGGTCGCCGTTTCCGATCGGCGGGTTCAAACACTGCGCTGGCGCGACATGACTTCGAATGACCTGGGCCGGGCGCCAGCTTCATCGAACGAGCCGGCATTGAACCCGAACCCGTCCGGGCGAGACCAATCTGCGGCGAGGATTGCCGCGGAGAGCGCCCCATGACGACGACTGATCCGACGACGACCGACACTTACCGGAAGATCGCGGCGCGACTGACCATGCTGCGGCCGCAGATCGATTTGAAGAATTATTTTGCCGGCGCCAACCCGAATGTGCGCCTTTATGACGAGAAGCCCTACATCCGACACCAACTCGAGAAGTATGGTGTCGCAGCCGCGACGACCACGCTCGACGGCGTCACCTTCCTGCCAAAGGACTGGGAAGAGCTGATCAAGAAGCTGCGCATTGCCAAGACGACGGACGGATTCGACGCGTTCGCCGAAGGGCAAAGTCCGGAGAAGGCGTCGCATTGGGCGCTCGATCTGTCGATGGCGGCAACGATCGGCAAGGGGTTTCGGGAGATCTGGCGCCCAAAGCTGTCCGACAAGCCACTCTCAACGCGGGATCTCCCGGGCCGGCACGGCTTCGGGCTCGGACGCGACCGCGGACAATGGAGCGATGCCTACGGCTCGCAATTCGGCAAAGACCCGCAGCCCCAGGACATCACCTCGCTGCATTTCGCAGTAGCACCTGATCGGGTGAACGTGCACATCGACGAAACGGGCTTCGTGTTCGAGGGCGTGGACGGTGCCCTTACGGTCGGGCCGAACTTCGTGCATCACGCCGGCAATGAACTGTTCTGGAAGAGCAACAAGCATATACCGCAATGGGCGGCGGAGCACATCGACCTGATCCTGCCGAACAGCGCGAACGACTTTTCGCGCCTGGGCATTTCAGTCGACATGTACCAGCGCAAAGACTTGCGCGTTACGGTCACCGGCTCCTGCGGAGTTTTCGGCGGTTTCGAGTGCTCCGGAACCGTGAGCGTCAGCGGCACGCATGATCTGCTCGGCTCGAAGTCAAAAGGCCGGCGCTAAAGCAAGTACTGCTCGTTCGACATTGCTCCGTGTCTACGCCTCCAAGCTACGAATGAGGCTCCTCGATTTGCCACGGCCAGTTCGTGGCCCGAATGAATGGACCCATCGAACCGCCTCGAGGTAGCGGCGATCTCAGCAGAGAGGTCTTACATTGCCGAACCAGGAAAGGCCGTTGAAGCCTGTCGTCGAAAGCTATGTACCGCCATCAGGACTCCGGCATGCGGTGACGGCAGGCGAGACCTGGATATCCCTCGCCAAGCGGATCGGCATCGACCCCTGGGACCTCATCGAGTTCAATTTTCCCGGCATCAAGCTCGTCAAACAGCGCGATTTCCAACAAGCCACACGACAGGTGAACTGGTACCTGGCCGAGTATGTAGGCTGCCGCACGATGTCGCCCGACCGCCAGAACTTTGCGTTCTCTTCCGGTACGACCGGCGGGAAAGGCGGGTGGCGAGGGGGATTCATCTATCTGCCGCCGGGTACGCCGCCTGCCCCGCCGATTGCGCCCACTCCACCGGTTGCGCCCACCCCAGCAGCTCCGACCCCGCCGGCATGTGAAGGAAGCCGACCCGACTTCGCGCGCGTGCTGGACGTCAGCGAACGGGATTTCGCGCGCAACGTCTTTGGTCCGACGCTGCCGCCGTGGGAGACAATTGCGATTACCAATGGCCTGGGAGCAGGCGGAAGACCGTGGACCAACGATGGACCGTTCTTTAGGGGAAGCAATCCCATGGTGCCAAGCATGCGGTATGCCATCAATCTAGGCAATGTCGCGTTCAGTAACATGGCATCGCCTAGCCCCACCTTCGGCCTCTTGTGCGACGACTTCGGTCGCATTTGCGACCTCTTCGTGCACGAAATGACCCACGTGTGGCAGGCGTTCAACGATTCAAACTGGACGATGGCGCGCTCCTTCTGGGCGCAGACAATCGGTGCCGGCTACGAGTACACGCCGGGCGATTCCTGGGACTCATACAACGTCGAGCAACAGGCACACATCGTTGAAGATTGGCACAAGTACAAGATCAGTTCTCCGATGCTTGCCGAGGAGCGCTATCCGTACGTCCGGCTCGTGATCCGCTCTGGACGCCTCACTTTTCCTCGCGGGCTGGATCTGGTGGCATTGAAAAAGGACCTTCAAGATCTGCGCGCAAGGCACCTGGACTAGAATCTGCTGCAAAGGAGTGATCCGGAGTCTGCTTAAATGATGCACGACCACGCCGAGAATCCGACGCGGTGCGGTAGCGCATTCGTCTTCTCGAGATTATTTTTCCGACTTGTCCGGCGTGCTGGTCAGCTTCGCAGCGCAAGCACACGGAGAAGAATTGCGCGGCCGCCATGCGACAGGCGATCGTGAAACAGTTCGGAGAGCCGGTCTCCACGCTTCCGCACCGAGAACCTCTTCCCGAGCTCATGGGCGCGAGACAGCGAGCAATAGAGAAAATCACGACGTAGCCGGCGCAGGCGGCTGCCATAGCCTCTAACATCGGTGCTCGCGTAGACCTCCATCAGGGCGCGTATCAAATAGTCATCGCTCGGATCAACATAAGCTTCGTGGGAAACGCTCGATGATCGCATGGACACGGGTTCATCGCTGGACAGAAATAAGTTCCTGCGGGTCAGCCCATCCGATACGCCCGTCGCTTCTTTGGCGAAATTTCCATAGTTCACAAAAGGCAGCGCAGCGAGTTGCCGGCGCAGATTTTCGAGCGTCGCCGACGGGATCCGGACGCCGTTGCCCGCGCTGGTGTCGAGCTTGTTGGCGCGCACCGTGGCGTAGAGGTCGCCCCAGAATTTGTCCCAGGGGGCGGTGCCGCTGCGTTTAGACGACGGATTCCAGCGAACGCTATATGTCGTTTGAGTGAGGTAGGCCGCCAGTTCGCCCATGTGGCGCGTAACAGCGCCGTCGGGATCATAGACGTCGATCATGGCGTGGACGCATTCATGCAGGAGCAGCGCCCGATCGCTATCATTTGCGGGAGGCGACTTCTTCTGCGTCAACAGAACATCCGTAGCCTGATCGTAGAAGGCGAGATCCTGAGTTCCGCCCTTCACCAATATATTTCCGGCACGAATGTGATCGCGAACTGTCGTCAAGTATTCGCCCTTGATATGGATCTTGTCGACGTAAAACTCGATGCCAAGCGCTACCGAGTCACTGAGTGTGTCCAGGACGTCGCCTTCGGTCAGTGGCATGACCTATCTCCCTTGCGTGGTCGAGCAATAGTAGTCCGGCTAGGCTCCGGCAAAAGAAACGGCGGGTTACTCCTGACTGGACTTCGGTCGGTGTAGTCGGGAAGATTTGCCAGTATCTCCTTCACGTGCGGCCCGCATCCAGCCGAAAGCATCTGACGCCCCCCGATGAAAATCGGCAGTTGTGTTGCTCGCGTTTCGATGTGTCGCTAACGCCAGGCATGGTTCCATCGAAGAGCAGGCGGCACGCATCGCCAGTATACCCAATGCGCCGCAACTCGTCATCGGCGCTCGTCACGATGCGCCCGCCGTGGCTCGCAATCGTTGGGTCTACGACGTCTTGGCAGACGGTTTTCTGCGTCGCTAGCGCGCCGCGCCCGTCATCGCCATAAGGCGTTAATAGCTAGCGACATCCACCGTCAGAATAGCCTCCACTCGACGTACAACTCGCTCGCCCCCGCAGCCGCCAACGAAGTCCAGACCGCAAAATCGACGCCAGCACATTGCCCCGCATGGCTAATTTCCAGTATGTTGCTGGCCCAGCCCGGCGAGCAATGATCACGGATGGGTTATCCCTGGCGCGGCGGACCGGACGCGACACTATCGTGATTTAAGGGTGGGGAAAGCTATGGCAAGCTTCGCTCAGTTCTTGCAGGATTCTGGTGTGTACGCGGCGCAAAGCTTCGTGATCGTTCCTCGGGGAGGCTTCAACCTGGTCTGCCTGCGCGACAGCAAGGACGTTCGCCTATCGTATGATCGCGATCGGTTACAGGTTGAGGATGTGCGCTTCGAGCAAGTCGAACGCGTCGCTCAGGAATACATCAACACTCGCTATGGAGAGCAAAAAAGCCAGGAGCGCGACGATCAATTGCAGCGCCTGCGTACAGCGCTATATGGCACCGCGCGGCCGGACGGCAGTGCGCGCGGCCTCAAGGTCGTTGCCAAAGGTGTCGGTATTCCCGAACTCAAAGCCGCGCGCGGCAACACGGCCATCAAATTGGAGGTCGCCATTCTGCCGCGCAAAGACTTCACCATCGCGTTCAGATTCCTCAAGCACCTCGATCAGTCAGGCAAAGTGGTCAACGCCACGAAATGGACGCCGGATGACGTGCCATGGTTCCTCACCAGGCTGAACTGGGTGTTCGGGGCTCAGACCAATATCTTTTTCACGCTGGTCGATGCCAAATGGATTACGGTCCAGAAAGCCTTGGGACCAAAAATTTCGCGGGATGTTTTTCGAAAGGATATCGTACCATTGAAGAGGCGCGGCGCCGATCTCACCTGCTTTCTCGTCGGCGACTATGATGCAACGGATACTGAGGCGGCTGGGGAGTATCTGCCTGATGAGCAGGTATTCGTGGTTGTTGACCAGGGTAATCCACCCGTGTTCGATCTTGGCGAAGCGTTCATTGGTGTAATGGCGCACGAGATCGGCCACTTCTTGCACCACAAACGAAACATGCCCGGGAGTGGACACCATAACCGAAGCGGTATTTTGCTTTCCAGTGGCATGGAAAGCTTGTCCTTGGACAAGCAACTCGTCGCCAACTTCAACGCATGGTGAGAGCACTCGTTCTCGGTATCCCTTTAGCACGTTGAGGTTGCGGTCAGCGGCGGCAGTTCGTTTGAATGCCGAACGCCTGTTTAAGCCTGCGCTGGCGTAGGTTTTCCAGCCAGTCACCCCGTGCCTTCGCGGGAGATCGGCGTGCAACCTGGGGCGTGTCCCGTTCGACGGTAACAGGTCCCCCTCACCTATCGCGACCTTCCCGCGATCTTCTATACGAGCGGCCCGGAATGGGATTGCGTATGAAGCGGCTTGCTGAATTCGCTCCCAACCTCGATCTGTTTGGCCAAAGGCTCGTGGCGCGTGAGCAGGGCGCATGGATCATCACGGACGAAGGCCGCGCTTTCCTTGCCGCGGTCGAACATGGGGCAACGTTGCGTCCCGAAGCCGCTCCCGATGATCGAAGCGCGACCGGTCCACCCCAACGCTGGCTCCCTTGCCTTCATCTCCTTAGCGCCTCTACGAACGTCACCAACGGCGGCGTAAGAAGCGCTCGCGTTGCCTAACGCTCTGCCTAAAACCCCTTCGCGAAGACGGGACCACTTCTGGACCAGGCGTCGCCCCCGATTCCGGTACCAGCATCGCCGGCATGAAGCTCGTGTGCTGATCTGCGGCATCCGTCGGCTCGGGACGAAACGCTCGCCGGCATCGCAGCAGCAACGAGCGCGAAACGCCATATCGCCGCGCCGTCGCCGCGGCCTGGCGCGGCGCCTGTAAGCTCTCCAGGACGATCTTGAGCTTCTCATCCTCGGACCGGCGCCGCCGCCGGCCTGTATCCACTACTTCGAGCCGTTCGACTTGGGCACTGCGCCTATCACTGTCCATAAGGACAGTTCTCAACAACACGCCTCACTCGGCAAGGCGGCCTTCACCGGACGGATACCGTGGAGTCCTGTTCTCCGCAGGAATACCCGGCGCGAGGAGGTGGCGCGCGGCATCGATCTCGATAATCGCATTGGCACCAAGTTCCTGCATGCGGACCGGGGCTTCAGCGGTTCGCGCTTTCCGAAGGACATCAAGGCCCTGACCAAAATCGCGCAGGACATGACGTGAGCTTGCATCGGCGAGTCCGTGCTGGCGGTGGCGCGGAAAGTGAGCCACCTGCTCTGCGGCGCTTTGCGCGGCAAGACCATGGCTTACTATACGGCCGTAGGGCAGCCCCTACTTTTTAAGGACTATTCCGTTCGCCCGCGCCATTCGTCTCACCGAACCAGCGTAGCCGGCTAAGCTCCGCCGCTATCTTTGATGCGCCAGCTCCATCCCGGGCCAGCTTGATCAATTGGTGGATCTCGCTGATCGTCCATTGTTTCGGCTTCGGTGTTTTCATGCTGCGGGCCCGAGGATCGAGACAAGTCAATCTGAACCTGTAGCTGCCAACACTTGGGAGTTTTACGGGTGATACGTAGGGTGATCCCGCCCATCCAGCCTTGACGCTGCGCAAAGGATTCGCAGCGCAACCAGCGCACGGGCCTCGCGGCCCGTAGTTGTGCGACGTGGCTCGTTGCCCCTGTTAGCACATTTGCGCACGCGTCGTTGCAGAGGGTTGAGTTTAAACTCTACCACTCCACTCAAAGCATTTTGATGCGGTCGACTTTTTCAGGCGGAGGCGGAATTGAGCGTCAAAGCCATCATGGCGATGAGCCTCAAGGATCAACTGATCCACCGAGGTGTTTTGCGGTCGGAGGGACGCAAGTTACGGCGGACACGAAAATTGTTTTGACCAGCGCAACTGCGAATAGTTGACCTTAAGGACCTTTTTCACGTCTAAGGCTGCGTATCTTGCTACCGCAAAAGCAAACCGATGCGTCATTTGGGCTTTCGGCCTGCACTGTGGCGGCTGAAAGAGCAAGGGCTAACAGGAACCTCGTTCCCCTGTCATAGTTAATGGCTCGGCCAAGGAGATTGTCCGATGTCTCATGCCATCCCTTTGGTTCTCGCCGCGATCGTCGCGAGTTCATCTCTTTTGGTCCTGGCGCAAGCAGGCGGCGCAAATGCGGGGTCCGCGGGTGCGGGCACGGGGACGGGAGCGAACAGTGCCAACGCTGGCCCGTCGGCGCCTGCTGGGATGGGGACGAGTGCAGGCAACGTTGGTCCGTCAGCGCCCCCAGGAATGGGGACGAAAGACACCGCCACGGGCGCAAATCTGGGCACTAACGGCCAACCGAGAAATCCCAACGTTCAGCCCGCCACGCCGGCGAAGTCGCGGGCGGCAGCCCAGGCCGCAAGAAATGCCGGGGTCGGTCACGCTCAAAATGGTCTGCCGATCGGCGCGCTTGGGACCGGCACGAGCAATGAGGACCAGCTGATCATTGGCCCGTCGTCCACCCGAAACATCTCCCCGCCAGCAGCACGGGCCGAAGGAAATGGTCTGCCGATTGGAACGCCCGGCAAGGGCACCAGCCTTTCGGACCAGGTAAGCCGGCCGCGCGCCGCAGGAGCTGGCAATAAGGTGCTGGACGCGAAGGCGCAGGTCGAGCGACGAACAACCGTTTCGTCCAAACGCATTCCCGTCCGGGTAAAATCAGGTTTGTAGTCTGCGAACTAGGCGGTCACCTGTTTTGCTTCCGCGGTCGTCGCGGCAATCTCTTGAAGGTGATCTGGCATGACGGCCAGGGCGCCTGCCTGTTCACAAAACGCCTGGAGCGGGGTCGCTTCATCTGGCCCAGCCCCGCCGAGGGTGTGGTGACGATCTCATCGGCGCAGCTCGGCTATCTGCTGTCCGGGATCGACTGTCGGCCCCCACCAGAGACGTGGCGGCCGACATCGGTCGGATGAGGATTTGAGCTTGCGGATCGCCTCGCGGAGCGCGCCGCGCGCCTCCAAGCGGAAGCAGTCGCGGCGAGCGCCAAGGCGGAAGCTGCCAATGCCAAGGCGTCCGAGGCCCTGATCAGTTACCTCAAGCTCGAGATCGAGAAGCTGCATCGCCAGATTTACGGCAGCCGCTCGGAGCGCAAGGCACGTCTCCTGGAGCAGATGGAGCTTCAGCTCGAAGAGATGGAGGCGACCGCAACCGAAGACGAACTGGCGGCCGAGAGGGCGGTGGCTCAGACACAGATCGTCAGGTCCTTCCAGCGCAAGCGGCCGATCGGCACCGTGGTGTCATCGCCATTCGGCCGCTCGGCGGCCAAGGCATGTCGCACAATCAGCCCATAGAGCGACTGCAGAGCCCCCGCGCAGGCGCCGACCTGGTCGGCCAGTGTCGACAGGCTCAGATCAATGCCCTCCCGGGCGTAGCGCTCGCTCTGCCGGTTCAAGGTTTGATCTCTATCCGAGTCGACAGCGGCTATGGCTCGGCCGAGATGCTTGCCTGGCTCGTCTATGAGCACGGCATCGAACCGCACGTTCCAGTCTTCGACAAGTCGGCCCGTACAGACGGGATCCTCTCGCGCGACGACTTCACCTATGATCACGTCGGGGACGTCTATCGTTGCCCCGGTTGGCGCGCGAGATCGCAAAATCATGGGAGGGCCGCACTTCGCGCCGGCTCCGGAAGAATATCGAGATGCTGTTTGCGCACCTCAAGCGCATTCGCAAGCTCGATCGCCTGCGACTAAGGTAAGGAGCCAAAACTGAGGAGGGGACGACTATTCCCAACGACTTCGCGGTCTTGTGGTTGACCATCAGGATGCTGGCCTACTTGATTGGCAGATCGCCAGCCTAACACCTTTTGGGATCTTCCCAGCGCAGAGGACTGCGCTCCGCAGAATCACCGACTTACGATTGCTACGTATGCAAAGTGAAGGGTTATCGGTATTTTTGAACCGTCCAATACAATACGAAGGCTTTTGGGATGATATCCTGCACCAATCAACGTCCCAGTTCTGCCAGACAACCGTGGTCCCGCAGAGGGCTTTACCTCGATGCGAGAACCAATAACAAATTGATCCTTGATTGAGAGAGGCTTTTGCATCGCTGGCACCTGCACCAAATTTTAAATCGATCCGATCCTCAGGGCAACGGTTTCTTGACCAAAGCACCGAACGCGGTGGTTGCCGCTTTCATCATCAGCGCTTTCCAACAAGGATTCCCGGCGGCTTTCACCCGCGGCGGCCGTTGTTTCGTGCTCCCATTTGCTACTTCGGACCGGCGAAGAGGTGGCAATAGCGACACTACTTAGTAGCAGGCGTATTTTGCGCCCGGCCTGCATCCCTTCTTAGCGACCTTGGCTTTAGCGGACGCGTTTTGCTGAGCCAGCGCTGGAGGCGAATAGAGCGGCGCGACGGTGGAAACGCGAACAGGATTAGGACTGCGAGTAGATCGATTTCATCGAAGCTATCTTTTCTTGACGGGCAGAGATTTATCTGCCATTTTAAATCATCGATATTAATTTAAGATATTTAAATCTGTTTTTTCAACGTTTATTTTCAATTGCACTCGCGCCCGCTGGGATGGAAGATGATCGACGAGAAAATTGTTCGTTTGAGCGCACATCAGAAGAACATTGAGCGCTATGTGCGCTTGCTCCAAACGACGCTAACCGAGGTTGAGCGGCAGTACATTGAAAGACGCCTGACCGAAGAACAATCGGCCACGGCACGCCTGTCTGCCTCGTCGCTTCAGATGGCCATTGAGGCCAAAGTTGCCAATCGGGCTTGCAACTGCCTGCCCAGCTTCAACGCCGCAGAATAAAGCTAACAGTGGTTATCCGACATTCAGTGCGCCACTGCACCGCCAGCGGGGATGCACAGAGATCCGTGCGGCGGCGAGTATCTGCGCAAGCGGAGACGGGCCGATATACAACTCATAGCTGGCATGGCCAATCGAATCATGGCCAATCGGATCCGGTGCTAAAGGCCGGCAATTCTCGGCCGTGCGAGAATGCGCCGTGACGCCCCCGCGCGCTTGCTGTCGCTTCCAAAGCTGAAAGACAGGCTGGGCAGCGGTGGCCTCTCTGATCCGGAGACTTAGCTCAGACTAACCTTCGGATGTGTCTCGGAGGGCAACTTGAACAGCTTTGCGGATCCGCTCACCTTGGCTGGGATCGATGGCATCCAAGTGGTAAATTCGGCATAGCAGGCCGTTAATGCGCCTTACAATGACCCCGTTACTGCAATGCCGGTTGCGCGCGCGCACCAGCTGACGGCGTACCTCGAACAGGTCCAGGCGGCGAAATATTCGCGATTGTACCATGCGAGTTAGATCCAGCATATGTCAGCTTGAATTTTGATACCTAAGCGCGGCTCTCGCCAATCCCGGCTCGCGGTTATCGCGTATCGAATGACTACAGACTTCAAACAAATCCACTGCCGCCCGTAAAAGCTCGTTTCAATTAACTTGCGAAGTGTTGTTAATATGGTTATTAATGTTTAATTAGTTAATTTGCAAATTCATGAATGGGGCGACGGCTTGAATACCCCATTAAGCCAAAAGTCCGATGTTGCCGGATCTGAGGTGGCTTGGGAGCCCTTTAGTTTCCCTGAGCCCGCCCCAACTCACGCACTCATCATTCCAAACGCGCATCTCCTGTTCTCGGGGGAATATGCACGTTCGGGCCACGATCTCATCATTTCCGATCCTAACCATCGGGTCACGATTCCCCATTACTTTCTCGGTGAGAAGCGTTCGCCGCTCAGCTCGGCGGATGGCGCGGTGCTCGATGCGAGAGTCGTTGAAGCCCTCACCGGCCATCAAACCTTTGCGCAAGCCGGAGGAAATGCCGCCGCTGGAAAGGTGATTGGCCATGTCGCGACCATAACCGGAAGCGCCAGCATCGTTCGCAACGGCGTTACTATCGAGGCGAACAATGGGGATGTCGTCTATCAGAACGATGTCGTGCAAACGGGAAGTAGCTCTAACCTCGGTCTCGTTCTGATTGACGGCACAACGTTCAACCTGAGTGCCAACGCCCGCTTCATGTTGAACCAATTGGGGTATGAAGATCAGACTAGTGCGAGCGGCACCTTAGTTAGTCTGACGAGTGGCTCGAACCATTCGCTGTTCACGCTCGTCCAGGGTGCGGCTACTTTTGTCGCTGGCCAGGTTGCCAAAACGGGTGACATGCAGGTCGCGACGCCGACTGCCGTGATTGGAATTCGCGGGACGGCAGTCCTTCTTAACGTCGATGCCGTGGATGGGCAGGTCTCGGTGTCCGTTGCCGATCAGCAAGACGGTCAGGTTCATTCCGTGCAGGTCTTCAAATGCGTCCCAACGAACTTGCTTCAAGGGGTTTGTACCGCGGGGGATCCAATCGGGATAGTTACCAGCGACGGTCCATCGCTGACCATCACCCCAACTGCCAATTTCGAGGTGATCACCCAATCCATCAGTAAGAGCCCAGGCCAGGTTGCGCAGGAATTCAGCGCTTTTCAGCAGGTGTTGACGACCTACGATATCGGGAAGCAAATCGCTCCAGATACTCCGGCACCTAGCGACGGCAAGCGAGGAGATGCCGATACAAAGTCGCTGCAGAAGTTCGCTGGGAGCCCGCCCCCGTCACCTACCGAGGCTCCGACTACTGTTGTTGCAGACGACATGAGGGGCCAAGCCGGTGGCGGATCGATCACTCCAATTTTTGTGACCCTCGCTTCCATCACGGGAGATTCTACGTCCGCATCGAAGCCGCTCGTCCCCACTTTGGACACCTCGCAAGCTGCTGTCGTGACCTCGTTCGTACCGGTAATTATCAGCAGCGCTGGCGGTCCAATCAACCATGGAAATCAGACGATCAGCGGAACGGTTGATGTCGCCTTCGTTGGAAGCACAGTGACGCTGTACGACACTTATAACGGCGTCACCACGCAAATTGGAACGGTTACTGTTGGCTCTGGCGGCGTTTGGAGCATGGCAGTCACTCTGGCAGGTGATGGCGACCACAGCATCGTGGCTTTGGACCCAAGCTCCAACGTTACCACGAGCGTACCTGTTGTTTTCACCTTGGATACAGCAGCACCCGCGGTCGCGATCACCAGCGCGGGCGGACCGGTCAGCCAGGCCAGCCAGACCATCACCGGCACGGTCGACGTGGCCGATGCCGGCGCCACCGTCACCATCCTGGACGGCACCACCGCGATCGGCACCGCGATCGTGCAGGGCAACGGCAGCTGGAGCACCACGGTCACGCTCAGCAGCGGCCCGAACGCGCTGACCGCACGGGTGAGCGATGCGGCCGGCAACACCACCACCAGCAGCGCAGTGCTCTATACGCTCAGCACCACCGGCCCGGCCGTGACCGAGGCCCTGGTCGCCGACACCGGCAGCTTGGCCACCGACCATATCACCGCCAACCCGGCGCTGAGCGGCACCGGCCTTGCCAACACGGTGGTGCACTTCACCATCGACGGCAGCCCGGTCGCGGCGACGGCGACCACCGATGCGCAAGGGGCCTGGTCGTTTACGCCGAGCGGGCTGGCCGACGGAGCGCACACCATCGTCGCGAGCCAGACCGATCCCTTCGGCAACACCGGTTCGGCGTCGCTGAGCTTCACGCTCGACATGGCGGCGCCGACGGTCGCGATCACCAGCGCGGGCGGACCGGTCAACCAGGCCAGCCAGACCATCACCGGCACGGTTGGCGTCGCCGATTCGGGCGCAGCCGTCACCATCCTGGACGGCACCACGACGATCGGCACCGCGATCGTGCAGGGCAACGGCAGCTGGAGCACCACGGTCACGCTCAGCAACGGCCCGAACGCGCTGACGGCACGGGTGAGCGATGCGGCCGGCAATACCGCGACCAGCGGCGCGGTGGTCTATACGCTCAGCACCACCGGCCCGACCGTGACCGAAGCCCTGGTCGCCGACACCGGCAGCTTGGCCACCGACCATATCACCGCCAACCCGGCGCTGAGCGGCACCGGGCTCGCCAATACGGTGGTGCATCTGACGATCGATGGTGTTCTCAGCACCACCACAGCGACCACCGATGCGCAAGGCGCCTGGTCGTTTACGCCGAGCGGGCTGGCCGACGGAGCGCATACCATCGTCGCGAGCCAGACCGACAGCTTCGGCAACACCGGTTCGGCGTCGCTGAGCTTCACCCTGGACACCGCAGCACCCGCGGTCGCCATCACCAGCGCGGGCGGACCGGTCAACCAGGCCAGCCAGACCATCACCGGCACGGTCGACGTGGCCGATGCCGGCGCCACCGTCACCATCCTGGACGGCATCACGACGATCGGCACCGCGATCGTGCAGGGCAACGGCAGCTGGAGCACCACGGTCACGCTCAGCAGCGGCCCGAACGCGCTGACGGCACGGGTGAGCGATGCGGCCGGCAATACCGCGACCAGCGGCGCAGTGGTCTATACGCTCAGCACCACCGGCCTGGCCGTGACCGAGGCCCTGGTCGCCGACACCGGCAGCTTGGCCACCGACCATATCACCGCCAACCCGGCGCTGAGCGGCACCGGCCTTGCCAACACGGTGGTGCACTTCACCATCGACGGCAGCCCGATCGCGACGACGGTGACCACCGATGCGCAAGGCGCCTGGTCGTTTACGCCGAGCGGGCTGGCGGACGGAGCGCACAGCATCGTGGCGAGCCAGACCGACAGCTTCGGCAACACCGGTTCGGCGTCGCTGAGCTTCACGCTCGATACGGCAGCGCCGACCGGCGGCTCGCCAGACCTGACGGCAGGATCGGACAGCGGCAGCTCGAGCACGGACAACATCACGTCAGCGACCTCGCCGAGCTTCACGGTGGCGCTGAACCCGACCGCTGCGATCGGCGATACGGTTCAGCTGTTGCTGGGCGACTCGCCGCTGGCGCATCCGGTCACGCATGTGATCACGCCGGCCGACGTGACGGCAGGTAGCGTCAGCCTGACGGTGACCGCCGGCGATCTCGGAGCCGATGGCACCAAGCAGGTCGCGGCGCAGTTCAGCGATGCCGCCGGCAACAGTTCGACGACTGCAGCGCTGAGCTTCACGCTGGACACGGCAGCACCCGCGGTTGTGATCACCAGCGCGGGCGGGCCGGTCAACCAGGCCAGCCAGACCATCACCGGCACGGTTGGCGTCGCCGATTCGGGCGCAGCCGTCACCATCCTGGACGGCACCACCACGATCGGCACCGCGATCGTGCAGGGCAACGGCAGCTGGAGCACCACGGTCACGCTCAGCAACGGCCCGAACGCGCTGACCGCACGGGTGAGCGATGCGGCCGGCAACACCGCGACCAGCGGCGCAGTGGTCTATTTGGTGGGCGTGCCCGGCGCTATTCTCGGCGACGCCGGCGACAACACCCTGACCGGGACTGCCGGAAACGATGTATTCGAGGGCTTTGGCGGTAGTGACATAATCAACGGCTTGTCGGGTGTCGATCGAGCGGTTTATGTCGACGCGACCGGCGGCATCACCGCCGATCTGACGGCAGGAACCGTGACGGGTCCAGGTGTCGGCACCGACACGTTGATCGGTATCGAAGCCATCCAGGGCAGCAACTTTGCCGATCACTACTCGGCGGTCGGCTTCAGCGGCAATTCCGGGGTGCCTGGTACGCCAATTGGCTTCAACAGTTTCGAAGGCATGGGCGGAAACGATATCATCGCCGGCACGATCAATCCTTCCGGAGAGAGACTGACCCGGATTTCCTATATCAGTGCGACAGCGGCAGTCGTCGTTGATTTCGGCGCGGAAACGGCGAACGGCGATGCGTCAGTTGGCAATGATACCTTCACCAACGTCAATTCGGTCATTGGGTCAGCATTTGGAGACACGCTGCGAGGCAGCGATAATCCCAACGGCACTTTCGAGCAATATGACGCTCGTGCCGGCAACGATCTGATCGACGGCCGTGGCGGCTATGATTTCGCTGTCTATAACAACGATGCCGCCACTACCACGGGCGTAAGCGTCAATCTTGCAGCCGGAACCGTCACTGGCGATGCGACGATTGGGACCGATACGCTGCGTTCGGTGGAAGCCGTCCGCGGCACCAACTTCGCTGATACTTACGATGCCACCGGTTTCAGCGGCACTAGCACCAATGCCGGATCGAGCGGCACCTTCAAC
The DNA here is from genome assembly GCF_023074175.1 of Bradyrhizobium sp. 139. Classification (GTDB taxonomy): domain Bacteria; phylum Pseudomonadota; class Alphaproteobacteria; order Rhizobiales; family Xanthobacteraceae; genus Bradyrhizobium. The sequence goes on from NZ_JADPKS010000144.1 coordinate 104,365, forward strand.
AACTTCGAAGGCATGGGCGGCAACGATACCATTATCGGCAACGGCAACACCCGAATCCAATATACGCAATCAAGCGCCGGCGTGACGGTCGATTTTCTGGCAGGCACTGCGATCGGCGACGCTTCGGTGGGAACCGATACACTCACCGGCGTCAACGCCGTCGTGGGCTCGATGTTTGCCGACAACTTTTTGGGCAGCGGCGCCAACGAGAACTTCATGGGCCTTGCCGGGGATGATTTTATCGACGGAAAAGGTGGATTCGACACGGCGCAATATGCCAACCTCACCTTCACGACGGGTGGGATCAGCGTTCACCTTGCAGCTGGAACGGTGACCGGCGACGCCTCGAGCGGCACCGACACCTTGCGTTCAATCGAAGCCATTCAGGGCACTAATTTCACCGACGCTTATGACGCGGCTAATTTCGGAGTCACCGGGGCGATCGATCCCGCCACCGGCCTCCCCTACGTTAACGTCGGCAACAATGGCACCTTCAATCAATTTGAGGGAATGGGCGGTAACGACATCATCACCGGCAACGGCAATACCCGTCTGATCTATACCAGTGCAACCGGCCCTGTGACGATCACGTTCAATCTCAATGGTTGGACCAGCACCAGCAGCGGCGCGTCGGGTACCGCAACTGGTGATGGATCTGTAGGCACCGACACCTTCTCCGGTGTCAGCTCGGTATCGGGGTCGTCGTTTGCCGACACCATCACCGGCTCGAACAATCCAAACAACACCCCGGAAGAATTTGCCGGTCGCGCTGGCAATGACTTCATCGACGGCAAGGGTGGGTTCGACAGAGCTTTCTACAACAACGATGGCTCGGCTTCAGGTATTCAAGTCGATATGGCTTCGGGCGTGGTGACCGGCGACGCTGCGATCGGAACGGATACCCTCCGATCGGTCGAAGCAATCCGCGGGACGGCCTTCGCCGACACTTATGTCGCGACCAATTTCGGCGTCTCCGGGCCCAATGCCGGCGATTTCGGTACTTTCAACGAGCTTGAGGGGATGGCCGGCAATGACACTATCTCCGGCAACGGCAATACCCGCATCGCATTTTACAATGCTCTGGATGGGGTGACCGTCGACCTCGCCGCCGGCAACGCTCACGGGACGGCATCTGGTGACGCCGCGGGCACCGGGACAGACACGTTCACCGGCGTGAATGCCGTCCGCGGTTCTTCTTTTGCCGACGTCATTCTCGGCGATGCCAACGCCAATACGCTCGACGGGAGGGATGGCGACGACCGGATCGACGGCCGCGGCGGCGCCGATACCCTGACCGGCGGGAACGGCTCCGACACCTTCGTCTACGCCGATGGGGGCGGAGCAGACACCATCACCGACTTCGATCGTACCCAGGGCGACACCATCGATCTGACAGGGTTGTCCGGCATCTTCACGCTCGCAGACGTTCAGTCGAGATCGACGGTGAGTGCTGGCAATACCACAATCAATTTCGGGAGTGGAAATACGCTGACGTTGGTTGGTGTAACAAGCCTCCAGCAAAGCGACTTCATCTTTCCCGATGTCACTAACGGCACCTCCGGCTCGGATGTGCTGCTCGGAACGAGCCAAGCAGATGCAATTTCCGGTCTTGCAGGAAATGATCGGCTTCAGGGGTTTGGCGGCAACGATCTGCTCGATGGCGGAGCCGATTTCGACCGCGCTGTCTACACCGATGCCACGGGCGGGATCTCCGTCAACCTTGCGGCTGGCACGGCATCCGGTCCGGGAGTGGGTACCGATACGCTCGTCGCGATCGAAGGTGCGGTTGGCAGTGATTTTGCGGACACGTTCAATGCGACCGGTTTCGCGGGAGCCACCGGTACTCCCGGTACGCCCGTCGGGTTTAACGAGTTCGAGGGTCGGGGCGGCAATGACACCATTCTAGGTGCCGTGAACCCTTTGGGCGCGGCTTTGACGCGGGTTTCTTATGTGAGCGCGACCGCCGGTGTGACTGTCGATATCTTAGCCGGAACGGCGGATGGAGATGGATCCGTTGGTCACGACACGTTTGTTGGCTTGGGGATCCACGCAGTCTGGGGCTCTTCGTTCGCCGATACCCTTTTTGGAAGCAACAATGGATTCGGTACGGTCGAGGTATTTGCCGGGTTCGCTGGCAACGACGCGATCGACGGTCGCGGCGGGTTCGACCGCGTCGACTGCAACAACGATCCGACCACGACGTCAGGTATCGCTGTCAATCTCGCTGCTGGCACCCTGACAGGGGATGCCACGGTTGGTGCTGATACACTTGTGTCGATCGAAGCTGTCCGCGGCACCAAATTTGCTGATACCTACAACGCCTCCGGATTTAGCAGCACCAGCACGAACTCGGGGTCATTGGGGACCTTCAACGAGTTCACCGGCGAGGGCGGCAACGACATCATCACCGGCAACGGCAACACGCGCATCGGATTCAACAATGCGACCGCGGGCGTTGTGGTGGACATAGCAGTCGGCACGGCTACCGGGGACACCTCGGTTGGAAGCGATACGTTCACCGGCGTGAATGCCATCATGGGCACGATGTTCAGCGATTCCCTGTCGGGAAGCGGCATCAACGAGACATTTACCGGACTTGGCGGCAACGACACGATCGACGGGCGCGGCGGCTTCGATGCCGCCAGCTACCACAACATCTATCTTTCGACCGGCAGTGTCAGCATTGACATGGCGACCGGCACGGCTACGGGCGACTCCTCGATCGGCACGGACACGCTGCGTTCGATCGAGGCTATCCAGGGAACCAACCTTGCCGATACCTATGTGGCCACGGGCTACGGCCTCGCAGGCGCTGTTAACGTCGGCAACAACGGCACCTTCAACCAGTTCGAAGGACTTGGTGGTGACGATGCCATCACCGGCAACGGCAACACGCGTCTGACCTACGCCAATGCGACCGGTCCCGTGACGATCACCTTCGGCCTCAATAGCTGGACCAGCACCACCAGCGGCGCGTCGGGTACCGTAACCGGCGATGGGTCCGTCGGCACCGATACCTTCTCAGGTGTTGGCTCGGTGTCAGCGTCGTCATTCGCCGACACCATCACCGGCTCTAACAATCCTAATGGTACAGCGGAAGATTTTGCCGGTCGCGGCGGCAATGACTTCATCGACGGTAAAACTGGTTTCGACAGGGCGTTCTACAACAACGACGGTTCTGCGGCAGGCATTCAAGTCGATATGGCTTCGGGCGTGGTGACCGGCGACGCTTCGATCGGGACAGACACTCTTCGATCAATTGAGGCAATCCGCGGGACCAGTTTCGACGATATTTTTGTCGCGACCAATTTTGGTACCTCGGGTGCAAATGCCGGCGATTTCGGGACTCTCAACGAGTTTGAGGGAATGGACGGCAATGATGGCATTACCGGTAACGGCAATACCCGCATTGCATTCTATAATGCTCTGGATGGGGTGACCGTCGATCTTGCAGCCGGCAACTCCCACGGAACGGCCTCCGGTGACCTCGCAAGTGTCGGGATAGATACGTTCACCGGCGTGAATGCCGTCAGGGGCTCAGCTTTCGCTGACTTCATTTTCGGCGATGCCGGCAACAACACGTTGGATGGGCAAGCAGGAGATGACGTGATCCAGGGACGAGGAGGCGCCGACACGTTGATAGGAGGAGCGGGAAACGACCAATTCGTCTTCGCTGCGGTTTCAGACTCTACGATAGCAAGCCACGATACGATCAGCGATTTCGTTCATGGTGCGGATATCATCGACACCTCGGCGATCGCGGGAGTGTCGGTTGTCCAAGGATTGGTAACCGGGAGTGCCCAAGTCGCGGCGCATAGTATCGCGTGGATTCAGAGCGGCGCGAATGCAATTGTCTACGTCAACAGCTCGACCGCTGCACAGAGCCAGGGATCGGCGGATATGGAAATCGTCTTGACGAGCGTCACTGCGAATACTCTGGACGGTCAGGACTTTCTCTTCCACGTCTAACCACGCATCGCTGCTCCTCACAACTGCTTTGGCGGCCTTGGTAAAGGCCTGGCAGTTTCCGCTGTGGGTTTACTCAGGGAGCGGCTGGTCTTGCCCAGGCAACGATTGTTGGCAGTCCCTGCCAGATCGACCATCGTCTTGGCCGCTAACGTCCTCTTGCATGCCGTCTTACGTCAGTGTCACGCAGGGGGGCATTCGTCGCACGATCATCGTAATTCAGCGGCGATGTCGGCCACCGGCGTCCTGTAGTGACCGACTCGGCGAAAACGCTCGTCCGCCGCTCCCAGGATACGCGCGCGGGCCTCGTCGAACTCTCTTCCCGTTCGGACCGGACGATCCACTGGATCAACGGAGCCTTATTCAGCAGCCAATGCCGGTCGTGATTCCGGATTCTCGTGCGAAACCTCGTGCATATCATCCGCGGTGGGCTTGATCCGGAACCACGCGGCATAGAGCGCGGGAAGGAACAGAAGGATCAGAACCGTTCCGACCGCCGTGCCGCCGATCAGCGTGTAGGCCATCGATCCCCAGAAGACGGAATGCGTGAGCGGGATGAAAGCCAGCACCGCAGCCAATGCCGTCAGGATCACGGGCCTCGTGCGTTGCACGGTGGCCTCGATGACGGCGTGATAGTCATCAAGTCCGGCCGCAAGGTTCTCCTTGATTTGTTCGGTCAAGATCAGCGTGTTGCGCATCAGGATGCCCGCCAGTCCGATCAGGCCCAGAATGGCGTTGAATCCGAACGGCTGATGGAAGATCAGCAACATCGGCACGACGCCGGCAAGGCCGAGCGGTCCCGTCAGCACGACCATGGCCATCGTCGAGAAGGATCGCACCTGCAGCATGATGACGATCAGCATGGCAGCAATCATGGCCGGGAAGATCGTCGCCAACGCGTCGTTAGCCTTGGTGGCCTCCTCGATCGATCCGCCCAATTCGATACGATAACCGGACGGAAGGGATGCGATCAGCGGCTGAAGTGCCGTCTTGATCGCCTTGGAGACCTCCGGAGGTTGGTTCGCTTCATTGATGTCCGAGCGTATCGTGACGACGGGTATGCGATCGCGGCGTTTGAGGATCGGCTCCTCCAGACGGATTTCCGAATGGCCGACCTGGTCGAGCGGAATCGCTCGGCCGTCCCGGCTCATCAATGAGAAATCCGCCAGACGCGATGGGTCGAGCCGCTCGCCACCGGCGCTGCGTGCCACGATGGGGACGTTGCGGATGTCCTCGCGGACCTGTGTCACCGTGATGCCCGTCAGCAGGAACTGAAGCTGCCGGCCCACCTCGGCTGGAGAAAGGCCGATCAGGTTCAGCCGATCCTGATCCGGGATGAAGCGGAGCACGGGCGTGCGATTGCCCCAATCGCGATTTGCTTGCCGCACGTCATGAACGCTGCGCATGACTTCGAGCGCCTTCTGGGAGATCGCGTACAATTGCGCGGGATCCGGCCCCATCACACGAAACTCCACCGGGAACGGCGTGTAAGGTCCGAACACGAGCTGGGTGACTCGCACATTGGCCTCAGCTGCAAGACCCTGTGACGCTGCCTGACGGAGCCGGTGCTTCAAAGCCTCGCGCGCTTCCGCGTCGGGCGTCAGCACGACGATCTTGGCGAAGGCCGGATCCGGCAGCTCCGGCGCCATCGCGAAGAAGAAGCGCGGCGCACCCTGGCCGATATAGCTCGTGATGATCCTGGCCTCGGGTTGATCATGCAGCCAGGTCTCGAGCTTCTCGACAGTGGCCGTCGTCGTCTCGATGCTGGTGCCTTCTGGCAGACGAACCTCTACCAGCACTTCCGGGCGGTCGGAGGTCGGGAAGAACTGCTGCTTGACGCCCCCCATGCCGACCACGGAAAGCGCGAAGGCGACGGCGACGATGCTGCAGGTCAGGAACTTGTGGCGCACGGCGAGGGTAATGAGCGCGCGCAGGCGCTGATAGTTGGGCGTGCCGTAAATCGCGTGATGACCGCCTTCGATCGGCTTGATCGCGGGCAGCATCTTGACGCCAAGATAGGGCGTGAAGATCACTGCGACGATCCACGAGACGATGAGGGCGAACCCCACGACCCAGAAGATGTTGCCGGCATATTCGCCGGCCGTCGAGCGCGCGAAGCCCACCGGCAGGAAGCCTGCGATCGTCACCAGTGTTCCCGACAGCATCGGCGCGGCGGTGTGGCTCCACGCATAGGCCGCCGCCGAGATGCGGTCCATGCCCTCTTCCATCTTCACCACCATCACCTCGATGGCGATGATGGCGTCGTCGACGAGAAGACCGAGCGCCAGGATGAGGGCGCCGAGCGTGATGCGGTCGAAGAACCGGCCGGTCTCCAGCATGATGAGGAACACGACGGCGAGCGTCAGGGGTACGGCCGCTGCAACGACGATGCCGACGCGCCAGCCGAGGCTGAGCAGGCTCACCAGCAGCACCACGCCGAGCGCCATCGCGAACTTCATCATGAATTCGTCGACCGCCGAGGTGATGTTGACGGCCTGGTCGCTGACCTTGGCCAGACTCATCCCGAGCGGCAGTGTCCGAGCGATAGCTGCGGACCGCTCCTCCAGCGCCTTGCCGAGCGCCAGACCATTCCAGCCCTCCTGCATCACCGCCGCGAGCATGATAGTGGGCTCACCCTGGTGTCGGATGATGTAGGTGGGAGGATCCTCATAGCCGCGGCGGACCTCGGCAATGTCGGAAAGCTTCAGCGTTCGCCCGGCAGCAACGATCGGCGTGTCGGCGATCGCCTGGACGCTGTCATAAGCGCCATCGACCCGGATGAAGACCTGCGGCCCCCCGGTGTCGATCGAGCCTGCCGGGGTCAACGTGTTCTGCCGCTGGAGAGTGGCAACGATATCCGTTGCCGATACGCCGAGGGTTGCCAGTTTGGCATAGGAAAATTCGACGAAGATCTGCTCAGGACGCTCGCCGAGGATGTTGATCTTCTTGACGCCGGGCACGTGCAGGAGGTCCTGACGAATGGTCTCGGCTTGCCTTGCGAGCTCACGCATCGGCATGCCCTTGGCCTTAAGGGCGTAGAGTCCGAAGCTCACATCCGAATATTCATCATTGACGAAGGGGCCGAGCACGCCGGAGGGCAGCTTGCGGACTTCATCTCCCAGCTTCTTGCGGGCTTGATAAAACTCTTCCTGCACGCTCGAGGGCGGCGTGCTGTCCTTCAGCGTCAGCGTCATGTAGGCATAACCGGACCGCGTGGTCGTCTCCACCCGGTCGTACCAGGTCAGCTCCTGAATCCGCTTCTCCAGGGGTTCGGCGACCTGGTCCTGCATCTCGCGTGCCGTCGCGCCCGGCCACACGGTGGTGACTGTCAGGGTCTTGATGGTGAAGGACGGGTCCTCGGCCCGTCCGAGCTGGAAGAAGGCGTAGACGCCCGTGGCCGCCAGCAGGAGGATGAAGAACAGAGTAACGGCCCGCTCGCGAACAGCGAGCGCGGAAAGATTGAAGGTCATCAGTTGCTCCTGCTGTCCGAGGCAGTCCTGACGTGAGCACCTTCGTGCAGGAGATGAGCGCCGAGCGAAACGATCTGGTCACCGGACTTCGATCCGGAGATAATGGCCGTCTCGCTGGTCACACGCAGAAGCTTGACGGGCTGCAGGCGTACGGTCGAGGTCGCACCGTCGAAGACCCAGATGCCGGTCGTTCTGCCGTCGTCGAGCACGGCTCCCAGCGGCACCTGGACTTCCGGCTGACTGTCCTGGCTTGCAAGCCGAATGGTGACCGTCGCGCCAAGTGGTGCCGCCGCGGCCTCACCATCGAGCACGTAGCGGGCCTCATAGGTGCGGGTCTGCGGATCGGCGGAATCCGACAACTGACGAAGATGTGCGGTATGGCGGCGCCCGTCGCTTCCATACAGACTAGCCTCCGCAAGCGAACCGATCGCCGGGCGGATCGTTTCTGGAAGCGCCACCACGGCTTCGCGAGGACCGGACTGTGCCAGCCGGACGACCGTCTGGCCGGCGGAGACGACTTGTCCGGGTTCACCAAGCGTTTGGGTAACCGTTCCGTCCGCATCAGCAACCAGGACCGAATAAGTCGCCTGGTTCTCGGCAACCCCTGCATCGGCTTCCGCCGCGGCAAGCTGTGCTTTGGCGGTGTCCGATGCGGCCTTCGCCTGCTCGTAGCGCTGCTTTGACGTCCATCCGTCGTTGACCAGATTGGCGTAGCGCCGCTCGTCGGCGTCGGTCTGAACGACAACTGCACGCGCAGCGGCGGCGGCGTTGCGCTTCGCTGTGACTGCCAGGCGGAGATCGGTTTCGTCGATCCGCATCAGCGGCTGGCCGGATTTGACCTGCTCACCAACATTGACGAGCCGTTCGACGATCTTCCCGGCAACGCGAAAACCGAGATTGCTTTCCACTCGCGCGCCGACCGTTCCGGTGAAACCACGTTCAGATCCGCCGACCCGGGTGGCCGTCACCAGACGGACCATGGGAGGCTCTTGCCTGGGGTCGATGACCGCGGAGGCTTCATGAGCGGGAATCGCAAGAGCAACAAAGGTCGCCACCCCAGCCGGGACCAGAATACCGGCGAGCACCGCAATACCCCTCTTCATGACCGTCTCCTTGCATTTAGATTTCGTATGACTTCTATAAGTTTTTTAGAGGTCGATCGCAATCTAATTTATGGAAATGACGGGAACGTGATCTCAAAAACCGAAATCTCTCGTCGGTTCGCGGCCGAATCCGACCGACCCAGATTGATAGATTGCGATTGAAATCCATATTGGATATAGAAGTCGAACGAAATCCAAATGGAGATCCACGATGCGAGTGAGTCGCACACAGGCTGCCGAGAACCGCCAAACTGTAATCAATGTGGCAAGTCGCCTCTTCAGGGAGCGCGGCTTTGATGGCATCGGTCTCAAGGATCTGATGAAGGGCGCCGGGCTGACCCAGGGCGCCTTCTACAAGCAGTTCGCATCAAAAGAGGATCTGGCGGTTGAGGCGTCCAGGCGCGCATTGGAGAGCGCTTCCGGCCGATGGTCGGACGCGGCCGCGGCACACCCTGACGATCCGCTCGGCGCGGTGATCTCGTTTTACCTCAGCGGCGACCATCGCGGAGAGAAGCTGGACGGATGCCCGATGGTGGCGCTCGGCTCGGATGCCGCCCGGCAAGGCCCCGAGGTGAAGGCGGAATTCGAAGCGGGAGTCAGGGCACATCTCGACGTGCTCGACCGCTTCATTGCCGGGACCGGTCAGGAGGCCTCACGCGGCAAGGCCATGGCCATTCTCGCGACGATGGTCGGCGCGGTGACGCTATCGCGCGTCGTCAACGATCCCGATCTCGCCCAGGCGCTTTTGGATGCCGCGGCCGAACAGGTTCGCGACGCCGCTGCCGCTTGAAGTGAACACCCTCGAAGCACGGAGAGATCGAATGCTCAGCATGACTGAAGCCAAACCAGATTTGCTGAAGATATCGGATAAGCTAAGCGTCCGTTTTCAGAAGACCGGCAGCGGGCCTCCGCTGCTCCTCATCCATACGATCCGGACGCAACTCGAATATTTTCGCGCTCTTGCGCCCCTCCTCGCCAGATCGCACACGGTGTATGCCATCGACCTTCCGGGTCACGGACACTCACCGATCGATTCAGGCGCGAGCTTCGATGAACCCTACTTCAGGCGGGCCGTCATAAGCTTCATCGAGGAGCTGGACCTCTCGGCCATGACACTCGTTGGCGAATCGATCGGCGGCGCATTGGCCCTCACGGTCGCAGCATCGCTTCCGTGGCGGGTGAAGCGGGTCTTTGCGATCAATCCCTACGATTACGAGACCCGCTACGGCGACGGCATTCGACGCGGCAACTGGTTTTCGAACTTCATCATCGGAAGTCTTCAGATCCCGGTGCTCGGCGCGATCAATGCGTCGCTCGAAAACAAGATCGTCCTCGGCATGATCATGGGCGGCGGATATCACGACCCGCGCAAATTGCCGGCGGATCTGCTTGCCGAGTTCGGTGAAGTCGCCCGTCGCCCCCGCTACAAGCGGATCGCACGCAAGGTGCTGGCAGGCTGGCGATCCTGGAGCAAGGCGCGCGACTACTATCACCAGATCTCGGCACCCGTGACGCTCATCTACGGCGATAGCGACTGGTCACGGCCGGCTGAACGCGAACGTACACGTTCGCTGATTCCTGCTTCGCAGATGGTGACGCTCAGGAATACCGGTCACTTCTCGTCCGTCGAGAATCCGTCGGAGCTGGCTCGCGTGATAATGGAGAGCTAATGACCGCAATGACAACAACACAACGGTGTTCGACCACGCTGCCGTTTTGCTCGCCCTAGTGTCCTATTCTACGACGAGCACGTATTCGACCTGTACCATCGGATCTGCGCGCTCTATCGAGCGGGATGAAGATACAGAAACAAAGGGAAAAGTCACACAGCAGCCTGGCCGTGCGACGCTCGACCACAACCAAACATCGCACGAGACGCGCTTCGTTCTCCGCCCTGAAGCGAAAAAACCCTGCATCAGCAGGGCTTTGAGATGGTGGGCGCACCAGGGCTCGAACCTGGGACCCGCTGATTAAGAGTTCAAAATCAGCGCTTCGCTGCGATTTCTAAATCTGCTCTACGCTACGACGAACCTTCAGAAGTCCTTTGTTTTACAGGGTTTTGTCGCATAGCTTCGCAGTACATCGAACCCACACCTCCAAACACCCCGGTTCGCCAACACCGTTTGAAAACCGTTTTAGTCGACTGGCTCCCCCAATGAACGACATTCGAATGCCCCTGAGCGATAAGAGCATCGCTCAGTTACCCGCGACACCGAATTGAAGGGATTCTTCGTCGTCGTTGGGAAGAGGAAAAGAACCTTCACCGTCCAAGGCGATCTCCGGCAGGGAGGAAAGCGGGCGTCTTCGATCAGAGTATCTATCGGCGACACGCGCGAGTTGACGACCCGAGCAGCGCGCGCGATCGCGAAGGAATATCTGGCTCAGATCAGTAGAGGACAGCATCCGAAGACGGCGAAGCAAGATGGAGACGCTGGCTCCGGCCAGGCTGGGAACGAGGCGAAAATCGAGATTTCGACTGTCACCCTTAGACAAGCATGGCAGCGATATCGGGAAGCCCACTTGATCCGAAAGGGTCGCAGTGAAAAGACCTTAAGCGGTTATCGCGATCGCGTAGAACGCCTCTTTGCGGAATGGCTTGATACTTCACTAGGCGAACTCGCGATGGATCCTGCTCGCGTTGCCAAGAAGCACGACTACATTACGAAAGAGAACGGTCCCTATATCGCAAATGGCTGCATGCGAACGCTGCGCGCAATCTACAATCATGCTCGCAAGACCAACAGATTGCTGCCACCCGACAACCCAGCAGACGCCGTCGACTGGAATGAGGAGAAGCGCCGAGATACCGGCATGGGCGCGAGCGACTTGACCGAATGGTTCCGGGAGTTGGCTGCCCTCGAAAATCCGGTCCGCCGCGAATTTCATCTGCTCACGCTGCTCTGTGGATCTCGGACTACCGCATTACAGCAGGTAAAGCCGAGTCACGTCGATTTTCGCCGCCGAACTCTGCACATCGAAAAGCCAAAGGGCGGCAGGAAGCGAGCTTTCGACATCCCACTCTCCCGAGAAATGATACTGTGTCTCATTCGGGCAATACGCTTCGGTAGGCAGATGTATCCGTTGCAGTCGCGGAAATGGATCTTTCCCGGCGACAGTGCGTCGGGCCATCTTGCTGAAACAAAAGAGGATCGCGATACTCTTTCGAAGTGGGGTAACGATCTTCGTCAAACATTCCGGACCATTGCCACAGCTGCTGGAGTTTCGGAATTCGACGCAAAGCTGCTGATGAACCATTCAATCCCAGGCGTGAATGCCGGCTACGTTACCCGCCACAAACTACTTGAGGACCACCTGCGCAGCCAGCAACAAGCGATTAGCACCGCTGTGTTTTCCGCTATCGGTAAAATGCTTACGAAGGACGCCGCCTTGCGAGATTGGCTAGGACGCTGCGCAAGCCGATGTGTAATCGGCGGGCAACAGATGAAGCGAGGCGATCTGGGTGAGGATCAAGACAGAATTCCGCATGCAGCATGAATGCACGCATAGGCCGGATAGCTTTGGTGCTCGGCGCCGCGGTCGGTGCAGCGCACCTCGGAATCTAGGAATCTAAAAGGCTGTAGCGCAACCGCCTATTCCAACATTCGGTTTCCTGCGTCCCGAACGCAGGAGCATCTTCTAAGTTATTGATATTCCTCGATTGGCCAACGTTTCCGTCCCGTTTTGTTCACGATCATTTCACCCAATTCGTTGCGATTTCGTTGCGGCGTTCTTGAAGCGGAATGGGCATCTCTGATGCATGGGCATTTTCGAGAGGTAGCAATGTCAGGGCGGGGAAAGGATTCCCTGCGTAGGCTGTGTTGAGAGCCGGGGGCCGCTGGCGTCGGTGGTCGGACTTCGAGTCAGTGGTCCGCTGATGCGCAAATTCGGTGAAGTGCCCCTATAGATATTCGCACCAGCGCTCTACTGGACGAACAAACGACCTGCTGGCTCAAAGCTATCCTTTGGACAGGCGCAATTCCTCGATGGCTCGGACGCAGATCTTGACGGGGTCCTTGAGGCCGGTCTGCCCGATCTCAATGATCTTCCTGGCTATCAATTCGGTGAGGGGATCGTTTCGATCCTGTACGCCAATCGTGCGGAGGGCCTGCTCGTAAGCGGTGGAAAGCCGCGTGATCTCTTCGGGTCCGAGAGGTGAGTTTTGAAGTATCCGGTAGATGGCCAACTGTTGTCCCCCTGCTGGACGCAGCGTAGCACCAGCCTGCTGAGGGAGCATTGCGATTTAGGAGCTAAATTTAGCTTCTGAAAAAGCGCGGATGAGCCGGTGGAGATCCGCAATGGCAATGCTTTTAGGGCCGTCTGAATCCTACGGACCTCGACATGCGCTGGAACCACCTGCTAAGCTGAGCGGTCCCTGGTGGACGCTTACAGGGCGGTCCCGTGTAGAGAAAGGCGTGGTAAGCCCCACCTTTAGCTTCACGGAGCACGGTATGGCCGAAATCCGAAAGATCGCCGCGATCCTTGCCGCTGATGTCGTCGGCTTCAGTCGTCTGACGAACACGGACGAGGATGGCACGCTGGCACGGCTTCGGGCACTTCGGAGCGAACACCTCGATCCAACCGTTGCAGCCCACCGCGGCCGCGAGTTCAAGTGGACGGGCGACGGCTTCTTGGCCGAATTCAGAAGCGTGAGCGACGCCGTCTGTTGTGCGCTCGACATCCATGCGGCCATGCCGGATCGCAATACGGGTTTGCCAGCTGACCGTCGCATCGAGTTTCGCATCGGAATCCACCTCGGCGAGATCATTGAAGAAGACGATGGCGACCTTATGGGGGACGGGGTCAACATCGCGGCCAGGCTCGAAAGCATCTCGGCCCCAAATGGCATCTGCATCTCAGCCGCCGCATACGATCAAGTTCGCAACAGATTGAATCACGACGTCATCGATCTCGGCGAGCGGGATCTGAAGAACATCCAGCGCCCGGTCAGAGCTTATCTGATCGGGGGAATGGCGAACCATGGGAGCGTCGCCGCGGCGAGGTCGATTGGCTCCGCAACGGGTCGGTCCCAGGCGGAGAGGCCCTCTCTCGCGGTGTTACCCTTCCAGAATCTTGGGGGCGACCATGAGACCGACTATTTCGCGGATGGTATCGTTGAGGACATCATCACAGCCCTAAGCCGCACGCGATGGCTGTTCGTCATCGCTCGCAATTCGTCATTCATCTACAAAGGTAGGCCCGTTGACGCTCGCCAAGTCGGGCATGAACTCGGTGTGCGTTACCTCGTCGAAGGCTCGATCCGGAAGGCGGGACAGAGGATCCGAATCTCGGGACAGTTGATCGAGGCCGCAACAGGGCGGCATCTCTGGGCTGACCGCTTCGACGGGGATCTCGCGGACATCTTCGATCTACAAGACAGGATCACCGCTTCGGTCGTGGTAGCGATCGAACCAAGTGTTCGCCTGGCCGAGATTGAGCGCGCCCAGCGGAAGCCGACGGACAACCTGGACGCCTACGACCTGCTCCTCCGCGCGCTCCCCGCGATAAATGCCTACACGCGAGAGGGGTTCGCGGAGGCTGAAACCCTGCTGCGTCGCGCGGTGGCGCTCGATCCAGCCTACGCGGAAGCGCTCGCGGCCCTTGCGGAGTGCCTGGTACGAATGATGCTCAACGGCTGGGTGGCGAACAAATCGGCTGCAACGGCCGAAGCCGCCGACCTCGCGGCGAGAGCCGTCACTCTTGATCCCGCGAACGCCACGATTCTTGCCATTGCGGCCTGGGCCTATTCGACGGTTGGCGTGCGGTTCGAGCAATCCCTCGAGCTTGCGGACCGTGCTCTCGCGATCCACCCAAACTCGGTTCATGTCCGTTCGTTCAGCGGGTGGGTGTACAACTATTTTGGCGAGAGTCTCAAAGCCATCGAGCAGTTCGAAGAGGCGCGGCGGCTGAGCCCGATCGATCCGAAGAGCTATTTTCCAATGCTCGGGCTTGCGGTGGCCCACTTCTTTGCTGGCCACTTCGAGGAGACCGTGGCGATCACAGGCCGTATCCTGGCGGAGGTGCCGACCCACAACGTCGCGCGCCGCTACCGAGCCGCAGCCTTCGCACACCTTGGTCGCTTGAACGAAGCTCGCGCCGCGATCGCCGATCTCCTGCAAGCTCAGCCGAGTTCGAGTCTTCGGAACTCCCGCAGCAGCGTGTTTCGGGATCAGCGCATGTCCGATCTTTACATCAGCGGTCTGGAGAAGGCAGGCCTCCCCGAGTGACAGCGCGTAGGATGGGTAGAGTGAAGCAAAACCCATCAAGGGTCTATCTGCGGACGAGGTATGACGGATTTCGCAAGTGCTCTAGCCGTCCTACGACCTACGTCCGTCCGATCAGCTGAGCGATCTCCCAGACATGACCTGAAGGATCGGCGAAGGATGCGGTTCGCCGTCCCCTTGGAAGGTCGATCGGGCCATAACAGCGCGACGAGCGGAGACGCCTGAGAGACGTCGAGAAGATTGATCAAGAGGCCGCCGAATCTCAAGACAGACGAGACGGCATCCTCCCAGACTATCTCGGATGCGAAAACCTTGGCGTAGAACGCCTTCGAATCCGCGATGTCATCCAGGTGACGTCGCGGCCGCCGAACAGGATCGTGCCTGACGATGGCAGGATGAAGCCGCCCAAGATGCCGAGCAGCGTGGTCTTGCCGGAGCCGGAAGGACCGAGCAGCGAAACGAACTCGCCGGTGCCGACATTGAGGGAGACGTCATCGAGAGCGCAAACGGCGCCGCAGGCCTTGCTCGCGGACCTGATCTCGACGCTTTCCGCTCGTTTGTCCAACGATCGCCCTCGCCTTGCCCTGCAATGGCGTGCCTCAGTGCGCGCCATAAGCCTGCTTTATAGACAGGGATTTGGAGCACTCACGATTGAAGCGTGCGCCGCACCAAATCTTCTCTCGAAGAGCCTGTCTTTAGGCTGTGATGCCAATCACACCAGACCTGGCAAAATCCGGCAATTGCCAAATTCTCACCGCGCCCATAACATGGCGTTATGCCTGAGCTGCGCCGGATGCTACCTTCCAGTAACGCCCTGTTCGTCTTCGACGCAGCAGCGCGCAATGGCAGCTTCACGGCGGCAGCAGTCGAATTGAATGTCACGCAGCCGGCGGTGAGCCGCATGCTCGGCCAGTTCGAAGAGCATCTTGGCGTGCGCCTGTTCGATCGCAAGGCGGGCCGCGCGGTGCTCACCGAGGAAGGCGAGCTCTTGTATCGGCGCGTGCTCGACGGCTTTCGCAGCATCGAGACCGGCCTCGTCGAGATCGAGCGCCGCCGCAAAGGCACCGAGACGGTGACGCTGTCAGTCTCCTCCGCCTTCACCACGCACTGGCTGATGCCGCGCATCGACAAGCTGCAGCGGCAGTTTCCCAAGGTCGATTTGCGCTTCCAGCTGATCTCCGGCGCGCTACGCGGGCCGGTGGAGAATGTCGATCTCGGCATGCGCTTCCGCGATCGCGACGAGCCGTCGTCGGGCGGCACGCTGGTGATGAAAGAGGTCATGCTGCCGGTGTGCAGCCCCGGCTATGTCGGTCAGACCGGGCCAGAAGGCAACACCATCATCCGCCTGGCCGAGACGTCCGGAGACTGGGCGGCGGACTACCCATCCTTTCTCACCAAACGCCGTGGTGCGGCCAAGGCGCTGAGCTTCACCGACTATGCCGTCGTGGTGCAGGCCGCCCGGCTCAGCCAGGGTATCGCGCTCGGCTGGCTGGCGGTGACCTCGCACTGGCTATTGACCGGCGCGCTGGTGCCGGCATCCGACGCGCTCGCCACCACACGTCGCATCTGCGAATTCCTGCCGCCCCGCAATCGGCCGATGCGGCCCATCGCTGCCGAGATCCGCGACTGGATCATCGAGCAGATGCGACGCGAGCTCACCGCGATCGACCGCATTCACGCGAAGCTCGGCTTGATATCGGCCTGTTATTGATACTCGCGCGAATCGCACGGTAGCTCGGCGCGGCAACCGCTTGAACAGGGTGACCGTAACGCAAAGAACAAACCATGTACATTTACACCATCAGAGGTGCTTCAGTGAGGGCATTAGATGTCCGATTTGACGCCCAAGCCGAAATGCTTCCGCTCGGTCAGGGCATTACCGGTTTTGACCCTGGCTGTGAAAAAGCCACGAGTCGGCTACGATTCCTCCGTTTCCTGATTGGGGGATACGGATGGGACGCTTCGTTGAAGGTGCGGACAGATCCCAGCTGACGCTCTCGCCGGACTGCCTGGAGGATTGGGTAAGCGAGGACAACGCGGTCCATGTGATCGATGCGTTCGTCGAGGCGCTCAATCTCCATGGACTGGGTTTGAGCGCGTGATCGCCAAGGAGCCGGGCCGGCTCTCCTATCATCCGGCAGTCCTTCTGAAGCTTTACATCTACGGTTATCTCAATCGGGTGCAATCCAGTCGCCGCCTGGAACGTGAGGCTTGCCGCAATATCGAGGTGATGTGGCTGATTGGCCGCCTGGCTCCCGATCACAAGACAATCGCCGACTTCCGGAAGGACAATGGCGCGGCCATCCGGAAGGTTTGCGCGAAGTTCGTTGCCCTACGCCGGCAAATGGGCCTGTTGCAGACCCCAAGCCGGCCTTGCCTTCTGCCGTCCGGAAACCGCGCCGTTCTGTGCGGCCTGGAATGGCACGCGCTCAACTGTTGCGCGCTCATTGAGATTGATCGATGGTGGTGCGTTGGATCACGTTCGGTTGCTACCCTCGCCAATGGGCTCGGGTGCAGTTCACGCCACCTTGCACGGCTCTTCGAGCGGCATGTCGGAGCCAGCCCGCAACAGGTAGCAAAGACCACGTGTACAGCGAGCGAAGCGCTTGTTTGACGGCACGAATGAACCGTTGGCCCAGATTGCTTATCGAGCGGGCGTTCGCAGCGTGCGCCGGTTCAACGCCGCCTTTCGCGAACTCTATGGACGCTCGCCCTCAACCATTCGCCGCAGCGGTAAAATATCGCCTGAGATTGGGCACCCCCAAGCCGAAGAGTGCTTAAGCCATCGTGAAGTCGGCTGTCGCTGGTAGACCGGACGCCGAGCCGCGCTTGCTGCGACCGCCGCTTGTGACCCAACTCGGATCGCGACAGGGCCGGTAGGAAGTCGTCCTACTTTGAGTTGAGTTACGAAGAAAACATCCGTTATGCGTGTTGTTGAGACGAATCGGGAAGCATGCGTGTTGTTCTGAGAATGTTGAAACTTATTGTCACGATTTTGCTTTTCGGCGTTTTGGTATTCAGCGTCTGGCTTCATCCCACCCAATGGGCTGCCGTCCGCCACGGCCTATGCGGCAAAAATGGTTTGCTCGAACGTGTTCATTGCCAAACGCGAGGCGGATGCGGTGATTAGAACTGACGTGGCGTTTGCACTTCCCCGTATTGTCAAACGTCTGCACATCAATGTCGACGCCGCCAACCAGCGTGTCGAGGTGGCGTATCGTGGCCTGTTCGCCAAACGCTACGCTCAATATGAGGAGGGACGTGGTTGCACGCTGGCCTCGAGCGACGAAGTCCCCCATCGCGCCGCGCCGCCTTCACTGCCAGGAAAGCCTAATGCGCTCTGGCCGGTCGGCGAGAGCGCTCAACTGTCCGACGACAAGCACTTACTGGCGGCGCTGAACGATTCGGCTCTCCAGGGGCCCGGCATGCGCGCGATCGTCGTGGTCCAGGACGGGCGCATTATCGGTGAAACCTACGGTGAAGGCTTCAACGCTTCGACGCCCTTGCAGGGCTGGTCGATGACGAAGACCGTGAACGCCGCCTTGGCCGGCATGGCGATCAAGGACGGAAAGCTTTCGCTCGTCGAAAAAATCTGTTTCCGCTGTGGGCCGGCGACGCGCGCGCGGACATCTCGGTGGCCGATTTGACGGCCATGACAAGCGGATTAAAATGGAGTGAAGATGGTGACTCTCCCGACCCTGACGGGTTGGAGAATCTCGCACATGATGCGGCGGCTTTCGCGAGGGACCATCCGCTTGTCGCCCCGCCTGGAACGAAGTTCAACTATTCCGGGGGGTCGTCCGTCCTGTTGGCCTGGGCTTGGCAGAACGCGGTTGGAGCGGACGCGCGAGCGTATCCGCAGGAGCGATTGTTCAAGCCTTTGGGCATGACCAGTGCTGTTCTTAAGGCCGACCCTTCAGGCACATTCCTTGGCGAAGCCTTTCTCTTCGCCAATGCGCGTGATTGGGTGCGCTTCGGCGAATTCCTGCGCTTGAATGGAGAGTGGAACGGTGCACAGCTTTTGCCTCCGGGCTTTGTCGATTACATGCGCTCGCCTGTGCCGTCGTGCGACGAGGGACATGGTCTACGGTGCGGACAGCTTTGGTTGGGACCGGGCCAAGGATTCCGACTCCCTGCCGACACGTTCATGTTGCAAGGGCACCTCCGCCAGGTGATCGCGATCATTCCCTCGCGTAAACTGGTAATCCTGCGCATCGGTTTAACGCGGGAAGATATTGGGTACAGCGTTGCGAAACTGCTGTACGCGATTGTCGCGGCGTGCAGATCGTATAAATGATGCGCTACTTTCGGGTTTGGCCCTTCGCGACATGCCAATTGCACCGAGCGATGTCCGCATTCAGGGGTAATCCGGACGGCATTCTCTCATCCTGAGTTCTTCGCAGTTGACCAACGCCGACATGCGCGGCGCGAATCCTCTTCAAGGATACTTACGCTTTCCCAAGGCGGGTATGGTGTTGACCAGAATCAAGGGGCAAAAGTGCAGTTTCCAATGAGGCAAATCATATTCTCAATAGTCGCTGTTTTGTCGTTCTCACCCGCGCGTGCTGAGATGGTCAAGATACCTTGGCATACTTCGGCGCAGTCCTTGCCTTGGATTCCCGGCAACGAATACATCGACGGCAGGTCGAAAAACTTCATGGACGGCACCGTCGAGGAGAAGGGCAAGGTAAGGGCCGAGGGCGAACTGTCGGCGGACATTATGCGGCCGCAGGGCGCCAAGGGACCAATCCCCTTCGTGATCATGCTGCACGGCTGCGACGGGTTCGGCCGGGTCGAGAGGAAATGGGGGCGCGACTACGGCGGCAGATTGGTCGGAGCAGGCTATGGTGTTCTCCTGCTCGACAGCTTCGGCAGCCGGGGATTGGGACCCGACGGCGTCTGCTCGGATCCCAGCCAGTTGACTTGGGCGCGGCGCCGGGCTGACGATGCGTATGCGGCGCTGGACTGGCTCATCGGACAGAAGATCGCCGATCCCAAGCGGGTCTACGTCCTTGGCCGCAGCAACGGTGCGACCACGAGCTTGATCATCATGAACCGGGCGATCGGCGACTTGCACGAGCACATGTTCGCGGGCGGCTTCGCGATGCAGCCGTCCTGTTATTTGATGAAGTACGTCGAGTTCTACGCCCCGGTCCATCTCTTCCTAGCAGAGAAGGACGAGGCGACCAGCCCCATCCTCTGCGGCCAGATGGCCGAGAGCAAGCGGTCGATTCCCGTGAAGACGGTGCTGTAGAAGGGGGCGAACCACAGTTTCGAAGATCACGAGCCGATCCACGTTTTCCATGGCTACCATGTCGGATACAATGCCGCGGCTGCGGAAGGCACCATCAAGGCAATCATTAGTGCGTTGAACGACGCCAAGAAAGCGGAAAACTGACCGCGCGGAGTCGCACGGCCTGTAGGTCTGCGACGACGGCCGAATGGCGCAGGATAGATGCGGGAAGTCCGTCTGAACGACTTCCGCTCTTGGCCCATCGCGTCGTTTCGCCGCTATGCAACAATACGTCGGCTATCCGGGCATAGCGGACATCTTAAGCCGCCCGCTCGGCAGATTTATGGGTTCACCGCCTAGTCTCCCACAGGCCTCACGGCGGCCGAGCTCGTTCCGATTGGCGTTACGCTATTAGGAAACGTCGCGCCTTGTAGGTAGCGTCGCGACTTGAGCCAATCGCCCCGTCCACCCCAGAACTTCAGGTCCGATGCCACTCAGCCCGTCCGAGAGACCGCGGAATGACCGAAAGGCACCTCGCGGAATTTGACAAACGCTTGATCGTTTCGCGCGATCCAAGGCCTCACTACCGCAGCGGGAACTTGCGTGAAGAATGAGCAGCTTAACGCCAGGTGTTCTGGGAACGAATTGTTGCGCGCAGACATTCTCCAACTCCACGAGTTGAAGGAGAATAGGATGCGCAAGTACTTGTTTGCTGCGGCGATCGTGAGTGCAATTGCGACACCCGCAATTGCGGATGAAGTTGGTGTCGGAGTTCAGGCCGGTCCGGTAGGCGGAGGCGTCACAGTCGGAGAGTCTCGCGAGCACCGGGCGGTTGATCGGGACCGCACAACGGTCATCAAGGAGCCCGAGCATAGGGAAAGTGATAGAACGACCGTCATTAAGAAAGAGAACGAGGACGGTAGCCGAGAGAAAGCCGTCATTCATCACGATAACGACTAACAAAACAAAAAGCCCGGACCAGCGTCCGGGCTTTTCTCTTGCGTGCGAGCACACAGACGATCTGTTTGTTTCGCTACTTCGGATCATCGGCCGGATTAACCTAAGCAATCCCGAATGGCCCTTGACCGTGGATTTGAACAACAGAAGGACTGCTTGTCCAACCATAGTGGTTGGTGAGCGGCCATCGTGTGCCAGCGATGAAGCAAGTCAACTGAAAGTTAAATCCCGCTGATCCGTTGACTTTCATTTGGCAAGATGGCAGCGGCCGCGCCACTCGCTTGAGCTAGATTGCAGATCAGGGCTCAATGCTATCAGGGATCCGATCTTACGTTCATCTCGAAGTAAGACGGCCAAGGCAACTCCACCTGGTGTAGACAGGGGTGCTTCCGATTCGCTCTTCCCGCTCCATCCGCAAGTGAGTACTCAGTCACTCTCGGAGCGGTCGCGATCTTGTCCGT
The DNA here is from genome assembly GCF_023074175.1 of Bradyrhizobium sp. 139. GTDB lineage: Bacteria > Pseudomonadota > Alphaproteobacteria > Rhizobiales > Xanthobacteraceae > Bradyrhizobium. The sequence goes on from NZ_JADPKS010000144.1 coordinate 125,776, forward strand.
GGGCTACCGACGCCAGTCGCATACGCGGGGAACTCAAGAGCGAAGGTACCGGGTCAATCGCTTGGGGAAAACATGGGAGGTTGGGATGGAAACTGCCCGCCGCTTTCGCGCAATGGCGTTGCTTTGCCGACAGTCTGCTGCGCGCCAACCTGAGAGAAGCTGGAAACTGCTCGCAGAGGCAGAGTACTGGGAGCGTCTGGCGGCTGCGGCTTTGGTTTACTGAGGTTTGGTCCAGCGATTGTTTGTCCTTTCTCTTTTCATCGACTTCTTTCAAATCATATTCTGAGGCAGGAGATGTCCAGGACACGTCAGATTTATACTTGTGCTGTTCTGAGCGAGCGGCTCCAAACGCTTGTAGCGGAGCTTAGAGAGGTGGAGAAGCTTCGAAGTAAGCTCCGACACATAGGAGCGAGAGCGACCGGCAGAAGACGGCGTACAAAGCGGGCAGCAGAGCAAGAGCCGTTTAGAGACCCCGCCGGGTCCGAAGATCGGCCCGCGTTGGCGAGCCGCGGCGACGGTGGCCCTGCGACATGTCGGCAGCCTGCCAGGCCTGCGTGCCTCACAACGTTCGAACTGACTCGGTGGCGAGACCGGCCGTCTATTCAGGATCGCGCGGTCACCCTGACTTTCGTTCGACGTTGCACCTCGGAACACAGCAACAAATCGATCGCCTTCCCAAAGCTCAACGTCGTGCTCGCCATGCATTTGCTCGGCTCGACGCCTCGCCGCCTGCTCGTCAATGCAGTCGAGCTTTGCCGCGCAGATCACTGGTCGGGTGCTGTCCACCACAAACGCTTTGTACCGCATGACGCAATCCGATCCCAAAGGCGACCGTCATCGTAATCGAATGTCCGTCCAAGGGAGTGCCAATCAAAGTGCGGGCGCGCGGAACCGTTCTACGTGTCGCAATTCGGCTATACCAACTCCTGGAATTTATCGATCGCGCGGCGCCGCGCACGTATTGCGACCTCACTGGCGTAATCTCACCGCGTGCCGAAGCATGCGGCTCGAGCTTAGGATCGAGAAGCCACCAAGCGTCATCAGCAGCACACCTAAACAAGTTGCCGTCCAGCTGCGTGCCTCGTCGTGCGCCTCTGCAATGCGGGCGCCCATGGGCATAGCTGGAGGTGAGCCGGCGAGCGCGGGCGCGAGGAGCTGCTCAACGTCGACTTGGCCCGGCACGGAGTGCTCCGGCGTAAGCCGCCGGCTGTGAAGATCGGTGGGTGCCGCTGACGTCATGGTGGTGCCCATATCGAGTACGGAAGCGGCATCAGCTACCTTGATTTCGGGTACAGGCGGCTGAGACGGCTCGGCCGTCGCGGAGCGCAGCAACTGCGCGCGCGCATCAACGACCGCGCTCTGCCTGGGCCGCTCAGTCCGGTTCTCGTCCAAACTGTCGGTGCGATCTTGGGCCACGCGATGACGAATGGTCTTCTTCACCTTCGCTATACCCTCGATCAGGAACCAGCATTTGCGGTGCCCGTCCATTCGATAAACCCAATGCTGGCCGTGGGGGATCAAATTGCCGGGGCGTCCCAAGCATTCCGCTTGCGGCGGAGAGATTACCGCGGATTGGGGCGCAGCAGTGTTGAAGATATCCCCAAGAGGATTGGAGGACGCAGGCGCCGCCGTCGAAAGAGCTCCAACAAAAACCAAACCAGCGAAGTAAAATCGCAAATAACCGGACATCGAAGACTCCCGGTGTTGCGCCCACCCCTCACACCCTTCGCCGTCACCTGGGCCGCGATGCGGCTGAAATCGGGCAACGCTATGGATTCATTGCGGGATTGTCGCCTGATGCCGCCCGTGCCAGGCTTTCATATCGGCCTACCACGATCCGGTGCCGGGCCGTCATGGCATGAATCGCGACGACGCTGTCGTCGGCCGGCCATGTAGAACGAGGACGCAGCGCCTTCAGGTCGAACTTGCACGAATCTCTGGTTCACACCAAGACGGCACTGCAGTCATCCAGTTCTCAGAGTACAAGTCCCAATGCGAGCCAAGTTGTAAGAGACAAGCAGACGCCAATTCCCAGATAAGGCAATGCTATGCACATCGGCTCCTCCGTGACCCGACACGCCTGACAACCTTTGAGACTCGCAGATTCGGTGGCTCGCGCCTATCTCGATTTTAGGTACGGCGTACTCTTTTGAGCCTATGCGTGCGATGTATCAATAGAACGCGACGGCGATGCGCTTCTCGTGGCGCCAGACCACTGCACAGCGGCGTGGGCTCCCGTCGGGAATGACGGTCAGCGCGAATTCGTTAGGAAGTTTTTCGTCTGCAGCAACATCGAGCGCGGCGCCGTACGCTGAAATGCTTCGAACGGTGCACTCTGTTTTCGACCGGCCGAAGCTGATCGAGCCTAACGTTACAACGCGAGGCGAGCGAGGATTCTCGAACATATTGTTCTCCAGGTATTTGAGACAACGCACGCAAATCCACCTCAGTAACTATCCCTTGGCGACGCAGCGCGTGCCTTTCAATGCCGCCAAAGACGCCGATTCAGAAATCGGCCTGACGGTCCAGGATCCGGATTTGAAGGGATGCGCTTGAGATTGTCCGACTTGCCTCCCCAGGACGATCAACCCAGGTTGGTAAGCCATCACGACCGCTGCTCCGGGACACTTACCGAAATTGGCAGCAAAGTCGGCGCCGGTTTAGCCATCTCGTGGCCACATCTCTAGCCGTCCTCTCCATCGGTAACGCAGAGCCCTTTTTAATATCTTTTAATTGCTCCTTAATAGCCTATTTAATACATCGTACATTAAACTACAAAATTAAACAGTCCAATGGTTATTTGGGAGGATCAGGCGAATCCGGGGCGGGAGCCATTCGCCATCATCGCGGATCTGCGTTGGACCCCGATCCAAGGCGGCTGTCCGCTCTGGGAAAGCAGCAAAGTAGAACGGTTAACCGAGCCAACCAAGCGGCCTCATTTTGGGCCAACTTGATCATGAGCCTTGAGGCGTTCTGCATAGGGAGCTGCCTCGTGACCAGACTCATTGTGCTTGGAGTCGTTTGCCCAGCAGGGCTAGAGCCTGTCCTCAATTAGAGGATTCCCAAGCAGATTATCGCGTGATTCATAGGCACTCAGCTGATTCGGAGCTGACAAGATGCGCCGCTACGCCCTTCGGGACGATCAATGGGACAGGATCAAGGATATTTTGCCCGGACGTGAGGGGCATGTGGGGGTAACGGCCAAGTACAATCGGCTGTTTGTAGAAGCGGTGATCTACCGTTATCGGGCCGGCATCCCTTGGCGGGACTTGCCCGAACGCTTTGGCGACCCGATCAAGATCCATA
>NZ_JADPKS010000164.1 GCF_023074175.1 Bradyrhizobium sp. 139
ACTAGTTCCAGCGCAGCAAGTAGGCCTACCCCGCGCACATCTCCCACGAATGGCAATTCGGCGAGTTGCCTAAGTCCATTCTGAAATGGCGCTTCCAGTCTCGCTGCATTGCCGATGAGATCGCGCTCCTCGATAATCTTCAAATTCTCCAGTGCAACGGCCGTGACGACGGGGTGCGCTGACGCGGTGTATCCATGAGCGAACGTGCCAATCTTGTGACTATTATCGGCGATTGGATTGTAGATGGCTTCGCCAAATAGAACTGCGCCGAGAGGCAAATAGCTCGATGTGATTTGCTTTGAGACCGTTACAATGTCCGGGGAAAAGCCGTACTTCTTGAACGCGAAGGTGGTGCCAACTCGGCCAAACCCAGTAATGACTTCATCAGCAACCAGCAGGATGTCATATTTGCGACATAGAGCTTCGATGCCGCGCCAATAGCCTTCTGGGGGCGGAAACACTCCTCCGCCACCCATCACAGGCTCGCCTATGAACGCCGCGATCGTTTCCGGTCCTTCTCGCAGTATTGTCTCTTCCACTTCAGCGAGCAGGCGTTGAGTGAACGCTGCTTCAGTCTCGCCGTTCTTTGCGAAGCCGTAGTAGTGCGGACAGGTTAGATGAATCACTGGAATGGCGGGTAGATCGAAATCCCTATGATTTGCCGGGAGGCCAGTTAGGCTACCGGCGCCAATGGTGATCCCGTGATAAGCCTTCTGACGCGCCAAAAACTTCTTCTTTTTAGGGCGGCCCAAGGCGTTGTTCATGTACCAGACAAGCTTGATCACCGTGTCATTAGCTTCCGACCCGGAAATTCGTGTAGAATACCCTTGATAGGCGCGCGTCAGCCGCCATCTCAATCAGCTTGTCAGACAAACGGATCGACGGCTCGTGTGATTTGCTGAAGAAGATGTGGTAGAATGGCAACTTCTCCATTTGTTGCATTGCAGCTTGGCTAGTCGCTTTTCGCTAAACCCGACGGCAACCGACCACAAGCCTGACAAGGCCTCAATGTACTGCTTGCCGTCAGTGTCGTAGACATAGATTCCGTCGCCGCGGTCCATGATAAGTGGACCCGTCTTTTCCAATGCGCGAGCATCGGTGGACGGGTGGAGCGAAGTTGCTAGGTCCATTGCGACTAGCGAATTTGATTTCGTCATCTCATACCTCTGAGGCCA
>NZ_JADPKS010000004.1 GCF_023074175.1 Bradyrhizobium sp. 139
CGCGAGGTCGATCTCTGCAACCAGGCCGCCGTGTTCGACTGGTTCGCGAAAACGCGGCCGCAAGTGATCTTCCTCGCCGCCGCAAAAGTCGGCGGCATCCTCGCCAACAACACGCTGCGCGCCGAGTTTATCTACGACAATATCGCGATTGCCGCGAATGTGATCCAGGCCGCGCATCTGAACGGCGCCGAGAAGCTGATGTTTCTGGGCTCTTCCTGCATCTATCCGAAGCTGGCCCCACAGCCGCTGCGCGAGGATTCGGTGCTATCGGGCCCGCTCGAGCCGACCAACGAGCCATATGCGATCGCCAAGATCGCCGGCATCAAGATGACGGAAGCCTATCGCAGCCAGTACGGTAGCGACTTCATCAGCGTGATGCCGACCAATCTCTATGGACCCGGCGACAATTATCATCCCGAATTGAGCCATGTCGTTGCCGCGCTGATCCGCCGCTTCCACGAGGCGAAGGTTTCGGACGCAAAGAGCGTGGCCGTGTGGGGCACCGGCACGCCGCGGCGCGAGTTCCTCTATGTCGACGACATGGCGGATGCCTGCGTGCACCTGATGAAGAGCTATTCGAGTGCGGAGCTGGTCAACATCGGCACCGGCGAGGACATCACCATCGCCGAGTTCGCGCGGGTCGTGGCTGACGTCGTCGGTTACGGCGGCGAAATCACCTTCGACACCTCGCGTCCCGACGGGACGCCGCGCAAGCTGCTCGATGTCAGCCGTCTCGCCAGGCTCGGCTGGCGCGCCACGACCTCGCTCGAGGACGGCTTGAAGCATGCATATGCGGCGTATCTGGCGCATATGTAGAAGGCGACAATTGCATGTTGGGTATTTCAGGAGTTTTCCGCAGCGCCTGTCACGCGCGGCGGTTAAGGTTTATTCGGTCCGCGAGCGACCTGCCCTAATGTTGGGCGTGCGGCCGGAAAGAGAAATGGTCTAGGGTGTTCAGTGGAACATCCGTCTTTAAACGAAAAGAGTTTTTCATGCGAATCGCGATGATCGGAACGGGCTATGTGGGACTGGTGTCCGGAGCCTGCTTTGCGGATTTCGGTCACGACGTCACCTGCGTCGACAAGGACGAGAAGAAGATCGCCAGCCTTCATCGCGGCGAGATCCCGATCTAC
>NZ_JADPKS010000012.1 GCF_023074175.1 Bradyrhizobium sp. 139
GGTCGCCCTCATGCAGTTGCGCTTCACTTCGCTCGTTGTGATCAACTCACGATGGGACTTTCACCCATAAGAGTGCACCCATGCTGGGCGCACCAAAAACAAACCCGCCGGAGGTTGCCCTCCGGCGGATCATGTCACGTCACAATCGCAACCAGCCTTATGCCTTCATACCCGCCTTCACGGCCTCCGCCGTGATCGGCAAGGCCCGCACCCGGGCGCCGGAGGCGTTGAAGATGGCGTTGCCGATGGCGGGGGCGATCACCGTCACCGCGGGTTCGCCGACGCCGGTGGCCTTTTCGCCGTTGGCGATCACGGCGATCGCGACCTCGGGCATCTGGCTCATGCGCAACGGCGTGTAGCTGTCGAAATTGGTCTGCTCGATGCCACCGTCCTTCAGCGTCGCCTTCTCATACATCGCCAGCGACAGGCCCCACAGCGCCGCGCCCTCGACCTGGGCGCGGATGTTGTCGGGATGCACCTGCGTGCCGACGTCGGTTGCGACCGTGAGCTTCTTCACGGTCACCTCCCCCGACGGCGCGACGGCAACGTGAGCGACACAGGCGGTCCAGCTTGCGGTCGCGCGTTCCTGCGACGAGACGCAGGCGACGCCCATGCCCTCGCCCTTCGGCAGCTGCTTGGTGCCGTAGCCGGACAGCCCCATCGCGGCGAGCAGCGTGTTGCGCAGCCGCTGCGCGCCGCCGTCGTTCTTGCCCTTGCCGTCGAGCAGCGCGATCCGGAACTGCGCCGGGTCCTTGCCGGCCGCAACCGCGATCTCATCGATCATGCTTTCGACCGCCCAGAAGGTCCAGCCCGGCGCCACCGAGCGGAGCTGGCCCGACGGGGTGGCGTTGTGCGCCATCTCGTTCTTGATCGCCCGCACATGGTGATTGGGCACGGTGTAGAAGAAGTCCGCACCGTTCACCGTGAAGGAATCGAGCGGCCCCTTCTTGTCGACCGAGGGCGTCAGGAAATCGGGGATTCCCCAGCGCTGAGTTGGCCAGGCCGAGACCACGTCGTGGCTGAGCGCGACGAGCTTGCCGTCGCCGTCCACGCCGGCCTTGACCTTTTGATAAGTGAGCGGACGCGAGAAATCCATCGTCATGTCGTTTTCGCGCGTGTAGATCACCTTCACCGGCTTGCCAATCGCCTTCGCCGCCTGCACCGCCGGAATCATCATGTCGGCGTCGAGCCTGCGGCCAAAACCGCCGCCGAGCCACATCTGGTGCATCACGACGAACTTCGGATCGATCCCGGCAGCGCCCGCCGCAATCGCGCCGGAGCGGGTCGCGAACTGGTTGCCGGAATAGATGTGCAGGATGTCGCCCTTGAACTCCGCGGTGGCGTTCATCGGCTCCATCGGCGCGTGGATGTTGATGCTGGTGGTGTATTCCGCCTCCAGCACCTTGGCCGCCGAGCCGAACGCCGCGTTGGGATCGCCGTCCTTGACGAAGAACTGGCCGGAATCCTCCAGCTTCTGAAGCCGCATGGCTTCATCGAGCAGCGACTGGCTCGAGACCTTCGCGTTCGGGCCGCCGTCATAGGCGATCTTGAGCGCCGCAGCCGCTTTCTTGGCGTTGGCATAGGTGCTGGCGACCACCACGACCCAACCCGAGGTCGTTCCGGTCTTGTCGTCGAGGGTAACGGCCTTGATGAAGCCCGGCACCTTCTTCGCACCGCTGTCGTCGACCGATTTCACGGTCGCGCCGAAGCGCACCGGCGGCGTGACCACCGCGCCATAAGCCATGCCCGGAATCATCACGTCGATGCCGTACTTGGCCGTGCCGTTGGTCTTGGAGGGGATGTCGAGCTGCGGCACCGACACCCCGATCATGGTGTACTGATCCGGCGTCTTCAGCTTGATCGCCTTCAGATCGTCCGGCGTGAAGGTCTTGGTCGCCTTGCCGCTCTTGACGACATCGGCGAACGACATCTGCTTCTTCGATTTCGGATGCGCAATCACGGACTCGCGCACCACCAGCTCTGAAGCCGGAACGCCCATCGCGGCGGCCGCGCCTTCGGTCAATGCCATACGGCCAGCGGCGCCCGCGCGACTCATGGCGTCAAAATTCATCATGGTCGACCAGCTGCCGCCGGTGATCTGCGCGCCCAGCACGGGGTCGTTGAACTTCGGATCGTTGGAGGCAAGCGCAACGCGCATGTCGCTCCATTTCGCCCCTAACTCCTCGGCCACGATCTGCGCCATGGTGGAGGCGATGTGCTGGCCCATGTCGGCCTTGCCGCAGGTCACGGTGACCAGGCCATCGGGCGAGATCGCATACCAGACGCTCGGCTCGAAATTCGACGGCGCAGCGAGCGCCTCACCGATGCCGGGGACGCCGGTATAGCCGAGCACGAGACCGGTGGCGGCGGTGCCGACCAGGAAGGACCGGCGGCTGAGATCTGACGTCTCGGGGATGGTGTTCTTCACGTGCTTGTTCATGTGGGCCTCCGTTCGTTGCCGGAGGCGGACGCGGTGCGCATCTCGGTTGCGGCGCGCATGATCGCCTTCTGGATCCGCGAATAGGTCATGCAACGGCAGAGATTGCCGTCCATATGCGCGACCACTTCTTCCTTGGTCGGATTGGGATTCTTCGCCAGCAGCGAGGCCGCCTGCATGATCTGCCCGGACTGGCAGTAGCCGCATTGCGGCACCTGCTCGGCGATCCACGCCTTCTGGAGCGGATGATCGCCCTTGGAGGCAAGGCCTTCGATGGTGGTGATCTTCTTGCCGGCGACATCACTGAGCATGGTCTGGCACGAGCGTACGGCTTCGCCGTTGACGTGCACGGTGCAGGCGCCGCACAGCCCGGCACCGCAGCCGAACTTGGTGCCGGTCATCTGCAATTGCTCGCGGATCGCCCAGAGGAGCGGCGTATCGTTCGCCGCATCCACGGACAGACTCCGCCCGTTGATGGTGAGAGTTGGCATAGGCGTCTTCCCCTGCCGGTGCATGAAGCCGCTTACGGCGGCAACTTGAGTGGTGGACGCCCACCGGGCCGGCGCCCACCTTGATCACGAGAATGATCGCGTTCAGGCGCGGAGGCAAATGCAATTTGGAATCGATCAAAACAAACGCGGTGCGCGCATCTTGTGCGTCGCGACAAGGCCCTGATGCAGCGACTGAACGCAACACGAAGGCAGCAGACTTCGCGCCAGGCATGCGTGCCATCGCGTTCAGGCGGTTTCTTCTAGGTAACCCGGCGGGCTAAGATCGATATGGAAACTGCGAACAAGAAAGAGGCGGGAGACATGCCGAGGATCGATCGGAACGGCGTCGGAATTTACTACGAAGTCCATGGCGAGGGGCCGCCGCTGCTGCTCACCCACGGCTATTCCTCGACCTCGGCGATGTGGCATGGGCAAGTCGATGCGCTCGCGAAGGACCACAAGCTGATCTTGTGGGACATGCGAGGCCACGGCCAGACCGACTATCCCGATGATCCGAAGGCCTATAGCGAGACGCTCACCGTCGGCGACATGGCCGCGATCCTGGATGCGGTCGGCACCGAGCGCGCCGTCATCGGCGGGCTCTCGCTCGGCGGCTACATGTCACTCGCGTTCTATCGCGCTTATCCGCAACGCGCCCGCGCCCTGCTGATCATCGACACCGGCCCCGGCTTCAAGAAGGACGACGCGCGCGAGGCCTGGAATGCGCGGGCGCTCGGCACCGCCGACAAGCTCGATCGCGAAGGTCTCGACATGCTGAAGTCGGCGACACGCGAGCGCGCCACCGCGAGTCATCGCAATGCCAAGGGATTGGCGCTTGCCGCACGCGGCATGCTGACCCAGCGCGACGCGCGTGTGATCGAGCTGCTCCCCGAGATCAAGGTGCCGTCGCTGATCGTGGTCGGCGCCGACGACACGCCGTTCCTCGCCGCGTCCGACTACATGGCCGCAAAATTCCCGGCGCACAAAAAATCGTGATTCCCGCCGCCGGTCACGCCGTCAACATCGATCAGCCCAAGGCTTTTGTTGACGCGGTGCTGCCTTTCCTGAAGAACTTGCCGAAATAGGACGATCGAACGAGGCATCGACAATGAAGCACGCGATATTCGCTGCAGGCGTAATGGCGGCACTTCTCTCGATGCCTGCGCGGGCCGAGAGGTTCGGTACCATGCCGCCGCGCCAGCCCTTCGTTGCGACCTTGTCGAACAACATGCCGCTCGCCTTCGGCATGGATGCCGAGCAGACCGCGCGCGCCCTTGGGCAACCCCTGAAATATGTGCGGGGCCGCCCTGGTAACGAGATCTACCTCGCTCTTCGCAACATCGGCGGCAGCGGGCTGATCCCCTACCGTCACCGCCTGTTCCTGCAATTTCGTCATGGACGGTTGGCAGGATGGAAGGAGGATTACGGCGAGAACTGGATGTGGGAGTGAGGTGTTGCTCCTCATCCTGAGGAGCTTGCGGAGCAAGCGTCTCGAAGGATGAAGGCCCGGCTGATGCATCTCGGCCTTTCATCCTTCGAGACGCGCGCGAAGGGCGCGCTCCTCAGGATGAGGAGAGAGAGATTTGAGTTCGTGACAACCAAGAAGGACAACCCGCGTGGGACAAGACATCAAGCTGACGGCTTCCGACAATTTCCAGCTCGGCGCCTATCGCGCCGATCCCGTGGGCGCGCCCAAAGGCGCGGTGGTGGCGATCCAGGAAATTTTCGGGGTCAATCATCACATCCGCTCGGTCTGCGACCGCCTCGCCGGGGAAGGCTATGTCGCAATCGCGCCGTCGATCTTCGACCGCATTTCGCCGAACTTCCAGTCGGGCTACACGCCCGACGAGATCGCCGAGGCGCGCAAGTTCGTCGCCAATCCCGATTGGGACGCGATGTTGCGCGACACCCAGGCCGCAATCGATGCGGTCAAGAGCGTCGGCGCGGTCGGCATCATCGGCTTCTGTCTCGGCGGCAGCATCGCCTTTGTCGCAGCAACCCGGCTATCGGGCCTGAAGGCCGCGATCGGCTATTACGGCGGCGCGGTGGTGCGTTTTGCCGACGAGACGCCGAAGGTGCCGACGCAACTGCATTTCGGCGAGAAGGATGCCGGCATTCCCCTGACCGACGTCGAGACCGTCAAGGCGAAGCGGCCGGATGTGGAAGTCTTCGTCTACCCGGGTGCCCAGCACGGCTTCCATTGCGACGAGCGCGCCAGCTATGACAAGGCCAGTGCCGACGTCGCCTGGCCACGCAGCATGGAATTTTTTGGCAAGCATTTGAAATAGTAGACGGCGTCCAACTCCAGCCTCCGTCATTCCGGGATGCGCCGACAGGCGCAGGCCCGGAATCCATCGTGCCGCAAAATCGGTGGGGGAATGGATTCTCTGATGCGCAATTGCGCATCATAGCTCGCGCTACGCGCGCCCCGGAATGACAACGGAGAGCAGAAATCGGGTGGCTGCAGCCCGGCGCGCGACGATAGACCTCCGATCGAGCCAACTCACGCCGGGAGATCGCCATGCAGCAAGCCATCACGCACCTCGTCATCCGCAATCCGTTCGGAACCATGGACGTCCCCGATCCGAACGATCCGGAGGTGATGGACTACGCCGCGACGGCGGCGCTTGCCGGCGATGCAGCCGATGTCAATGCGACCCATTGGGCGTCAATCCCCACGCTATCTGATCCGCTCGAGGGCACATGGGCGAGCCGCTGGAATGGCGGCGCCGATCCGACCATTGCGGGCGATACGCCGGACAGATGGAAAGGGGGCGCGCGGACATCCGCATCGCGGGGAGCCGGATCTATCTGCGCTTCGACTGGGACAAGGGCCGTCGGCACGGGCTGATTGACGCCGCGCGAGACGGCACGGATCGCCTGGTCGGAAAGTACATCAACCTGACCACGCCGGCGATCACGCGGCCATGGATCGGGCTCGTGGTCGATACCGCGCGGATCGACGGGTGTTTTCCGAACGGGCGGCTGGATTTCAGGCGGTAGGTCGAGAGGGGCGAACGCGCGCGTCCCCTTCCTCCATCGTCATTCCGGGGCGCGCGGAGCGCGAGCCCGGAATCCATCAGGCGTCAGAGTCGGTGGCGCAATGGATTCCGGGCTCGCGACTTCGTCGCGCCCCGGAATGACGAGGGGAGAAAGTTGGGCTGAAACCTAGAACCAGCGCTCGCCGACGAACACGGTGTCGCCGGGACTCAACGGGGTGCCGAGCGGAACGGTGGCGCGCATGGCGCCGCCGGCTTCGGTGTGCGTGACGGTGACCACGTCGCGCTTGGCGCGGGGCGAGAAGCCGCCGGCGATCGCGACCGCGCTCTCCACCGTCATGCTCGGCACATAGGGATACTGTCCGGGCGCGGAGACTTCGCCGAGAATGAAGAAGGGGCGATAGGCCTCGATCTCGACGGCGACCGACGGCTCGCGGATGTAGCCGTTGCGCAGGCGCGCGGCGATTTCACCGGCAAGGCCCGCCGGGGTGCGGCCGCGTGCCGGCACCGCGCCGATCAGCGGCATGGTGATCGAACCACCGGCGTCGATGGCATAGCTGTTGGTGAGACCTTCCTGGCCGTAGATCACGACACGCAGCTTGTCTCCGGCGTCGAGATGGTAGGAAGCATCGTAGCGCACCGGCGCCGCCATCGGCGCGGCGTAGCCGACCGGCATGGGCGCCGGCGAAGCGGCAAAGGAATTGCGCAGCGCGCCGATGGCGCCGCCACCGTCGGCGACGACAGCCGGCTGCGGAGCGATGTAGGGCTGGCCGTAAGCCATGGAGTCGAGATCGGCGCGCGGTTGCGCGACCGCGACGGGGCCAGCGGTCTGCATGCAGCCGCCGAGGGCAAGCGCGGCGGACGCTGCCAAGGATGCTGCCGAGATCGACCATCGAAACGCGCGCGCAACCGGCACAGGACCTATCCCTCGAAACGAGACAGCTTCACTGATGCACCGGTTATGGTTAATAAAGGGTTGAGGGGCCGCTTGGCGCGACGATGCGCGCTGCGCTCCCTGTCCCGCTTGCGGGCACGTCTATCGCATATGGCCTTTTGGTCAGTCTGAACGCGCGCCTCGTCCTTCGAGACGACCGCTCTGCGGTCTCCTCAGGATGAGGCTAATCGGCATCGGTGCCCTTTAAAACAGTTACCGCACACACCATCCTCATCCTGAGGAGCCCGCCTAAAGCGGGCGTCTCGAAGGATAGGCCGTAGGAAGCTGCTCTCAAATGCGGCTGCCCTGCTCTTGCGGGAGAGGTGCAGCGAGTTCGTCGCGCGCTTACGCGCTCACACCGACGCCGATCGGGCAGGACACGCCGGTGCCGCCGAGACCGCAATAGCCGGCGGGATTCTTGGCCAGATATTGCTCATGGTAGTCCTCGGCGAAATAGAACTGGCCGGCAGGCGCGATCTCTGTGGTGATGGCGCCGAGACCTTTTGCAGCAGCGCCTTCTGATAGAGCGCCTTCGACTCGTCGGCCGCTTTCTTCTGCGCGTCGGAGTAAGTGTGGATCGCGCTTCGGTACTGCGTGCCGAAATCGTTGCCCTGACGCATGCCTTCCGTCGGGTTGTGGTTCTCCCAGAAAATCTTCAACAGCCTCTCGTAGGAGATCTTGTTCGGATCGAACACCACCAGCACCACTTCGGTGTGGCCGGTTCGTCCCGAACAGGTCTCTTCATAGGTCGGGTTCGGCGTGTGGCCGCCGGCATAGCCGACAGCGGTCGCGTAAACACCGTCACCGAGCTCCCAGAATTTGCGCTCGGCGCCCCAGAAACAGCCGAGCCCGAACACGGCCAGTTCGAAGCCTGCGGGATAAGGCGGCGTGCTCGCGATCAGGTGGGGAATATAGGCATACGCGCAGGACGGGGCAGCCCTGTTACGCCGCGCCTCATCCGACGCTCAGTCCCTGGAATATCCAATCAAGGGTTTCCGCGGCCGGAACAGGATCATCAGCAGGATCCCCAAAATGCCGAGCACGGCGAAAACCGGCTGATCCAGCACCAGGCGGATCACCGAGCTCCAGAGCCATGGCGCCTTGGCCTCGACCCAGGTCCGGAACGCCGCCTGGCTGGCCTGATTGATGTCGTTCCAGAACTGGCCGAACCGGGTGAACCGCAGGCTCTGGTCGGCGACCCAGCGGGCGCCGTCGTAGACCATGAAGATGAACCCGCCAGCGAGCAGCAACAGCCCAATCAGTCGGAAAAAGCCGCGGATCATGCCTCACCTCTATGGTCGTCCGATCGGACGAGCCCTGGAACGTCGCCAGCCAATAGCCGGACGATGGCAGAAATTCAACCTCATCAGGGTGTTATGGCGTGCGCTAGAGCGCCCAAGGCCCATTTTCCAGCCCCGGTAAAGCGTTGACGCTGCCGCAGACCCTCTCTATAAGGGCGCCAACTGGCGGTGGGCGCAATCCTGCCGCCGCTGTTCTTTGAGCAGTTGCAGGTTCTTTGGGCCTCAGAGACGACCGCAAGGCCGTCGCTCATGTTCCGGGGACAGCCCAGCAACCGAACACCCGAAATCCGAGCGTCGATCAAGCGGTCCAGCAGCCGGCGCTACCCGACCAAGACGCGACCGGTACCGCAAAGGATATTGAGATCATGGCCAATACCACTTCCGCCAAGAAAGCGACGCGCAAGATCGCCCGCCGCACCGCCGTCAACAAGTCGCGCCGCACCCAGATGCGCGGCGCCGTGCGTACCGTCGAAGAAGCCATCAAGACCGGCGATCGCGCCGCCGCCGTGACGGCGCTGGCCAGTGCCGAGCCCGCCTTGATGCGCGCCGCGCAGCGCAACATCATTCACAAGAACAACGCCAGCCGCAAAGTCTCGCGGCTCACCGCCCAGATCGCCAAGCTCGCGAAGTAAGCCCCAAGCAAACTGGCGACGTCATCGATCGATCTGATCGATGATCGCGATCATAATCAGCCCGGCATCATGCCGGGCTTTTTTGTTGCGCAGTCCTGCACGGGATCATCGACGCCGCCGCCGCGTTGCCAGGCGAGCGTCACTGTCGGAGTCTGCTTTCCATAGATTTACCTGCTGAGCCTTCTTCGCCGCGTTTTCGGCCCAGCGGAAACATTTCGCCGCAATGCAAAAAGCCCTGCGGGACGGGCACAAATGCAATCGCTAAGCAAGAAGGTTCTTCACACCGTAGTTTCACCGGACGAGGCTTCGCGGTGGAGTTACCCTGTGAAACGAGACTCGAAAAGCGATGTTTGGATAATCACTTATCCACATAGCGACGCCAACCATTTGGAAAATGACCTCGTCCGGCAGCTACGTGAAGGATTTGTAAAATAATTTTGGCCGCTGTTCGGGAATTGTCACACTGCGAGTTTGGTTCTCGATTCTCTACGGCGATTCAAAAACTTGCTCTCAAGCCTGTGAACAACCCGCGCGCGGCGTTAACGCAGATCAAGTTTTTTGATGCCTCAAGTGTGAATCAATTTCATTGCGAGTCTTTCCGCTTAGTGTATTCCTTAAGTCGTTCGCAGCGCCCACGATCTTGAGACCAGCGCGGTTTTGGAAACGGGGCGAGCGTGCAAATCGGCGGCGGTATGCACGTTGGCGACGCTTCAACAAGCGATTGTCGGTTCAAAACCCATAGCAACATGGGAATGGTAGTTCTTTGTCTGAATGTCTCCAAGCGGGATCTTCGTATCTCGCTCGCGCCAGGCGCAAATGAGAGATGTCATGAAGCTACTCCGACAGGTGATGGCGTAGACGGGCGGACGAACAGTGCAGACGGGCGGGGCATCAGCGATTTTGGTCGCAGTTGTCTTCAGGACACGCAGGACCTTGCCGTGAGCAATCACGGCAGGCAGGGGAGGTATCATGTCTTACGGACTCAACGCGGTATTAAAACAAGTCTCATATTCCAACGATGCCGGTTTAGATCAGTCCTACATCCAGCCTCCCGCGTGTGACGGAGCGCCGAGTACGCGCTGACCTCGCGACCCCTCCATCTCTGACATCGCTGATCTGACCCGCGGCGTTCGCGCCGAACGGTGGAGCAATGTCCGACGATGGAATCGCTTGAGGTCGGGCCATGGCAGGAACCCTGCATGGCACTCACAACGCAGCTTTATCTCTCAACAGAAGTTTTTTGACGATGAACACATCGGAACAGGATCGCTGGTCACGCGTGAAGGGTCGGCTGCGCTCGACCGTTGGCGAGGACGTCTATACGAGCTGGTTTGCGCGCATGGATCTGGAAGGCGTGCAGGACGAAAGCGTGCGGCTCTCGGTTCCGACCCGCTTCCTGAAGAGCTGGATTCAGGCGCATTATGCCGAGCGCGTGCTGTCGTGCTGGCAGGCCGAGATGCCGGAAGTGCATCGCATCGATCTCACTGTTCGCTCCGCAATGCGTCCGGTCGTGCAGCAGAAGGAGGCGCCTGCGCCGGTCGAAGCACGCCGCACGCCTGCGCCGGAGCTGCGCTCGACGGCGACTGCACCGGTCTCCGCAAATCACGACGCGCTCGGCGGCTCGCCGCTCGATCCGCGCCTGACCTTTGCAAGCTTCGTCGTCGGCCGTTCCAACACGCTGGCGCATGCGGCGGCACGTCAGGTCGCCGAAGGGCGCAGAGGCGATCCCGTCATGTTCAACCCGCTTTACATCCATGCGGGCGTCGGCCTCGGCAAGACGCATCTGCTCCAGGCCGTGACCTGGGCCGGCAATTCCGGCAACGAGCGCAAGGTGCTGTACCTGACCGCGGAAAAATTCATGTACGGCTTCGTCGCCGCGCTGAAGACGCAGACGGCGCTCGCCTTCAAGGAAGCGCTGCGCGGCATCGACGTTCTCGTGATCGACGACCTCCAGTTCCTTCAGGGCAAGTCGACGCAGGCGGAGTTCTGTCACACGCTGAACGCGCTGATCGATGCCGGCCGCCAGGTCGTGATCGCGGCCGATCGTCCGCCGTCCGATCTCGAAAGCCTCGACGACCGCGTGCGCTCGCGCCTCGCCGGCGGTCTCGTGGTCGAGATGGCCTCGCTCGGCGAAGAGTTGCGGCACGGCATCCTGAAGTCGCGCGTCGCGGCGGCCCGCGCGCATCACGCGACCTTTGAGGTACCCGAGGAGGTACTGACTTATCTGGCGCGCGCCATCACCCATAACGGCAGGGATCTCGAAGGCGCGATCAACCGTCTGCTGGCGCACTCGAAACTCAACAACCGGCCGGTGACGCTGGAGATGGCGGAGCACGAGGTCCGCGACCTGATCCGGCCGCAGGAGCCCAAGCGGATCAAGATCGAGGACATCCAGCGCGTGGTGGCACGGCAGTATAATGTCAGCCGCTCCGACCTCCTGTCCTCGCGCCGCACCGCCAACGTGGTGCGTCCGCGCCAGGTGGCGATGTACCTCGCCAAGACGCTGACCCTGCGCTCGTTGCCGGAAATCGGCCGCCGCTTCGGAGGGCGCGACCACACCACGGTGCTGCACGCCGTGCGCAAGATCGAGGGATTGGTCAACAAGGATACGGCGCTGTCCGAGGAAGTCGAGTCGCTGAAGCGCCAGCTTCAGGAATAAACGCCTAGGTCTTTTACCTCTCCCCGCGTGCGGGGAGAGGTCGGAATGCGCGCTGAAAGCGCGGATTCCGGGTGAGGGGGCCTCTCCGCGAAGCCGTCTCTCACCTCCCTTGTGGAGAGTCCCCCTCACCCCACCCTCTCCCCGCAAGCGGGGCGAGGGAGCAGACCTTCGCGGCGGCGGTCTTCGTTTTTGCCCTGTAAATCGTGGGGAACTATCCCGCAATCCCTTGAAACGGATGGCTTTCCGCGCCACCTTGCGCGACCCTGACGGCTTTGGTCATATCGGCTGGACGATCCGGCTTTTCGGGGTCTACGGTGCCGCGGCGCGCTTTTCGGCCGTCCGGCTTTTTCATCTTGGGGATCGGGCGAGTAGTGCAATGAAGGTTACGGTCGAACGCGCGCAACTCCTGAAGTCGCTGGGCCATGTCCATCGCGTGGTCGAGCGCCGCAACACGATTCCGATCCTCGGCAACGTGCTGGTCCGCGCCGAGAACGCGAAATTGTCGCTGAAGGCGACCGACCTCGACCTTGAGGTGACGGAGACGCTCGCGGCCGAAACCGCGACCGCGGGCTCCACCACCGTGCCGGCACACATGTTCTACGACATCGTGCGCAAGCTGCCGGACGGCTCGCAAATCGTGCTGGAGGCCGACGGCGACCGCGCCGTGCTGGCGATCCGCGCCGGCCGCTCCCGCTTCACGCTGCAGACCCTGCCGGAGAATGATTTCCCGGATCTCGCGGCCGGCGACATGTCGCACTCCTTCTCGCTCGCCGCCAAGGACGTCAAGCGGCTGATCGACCGCACCCAGTTCGCGATCTCGACCGAAGAGACGCGCTATTATCTCAACGGCATCTATCTGCACGCCGCCGGCACGGCCCAGGCCGCCACCCTGCGCGGTGTCGCCACCGACGGCCACCGCCTCGCCCAACTCGATCTGGTCCAGCCCAAGGGCGCCGACGGCATGCCGGGCGTGATCGTGCCGCGGAAAACCGTGGGCGAGGTGCAGCGCCTGATCGAGGACAACGAGGCCGAAGTCACGATCGAGCTGTCGCAGGCAAAAATCCGCTTCACCATCGGCAATGTGGTGCTGACCTCGAAGCTGATCGACGGCACCTTCCCCGACTATGGCCGCGTGATCCCGCAGGGCAATGACAAGGAACTCGTCGTCGACAAGAAGGATTTTGAAAACGCAGTCGACCGTGTTTCCACCATCTCCAGCGAGCGCGGCCGCGCCGTCAAGCTCTCGCTGTCGCCGGGCAAGCTGGTGCTGTCCGTGACCAACCCGGATTCCGGCAGCGCGACGGAAGAGCTCGAGGTCGAATACGCCTCCGACGCCCTCGATATCGGCTTCAACTCGCGCTATCTGCTCGACATCGCCTCCCAGATCGAAGGCGATGTCGCCACGCTGAAGCTCGCCGATCCCGGCTCGCCCACCCTGGTCCAGGACCGCGACGACAAGAGTGCGCTGTACGTGCTGATGCCGATGCGGGTGTGAGGGCGCGTGGCGCGGCGGTCATGCCGAGCGATCTCCCGTGATTCAGAAGCGATGCACGTTGCTGTGCCCTCTCCCCTTGTGGGAGAGGGCTGCTCCGCCATCAGCCACAGCCTCACTCGGGTGAGGGGCTAGTGCCGCAGGAGCCGTCCCATCGGCCAGTTCCCAAACATCTTCGCGAGTTTGCGAGAAATATGCGGCGCAAGCCGACTGATGCGGAAGCGGCAATGTGGCGGCTGCTCAGGGAGCGTCGGTTGTCTGCCTACAAATTTCGCCGGCAAGTCCCGTTCAAAAACTATATTCTCGATTTCGTCTGCTTCGAGAAGCGCTTCGTGATCGAGATCGACGGAAGCCAGCACGCGGAATCGCAACGCGACGCGACCCGCGCAGCGGCACTAGCATCCGAAGGGTTTCAGACAGCGCGGTACTGGAACAACGATGTGTTACAGCAGCCCGTGGCCGTGCAAGAGGATATCCTTGCAAAGCTTGCCGAGCGGTAAGATACCCCTCACCCGTCGCCTCACTTCGTGAGGCGCCACCCTCTCCCACAAGGGGAGGGTAAAGAGCGTGCCGCAGTTCCAACATGACCCCCTCCCGCATTCATCGCCTGACGCTGACGCATTTTCGCAATTATCGGGCGGCGGGGCTCGAGACGGCGGCTGACATGGTGGCGCTGGTCGGGCCGAACGGGGCGGGCAAGACCAATTGCATCGAGGCGATCTCGTTTCTCTCGCCCGGCCGCGGCTTGCGGCGCGCGACACTGGACGACGTCGCCGACAACCAGGGTGACGGCTCCTGGGCGGTGTCCGCGCAGGTCGAGGGCGCGCTGGGTCTTGCCACGCTCGGCACCGGCATCGACGCACCGCTTCCCGACAGCGCAGTCAGCCGGCGCTGTCGCATCGACCGCGAGCCGGTCAATTCGGCCACGGCTTTCGGCGACCATATCCGCATGGTGTGGCTGACGCCGGCGATGGACGGGCTGTTCATGGGCGCAGGCTCCGAGCGGCGGCGCTTCTTCGACCGCCTGGTGCTCGCCATCGACAGCGAGCATTCCAGCCGCATCTCCGCGCTCGAACGCTCGTTGCGTTCGCGCAACCGCCTGCTCGAGACGCGCAATTACGACGACCATTGGTGTGACGCGATCGAGCGCGAGACGGCAGAGCTCGCGGTGGCGGTCGCGGCAACGCGCGGCCAGACCGCAGCACGGCTGACCGGCATGCTGAATGCGCGCGCGCTGGCCTCGGCGTTTCCGTCGGCGCAGATCGCGCTCGACGGCTGGATGGAGAATGCGCTGCTCACCGAGACCGCGACGTCGGTCGAGGACCGTTACCGCCAGATCCTGCGCGACAACCGCCCGCGCGACGCCATCGCCGGCCGCACCACCGACGGCCCGCATCTCACCGACCTTCAGGTCATCTATGCGCCGAAAAGCATGCCGGCGCGCGATGCTTCGACCGGCGAGCAGAAGGCGCTGCTGATTGGCCTCGTGCTGGCGCATGCGAGCCTGGTCGCCGAAATGACCGGCATCGTGCCGCTGCTGCTGCTCGACGAGGTCGTCGCGCATCTCGATCCGAGCCGGCGCGCGGCGCTGTTCGAGGAGCTGCACAAGCTCGGCGCGCAAGTGTGGCTGACCGGCGCGGACCCGGCCGCCTTCGCCGAGATCGGCGCCGGGAGCGAAGTCTTTGACGTCGAGAGCGGGCGGGTCTCCGCCCGGCGTTAGCTCGGTAGGCGCCTTCGTATCCGGAAAAATGCGGCCTCCGGTCAGCCCGAAATGAGCCCTCGAATCGCGCTTTTTGCGTCCCCCAAAATCGGCCTCCGAACGCCTTGAAAACTGGCAAAAAATCCCTATTTCATCAAAGGGTTGCCGGGGGATACTTTGCGCTAGGCGCAAGCTGTCTTTCGTGGCACAAATGGCCTGCAAATCGGCGCCTTTTGCGCAGCTGATTCGGGCGACATCTCGAAGGCCTCTCATGACAGAACCTGCTCGGCAGCCTGCTGCCGAAAACGAGCCCTCCAACGCGAGCGAATACGGTGCGGAATCGATCCGCGTGCTCAAGGGTCTCGATGCTGTCCGCAAGCGTCCGGGCATGTATATCGGCGACACCGACGACGGCTCCGGCCTGCACCACATGGTGTACGAGGTCGTCGACAACGCGATCGACGAAGCGCTCGCGGGCCACGCCACACGCGTCGACGTCGTGCTCAACGCCGACACGTCCGTCACCGTGCGCGACGACGGCCGCGGCATTCCGGTCGACATCCACAAGGGCGAAGGCATCTCGGCGGCCGAGGTCATCATGACCCAGCTCCACGCCGGCGGAAAGTTCGACCAGAATTCCTACAAGGTCTCCGGTGGCCTGCACGGCGTCGGCGTCTCCGTGGTGAACGCGCTGTCCAGCAAGCTCGTGCTGCGCATCTGGCGCGACAACAAGGAGCACACCATCGAGTTCGCCCATGGCGATGCCGTTGCACCGCTTAAGGTCGTCGGCGACGCGCCGGGCCGGCGCGGTACCGAGGTGACGTTCCAGGCCTCGACCGAGACCTTCAAGAACATCGAATACGATTTCGCGACGCTCGAGCACCGGCTGCGCGAGCTCGCTTTCCTCAATTCCGGCGTCAACATCGCCCTCTCCGACATGCGCCACGCGGTCGAGAAGCGCGAGGAGATGCACTATTCCGGCGGCGTCGAGGAATTCGTCAAATATCTCGATCGCAACAAGAAGGCGATCGTGCCGGCGCCGATCATGGTGCGCGCCGAAGCCAACGGCATCGGAGTCGAGGCCGCGTTGTGGTGGAACGACAGCTACCACGAGAACGTGCTGTGCTTCACCAACAACATCCCGCAGCGCGACGGCGGCACCCATCTCGCCGGTTTCCGCGGCGCGCTGACGCGCCAGGTCAACGGCTATGCCGAGGCCAATGCGAAGAAGGAAAAGATCGCGCTGACCGGTGACGACTGCCGCGAAGGCTTGACGGCCGTGCTGTCGGTGAAGGTGCCCGATCCAAAATTTTCGTCGCAGACCAAGGACAAGCTGGTGTCCTCGGAAGTGCGCCCCGTGGTCGAGAACGTCCTCAACGAGGCGCTTCAGGCCTGGTTCGAGGAGCACCCCAGCGAAGCCAAGATGATCGTCGGCAAGGTGATCCAGGCCGCCGCGGCCCGCGAAGCCGCGCGAAAGGCCCGCGAGCTGACGCGCAAGAGCCCGCTTTCGGTCTCCTCGCTGCCCGGCAAGCTCGCCGACTGCCAGGAAAAGGATCCGGCCAAGTCCGAACTCTTCATCGTCGAGGGCGACTCGGCAGGCGGCAGCGCCAAGCAGGGCCGCAACCGCGAATTCCAGGCGGTGCTGCCGCTGCGCGGCAAGATCCTCAACGTGGAGCGCGTCCGCCCCGACAAGATGCTGGGAAGCGAGCAGATCGGCACGCTGATCACCGCGCTCGGCACCGGCATCAGCGACGAATTCTCGATCGAGAAGCTGCGCTATCACAAGATCATCGTGATGACGGACGCCGACGTCGACGGCGCTCACATCCGCACCCTGCTGCTCACCTTTTTCTACCGCCAGATGCGCGATATCATCGACGGCGGCTATCTCTATATCGCCCAGCCGCCGCTCTATAAGGTCAACCGCGGCAAATCCGAGCAATACCTGAAGGACGAGCGGGCGCTGGAAGATTATCTGATCGATACCGGACTCGACGACTGTATTTATAGTCCCGGCACCGGCGGCGATCGCACCGGCCGCGACCTGCGTTCGCTGGTCGACGACGCCCGCGCCGTCCGCGGCATCCTGCGCAGCCTGCACAGCCGCTACAATCGCAAGGTGATCGAGCAGGCCGCCATCACTGGTGTGCTCAACAAGGCGATCTACGGCGATCCGGAGAAAGCCGCCGCGGCCGCGCAATACATCGCCGCCCGCCTCGACACGCTCGCCGACGAGGTCGAGCGCGGCTGGATTGGTCAATACGTGGAAGGCCACGGTTTCCAGTTCGAGCGCACGGTGCGCGGCGTCAAGGAAGCCGCCGTCATCGACGACGCCTTCCTGGGCTCGGTCGAAGCCCGCAAGCTCGACGAATACACCGTGAAGCTCCAGGACGTTTATGTCCGCCCCGGCAAGCTGCGGCGCAAGGATGTCGAGCACATGGTGTACGGCCCGGTCGATCTGTTCGAAGCCGTCACCGACGCCGGCCGCAAGGGCGTCACGCTGCAACGCTACAAAGGTCTGGGCGAGATGAACCCGGAACAGCTCTGGGAGACGACGCTCAACATCGACGCACGCTCGCTGCTCCAGGTGAAGGTCAAGGAGGTCGACGAGGCCGACGACATCTTCACCAAGCTGATGGGCGACGTGGTCGAGCCGCGCCGCGACTTCATCCAGGAACATTCGCTGAGCGCGACGATCGATATCTAGCCCCGACCTCGCTGCACCTCTCCCGCTTGCGCGAGAGGTCGGCGCGCGACGGGAAGCATCGTCCCGAGCGCGGCGGGTGAGGGCTTTCTCCTCACGGGGATATTCTCCGTAGATTTCGACAATCCCACCGCGGAGGCACCCCTCCCCAGCCCTCCCCCGCAAGCGGGAGAGGGAGCGCACCTCCTTCGTGGTAGTCATCAAGCCCGAATTGCTCCCGCGCCCAATTCTCTGTAGTTTCCGCCTCGAAAAACAGCCCGCCCCACCCAGCAGGACAGCGAGAACCCCGTGGCGCCCATCCAGTACATCGTCGAGGGCGGTCACCGGCTCTCGGGCTCGATCGAGCCGTCCGGCAACAAGAATTCGGCGCTGCCGATCATCGCAGCCGCCCTGCTCACCGCGCATCCGGTGACGCTGGAGAACGTGCCGCGGATCCGCGACACCGAGACGCTGGTCGAACTGATCCGCTCGGTCGGCGCGTCGGCCGAGTGGACTGCGCGCAATACGCTTCATATCCACGCCAAGACCATCCGCGCCGCTGATCTCGACCCGGAGCTGTGCGTCCGCATCCGCGCCTCGATCCTGCTCGCAGGCCCCCTGCTCGCCCGCTGCGGCGAAGTGATGCTGCCGCCGCCCGGCGGCGACGTCATCGGCCGCCGCCGTCTGGACACGCATGTGCTCGCGCTCGAACAACTCGGCGCCAAGGTCACTGCGACCGACCGGCTCGAATTCCGCGCGGCAAGGCTCGCCGGTGCCGACGTGTTTCTTGACGAGCCCAGCGTCACCGCGACCGAGAACGCGCTGGTCGCGGCGGTCGCCGCCGACGGCGTCACCCATCTGCGCAACGCGGCCTCCGAGCCGCATGTGCAGGACCTCGCCAACTTCCTGGTCGCGCTCGGTGCGAAGATCGAGGGCATCGGCACCAACACCATGATCGTGCATGGGCCGGCAACGCTGGGCGCTGCGACCTACAGGATCCAGCCCGACCATATCGAGGTCGGCTCACTGATCGGCCTTGCCGCCGTGACGCGTTCCCAGCTTCGCATCGTGCGCGCCGGGGTCGAGCATCTGCGCTCGATCCGCATGGGATTCGAGCGGCTCGGCATCGTCTGCCGCGTCGAGGGCGACGATCTCATCGTGCCCTCGAACCAGACGTTGAAGATCCAGGACGATTTTGGCGGCCACGTGCCGAAGCTGGAAGACCAGCCCTGGCCCGCCTTCCCGGCCGATCTGATGTCGATCGCGATCGTCACCGCCACGCAATGCGAGGGCGTGATCCTGATGTTCGAGAAGATGTTCGAATCGCGGATGTTCTTCGTCGACAAGCTGATCGCCATGGGCGCCCGCATCGTGCTGTGCGACCCGCACCGGGCTATCATTGCTGGGCCAAGCCGGCTGCGCGGGGCATCGATGATCTCGCCCGATATCCGCGCCGGCATGGCCATGCTGCTGGCGGCAGTCTGCGCTGAGGGGACCTCCACGATCAACAACGCCGACCAGATCGAGCGCGGCTACGAGCGCATCGACGAACGGCTGAACGCGCTGGGGGCGAAGATCAAGCGGGTGCCGGAACGGAACGGCTGAGGCAATTTCCCTTCTCCCCCTGTGGGAGAAGGTGGCGCGAAGCGCCGGATGAGGGGTCCTCTCCGAGTGCTCGAAAGAGAGTGATTCGCCGAAAGAAACCCCTCACCCGTCTCGCCGCTACGCGGCGAGCCACCCTCTCCCACAAGGGGCTAAGGCGTGCACACATCTTTCGGCCGTTGGTCAGCATCAATAGAAAGCGCAAGTCTTTTCAATGATAGCTGACCGACCGCTCTTTGGGCGGTTCCGAAACCCGGGGTCATCTAAGTCCCTGTATTAGATTCCGTTTTTGAGATGTGTGCATGCCTTAGCCCACAAGGGGAGAGGGAGAGGCACCGGGCCATGTTTTCGACGTGTGGCTGTGCTATTGCAACCGCCATGCTCGACACCGTCCAGCCTCGTCCGCAGCCGCAAGCCGGCGTGCCGCAAAACCATCTCGCCGAAGAGTTCGTCGAGACGCTGCGGCTGGCCGTGCCGATGATGCTGACGCAGCTCGGGCAGATCGCGATGATCACGACCGATCTCGCGCTGATCGGGAGGCTCGGCGAGGATGCAGTCGCGGCGGCGGCGCTGGCGCATACGGTCTATTTCGTCAGCTTCACCTTCGGGCTCGGATTGATGTCCGCAGTGTCGCCGCTGGCCGCACAGGCGTTTGGCGCCGGCGACATCAGGCGCATCCGCGGCTCCTTGCGCGTCGGGTTGTGGGTCGCACTGCTGATCTCGCTGCCGATGATGGCCTCGCCGCTCTATGGCGAGCACATCCTGGTTGCGCTCGGCCAGGCGCCGCATTCGGCTGGCCTCGCCCAGCGCTATCTGAACGGGCTGGCCTGGGGCATCGCGCCGGCGCTCGGCTTCATCGCGCTGCGCAGCATGATGAGTGCGGTGAACCGGCCGCAGGCGCCGCTATGGATTACGCTCGCGGCGATCCCCGTCAACGCCGCGCTGGTCTATGCCCTCATCCATGGCCGGTTCGGCCTGCCCGAGCTCGGCCTGTTCGGCGCGGGGCTTGCGACCACGCTGGTCAATCTCGGCACCTTCGTCGCGGCGCTCGCCATCGCGGGGCTGCGCAAGCCGTTCGCAGACTATCAACCGCTCGCCCATCTCTGGCGGATCGACTGGCCGCTGATGCGCCAGCTCATCGCGATCGGCGCGCCGATCTCGTTCTCGCTGCTGATGGAATATGGCCTGTTCTCCTCGGCCGCGCTGCTGATGGGGCTGATCTCGACCACAGCGCTCGCGGCGCATCAGATCGCGCTGCAAGTCACCGCTGTGCTGTTCATGGTCCCGCTCGGCATCGGCATGGCGGCGACGGTGCGGGTTGGCCACGCCTTCGGCCGCGGCGAGCCGCTCGCGGTGAGGCGCGCGGGGCTGGTCGCGGCGCTGCTCGGGGTCGCATTCGTCTCGGCCCTGACCGTCGCCATCATCCTCGGCCGCTATGAGCTGGGACGGCTGTTCTTCGGCAACGACGAGGCCAGCGCGGCGACGATCGAGCTGACAGCGACGCTGCTGCTGGTCGGTGCGACCTTCTTCATCGCCGATGCGCTCCAGACCATCATGGGCGGCGCGTTGCGCGGTATCAATGATACCAGGATGACGCTGGTGTTCGCGGCGATCGGCTATTGGTGCGTCGGCTTCCCCATCGCCTGGTGGCTTGCCTTCCACGCCGATTTCGGCGCCGTCGGTGTCTGGATCGGACTGTCGATCGGATCGTTCGTCTATGCCGGGCTGCTGATCTTGCGCTTCCGGATGCTGACGCGCAGACTCGCGGGATGACCGGAATAGTTCGCGAAGTCACACCCGAGGTCGACACCGGTGACGTGCTGGCGGGCGCGCAGTTCGTCGACGCGTTTCGCGTGGGGATCGGCGCGACAGCGGTGAATGCGCGCGAGGCCTGCACCCGGATGGTGCTGCACGGGCCGCGCTGGATCGATGTGCTGCTGCGCCTGCGCAACATTCTGGTGACGCCGTTCGGTCTGAAGACCTCGGGCGAAGGCGCGCCGGCGCCGGGCGGCCTGATCGGCCTGTTTCCGGTGCTCAGCGAAACGCCGGAGCGGCTGGTCGCGGGCTTCGACGATTTTCATCTCGACTTTCGCCTCGTGGTCGATCTGGAAGGCGATGCCGCGAGCCGCCAGGTGACCTCGACCACGCTGGTGCGGACGCATAATCTGCTGGGACGGACCTATCTCGCCCTCATCATGCCGTTCCACAAGCTAGTCGTCCGCAGCATGATGGGGCGCATCGCGGAGCCGGCCCGATGACCCTGTCCGTCGACATCTTCAGGTTCATCAGGCGACCCCGCCGTTCGAGACGGGCACTAGCTTTTTTGCGTGGGATGATCAGCCCACCGGTCCCGGGGTCCAATTGTCCCCTGCAAGCGGACTAACCCTTACATCATCAATGACTCCGAGCTTCAGGCTTGGATCGAAATGGCGCATCGTCCGCTCGTTGAGGTCAATGATGCGGCCAGGCCTTAGTGGCCCCACGTCATTTATCTTGACGATGACCTTCTTCCCTACGGCCTCGACGAGGGCATATTTCGGCCTCGCGCCAAATTGAACCCCACCAAATTTCCGACGCAAACGCGTCTTGATGGCAGCCGTCCAGGCAGAGGGATCATAACGCTCGCCGGAGGCTGTGCTCGGACCACCCTCCTCCTTGCCCGGCTTGAATGGATTGTACGTGGATGCTGCGCCGAGGATCGCATCTCCAGAGGCGGCATCGGCGACGGCACTTGAGTGAACTCCACGGGTTTCACTTTGAGCGACGGTAACGGAAACGGCAAGCGCAACCAGGGCGCCGCAAATTGCGGCGCTCGAGCGAAATAGCATCATAAGTCCTGTGATTTTTTAGTCCTGTGATTTTTTGATCGTCCGGTTCCCGATGCCGCAACATGGACAAGCGAACGCGGGAGCGTTCAGGAAACTTGCGCCAATCTTTTGCGGCTTCGAGCCAACCCTGGCTACGGAACCGTCGTGGGAACCAGAGTGATCCTCACGCAGCGTTTTAGTTCTCACCGACTAAGACGGAGATTGCGTCAGCAACATGACTTGACGGACCCTGGCGTGAGTGGCGCGTGCGACGTCAGCCAAGGGTTCACAAGCCGCCGATCACGGCCAAGCCGGGCGACGTCCGCATTGCTGTCGGAAGCCGACGCATACGAAGACACACTCGAACTCACTCCGCCACGCGCGCCGACTTGTCGGTCGAGACCTCCGACCACTCGCCGACGACGCGATCGAGATCGCAGAGATTCTGGTGCATCTGCTCCAGCGAGAATCCGATCGCGAAGAAGCGCTCGGCGGTGTCGCTCGGCTGGCCGCGGATCAGGCCGTCCTGGCGCACGGCTGCGACTGCCTCGGCATAATGCTGGAGCGCAACGTGGACGGGATGGATCGGCGGCGCGCCGGCGCCCTCGCGCAAGGCCGCGGCGGCGGAGCGAAGGAAGCGCGCGATTACGGTCGAGACTTCCGTCAAGGGAGCCGCAAGCCGCGTCTGCACCTCGACCGGCAGCGGCACCACCGTGGCACGGCCGATCATCACGACGTCATGGCGCAGCCGCAAGACCGTTCGCAGCAAGGGGCCGGTGTCGGGCCCGCTCGACAGCCGCGCGGAGCGCTCGCGCTCGGCCTCAGTGCCGGTGGCGTTGAGACCGACCATCGCGGTGCCGATGCCATCCTGGATCCTGTGCAGCGCGTCGTTGTCGCGGCCGCGCGTGAGCCCCGCGAGCAGTTCTGCGAAGGCATCCGCGATCAGTTCGAGCAGCTTGGCCGCACCGGCGCGGATCTGCCGCGCCGCGCGCGACGGCAGCACCAGGAACGAGACCAGCAGCCCGGTGATCGCGCCAACCGCGACTTCGCTGACGCGGTCGATCGCCGACGTCATGGGATCGGAATGGTGCATGGTTGGAACCAGCAGCACGATCACGGCCGTCACCGTGGCGGCGCTCAGACTCGGATTGATCGCGGCGATGAAGGCGAGCGGGGCGACCGAGAGCACCAGCAAACCCAACAGCACCGCCTCGCTGGAATAGGGGATCAGGATTGCGATCGCGCCGCCATAGATGGCGCCGCCGATGGTGCCGAGCATGTAGTCGCGCGTCGCCTTCAGCGAGCGCCCGACGCTCATCTGGGTCACGATCAGCGAGGTCAGGACCGCCCAGAGCGGCAGCAACAGATGCAGCGCAGTGGCGATCGCATAGGCCGCGGTCGCGGCCACCGTGACCCGGATCGCCAGCCCCAATTGCGTCCGCCGCGACCGGATCCGGTCGAACAGCTCTTTTGCGAATGCCATTGTCGAATGTCCCGGTCCGATCCTCGTAAAGCCAGGCAAAAGCATAGCTGATGCCCGCGACCCCAGGGCCGCTTGAAAGGCCAAATCAGCCCGCCTAACTTGCGCGCCAAAACGAGGAAACACGATGGCCCACGAAACCGCAACGCTCGCCGCCTACGTCTTCAATCTGAAGTACCAGGATATTCCGGCGGAAGTGCTGGATCGCGCAAAGGTGCTGACGCTGGACTTCCTCGGCAGTGCCATTCGGGCTCGCAGGGAGGCGGAATCGACCCCGTCGATCCTGAAGATGCTGGAGGCGCTCGCGCTCGATACCAAGGGCGAGTCCACCGTGTTCGGCGACACCAAGACCTGGACCCCGGCGGTCGCCGCCCTCCTCAACGGTGCGCTCGGCCACTCCCTCGACTTTGACGATACCCATGCCGATTCCTCACTGCATCCAAGCGCGCCGGTGGTACCGGCCGCGTTCGCAGTCGGCGAGATGGTCGGTGCGTCGGGGCGCGACGTGCTGACCGCGATCGTCGCGGGCTATGAGGTTTGCTGCCGGCTCGGCAACGCGCTCGACCCGACTTCGCATTATGCGCGCGGCTTCCATCCGACGGCGACCGCCGGCACCTATGGTGCGGCCGCCGCCGCTGGCAAGCTGTTCGGCCTGTCCGAGCAGCAGATCATCGCCGCCTTCGGCGTCTCCGGCAGCCAGGCCGCCGGCTCGCTGCAATTTCTGGTCAACGGTGCCTGGAATAAGCGCTATCAGGTCGGCGCCGCCGCAATGAATGGCGTGATCGCTGCCACGCTGGCGCGCAACGACTTCGTCGGCGCGACGGAGTCGGTCGAGGGCAAGCACGGCCTGCTCGCCGGCTACACCGACGACGCGCATCCCGACAAGGCAGTCGCCGGGCTCGGCAAGAGCTACGAGACGATGAAGATCGGCGTGAAGCCGTATCCGAGCTGCCGCTACACCCATGCGGCGATCGACGCGCTGATCGCGATGCGGCGCGAGCACAATCTGACGCCCGACCAGGTCAAGCGCGTCGAGATCGGCCTGCATCGCAACGGCATCACGCTCACGGGCGATGCCGCAACCAAGCGCCATCCCACGTCGATCGTCGGCGGCCAGTTCTCGATGTTCTTCACCGGCGCGCTCGCGCTCGACCAGGGCAGCTTCGGCTGGGACGACTACAGCCGGCTCGGCGATGCCGCGATCGACGCGCTCGCCGACAAGTTCGACGTCGTGCAGGACGATCGCCTCGAGATCGGCCGCACCCACCCATTCGGGGCGCGCGTCAGCATCACGACGGACGATGGTGTGCACGAGCGGCTCTACGCGGATCCCTCGGGCGAGCCGACCTCCTTCCCCGACGCGCAGGCGATGCAGCAGAAGTTTTTGACCTTGGCGCGGCCGGTGCTGAACGCGCGCGCGGAAAAGTTTGCCGATGCGATCATGGCGCTGGAGCGGTTCGACCGCGTGGCGAACGCGACGGAGCTGGGGCGGCAGTAGGTTTGAGCTAGCGCCGCGCGCTAGGGGACGAGCGGCGCGACGCGGCGGTCAAATCCTGATACGATTGTCGCAGCAGAAGGAGTCCACCATGAGCTGGCAACCCTCGAACGATCCCGTGCTTGGCGATCCCATGTCCTGCGATGCGCTCGACCTCGTCATCGTGCCGCGCACCCGCGATCTCGGCGACGGATTCGCGGTGCGCCGCGCGTTGCCGCATGGTAAGCGGCAGATGGTCGGCCCCTTCATCTTCTTCGACCATTTCGGACCGGTGCAGTTCATTTCCGGAAAGGGCATGGACGTGCGGCCGCATCCGCATATCGGCCTTGCCACCGTCACCTATCTGTTCGACGGCGCGATCATGCATCGCGACAGCGAGGGCAACGTCCAGGAAATCGCGCCCGGCGCGATGAATTTGATGACGGCCGGGCGCGGCATCGCGCATTCTGAACGCACGCCGGATGCGCAGCGCGCCTCGGGACAACAGATGCTCGGCCTGCAAAGCTGGATCGCGCTGCCGGCCGGATCGGAGGAGATCGCGCCGTCGTTCCAGCATTACGGCGCGGGCGATTTGCCGATGATCTCGGAACGCGATTTTACTGCGCGGGTGATCGCGGGCTCGTCGTTCGGCATCACCTCGCCGGTTACGATGGTGTCGCCCTGGCTCTATACCGAAATCAACGCCATCGCCGGCGCGAGCGTGCCGCTCGACCCTGATCACGAGGAGCGCGCGATCTACATCGTCGACGGCGAGGTCGAGATCGCGGGCGAGCGCTACGAAGGGCCGCGGCTTCTGATCTTCCGCCCCGGCGACCGCATCACCGTGAAGGCGCTGAAGGCGACGCGGATGATGTTTCTCGGCGGCGATGCGCTGGAGGGGCCGCGCCACATCTGGTGGAATTTCGTCTCCTCCAGCAAGGAGCGGATCGAGCAAGCCAAGCAGGACTGGAAAACCGGCCGCTTCGCCGCGGTTCCGCAGGAACATGAGTTCATTCCGCTGCCGGAATAGGCTAATCCGGTGTCCGGCCGTGCCATCAGGCATGGCTGGATTTCCTGCGCGAAGGCCCTGCCTCTGAAAGTTTTGCCGATGACCGCCATGCTCTCCAGCGACCTGCCGCTCCCCAAGATCGGACGCGGCAAGGTGCGCGATATCTACGCCGTCGATGACGACCGCCTGCTGCTCGTCACCACCGACCGCATCAGCGCCTTCGACGTCGTGATGGGCGAGACCATCCCGATGAAGGGCGCGGTGCTGACGCAAGTGAGCGCGTTCTGGTTCAACGAGCTCGAAGGCGTGGTGCCGCATCACATGATCAGCGCCGACACCGACGAGATCATCGCCGCCGTGCCGGCCTTGAAGCCGCATCGCGCCGAGATCCTCGGCCGTGCCATGCTGTCGTACCGCACCACCGTATTCCCGATCGAATGCGTGATCCGCGGCTATCTCTCGGGATCGGCCTGGAAGGAATATGCGGCAAGCGGCACGCTCGCCGGCGAAAAGCTGAAGGCCGGCCTCGTCGAGAGCGAGAAGCTGGAGCCTTCGATCTTCAGTCCGGCGACCAAGGCCGAGACCGGCCACGACGAGAACATCACGATCGCACGGATGCGCGAGGTCGTCGGCGACGAGACCGCCTACACGCTCGAGAGCATGACGCGCGCGGTCTACACGCTCGGCGAGGAGCTCGCCCGCGAGCAGGGCATCATCATCGCCGACACCAAGTTCGAATTCGGACGCGACAAGGACGGCCGCATCATCCTGATCGACGAAGTCATGACGCCGGACTCCTCGCGGTTCTGGGCTGTCGATGCCTATAAGCCCGGCCAGCCGCAGGCGAGTTTTGACAAGCAGCCTTTGCGCGATTATCTCGATGTCGAACGCCGCGCCGGCCGCTGGAACGGCGACGCGCCGCCGCCGCCGTTGCCGGCGAGCGTGGTGGAGGCGACCAGCAAAAGGTATCTGGAAGCGTATCGGCGGGTGACGGGGAGTGAGCTGAAGATCTAGCCCGACTGTTTCGTCTCGCTCCGGACGCCGAGAGCGTGCCCGAAACTGTTGCCGATCTCATAATTGCAAGAACCCTATTGCGCTAACCTCGCACTCGTCTACCTGTCGGTCGGGAATTCTCAAGAGCGAGTGTCGGGGCGTGACAGATCCAGCAATTGGCCTAGATCCGGTCACACGACTCAATCCGTCCATCAAGCGTGCGCTGAACGATATACTGGGCGGAAGCGCCGCCAGCGTCCTGACCGTCACCTTCGGGCTTTCCTATGCGCTGCTGATCTTCACCGGCCCGCTGTCGCCGTATCTGTCCTACGGAATCGCGGCGACTTTCATCAGCTCCGCGGTGCTCGCTGCCGTCATTGGGATGGGAAGCTCACTGCCCTTCGCGGTCGCCGCTCCTGACAGCTCGATCGCCGCCGTGACCGGAATTCTGGCGGCCTCGCTGGTTGAGCGCATCCAAGCGGCCAATCTGTCGGCACCGCTGCTCTCGCCGGTCCTGATCACGCTCGGCCTGTCGACCGTGCTCACCGGAATCGTGCTGTGCGGATTGGGACTGACGCGGATGGGCCGCGCCATCCGTTACGTGCCTTATCCGGTGATCGGCGGCTTCCTGGGGGCCACCGGGCTTCTGATCGTCATGGGTGCGATCCGGGTGATCACCGATCATCCCGTGCAGTTTGCCACGTTGTTGCGCTTCACCAACGGCGTCACGCTTTCGGAGCTGGGCGCCGCCTGCGCCATGGCGCTGGTGCTGTATCTGGCCTGGCACCGCTCGCGCAGCCCGTTCGGATTGCCGATCATTCTGGTCGGCGGCATGCTCACGGCACATCTGGCGTTCTGGATCACTGGGATTTCGGCGGAGGAGGCGCGCGCCCTCGGCTGGACCTTCCAGCCCCCGCCGCCGGCGACATTCATGCTGCCCTGGCACACCGACGATCTCGCCAATTATCCCTGGTCCGCGGTGCCGGACCTGCTCGGCAACGTCGTCGCCGTCATCTTCGTCGCAGCCTCCAGCACGCTGTTCAACACCACCGGGATCGAAGTCGCCGTGCATCGCGAGGCTAATCTGGAGCGCGAGCTGAACGTCACCGGTGCCGCCAACATCCTGACCGGCGCGCTCACCGGCTATGCCGGCTGCGTTTCGGTCAGCCGTTCGATCCTGAATTTCAGCAGCGGCGGCCGCGGACGCCTGTCCGGTCTCACCGTCGCAGCCATGTCGCTGCTGATGCTCGCCGTCGCGCCGGAGTTGCTCGGCTTCATGCCGAAATTCGTGCTCGGCGGTCTGCTGCTCTATCTCGGCGCCGATCAGCTGCACAAATGGCTGATCGAGTCGCGCAAGCGACTCTCGAAGCTCGAATATCTCTCGCTGCTCGCCATCATCGCGATCATCGTCGCCTGGGGTTTTGTGCCGGGCATCCTGATCGGCGTCGTCATCGGCTGCGCAACCTTCGCGTTCAGCGCGGCGCGGGTCGAATCGATCAAGTACAGTTTTGACGGCTCCGAATATCGCTCTTCGCTCGATCGCTCGCGGGACGACCAGAAGGTGCTACTGGCCCATGGCGGCAAGATCCGAGGCCTCAACCTCCAGAGCTATTTGTTCTTCGGCTCCGCCAACCGGCTCTACCAGCATGTCAAGCAGCTGCTCCAGGAGCGCCCCGAGTGCCGCTATCTGCTGTTCGACTTCAAGCTCGTCACCGGCGTCGACTCCTCGGCCGCCTACAGTTTCGCCCAGATCAAGCGCAGCGCGCATGACTTGGGCGTCGAGCTGATCCTGGTGCATCTGTCGGCCACGGCCGAGAAGGTGCTGCGCTCCAGCGACTTCGTCGGCGAAGGTGTCACCATCGTCCCCGAGCTCGATCACGCGCTGGAATGGTGCGAGAACGAGCTCATCGCGCAACATCAGGAACTGGCGCAGGAGGAGGCGAACTTGCGCGACTGGTTCACAGGGATTCTCGACAGCGAGGACGATGCCGACGAGCTGATCCGCCGCTGCCAGCGTCTCGAGGTCGAGGCCGGCGAGGCCATCGTGCGAGCCGGCGATCCCGCCGATTCCATGCACTTCATCCTGGACGGCCGCGTCGGCATCATGATCCCGGCCGAGGACGACCGCACCACGCGCGTGCGCAGCCTCGGCCGCTACACCACGATCGGCGAGATGGGCCTGGTGTCGCAGACGCCGCGTAGTGCCACGATCCAGGCCGAGGTCGACAGCGTGCTCTACGTGCTGAACACGCACCAGTTCGACGCCATCAGGAACGAGGACCCGGCGCTCAGCCACAAGCTGCTGACCTATTTCGTGTCGGTCATGGCCGAGCGGCTGACATTCGCGAACCGGACGATTGCGGTGCTCAGGCGTTAACAGCTGCGTAGCCCGGATGGAACGCAGCGTAATCCGGGATCTCGCATGAGGCACAAAAGTCCCGGATTTCGCAGCGCTCCATCCGGGCTACAGAATCTCAAACCCCCGCCATCATCACGTATTTGATCTCGACATATTCTTCCATGCCGTGATGCGAGCCTTCGCGCCCCAAGCCGCTCTCCTTGACGCCGCCGAAGGGCGCGACTTCGGTGGTGATCAAGCCGGTGTTGACGCCGACCATGCCGGATTCCAGCGCTTCGGCGACGCGCCAGACGCGGCCGAGATCGCGGGAGTAGAAGTACGAAGCCAAGCCGAATGGCGAGGCGTTGCACATTGCGATGACGTCGGCTTCGTCCTTGAAGCGGATCACCGGCGCAAGCGGGCCGAAGGTTTCCTCCTGCGCCACCAGCGAGTCCGGTTTGACGTCGGAGAGCACGGTCGGCTCGAAGAAGGAGCGTCCGAGCTCGCTGCGCTTGCCGCCGGTGACAACCTTGGCGCCCCGCTTCACGGCGTCCGCGATGTGACGCTCGACCTTGTCGACCGCTTTCAGGTTGATCAGGGGACCTTGCGTGACGCCGCTCTCAGTACCGTCGCCGATCTTCATCGCCGCGACCTTCTTCGACAGTTTTTGCACGAACTCGTCGTAGATCTTGTCCTGGGCGTAGAGGCGGTTGGCGCA
Organism: Bradyrhizobium sp. 139; assembly: GCF_023074175.1. Lineage (GTDB taxonomy): Bacteria > Pseudomonadota > Alphaproteobacteria > Rhizobiales > Xanthobacteraceae > Bradyrhizobium. Next base: position 29,749 of record NZ_JADPKS010000012.1, read on the forward strand.
GACGCAGGTCTGACCCATGTTGCGGTACTTCGAGACGATCGCGCCTTCGACCGCGGCATCGATATCGGCATCGTCGAACACCACGAACGGCGCATTGCCGCCGAGTTCGAGGCCGAGCCGCTTCACGCCGACCGAGGCCTGCCGGTAGAGAATCTTGCCGACCGCGGTCGAGCCGGTGAAGCCGACGAAGCGCACCGCCGGATGTTCGCACAGCACCTTGCCGATTGGCGGCGCATCACCGGTGACGATGTTGAACACGCCCTTGGGCACGCCGGCCCTCTCCGCGAGCACCGCAAGCGCCAACGCCGACAGCGGCGTTTCGTTGGCGGGCTTGAGCACCACGGTGCAGCCGGCCGCGAGCGCCGGCGAAACCTTTCGGGTGATCATCGAGTTCGGGAAATTCCACGGCGTGATCGCGCCGCAGACGCCGATCGGCTGCTTGATCGCGAGCAGGCGCGCATCGGGCCGCTGGGTCGGGATGGTCTCGCCATAAACCCGACGGGCTTCCTCGGCGAAGAACTCGACATAGGCACCGCCGATATCGACCTCACCGAGCGCTTCGGACAGCGGCTTGCCCTGCTCGGAGGTGAGGATGAGCGCGAGATCCTCGCGGTTGGCGACAATCAGCTCGAACCATTTGCGCAGGATGTTGGAGCGCTGCTTGGCCGTGTGCTTGGCCCAGGCCGGAAAGGCGCGCTCGGCGGCCTCCACCGCCTTGGTCGTGTCGTCCGCACCGAGTTGCGGAATTTTCGCGAGCTCGACGCCGGTGGCGGGATTGTTCACCGCGAAGACCGGCGAGCCGACCCAGGCGCCGTCGATGTAGCAGGCTTCCTTCAGCAGCGAAGGGTCCTTCAACCGGTCGCGCAGATTGGACGTGACTTGCGGGGCGCGTGCGGCGACGGTCGGGGTCATGGCGTTACTCCTAGGGCGATCGGATCGGCCCGGAATATAGCGACAGACGGCACGCAATGCACCGTCCGGCAATGCACATCTGCCTTTAGCTAAACGGGAGCGGCGATCTTATTGTGTGAGCATGATCTTTCCGGAAAACCGCTGCACATTTTGCGCTAGCGGGGCCCTCCGGGTCCGGATCATGCTCTAGGCTGCGCCGCTCAGATAGGTCTCGCGACGGCCGATCATGCGCTCGGCGGCTGCCTTGGCGTCGGCCTTCGAGGACGTCGCCAAATTTGCATCCAGTGTTAACGTCGGCCGCGCGATCGGACCGGGTGCTGAACGCCGCAATGCACAAAATGTTTCAGGTGCTCGAAAACTTTTGAAACGTACCGCCCGGGGCCATCCACGGTCGGGCGAAGTGCGGCCATCCACCGACGATCGTGACGAAGTGTGGTGTGACGAAGTGTGGCAGTTCAGACGCCATGTCTGTCCTGCGCGGGGCGCGGACCGTCAAGTCACGACATCGCGACCGCGGCAGGTGCGTGGATGTGCTTGCCGCGCGGAGCACGCGGGAGGACAATCGATCACTTCCAACAATAATCAAACCGGAGGAAAAGCGTATGCAGAGCCAAGCACAGATCGACGAGATTTTGCGCCAGAAGAGCGACGCAAAGGAGATTCCCGGCGTCGTCGCCATCGCTGCCAGCGGTAACGACGTGATCTACCAAGGCGCATTCGGCAAGCGCGACTTGTCCAAGCCTGATCCGATGACAGACGATAGCGTGTTCTGGATCGCCTCGATGACGAAGGCGGTGACGACCGCCGGAGCGATGCAACTGGTCGAGCAGGGCAAGCTGTCATTGGATGCGCCGATCGGTTCGGTGCTGCCCGACCTCGCCAACCCGCAGGTGCTCGAAGGATTTGATGCCAAGGGCGAGGCGAAGCTGCGGCCGGCGAAGGGGCCGATCACGCTGCGCCAGCTCATGACCCACACCGCTGGCTTCTGCTACAACATGTGGAATGGCGATAATGCGATTTATCTGGAGAAGACCGGCACGCCGGCGATCACGACCTGCCAGAATGCCGCGCTGAAGACGCCGATCGCGACCGATCCCGGCACACGCTGGGAATACGGCACCAATATCGATTTTGTCGGCAAGGCGGTGGAAGCCATCAGTGGCAAGCGGCTCGACGCTTACTTGCGCGACAATCTGTTCGCCCCGCTTGGCATGAGCGATACCGCTTTCAAGATCACCGACGACATGCGCAAGCGTCTGGTCGGCATGCATGCGCGCGGCGAGGACGGCCAGCTCGCTGCGATCCCGTTCGAGCTCGAGCAGGAGCCGGAATTCCACATGGGCGGCGGCGGCCTCTATTCGACCGCAGGCGACTACATCAAGTTCACCCAGATGATCCTGAACAAGGGCCGCGGCAACGGCAACCAGGTGCTCAAAGCCGAGACGGTCGCGATGATGGGGCAAAACCACATCGGCGATCTCAACGTCACCAGAATGAATTCGGTGGCGCCGATGTACACCAACGACGTCGATCTCTATCCGGACCAGGTGAAGAAATGGGGCCTGAGCTTCCTGATCAACACCTCCAGGACGCTGGAAGGCCGCAGCCCGAACAGCCTCGCCTGGGCGGGCCTCGCCAACACCTACTACTGGATCGACCCGTCGCGCGATGTCACCGGCGTGATCCTGATGCAGGTTTTGCCATTCGCCGACGCGAAGTGCCTGGAGGCATTCGCGGGATTCGAGCGTGGCGTGTATGCCGGGCTCGATGCCGAGGGTGGGCAGAAGGCGGCGTGAGGCGCCACAACTCTCACCACCACGTCATGGCCGGGCCTCGTCCCGGCCATCCACGCCTCACCTCGCGGCACGAAGAACGTGGATGCCCGAGACAAGCCCGGGCATGACGACGGAGTGTTTGGCGAACATCTGCCTCCAATGACGGGGACAGAGAGCCGAGCTCTACCCCGTCAGCCCGCGCTGCTGCGCCAGCTCTTTCAGCGACACCTGCGGGCGTGCGCCGATGTGCTGGATCACTTCGGCGGCCGCAAGTGCGCCGAGCTCGCCGCATTGCTTGTAAGCCAGGTTGCGCGCCAGGCCATACAGGAAGCCGGCGGCGAAGAGATCGCCGGCGCCGGTGGTGTCGACCACCTGCTTGACCGGAAACGCGGGCGCGGCGACGGCATCTTCGGCCGACACCACCATGCAGCCCTTCTCGCTGCGGGTGACCACGCCGAGATTGACATCGTTGCGCAGCTGCTTCAGCGCGGTGTCGAAATCCGAGGTCATGTAGAGCGAATGCAGCTCGGATTCGTTGGCGAAGACGATGTCGACGGTGCCGTTGCGCATCAGCCCCAGAAACTCGTCGCGATAGCGGTCGACGCAGAAGGAATCCGACAGCGTCAGCGCGACCTTGCGCTTGGCATCATGGGCGATCTTGGCCGCCTTGACGAAGGCGTCCTTGGCGTTCTTGGGATCCCAGAGATAGCCTTCGAGATAGACGATGCCGGCAGAGGCGATCTCGGCCGGATCGATGTCGGCCGGCGACAGGTCCTGCGCGGCGCCGAGATAGGTGTTCATGGTGCGCTCGCCGTCGCCCGTGACCAGGATGTAGGAACAGCCGGTCGCAGGGCCATCCTTTGCTGCGGGCGTGTTGAAGGCGACGGCGGCGGCGCGGATGTCGTGGACATAGAGCTTGCCGATCTGGTCGTCCTTGACCTTGCCGACATAGGCCGCGCGTGCCCCGAGGCTGCCGATGCCGACGATGGTGTTGGCGGCCGAGCCGCCCGAGACTTCCGTCGCCGGTCCCATATCCTTGTAAATGGCGGCGGCCCGCGCCTCGTCGATCAGGGACATGCTGCCCTTGGTCATGCCGTGCTTGCCCAAAAAGGCTTCATCGGTCTTGACCAGCACGTCAAACAGCGCGTTGCCGATGCCGAGAACGTCATATTTCACGTCAGCCATTCACCTTGATCCTGTTGGCGGATTGCGATTGCCGGGAAAATCCGCTTCCTGTCGGCCTGGAATCTGGCTCGCGGCCTATCACGACCGGGCCTTCGCGGGCAAGCAACGGTATTATGCACGTCCAATGATCCGCTCCTTCCTGACCGTCTCGACGGGAACACTGGCCTCGCGGCTGCTGGGCTTTGCCCGCGATTCCCTGATCGCGGCGCTGCTCGGCACCGGCGCCGTGGCGGATGCGTTCCTGGCGGCGTTTCAGCTCGTCAACGTGGTCCGGCGGCTGCTCAGCGAAGGGGCGCTGAACGCGGCGCTGATTCCGGCCTGGCTGCGCGTCCGTGACCGCGGCGGCGAGGCTGCCGCGGCGGCGTTCGCCGGACGCGTGCTCGGCATGGTCAGTGCGGCCCTGATCGCAGTCTCGATCGTCATCGCGCTCCTGATGCCGCTGATCATCACGATCATCGCGCCCGGATTTCTGGGCAGCAGCACGCTCGATCTCGCCGTCCAGAACGCGCGGCTGATGCTGCCTTATCTCGCCTTTGCGGGCCCCGTCACGGTGCTGATGGGACTGCTCAACGCGCAAGGCCGCTTTGCTCTCACGGCGTTCTCGCCGCTGCTGTTCAATATCGCCCTCATCGCCTCAATCGCGGTGCTCCTTGTCTGGCATGCCGATGCGACCTTCGCCGCGTGGATGCTGGCAGCGACGGTCGGCATCGCAGGCCTGTTGCAACTCCTGATGCTGCTGTCGCAGCGAGGTGCACGCCTTGCGACGCCGTTGCGCCTGAGCTTCGACAAGGAGATGCGTGCCTTCTTTGCCAAAGCTGTCCCCGGCATGATCGCAAGCTCGGGCCCGCAATGGCTGATGGTCGCCGGCGCGATCATTGCCTCCGCCACGCCCTCCGCGGTCTCCTGGCTCTATTTCGCCAACCGCTTGATCGAGCTGCCGCTCGGCATCGTCGGCGTCGCCATGGGCACGGTGCTGGTGCCGGAGCTGACCCGCACGGTCGGCAGCGGCGACCGTGACGCGGGCGCGCATGCGGAATCGCGCGCACTGGAGCTTGCGACCGGGCTGGCGCTGCCGGCGACGCTCGGCCTGGTCGTGCTGGCCGAGCCGATCGTGCGGCTGCTGTTCGAGCATGGCGCGTTCGGCGCCGATGACAGCATTGCGACCTCCCACGCGCTGATGTGGCTGGCGCTGGGCTTGCCGGCCCACGTGCTGATCAAGGCGCTGTCGCCGGCCTTCTTCGCCCGTAGCGACACGATGACGCCTTTGCTGGCGACGGCGAAAGGCTTCGTCGTCGCGGTCGCGCTCGCCGTCCTGCTCGGTCACTTCTTCGGCGCAACCGGGATCGCCGCGAGCATCGCGGCCGGCGCCTGGAGCAGCGCGCTCTCCCTGCTACGAAAAGGCGCGACCGAGTTCGGCTTCTCGATCGACGCGGCCGCCCGAAAACGGCTGCCGCGGATCGTGCTCGCCGCGCTCGCCATGGGTGCCCTGCTCTGGCTGACAACGGGGCTCGTGCCCAGCGACAGCCATAGCCTGGTCCGCTTCATTGCCCTTGGCCTGCAGATCGCGGCAGGAATCGCCGTCTACGGTTTGCTCCTCCAGATCCTCGACGTCGCCTCCTTGCGCGAGGCGGTTAACGCGCTGAGGCGCCCGAGCTAACCCTCCCCTGGCGCGCGAGCCTCCAAATTACCCTTGACGGGGCAGCGCCGCTGTTGGAAACGACGGCCGAATACCTCCAGAAAGGCTTGCCAGGAAAGCTTACCATGCCATTCGTTGAACGGGTCTTTTCGGGCGTCCAGCCGACCGGCAATCTGCATCTCGGCAATTATCTCGGCGCGATCGTCAACTTCGTGAAGATGCAGGACACCCACAATTGCATTTATTGCGTCGTTGACATGCACGCGATCACGCAAGGGGTGGACGTCTGGGGCGGGCCGGCCGAGCTCGCGCGCAACACCCGCGAGGTGACCGCGGCGTTCATCGCGAGCGGCATCGATCCGAACAAGCACATCGTGTTCAACCAGAGCCAGGTCTCGGGCCATGCCGAGCTCGCCTGGATCTTCAACTGCGTCGCGCGCATGGGCTGGCTCGGCCGCATGACCCAGTTCAAGGAGAAGGCCGGCAAGGACCGCGAGAACGCCTCCGTCGGGCTGTTCGACTATCCCGTACTGATGGCGGCCGACATTCTGCTGTATCGCGCCACCCACGTTCCGGTCGGCGAGGACCAGAAGCAGCATCTCGAGCTCTCGCGCGACATCGCGCAGAAATTCAACAACGATTTCGCTGATTCCATCCGCAGCCGGGGCACCAATGACGGCCTGTTCTTCCCGTTGCCGGAACCGCTGATCACGGGGCCGGCCACGCGCGTGATGAGCCTGCGTGATGGCACCAAGAAAATGTCGAAGTCGGACGCGTCGGACAATTCGCGCATCAATTTGACCGACGATGCCGACACCATCGCGCAGAAAGTCCGCAAGGCAAAGACCGATCCGGAGCCGCTGCCGACCGAGGAAAAGGGCCTGGAAGCGCGTCCCGAGGCCGACAATCTCGTCGGCATTTTTGCCGCGCTCTCCGGCCGCTCCAAAGCCGACGTGCTGCGCGATTTCGGCGGCGGCCAGTTCTCCAGCTTCAAGAATTCGCTGGTCGAGCTGTGCGTCACGAAGCTCGCGCCGATTGCCGGCGAGATGAAACGCCTCGTCGCCGACCCCGGCCATATCGACGCGATCCTGAACGATGGCGCCGACCGTGCCCGCGCCATCGCCGATGAGACCATGCAGCTCTCGAAGGACATCGTCGGCTTCATCCGCCGGCGCTGATGACCGTGGTTGCGAAGTCTGGCCGACGCCGCAGCGTGGGGGACCCTCTCCCAAACCAACGGGGAGTGTGGCAGCATGCCGACCGCGCACACGCCGGGACATGCATGACCAGCAAGCGACTTTGCTTCGAGCCGGGGCACAAGCCCAAATGCCTCGTCATCGTCGATGACACCGCCGAATGGGATCGCGCGGTCTATTACGCCAGCCGCTGGGCGATCCGCGCCGGCGGCGGCGTGGTCATGCTGCGCATCATCGAGCCCGAGCAGCAGAGCCAGGAATGGCTTGGTGTCGCCGACATCATGCGCGCCGAGGCGCATGAAGCGGCGGAGGCCGCACTCGACCGCGCCGCCGGCCGCGCCAACGGCATCGCCGCGATTACGCCGGAACGCGTCGTCCGCGAAGGGGCCGCGATGGAACAGCTGCTCGGGGTGATCGACGATGATCCTGATATCGCCATGCTGGTGCTCGCCGCCAATCCCGGCGCGGAAGGGCCCGGACCGTTGGTCGCGCTGCTTACCCATGCGGTGGGTACGTTCCCGGTGCCGGTGACGATCATTTCCGGAGCACTGAGCGACCAAAGCGTGGATTCGCTGTCGTAGCTTTCCGCGTCCGGAGCATGGCCAACCCAATATTCGTCATGGCCGGGCTTGTCCTGGCTTGTCCCGGGCATCCACGTTGTTGGTCCCACGAAGTAAGGCGTGGATGGCCGGGACAAGCCCGGCCATGACCGTGCCATGACCGTGCTGGAATTTTCAGGTGCCCTAAGCTGATGATTTAACAACGAAATAGGCCTCCCCGCCCCTTGACCGTGCGTTCGCCGTCGCCATCTGCTACTGGATAGCTCACGCGCCGGCCTTGAACCGGCGACGTTCGGAGAAAAGCGATGTTCATCCAGACCGAAGCCACCCCCAATCCCGCCACGTTGAAATTCATTCCCGGCCGCGCCGTGATCGACGGCAGCCCCATGGAGTTTGCCAGCCGCGAAACCGCGGCGCGCTCGCCGCTCGCCGAAAAGCTGTTCGAGGTGCCCGGCGTCACCGGCGTGTTCTACGGATCGGACTTCATCACCGTGACCAAGGCCAACGGTGAATGGCAGCAGCTCAAGCCCGCGATCCTCGGCGCCATCATGGAGCACTACATGTCCGGCGCGCCGCTGCTCGCCGACGGCGCGGCCGCAAGCGATGCCGATCTCGACGACGAGGACGAGTTCTTCGACGAGGCCGATGCCGAGACGGTCGACATGATCAAGGATCTGATCGAGACCCGCGTGCGGCCGGCGGTCGCCAATGATGGCGGCGACATCACCTTCCGCGGCTTCAAGGACGGTATCGTCTATCTCAACATGAAGGGCGCCTGCTCCGGCTGCCCGTCATCGACCGCGACGCTCCAGCACGGCATCCAGAATTTGCTCAAGCATTTCGTGCCGGACGTGGTCGAAGTCCGGCCGATGTAAGCTGGACGCCGGATGCTCCCACACCATCATGCCCGGCCTTGTGCCGGGCATCCACGTTCTTGGGGCTGCAAAGGCGTGGACGGCCGGGACGAGCCCGGCCATGACGACGAGCATTCCGTGACGGATGGTGCTACGATCGTTCCATGCTGATCCTTGCCATCGATACCGCGCTGGGGGCATGCGCGGCCGCCGTTCTCGACACCGACGCCGGCCAGCTTCTTGCGCAGGAGCAGCTTCTGATGAAGCGCGGCCACGCCGAGGCGCTGATGCCCCTGATCGCGCGCGTGATGCAATCGGCCGATCTTGCCTTCACCTCGCTCGACCGCATCGCCGTCACCGTCGGCCCCGGAAGCTTCACGGGCCTGAGGGTCGGCATTTCGGCGGCACGTGGCTTTGCGCTTGCGGCGAAGCGGCCCGCCGTCGGGCTGACGACGTTATCGGCCTATGCCGCCACTATCGTCGGCCAGAGCGGAGCGGCGCCGGTGATCTCGGCGATCGATGCGCGGCACGATCACGTCTACTTCCAGATCGTGGCCGGCGACGGCAGCCAGCTGGTGCGGCCGAGCGTCGCTCCAATCGACGAGGCGATCGCGGCCTCGCAATTCGGCGCGCCGCATCTGGTCGGCAATGCCGCAAATATCCTCGCCGATCGTTGGCCGAAGGATGGTCCGCAACCCGTTGCGGTCGACGCGCAGCCCGCGCCCGATATCGGCTGGGTCGCGTGGCTCGGAGCTGCGGCCGATCCCGAGACAAATCCGGCGCGGCCGTTCTATCTGCGCGCACCCGATGCAAAGCCGGCCGCACAGCTCGCAGCACAAGCCGCAACCTCATGATGAGATGGTTTTCGGAACGGTGGCGCGGCGGCACGGCCGCCGTCGAGTCAGCGTCCACGCGCGACGCCGCGCGGCTGGCGCAGCTGCACGGCGAATCCTTTGCCCGCGGCTGGGGCGAAGGCGAGTTCGAGAGCATGATCGGCGAGCGCAACACGCTCGTGCATCGGTTGCGGCTCGGCCGCAAGACAATCGGATTCGCGGTCTCGCGGATCGGCGCGGACGAAGCGGAAATCCTCTCTATCGCGATCGACCAGACTCACCGCGGCCGCGGCCTTTCCCGCACACTGCTGATGACGCATCTCGGCCACCTTGCAGGGCGCGGCGTGCGCACAATATTTCTCGAAGTCGAGGAAAATAACCAGCCGGCGCGGCTGCTCTACGACCGAGCCGGATTCATGGTGGTCGGGCGCCGCGAACGCTACTATAAGCAGCCCAACGGGGAACAATTGAACGCACTTCTGATGCGACGTGACTTGTCGTAACATTGATGGCAGAAAGCGCTCCGTCAGGCGGACACCCTATGACTGGACTTAAACCTTCCTCCGCATCCAAGGCGACCGGCGTCGAGGCACGCTGTGCCGCCACCGGCATGCGCATGACCGAGCAGCGCCGCGTCATCGCCCGCGTGCTGGCGGAAGCGGTCGATCACCCCGACGTCGAGGAGCTGTATCGGCGCTGTGTCGCCGTCGACGACAAGATCTCGATCTCGACCGTATATCGCACCGTCAAGCTGTTCGAGGATGCAGGCATCATCGAGCGCCATGATTTCCGCGAGGGTCGCGCGCGCTACGAGACGATGCGCGACAGCCATCACGACCACCTCATCAATCTGCGCGACGGCAAGGTGATCGAGTTCACCTCCGAGGAGATCGAGAAGCTCCAGGCCGAGATCGCGCGCAAGCTCGGCTACAAGCTGGTCGACCATCGGCTCGAGCTCTATTGCGTTCCGCTCGACGACGACAAGCCGACGTCTTAGTTCAGTGCCAATAGACCTCATCATCTTCGATTGCGACGGCGTGCTCGTGGACAGCGAGGTGATCTCCTGCCGCGCGCATGCGGATGTGCTGACCAAGCACGGCTATCCGATCACATCGGAGCAGGTTCTGGTCCGCTTCCTCGGCGTGTCCGAGAAAGACGCGCGGCGCATGGTCGAACAGGAAATCGGCCGCAATCTCCCGAACGATCTCGAGCAGCAGGTGAATGCGGCTACGCTGCAATTTTACGCCAGCGACCTGCAGCCGATCACCCATGTCGCCGCGGCGATTGGCGCAATCGATTTGCCCAAATGCGTTGCATCGAGCGGCACACCGGAGAAGATCCTTCATGGCCTGACTTGTGCCGGGCTATACGACCTGCTCGCGCCGCACATCTTTTCAGCGAGCCAGGTCGCACGCGGCAAGCCCGCGCCTGATCTGTTTCTGTTTGCCGCCGAACAGATGAAAACCGCTCCGGAGCGGTGCCTCGTGATCGAGGACAGCGTTCCCGGGGTGACCGGCGCACATGCCGCCGGCATGAGCGTGCTGGGCTTTCACGGCGGCAGCCACTGCCCGCCAGGCCACGCCGAGAGGCTGCGCGCCGCCGGCGCCGGATTGACGTTCGACGATATGCGGCAATTGCCGGACCTGGTGCGCCGCGTCGATGCGGACGCCATCGCCGGCTGAAATCGCCATTCCAGGTCCCCGCACGCCCGGAAAGCCGGAATTGCCGGTTTTGGCCCACAATTCCGGCTCCGCGCATGCAAGCGCCCCGGGAATGACGGCCTAAAACCCTCTCATCGCTGGATTTTCGCCGCTACAGCCTATATCTGGGGGCGATCCTCCACCTCAATTCCGGGTTCCATGAAGCCGCCGCGCAAGCTGCACATCAAATCATATGGCTGCCAGATGAACGTCTACGATGCCCAGCGCATGGTGGACACGCTGGCTCCGGAAGGATTCGTGGAGACGGCCAGCGCGGAGGAGGCCGACCTCGTCATCCTCAACACCTGCCATATCCGCGAGAAGGCCTCCGAGAAGGTCTATTCCGAGCTCGGCCGGCTGCGCGTCGCCAAGGACGAGGCCGCGCGCGCAGGCCGCGCGATGCAGATCGCGGTCGCGGGCTGCGTGGCGCAGGCCGAGGGCGAGGAGATCGTGCGCCGTGCGCCGGTGGTCGACGTCGTGGTCGGCCCGCAGAGCTATCATCATCTGCCCGAGTTGCTGAAGCGCGCCGGCGACGAAGGCCGCGCGATCGAGACCGAATTTCCCGCCGCGGACAAGTTCGGCTTCCTCGCGCAACCCAAGCCGGATGCGATCCGCGCGCGCGGCATTTCCGCCTTCGTCACGGTGCAGGAAGGCTGCGACAAGTTCTGCACCTTCTGCGTCGTGCCCTACACGCGGGGCGCCGAAGTCTCGCGGCCTGTCGCGAAGATCGTGGACGACGTGAAGCGGCTGGCCGACAACGGCGTGCGCGAGCTCACGCTGATCGGACAGAACGTCAACGCCTATCATGGCGAGGGACCCGACGGAAAAAGCTGGCGGCTCGGCAGCCTGCTCGAGCATCTGGCGCGGATTCCCGGCGTTGCGCGGCTGCGCTATTCGACCAGCCACCCCCGCGATGTCGATGACAGTTTGATTGCAGCCCATCGCGATCTCGGCGAGCTGATGCCGTTCGTCCATCTGCCGGTGCAGTCGGGTTCGGACCGGATTCTCGCCGCCATGAACCGGAAACATACCGCCGATGATTATCGGCGTGTCATCGACCGATTCCGGTCTGCGCGCCAAGACATTGCTTTTTCATCAGATTTTATCGTGGGCTTCCCGGGCGAGAGCGAGCAAGATTTTCTCGCCACCCTCGCACTTGTCACGCAAATCGGCTACGCTGCAGCGTATTCGTTCAAATACTCCGCCCGGCCGGGAACGCCGGCCGCGGACTTGCAGGAGACGGTGTCCCCAGCCGACATGGACCAGCGATTGGAGCGGCTCCAGGAACTGATCGACAGCCAGCAATCGGCCTTCAACAAGGCTGCGATTGGCTCAACGGTCGATGTGCTGTTCGAGCGTCCGGCCCGCAAGGAGGGCCAGATCGTCGGCCGCACTGCCTTCCTCCAGCCTGCGCATGTGATGGCGTCGCCCGACATCATCGGAAAAATCCTGCCGGTGCGCATCGACAGCCTCGAGCGCTATAGCTTTCTCGGTGAGCTCGTGACGCCGCGCACGGCGCGCGAGCCCGCTTTATCGCAAATCGCCACTGGAGCCTGAACCCTTGCCCAAAAGCGCATCGGATTCGTCCTCGTTCGCTCCCACCCGCAAATTTGACCGCGACATGCAAGTTCCGCCCGAGACCCAGGTCGTCATCGACTTCGACGACAATCGCGCCGCTTCGGCGCTGGTCGGCCCCTACGGCCAGCATCTCGCGCAGATCGAGCGGCGGCTCGGCGTCGTCGTCGATTCCAAGGGCAACCACATCACGATCGGCGGCAGCCGCGACGGCTGCGACGCCGCGCGGCGCGTGCTGGAGACGCTCTACGCTCAGGCGGCAAAGGGGCAGGATCTCGACCAGGGCGAGGTCGAGGGCGCGATCCGCGCCGTGATCGCGCAGGGCTCGCTGTTCGAGTTCGACGCCAAGTCGCCCAAGTCCACCTTCGACAGCATCAACTTGCGCAAACGCCCGGTGCGCGCACGCACCGCAGCGCAGGACTCCTACATCCGCGCGCTGAAGCGCCATGAGCTGGTGTTCGGCATCGGCCCTGCCGGCACCGGCAAGACCTGGCTCGCGGTGGCGCATGCCGCGCAACTGTTCGAGCGCAAGGAGGTCGACAAGATCATCCTGTCGCGCCCGGCCGTCGAGGCCGGCGAGCGGCTCGGCTTTTTGCCCGGCGATCTCCGCGAGAAGGTCGATCCTTATCTTCGCCCGATCTACGACGCGCTCTACGACCTCATGGACGCGCGCATCGTCGAGCGCGCGCTCCAGACCGGCGAGATCGAGATCGCGCCGCTCGCCTTCATGCGCGGCCGCACGCTGACCAACGCCGCCATCATCCTGGACGAGGCGCAGAACACCACGTCGATGCAGATGAAGATGTTTTTGACCCGCCTCGGCGAGAACAGCCGCATGATCGTGACCGGCGATCCCTCGCAGATCGACCTGCCGAACGGCCAGACCTCGGGCCTCGCTGAGGCGACGCGTCTGCTGAGCGGCGTCGAAGGCATTGCGCAAGTTCATTTCAAAGCCGAGGACGTGATCCGCCACGAACTCGTGGCACGAATCGTCTCCGCCTATGAAGGGCTACCGCAGCGGCCGGCCGCCGGTAAATCCTGACGAGACAACAGCCGGACCATACGGGCGCGGACACGGCGCCCTTTCGTTCCGAATAAACAAGATGTCACATCCAAACCTTCCCATGACCGAGGTCCTCGTCGTCGCCGATTGCTGGCAGAGCGAGCCCGACGCCGAAGCCGTGATCCAGCGCGCGGTTGCGGCCGCCGCCGAGAGTGTCGACGAAGACGTCGCAGGGGCGGAAGTGGCCGTCATGCTGACCGATGATACCGGCATCCGCACGCTCAACAGCAACTGGCGCGGCCTCGACAAGCCGACCAACGTGCTGTCGTTCCCGGCGCTCCAGCCGGAGGGCGAGTGGAAGCCCGGCGATGCGCCGCGCATGCTCGGCGACATCGCTATCGCCTATGAAACGATGCGGCGCGAGGCGGACGAGGAACAGAAGCCATTCGACCATCATTTGAGTCATCTCGCCGTGCATGGTTTCCTGCACCTGATCGGCTACGACCACGAGAACGACGGCGACGCGGAGGAGATGGAAGCGCTCGAACGAGAGATCCTGGCCCATCTCGGCATTCCCGATCCCTATGCAGACCGCCCGGGGACGCATTGAGATGCCGGATTCCGACCCGATTCACGACAATCCGCGCAATACGGCCAATTTGCCGGTCGTGGTAACGCCCGGCGAGGTGACGCGCCCGACCGCGGAAGGCTGGCTGCTGCGTGCCATTCGCAGCCTGTTCGGCTGGAAGGCCGGATCGGTGCGCGACGATCTCCAGGTCGTGCTCGATGCCTCGACGCCTGACGACACGGGTTTCTCGACCGTCGAGCGCACCATGTTGCGCAACATCCTCGGTCTGCACGAGCGCCGCATCGCCGACGTCATGGTGCATCGCGCTGACATCATCGCGGTGAAGCGCGACATTCCGCTCGGCGAGTTGATGGACCGCTTCGAAAGCGCCGGTCATTCGCGCCTCGTCGTCTACAACGAGACCTTGGACGATCCCGTCGGCATCGTCCACATCCGCGACCTGCTCGCCTTCATGACCGCGCGTGCACGCGTGTCGGACGCCGCCAAGACCAAGCGCAAAAAACCGCTGCCGGCCGGGCTCGATCTGCGTACCGTCGACCTCGCGCTGCCGCTCGGGGAGGCGCGCATCATCCGCAAGCTGCTTTACGTGCCGCCGTCGATGCGGGCGATCGACCTGCTGGCGCAGATGCAGGCCACGCGCATTCATCTGGCGCTGGTGGTCGACGAATATGGCGGCAGTGACGGGCTGGTTTCGCTGGAGGACATCGTCGAGCAGATCGTCGGCGAAATCGACGACGAGCACGACAGCGACGAGCCGCCCTCGATCGTGCGCCTGCCCGACAACGCCTTCATCGCCGATGCCCGCGCCAGCCTCGAGGACGTCCGCGCGGTGATCGGCGAGGATTTCGTCACCGGCGAGGCCGGTGAGGAGGTCGAGACGCTCGGCGGCTATCTCGTCAGCTTCGTCGGGCGCCTGCCGGTGCGCGGCGAGGTGATCTCGGGCCCAGGCAATTACGAGATCGAGGTGCTCGATGCCGATCCGCGCCGCGTCAAGCGGCTGCGCATCGCGACGCGGAAGGAGCGTCCCGCGCCGCGTACCCAGCGCGAGAGCCGCCGCCGCGAGGCCGCGCCGGAGAGCGGTCAGCCACCTTCGAGCGATACGCCCACCCCGCCGCCGAGCGACGGGTCCGGTCCGCAGTGACCCCATTCCAGCGGCTTCGGCAGATTGCGCTTGCCATCATCCTCACCTGGGGATGGAAGCGCGCGCTCATCGCGATGGGCTGCGGCGCGCTGTCGGTGCTGGCGCTGGCGCCGTTCAACGTCTTTCCGGTGCTGTTCATTACTTTCCCGGTGCTGGTCTGGCTGATCGACGGGGCGGGCGCCGGACGATATCGCGGTGTCCCCGCCGCGGCGTTGACCGGCTATTGGTTCGGGCTCGGCTATTTCGTCCCCGGCCTCTACTGGATCGGCTACGCGTTCTTCGTCGACGCCGACCTGTTCGCGTGGCTGACGCCGTTCGCCGTGCTTGGCTTGCCGGCCTATCTCTCCATCTTCACCGCGATCGGTTTTGCGCTGGCCCGCCTGCTCTGGACCAAGGATGCCACGCGCATCTTGGCCCTCGCCGCAAGCCTCACCATCGCCGAATGGCTGCGCGGTCACGCGTTAACCGGCTTCCCCTGGAACGCGTTCGGCTATGCCCTGTCCGAACCGCTGCCGCTGGCGCAGACGGCGTCGCTGATCGGCCTGTGGGGCATGACGTTCCTCGCGATCGCGATCTTCGCGAGCCCCGCGGCGCTGATCGACCGCACGCCTGATCGCCGCCCGGCGTGGCGCGCGCCGACTGCTGCGATTGCGCTTCTGATCGTCATGAGCATCTTCGGCGCGATCCGACTGTCGCTGCATCCGACCACGATGGTCGCGGGCGCCAAGCTGCGCCTGATGCAGCCGGACCTCCAGCAGAACGCGAAATTCAACTACGCCGCCAAGGCGGAGGTGATGAAGAAATATCTGGCGCTGTCGGACCGCGCCTCGGGGCCGCAATCGACCGGCGTGCGCGATGCCACCATCCTGATCTGGCCGGAATCCGCGTTTCCGTTCTTCCTGACCCGCGAAGCCGACGCGATGGCCGGGATCGCCGAGCTTCTGCCGAAGGGCACGGTGCTGATCACGGGCTCGGTCCGCGCCCCCGACTTGCCGCGGGGCACACCGATCACGCGCGCCTATAATTCGATCTACGTGATCGATCACGACGGCAGCGTGCTCTCGGTCTACGACAAGCTGCACCTCGTGCCGTTCGGCGAATTCCTGCCCTACCAGGGCCTGATGGAGAAGCTCGGCTTCGAGCAGCTCACGCGCGTGCGCGGCGGCTTCATTCCGGGCACCGTGCGGCATGCACTGCCGGTGCCCGGTGCGCCGCCCGCGCTGCCGCTGATCTGCTACGAAGCAATTTTTCCAGGCGAGGTCGCCGGCCGCAATGAGCGCCCCGGCTGGATCGTGAACCTCACCAATGACGGCTGGTTCGGCATCTCGACCGGCCCCTATCAGCATCTGGAGCAGGCGCGGATGCGCGCGATCGAACTCGGACTGCCGCTGGTCCGCTCCGCCAATACCGGCGTCTCGGCGGTGATCGATCCGGTGGGACGAACCGTTGCCAGCCTCGGCCTCGGCGTGGAAGGCATTTTGGATGCAAGCCTGCCCGCCGCAATCCCGCCGACCGTCTATGCGCGGGTGGGCGACGTGCCCGCAGCCATGCTGGTTGCGCTGGCAGTGATGCTGGCGGTCCGCCGGCGTGCTGCCAAACGGCACCCCTGATCACGCCTCTCGCCGGCGCAGCGGCCAGAATCCTTTGACAACCGTAGTCCCACGGTTGACAGACTGCACGCGCGCTCCTCATTCTGCACCGGCTGCAAAAGACAGTGGGTGTTGCTAAATTTCTCCGCAATGTTTCCCAATAAGAGGGTCTGATTTTGACGATGCTGGCACCGGAGGCATTCTTGTGATTGCGCCGAAGGTGATGTTTGGAGGCTGAGGAAATGTCGAAAGCGCCCAACCCTGTTGACAAATATGTCGGCAGCCGCGTGCGTATGCGCCGCATCATGTTGGGCATGAGTCAGGAAAAGCTCGGTGAAGCTTTGGGCCTGACTTTTCAGCAGGTCCAGAAGTACGAGAAGGGCACGAATCGCGTCGGCGCGAGCCGCATTCAGCAGATCGCCGAGATTCTCCAGGTGCCGGTGTCGTTCCTGTTCGAGGGCGGACCGAGCGGCGTAGCTGGCCCGGACGGCTTCGCCGAAGGCGCTTCGCCCTCCTACGTGTCGGACTTCCTCGCGACCTCCGAAGGTCTCGCTTTGACCAAGGCGTTCACCCGGATCACTGATTCGAAGATGCGCCGCTCGATCGTCGATCTCGTCGAGCAGATCGCGGCCCGCGAAGGTCCCGACAAACGGTGACGCGACGTCTCAATCCGATTTGAGACTGCGTCAAATCTGGCCTATGTCGTCATTTGCGGCCGCGTTTTGGTGCGCGCCTCTTCGATGATGCGGTTCAAAGGCACAGATGCGTTCATGATTAAGTCCAATTGGTTCGATTCCCAAACTATTCTCGATGGCATCCGCCGCTGGGTGGAGATCGAGACGCCGACGGAAGCACCTGAACAGGTCAACAAACTGATCTCTGTGGTCGCGGAGCAATATCGCGATCTGCCCGTCGCGCTCGAACGCGTCGGCGGCGTCGGCGGCTGCGGCGATCATCTCGCCGCTCGCTCGACCTGGGGCCAGGACCGGCCGGGAATTCTGGTGCTGAGCCACCTCGATACCGTTCATCCCATGGGATTCATCGAGCGCCTGCCGTTCAAGGTCGAAGGCGACAGCGCGTTCGGTCCCGGTATCTACGACATGAAGGGTGGCGCCTACGTCGCCCATCACGCCTTTCGCGCGCTCTGCGCCGCCGGCGATCGTTCGCCACTCGGTATCACGCATCTGTTCACCTCCGACGAGGAGATCGGCAGCCCCACCTCCCGCGCGCTCATCGAGACGGAAGGGCGCAAGGCCAAATACGTGCTGGTGACGGAGCCCGCGCGCGACGGCGGCAAGATCGTCACCGGCCGCAAGGGCGTCGGACGATTCCGCGTGTTCATCAAGGGCGTGCCCGCACATGCCGGCACGCGGCCCGAAGATGGCCGCAGCGCCGTCCGCGAGCTTGCCAACGTCATCCTGGCGCTGGAAGGCATGAACGATTTGACACGCGGCGTTACGGTGAATGTCGGCGTGGCGCGTGGCGGCACGCGTCCCAACGTCACGCCGGAAGAGGCCTATGCCGAGGTCGACCTGCGCGTGCCGAGCTTTGCCGATGCGGAAGAGTTCGTCGGCAAGATCCTCGGGCTGACATCGAAGACCGAAGGCGTCACCGTCAAAGTCGTCGGCGAACTCAATCGTCCGCCTTACGAGAAGAGCAATTCAGGTGCCTCGCTGTACCAACATGCGAAGGCGCTTGCTGCCGAGATCGGCTTCGATCTGATCGACACCCATACCGGCGGCGGCTCGGATGGCAATTTCACCGCCGCGCACACCGCGACGCTCGACGGGCTCGGCGTCGACGGCAAGGGCGCACATACCCATTATGAGCAGCTTTACGTTTCGTCGCTCGAGCCGCGCGCGCGGCTGCTCCATCGCCTGTACCAGACGCTGCGATGAGCGAACGCAAATCAGATCCCGATCGCGAGGACAGCGAGCGCGCCTTCTTCGGGCGCCGCAAGGGCCACAAGCTCAGGCAGCACCAGGCCGAGCTGATCGATCATCTGCTGCCGCATCTTGCGCTCGACATCAACGGCGAGGCGCCGGCGAATGCAGGCGATATCTTCGATCCCGCTGCGGACGATGTGCGGCTCGAGATCGGCTTCGGCGGCGGCGAGCACCTTGCCGCGGAGGCGCGGAATTTCGCCGCGACCGGCTTCATCGGCTGCGAGCCCTATGTCAACGGCATGGCAAAAATCCTCGCACAGATCGAGGCCACGAACATCGTCAACATCCGCTTGTTCGCGGGCGATGCCGCCGAGTTGCTGGCCTGGCTGCCACAGGCATCGCTGTCGCGGATCGACCTGATCCATCCCGATCCCTGGCCGAAGCGGCGTCACTGGAAGCGGCGCTTCGTCCAGGACCGGACCATCGCTGCGATGGCGCGCGTCTTGAAAGTGGGCGGCGAATTCCGCTTCGTCTGCGACATCGACGATTACTGCGCCTGGACGCTGTCGCATCTTGCGCGCTCGCGGGATTTCGTCTGGCTCGCGCAACGCGCCGACGATTTCCGGCAGCCATGGGCAGGCTACACCATGACGCGATACGGCAGGAAGGCCACGCGCGAGGGGCGCAAGACGACCTATCTGCGGTTTCGCAGGCTCTAGATCGTCTGCCGGTTGCGCCAGAATTTCACGACGCGCTCGGCGGTCGCCGGCATCAGGCGCGTGAAGTTCATGCGCGCGGCCTCGATGTCGGCATCGGCCGGCGTGCGATGCGGTCCGTGCCACAACAGAACGAGCGCGCGCACCGTGGGCCAGCCCAAGTTCAACATGCGCCCCAGGATCAGGATCGGATCGCAGCGGTCGCCCGCGATCAGGCGATCGAGGATCGAGAGACGGACGCCGGACAGCGCCGAGAGCGAGGCGATCGATTCCTCGTATTTGTGCGCCTTGGCGAAGCCGAGCAGCGCGCTCTCGCCGAGATGACCCCCGCGATGCAGGCCGAGCACCGTGCGCTGCGCCGCCGAAAAATCGCGTCGCGGCCCGGGGGGCAGCGTCGCCTCCTCGATCGCCGACATCGCGCGTTTGATCTCGACCTGGCGCGCGGGGTTGACCACGCTGGAGAGACGGCGGCGGATAACGTCGAGCGTGCCGTTCAGCAGTTCCTTGAGGTGCTCGCCGGAGAGGTCCTCGCGCTGACCGATCTTGAGCGTCAGCACGCCGTCCTGCGCCGCCCGCTTGATCAACTCCGAATAGCCACCGGGCGAGAACGCCGCGCCGGCATTGCCGGCGGCATGGCGCACCACGTCGCGATCGCCGCGCTCGATCAGCACGTCGGTCACCACAGCCGACAAAGCGGGGCGCTCCGTCATCGCCAGCAGATGCCCCTGGCCTTTCAGCCGCGCGATCTCGAGCAGCGCAGCTTCGTCGAGCACGGGCGAGCGGCGCAGCACGGGGCCTGCCACCGTGATCTCGTTTTCACGGGCGAGCTGTTTCACCAGATGCGGCGGCGCGTTGCTCAGGCGCGAAAAGCGTTCGGCGAGATCGATGCGCGAGGCAAGCTCGGCATGCGGGACGAGATCGATCAGCAAATTGTCGAAGAGATCGACGAGATCAGGACGGAGCTTCTCGGCATCCTGGAAGAACAATGCAGAGATGGCGCGCGCAATTTCGCCACGACGTCGTAGATCGCCGCGTTTGACGATATCGTCCAGTCCGGGAATCAGCGACGTGGCAACGGTCATGAGAGCGCAACTCGGATTTGGCACGCCGTGGGCGCCCCATAACTCAAGCCGCCCGACAATCAGGGAATTTAGGCCTCCCAGGTGAAGGAAGCGTTGCGCGGGGGCCGCAGACTGGCTGCAAAAAGCCACATCAGACCCGCGATGGGCCTTGTCCGGGAGGGTGGAAAGGGCTATATCAGCGCCAATTCACCTTCTCATACGATCCGCGTAATGAGAGTGGGCCCGAAAGGACCCGCTCTTTTTTGTTACCTGAACGCAGTTTGGCAGAAGATGCCCGGCCGACGACCTGTCGGGATGAAGAGTTCCAAAGCAGGCTCTGCAAATCTTAACCTGCGCAAGCCTTAACCAAGCCTTAACCATCGAGCGCCTTGACCCCTGATATGACCGAACCGCACCCTGGTTCCACAGATGCCGAGTTGCTGGCCGAGCCGAGGCTCGTGGTCGAGCCCGGCGCGGCGGCGCGGGTATCTGCGGTTGCGGGTCCGGTGCTCCAGGGCATGGGCTATCGCCTGGTGCGGATCCGCATTTCCGGAGAAGCCGGCTGCACCGTGCAGATCATGGCCGAGCGGCCGGACGGCTCGATGCAGATCGAGGATTGCGAGGCGATCTCGCGGGCGCTGTCGCCCGTGCTGGACGTCGCAGACCCCATCGAGCGCGCCTACCGGTTGGAGATTTCCTCACCGGGGATCGACCGGCCGCTGGTGCGGCGCTCCGATTTCGAACGCTATGCCGGTCATCTGGTCAAGGTCGAGATGGGAGTCGCCCATGAGGGGCGGAAGCGGTTCCGCGGCACGATCGGTGCCGTCGAAGGCGACCGCGTGCATCTGACCCGCGACGACGTCAAGGCCGGCGAAACCGCGGAAGTTCTCCTGACGATGGAGGATATCGGCGAAGCGCGGCTGGTGCTGACCGACGAGCTGATCGCGGAATCCATGCGCCGCGGCAAGGCCCAGGCACGCGAGATGCGCCGCAATCTCGGCCTGGAGCCGCCGGCCGCACCGCACGCCAGCATCAGCGAAAAAACGACCAAGAACACCAAGCCGACAAAGAAGCCGGCGCCGACCAATACAAAGAAGCCGGCACCGACCAATACGAAGAAACATCGCCTGGCCGCCGAACGCGCGCGACGGGGCGAGATCGAGCCTGACGAAGGAGACTAGCCATGGCAGTCAGCGCCAATCGACTTGAATTGCTCCAGATCGCCGATGCCGTTGCGCGCGAGAAATCGATCGACCGCGGCATCGTCATCGCGGCGATGGAGGATGCCATCGCCAAGGCGGCGCGGGCACGTTATGGCAGCGAGACTGACGTTCACGCCGAGATCGACCCG
Source organism: Bradyrhizobium sp. 139 (assembly GCF_023074175.1). Taxonomy (GTDB): domain Bacteria; phylum Pseudomonadota; class Alphaproteobacteria; order Rhizobiales; family Xanthobacteraceae; genus Bradyrhizobium. The sequence continues at coordinate 51,311 of NZ_JADPKS010000012.1, forward strand.
AAGAAGGGCGAGCTGCGGCTGTCGCGCCACATGTTGGTGGTCGAGACGGTCGAAAATCATTCCAACCAGATCTCTCTGGTGGATGCGCAACGCGCCAATCCCGGCGCCCAGGTCGGCGACACCATCGCCGATACGCTGCCGCCGCTGGAATACGGCCGCATCGCCGCGCAATCGGCCAAGCAGGTGATCGTGCAGAAGGTGCGCGAGGCCGAGCGCGACCGGCAATATCAGGAATTCAAGGACCGCATCGGCGACATCGTCAACGGCGTCGTCAAGCGCGTCGAATATGGCAGCGTGATCGTCGATCTCGGTCGCGGTGAAGCCATCATCCGCCGCGACGAGATGCTGCCGCGCGAAGTGTTCCGCAACGGCGACCGCGTCCGCGCCTATATCTTCGACGTGCGCCGCGAGACCCGCGGCCCGCAGATCTTCCTCTCCCGCACCCATCCGCAGTTCATGGCGAAGCTGTTCGCGCAGGAAGTGCCGGAAATCTATGACGGCATCGTCGAGATCAAGGCGGTGGCCCGCGATCCCGGCTCGCGCGCGAAAATCGGCGTGATTTCCCGCGATTCCTCGGTCGACCCGGTCGGCGCCTGCGTCGGCATGCGCGGCTCGCGCGTGCAGGCGGTGGTGAACGAATTGCAGGGCGAGAAGATCGACATCATTCCCTGGTCGCCCGACATCGCGACCTTCGTGGTCAACGCGCTGGCGCCGGCCGAAGTCTCCAAGGTCGTGATCGACGAAGACCGCGAGCGCATCGAGGTCGTCGTGCCCGACACCAACAACCAGCTCTCGCTGGCGATCGGCCGCCGCGGCCAGAACGTGCGTCTGGCCTCGCAGCTCACCGGCTGGGACATCGACATCCTGACCGAGCAGGAGGAATCGGAGCGCCGCCAGGCCGACTTCGAGAACTCCACCCGCGTCTTCATGGAATCGCTCAACGTCGACGAGGTGGTCGGCCAGTTGCTGGCATCCGAAGGCTTCACCTCGGTCGAGGAGCTCGCGATGGTCGACGTCAAGGAGCTCGCCGGCATCGAAGGTTTTGACGAGGAAACCGCGCAGGAACTGCAGAACCGCGCCCGCGAATATCTCGAGCAGCAGGAAGCCGAGCTCGAGGCCAGGCGCAAGGAACTCGGCGTCGAGGATGCCGTCAAGGATGTGCCCGGTGTCACTTCGAAGATGCTGGTGAAGTTCGGCGAGAACGACATCAAGACCGTCGACGACCTCGCCGGCTGCGCCACCGATGATCTGGTCGGCTGGACCGAGCGCAAGGAAGGCGGCGAGCAGACCAAGTTCGCTGGTGCGCTCGACGGCCTCGAGGTCTCCCGCGACGATGCGGAAGCGATGATCATGCAGGCCCGCGTCAAGGCCGGCTGGATCACCGAGGCTGACCTGGCCAAGCCGGCCGAAGAGGCTGAGGCGGCTGAAGATCAGCCGGCTTAAGGGCAAAGGAGAATGTCGCCCGGATGCTCGCAGATACTGACCACGATCTCGACAATGGCCCGCGGACCGAAAGGTCCGCGACCATGCGGATGTGCGCGGTCAGCCGCGAGGTCCGGCCGATCGACGAGCTGATCCGCTTCGTCATTTCGCCCCAAGGGGACATAGTTCCCGATCTCAAGCGCAAGCTGCCCGGACGCGGTATGTGGATCACCGCCTCACGCGAGGTGGTTGCGGAAGCCGTGCGGCGTCACCAATTTAGCAAGGCCTTCAAGCGCGAGCTGCGCACTCCCCAGACGCTCCCCGCCGATATCGAGGCGCTCCTGGTTCGGAGCGCCACGGAAGCCCTCGGGATCGCTGCCAAGGCGGGCCAGGTCGTAGCCGGCTTCGGCAAGGTCGAGAGCGCCCTGCGGGAAGGCACGGTCGAGGTCCTGATCCACGCCAGCGACGGGGCCGCGGACGGAATCCGCAAATTGGACATGCTGGCGCGGCAAAATGACGTAAATCGCGGCGCCAAGCCGCAGATTCCCGTCGTCACGGCACTGAAATCGATAGAATTGGATTTGGCACTGACCCGGTCAAATGTGATACATGCTGCCCTGCTCGCGGGCCCGGCGAGCAGGTCATTCCTGTCACGTAGCCAGATGCTGGTCCGATACCGGATGGCGGACGATGACAAGATTGCCGAAAAGCCCGGCCAGGATTTCTGAGAGACAACGACGACCCCGATAGGACGGTGCGGCAACGCACAACAACTGATAAATCAGGATTAGGACTGCTGAATGGTTGATACCAAGACCCCTGGAGACAAGAAGCTGAGCGTTCCGAGCAAGACGCTATCGCTCAAGCCGCGCGTCGAAACGGGCACTGTGCGCCAGAGCTTCAGCCATGGCCGTAGCAAGCAGGTCGTGGTCGAGAAGCGCGGCAAGCGCCGCATCGACGGCAGCCCCGAGCCGCAGGCCGCCGAGGTGGCGAAGCCCGCTCCCGCCGCGCCCAAGCCTGCTCCCGCGCGCCCGGCTCCGCCGCGCAACGCCGGATCCGGCGTGGTGCTGCGCACGCTGACCGAGGACGAACGTTCCGCCCGCGCCAGCGCGCTGGCCGATGCCAAGGTGCGCGAAGTCGAAGAGCGCCGCCATGCCGAGGAAGAGGCTCAGCGCCGCGCTGTCCGCGAAAGCGCAGAGCGCGTCGAGCGCGAGGCCGCCGAAGCCCGCCGCAAGGCCGAGGATGAGCGTCACCGCCACGAAGAGGAAGCCAAGCGCAAGGCCGAAACCGAGGCCAAGAAGCGTTTTGGCGAAGGCGAGCAGCCGCAATCTGCGGTGCGCGCTGCAACGACGGCCGCAGCCGCTCCTGCACCGCGGCCCGGAGCGCCCACGGCGCGGCCCGGGACGACCACCACGGCCCGCCCCGGAACAACGACGGCGCGGCCCGGAACGACCACGCAGCGGCCGGGAGGCCCGGTGGGCCGCGCCCCTGCTGTCGCAGCCGGACCGGACGAGGACGAGGGTCCGCGCCAGATCCGTCGCGGCCCCGGCGGCGCTGCGCGCCCCGTGCCGCCCCCGAAGACCACCCACAAGCCCGGCCCGCAGAAGGAGCGCGGCCGCCTGACCGTCGTCACGGCATTCAATGCCGACGACGTGCGCGAGCGCTCGATTGCCTCCTTCCGCCGCCGCACCCAGCGCCTGAAGGGCCACGCCTCGAACGAGCCGAAGGAAAAGCTCATCCGCGAGGTGATCATTCCGGAAGCGATCACCATCCAGGAGCTCGCCAACCGCATGGCCGAGCGCGCGGTCGACGTCATCCGCATGCTGATGAAGCAGGGCGCGATGCACAAGATCACCGACGTGATCGACGCCGACACCGCGCAGCTGATCGCCGAAGAACTGGGCCACTCGGTCAAGCGCGTTGCCGCGTCGGACGTCGAAGAGGGTCTGTTTGATCAGGTCGCCGATTCCACCGACACCGAGACGCGTTCGCCGGTGGTGACCGTGATGGGTCACGTCGACCACGGCAAGACCTCGCTGCTCGACGCGCTCCGTCATGCCAACGTCGTCTCCGGCGAAGCCGGCGGCATCACCCAGCATATCGGCGCCTATCAGGTGCTGTCGCCCGAAAGCGGCAAGAAGATCACCTTCATCGACACGCCCGGCCACGCCGCGTTCACCGCGATGCGCGCCCGCGGCGCCAAGGTGACCGACATCGTCGTGCTGGTGGTTGCTGCCGATGACGGCGTGATGCCGCAGACGATCGAAGCCATCAACCACGCCAAGGCGGCGCGGGTGCCGATCATCGTTGCCATCAACAAGATCGACAAGCCCGATGCGAAGCCCGAGCGCGTGCGCACCGAGCTGCTCCAGCACGAGGTGCAGGTGGAATCCTTCGGCGGCGAAGTCGTCGACGTCGAAGTCTCCGCCAAGAACAAGACCAATCTCGACAAGCTGCTCGAGATGATCGCGCTCCAGGCCGACATCCTCGACCTGAAGACCAATTCGGAACGGCCGGCCGAGGGCACCGTGATCGAGGCCAAGCTCGACCGCGGCCGTGGTCCGGTCGCGACCGTGCTGGTCCAGCGCGGCTCGCTCCGTGTCGGTGACATCATCGTCGCCGGCGCCGAAATGGGCCGCGTCCGCGCGCTGATCTCGGATCAGGGCGAGACGGTGCAGGAGGCAGGTCCTTCAGTGCCCGTCGAGGTACTCGGCTTCAATGGTCCGCCGGAAGCCGGCGATCGTCTCGCGGTGGTCGAGAACGAAGCCCGCGCCCGCCAGGTCACCAGCTACCGCGCGCACCAGAAGCGCGAGAACGCGGCGGCCTCGATTTCCGGCATGCGCGGCTCGCTCGAGCAGATGATGTCGCAATTGAAGACGGCGGGCCGCAAGGAATTCCCGCTGATCATCAAGGCCGACGTGCAGGGCTCGCTGGAAGCGATCCTCGGCTCGCTGGAGAAGCTCGGCACCGACGAAGTCGCAGCTCGCATCCTGCATGCCGGCGTCGGCGGAATCTCGGAATCCGACGTGACGCTCGCGGAAGGCTTCAACGCCGCGATCATCGGCTTCTCGGTTCGTGCCAACAAGGAGGCGGCTGCGGCCGCCAAGCGCAACGGCATCGAGATCCGCTACTACAACATCATCTACGACCTCGTCGATGACGTGAAGAAGGCGATGAGCGGACTGCTCGCGCCGACCCTGCGCGAAACCATGCTGGGCAATGCCGCGATCTTGGAGATCTTCAACATCTCCAAGATCGGCAAGGTCGCCGGCTGCCGGGTCACCGACGGCACCGTGGAACGTGGCGCCAATGTGCGCCTGATCCGCGACAACGTCGTCGTGCACGAAGGCAAGCTGTCGACGCTGAAACGCTTCAAGGACGAAGTGAAGGAAGTCCAGTCCGGTCAAGAATGCGGCATGGCCTTCGAGAACTATCACGACATGCGTGCCGGTGACGTGATCGAGTGTTATCGCGTGGAGACGATCCAGCGCTCCCTGTAAGTCCAAATCTTACCGAAGCGCCCGGATCTTTTTGAGCTGAAATTGCGGGAGTGCGATGGCCGGATTTATTCCGGCCATCCGCGCCGCATTCGTTTCAACAGGACAAATGACAATGCTCGTGTCTCAAACGCGGGCACGACGAGGTGATTTTCGACCATGCCCCGCCACCATCAGAAGAAAAGTTCCGCGCCGGGCGGCTCGCAACGTCAGTTGCGGGTCGGCGAGCAGGTTCGCCACGCGATGGCCGAGATTCTGGCGCAAGGCAATGTGCATGATGCGGACCTCGAAGGCCACATCATCACCGTACCGGAGGTACGGATGTCGCCCGACCTGAAGCTCGCAACAGTTTACGTGATGCCGCTCGGCGGCCGCGACACCGAGATCGTCATCGCCGCGCTCGAGCGCAACAAGAAATTCCTGCGCGGCGACGTCGCGCGGCGCGTTAACCTGAAATTTGCACCTGACCTTCGCTTCCACGTCGACGAGCGATTCGACGAAGCGGAACGGATCGAGAAGCTTTTGCGAACACCCGCGGTGCAGAAGGACTTGGAACAGGATCCGGAGTCGGATCGGGAAGAAGAACAATGACGATGGATCCGGCTCACGGCACGATCGGCGGCGAAGAAGCTGATCAGCGCGACGTGCAGAAAAATAATTTTGCGGACATGAGCGGCACTTCTCAGCCGCATCAGGAGCCGCGCCGCGTCAACAACGATCCCCGTGCCAAGCAGCAGAAAGGCAACCAGCCGCGCCGCGACCGCCGCGACGTCCATGGCTGGGTCGTGCTCGACAAGCCGATCGGCATGACCTCGACGCAGGCGGTCGCCGTGCTCAAGCGCCTGTTCAATGCCAAGCGGGCGGGACATGCCGGCACGCTCGACCCGCTCGCCTCCGGCGGCCTGCCGATCGCGCTTGGCGAAGCCACCAAGACCGTCCCCTTCGTCATGGACGGCCGCAAGCGCTATCAGTTCACCGTGTGCTGGGGCGAGGAGCGCGACACCGACGATATCGAGGGCCGGGTCACCGCGACCTCCGACCAGCGCCCGACCCGGGAGGCCATCCTGGCCCTGCTGCCCCGGTTCACCGGGGTGATCCAGCAGACTCCGCCGCGCTATTCCGCGATCAAGATCCATGGCGAGCGCGCCTATGATCTCGCCCGTGACGGCGAGGTGGTGGAACTGGCCCCCCGTCCGGTCGAAATTCACCATTTAACCCTTGTAGATCAACTAGATAACGACCGATCCGTATTCGAGGCCGAGTGCGGCAAAGGCACCTATGTGCGCGCGATCGCCCGCGATATGGGCCGGATTCTCGGCACTTTTGGCCATATTTGCGCGCTGCGGCGGACCCTGGTCGGCCCATTCGGCGAAACCGACATGATTCCGCTGGATCAGCTGGAGGCTTTATGCGATAGAGCCGCGTCCGGCGAGGGTAGCCTCGCCGACGCGCTTATGCCCGTTGAGACCGCGCTGGACGACATCCCGGCACTGGCCGTCACTCGGGCTGATGCGGCAAGGCTCCATCGGGGCCAGGCCGTTTTGTTGCGCGGACGGGATGCGCCCACTTGTAGCGGCACAGTCTATGTCACGGTGGCAGGCCGTCTTCTCGCGCTTGCCGAAGTTGGCAATGGCGAAATCATCCCCAAGCGTGTGTTCAACCTGACCGGCCTGACTGCCAGTGCCGGTCGCAACGAGAGAAATTGACGATGTCGATTGCCGCAGAACGCAAAGCGGAAGTCATCAAGACGAATGCCAACAAGGCCGGCGACACCGGCTCGCCCGAGGTTCAGGTCGCGATCCTGTCGGAACGCATCAACAACCTCACCAGCCATTTCAAGACCCACGTGAAGGACAACCATTCGCGTCGCGGCCTCTTGAAGCTGGTGTCGACGCGCCGCTCGCTCCTCGACTACGTGAAGAAGAAGGACGAGGCGCGCTATAAGGCGCTGCTCGAGAAGCACAACATTCGTCGTTAAGTGTTTCTGCGCGCGCCGACGGCGCGCGTTTTCGCGCGTGGTTTCGAACGAAAGCGTTTGTTTAAAGGTTTTTGATCGAGGCTGCGTGCGCGTTCCGGGTGCGGGCCCAATGATGATTCGCATCCGGGGGCATGATGAGCGAAGACCGCGGTTCGGTGTTCGCGTTCGTGCCGACTGAAAGTCCAGCAGCAATCCGGCGGCTGGGCGCAACGGGCAAGGCGCCCGTATGACCCGAAAGGATGGACGCCATCCGAAATCCAAGAACCATGGCAGGATCGCAGGACGCTGATCGCTCGCTTCGATCAGCGTCCCGCAATCTTGCGCATGGTTTTTGTTTTTCGGGGCCGTCAGACTTTCGAGAACCCATGAAAGAAGACCTCTATGTTCAATAAGCATTCAGTCGAAATCGACTGGGGTGGACGCCCTCTCAAGCTCGAAACCGGCAAGATCGCGCGTCAGGCTGACGGTGCCGTCGTCGCCACCTATGGCGAGACCGTGGTGCTCGCCACCGTCGTCGCGGCGAAGGCGCCGCGCGAAGGCGTCGACTTCCTGCCGCTGACCGTCGACTATCAGGAGAAGACCTACGCAGCCGGCCGCATTCCCGGCGGCTATTTCAAGCGCGAAGGCCGGCCGACCGAGAAGGAGACGCTGGTCTCCCGCCTGATCGACCGTCCGATCCGTCCGCTGTTCGTCGACGGCTGGCGCAACGAGACCCAGGTGATCGTCACCGTGCTGTCGCACGACATGGAGAACGATCCCGATATCGTGGCGCTGGTGGCCTCATCGGCCGCGCTGACCCTGTCCGGCGCGCCCTTCAAGGGCCCGATCGGCGCAGCCCGCGTCGGTTTCGTCAACGACGAGTATGTGCTCAACCCGACCCTCGACGAGATGGTCGACACCCAGCTCGACCTCGTTGTCGCCGGCACGGCCGACGCCGTGCTGATGGTGGAATCGGAAGCCAAGGAACTCAACGAAGACATCATGCTCGGCGCCGTGATGTTCGGTCACCGCCACTTCCAGCCGGTGATCAACGCCATCATCGAGCTCGCCGAGAAGGCTGCCAAAGAGCCGCGCGAAGTCACCGTGATCGACAATTCGGCGCTCGAGAAGGAAATGCTCGGCCTCGTCGAGCAGGAGCTGCGCGCCGCGTACGCCATTCCGGTCAAGCAGGATCGCTACACCGCGGTCGGCAAGGTCAAGGAAAAGGTGATCGCCCATTATTTCCCTGAAGGGCAGGAGCCGAAATACGACAAGCTGCGCATCGGCGGCGTGTTCAAGGAGCTCGAAGCCAAGATCGTTCGCTGGAACATTCTCGACACCGGCAAGCGCATCGACGGCCGCGACTCCAAGACCGTGCGCAACATCGTCGCCGAAGTCGGCGTGCTGCCCCGCGCCCACGGCTCGGCGCTGTTCACCCGCGGCGAAACCCAGGCGATGGTTGTGACCACGCTCGGCACCGGCGAGGACGAGCAGTATATCGACGCGCTGGCGGGAACGTACAAAGAGACGTTCCTGCTGCACTACAACTTCCCTCCCTACTCGGTCGGTGAGACCGGTCGCCTCGGCGGCACCAAGCGCCGCGAGATCGGCCACGGCAAGCTCGCCTGGCGCGCGATCCATCCGGTGCTGCCGCCGCATCACGAGTTCCCGTACACGATCCGCGTGGTCTCGGAGATCACCGAATCCAACGGCTCCTCGTCGATGGCTTCGGTCTGCGGCGCCTCGCTCGCGCTGATGGACGCCGGCGTGCCGCTGAAGCGGCCGACCGCGGGCATCGCGATGGGCCTGATCCTCGAAGACAAGCGCTTCGCGGTTCTCTCGGACATCCTCGGTGACGAGGACCATCTCGGCGACATGGACTTCAAGGTCGCCGGCACCGAGCAGGGCATTACCTCGCTCCAGATGGACATCAAGATCGAGGGCATCACCGAGGAGATCATGAAGGTCGCGCTCGGCCAGGCCAAGGATGGGCGTATCCACATCCTCGGCGAAATGTCCAAGGCGCTTACCAACGCTCGCGCCGAACTCGGCGAATACGCGCCGCGCATCGAGACCTTCAAGATCGCCACCGACAAGATCCGCGAAGTGATCGGCACCGGCGGCAAGGTGATCCGCGAAATCGTCGAGAAGACCGGCGCCAAGGTCAACATCGAGGACGACGGCACCGTGAAGGTCGCCTCCAGCGATGGCGAGGCGATGAAGGCGGCGATCAAGTGGATCAAGTCGATCGCCTCCGATCCGGAAGTCGGCCAGATCTACGAGGGCACCGTCGTCAAGGTGATGGAGTTCGGCGCCTTCGTGAATTTCTTCGGTTCCAAGGACGGCCTGGTCCACATCAGCCAGCTCGCTTCGGCGCGCGTGCAGAAGACCTCCGATGTCGTCAAGGAAGGCGACAAGGTCAAGGTCAAGCTGCTCGGCTTCGATGACCGCGGCAAGACCCGGCTGTCGATGAAGGTTGTCGATCAGGAGACCGGCGAGGACCTCGAGGCCAAGGGCGAGGGCGAAAAGGCTCCGCGCGAAGCCGCCGGCGAGTAAGTCTCGCAGCACTGCCAGACACACGAAGGGCGGCCTCTCGGCCGCCCTTTTAGTTTGTGTTGCTTGGTACCTGCACCGGTCGATATGGGGCCCCTCTCCCGCTTGCGGGAGAGGACTGGGGAGAGGGTGTTTCCGCAGAGAGACTCCCAACTAGGAGAGAGCCCTCACCCGCCGCGCTTCGCCACAGCCGAGGCTTCGCCTCGGCGTCCTTCAAGAGGACGGCCGCCGAAAGGCGGCCTTTGCCTCTCCCGCAAGCGGGAGAGGTGAAACACCTCAGGCCGCGAGATCGAACCGATCGAGGTTCATCACCTTGGTCCAGGCCTTGGCGAAGTCCTTGACGAACTGCTCCTTGGAGTCCGACGTGGCATAGACCTCGGCATAGGCGCGGAGCTGCGAGTGCGAGCCGAAGATCAGATCGGCGCGCGTGCCGGTCCACTTCACCGCGTTGGTCTTGCGGTCGCGGGCTTCATAGGTGCCATCAGCCGCCGGCGCCCACTGCGTGCTCATGTCGAGCAAGTTGACGAAGAAGTCATTGCTCAGCGTTCCCACCTTCGCGGTGAAGACGCCGTGCTTCGAACCGTTCGCATTGGCGCCGAGCACACGCAGGCCACCGACGAGCACGGTCAGCTCGGGTCCTGTGAGCCGGAGCAGCTGCGCGCGATCGACGAGCGCCTCCTCGGTCATCATGAACTGATGCCGCTTGCCGATGTAGTTGCGGAAACCATCGGCCCGCGGCTCCAGCGGCGCGAAGGATTGGGCATCCGTCTGCTCCTGCGAGGCGTCCATGCGGCCCGGCGTGAAGGAGACCTTCACGTCGACGCCGGCATCCTTTGCAGCCTTCTCGACCGCGGCGGTGCCGCCGAGCACGATGAGGTCCGCAAGCGAGACCTTCTTCGCACCGGACGTTGCGTTGAAGTCCTTCTGGATCGCTTCGAGCTTGCCGAGGACCTTCGCGAGCTGGGCCGGCTCGTTCACCTCCCAGTCCTTCTGCGGACTGAGGCGAATGCGCGCGCCATTGGCGCCGCCGCGCTTGTCGGAGCCACGGAACGTCGAGGCCGACGCCCACGCCGTCGAGACCAGCTCGGACACCGAAAGGCTCGACGCCAGGATCTTCGTCTTCAACGAGGCGATGTCCTGCTCGCCGGCCAACTCGTGATTCACGGCCGGAATCGGATCCTGCCAGATCAGCGTCTCCTTCGGCACCAGCGGTCCGAGATAACGCACGACCGGGCCCATGTCGCGGTGGGTGAGCTTGAACCAGGCACGGGCGAAGGCGTCCGCAAACTGATCCGGGTTCTCCAGGAAGCGACGCGAGATCTTCTCATAGGCCGGATCGAAACGCAGCGAGAGGTCGGTGGTGAGCATCGTCGGCAGATGCTTCTTGGACTTGTCGAACGCGTCGGGGATGCTCGCCTCCGCATCCTTGGCCTTCCACTGCTGCGCACCCGCCGGGCTCTTCGTCAGCTCCCACTCGTACTTGAACAGGTTTTCGAAGAAGTGATTGCTCCACTTCGTGGGAGTCTGCGTCCAGGTGACTTCCGGGCCGCCGGTGATCGCATCGGCGCCGATGCCGGTGCCATGCTTGCTCTTCCAGCCGAGGCCCTGATCCTCGAGCGCACCCGCTTCCGGCTCCGGCCCGACCAGCGACGGATCGCCTGCGCCATGGGTCTTGCCGAAGGTGTGGCCGCCGGCGATCAGCGCGACGGTCTCCTCGTCGTTCATTGCCATGCGGAAGAAGGTCTCGCGGATGTCCTTTGCCGCGGCGATCGGATCCGGCTTGCCGTTCGGGCCTTCCGGATTGACGTAGATGAGGCCCATCTGCACCGCGCCGAGCGGTTCGGCGAGCTGGCGTTCGCCGCTGTAGCGTTCGTCGCCTAGCCAGGTGCCTTCGGGACCCCAATAGAGCTCTTCCGGCTCCCACACGTCGGCGCGGCCGCCGGCGAAACCGAAGGTCTTGAAGCCCATCGATTCCAGCGCGACGTTGCCGGCGAGCACCATCAAATCGGCCCAGGAGATCTTGCGGCCGTATTTCTGCTTGATCGGCCAGAGCAGACGGCGCGCCTTATCGAGATTGGCGTTGTCGGGCCAGCTGTTGAGCGGCGCAAAACGCTGCTGACCGGCGCCGGCGCCACCGCGGCCGTCGGTGATGCGGTAGGTGCCCGCGCTGTGCCAGGCCATGCGGATCATGAGACCGCCGTAATGGCCGAAGTCGGCGGGCCACCATTCCTGCGAGTCCTTCATCAGCGCGGTCAGGTCCTTGATGACCGCGTTCAGGTCGAGGCTCTTGAACTCCTTGGCATAGTCGAATTCCTTGCCCATCGGATCGGACAGGTTGGAATTCTTGTGCAGCATCTCGATGCTGAGCTGAGTTGGCCACCAGTCGCGGTTCACGCGCGTGGATTTTCCGCCCGAAACCGGGCACTTCGAAGTGTCATCCATGAATACCTCCTCTGGTGGCGTCGAACTCGCGCCTTTGACCAGGTAGAACCACTCTAAGCCTCGTGTCCGATCAGGGGAAGTTGACTTTAATGATCGCTGCGATAGGATTTTCTGATGGTCAACGTGACGATGCGCCAGCTCCGGTATTTCGATGCGCTGGCGCGTCACGGCCATTTCGGCCGCGCGGCAGAGGCGTGCTCGATCTCCCAGCCGGCCCTGTCGATGCAGATCAAGGAACTGGAGGAGGCGCTCGGCGGCCTGCTGCTGGAGCGCAGCGCCCGCCAGGTGGCGCTGACCCGGTTCGGCGAAGAGCTCGCGCCGCGCGTCCGCGACATTTTGCGCTCGGTCGATGAGCTCGGCGATTTCGCGCGCGCCTCACAGGACCGGTTTGCGGGCCGGTTGCGGATCGGCATGATCCCGACGATCGCGCCCTATCTGCTGCCCAAGATCACCAAGAATCTGACGCGCATGCATCCGGAGCTCGACATCCGCGTGCGCGAGACGATGACGCCGCGGCTGATCCAGGAACTGGTGGAAGGCCGGCTCGACACCGCCATCGTTGCACTGCCGGTGTCGGAGCCTTCGCTCACCGAGGTCGCGCTGTTCGACGAGAAATTCTTGCTGGTGCGGCCGGGCTCCGACGAAGGCACCCCGGTGCCATCGCGCGAGATGATGCGTGAGATGCGGCTGCTGCTGCTCGAAGAAGGGCACTGCTTCCGCGATCAGGCGCTCTCCTTCTGCAACATGCAATCGGCGCCGCCGCGCGAGATGCTGGATGCGAATTCGCTGTCGACGCTGGTCCAGATGGTCAGCGCCGGCATCGGCGTCACGCTCATTCCGGAGATGGCCGTGCCGGTGGAGACACGATCGGCCTCGGTCTCGCTCTCGCGCTTCCGCGACCCGGAGCCGTCGCGCACCATCGGCATGGTCTGGCGCAAGACCAGCCCGCTGGCGCGCCAGCTCCTGCAGATTTCGGAAGTGGTGTGCCTGTCGGCCGGCAAGGTGCGCGCACGGCCATCCGTGCGCGGCCAGCAGGCCTGAGGCCCCGATGCCGCCTCCGGTCATCCGCCCCGCCCGTGCCGACGAATATGACGAGATCGGCCGCGTCTGGATGGAGAGCTGGGTCTCGACCGGGCTCGCCGAGGCGAGCCCCTTCCTGCTGGCGAACCTGCGTGCACGCATCCGGCGCGAGATCGAGAGCGGCTGGAGCCTGTTCGTCGCCGACGACGACGGTACGATCGCCGCGATGCTGGCGCTGCATCTGCCAAAGCTCTATCTCGACATGCTTTTCGTCGCGCCCGCCTATCAGGGTCAATCGCTCGGACGGCAATTGCTCGCCTTCACGCGCATGCTAATGCCGGATGAAATGTACCTGCGCTGCGTGCGCGAGAACGAAAAAGCCTGGCGCTGGTACGAGCGCGAAGGCTTTGTGTTCGAGAAGGAAGAGATCGAGCCATCGAACGGGTTTGTGATGAAGTATTATCGGTGGAAGAAAAAAGGAAACGCCCCATGATCAAGCTCTATTGGTCGCCCCGCTCGCGCTCGTTTACGACGCTCTGGCTGATGGAAGAAAGCGGCCTTCCCTATGAGCGCGTGCTGACCGACATTTCGACCGGCGCGCAAAAGGCGCCGGACTTTCTGAAGGTCAATCCGATGGGCAAGGTGCCGGCGCTGGCCGACGGCGACGCCGCGCTCGGCGAAGCCGCCGCGATCTGCGCCTACATTGCCGACCGCTATCCCGAGACGAAACTTGCGCCTGCTACGACCGATCCGCGCCGCGCGCGCTATCTGCAATGGCTGTTCTTCTCGCCCGGCTGCATCGAGCCCGCCATCATCCAGATCTTTACCAAGATCGAGATCCCGGCCTCGACCGCGGCCTGGGGCAGCGCCACGCAGGTCTTCGACGTGCTGGAAGCTGCGCTCGCGAAGGGACCGTGGATCCTCGGCGAGGAGTTCTCCGCCGCGGATATCACGGTCGGGTCGGGCCTGAACTTCGCGGTGCGCCTGTTCAAGATGGTGCCGTCGCGCCCGGCCTTCGATGCTTATCTGGCGCGGTGCATGGCGCGGCCGGCATTCCAGCGCGCGGAGAAGATCGCGGCCGGATCATAGCCGCTAGCACCTTACTGCTCCGACGACTTCAGATCCTCCGGCTTCGGCATCAGGATGATGTTGTAGCCGGAATCGACATAGTGGATCTCGCCGGTCACGCCGCCGGAGAGATCCGACAACAGATACAGCGCCGAGCCGCCGAGCTCATCGAGCGTGACGCCGCGGCGGAGCGGCGAATGTTTTTGCATAAAGCCGAACATCGCGCGCGCCTCGCCGATGCCCGAGCCGGCGAGCGTGCGGATGGGGCCTGCGGAGATCGCGTTGACGCGAATGCCGCGTGGTCCGAAATCGGAGGCGAGGTAGCGCACGGAGGCTTCCAGCGCCGCCTTGGCCACGCCCATCACGTTATAGTTCGGCATCGCGCGCATCGAGGCGCCGAAGGTCAGCGTGATCATGCTGCCGCCCTCCGTCATCAGCTCGGCAGCGCGTTTTGCTATTTCCGTGAAGGAGAAGCAGGAGATCACCATGGTGCGCGAAAAATTCTCGCGGCTGGTGTCGACATAGCGGCCCTTGAGCTCGTTCTTGTCGGCAAAGCCGATCGCGTGGATCACGAAATCCAGGCGGCCCCATTTCTCGCGGAGCGCAGCGAAGGCGGCATCGACGCTGCCGATATCCTCGACGTCGCAAGGCAGCACCATATCGACGCCGAGTTGCTCCGCCAGCGGCTTGACGCGCTTGCCCAGCGCCTCGCCCTGGAAGGTGAAGGCAAGCTCGGCGCCATGGGCATGCAGCGTCTTCGCCATGCCCCAGGCGATCGAATGATCATTGGCGATGCCCATGATCAGACCGCGCTTGCCTTTCATCAATCCTTCCATCGGCTCGTAACTCCACTATTCCGAGGTCATCGCCCGCGCATGCGGGCGATCCAATAATCCGAGACTGTTGTTGCAAGCCGAGAAGCCGCGGCCTACTGGATGCCCCGCATTCGCGGGGCACGACAGCGCGCTGAAATCACGCATCCAGCCGGCTGAACACCAGCGTGGCGTTGGTGCCGCCGAAGCCAAAGGAGTTCGACAGCACGGTGCCGATTTTGACGTTGTCGATGCGCTTGCGCACGATCGGCATGTCGGCGAACACGGGATCGAGTTCCTGGATGTGAGCGCTCTCGCAGATGAAGCCGTTGTTCATCATCAGCAGCGAATAGATCGCCTCCTGCACACCGGTCGCACCGAGCGAATGGCCGGTCAGCGCCTTGGTCGCCGAGATCGGCGGGCATTTCTCGCCAGTTCCGAACACCCTGCGGAGCGCGTCCATCTCCGGCGGATCGCCGGCCGGCGTCGAGGTCGCGTGCGGATTGATGTAGTCGACCTTGGTCTTGACCGTCGACATCGCCATGCGCATGCAGCGCTCGGCGCCCTCGCCGGAGGGCGCGACCATGTCGTATCCGTCCGACGTCGCGCCGTAGCCGACGATCTCGCCGTAAATGCGCGCGCCGCGCGCCTTGGCATGTTCGAGCTCTTCCAACACCAGCACGCCGGCACCGCCGGCAATCACGAAGCCGTCGCGGTTGACGTCGTAGGGGCGCGAGGCGGTGGCGGGAGTGTCGTTGTATTTCGAGGACATCGCGCCCATGGCGTCGAACAGCACCGAGAGCGACCAGTCCAGTTCCTCGCAGCCACCGGCGAAGATGATGTCCTGCTTCCCGATCTGGATCGTCTCATAGGCGTTGCCGACGCAGTGGTTCGACGTCGCGCAGGCCGACGAGATCGAGTAGTTCACGCCCTTGATCTTGAACCAGGTCGCGAGCGTCGCGGAGGCCGTGGACGACATCGCCTTCGGCACTGCAAACGGTCCGACGCGCTTGGGTCCCTTGGTGCGGGTGATGTCGGCGGCCTCGACAATGGTGCGGGCGGATGGGCCACCGGAGCCCATGATGATGCCGGTGCGGATATTGGAGATTTCTTCGGGCGACAGACCGGAGTCCTGGATCGCCTGCTCCATCGCGATATGATTCCATCCCGCCCCCTGGCCGAGGAAGCGCATCGCGCGCCGGTCGACAACCGTTGCAGGATCGATCGTCGGTGCACCTTGCACCTGCGAACGGAAGCCGAGCTCGGCATATTTCTCAGCCCGCGAAATGCCTGACTTCGCCTCGTGGAGGCTCGCAAGCACTTCCTGGGTGTTGTTTCCGATCGACGAGACGATTCCCATCCCGGTGACCACAACCCGCCTCATGACAGCCTCGCCTAAATCGTTGTCTTTCTTGGTGATGCGCTCAGCCCAGGCTCGTTCCCTGCTTGAACAGGCCGACCTTCAGATCCTTCGCGCGATAGATAATCTGGTCATCGACCGAAAGCCATCCGTCGGCGATGCCGAGCACCAGCTTTGAACGCATCACGCGCTTGATGTCGATGTTGTACACAACCTTGCGGGCCTCGGGCAGCACCTGGCCGCTGAACTTCAGCTCGTTCAGGCCAAGCGCGCGGCCGCGACCTTCACCGCCACTCCAGCCCAGATAGAAGCCGACCATTTGCCACAGCGCATCGAGGCCGAGGCAGCCGGGCATGACGGGATCGTTCTTGAAGTGGCAGCCGAAGAACCAGAGGTCGGGCTTCACGTCGAGCTCGGCGCGCACCACGCCCTTGCCGAACTCGCCACCGGTCTCGCTGATGTCCGTAATGCGGTCGAACATGAGCATCGGCGGCAGCGGCAGTTGGGCATTGCCCGGGCCGAACATCTCGCCGCGGGCACATGCCAGCAGATCTTCATATTCGTAGCCGTTGCGCCTATTCAGCATGCGAAGCCTCTGTTCAAATCCCGATTGAGCGGCGTTTTTGGCGAAAATGGGCCCCGTTTCGTTCGGAAGCAGCGCCAATTGCCGTCGCCAGGCGCGACGCCCGCGAGCCCGGTGGACTGCCGGCCGGGCCCCAATGCCCGGCTGCGCCACAAATCGGCTCAGCGGAACCGCGCGCTCTCTAACACAGGCATTTCGGGTGGCAAAGCGATCTCATGAAGGTAGAATGACCGGGTGCTCGCCCGGTTCCATACCTGATTAGAACCACTCTAGTTGCGAGAAACTTGCATCTGCATCTATCTGTCCATATATTGCAGGAAGATAGTGTTCACGCGTGCCCGATTTTTGGAAATGAACGAGAACAACGCGCCCCATCACGATGAAGACGCCCAGGCGGCGGCCCTTCTGCCCGGTCGCCAGCCGGCCCTGACCGGCTGCCCGTGGCACGACGTCAACGAAATGCTCCAGTCCGCCGGCCTCCGTCCGACGCGCCAAAGGATGGCGCTCGGCTGGTTGCTGTTCGGCAAGGGTGCGCGCCACCTCACGGCTGAAATGCTGTACGAGGAAGCGACGCTGGCCAAGGTGCCGGTGTCGCTCGCCACCGTCTACAACACATTGAACCAGCTTACCGATGCCGGCCTGCTGCGCCAGGTCAGTGTCGACGGCACCAAGACCTATTTCGACACCAACGTCACCACCCACCACCATTATTACCTCGAGAACAGCCACGAGCTGGTCGATATCGAGGATCCGCATCTGGCGCTGTCCAAGATGCCGGAGGTGCCGGAGGGTTACGAGATCGCCCGCATCGACATGGTCGTGCGCCTGCGCAAGAAGCGCTGAGATCTATCCTAAACTGCTGATTTAGTCGTCATGGCCGGGCTTGCCCCCAAGCGTCAGTTGACCTGCTCGTCCGAGTAGACGCCCCAAAGGCGCTCCTGCTGGATCCAGCCGTCAAAGCCGTTGCCGGTCACGCGGCACCAGTTTGCGCTGCATTTCTTGACCTGCGTGACGACGCCGGCCTGGAGCTTGGCCGCAACCGCGCTGTCGGGATCGGCGCGGTCGTAGATCGGCGCGAGCTCGTCCCTGTGTTTCATGGTGACGACCGCCGTGCGGCGGCCCGACAGCAGCGAATGATAGACCCAGCCCTCAGAGCCTTCGGAATCGCGCACCCGGCGCCAGTTCTCGAACTCGGCGGTGATTTCGACCGGCAGGCCAGCGCGGGTGTAGACCCAGGCCACATCATTGTCCTTGGTCGGGCCGGCGCGGACGTTGACGTGATCCGATTTGAGGCTGACATAGCGCGGCACCGGAAGGCCACTGGCAGTCTGGGGGGTAGTGTCCTTCGCCGAATGCGAGGGGCTGACCGAAGCGCTCAACCAGGTGCAAACGAGCGCCATCACCGAACAAAAACGCCCCAACGCCATCAACCCGTCTCCTGTCGAGAATCCCGCCGAGCCGGGTCCTCACCCCAAATTCCAAACCTGCCGCGCAATCCCCTCTCCCGCCCCACGCGGGTGTTCCCGAAGCCTTGAACCTGTGGTTCTTGTCTTGGCCCGGCCTTCTGCTAGAGAGGACGGACATCTGAACAACCAGTTTGCCCCGATTTTCCGGGTGGAAATGTCGGGAGAGCTTGAAGGAAACGCCGGGGACGACACGGCAAAGGCAGTGTCGAACAACCGGGTTAATGGGGCCTCAACGGCCGGCCTTTGGCGACAGAGGCGGCTTGCAACGCCTCATGAGGGCAGGACATGTCGGTGAAGAAAAAGCCCCTCGTCGTGGTGACGCGCAAGCTGCCGGACTCGATCGAGACCCGGATGCGCGAGCTGTTCGACGCGCGGATCAATCTCGACGACACGCCAATGTCGGCCGAGCAGATCGCCGAAGCCGCGTGCACGGCCGACGTGCTGGTTCCGACCGTCACCGACCACATCACCGCCGACATCGTCAACCAGCCCGATTGCAAGCTCCGCCTGATCGCCAATTTCGGCAACGGCGTCGACAACATCGATGTTGCGGCCGCGCATGCCCGCGGCATCACCGTCACCAACACGCCAAAAGTTCTGACCGAAGACACCGCCGACATGACCATGGCGCTGATCCTGGCCGTGCCGCGCCGGATGATCGAAGGCGCCTCGATCCTGACGGAAGGAAAGCCCTGGGCCGGCTGGTCGCCGACCTGGATGCTCGGCCACCGCATCGGCGGCAAGCGTCTCGGCATTATCGGCATGGGCCGCATCGGCCAGGCGGTCGCACGCCGCGCCCGCGCCTTCGGCTTGCAGATCCACTATCATAACCGCCGTCCCGTCGCGCCTGTCATCGCCGAAGAGCTTGGCGCGACCTATTGGGAAAGTCTCGACCAGATGCTGGCGCGGATGGACATCATCTCGGTGAACTGTCCGCACACGCCGGCGACCTATCATCTGCTCTCGGCGCGGCGGCTGAAACTGATCCGGAAGGACGCCTACATCGTCAACACCGCGCGCGGCGGGGTGACCGACGAGGACACGCTGATCAAGCTGATCGAGGGCGGTGAGATCGGTGGCGCCGGCCTCGACGTCTACGAGCACGAGCCCGCGGTCAATCCAAAGCTGGTGCGGCTCGCCAAGGCCGGCAAGGTGACGCTGCTGCCGCATATGGGCTCCGCCACGATCGAGGGCCGCGTCGAGATGGGCGAGAAGGTGATCATCAACATCCGAACCTTCCTCGATGCCCACAAGCCGCCGGATCGCGTGCTGCCGAGCATGCTCTGAGGTTTATTTGCTGCGCGCTTCGCGCTTGCGCCAATCAGCGGCGAAATCGATGAAGGCGCGCAGCGCCGGCGGCACCTGGCGCCGGCTCGGATAGTACAGGAACGGTCCCGGAAACGGCTCGCACCAGTCTTCCAGCAAGCTGACCAGCGCGCCGGACTTCACGGCTTCATGGACGTAACCATCGAGCGTTGCCCATATGCCGACGCCGTCGATCACGGCGCGCATGGCAAGACCCATGTTGGTCGAGATCAGCTTGGCCGGCGGGTCGACCTTCACCAGCTGGCCAGCCTTCTCGAACTCCAAATCATGCATGACGCCGCTCGAGTAGCGGGCGCGGATGCAATCATGATCGAGCAAATCCTTCGGATGCAGGGGCCTGCCGCGGCGCGCGATGTATTTGGGCGAGGCGACGACGACATAGCTCTGCGGGCCGCTCAGCGGGATCGCCACCATGTCCTGCGCAAGATGTTCGCCATAGCGCACGCCGGCATCAAAACCCGCGCTGACGATGTCGACAAATCCGCTTTCGGAGACGACGTCGAGATCGACCTGCGGGTGCGCCTCGAGGAACGGCCCGGCCATCGGCGCCAGCACGAGATCGACGGCGGGCGGCGGCGCGTTGATGCGGAGGCGCCCCGATGCCACCTCGCGCAGGCCCCGGACCTGCTCGAGGGCATCGCCGACTTCGCGCAGCGCCGGAGCGACGCGCGACAGCAGCAGCTCGCCCGCCTCGGTCAGCGCGACGCTGCGGGTGGTGCGGTTCATCAGGCGGACGCCGAGGCGCTCCTCCAGGTCCCGTAGCCGCTGGCTAAGGCTCGACACCGACACGCGAATTTCGACCGCCGCACGCCGGAAATTGCGGGTGCGGGCGATCGCCACGAAGGCGTCGAGATCGCGCAAATCGGGATCGGCCATTGTTCGATATGATGAACAAGCTATTCTTAATTGTCCAGCTTATCAGCGCAATTGAGCGAACGCATATCTGCCCTCGTCACGCGGCGCGATCTGCGCCGCCTTTCGAGGAGAGCATCATGGAACAGCGCAAGCTCGGTTCAACCGGCCCCACCGTCTCAAGCCTCGGCCTCGGCTGCATGGGAATGTCCGAGGTCTATGGCCCGGCCGATCGCGGCGAAGGCATCGCCACGATCCATGCGGCGCTCGATGCCGGCATCACGCTGCTAGATACCGGCGATTTTTACGCCATGGGCCACAACGAAATGCTGGTGCGCGAGGCGTTGAAGGACGTAGCGCGCGAGAAAGTGCAGATCAGCGTCAAGTTCGGCGCGCTGCGCGGCCCCGCCGGCGAGTTCGCCGGGATCGACTCGCGGCCGGCCGCAACGAGGAACTTCCTCGCCTATTCGCTGCAGCGGCTCGGCACCGATTACATCGACATCTACCGCCCGGCGCGGCTTGATCCCAACGTCCCGATCGAGGAGACGGTGGGCGGCCTCGCCGAGATGGTGAAGGCCGGCTACATCAGGCATATCGGCCTGTCCGAGGTCGGCTCCGACACCATCCGCCGCGCGCACGCCGTGCATCCGATCGCCGATCTCCAGATCGAATATTCGCTGATCGAACGCGGCATCGAACGCGACATCCTCAAGACCTGCCGCGAGCTCGGCATCGGCATCACAGCCTATGGCGTGCTGGCGCGCGGCCTGATCAGCGGCCATTGGTCGAAGGATTCCGGCAAGACCGGCAAGGACTACCGGCTGATGAGCCCGCGCTTCCAGGGCGCGAACCTCGATGCCAATCTCGCGCTGGCCGAGCAGCTGCGCGCCATCGCCGGCGAGATCGGTGCGACGCCGGCGCAGGTCGCAATCGCCTGGGTGGCAGCGCAAGGCAAGGAGATCGTGCCGCTGGTCGGCGCTCGCACCCGCAACCGTCTCACCGAGGCGCTCGGTGCGACCAAGGTCGCGCTGACGCCGGTTCATCTTGCGGCGTTGGCAAAAGCTTTCCCGCCGGATGTCGCTTCCGGCACGCGCTATACGGCCGAGCAGATGGCGCATCTCGATAGCGAGAAGCCTGCCACCGCGTAGCATCTGCAATCAGGTGCGATGGGCGCTCAAATCGGCCATGACCGGCCCATCGCCATTGAGCGGATTGGCCGGATCGCGCGCGTAACGCAGTGTCTCGAAGCGCATCGCGCGCGCATCGATCATCAGGAGACGGCCGACCAGGCCATCGCCAAAACCAACGATCTCGCGGATCGCTTCCAGCGCCATCATCGAGCCCATCACGCCCGCGAGCGCACCCATGACGCCGGCCTCGGCACAGGCCGGCACCGTGCCGGGCGGCGGCGCCTCCGGAAACAGGCAGCGATAGGTCGGGTTGAATTCGCCCTGCTCGGTCTTCTCATGTGCGCGGATGGTGGTGAGCGAGCCGTCGAAAGTGCCGAGCGCCGCCGTGATCAGCGGCCTCTTCGCGAAGAAGCAGGCATCCGAGACCAGATAACGTGTCGAGAAGTTGTCGGAGCCGTCGAGCACGAGATCGTAGTCGCCGATCAGCGACAACGCGTTATCGGCGTTGAGCCAGGTGGCGCGGCCGACGAAGCGCACATGCGGATTGAGCGCGGTGATTCGCTCGGCGGCACTCTCGACCTTGTGCCGGCCGATATCGGGCGTCGTATGGATCACCTGCCGTTGAAGGTTGGAGAGCGAGACCACGTCGTCATCGACCACGCCGAGCGTGCCGATTCCGGCGGCGGCCAGATACATCAAAGCGGGCGCGCCCAGCCCGCCGGCGCCGATCACCAGCACGGAGGCCCTCTTCAGCGCAGCCTGGCCCGGACCGCCGACGTCGCGCAGCACGATATGGCGAGCATAGCGTTCGAGTTCGTCCGGGCTCAGCATCGTCGTCTTTTGTCCTTCCGGTGCTTATCCCTCATGTTGAGGAGCGCGCAAGCGCGTCTCGAACCATGAAGGCCCCGCTGGCGCCCGCGGCCCATCCTTCGAGACGCCCGCCTGCGGCGGGCCCTCAGGATGAGGACGAGGGTTTGGCTGCATGGCCTCTACCCTGGCCTGAACCGGCCCGAGATTGTTCGCGACCAACGAGATGTGCTTCAATGGCATCACGTTCAATGGGCTGGCCGGATTTGTCATGAGATCGATGCTTGCGGCAATACTGATGTTCGCGGCTAGCGCAGGCGCGAACGCCCAAATGACGACGCCGCCGATCCCCGGCACCAAGCCGAAGCCGGTCCAGACCGTGCCGATCCGGCCCCCCGCACTGCAGACGCCGTCGGAGACGGCCGACGCCATGGCGCAGGCGGAACGGTTCTCGCTGCAATCCGACCTCGCCTGGGTCGGCCAATATAACGGCGCCATCACCGGCGACGTCAGCGCGCGCATGGTCGACGCCATCAAGGAGTACCAGAAGCGCAAGGGCAGCAAGCCGACCGGCGTGCTCAATCCGCAGGAGCGCGCCGCGCTCGCCGAGACCGCGCGGCGGAAGCAGGACAGCGTCGGCTGGAAAATCGTGACGGAGATGACCAGCGGCGCGCGACTCGGCATTCCCGGCAAGCTGGTGCCGCAGCAGGCAACCGACGCCAACGGCTCGAAATGGACCTCGCCGACCGGCACGGTGCAGATACTGCTCAGCCGCCGCAAGGAGGCAAGCCCGACCACCGCCAAGCTCGCGGAAGCGGAGAAGAGGGAGCCGGGTCGCAAGGTCGACTACGCCGTGGTGAAGCCCGACTTCTTCGTGCTGTCCGGACTTCAGGGGCTCAAGAAATTCTACGTGCGAGGCACCTTTAAAGGCGACGAAGTCCGCACCATGACGATCCTCTACGACCAGGCGACCGAGAACACGGTCGAACCGGTCGTGATCGCGATGTCGAGCGCGTTCAACGCGTTTCCGTCAGGACCGCAAGCCGGGCCGCCGCCGCGCAAGACCGTCGAATACGGCACCGGGATCGTCGTCAGCGACGACGGTGCGATCGTCACGGACCGCCTCGTCACCGATAATTGTCTCGCGATCACAATCGGCGGCTACGGCAGCGCCGACCGTCTCGCTGCGGACAAGGAGCACGATCTTGCGCTGCTGCACATCTACGGCGCGCGCGGCCTGAAGCCGCTCGGCCTCACAGGCGGCGCGGCGAAGATGAATGTCGACATCATCGGCATTGCCGACCCGCAGAGCCAGGGTGGCGCGGCCGGTGTGTCCAGCGTCAAGGGCGCGCTGGCGCCGGTGACGAGCAGCGATTCCGCGCTGTCGCCTCCACCAGCTGTCGGCTTCTCCGGCAGCCCGGCGATCGACAGCGACGGCAAGTTCGCCGGCATCGCGCTGGTGAAGCCGGTCATGGTCGCAGGACCCGCGACGTCGATGCCGGCGTCACAAGCGGTGCTGGTTTCCGCGGATGCGGTCCGCGACTTCCTGAAGGCGAACGAAATCAAGGCGAACGGCAGTTCGACGGATGCAAAAGCCGCCATCGTTCGCGTGATCTGCGTGCGGAAGTAGATCGAGCGACGATAGCTCTCCTCTCCTCTCCTCTCCTCTCCTCTCCTCTCCTCTCTTCTCCTCTCTTCTCCTTTCCTCTCCTCTCCCGGACGCGGCGGGGCGCGAGATCGGTTGTATCGTCGCGCACATCACACGTACGACTACTGGTCCAGTAATGGTACGGATTAGCTGGCATTCCCGGTTCCGCCATCATTGTGACTGCTGATTCGGACCTCCGCGATCCCCTTTGGATCGGGCCGGCACGTCCTGAGCGAAAAGAGCTCAGCATCGAGATCGATGCACGTTCGCGTGGCGTATTCCTGACCCAAGCACTCCAAAGGATTGATTTTCAATGCACACGATCGTACTGGCCACCCAAAAGGGCGGCAGTGGCAAGAGCACGCTCGCCATCGGCCTCGCGCTGGCAGCCAAGCAGGCCGGCTTCACCGTCCGCCTGATCGAGACCGACCCGCAGGGCACCCTGTCCAATTGGCAGCGCCGTCGCGACGCTGACGATCTCGTCGTCGAGCCGATCTATCACGCGGCCGATATCGAGCCGCGCCTGAAGATGCTGGCCGACAGCGGCCTCCAGCTCGCGATCGTCGACACCGCAGCCGGCCTCAGCGTCGCGCGCGCCTGGAAGCGTCCCTACAGCTTCGTGCTGAACCAGACGCCGATCCGCGGCCAGCGCATCGGCAACGCGGCCAACGCGCTGGCCGAGGAAGCCGCACTCGATCTCACTGAGGTGCTGGCGCGCCCGCTGATCGTGATGCGCAACGATCATCAGGATTCGCTCGCGAGCGGCCTTGCCGTCAGCGAGTTCGCACCCAACGGCAAGTCGGCCGACGAGATCCACGGCCTCTGGCGCTGGATCGAGAGCCGGCTCGAGCTCACCGCCACGATCAATGTCCTGATCGACCAGGTCATCTCGGCCGCCGACGGGATGATGCACGTCACCGCCGAGATTTCGGACGAGACCACGACACTGACATCCTGAGCGGCGCGACCGCTCCGGAGCCAGGGAGGGCTCTTCGCTATCCGGTGAAAGAGCCCAAGCGGCGAAGCAATCCGGCTACCAGCCCGGCCGGATTACTTCGCTTCGCGTTTTTCGGACGCTCCATCCATCCGTCATTGCGAGCGCAGCGAAGCGATCCAGACCGTGACCGCGGAAAGATTCTGGATTGCTTCGCTGGGCTCACAATGACGTTCGTGGTGAGTTCGTCACTTTCGCAGAGGCTCACGGCCTCCTGGTCGCAAGCCTGAGCCTCACTTCTGACACTTCGAACACCAGAAGGTCGACCGGCCATTCTGCGTAAAGCGCTTCACTGTGCCACCGCAGCTGGGGGTCTTGCAGGCCTCGCCTTCGCGGTCATAGACCTTGAACGCGTGCTGGAAATAGCCGAGCTCGCCCGAGGTCTGGCGATGGTCGCGCAAGCTGGAGCCGCCGGCCTTGATGGCGTCGTACAGTACGGTGTGGATCGCACCGACCAATCGCTTCGCATGATCGGTCGGCTCGCCTCCGCCAACGCCCCTGCGTCGCTTGGTCGCCAGCGTCGCGGCGACCCGGCGCGGTGACAGATGCGAGCGATGCAGGGCTTCGCAGACATAGATGTTGCCGAGCCCCGCGACCACGCGCTGATCGAGCAGCGCAGCCTTCAGGCTCGTGGTCTTGCCTTCGCAGGACCGCGCCAGCATCGCGGCGTCGAATTCGTTGCCGAGCGGCTCGGGGCCGAGCCCGCGGAGCAGCGGCTCCTCGTCGAGAGCGTTGCGCGCGATCACTTTCATGTAACCGAAACGACGCGGGTCGTTGAACACGATGTCGGCGCCCGAGGACATCCGGAATAGCACATGGTCGTGCGTCGAATCCTTGGCCCGCGGATAGTGAAACTCGCCCGGTGCGGCGTCGTTGTCCGGCTTGATGACGCGGAACGAGCCGGACATGCCCAGGTGCATCAAGAGCACGTCGCCGGAGGCGAGATCGGCGATGAGATATTTTGCACGGCGGCCGAGCCCGGTGACGACCTGGCCCTGCAGCCGGGCCACGAAGTCGGGCTGAAAGGGAAAGCGCAGATCGGGCCGGCGGGCCTCCGCGACGACGATTCTCGCGCCCTCCATCACGGGCTGAAGGCCGCGGCGGACGGTCTCGACTTCGGGCAATTCAGGCATGGTCAGGCATTCACCTTATGAGGGGGGTGTGATAGCGCCATTGCGGCGGGCGCGCTATGGTCCGCCTCGTGGAGCAGAGTAATGGATCGGCCGGGCGAAACCACGCATTTTGGCTTCAGGGACGTTCCCCTCGGGGACAAGCAGACGTTGGTGAACGATGTGTTTCACAGCGTGGCTTCGCGCTATGATTTGATGAACGATCTGATGTCCGCTGGCCTGCACCGGGTCTGGAAGGACATCTTGATCACTGCGCTCGACCCACCGAGAGGCGACCGGCCGTTCGCGCTGCTCGACGTTGCCGGCGGCACCGGCGACATCTCGTTCCGCGCCGCCAAAGCCGCAGGCGCGGGCTTCCATGCCACCGTCTGCGACATCAACTCCGGGATGCTGGAGGTCGGCCGCGAGCGTGCCGCGAAACGGCATATCGAGACCCAGGTCGATTTCGTCGAAGGCAATGCCGAAGCGCTCGCCTTCGCCGACCGCAGCTTCGATGCATATACGATCGCTTTCGGCATTCGCAACGTGCCGCGGATCGATCTCGCGCTGGCCGAGGCCTATCGTGTGCTCAAGCCAGGCAGCCGCTTCCTCTGTCTGGAATTCTCCACCGTCGAGATGCCGGGACTCGATCGCCTTTATGACCTGTTCTCGTTCAAGGTGATCCCGCCGCTCGGCCGCATGGTCACGGGTGACGCCGAGTCCTACCAATATCTGGTCGAGTCGATCCGCAAGTTCCCAAGACCCAACGCCTTCGCCGACATGATCCGCGACGCCGGCTTCGCCCGCGTGAACTGGCAGATATTGTCCGGCGGCATCGTCGCACTGCATTCGGGCTGGCGTTTGTGATCTCTGCCGTCACCCACATAGCGCGCCTGATCCGCGCCGCGTTCGTCTTTGCGCGCGAAGGCGTGTTCGGCTCGGTCGATCCGAGCCTGGTCCCGCCGCCCGGACAGCTGGCGCTGAAGCTCGCGCGCATTATTGAACGACGCGGCCCAAAGTATGGACCGCGGCTGTCGCGCGCGCTGACCCGGATGGGCCCGGCCTATCTCAAGCTCGGACAATTTTTGGCAACGCGCCCCGACGTCGTCGGCGTCATCATGGCGCGCGACCTCGAAAGCCTCCAGGACCGCCTGCCGCCGTTCTCGCAGACCGAAGCGGAAGCCGCGATCGAGACCTCGCTGGAACGGCCTCTGACCGATGTGTTCGCGAGTCTCGGCCCGCCGGTCGCGGCCGCCTCGATCGCACAAGTGCATCGCGGCGAAGTTTTGCGCGATGGCATCCGCACGCCGGTCGCAGTGAAGGTGCTGCGGCCGAATGTGGCCACGCGTTTTCGCCGCGATCTTTCCGATTTCTTCTTCGTCGCGCACAAAGCCGAGGCCTATTCGGCCGAAGCGCGGCGCCTGCGCCTCATCGAGGTCATCAACACCATGTCGCGCTCGGTCGCGATGGAAATGGACCTGCGGCTGGAGGCCGCGGCAATGTCGGAGATGGCGGAGAACACGCGCGACGATTCTGATTTTCGCGTGCCGACCATCGACTGGGACCGCACCACGCACAACGTGCTCACGATGGAGTGGATCGACGGCATCGCCCTGAACGATCACAAGCGCCTGGCAGAATCGCAGGTCGACCTGCCCGATCTCGGCCGCAAGGTGATCCAGAGTTTTCTGCGCCACGCGCTGCGTGATGGTTTCTTCCACGCGGACATGCATCCGGGCAATCTGTTCCTCGACGAGACCGGCCGCCTCGTTGCGGTCGATTTCGGCATCATGGGCCGGCTCGGGATGAAGGAGCGGCGCTTCCTCGCAGAGATCCTGCTCGGCTTCATCACGCGCGACTATCGCCGCGTCGCCGAGGTGCATTTCGAGGCCGGCTATGTGCCGGCGCATCACTCGGTCGAGAATTTCGCGCAAGCCATCCGCGCCATCGGCGAGCCGATCCACAATCGCACGGCCGAAGAGATCTCGATGGCGCGGCTGCTGACGCTGCTGCTCGAAGTCACCGGCCTGTTCGACATGACCACGCGGCCCGAGTTGATCCTGCTCCAGAAGACCATGGTGGTGGTCGAGGGCGTGGCGCGCGGCTTCGACCCCAGGCTCGACATCTGGAAGATCGCCGACCCCGTGGTGCGCGAATGGATCGAGCGCAATCTCGGCCCGATCGGCCGCGTGCAGGGCGCGCTGTCCGGCGGCGGCGATCTCGTCCGCGTGCTGATGCGCCTGCCCGATATCGCGCAACGCTCGGTAACGGTGCTCGAACAGCTCGAGGCCATGACGCGGGACGGCATCCGGCTGTCGCCGGAGAGCATCGCGGCGATGGGGCGCAGCGAAGGTCGCAAGAACCGTTGGCGCACCGTGGCGCTCTGGATCATCGCCGCCACCTTCATCGGAATCCTGATCGCCGTCCGGAATCTGTGATTGCACTGAAATCACGTGGATGATAGCATCGCTATCATTCCGTGCTGGAGGGCGTCATGGCAAGCCTGACCATCCGCAAGCTCGACGAGGGCGTCAAAACCTATCTGCGGTTGCGCTCGGCCAAGAACCGCAGGTCGGTCGAGGAAGAGGTCCGGATCATCCTGCGGGAGCTGATCGAGGGCCGTGAGGAGCCGCTGACGCCGTTTGCGGCCCCTCCCGCGGCATCCATCGTCCCCACGCCGCAGCGCACCGGCGCCGGCCGGGAGGCCAGCGTCACCCTGATCATTGGCGGCGGGATCGCGGCCTACAAGTCGCTCGACCTGATCCGCAGGCTGAAGGAGCGCCGTATCGAGGTCCGCTGCGTCCTGACCAAGGCGGCCCAGCAATTCGTCACGCCGCTGGCCGTGAGCGCACTCTCGCATGAGCGCGTCTACACCGACCTGTTCGACCCCCAGAGCGAGTTCGACGCCGGCCATATCCGGCTGGCGCGCGACTGCGACCTGATCGTGGTGGCCCCCGCGACCGCCGACCTCTTGGCCAAGATGGCGAACGGCCATGCCGACGATCTCGCCAGCGCCATCCTGCTTGCGACCAACCGCAAGGTGCTGCTGGCGCCGGCGATGAATCCGCTGATGTGGAACAATGCGGCGACGCGGCGCAACGTCGCGCAGTTGCAGCGTGACGGCGTGGTGCTGATCGGCCCGAACTCCGGCGAGATGGCCG
Source organism: Bradyrhizobium sp. 139 (assembly GCF_023074175.1). Classification (GTDB taxonomy): domain Bacteria; phylum Pseudomonadota; class Alphaproteobacteria; order Rhizobiales; family Xanthobacteraceae; genus Bradyrhizobium. The sequence goes on from NZ_JADPKS010000012.1 coordinate 80,518, forward strand.
AGGCGGGCGAGGCCGGAATCGGCCGCATGTCGGAGGCGATCGAGATCGCCACCGCCACCGAACGGCTGCTGCGACCGCCGGTGCCGCGCCCGCTCGCTGGCAGGCGCGTGCTGATCACCGCAGGCCCGACGCATGAGCCGATCGACCCGGTGCGCTACATCGCCAACCGCTCCTCCGGCAAGCAGGGCTTTGCCATTGCTGCCGCCGCGCAAGCCGCGGGCGCCGAGGTGATTCTGGTCAGCGGCCCGGTCGATCTTAGCGATCCCCAGGGCGTGACGGTCAAGCGTGTGGAATCGGCGCGGCAAATGCTGGAGCAGGTGCAGGCGTCGCTTCCTGCTGATATCGCGATCTTCGCCGCCGCGGTCGCCGACTGGCGGGTTGCCAGTGAAGGCGAGCAGAAGCTGAAGAAGACCTCGGCCGGCATGCCGCCGCTTCAGCTGGTCGAAAATCCTGATATCCTCGCGACGATCGCCAAGCTGACCGACAAGCGCCCGCCGCTGGTGATCGGCTTTGCCGCCGAGACCGAGCACCTCATCGACAACGCCAAATCCAAGCTTGCCCGCAAGGGCTGCGACTGGATCGTCGCCAACGACGTTTCGCCGGCGACCGGCGTGATGGGCGGCGACCGCAACACCGTGCATCTGATTAGTCGCAAGAATGGTGAGGAGGACGGCGAGATCGCAGTTGATTCCTGGCCGGTGATGACCAAGGAACAGGTCGCCATCGAGCTGGTCGCGCATGTCGTCAAGAGCGTGACCGACAAATCCCGGGAGCCGGTATCTTGAGCACGAAAGTCACAGTCGAACTGCAACGCCTGCCCCATGCCGATGGCCTGCCCCAGCCTGCCTATCAAACCAATGATGCCGCCGGTCTCGACCTGATGGCCGCGGTGCCGGACAGCGAGCCGATGACGCTCGCGCCCGGCCAATATGCGCTGGTGCCGACGGGCCTCGCGATCGCGCTCCCGCCCGGGCACGAGGCGCAGGTGCGACCGCGCTCGGGACTTGCCGCCAAGCACGGCGTCACTGTGCTGAACTCGCCCGGCACGATCGACGCGGATTATCGCGGCGAGATCAAGGTGATCCTGATCAATCACGGCGCAGCGCCGTTCGTGGTCAAGCGCGGCGAGCGCATCGCGCAAATGGTGATTGCGCCGGTGGTGCAGGCCGCGCTGGTTCCCGTGGTCACATTGTCGCCGAGCGATCGTGGCGCCGGCGGCTTTGGCTCGACCGGCCGCTAACGCACGGCAGCTCCAGCCGAATCACCGAAGAACTACGTGGACTGGAACAGCAGGCCCGGCATTTTTGTGGGACCGCCTTTGCGTTCACGATCTGGACTCTTACCGCTGGAGTCGCGGTGAGGGTATTGTCTTTTGATTCGCACGCGACGGGGGTCGTCGCGCGCAAATCCGTGCGATCTTGGGGCAACTATGTCAGGCGTGATCGTGTCGATGCGTCGGACGCTGCTGTCGTGCACATCGCTCGTGCGCAACGGCCTGATTGGGAGCGCTCTCGCAGCGCTGCTGCCGGCTGCGCCGGCTGAGGCTGCCGACCTCGTCGACACACTTTCCATAATGCTGGACTTCAACCGGCAGGAACTCGCGGTGCTGGCCACCGCGCTGGCCCTGCTCGGCTTCTCGGTCGTGGCCGCGATCCTGCTGATGCGCACACGCGTTCGCACGGCGAAGAGCGAGGCGCGGCTGCGCGCGCGCATCGGGGAACTGCAACTCCAGTCCGATCGCTTCGGCGCGCTGCTGTTCGCAGAGCCGCAGATCCTGATTTCCTGGCCGGCCGGCGACAATCGCGCGCAGATTTCCGGCGACCTCTCCATGGTGCTGCCGCGCGACTCCTCCCCGCAGCGCGTGCTCGCGTTCGGAACCTGGCTGCCGCCGGAACCCGCGCTCCAGATCGATCACGCGGTCGATGCGCTACGTGAGCGCGGTGACGGGTTCCAGCTGACGCTGACCACCGCGCACGGCCACACGCTGGAGGCCATCGGCCGCGCCATCGGCGGCCAAGCTATTGTCAGGATTCGTGAACTCTCCGGACTCCGGCGCGATCTGGCTGAAACCAACCTGCGCTACAGGGCACTCACCGACGAGACCGAGATGCTGCGCGGCTTTGCCGCCGCCGCGCCCTGGCCGATCTGGGCCAAGGCCGGGAACGGCGCGCTCACTTTCGCCAATCCGGCCTATGTGCGCGCGACCGAGGCGAACAGCGTCGCCGACGTCCAGGAGCGCAAGCTCGAGCTGCTCGACAGCGCCGACCGCACCGCGATGGACCGGGGCCTGAAGGATGCGGCCAATTTCAACTCGCGGCTGCCGATCGTGATCGGCGGGGAGCGGCGCATCTACGACGTGCGCGCCGTCAATGTCGGCAGCGGCAGTGTCGGTGTCGCCATCGATGCCAGCGAGGCGGATGCGCTGAGCTCGGCGCTGGTGCGCATGGCGGAGGCGCATCGGCGCACGCTGGACCAGCTCTCCTCCGGCGTTGCCGTGTTCGACGGCCAGCGCCGTCTCGCCTTCTACAACGATTCCTACCGCCGGCTGTGGGACCTCGACCGCACCTTCCTCGACGCCAACCCTGACGATTCCAGCGTGCTCGACCAGCTCCGCGCCGCGCGCAAGCTGCCGGAGCAGCCGGACTTCCGCGCCTGGAAGGCCAAGCTGCACGAAGCCTATCGCGCCGTCGAGACCGCCAAGGACACCTGGTATCTGCCCGACGGCCGCGCGCTCTCCGTCGTCACGACGCCCAATCCGGAAGGCGGCGTCACTTATCTGTTCGACGACGTCACCGAGAGCCTCGAGCTCGCCCGCCGCTTCGACGGTATGATCCGCGTCCAGCGCGAGACGCTGGACAGCCTCGCCGAAGGCGTCGCGGTGTTCGGCAGCAACGGCAAGGCGCAGCTGTTCAATCCGGCCTTTGTCCGGATGTGGAAGCTGTCCAGCGACGCCATGCGCGACGAGCCGCACATCCAGACCGTCGAAGGCTGGTGCCATCAACTTTTCGACGACCCCGTGGTCTGGCGGCAGATCCGCGAGGCCGTCACCTCGATCGAGAGCCGCGCCGACGTTCCGCTCAAGCTGGAGCGCAAGGACGGCAGCGTGCTCGATGGCATGATTCGCCCGCTGCATGACGGCGCGACGATGCTGACGTTCCAGGACATCACCGACACCGAGAATGTCGAGCGCGCACTGCGCGAGCGCAACGAGGCGCTGGAGGCCGCTGACCAGATGAAGGTGGATTTCGTCCACCACGTCTCCTACGAGCTGCGCTCGCCGCTCACCACCATCATCGGCTTCGCGCATTTCCTCAGCGATCCCTCGACCGGGCCGCTGACGCCGAAACAGGCCGAATATCTCGACTACGTCACCAAATCGACCAACGCGCTGCTGGCGCTCACCAACAACATCCTGGATCTTGCCACCATCGACGCCGGCGCCATGAAGCTGGAACTCGGCCCGGTCGACGTCAGCAAAACCATCGAGCTCGCCGCCGAGGGCATCCAGGACCGGCTCGCCACCGATCGCATCCGTCTCAAGATCGAGATTGCGCCCGATGTCGGCAGCTTCACCGGCGACGAGAAGCGCGTGGTGCAGGTGCTCTATAACCTCCTCGCCAACGCCGTCGGGTTTTCTCCACAGGATTCCACCGTCGGCATCACCGCGCGCCGCACCGAACGCAGCGTGGTCTTCACTGTGACAGATTCCGGGCCTGGAATACCTGCAGACATGAAGGACAAGGTGTTCAACTGGTTCGAAAGCCGCTCGCAGGGGTCGCGCCACCGCGGCGCCGGGCTCGGCCTGTCGCTGGTGCGCTCCTTCGTCGAGCTGCATGGCGGCAAGGTGCGGGTGGACTCGATCGTGGACAGGGGCACGGTCGTGATCTGCGACTTCCCGACCGACCAGGCGGCGCAACGCGACGCCGCCGAATGACTGAACCAACCACATTCTCCGTCGCGCTCGTCAACGAGACGGCCACTGCGCAATTGATGGCCGACCTCGCGCTGCTGGTCGGACCCGGCGATGCCATCACACTCACCGGCGATCTCGGCGCCGGCAAGACCACGGCCGCGCGCGCCATGATCCGCTATCTCGCCGGCGACGAGACGCTGGAGGTGCCGAGCCCCACCTTCACCCTGGTGCAGGGTTACGAGCTGTCGCTGTTTCCGGTGATGCACGCCGATCTCTATCGCGTCGAGGACGAGAGGGAGCTCGAGGAGATTGGCCTGTCGCCGCTGCCGGAAGCAAGCCTCGTCCTGATCGAGTGGCCGGAGCGTGCGCCCTCGGCAATGCCGAAGGATCGCATCGACATCGCGCTGACGCATCGGCCGGCGCTAGGCTCGTCCGCGCGTGCCGCGGACATCACCGGCTACGGCAAGGGGGCCGCGCGGGTCGCGCGGCTGAAGGCGCTGCGGGAATTCCTCGATGCATCCAGCTACATCGGCGCAACGCGCAAGCGCATGGACGGCGATGCCTCGACCCGTTCCTATGCGCGGCTGATGCGCAACGACGGCGTCGTCATCCTCATGAACTTTCCGCAGCGCCCCGACGGCACTGCGATCTACAACGGAAAATCCTACAGCGCCGCAGTGCATCTGGCCGAGAACGTTAAACCGTTCGTGGCGATCGACGAAGGCCTGCGCGCGCAAGGCATCTCCGCGCCCGCGATCCATCATTTCGACCTCGACCACGGCTTCCTGATCACCGAAGATTTTGGCAGCGAAGGCGTGACCGAAGGCAATCCGCCGCGCCCGATTGCGGAGCGCTACGAGGCCGCGACCGACGTGCTGGCCGTGCTGCACGGCAAGACGCTGCCGGACACGCTGCCGCTGGCAGATCAGAGCTACCCGATTCCGGTCTTCGACACCGAAGCGCTGCTGATCGAAATCGGGTTGATGCCGGAATGGTACCTGCCCGATCGCAACGCTCCGCTGGGCGACAAAGCACGAGCTGAATTTTTCGCGATGTGGCGCGAGCTGCTGAAGAAGCCGCTGGCGGCGCCAAAGACGTGGATCATCCGCGACTATCACTCGCCCAATCTGATCTGGCTCGCGGACCGCACCGGCATCGAGCGCGTCGGTGTGATCGATTTCCAGGACACCGTGCTCGGACCGCAATCCTACGACGTCGTCTCGCTGCTCCAGGATGCCCGCATCGACGTGCCCGAAAGCCTCGAGCTGACGCTGCTGTCGCGCTACATCAAGGCCCGCCGCGCAGACGATGCGAGCTTCGATCCGGCTGGCTTCGCTGAGCTTTATGCGATCATGTCGGCGCAGCGGAATACGCGCCTGCTCGGCACCTTCGCCCGCCTCAATCGCCGCGACGGTAAGCCGCATTATCTGCGCCACCAGCCGCGGATCTGGACCTACCTCCAGCGCTCGCTGGCGCATCCCGCGCTGGCTCACCTGCGCGACTGGTACCTCGCCAACGTCCCGCTCCCCCAAGGGACGACCCAAGCGTCGCCCTAAGCCTGATTCGGGGCCGATTTACCGGCTGTTAGCCAAGACGCCGGTATTCTCGCGGCGAGGCAGCCGGATAATGACGGGCTGGAGCAAGGCAGATGGCGGTGAAGACGGACCAGCGCGGCAACAGCCGGGTTGTTTTCGAACGCGGGATCGCGGCTCAGATGATGGGAATCGACGGCACCTGGCGGCGCGACTGCACCATGGAGGACATCTCCGAGAGCGGCGCCAAGCTGACCATCGACGGTTCGGTCGAAGGCCTGCATCTGAAGGAATTTTTTCTCCTGCTGTCGTCCACCGGGCTCGCGTACCGGCGCTGCGAACTGGCTTGGGTCAATGGTGACCAGATCGGCGTCAATTTCCTCAAGCTCGGCGACAGGAAGAAAAGGGTGCGTTCCACATCCGTCGGGGCGTAACGGCAACACCCGTCGTACAACCGTCACGGCGGGTGGTTAAGGCGGTTGTGGTTCGGTGCAGCTGACCAAGGCCCGTGCTAGGATTGCCGCGAACGCGAAGCCAAAAGGTCTGAGAAAGACAGTCTGAGAAAGCCAACGATGTCCGTCAAGCCGACCAAAGCCATGGTGCTCGCCGCAGGATTCGGCCTGCGCATGCGTCCGTTGACGGAGAAGATGCCGAAGCCGCTGGTGCCGGTGGCCGGCCAGCCGCTGCTCGACCATGTGCTCGAGAAGCTCGGCGACGCCGGCGTGACCGAGGCGATCGTCAATGTGCACTATCTGCCCGACCAGATCATCAATCACACCGCGTGCCGCCAGCATCCGCGCGTGATCATCTCGGACGAGCGCGACCAGGTGCTCGGCACCGGCGGCGGTGTGGTCAAGGCACTGCCGCTGCTCGGTGACGCGCCGTTCTTCCACGTCAATTCCGACACGCTGTGGATCGACGGCGTGCGCTCGAACCTGGCGCGGCTTGCTGAAAACTTCGATCCCGCGCGCATGGACATCCTGCTGCTGATGGCGCCGACGACGACCAGCATCGGCTATAGCGGTCGCGGCGATTACGGGATGCTGCCCGACGGGGCCCTGCGCAAGCGCAAGGAAAAAGAGGTCGTTCCGTTCGTCTATGCCGGCGCGGCGATCCTGTCGCCCTCGATCTTCGCCGGCGCACCGCAGGGCGAGTTCTCGCTGACCAAGATGTTCGACCATGCCAACGAGCAGGAGCGGCTGTTCGGCCTGCGCCTCGACGGCGTCTGGATGCATGTCGGCACGCCTGATGCCGTGCATGCGGCGGAAGAGGCGTTTCTGGAGAGCGTGGCATAGGCACCCTCCAGTAGGGCGGGCAAAGCGAAGCGTGCCCACCAATCAAGTTGAAACTCGGGGTGAGACATGGTGGGCGCGGCGCAAGAGCGCCTTTGCCCGCCCTACGAATCTACGAAGTCCGGCGAACAACGGGGAAAGACATCCCCGCCGCCCATGACCATTTGAGTCCATCTCCCTATACTGGCGCCTGATCCTCGAATCAGGCAGCCGATGCGCGTTTTCAGCGTTCCCATCTCAGTCCCGTTTCTGCGCAGCGTCGTCACGGCCCTCCTCGACGGCCGGCTGGTCGACGGTTTCGAGGCGCGCAAGGAACCGGCGCGGCTTGCGGATGCCACGCTGTACCTGCCGACCCGGCGCGCGATGCGCATCGTGCGCGAGATCTTTCTCGACGAGATGGCGGCCGATGCGGTGGTGCTGCCGCGCATCGTCGCGCTCGGCGACATCGACGAGGATGAACTCGCTTTCGCCGATGAGGGCGAACAGTTTTCCGGCGCAACGCCGCTCGATATTCCGCCGCGCCTCGGCGAGCTCGAACGGCGGCTGACGCTGGCGCAGCTGGTCGCGGCCTGGGCCAAGGGCCCGGTGCTGTCTCCGCTGGTCGTCGGCGGCCCCGCTTCGACGCTGGCGCTGGCCTCTGATCTCGCGCGGCTGATCGACGACATGGTCACGCGCGGCGTCGACTGGAGCGCGCTCGATGGCCTCGTGCCTGACCTGCTCGACCGGTACTGGCAGCACTCGCTCGAATTTTTGCGAATCGCGCGCATCGCCTGGCCCGGTCATCTCGCCGAAATCAAACGCATCGAGCCCGCTGCCCGCCGCGACCTCCTGATCGATGCCGAAGCCAAGCGGCTGACCGCGCATCACCATGGCCCCGTGATCGCGGCCGGTTCGACCGGCTCGATGCCGGCCACGGCAAGATTTCTCCACGCCGTCGCCTCGCTGCCGCATGGCGCCGTGGTGCTGCCCGGCCTCGACACCGATCTCGACGACGATGCCTGGCGCAGCATCGGCGGCGTACGCGACTCGCTCGGCAAGTTCGCGGAGCATCCGGTCTCGAACCATCCGCAATATGCCATGCACGCGCTGCTGGATCGCTTTGGCATCAAGCGCAGCGACGTCGATATCCTCCAGCCTCCGGCGGAAGGCGGCCGCGATCTGCTCGCCTCCGAATCGATGCGGCCATCGGCCAGGACCGAGATTTGGCACGACCGCCTGAAGCAGCCGGATGTGGCCGCGAAGATCACCGGCGGCATGAACAATCTCGCAGTGGTCGAAGCCCCCAATCCCGAGATGGAAGCCCTCGCCATCGCGATTGCGATGCGCGAGGCGCGGCATCTCGACAAATCCGCCGCGCTTGTCACGCCCGATCGCGCACTGGCGCGGCGGGTGATGGCCGCGCTGACCCGGTGGGACCTCGCGTTCGACGATTCCGGCGGCGACGTCTTGATGGAGACGTCCGCCGGCGTCTTTGCGCGGCTCACAGCGGAGGCTGCGACCAAGGGATTGGAGCCGCCGACGCTGTTGGCGATGCTGAAGCATCCGCTGTGCCGGCTCGGCCGCGCACCTGGCGCATGGAGGGCGGCGATCGAGGGCCTGGAGCTTGCGGTTTTGCGCGGCACGCGACCGCCTGCAGGCACTGCCGGCCTGCTGCGTGAATTCAATCGCTTCCGCGAGGAGCTGGCAAAGCTGTGGCGCAGCGAGGTCTCCGCGCTGCATAAGGCCGAGCCGCGCGCGCGTCTCAAAGCGGAAGACCTCGATCGCATCCAGGCGCTGATCGATGCCCTGCGGATAGCATTGGCGCCGATCGAGAGCCTGGCGTCAGCGAAGGCGTTTGACTTCGCCGAGCTCGCACATCGCCACCGCGAGATCATGATCGAGCTGTCGCGCGACGAGCAGGGCATTTCCCTGGCCTTCGAGGACCGCGAGGGCCTCGCACTCGCGAGCGCCTTCGACGATCTCCTGCGCGGCGGCACGACCAGCGGACTGATGGTGACGCTGCCGGACTACGCAGACGTCTTCCAGACCGCATTTGGCGATCGCGCGGTGCGGCGGCGAGACAAGCCCGGCGCGCGGCTTCAGATCTACGGCCCGCTGGAATCGCGCCTGATGCAGGCCGACCGAATCATCGTCGGCGGACTGATCGAGGGCGTCTGGCCGCCGGCGCCGCGCATCGATCCCTGGCTCAGCCGACCGATGCGGCACCAGCTCGGCCTCGATCTGCCTGAGCGCCGTATCGGCCTCTCCGCCCACGATTTCGCGCAGCTGCTCGGCGCCGGCGAGGTGATCCTCACCCATTCCGCCAAGGCCGGCGGCGCGCCGGCGGTGGCCTCGCGCTTCCTGCACCGGCTCGAAGCCGTCGCGGGCGAGGCGCATTGGAAGGCGGCGATCGGCTCCGGCGACGAGTACGTGCAGTTCGCCGCCGCCCTGGACCAACCCGCCGACGTCAGGCCGATCAAGCAGCCCGAGCCGCGTCCGCCACGCGCGACACGGCCGCTGAAGATGTCGGTCACCGAAATCGAAGACTGGTTGCGCGACCCCTACACGATCTACGCCAAACGCATCCTGCGGCTGGACGCACTCGATCCCGTCGACATGCCGCTGTCGGCCGCCGACCGCGGCTCGGCGATCCACGATGCACTCGGCGAGTTCACGGAAAGCTATGCGACGCATCTTCCTGAAGATCCCGCCCGCGTGCTGCGTGCGATCGGCGAGAAATATTTTGCTCCGCTGATGGAGCGGCCCGAGGCGCGGGCGCTGTGGTGGCCGCGCTTCCAGCGCATCGTGCGCTGGTTCGGCGAATGGGAGACGGCGCGGCGGGGCGCGATCGAAGCGATCACCGCAGAGACCCGCGGTGAGATCTCGATCCGGCTCGACCACGAGCGCAGCTTCCAGCTCTCCGCCCGCGCCGACCGCATCGAGCGGCGCCAGGGCGGCGGCTATGCCATCCTCGACTACAAGACCGGCCAGCCGCCGACCGGCAAGCAGGTCCGGATGGGCCTGTCGCCGCAGCTCGCGCTGGAAGCCGCGATCCTGCGCGAGGGCGGTTTTCCCGATATCGATGCCGGCGCGTCCGTGAGCCAGCTCGTCTATGTGCGCCTGAGCGGCAACAATCCGCCGGGCGAGGAGCGCATCCTCGAGCTCAAATATAGGCAAGGCGACGAGCCGCAGCCGCCTGATACGGCTGCTGCCGAAGCACGGACCAAGCTGGAGGCGCTGATCCGCGCCTTCGAGGACGAGAGCCAGCCCTACACCTCGCTGAACTTGCCGATGTGGACGAACCGCTACGGCACTTATGACGACTTAGCCCGGATCAAGGAATGGTCCGCGGCCGGCGGATTGGGAATCGAGGAATGGTGAAGTTGCCGCGTCCCATTCCCGATGAGGTGCGCGCGCGGCAGGCACGCGCGTCCGATCCGACTGCGTCGGCGTTCGTGTCGGCCAATGCCGGCTCGGGCAAGACGCATGTGCTGGTGCAGCGGGTGATCCGCCTGCTGCTCTCTGGCGTGCCGCCGGAAAAGATCCTCTGCATCACCTTCACCAAGGCGGCTGCCGCCAACATGGCCGAGCGCGTGTTCACCACGCTCGGGCATTGGGTGACGCTCGACGACACGGCACTCGACGCGGCGATCAAGGCGGTCGGCATCCCGCATCCCAATTCAAAGTTGCGCCGCGAAGCGCGAAAACTGTTCGCCTGTGCGCTGGAGACGCCCGGCGGACTGAAGGTGCAGACCATCCACGCGCTGTGCACCCGCCTGCTGCAGCAGTTTCCGTTCGAGGCCAACGTGCCGGCGCGCTTCGCGGTGATCGACGATCGCGACCAGACCGACATGATGGAGCGCGCCAATCTGAAGGTACTGCTGGAGGCCGCGCGCGATCCTGATAGCGTCACCGGCCGCGCGCTGCTGACTGCGATGGCGAGCGCCGCCGATGTCACCTTCAAGGAGGTCGTGCGCGAGGCCTGTCTGAGCCGCGATCATTTCATGGCCTGGACCGATGAGGCCGGGAACGCTGAGCTGGCAGCCGAGCAGATGACAGCGGCGCTGGGCGTGGACGCCAGCGATCGCATCGAGGACGTCGAAACGGAAATTCTCGACGGTCCGTTCCTGCCGCGATCGCGCTGGGATGACATCGCTTTTGCGCTGGAGGACGGCAGCAAATCCGACAACGACCAGGCCGGTCGGCTCCGCGAAGCAAAAGTCTTTTCCGGCGGCGCGCAGGTCGATGCCTATCTCTGCGTCTTCCTCACCGATGAAAAGCTGCCGCGCAAGTCGGTGCTGACCAAGAAGTTTTGCGATCACACCCCCTCCGTCGCCCGGCTGTTCGAGAACGAGGCGCAACGCATCGGCGGGCTGATCGAGAAGCGCCGCGCGGTGACCATGCGCGACCGCACCGCGGCTCTCCTGCATATCGCGACGGCCGCCGCTGCGAACTACCGCCGCGAGAAGCAGGAGCGCGGGCTGCTCGACTATGACGACCTCATCGACAAGACGCTGGCCATGCTGAATCGCGTCTCTTCGGGCTGGGTGCATTACAAGCTCGACCGCGGCGTCGACCATGTCCTGATCGACGAGGCCCAGGACACCAGCCCGCGGCAATGGGATATCGTCGCGCACATCATCTCGGAATTCACCGCGGGCGAAGGTGCGCGCGAAGGGCTGAACCGCACGGTCTTCGCCGTCGGCGACGAGAAGCAGTCGATATTCTCGTTCCAGGGCGCGGCTCCGCGCGAATTCGACGCGCGCCGGCGCGAGCTGCATCGCAAGTTCACCGCGGCCGGGCTGAAATTCGATCCGGTCGCCTTCACCTATTCGTTCCGCTCCGGCGCCGCGATCCTGCACTCGGTCGACCATGTCTTCCGCGAGCCCGCGATCTACAAGAGCATCCATTCGGTCGAGATCGGCCACCCCCTGCACAACGCGCTTGCCGACGCAGGTCCCAGCGTGATCGAGCTGTGGGACCTTGCGGAGGCCGATGACAGGCAGGAGATCGAGGGCTGGCGGGCGCCGTTCGACGGCGTCGCCGCCACCAGCCCCGAGGTGAAGCTCGCCCGCCGCATCCAGGCCGAGATCAAGCAACTGGTCGAGAGCGGCACGCTGACGGGGCACGAAGGTGAGCGCCGGCCGCTGCGTTACGGCGACATGCTGATCCTGGTGCGCCGGCGCGGCAACGCGTTCGACGCCGTGATCCAGGCACTGAAGCACGCCAATGTTCCGGTCGCCGGCGCCGACCGGCTGAAGCTGACCGAGCACATCGCGATCATCGACCTGATGAATCTCGCCGACGCGCTGCTGCTGCCGCAGGACGATCTCGCGCTCGCGGTCGCGCTGAAGAGCCCGCTGTTCGGGCTCGATGAGGATGACCTCTTTACACTCGCTTGGGGTCGCAAGGGATCGCTGCGCCGTGCGCTCGCCGAGCATGCAGCCACAAGCGAGAAATTCGCCACGGCACTGCGGCGGCTCGAAGCCTGCGCGGCGCGGTCGCGCGACGAGACTCCGTTCGCCTTCTACGCCTGGTTGCTTGGCGGCGACGGCGGCCGGGCGCGCATCCTGCGCCGGCTCGGCCACGAGGCCAACGACGCGCTCGACGAATTTTTGGAGCTGGCACTGAACTACGAGCGGAAGGCGCCGGCCTCGCTGCAAGGCTTCATGGCCTGGCTGCGGTCGGCCGACACCGAGGTGAAGCGCGACATGGAGATCTCGCGCGACGAGGTGCGGGTGATGACCGTGCACGGCGCCAAGGGCCTGGAGGCCTCGGTCGTGTTCATGGTCGACACCACATCGTCTCCCGCGGACTCGCAGCGGCTGCGGCTGATCCAGGTGCCGCGCGGCAATGGCGGCGAGGTGGTGGTCTGGGCCGGCCGCAAGGCCGACGATCCCAAGCCCGTCGTCGAGGCGCGCAAGGCGATGCTCGAGGAGACCGAGGACGAATATCGCCGCCTGCTCTATGTCGCGATGACGCGCGCCGCCGACCGCCTGATCGTCGGCGGCTGCATGCCCGGCAACATGAAGACGGTTCGCAAGCTGAGCTGGTACGATCTGGTCGACACCGGGCTCGCCGGCTCGGGCCTGGAGAAGCAAACGATCGAGACGCCGCTCGGCAAGGTGACCCGATTCGCCCGGCCGGAGGATGTCGCGGCGCTGGGCACGCCTGCGATGTCGGTGGACCAATCGATCGCATTGCCGGACTGGCTGCGGACGTCGGCACCGCGCGAGATGCTCGATGACGATCCCGTGCGCCCTTCCGGCCAGTCGGCCGAGGAAGGCCGCGCGGTGCGATCAGGCGAATCGGTGCAGCCCCGTGCGCTGGCACTGCAGCGCGGCACGCTGGTGCACCGGTTGCTGCAATCGCTCCCGGACCTCGCCGCGGAACGCCGCCGCGAGGCCGCGCTCGGGTTCATGGCACGCAATGCGTCCGACTGGACGGAGGCCGACCGCACCGCGTTGGCCGATAAAGTGCTCGCCCTGATCGCCGAGCCGCGCTTTGCGCCGGTCTTTGCCGCCGGCAGCCGGGCAGAGGTGGCCATCGTCGGCCGGCTGGAGCGGCCGGGCCGGTCGCCGGCGCTGGTGTCGGGCCAGATCGACCGGCTGGTCGTTCGGCCGGATGAGGTTCTGATCGTCGATTTCAAGACCAACCAGGCGGCTCCCAAGAGCGCCACTGCGGCGCCCGCCGCCTATGTCCGTCAGCTCGCGCTGTACCGGGCGGTGCTATCGAGGCTTTTTCCCCAAAAGCCGCTCCGCGCCGTCCTGCTCTGGACCGAGGCCCTTGAATATATGGAGATTTCAGCTCCCGCGCTGGACGCGGCGCTGGCATCCCTTCATGTCGGCGTGAGCGTCCTTGACCCGGCAAGGAGCCATTCATAGGTTGACGCCATGATCTTGGCGCGATTCCCGTCGCGCCCTTCTCTCAGGTACGAGGTACGACCATGGCCGTTGGTAAGGTTTCTGACACCGATTTCGAAGCCGAAGTGCTCAAGGCGAACGGCCCCGTGGTCGTCGATTTCTGGGCCGAATGGTGCGGCCCCTGCCGCATGATCGCGCCCGCCCTCGACGAGATCGCCGGCGCGATGGGCGACAAGGTCAAGATCGTGAAGCTCAACGTCGACGAGAGCCCGAAGACCGCCTCGAAGTACGGCGTGATGTCGATCCCGACCTTGATGATCTTCAAGGGCGGCGAGATGGCCTCCCGCCAGGTCGGCGCCGCGCCGAAGGCGAAGCTTCAGCAGTGGATCACCTCCGCGGTCTGATCTGCGTCGCGACACGATGATTTTCGACCACGGCCGGCGCTTCGCCGGCCGTTTTGTTTTGCCCGCACCCCGATGGATGGAGCGCAGCGCAATCCGGGCTGCGCGGAAGATGTCTATTTGATCCAACCGGTCGCGAGCGCGGTCGCCAGCTCCGGCTGGCTGTTGCGACGCGCCAGCGCGGCCATCGCCTCGTGGTCGTACGCGATGTGACGGAACGTCACCTGCCAGGCGCCGTCAACGAGTTCGAGGATCGCATAGCGCGCGTGCGGCGTGCCGGCTTCGACGACATGCGGGAATGGATGCACATCGCGATAGCCGGGGCTGCCAACGCTGCCGGGATTGACGATCAGCCGGCCGTCGCGAAGCCGCACGGCGCGGGCGAGATGGGTGTGGGCGCAGAGGATCAGGGACTGCGTGATGCCTTGCGCGTGCTGCTCGATCCGATCCAGCTGCGATAGCGCGACCGTACCCTCGGGATGCACGGTATCGAGCCAGTAGACTTCGTCATTGTCAGGCGTCGCGTGGCAAAGCAAGACCTGCTCGCGAAACACACGCTTCATCGGCTGCGCGCGCAGCCAATCGAGTTGCGCAACATTGAGCTGGGCATGCGCTGGACGGTCCCACGAGCCCATTTTCTCCCGGGGGCGGTCGAGCAGATAGCGGTCGTGATTGCCGAGCACGTGCACGGCGTCGAGCGTCATCAGGATCTCGATGGTGCGGCGCGCATCGAGCGGACCGCTCAGCATGTCGCCGAGATTGACGATGTCGGCGATGCCTTGCGCGCGGATGTCGGCGAGCACCGCCTCCAGCGCGAGGTAATTTCCATGAATGTCGGCGATCGCGGCAAAACGCATTATCAACCTCACCCTCGTGCCCCGGACGCAATATTTACGCAGCCGCTATGCAGGAGGCGTGCCGTTAATGCCGAGCACGTGGCCGGCGAGATAGAGCGAGCCGGTGATCAGGATGCGCGGCGGCACCTCATAGGCAAGCCGCGATAAGGCGCGCAGCGCGGCTTCGATGCCGGGCGCGAGTTCGACGCGCATGCCGAGGCTGCGCGCGGCGTCCGCAAGCCGGTCGACCGGCATCGCGTTATCGGTGTCGGGGATCGGCACCGCGATGATGTGACGGGTCAGGCCGGCAAAATTGGCAAGAAAACCCTTTGCGTCCTTGTTGGCCATCATGCCCGCGATCACGACCAGCGGCCGCGACACCCGCTCTTCGAGGTCGCCGAGCGCGGCCGCCGCAACGCGCCCGCCGTCGGCATTGTGCCCGCCGTCGAGCCAGATCTCCGACCCCTGTGGCCCCCAGGAGAGCAGTTCGCCCGACGTGATCCGCTGCATCCGCGCCGGCCATTCCGCGCCGACGATGCCGGCCTCGAATGCCGCCTGGCTGACTTTGAATGTCTGGATGGCACGCAGCGTCGCGATCGCGAGACCCGCATTGTCGAATTGATGCCGTCCGAACAGGCGTGGCGCCGTCAGATCCATCAGGCCACGATCGTCGGAATAGACCAGACGCCCGTGCTCGATATTAACGTGCCAGCTCTCGCCCGCGGCAAACAGCGGCGCGCGCATGCGCCTGGCCTGCGCCTCGATCACGGCCATCGCTTCCTGCGACTGCTCGGCGCAAACCACGGGCATGCCGCGCTTGATGATCGCCGCCTTCTCGCCGGCGATGGAGATCAGCGTGTCGCCAAGGAAATCCATATGGTCCATGCTGACCGGCGTGATCACGCAGGCCGCCGGCGCGTCGATCACATTGGTCGAATCGAGCCGGCCGCCGAGGCCGACTTCGAGCAGCACGACATCGGCCGGGTTCTGTGCGAACAGATAAAACGCCGCCGCGGTCTTCAGCTCGAACAATGTCGCAGCCTCGCCGGCATTGACGCGCTCGACCTCTTCAAGAGCGGCGCGCAATTCGTCGTCGCCGACGAGCACGCCGCCGCCGACACGGCCGAGCCGGAAACATTCGTTGATGCGCACGAGATAGGGCGAGGTGTAGGCGTGGACGCGCAGGCCGGCTGCCTCCAGCGTCGCGCGCAGATAAGCGAGCGTCGAACCCTTGCCATTGGTGCCGGCAATATGGATCACCGGCGGCAGCTTGCGTTCGGGGTGACCGAGCCGCTCGAGCAGGCGGTGCATCCGCTCCAGCCCGAGATCGATGCGCTTCTGATGCAGAGCCGACAGCCGCCCGATCAGTTCACCGAGCGACGGCTTTGCGCTATCAGAGGAGGCGTTCACGCGTGCGGCGCAGCCGGCGCCGTCTCGGGGGCCGACACGATCTGGGCCGGGCTCGTCACGGCCTGCGCCGGCTTCGATGCGCTCTCCAGCGCCGGAGCCTTGGTCAGCAGACGGCACAGTCGCGCCAAAGTCGGACGCAACTCGTGGCGATGCACGACCATGTCGACCATGCCATGCTCTTTCAGATATTCGGCGCGCTGGAATCCTTCGGGCAATTTCTCGCGGATGGTCTGCTCGATCACGCGCGCGCCGGCAAAGCCGATCAGTGCGCCGGGCTCGGCGATCTGGACGTCGCCCAGCATCGCATAGGACGCGGTGACGCCGCCGGTGGTCGGGTTGGTCAGCACGACGATGTAGGGCTGTTTCGCCTCACGCAGCATCTGCACCGCGACCGTGGTGCGCGGCATCTGCATCAGCGACAAGATGCCTTCCTGCATGCGCGCGCCGCCTGATGCGGCGAACACGATGAACGGCGACTTCTTCTCGACAGCGAGCTCCAGCCCGCGCACGATGGCTTCACCCGCGGCCATGCCGAGCGAGCCGCCCATGAAATCGAAATCCTGCACGGCGACAACGACGGCGGCGCCTTCGAGCTTGCCGTAGCCGACCTTGATTGCATCGTTCAGATTGGTCCGCGCCCGCGCATCCTTGATGCGGTCGACATATTTTTTCTCGTCGCGGAACTTGAGCGGGTCGGGCGTGACGTCCGGCAGCGCGACGTCGTACCAGGTCTCGTTGTCGAAGATCGACTTCAGACGCGCCACCGCGTTCATGCGCATATGGTAGTTCGAGCCGGGGATGACGAACTGGTTGGCCTCGACGTCCTTGTAGAACACGAGCTGCCCGGAATCCGGACATTTGATCCATAGATTCTCCGGCGTCTCCCGCCGCAGCATGTTGCGGATCTTCGGCCGGACCACATTGGTAAGCCAGTTCATGGTTTGCTCCGATGTGCGATCCCGCGCAGGGGATCGCCTGAAGGGGTATATGGCGGCCGGGCCTCTGCCCAGCAAGCCGCCGTGTCGTCCGCCGTGTCGTCCGCCTTGGCAGCGGAACTATGGCTTATTCCGCCGCCTGTTGCGCGCCCTTGACGCCCTGGGCCAAGGAGGCCGCCAATTCAGCCACGGCGTTGACCGTTTTGGCGGTCGCCCGCCCTTCCGCATCGAGACTGTTCCTGAGGGCATCGACCAGCGCGGTGCCGACGACCGCGCCATTGGCGTGCGACGCGATGGCGCGGGCGGTCTCCGGCGTACGGATGCCGAAGCCGACGCAGACCGGCAGGTCTGTGTGCCGCTTGATGCGGGCTATCGCCTCGCTCACGGCCGTTGAGTCCGCAGCCGCCGCACCGGTGATGCCGGTGATCGAGACGTAGTACACGAAGCCCGACGTGTTGGCGAGCACGGCCGGCAGACGCTTGTCGTCGGTCGTCGGCGTCGCCAGGCGAATGAAGTTGAGGCCGGCCTTCATCGCCGGCAGGCAGAGCTCGTCGTCTTCCTCCGGCGGCAGGTCGACGATGATGAGCCCGTCGACGCCGGCACTCTTGGCATCGACCAGGAATTTGTCGACGCCATAGATGTAGATCGGATTGTAGTAGCCCATCAGCACGATCGGCGTTGCGTTGTCGTCCTTGCGGAAGCCGCGCACGAGCTCCAGCGTTTTCTTCAACGTCATGCCGGCCTTGAGTGCGCGCAGACCGGCGGCCTGGATCGACGGCCCATCGGCCATCGGATCGGTGAAGGGCATGCCGATCTCGATCACGTCGGCGCCCGCCTTCGGCAGCGCCTTGATGATCTCGAGCGAGGTCGCGGGATCGGGATCGCCGGCCATCAGGAAGGTGACGAAGGCCGAGCGGCCCGCTTTCTTCAGCTCGGCAAAACGGGAGTCGATACGCGTGGTCATGGTTTCGCGGCCGCCGTGCTATACCTCTCCCCTGCGGGGAGAGGTCGGCTGCGAAGCAGCCGGGTGAGGGGGATGGAGAGGTTCAAGTCCAAATCGCGAAGACTCCGCGAATCACAAACAAGCGCCGAAGCGAAGCTTTGGCAGGCGCTGCGGAATTGGCAGCTTGCCCGATGGAAGTTTCGCCGACAGCACCCGATCGACCGGTACGTCGTTGATTTCGTAACGCTCGACGGAAAACTGATCATCGAGGTCGACGGCATGACGCATTCCACCCCGTCGGAGCTCGATCGAGACAAACGTCGGACCGAAGTGCTCGAAGCTTGCGGCTTTCTCCTCGTTCGAGTCTCGAATACCGACAAGCACGAAAATCTCGAGGGTGTCCTCGAGTTGATCGTCACCTCGCTCAGGTTCGAGTGAGTGGAAAGACCCCTCACCCGGCTGCGTCGCAGCCGACCTCTCCCCGACGGGGAGAGGTGAAGAAAGAGCGAACCTCGCCTCACTTGCTCTTGCCCTTCAGGATGTCGCCGACCTGCGGGACGTCCTTGTCGCCGCGGCCGGAGAGATTGACGACCATCAGGTGATCTTTCGGCCGCTTCGGCGCGAGCTCCATCACCTTGGCGATGGCATGAGCTGGCTCGAGCGCGGGGATGATGCCTTCCAGCCGCGACAGCAATTGGAATGCTGCGAGCGCCTCGTCATCGGTCGCGGAGAGATAATTGACGCGGCCGACCTCGTGCAGCCAGGAATGCTCGGGTCCGATGCCGGGATAATCGAGGCCGGCCGAGATCGAATGCGCGTCCTGAATCTGGCCGTCCGCATCCATCAGCAGATAGGTGCGGTTGCCGTGGAGAACGCCGGGACGGCCGCCCGCGATCGAGGCCGCATGCAGCTGCGTCAGCCCATGGCCCGCAGCTTCGACGCCGAAGATTTCGACGGTGGAATCGTCGAGGAACGGATGGAACAGGCCCATCGCATTCGAGCCGCCGCCGATGCAGGCGACCAGCGAATCCGGCAGGCGGCCTTCGACCTCCTGCATCTGCGCCTTGGTCTCGTTGCCGATGATCGACTGGAAGTCGCGCACCAGAGTCGGATAGGGATGCGGACCCGCCACCGTGCCGATGCAATAGAACGTGTTGTGCACGTTGGTAACCCAGTCGCGCAACGCCTCGTTCATGGCGTCCTTCAGCGTGCGCGTACCCGACTGCACCGGCATCACCTTGGCGCCCAGCATCTCCATGCGGATGACGTTGGGTTGCTGCCGTTCGACATCGACGGCGCCCATGTAAACGATGCATTCCAGCCCGAACCGCGCGCACAGCGTCGCGGTGGCGACACCATGCTGCCCGGCGCCGGTCTCGGCGATGATGCGCTTCTTGCCCATGCGCCGCGCCAGCATGATCTGGCCGAGCACGTTGTTCACCTTGTGCGAGCCGGTGTGGTTGAGCTCTTCGCGCTTCAGATAGATCTTGGCGCCGCCGAGATGTTCGGTCAGGCGCTCGGCGAAATACAGCGGCGAGGGCCGGCCGACATAGTTCTTGAGATAGCCGTTCATCTCGGCCTGGAATGCCGGATCGGCCTTGGCCGCGGTGTAGGCCTTCTCCAGATCCAGGATCAGCGGCATCAGGGTTTCGGCCACGAAGCGGCCGCCGAAGATGCCGAAATGGCCGCGCTCGTCGGGACCACTGCGATAGGAATTTGGCTTGGCGATGTTCATCGAACGCTCAACTCTTGGGTGGCGCGCGCGGCGCGAATGAAGGCCTTGATCATCTCGGGATCCTTGACGCCGGCGGCGCTCTCGACGCCGGAGGACACGTCGACGCCGCCGGCGACGGTGACGCGAAGCGCTTCCGCAACATTGTCGGCGTGAAGCCCGCCCGAGACCATGTAGGGCAATTTCAGATCGAGATTTTCGAGCAGATGCCAGTTGAAGGGGGCACCAAGGCCGCCGGGCCGGGTCGCATCCTTCGGCGCGCGCGCATCGAACAGGATGCGGTCGGCGACCGCGGTGTAGCCAGGCAGCACGGCGAGATCGGCGGCGGTTGCGACCGGCACGACTTTCATCACCGGGCGGCCGAACCGCTGCTTGATGTCGCGCAGCCGTGCCACGCTCTCCTTGCCGTGGAGCTGGAAAATGTCCGGCGACAGCGCGTCCATGATGTTGTCGAGCGTCGCGTCATCGGCATCGACCGTGAGCGCGACCTTGAGCGCGCGCCGCTTCACCTGACGGCCGAGGTCGCGCCCGGTTTCCAGCGCCAGATGCCGGGGCGACGGCGGAAAAAATACGAACCCCACCATATCGGCGCCGGCGTCGAGCGCTGCTTCGAGCGTCTCGCGCGTGGACAGGCCGCAGATTTTAACGAGCAGGGACATGGTCTCAAAGCAGGTGAAGGCCGCAAGCCCGCGGCCGGGAAAACAGGGTTTTCGGTTGCGGCCGCTTCTACAACGTCGCGCGCTGCTTGTCTCGCCCGATAGGCCCGTAAAGGCCCGCCCCGGAGGAGACGGGGAGGCGCCGGGACTCAGGTTTTGCTGCGGCCGCCTGGGCCCGCAGATCGGCCAGTTCGGCCTTGGCAGCCCGCGCGTCCGCATCATTCCGGCGCGCCGCGCGCCGCCAGTGCCGCTGGCCGAACCAGACGGCGCAGCCGCCGACCAGGACGCCGAATGCAGCCGTCAGGATGAGAAGCAGGAACAGTGGCAACGTCACTGACAATGACGGGTCGTTCGAAACGAAGGGATCGAAGGAGACTGTGACGAAATGCCGGTTGGCGACGGCGAAGGTCACCAGGATCAGGCCCAGCGGAATCACGATCAGCGCGGTCAGGAACTTTCGCATCTGCCTTCGCTCGCCTTGAATCAAGCTTCCGGCCGCATCGCTGCGACCGCGGGAAACCCTGACGCCGGCCTCAGTCTGGCGCGCCGGGATCCGGATGGTCCCGGTTCAGCCGTTCGCGCATTTCCTTGCCGGTCTTGAAGAACGGAACGCTCTTCTGATCGACGGGCACATGGGCGCCGGTGCGCGGATTGCGCCCTGCGCGCGCAGGGCGATGCTTGACCGAGAAGGCACCGAAGCCGCGCAACTCGACGCGATCACCGCGCGCGAGAGCCGCTACGATCTCTTCGAGAATCGCATTCACAATGTTCTCGACATCCCGCTGGTACAGATGCGGGTTGTGCTCGGCGATACGCTGAACAAGTTCGGATTTGATCATCGAGAGATAGGACCCGGGAGCGTGCGGACGACCATTTCCGTGAAAATACCGTGATCTGTCAAGACGCTAAATCAAGGTTGAGCGTCGTGAAAGTAGGTGACAAATGCCGAAAAAGCGGACTGCCCCTGTACCCGCCAGACGGGAAAAGCCCCGGACGCTCGCTTGGATCCGTCAATTTGACGCGGCCGGCTGCCATAGCGCCAGCATTCCATCCATTCCGAACCGATCAACGGCCTGCACGACGCCGGTTTGCCCGATCTGATGCGCAATCGAGCCTAAACCAAGCGCTTCCAGCGTCACGGCGGCCGCCGTCTTGAGGAACGGCAGATCGCCGAAGCGGGGCTGGAGCTTGTAATCGCGGACGGGGAGGTCCTTCTTGACGCCCTTCTGCTCGACCAGCCAAGTCACGGCGGTCTTCTCGTCGCCAATCTGGTCGATCAGCTTGAGATCGATCGCCTGGCGCCCGGTGAAGACGCGGCCATCGGCGACTTTTTCGAGCTGCGTGTCATCCATGCCACGGCGTTCCTTCACCAATCCCTTGAACCAGGCATAGGAATCCTTCACCAGGGCATCGAGCGCGGCGCGCGCCTCGGGGCTGGTCGGCTCGTAGCCATTGGGGGCGGCCTTCAGCGGCGAGGATTTCACCTCCTCGACCTTGACGCCGATGGTCTTCAAGAGCTCGGAGACGTTGGGATACTGGAACAGCACGCCGATCGAGCCGACCAGCGAGCTCTGCTGGGCGATGATGTGATCGCTGGCAATCGCCCCGATATAGCCGCCGGAGGCGGCGAGGCCTTCGACCACGATGACGAGCGGCTTCTTCGCCTTCAGCCGTACAAGCGAGTCATATAACTGCTCGGAGCCTGCGGTGGTGCCGCCCGGCGAGTTGATGTGAATGATGACGGCGGCGGCCTGCGAATTCTCCAGGCGCTCCAACGCCTGCGTGCGATCGGAGTCGCTGCGGATCAGCCCGTCGATCTGGACCCGCGCGATCGAGCCGGCGGATGCGAACGTGCCGCGCGCACCGGGTGTCGCAACCAGCGCGAAGCCCGCAATCGCCGCGATTGCGATCAGCGCGGCCATCACGCGCCAGAACGTCAGCTTGCGACGTATCCTGCGGCGATCGACGATGACGTCCGAATCGAGCGACATCTAGATATCTCCAAATGAAAGGCTGGGCGCGTTGTGCCGTCACAGCGTGACCATCGGCTTATCTGGATACATCAAATGCGGCGCAATTTGAAGAAAACAAGGCCGATAGCCGCGTAGCCTGGATGGAGCGTAGCGCAATCCAGGGTCGTCGCGTTACAAAAAGACTTCCCGGATTGCGCTGCGCTCCATCCGGGCTACCGCCGCAGCAAAAAGGAAAAAAGCCCCGGCTTTCGCCGGGGCTTTGATCTCAGCGAAACCAGCGTTCCGCTTACTTGTTGTCGCCGCGGTTCTTGAGCGCGGTGCCGAGAATGTCGCCGAGCGTCGCACCCGAATCGGAGGAGCCGTACTGCGCGATGGCTTCCTTCTCTTCGGCGACTTCGAGCGCCTTGATCGACACCTGGACCTTGCGGGCCTTCTTGTCGAACTGGATCACGCGGGCATCGACCTTCTCGCCGACGGCGAAGCGTTCGGTGCGCTGGTCGTTGCGGTCACGCGCAAGCTCCGAGCGCTTGATGAAGGTCGAGAAATCGGTCCCGGTGATCTTCACCTCGATACCGCTTTCCTTCACTTCGAGCACTTCGCAGGTGACGACTGCGCCCTTCTTGACATCGCCCGGCTCGGCGAATGGGTCGCCTTCGAGCTGCTTGATGCCGAGCGAGATACGCTCCTTCTCGACGTCCACATCGAGCACCACGGCTTTCACCACGTCGCCCTTCTTGTAGTTGTCGATCACCTGCTCGCCCGGAAGCTTCCAGTCGAGGTCGGAGAGGTGGACCATGCCGTCGACATCGCCCTCGAGACCCAGGAACAGACCGAACTCGGTCTTGTTCTTGACCTCGCCTTCGATCGTCGAACCGGTCGGGTGACCTTCGACGAAGACCTCCCAGGGGTTGCGCATGGTCTGCTTGAGGCCGAGCGAAATGCGGCGCTTGACGGAATCGACCTCCAGCACCTGCACTTCGACTTCCTGCGAGGTCGAAACGATCTTGCCGGGGTGCATGTTCTTCTTGGTCCACGACATCTCGGAGACGTGGATCAGGCCTTCGATGCCCGGCTCGAGCTCGACGAACGCACCGTAGTCGGTGATGTTGGTGACGCGGCCGGTGAAGCGGGCACCCAGCGGGTACTTGGCTTCGATGCCCTGCCACGGATCGTCCAGCAGCTGCTTCATGCCCAGCGAGATGCGGTGCGTCTCGTGGTTGATCTTGATGATCTTGACCTTCACGGTCTGGCCGATCGAGAGCACCTCGGTCGGATGGTTGACGCGGCGCCACGCGATGTCGGTGACGTGCAGCAGGCCGTCGATGCCGCCGAGATCAACGAACGCACCGTAATCGGTGATGTTCTTGACCACGCCGTCGATGACCTGACCCTCTTCGAGGTTCTGCACCAGCTCCTGGCGCTGCTCGGCGCGGGTCTCTTCCAGCACGGTGCGGCGGGACACGACGATGTTGCCGCGGCGGCGGTCCATCTTCAGGATCTGGAACGGCTGCGAGTTGTTCATCAGCGGCGCAACGTCGCGGATCGGACGGATGTCGACCTGCGAGCGCGGCAGGAAGGCCACGGCACCGTCGAGGTCGACGGTGAAGCCACCCTTGACCTGGTTGAAGATGACGCCGTTGACCTTCTCGTTGCCCTGGAACGCCTTCTCCAGCTTGCCCCAGCTCTCTTCGCGGCGCGCCTTGTCGCGCGACAGCACGGCTTCGCCGAGGGCGTTCTCGATGCGATCGAGGAACACTTCCACCTCGTCGCCGACCTTGATCTCGCTGTCACGGCCGGGGCCGGAAAATTCGCGCAGGGCGACGCGGCCCTCGGTCTTCAGGCCGACGTCGATGACGGCCATGTCCTTTTCAATTGCAACCACCTTGCCCTTGACGACGGAGCTCTCCTGCAGGCTGCCACCTGCGAAGGACTCGTCGAGCATCGCGGCGAAATCGTCGCGCGACGGGCTGTAGGTATCAGCAGAAATCGAAGCCATTTGTTCTCCAGTTGCGGATGTCGTGCCGGCCGTTGGGTTCATGGGCGCATCGCACGCGCAGTGTCGGAAGGTCCGCAAGACCTTCGAGCGACCGCTCGTTGCTCAGCCCGGAGGCGGAACAGCGGAAGCGGGCCGGCTGAGGCCCGCGCGTTCGATACGTGGAAATCTTTGTCCGGAGCCTGGATCGCGCCGGGCCCAAACAGGGGACCGGGGGTTATCGACCTCAAAGAGCGGGAGCGGGCGCTTCCTCCAATGACGGCTGCGGCTTAACCCCGCGACCGGCCCGCTCGGACGGCCTCGATAATGTCGATGGCGGCCCGGACGCCACCTTCTATATCCAGTTGGGAGTTATCTAGCAAGTAAGCATCCGAGGCCGGTTTCAAGGGCGCAATCGACCGGTTCTTGTCGCGTTCATCGCGCTGGATGATGTCGGCAAGCACGGCCGCCTCGTCCGCCTCCTCGCCCCTCGCCTTGGCTTCCATGGTCCGGCGGTGGGCGCGGACCCTGGGGTCGGCGACGACGAAGATTTTTACGTTGGCATGCGGGCAGATCACGGTTCCAATGTCCCGGCCGTCGAGCACGGCCCCGGGGGGATCGGCGGCGAATTGCCGCTGAAAATTGACCAGGACCTCGCGAACCCTCGGGATCGCCGAGACGATCGAGGCGCCCTCGCCGACCTTCTGGGTCTTCAGGGCGGGATTGCCGAATTTTTCGGGATCGAGTTCCAGCGCCGCCGCGACCGCGGCCGCCTCGTCGCGGAGATCGTGGCCGGACTGCATCAGGGCGTAAGCCACAGCGCGATAAATCACCCCGGTATCGAGATGACGATAGCCGTAATGATGGGCGAGGCGCTTGCCGAGCGTCCCCTTGCCGGAGGCCGCGGGTCCATCGATGGCGATGATCATGAAAACGCGGCCCCCAGCGAACGCATCATCGGAATGAAATCCGGAAAACTGGTGGCGATGAACGCGGTGTCGTCGACGGTCACGGGCTGGTCGGAGGCGCAGCCCATCACCAGCGCGGACATCGCGATACGATGGTCCATGTGCGTGGCCACAACGCCGCCGCCGGGGACGTGGCCGCGGCCTTCGACGATCAGATCGTCGCCGGAGATTTCGACTTTCACGCCGTTGACGCGGAGCATGGCGGCGGTGGCCTCAAGGCGATCGGATTCCTTGACGCGCAGCTCTTGCAGGCCGCGCATGATGGTCGTGCCTTCGGCGAAGGAGGCCGCCACGGCCAGCACCAGATATTCGTCAATCATCGAGGGCGCGCGCTCCGGCGGCACCTCGACGCCGCGCAGCTTCGAGGCGCGCACGCGCAGCTGCGCCATCGGCTCGCCGGCATCGCCGCGCACGTCGCTTTCTTCGATCGAGGCGCCCATTTCGCGCAGTGTGGTGAACAGGCCGGTGCGCAGCGGGTTGGTCATGAGGTCGGGCAGGACGACATCCGAGCCTTCGACGATCAACGCCGCAACGATCGGGAACGCTGCCGAGGAGGGATCGGCGGGCACCACGACAGTGGCGCCATGCAGCTCAGGCTGACCCACCAGCGTGATGCGGCGGCCGTGCCGACCTTCCTGCATCGAGGTAATGTCGGCACCAAAATGCTTCAGCATCAGCTCGGTGTGGTCGCGGCTGGCCTCGCTCTCGATCACGGTCGTGGTACCCGGCGCGGCCAGGCCGGCCAGCAGCACGGCCGATTTGATCTGGGCCGAGGCGACCGGGGTCTTGTAGGTGATCGGCAGTGGATCGCGCGCGCCCTGGATGGTCAGCGGCAGACGGCCACTCTCGCCGCCGGACAGCACTTTGGCGCCCATCTTCTCGAGCGGATCGAGGATCCGGCGCATGGGACGGCTGCGCAGCGAGGCATCGCCGTCGAAAACCGCCGAGATCGGGCAGCCGGCAACAGCGCCCATGACGAGCCGGCAGCCGGTGCCGGAGTTGCCGAAATCAAGCCGCGCCCTGGGCTCGGCGAAGCCGGCGACGCCCACGCCGTTCACCTTCCAGGCGAAATCGCCGGTGCGTTCGACCCCGGCGCCCAGCGCCTGCATGGACTTGGCGGTGTTGAGCACGTCCTCGCCTTCCAGCAGGCCCGAAATCCAGGTCTCGCCGACCGCGAGCGCGCCCAGGATGAGGGCGCGGTGGGAGATCGACTTGTCTCCGGGCACCCGCACTTTCCCCGTCAGGGGACCGCTTGCGCGCGACTGCAGCGGCGTCGGCTTGTCGGAATGAGTCAAGATTGTGTCCTTGGATCCGCCTTTCAGGCTCGCGCGCAGGTACCACATGGTCTCCCCGCCGTCACGGGCATGTCGTTCCTCTGTAATGCGCTATTGACAGCGGGCCGCCAACTAGCCAAGTGAAACACCGCTTTTCAGACATTCCCAGGATTCCTCTGCCGTGGCCAAGTCCGAACTCGGAACCAAACGTATTTGCCCGACCACGGGCAAGAAGTTCTATGATCTCAACAAGACTCCGGTGATCTCGCCCTATACCGGCGAGGTGGTGCCGATCGCACCCGTGGCGCCGGCCCGCGCGACACGCGGCGCCGAACCCCGGCATGCACCAGCCGCCGACACCGCGCCGGAGCCGGCGGAGGTCGAGGAGGTCTCGCTCGAAGAGGCCGATGCCGAGGAGAACACCGGCAAGGTGAAAGCCGTCGTGCCCGAATCGGAGGACGATATCGAGGTTGACGAGACCATCGAGGACGATGACGACGATGATTCGACTTTCATCCCCGACGACGAAGAGGGCGATGAGGACGTGACCGACATCATTGGTGATGTCGGAGGTGATGAAGAGACTTGAGATAATTCCAGAACTGTGGTTCTGGGTCTTTCCCGGCGCGCTGCCCACAGCGCGTCGAACGGTTAAGGGGCCATAGCTCAGCTGGGAGAGCGCTTGCATGGCATGCAAGAGGTCGGCGGTTCGATCCCGCCTGGCTCCACCACGCTTCGCCCTTCGGGCTACGCGTGGCGCAGCCGCGCAGAGCCCGGAGGGTGAAGTGTGGTGTCCGGCGGAGCCCGAAGGGCGAAGACGGACTGGTGATATCCGCCCAGTGACTACCCAGGCGATGGCCGTCAATGTGGTACGTCTACATCCTCCGCAGCATCGAATTCCCCGAGCAGGAATATGTTGGGGCCACAGCAGATTTGAAGCGGCGGATTTCGGAACATAATGTCGGAAAATCCAGCCATACCGCCAAGTTCAAGCCTTGGACGCTAATCTGGTACTGCGCATTCCCCGACAAGCATAAGGCGCTCGCGTTTGAGGCGTATCTGAAGTCTCACTCCGGTCGCGCCTTCACGAAGAAGCGGCTGTCCTAGGCGAAGCCGCCCCTACTCCCCGATCACCGCATTGAGCCGGTCGCGCAACGCGACGATCTCGTCTTTCATCGCAACCAGTTCCGACACCGAGCAGTCCGACGCCGCCAGGACCGACTGCGGCACGCTGCGTGCCTTGTCCTTCAGCGCATGGCCCTGCGACGTCAGCGCGATCAGCACCTGACGCTCGTCCTCGCTGGAGCGCGTGCGCTTGACCAGATGGGCGGCCTCGAGCCGCTTCAAGAGCGGCGTCAGCGTGCCCGAATCCAGGAACAGCTTTTCACCGATGTCCTTGACCGGCACGTCGTCGCGCTCCCACAGCACCAGCATCACCAGATATTGCGGATAGGTCAGGCCGAGCCGGTCCAGCAGCGGCTTGTAGACCCGGTTGAAGGCATGCGCGGCGGAATAGACCGCAAAGCAGATCTGGTTGTCGAGGCGAAGCGGCGCGTCCGCCGCCGATAGTTTTCGAGCCATGAAGAACCTCAGCATTTGCCTATTCTGGGGCCGGACGGCGGCACATTCAATTGCGAACAATTAAATGTGAGGCATCACAATTTCGATTGTGCACAATCTAATTGTTTGAAATACAGGCTGCACTCCAACCCGAAGACCTGAGGAGACGAAAATGTCCGTGAATGTCCTCTACAAGACCAGCGCAAAAGCCACCGGCGGCCGCGACGGCCATGCCGCGACCCTCGACGGCGCGCTCGACGTCAAGCTCACCACGCCGAAGGAGCTCGGCGGCGGAGGCGGCGCCGGCAACAATCCCGAGCAGCTGTTTGCGGCCGGCTATGCCGCCTGCTTCATCGGCGCGATGAAGTTCGTGGCCTCGCAGGGCGGACCGAAGGTCCCGGCTGACGCCTCCGTCACCTCGACCGTCGGTATCGGCCCGCGCGCGGCCGGCGGCTTCGGCCTCGACATCGACCTTGCCGTCTCGCTGCCGGGCCTTCCCCGTGCGGAAGCCGAGGCGCTGGTCGAGAAGGCGCACCAGGTGTGCCCCTATTCCAACGCCACCCGCGGCAATGTCGACGTTCGCCTGACCATCGTCTGATCGGAAGGCAGGATTGGCCGGCCCGGGATCCCCCTCGAGCCGGCCGCTTCCGGATTGCGCGGCAGCGCATACGGCCCCACGCAACAAGCCATTGCTGGCGTGGACGAACCTCGCTAGGCCTGTGATCGCACGTCGACACAAGGAAGCGAAGGCATGAGTTCTGAAGCCGTATTGGGCGCAATGAGCGGACTGCGCGTCATCGATCTCACGCGCGTGCTCGGCGGTCCCTACTGCACCCAGATTCTCGCCGACCACGGCGCCGACGTGATCAAGGTCGAGCCGCCCGCCGGCGACGAGGTGCGCGACTGGGGCCCTCCCTTCCACGAGGAAGACGCGGCCTATTTCATCGGCATCAACCGCAACAAGCGATCGATCGGCCTCGATCTCGCTTCCGAGGGCGGCCGCCTCGTGCTGCTCAAGATGCTGGAGAGCGCCGACGTCCTGATCGAGAATTTCAAGCCGGGCACGCTGGAGAAATGGGGTATCGGCAACGAGGTGCTGCGCGAGAAATTTCCGCGCCTCGTGCATTGCCGGATCTGCGGCTTCGGCGCCGACGGTCCGCGCGGCGGCAATCCCGGCTATGACGCCATCATCCAGGCCATGACCGGCATGATCGCGGCGACCGGTTCGCCCGAGAGCGGGCCGATGCGGATCGGCGTGCCGCTGGTCGACATCACCACCGGCCTCTATGCGGCGATCGGCATCCTGATGGCGCTGTCGGAGCGGCAGCGTTCGGGCCAGGGCCAGTTCCTGGAGACGACGCTGTACGAGACCGGCCTTGCCATCATGCATCCGCACACCGCGAACTATTTCATGCATGGCAAGCCGCCCAGCCTCACCGGCAACGAGCACCCCAACCTCGTGCCCTATGCGATCTTCCCGACCAAGACCGACAACATCTTCATCGGCGTCGGCAATGACGGCACCTTCCGCAAGCTTGCCAAGGAGATCGGCAAGCCCGAGCTCGGCACCGATCCGCGCTTTGCCCGCAACAAGGACCGCATCGCCAATCGCGAGGCGCTGCGGGCCGAGCTCGCCGCTGTGTTCAGCCAGCACGAGGCCGAGCCGCTGTGCAATCGCCTGCTCGCCGCGGGCCTGCCCGCAGGCCCCGTGCAGAAGATCGACCAGGCGTTGACGAACCCGCACACGATCGCCCGCGGCGATATTATCGAGAAGGACTGGTACAAGGGCGTGGCCTCGCCGGTCCGCCTCGATCGCAGCAAGCCGAGCCTGCGCCGTCTGCCGCCGAAATTCAGCGAGCACGCCCAGGAGGTTCTGGGCGAGTTCGGCTACTCCAAGGCCGAGATCGACGCGATGGTCGAGACGGGCACCGTCTGCGGGCCCGAGCGCAAGCGCTGACAAGCACTGACAAGCACTGAGACGTGACGCGATTGAACTGACACGCGCCGCAAGGAAGGTGCGCTCCCTCTCCCGCTTGCGGGAGAGGGTTGGGGAGAGGGTGCCTCCGCAGTGAGACTCCCCAAGAGGAGAGAGCCCTCACCCGGCGCGTTGCGCCGACCTCTCCCGCAAGCGGGAGAGGTTTTGGAGCCCGCGGGCCGAGCGTCTGCCTCGCGCTATTCTGCTGACGACGCCGCGACCCAGCCCATCACTCCCGAATGCTGCACCGCGAACGAAGAAACCTGCCCGCTCCGCATTCGCCTATTTGCCTGCTTCCCTTTTCCAGCGCTTGCCGCTTTCGTTTCGGCCGCTTACACAGTCATGTGAACGTCATACGTCGCTGCTAGCGCAAGCGATCATTTTGACGGCCAAGGGAGGATTACTTGATGGCTCTACGACACTTTGGAGCGGCTGCTGCTGTTGCACTCACGGTTGGAATGTCGGCCTCGCCGGCGTGGGCCGTGACCGAAATCCAGTGGTGGCACGCGATGACCGGCGCCAACAATGACGTCATTGTCAAGCTCGCCACCGACTTCAACGCGTCGCAGGCCGACTACAAGGTGATCCCGACCTACAAGGGCAACTATCCCGATACGATGAACGCCGGCATCGCCGCGTTCCGCGCCGGCAACGCCCCGCACATCATGCAGGTGTTCGAAGTCGGCACCGCGACCATGATGGCTGCGACCGGCGCGGTGAAGCCCGTCTACAAGCTGATGGCCGAGGCCGGCGAAAAGTTCGATCCCAAGATCTACCTGCCCGCCATCACCGGCTACTACTCGACCTCGAAGGGCGAGATGCTGTCCTTCCCCTTCAACTCGTCGTCGACCGTCATGTGGGTCAACCTCGACGAACTCAAGAAGGCGAATGTCGAGATTCCCAAGACCTGGCCCGAAACGTTCGAGGCCGCCAAGAAGCTGAAGGCTGCGGGTCATGACACCTGCGGCTTCTCCGGCTCCTGGGTCACCTGGGTCAATCTCGAGCAACTCTCCGCCTGGCACAACGTGCCGCTCGCCAGCAAGGCCAACGGTCTCGATGGCTTCGACACCGTGCTGGAGTTCAACGGCCCGCTCCAGGTCAAGCATCTTGAAACCCTGGTCGAACTCCAGAAGACCAAGACTTACGACTATGCCGGCCGCACCAACACCGGCGAAGGCCGCTTCACCTCCGGCGAATGCCCGATCTATCTGACCTCGTCGGCGTTCTTCGGCAACGTCAAGGCGCAGGCCAAGTTCAACTTCACCGCCGTGCCGATGCCTTACTATCCGGACGTCAAGGGCGCGCCGCAGAACTCGATCATCGGCGGCGCCTCGCTCTGGGTCATGGGCGGCAAGCCGGCAGCGGAATACAAGGGCGTCGCAAAATTCCTGACCTTCCTCTCGGACACCGATCGCCAGGTCTACATCCACAAGGCCTCGGGCTATCTGCCGATCACCAAGGCGGCCTACGCCAAGGCGAAGGCCGACGGCTTCTACAAGGATCAGCCCTATCTCGAGACCCCGCTGCTCGAGCTGACCAACAAGGAGCCGACCGAGAATTCGCGCGGCCTGCGCCTCGGCAACATGGTTCAGCTGCGTGACGTCTGGTCGGAAGAGATCGAGCAGGCGCTGGCCGGCAAGAAGACCGCCAAGCAGGCGCTCGATGCCGCCGTCGAACGCGGCAACACCATGCTGCGCCAGTTCGAAAAGACCGCCGTCAAGTGAGGCGATGAGCGGCAGGCCGGTAACCCGGCCTGCCGCTCTGCTGACATCATGCAAAAGCAAGCCATTTTCCAGTCGAGATTATTGCCATATGCGCTGGTTGCGCCGCAGCTCGCGATCGTCCTGATTTTCTTCTACTGGCCGGCCCTGCAGGCGGTGATCCAGTCCTTCCTGCTCCAGGACGCCTTCGGTCTGTCGACGACGTTTGTCTGGTTCGAGAACTACATCGACCTGTTCAGGGACCCCTCCTATTTCGAGGCGATCGTCCGGACCTTCTTCTTCTCGTTCGCCATCGCGGTGTCGTCGCTGTCCTTCGCGCTGCTGCTCGCGGTCATGGCCGACAAACCGCTGCGCGGCTCGATGCTCTACCGCACGCTGCTGATCTGGCCCTATGCGGTGGCCCCGCCCGTGGTCGGCGTGCTCTGGATCTTCATGCTGCATCCCTCGCTCGGCGTGCTCTCGCGCTATCTGCGCGGCCTCGGCGTCGACTGGAATCCGCTGCTCGACGGCGACCAGGCCGCAGCGCTGATCATCCTCGCCGCCGCCTGGAAGCAGATCTCCTACAATTTCCTGTTCTTCCTCGCCGGCCTGCAAGCCATCCCCAAAAGCGTGTTCGAGGCCGCCGCCATCGACGGCGCACGTCCGATGCGCCGGTTCTGGACCGTGACCTTCCCGCTGCTGTCGCCGACGATCTTCTTCCTGCTGGTCGTCAACATCGTCTACGCCTTCTTCGACACTTTCGGCATCATCGATACCATGACCCGCGGCGGGCCCGGAACGTCGACGGTCACGCTGGTCTACAAGGTCTATTCCGACGGCCTGCTCGGCGGCAATCTCGGCAGCTCGGCGGCGCAATCGGTGATCCTGATGGTCATGGTGATCGTGCTGACGGGAATCCAGTTCCGCTTCGTCGAACGCAAGGTGACCTACTGATGGTCGAGGAAGAGGGCTTCCGGCGCTACGTCGCTCACATCATCCTGTGGATCGGGATCGCGATCGTCGCCTTCCCCGTCTACATCGCGATCATCGCCTCGACCCAGGACAACGCGCTGATCGCCAACGGGCAGATGTCGTTGCTGCCGGGCGGCCATTTCTTCGAGGTCTACTATCAGACCATCTTTGTCGGCACGAGCGGTTCGACCCGCGAGCCCGTCGGCAACATGATGCTGAACTCGCTGGTGATGGCGCTCCTGATCGCGGTCGGCAAGATCGCGATCTCGATCATCTCGGCCTATGCGATCGTCTATTTCCGCTTTCCGTTCCGGATGCCGATCTTCTGGATCATCTTCATCACGTTGATGCTGCCGGTCGAGGTCCGCATCTATCCCACCTACAAGATCGTCGCCGATTTGCACATGCTCGACAGCTATGCGGGCCTGTCGCTACCACTGATCGCCTCGGCCACTGCGACGCTGCTGTTCCGCCAGTTCTTCATGACCGTGCCGGACGAGCTGCTGGAAGCCTCGCGCATCGACGGCGCCGGCCCCTTGCGCTTCTTCTGGGACACGCTGCTGCCGCTGTCGCGCACCAACATGGCGGCGCTGTTCGTGATCCTCTTCATCCTCGGCTGGAACCAATATCTCTGGCCGCTGCTGATCACCACGCGCGACGACATGCAGACCATCCAGGTCGGCATCCGCAAGATGATCACCACCACCGACGCGCTGACCGAATGGCCGATCGTGATGGCGACCGCCGTGCTGGCGATGCTGCCGCCGGTGTTCGTCGTCGTCGCCATGCAGAAATTGTTCGTGCGCGGACTGGTCGAGACGGAAAAGTGAAGATGGCGAATAGCGAATGGCGAGTAGCGAATGGGGTCGCTGCATCTGCCTTGCGTCCCAACCAATCCCCATTCGCCATTCCCTACTCGCTATTCGCCGGTGCAATCCATGGCTAACGTCACCCTGCGCAACGTGCGCAAGACCTATCCCGGCGGCTTCGAGGCCATCAAGGGCGTCGACGTCGATGTCGGCGACGGCCAGTTCTGCGTGCTGGTCGGCCCCTCCGGCTGCGGCAAGTCGACATTGCTGCGCATGGTCGCAGGGCTCGAAACCGTCACCGGCGGCGAGATCGATATCGGTGGCCGGATCGTCAACCAGGTCGAGCCCGCCGATCGCGACATCGCGATGGTGTTCCAGAACTACGCGCTCTATCCGCATATGAGCGTCTTCAACAACATGGCTTACGGCCTGCGCAACCGCGGCATGAAAGAGGCCGAGGTCAAGACGCGCGTCGACGAAGCTGCGCGCGTGCTCGAGCTCACGCCGATGCTTGAGCGCAAGCCGCGCCAGCTTTCCGGCGGCCAGCGCCAGCGCGTCGCCATGGGCCGCGCCATCGTGCGCCAGCCAAAAGTATTTTTGTTCGACGAGCCGCTCTCCAATCTCGACGCCAAGCTGCGCATCGCGATGCGGGTCGAGATCCGCAAGCTGCAGCGCCGGCTCAACACGACCTCGATCTACGTCACCCACGATCAGCTCGAGGCGATGACGCTCGCCGACGTCCTCGTGGTGATGAATGGCGGCCAGGTCGAGCAGGTCGGCAATCCGCTGGCGATCTACGAGAAGCCGGCGACCACCTTCGTCGCCTCCTTCATCGGCGCGCCGCCGATGAATCTGATGTCGACGCGCGCCGATGAAATCAAATCGCAGCTCGGGGGCGCAGGCGAGGCCGGCATTCTCGGCATCCGCCCGGAAGATTTCGTCATCACCGACCAGACCCCGGCCGGCGGCATCGCGCTGCCGCTCACGGTGGAAGCGATCGAGCGCGTCGGCGCTGAAACCTTCGTCTACGGCACGCGGGCCCAGGACGAGCAGCGCGTCGCCGCGACGCCCGGCGAGCTGCCGCCGGGCGAGGTCATCGTCCGCATTCCCGGCTCCGTGGCGCCGCCGATCGGCCAAAAAATCCGCGTCGCGGCGGTGCGCGCAAAACTGCATCTGTTCAGCGGCGACGGGCGGACGCGGTTAGGGGCCTGACCGGTTCCGCGCGCCTAAATAAGAAGCGCGAAAACAACCCCATGCACAGTAGCGGGGAGTTTGATTTCGTTGAGATAAATCCCCCGCAAACTCGGTGGTGGTCGGGCTCGGCTACAGCGGAGCTGTCGAATCCACAGCTCCCCCAGCTACCTCCTTGAACCCACAGGGGGATATGCCCATATTGCTGACCAAGGGGTGCCGCTACGGGCCCTGAAATGCCAAAGTCGCTTCGAGAGGACTTTGTAAACTATGTCTCGTGTTCCCACGCTTTCCAGTCCGTTCCTGCTGGGCTTCGACGAGATTGAGCGCGTGCTCGATCGTGTCGTCAAAGGCGCCGACGGTTATCCTCCCTACAATATCGAGAGGTGCGACCGATCGGAGGGCCAGCCCGAGCGCTTGCGCATCACGCTGGCGGTCGCCGGATTCACCCGCGACCAACTCGATGTAACCATTGAGGAAAACCAGCTCGTAATCCGCGGGCGGCAGCAGGACGACAAGTCCCGGCAGTACATCCATCGCGGCATCGCCGCGCGCCACTTCCAGCGCACTTTCGTGCTGGCGGAGGGGATGCTGGTGCTGGGTGCGGATCTGAAAAACGGATTGCTGGCGATCGATCTTGCCCGGCCGGAACCGGAGAGGATCGTTAAGACAATCGCTATCAATGAGCACGAATAATGGAACGAGTAGCGGACTCGACCGCTTAGTTTCGAGAGAGGAGTCGAGACCATGAGTGAAGGTCATGTTGCGTTCGAATACGAAGCCCAGAATGTCTCACCCGAGACGCTGGCAACCCTCGGCGAAGGTCATATCGCCTATGTGAAGCAGATCCGTTCCGAGGACGTGCCGGGCCTGTTTCCGGAAGCGCCGAAAATTGCGCCGGGCCTCAAGCTCTTCGCACTCCACGCCGCCGACGGCACGCCGATCATGCTGACCGACAGCCGCGAAGCCGCGATCGCCAACGCCTGGAGCAACGAGCTGCAAGCGGTGAGCGTGCACTGAGCGCGCGCGCATAGCATCAGTAGAGTTTCAAGCGGGCATGCCTTCACATGAAGGCATGCCCGTTTTGCTTTGGCGTTCAAATTCGGATATGCTAAATTCTGGTTGTTTCGACTAGCGGAGATGGCATGACCACCGCAAAGCGTCCTTCTTCGAAAAAAAGTGGCTCCAGTTCCCGGCGATGGAGCCTTCAAGATGCGAAAACTCACCTGAGTCAAATCGTCAGGGAGGCCCAACGCACGGGACCACAACGAGTTACGCTGCACGGTAAAGATGCCGCAGTTATCGTTGCCGCAGAAGAATTCGATCGCCTTCAGCGCCCCGTGAGCGGTCGCGATATCGTGACGGCCTTTGCGAAGTCCCCGTTAGCGGACGTGGAATTTGAGCGCCTGACGGTCAAGTCCAACGTTCGGGATGTCGAGCTTTGAGGGGCTGGCTGCTCGATACCAACGTCGTTTCAGAGCTACGTAGGCCCGAGCCCAATCCTGACGTGATAGATTTCGTCGCGAGCCAAAGAGGAGAGGAACTCTACGTTAGCGACGTAACGATCGCGGAGATCGTCTATGGCATCGAACAATTGTCCGATGCTGCCCGGCGCGCCGATCTTCGATCATGGTTGGAAAACACGGTCCGACCATTGTTTGCGAGGCGAGTCCTTGCCATCACGGAAGAGGCGATCGTGCGGTGGAAGGCGATGATCGTTGAGGGTCGCAAGCGCGGCCACACGTTCGGTCAACCGGATCTATTCATTGCAGCCATCGCAGCTCTGCAAGATCTGGCGGTGGTCACACGCGACATCGACGAATTCGTAGAGGCGCGCGTGCCAGTATTTAATCCATGGACACAGAGGTTCTATCGTGACGGCAATGAAACGCGTATGCGATCACCCGTGACCCTCGAAGCAATCTCTAGCCTATGACGGAAGCAGGTCGGCTTAAGCCGCAGTTGCCGGCGGCAGTGCGAGCACCGAGTAGATCGCCTGGGCGTCGCGGGAGGCGCGGAGCTTCTTGGCGATGTCCTGGTCGCGCAGCAGGCGGGCGATGCGGGCCAGCGCCTTGAGGTGGTCGGCGCCGGCGCCTTCAGGCGCCAGTAGCAGGAAGACCAGATCCACCGGCTGGCCGTCCATCGATTCGAAATCGATCGGACGATCAAGGCGGGCGAACAGGCCAAAGATCTTTTCCAGCTTGGGCAGCTTGCCGTGGGGAATGGCGACGCCGTAACCGACCGCAGTGGTGCCGAGCTTCTCACGCTGGAGCAGCACCTCGAACACCGCGCGTTCGTTCTGTCCGGTCAACTCGGCCGCCTTGGCCGCGAGTTCCTGAAGCGCCTGCTTCTTGCTGTTGACCTTCAATGCCGGGAGAATCGCCTCGGGCGCGACCAGATCGGTAATCGGCATGAAAGGTTTCCGAGGTGAATTAAACCGTCAGGTTCCGAATTGGCCAGCTTGGTCAAACCACGCCGGGCCGGCGTCAAGAAGGTGAAGCAAGAGGGGGACTTAGCCCGATCCTGATGTGGGGCGCTTCTACTCCAACGCAATCCCGGTGCCAACTCCCGCGTGCGGCTTTGCCCCGGTCATTGTTAGAGGCTGCGGTTGATACGGGAGCCCAGGTTCCGTCCTCAACCGTCCGGTTTGGCCCCCGGCGGGTCGATCCAGCCGACATTGCCGTCGGCCCGGCGGTAAATGATGTTCACCCGGCCGCTGGAGCCGTGCTGGAACACCAGGCAAGGCGCTCCGCTAAGGTCGAGTTCCATGACGGCCTCGCTGACCGACAGCTGCTTCAGCGAGGTGGTGGCCTCGGCGATGATGACGGGGCTGTAGCCGGTGACTTCGTCCTCGTCCTCACCCTCGCCCGGCGCCTCCAGCACGTAGCTCGTGGCATCCATGGCGGCGAGAGCGGCGGAGGCGACATGAGCCTTGCGGGCCGAGCGATCCTTGAGCCGGCTCTTGTAGCGCTTGAGCCGCTTCTCGATCATCACGAGCGCCTGGTCGGCGCTGGCATAGGCGTCGGGCGCGTTCGAATCGGCCTCGAGCGTAATTCCCGAATCAAGATGCAGGGCGCAGTCGGTGCGGAAGCCGAAGCCATCCTTGCTGAGCGTGATGTGACCGGAATAATTGCCGTCGAAATATTTGCGCAGGACCTCTTCAGTCCGCTCGGCAACGCGGCCGCGCAGGGCCTCGCCGACGCTGACGCTCTTGCCCGAAATCCGAAGAGTCATGTGATGCCTCGCTTGGTTTGGGTGCCTAGCTTGGATCCGGCCGCGAAAAGGGCGATGAGAGTAGCGCGATTTGGCGCCAGCGCAATCAGGCCGGCTCGGTGTTGCGGGAGCGATCGGACAATGCGGTGGAAAGGACGTTACCAAGAGCGCTCTGCTTGTCGCGGCGGCGTTGCACCGAGGAGGGAATGCGCATGGCTTCGCGGTACTTCGCGACCGTGCGGCGGGCAATATCAATGCCCGAGGCGCGCAAGCGTTCCACGATGGTGTCGTCCGACAGGATCGCCGACGACGCTTCCGAATCGATCAGCTGCTTGATGTGGTGACGCACGGCTTCGGCGGAATGCGCCTCGCCGCCGTCGGCCGAGGCGATCGAGGCGGTGAAGAAATATTTCAACTCGAATGTGCCGCGATTTGTCGCCATGTATTTGTTGGCGGTGACACGCGACACCGTGGATTCATGCATCTGAATGGCGTCAGCGACGGCCTTCAGGTTCAGCGGCCGCAGATGCGCAACGCCATGGGTGAAGAAGCCGTCCTGCTGGCGCACGATTTCCGTTGCAACTTTCAGGATGGTACGGGCGCGCTGATCGAGCGCGCGCACCAGCCAGGTCGCGTTCTGGAGCGCGTCGGTGAAATAGGACTTGTCGCCGTCCTTGCCGATCTTCTTCGACAGTTGCGAATAATAAATCTGGTTGACCAGCACGCGCGGCAAGGTGTCGCTGTTGAGCTCGACATGCCAGCCGCCATCGGGACCCGGGCGGACATAGACATCAGGCACCATGGTCTGGAGCCGCGCCGAGCCGAACTTCATGCCGGGCTTCGGATTGAGGCGGCGGATCTCGCCGATCATATCGGCGATGTCCTCGTCGTCGACGCCGCAAAGCTTGCGCAAGGAAGCGATGTCGCGCTTGGCAAGGAGATCGAGATGCTCGACCAAGGCTTGCATCGCAGGATCGTAGCGGTCGAGCTCGCGGAGCTGGATCGCCAGGCATTCGCTCAAATTACGCGCGCAGACGCCGGGGGGATCGAATTTTTGCAGCACGGCAAGGACGCCCTCGACGTCGTGCTGCGATGCGCCCAGACGCTCGGCGGCCTGGCCGAGATCCGGCGGCAGATAGCCGGCCTCATCGACCAGGTCGATCAGGTACTGACCGATCATGCGCTGCGCCGCACCGGTGAAGGCTACCGAAAGCTGCTCGGCGAGATGATCGCCGAGGGTGATCTCCGCGGCAACGAAGGCCTCGAGATTGTAGTCCTCGTCCCCGGAGGCGCCGCCGCCCCACTCCGTATAAGTTGTCGGCGCGGCCTCCTGGGCGTTGCGCGCAGCGGTCTCTGCCGGCTCCTCGGAGAAGACGTTGTCCAGGCCCGTGTCCAGGGTCTGCTCGATCTCGGCGCGGGTGCCGAGATCCTTGCTCATCCATTCTTCCTGGCCGGGCTCGAAGGCCTCGCCCGGGCCGCCGCCCGGTTCGTCGTTGTGGCCGCCGTCGGAATCGTTGAACTGGCCGGCCTCGGCCGTGGCTTCGCCCGCCGGGACCTCGTCATTGGCCCGTTCCAGCAGCGGATTACGCTCAAGCTCCTCTTCCACGAAGGTCGTGAGATCGAGATTGGACAATTGCAGCAGCTTGATCGCCTGCATCAACTGCGGCGTCATGACCAGCGACTGCGATTGCCGGAACTCTAATCTCTGCGTAAGCGCCATGAAGCAAGAACCGATCCCAAAAGTTGGTCCGATTTTTGCTTATCCTAATCTGAGCCCGATGTACACGTCTTGACGAACTGGAAAAAAGGGCTAGAGGCGGAACTCCTCGCCAAGGTAAAGACGGCGAACGTCGGGATCAGCGACGATTTCATCCGGGCTGCCCTCGGTCAAGATTTCACCGGCATAAACGATGTAGGCGCGATCGGTGAGGCCGAGCGTCTCGCGCACATTGTGGTCGGTGATCAGCACGCCGATGCCGCGGTTGGTGAGATGGCGGACGAGGTCCTGAATGTCACCGACCGCGATCGGATCGATGCCGGCGAAGGGCTCGTCGAGCAGCATGTAGTTCGGACGCGTTGCGAGCGCGCGCGCGATCTCGACGCGGCGCCGCTCGCCGCCGGACAGCGCGATCGACGGCGATTTCCGCAGGCGCGTGATGTTGAATTCGTCGAGCAGCGAGTCGAGCTGCTGCTCGCGCTTCTTGCGCGAGGGCTCGACCACCTCGAGCACGGCGCGGATGTTCTGCTCGACGGTGAGGCCGCGGAAGATCGAGGCTTCCTGCGGCAGATAGCCGATGCCGAGCCGCGCACGTTGATACATCGGCAGCTTGGTGACGTCGTGGCCGTCGAGCTCGATCGCACCGCGATCGGGCTTGATCAGGCCGGTGATCATGTAGAACACGGTGGTCTTGCCGGCGCCGTTCGGGCCGAGCAGGCCGACCGCTTCGCCGCGGCGCACATAAATGCTGACGCCGCGCACCACCTGGCGGCTGCCAAAGCTCTTTTCCACGCTATGCACAGCCAGGAAGCCCGGCCGCTTCAAGAGCTGCGGGCTGCCCAAGCCGTTGGACTTGATAGTAGGCGCGGCACCAGGCTTGGCACCAGGCTTGGCTTTGGCAGGCTGAGCCGCGGGCTGACGCGGCCGTTCGGCGCGGAACTGGTCCGGCGCCTGGACCGGCTGGTCACGGGCGATCGGCGGTGCGTCCCGCACCGGGCTCGCCACCAGGCCGCCGACGCTGTCACCGAGCGCGGTAATGTCCTGACGCGCAAATCCTGGCCGGCCGCGTTTGGCGGGGCGCCGCCGGAACATGCTGAAGAGATCGACCATCCCCGCCTTCTAGCCTTTCGCGGTATTCGCGCGATCTGCCGCGCCGGCTTCACGATTCGCCGACACAGCATGAGTGAAGGGATGTCTCACGCCCAGTGAAACACGCCCGAAAGCGGCGATCCCCGCTTCAAAACCCTGCGCGCTAGATACAGTCTCGCCGGGCAAGCTTCAACCTCGGATCGGC
Source organism: Bradyrhizobium sp. 139 (assembly GCF_023074175.1). GTDB lineage: Bacteria > Pseudomonadota > Alphaproteobacteria > Rhizobiales > Xanthobacteraceae > Bradyrhizobium. The sequence goes on from NZ_JADPKS010000012.1 coordinate 121,628, forward strand.
CGCGTCTGGCCCAAGCCTTTGTATCTACTTCTCGAATTTACTTTTGTTTGCCTGCACCGGGCAATTGCAGAGGCGGGACCGCGCCGGGCTTGACCGGGCTACCCGATCCGCAATCATTACCGCCACCCTGCGGCAGCAGGGCCTGCACCCGGCCGCTGTCGGATTCCACCCGCGAGACGCCCGTGGCCATGTCGACCGCCAGACGGTCGCCGCGCAGCACGTTCCTGCACTGCGTCAACACTACACCGCCGAGCATGGTGATGAGGTTGGTCTTGGTGTCGAACACGGCGGTCTCGCCTGTTACCACTTGGTCCTTCTGGGTGACAACGACATTGCCGCGCGCCTCCAGCCGCTTGATCGAGGAGCTGCCGCCCGGGCCCGGCGTCGCCGACTGCATCGGCGCACCCTTGGGCGCCTTCGCCGCGGGCTGCGGCGTGGCCGGCTTGTCGCCGCCGGATTCGTAGAACACCACCAGCGTCTTCGAGGTCATGGTGGTGTCGCCCTGGACCACCTTCACGTTGCCGGAGAAGGTCGCCTCCTTTTTCTTGTCGCGCATCTCCAGCGAAGCGGCTTCGATCTGGATCGGCTGATCGCGGTTTTGCGAAAAGCCCTGCATTGCGTTGGGCACGCCTTGCATCGTGCTCTGTGCGACTGCCGCACCCGTTGCGATCAGCACGATAGTGGCGAGCGCGGCCGCACCGGGAATGGCGCACCGCTTGTCTTCGTTGCGCGGAAAAAACCTGATCATGAAAATCACTTTGTATTGGCAGACTTGTTCTGGGGCGTGCGTGTCTTTGCCGGCGGCGCGGGCTGCTCGGCCGGCGCAGGCTGAGCAGCGGCGGGATCGTCCAGCTTGTCCAGATGCATCACCACATTGCCCTCGAAGCGGATGACGTCACCGCCTTCCGTGATCCGCAGCCGATCGGCGGTCAGCGTTCCGTTGGTCAGCTTGACGTCGACATGCTCGTCCGAGGAGACCGTTCCCTTGCCCATGTCGACGAAGGCCGAGTTCAGCCGCGCCTCGTAGCCGGTCGAGGTGCGCAGGAAGATGTCCTTGTGCAGGTCGAGCTGCTGCTGCTTGTTGTCGAAGCGGCCGGTGCGGGCATCGAGGAACATGACCGATTTGTCCTCCATCAGCACCTTCGCGCGCAGGTCATTGAGATCGACATGATCAGGATCGGTGATGTCCTGTGTCGCGGTCTTGGCCCAGAGCTCGTAGGGCCGTTGGTCCGGGGTGAAACCGGCCAGATGCGGCGATTCCATCGTGATCCTGGTGCCTGTCACCACGAGATTTCCGGAGTCGAGCTTCACGGGGATCTGGAAGGGATTGAGGAAGGTCGAGACGGCGACGATCGCGGCCATGGACGCAGCCACCGTCACCGGCACCGCGATGCGCAGAATCCGCACCAGACGGCTATGGCGCGCCGCGCCGGCAAACTTCGCCGCAAGCGCAGCGTCGTAGGTTGGATTCTGGGCCGAATTCACCTGAGCTCCCGAGGTGTCGCTCGCCTCGTTCGGTCTGAGAGGCGCGCCATTGTAACCGGCACAGCCCAAATATGCAGCCCGCGACTGGCCGCATGAAAGTGTTCGAAACGGGGCGACTGGCCGAAGCTAGCCGCCGCCAGGTTGTTGTTTGAGCATGATCTTTTCGGAAAACCGCTGCACACTTTGCGCTAACGCGGCCCTTCGGGTCCGGATCATGCTCTAGGAATGCGCGAAAATGTCCTCTTCATGCCAGCCCTGGAGGTCGAGCAGGGCGCGGGTCGGCAGGAAGTCGAAACAGGCTTTTGCCAGCGCGGCGCGGCCTTCCCGGACCAGCATGGCGTCGAGCCGCTCGCGCAGGGCATGGAGGTGCAGCACGTCGGAGGCGGCGTAGGCGAGCTGCGGCTCGGTCAGGCTGTCGGAACCCCAGTCGCTCGACTGTTGCTGCTTGGAAAGATCGATATTGAGCACCTCGCGCACGAGGTCCTTGAGGCCATGCCGGTCGGTATAGGTGCGGGTCAGGCGCGAGGCGATCTTGGTGCAGTAGATCGGCCCGGTCATGACGCCGAAGGTCTGGTACAGCACCGCGACGTCGAACCGCGCAAAGTGGAAGATTTTCGTGACCGCGGGATTGGCGAGCAGGGCCTTCAGGTTCGGCGCATCGGTGTGGCCCTTGGGGATCTGCACCACATCGGCGCTGCCGTCGCCGGGCGAGAGCTGCACCACGCAGAGCCGGTCACGGTGCGGATTCAGCCCCATGGTCTCGGTGTCGATCGCCACCGCTCCGGTGTAACGGGACAGGTCGGGCAGGTCGCCGCGATGCAGGCGTACGGTCATGGCGCTTCAAAACCTCAATCGAATCGGTTGCGTCGGCACAATAGGCTCATTCGGATTGCCCGCGATGTAGCCATTGCAGGCGGGCCGCGCAAGCGCCGGCGGTTCCCTCCAATCCCCGTCAGATCGCCGCCAGCATGATGCAGATCATTGCCGCGACCGTGATGCGGCTGGCGCCATCGCGGAACGTGTAGAGAATCGGATCGTCGGGCATCTCGCGGCGATGCGCCATCATCAGGGCGCGGCCGAACCAGTACAGCAGCAGCGGGTTGAGCAGCCACAGCATCCAGGGACGGCTGTAGAGCGGCGTCACCGCGGAGGAGGAGACGTAGAGCGAGAACACGGTCACTGCGTTCATGGCGCTCGCCGCCGCCATCGCGCCGATGACGTGCAGGTCTGTGACCTTGTAGTCGCGGTTGGAGGGATCGGCGAGGCCCGCGCTCTCGCGCATGCTGAGCTCGCTGAAGCGCTTGATCAGCGCCAGCGAGGTGAACACGAACAGCGAGAAGATCAGCAGCCATTCCGACAGCACCACGCCGACACCGACCGCGCCGGCGACGATCCGCAGCGTGTAAAGGCCGGCGAGCGTCACGACGTCGACCAGCATCTTGCGCTTGAGCGCGAGCGAATAGGCAATCGTGGTGGCGAGATAGCCACCGAGCACGCCGAGGAACAGCGGCGAGATGCAGAGGCTGGCGGCCACCGCGAACAGCCACAGCGCGGGGATCGCAAGCAGCGCCGAGGAGATCGGCAAGTCCCCGGCCGCGAGCGCGCGGTGGCGCTTGGTCGGATGCTGCCGGTCGGCTGACAGATCCAGCAGATCGTTCATCAGATAGGCGCCCGACGCGCAGGCCGAGAACGCCAGGAACGCCAGCAACGCGTAGCCGAGCGTCGCAAGATTCATCTGATGCGCCGTGATGGCAGGCACGAACACCAGCGTGTTCTTGGCGTATTGATAGACGCGCAGCGCCCTCGCCCAGGTTTTGAGATTCGCGCTGCCGCTGCCGCGCTTCTCGATGCGCGCCATGGAGCCGCGATCGAACGGCAGCTGGTCACCAGCAGTGAGATCGGCCGGCGCAACGACACCGTCAAAACAAAGATGCGCGGCAATGCCAGCCGCATGGCGCGCAAAGCGGCCGGCAACCAGATAGATCTTCTCGCCCCGGGCCCGCGCCGCCAGCGCCCGGTTCAGCACGTCGGACTCATAAGGCAGATGGGCGTAGTCGATCTCGGCCTGGGCCAAAATCTCCGTGAGCGCCGCCATACCCGGGCGTCCGCCCGCGCCGAAGCGGGCCAGCATGAGGCCGGGTCTGCTGAACAGTGCTTCCAACAGCAGTTCAGAACGCAGCAGGGCGCCTTCGAGATCGATGACAAGCGCCCGCGCAGCCGCCGCCGTTGCCGCCGGTGTGGGGACGCCAGAATCATACTGCCAAGCAGGCTGCTCCATCCGAAAACGCTCTGAGACTTACCGCAACATGACCGGCCCGGAGGCCGGGGAGCAGGGAAATGGGCGACCCCAAGCCTAGGGGAACATTCGCTAAGGACGGCTTAATCGGAGCAGCTCCTCGGCCAGTTCCGACTTGATACGAAGGCCGTTCAATAATAGTTATTAAGACCAATGTCGGCGGAGAGGCGCGCATGGCAGTCAGTGCAGATCTCGGCGAAGCCCTTGAAAGCTTTGTCACAAAGCTGGTTGCGTCCGGCCGCTATCACTCCAAGAGTGAGGTGCTGCGGGAAGGCATAAGGCTGATCCAGGAGCGCGAAGCGCGGCTGGCCGCGTTGGACGCCGCGATCGCGCGCGGGCTTGATGATGCCGATGCGGGCCGGACCAAACCGAGCTCGGACGTTTTTGACCGGCTGGAAGCCAAATTGGCCGGCAAGGCCAACCGCAATTGATCGTCGTCGTCACCGCGGAAGCCGAAGCCGACCTCGAGGACATCGCGTCATACGTCGCCGAGCAAAGCCCGCGAAACGCACTCACGCTCATTCGTGGACTGCGGGAAAAATGCGAAGCCCTTGCTGACGCGCCGCGGGGTTATCCCCTGGTCCCGCGCTACGAGCACCGGGGTATTCGCCGGCGTCCGTTCGGGAGCTATTTGATTTTCTATCGGATCGGCAACGAGGCGATCGAGGTCATCCACATTCTTCACGGCGCGCGAGACTACGAGCCGCTGCTCTTCCCGGAGAATTAGGTTTTCAGAACCCCCGTGAAAATCATCCCGGCCTATCCTATCTGTTGCGAGCTTCCCGCCCCCTTTGCCCGTTCACGACCGATGGAATGTCATGACCGAACAGACGCTCACAGCGCCTATCGACGAACAAAGAGAACGCCAACGCGGCTTTACGCGCTACCAGGCGCTCCTCATCGCGCTGCTCGCGTTCACGCAGTTCACGATCATTCTCGATTTCATCATCATGTCGCCGCTCGGCGCCATCCTGATGCCCGCGCTCGACATCACGGCCGGGCAATTTGGCATCGCCGTCTCGGCCTACGCGTTCAGTGCGGGCCTCTCGGGTATCCTCGCCGCCGGCTTTGCCGATCGCTTCGACCGCAAGCGCCTGCTGCTGTTCTTCTATGTTGGCTTCACGCTCGGAACCATGCTCTGCGCCGCGGCGCAGACTTATCATGTCCTGCTGCTCGGCAGGATCGTCACCGGATTGTTCGGCGGCGTGATCGGCTCGGTCGTGCTGGCCATCATCACCGACCTGTTCGCGCTGCACTTGCGCGGCCGCGTGATGGGCTTCGTCCAGACGGCGTTCGCCGCAAGCCAGGTGCTCGGGATTCCGGCCGGGCTGTTTCTCGCCAATCACTGGAACTGGCATGTCTGCTTCGTTGCGATCGTCGGCCTGTCGATCGCAGCGATCGCCGTCATCGCCCTGGCCATGGAGCCGATCGACGCGCATCTGAAACTGAAGCAGGACAGAAACGCGTTCCGCCATTTGATCGCGACGATCGGACAGCCGCGCTATACGCTGGCCTTCGCCGTCACGACATTGCTGGCGACTGGCGGGTATATGCTGATGCCGTTCTCCAGCGCCTTCACCGTGCACAATCTCGGCATCGACATCCTGCATCTGCCGACGATCTATCTCGTCTCCGGCCTGTTCAGCATCGTCACCGGGCCGCTGGTCGGCAGGGCGAGCGACGCCTTCGGCAAATACCCGACCTTTGTCTTCGGCAGCGTGGTGTCGGTGATCATGGTGCTGATCTACACCCATCTCGGCCACGTCTCGCTCGCGACCGCGATCCTCGTCAACGTCCTGATGTTCGTCGGCATCTTCTCACGCATGATCCCGTCGCAGGCGCTGATGTCGGCGATCCCCGACCCCAGCCAGCGCGGCTCCTTCAGCGCGGTCAGCGCCTCACTGCAGCAGCTCTCCGGCGGCCTCGGCTCGGTGCTCGCCGGCGCGATCATCGCGCAGGCCCCGGACGGCTCGCTGCTCCATTTCGACCGGATCGGCTACGTCGTCGTGGCGTCAGCGATCGTGTCGCTGGTCGCGATGTATTTTGTGCAGAAGGCGGTGGCGGAGCGGGCGGGGAGACGGGTGGTTTGAGCC
>NZ_JADPKS010000009.1 GCF_023074175.1 Bradyrhizobium sp. 139
GGCTACGGGCCGCCCCAGCGCCACTCCGAGCCTAAATCCGTCAAACATTCCGACACGACCGCGTAAGCCGGCGACAAAACAAATAATTGCCCAGTCTCTTCGCTCTATCCGGGCTACAAGGGCGCCGCTAATCCTTCACCCGCATCAACAGTCCCAGCCCCGCGACGAAGAACACGACCAGCACGGCCATGCCGGCCTTTTGACTCGCCGTCACCGCGGTGATCGTGCCGATCAGCAGCGGGCCGATGAAGGACGTTACCTTCCCCGTCAGCGCGAACAGGCCGAAATATTGCGCGATGCGGTCCTTCGGCGCGAGGCGGATCAGCAGCGTGCGCGAGGCGGCCTGTAGCGGACCGCCGGCCGCGCCGATCAGGCAGCCCAGCACGAGATAGGCGCGCTCGGCCGCGCTCGAGAACAGGGCAGCACCCGGCTGCGGTGGCGCGACCTTGACGAACAGGACGCTATCCTTGTCGACCAGAAGGATCGCCGCCACCGACAGCAGCAGGACCAGCATGCTGCCGGCGATGACGCGCTTCGGCCCAAGACGATCGTCGAGCTTGCCGCCCAGCCATGCGCCAAAAGCGCCGGCAATCGCGAGCATGATGCCGAAGGTGCCGATCTGGATCGTGTGCCAGCCGAAGGTGCCGGCCGCATAGATGCCGCCGAACGCGAACAGGGACACCAGGCCGTCGGTGTAGATCATGTTGGCGAGCAGGAATGCCGCGAGCGATTTCTGCTGCGGCAGACGTTTGATCGATTGCTTCAGCTCCGACAGTCCTTCGTGCAGCGCCTTGCGCACCGGGTGCTTCGCCGGATAATCCGGCGTGAACAGGAACAATGGCGTCACGAAAATGATGAACCACAGCCCGGTCAGCGGCCCCACGATGCGATCGCCCTCATGGCTGACCGGATCGAGCCCGAACAGGGGCTTGAAGCCGAGCAGCGTGCGGCCGGTCTCGGGATTGGCGGCGAGGAAGCCGAGCACGATGGTCAGACTGACGATGCCGCCGATGTAACCGGTGGCCCAGCCGGTGCCGGAGAGCCTGCCGATCCGCTCAGGCGGCACCAGGGTCGGCATCATCGCGTTGTTGAAGAGAGTGGCGAATTCCGCACCGACGCTGGCGAGCGCGACCGCAATGAGCAGCGGCGGAATAATGGCGAGATCGCCGGGCTTGCCGATCCACAGCGTGCAGGCCGCCAGTACCAGCAGGGCGCCGAATCCTGCGATCCACGGCTTCCTGCGGCCTGAGGCATCGGCAATGGCGCCGAGCACCGGCGACATCAGCGCGATCGCGAGGCCCGCAGCCGCCATCGCAAAGCCCCACAACGACTGGCCGGTGGCGGGATCTGGCGCAATGCTGGTGGCGAAATAGGGCGCGAACACAAAGGTCGTGATCAGCGTAAAATAAGGCTGTGCGGCCCAATCGAAGAATATCCAGCTGATGACGGCAGCGCGCGGCGGATAGGTCCGATCCGTGCCGGCCAGGCGCGCGTCCGAGACGATCGTCGTCATCATTCATGTCCCATCACAAACAGTTTTGCCTCTCTTGGCGCAAACCGTATAGCATTATAGCGACGCGTGTGAATTGGCCGAAGGCCACGGCGGAAGTTTGATGATGTCGTCATTCTCGACACGGCGGACGTTTTTCGCATTCGTCGCCATTTTGGCGCTTGGTCTCGCGCCCACCACCGCGCAGGATGCGCGCCGGGCGTATCTTCCACCGGCGCTCGGGACGGTGCACGCCGTTTCTTCCGAGCACGGCATGGTGGTGGCGCAGGAAAAGATATCGGCGCGAGTCGGCGCCGATATCCTGCGCCGCGGCGGCAATGCGGTCGATGCCGCGGTCGCCACCGGCTTTGCGATGGCCGTGACTTATCCGCGCGCCGGCAATATTGGCGGCGGCGGATTCATGGTGATCCATTCGGCCGAGCGCAACGAGGACATCACGATCGACTATCGTGAGACCGCGCCAGCGGCGGCCACGGCGCAGATCTTCCTCGGCCCCGACGGCAGACCCGATGCCGCGAAATCACGCGATTCCGCGCTTGGCGTCGGCGTGCCCGGCACTGTCGCCGGGCTTGCGCTGGCATTGGAAGGATATGGCTCCGGACGGTTCACGCTGGCGCAGTTGCTCGAACCTGCGATCGCGCTCGCCCGCGACGGTTTTGTCCTCAGCGACGATATCGCCGATACGTTGCCGGGCTGGCACCGGCGGCTCGCGCGCTGGCCCTCGTCGGCCAAAATCTTCTCGCGCCCCGACGGCACGCCGCTCGGCGAAGGCGACAGGCTGGTGCAAAGCGATCTCGCCGAAACGCTGTCGGCCGTCGCTGCGCAAGGCTCGCGCGGCTTCTATGAGGGACCGGTCGCGGAAATGCTCGCCAAGGCCGTCTCCGATGCTGGCGGCATCATGACGCCAGCTGACCTGAAATCCTATCAGGCGATGATCCGAGCCCCGGTGCGCGGCACCTATCGCGGCTACGACATTGTCTCGATGCCGCTGCCATCCTCCGGCGGCGTGGTGCTGGTGGAGACGCTCAACATCCTCGAGGGCTTCCAGCTCGCCGATCTGAAACAGGGGTCGCCGGCATCGCTGCATCTGCTGATCGAAGCCATGAAGCGCGCCTACGCGGACCGCGCGCGCTATCTCGGCGATCCCGCCTTCGTCAACGCGCCGATCGGGACGCTCACTGCAAAGGACTACGCCGCCAAGCTGCGCGCTGGCATCTCCACCGATCGCGCTACGCCGTCGAAGCAGCTCGTCTCCGCCCCTCCCGCGCCGCGCGAGGGCACTAACACCACGCACTTTTCGGTTGTCGATGCCGGCGGCAATGCCGTCAGCAACACCACGACGCTGAACTTCAGCTATGGTGTCGGCCTCGTCGCCGGCGGAACCGGCGTGCTGCTCAACAACGAGCTCGACGATTTCACCGCGGCGGTCGGCGCTTCCAACGCCTACGGCCTCGTCGGCTTCGAGCCCAATCTGCCCGGGCCCGGCAAGCGGCCGTTGTCCTCGATGTCGCCGACCATCGTGCTCAAGGACGGCAAGCCGGTGCTGGTGACGGGCTCGCCCGGCGGCAGCCGCATCATCTCGACCGTGCTCCAGGTCATCGTCAACGTGCTCGACTACAAGATGGATGTGGCCGCCGCCGTTGCAGCACCGCGGCTGCATCACCAATGGTTGCCGGACGAGGTGCGCATCGAGAGCGGCTTTTCCGACGATGTGCTGTTCGAGCTGAAGGCCATGGATCACCTCATCGTCGAGCCGATGGGACAGACGTCGGCCAATTCGATTCTGGTGACGCCGAACGGGCCACTCGGCGCACCTGATCCACGCACGCGAGGTGCGGAAGCAGCGGGGCAGTAACTCTGTCCCTGCATAGCAAGGGGGCACGCCCAGGCTTACGCAGGCCGCCGCCCGTGCTACCACCGCCCGAATAAGCAATTGCCGGGGAAACGCACATGAGCACAGCCGATCCGACCCAGCACATTGAGCGTGCGGAGATCGAAGATACCAGCCTCCTCGCCTTCTACCGCGACATGAACGCGCCGGAGCGGCGGACGTTCTGGGCCTGCGCGGCGGGCTGGGCGCTCGATGGCATGGACTTCATGATCTATCCGCTGGTGATCGGCACCATCGTCGCGCTGTGGAAGGTCGATGCGGGTTCGGCGGGGCTCGCCGGCACGGTGACGCTGCTGGCGTCCGCGATCGGCGGCTGGCTCGGCGGCTATCTTTCCGACCATATCGGCCGGGTCAGGACGCTCCAGATCACCATCATCTGGTTCTCGTTCTTCTCGCTGGTCTGTGCGGTCGTGCAGAATTTCGACCAGCTCCTGATCGCGCGCGCCGTGCTCGGCCTCGGCTTCGGCGGCGAGTGGGCGGCGGGCGCGGTGCTCATGGGCGAGGCGATCCGGCCGCAATATCGCGGACGCGCGGTCGGCTCGGTGCAGTCGGGCTGGGCGGTCGGCTGGGGCCTTGCCGTGCTGTCGCAGGCGATCCTGTTCTCACTGATGCCGGCGGAGACGGCGTGGCGCTGGATGTTCGTGATCGGCGCGCTGCCGGCGCTGCTGGTATTCTACATCCGCCGCTCCGTCACCGAACCCGAGATCGCCGCCGAGGCTCGAGCAAAGCAGGCCGCGAGCGGCGATCGTCCGGCGCTCTGGGAAATCTTCTCCGGCCCGATCCTGAAGACCACGATTTTGGCGTCACTGATGGCGACGGGCTGCCAGGGCGGCTATTACGCCGTCACCTTCTGGGTGCCGCAGTTCCTGACCAAGGAGCGGCATCTGTCGATCGTCGGTTCGACCGGCTATCTCTCGACGCTGATCATCGGCTCCTTCATCGGCTATCTCACCGGCGCGTGGCTCGCCGACCGGATTGGACGGCGCAATCTCTTTCTGATCTTCTCGATCGGTGCCATGGCGGTGGTGCTGCTTTACACGCAGTTGCCGCTGACCAACGAAATCCTGTGGGTGCTCGGTTTCCCGCTCGGCTTTTTCGCCTCGGGCTATTTCTCCGGCGTCGGCGCATTCCTGACCGAACTTTATCCAACGCGACTGCGCGGCTCCGGTCAGGGCTTTTGCTACAATTTCGGCCGCGGCATCGGCGCGCTGTTTCCGTACCTTGTCGGAGCGCTGTCGGCGACGACGTCGCTTGCGAATGCGATCGCGATCTTCGCGGTGGTGGCTTACGCGCTGTTCTTCATCGCCGCCTTCGCGCTGCCGGAGACGCGCGGGCGCGTGCTGCACGCGGACTAGCGGGCACTGTCGCCCCGGGGAGGGCGGTGAGGAAACTTACCGCCCCACCTGATACGGCCCGCCCTTCTCGAGCGCTCTGGCGTACGCCGGGCGCGCGTGAATGCGCTCCAGAAACCCCATCGCCTTTGGATGGCCGAGCTCGAGCCCGCCGCGAGCCTGCGCCGCCTCAAGCGGAAAGCTCATCTGGATGTCGGCCGCGGTGAACTCGTTGCCGGCGAACCACTCGCTCTTGCCGAGTTCGCCTTCCCAGTAATCCATGTGCTGCTTGAGCTGCGGATTGACCAACGCAGTGAGCGCCTGGTTGGAGACCTTGCGCACCAGCGGGCGCAGCAGCGCGGGCGCGCGCTTCGGCATCAGCGTGAACAGCAGCTTGAGCAGCAGCGGCTGCATCGCGGAGCCTTCCGCATAGTGCAGCCAATAGGTGAAGCGCAGCCGCTCCGGCGTGTTCGGCGGCGGAACCAGCCGTCCGTTGCCGTAGGTGGCGATGAGATATTCGATGATCGCGCCTGATTCGGCGATGGTGTTGCCGTTGTCGGTGATGACGGGCGACTTGCCGAGCGGATGGATGGCACGCAGCTCCTTCGGCGCACGCATGTCGGGCTGGCGCTGATAGCGCACGATCTCGTAGGGCACGCCCAACTCCTCGAGCAGCCACAGCACGCGCTGCGAGCGGGAATTGTTGAGGTGGTGAACGGTCAGCATCGCGTGGTCCCCGGGGGCTAGGCGTGATCGATCGGCCGCGCGTTCGTGCCAGCCGGGGAACGCAATGTCGAGCCATCCGGTCGGGTATTTTCATCCGGGTATATTGACGTGGTGAATTTACCCGGATACTAAATCGCCAGCACGATCGATATGGCAATGATTCCAATGCAAACGACTTTCACAGCCTTCATCGGCCAGCGCCGTCTGGCCTCCGGCCCGGCGGGCGACGTCGCGCTGGCCGTGAAGCGGGCCGGGCCGGCGCCCGCCGAGCCGATCATCATCTTCGACGACGGGACGGGCCGATCGGTCGACTTCGACCTGCGCGGCGAGGATCGCGAGGTGCTGGCGCGGCTGGCGAAGCTTGCCCCCCCGCCGTCGAGCGAGCTGCCCGAACTGCCGGCGGAGCGGCGCGGGCGCGGCCGGCCGAAGCTCGGCGTGGTCGCGCGCGAGGTGACGTTGCTGCCGCGGCACTGGGAGTGGCTCAACGCGCAAGCAGGCGGCGCCTCGGTCGCGCTGCGGAAACTCGTCGACGAGGCAAGACGCGCAAGCGGCGACAAGGACCGCGAGCGGCAGGCGCGCGATGCGGCCTATCATTTCATGTCGACTATGGCGGGTAATCTGCCGCAGTTCGAGGAAGCTTCGCGCGCGCTGTTTGCGGATGATCGGCGGCGCTTCACCGCGCTGATCGCCGACTGGCCCGCTGATATCCGCGACCACATCGTCAAGCTCGCCACCAGCGACCGCGCTTAAACCGCCCGCAGTATTTGCGCCACAGCAATGTGTAAGCAACGCCGGATCGCGCTTGTCTGATCTGACTGGATTATCAAGATATTATGACCATCATTAAACGGGTGGACCTGTGGCGCGCGCTGCGCCACAATGCGCGAAAAGCGACGTCAGGGAGAACGATTTTGACCCGCACAGCTCCGCAGTTCCTGTTCGATTTCGGCAGTCCTAACGCCTATCTCAGCCATCTCGCGATCCCAGCGATCGAGCAGCGCATCGGCATCAAGTTCGAATACGTACCGATCCTGCTCGGCGGCATCTTCAAGTCGACCAACAACAAGTCGCCGGCCGAAACGCTCGCCGGCGTCAAGAACAAGCGCGAATTCCAGGCGATCGAGACCGAGCGCTTCGTCAAGCGTTTCAAGGTCGAGCCTTATGTTATGAACCCGTTCTTTCCAGTCAACACGCTGAACCTGATGCGCACGGCGATCGCGGCCCAGCTCGAAGGCGTATTCGAGACATACGTCGAGGCCGCCTTCCACCACATGTGGCGCGAGCCGAAGAAGATGGACGATCCTGAGGTCGCGGCGAAGGCGCTGGCGTCCGCCGGCCTCGATGCGCAAAAGCTGTTCGCCCGCGCCCAGGAACCCGAGGTCAAGGGCAAGCTGATCAAGAACACCGAGGAGGCGGTCGCGCGCGGCGCGTTCGGCTCGCCAACGTTCTTCGTCGACAACGAGATGTTCTTCGGCAAGGAGCAGTTGCGCGAAGTCGAGGAGACGGTGCTGGGTAAATAGCCCCCTCGGTTTCCGAGCGACAGAATGTGATCGCGGCAACATTCCGGATTGCTTCGCTTCGCTGGCAATGACGCCTATAGATAGGCCGCCAAGATCAACAACAAGCAAGAGCAACAACAAGGAAGATCCCATGCGTATCCTCGTGGTCGGCGCCGGCGCCATCGGCGGCTATTTTGGTGGCAGGCTGTTGCAGGCCGGCCGCGACGTCACCTTCCTGGTCCGGCCGCGGCGCGCCAGCGAGCTTGCGAGCGCGGGCCTCGTCATCAGGAGCCCGAATGGCGACGTGACGCTGAAGGATCCGCCGCGGGTCGAGTCGGACAAGCTCAAGGACAAGTTCGACGTCGTGCTGCTCAGCTGCAAGGCGTTTGACCTCGACGACGCCATCAAGTCGTTCGCAGCAGCCGTCGGACCTGATACGGCGATCATCCCGATGCTCAACGGCATGAAGCATCTCGATACGCTCGACGGCAAGTTCGGCAAGGAGCGCGTGCTCGGCGGGCTCTGCGCCATCGCCGCGACGCTGAACGACAAGCGCGAGGTGGTGCAGCTCCAGCCGATGCAGTCGATCAATTACGGCGAGCGCGACGGAAAACTGTCGGATAGGGTCAAGGCGATCGACGAGGCCTTCAAGAGCGGCATCGTTGGGGCCACCGCCAGCCAGAACATCATGCAGGACATGTGGGAGAAGTGGGTGTTCCTCTCTTCGCTCGCGGCGTCCACCAGCCTGATGCGCACCTCGGTCGGCAATATTCTCGCCGCCCCCGGCGGCCGGGACTTTTTGCTCGGCATGCTGGATGAGACCAGCGCGACCGCCACCGCGTCGGGCTATACGCCGGGCGGTCCGTTCTTCGAACGCGTCAAGGGTCTGATTACCACCGAAGGCTCGCCGATGACGGCATCCATGTTCCGCGACGTCAAGGCGGGCCTGCCGGTCGAGGCCGATCATGTGATCGGCGACCTCATCGCGCGCGCGGATGCGGCCAAGGTGCCGGTGCCGAAGCTGCGCATCGCGTATACGCATCTGAAGGCGTATGAGAAGCAGCGGGCGGGATAGGTTAGCCCACACTCCGCCGTCGTCCCGGACAAGCGGGAGCGTTGATCCGGACCCTTAACCACGAAATTGAGTTGTTGCGCGAAGGTGCAACTCCGAATCTCCGTAACCACATCTCCCTGTGGTTATGGATCCGGGATCTGCGCGCGCGCTCTTGCAACGCGTCGCGTTGAAGCGCGCTTGTCCGGGACGACAGCAGCGTTAAGGGTTACTGCAAATGCGCGAGATAATGCGCCAACGCGGTGATCTCTTCTTCGCTGAGGGAATAGGCGACGTCGGCCATGGCGGCGCCGGCCCCGCCCACACGCTGATTCGTCTTGTAGTCGTGCAGCGCCTTCACGAGATATTCCTCGCGCTGGCCGGCGAGGCGCGCCACGGCCTTGGTGCCGGCGTAGCTATCGGTATGGCATGAGGCGCAGCGGCGGCCGGCGGCGGCCTGCGCACCCTTCTTCGACAGATCGGGGTCCTTGTCCTCCTGGACCTTCGGCGGCGCGAGCTGCGAAAAGTAAGCCCCTAGATTGCGGATGTCCTCGTTGTTGATCTCCTCGACGATCGGTTGCATCTGCTCGTTCTTGCGTGAGCCGGCGCGGAAGAACACCAGCTGCCATTGCAGGAATTGATCAGGCTGGCCGGCGAGCGAGGGAATGTTCTCGGTCTGCGAGATGCCGTTCTCGCCGTGACAGCCGGCGCAGATTTCGGCCTTGGCCTTGCCTGCCGCGGCGTCGGCAGCGTTCGCAGGCAGAGCGCCGAGTGCGAGGAGCGCAACCGCGCGGATTGCGTGCGAGATGAACTGCCAGCGCATGATCGATGAGTCCATTGTCCCAGCTCGTCATTCCGGGACGTGCGGAGCACGCGCCCGAAATCCATAACCCGCAGTCGCGGTCATGGGTTCCGGGCTTGCGCGCAAGCGGCGCGCAATCCGGAACGACAGTTTGCGAAATTGAAATGAGAGAGGCTGCGGACGCTCTTCGGCCGCCGCAGCCTTTCTTTCACGTCGCGCTACTTCTTGCTGTAGCTGATGCGGTAGATCGCGCCGGCCCAGTCGTCGGCGACCAGGATCGAACCATCCTTGGCGAGGATGATGTCGTCGGGACGGCCGAGATAGTTCTGGTCGCCCTCGAGCCAGCCGGACGCGAACACTTCTTCCTTCGCGTTCTTGCCGTCAGGCCCAACAATCACGCGCACGATGCGCGCGCCCTGATATTTGTGCCTGTTCCAGGAGCCGTGCTCGGCGATCAGGATGTTGTTCTTGTACTCAGGCGGAAATTGATCGCCGGTATAGAACTTCATGCCGAGCGGAGCGACATGCGCGCCGAGCTTCACCACCGGCGGCGTGAACTCCGAGCACTTGTGACCCATCGCGAATTTGTCGTCGGGCAGGTCGCCCTGATGGCAGTAGGGATAGCCGAAATGCTCGCCGATCTTGTTGATCATGTTCAGCTTGTCGCTGGGCTTATCGTCGCTGATCCAGTCGCGAGCGTTCTCGGTGAACCAGAACTTGCCGGTGCGCGGATCGACGTCGCCGCCGACCGAGTTGCGAACGCCGAGTGCGTAGATTTCGGCGTTGCCGGTCTTGGGATCGACACGGCGGATCTGCGACACGCTGGTCGGGGGAACGCCGATGTTGAAGGGCGGTCCGAACGGGATGTAGAACCAGCCTTCCTTGTCGACCGCAATGTACTTCCAGCCATGCGCGGCATAGGACGGCATGTCGTCATAGACGACTTTGCCGTCGCCGAGCTTGTCGAGATTGGCTTCGGCGTTGTCGTAGCGGATCAGCTTGTCCACCGCGATGACGTAGAGCGCGCCGTCCTTGAAGGCGAGACCGGTGGGCATGTTCAGCCCCTTGAGGATGGTCTTGACCTCCTTCTTTCCGTCCTTGTCCTTGATGGCATAGACGTTGCCGAGGCCGAACGAGCCGACGAACAGCGTGCCCTTGTCGCCCCAGGCCATCTGCCGCGCGGCCAGCACACCGGACGCGTAGACCTCCATCTTGAAGCCCGACGGCAGCTTGACCTTCTTGACGATGTTGGCGAGCTCGGCATCGGAAGCGCCGGTGGGCGGACCCGATGGCGGCGCGAGACCCTTCTGCGCCTCGGTCTCGTCGCCGAGGAACCAGTCATCCGGCGGATGGGTCCAGAACTCCTTGGTGCCGGATTCATATTTCTTCAGCGGCTTGTTCTTGTCCTGCTGCTGCGCAAGACCGACGGCTGTCCCCGCAAGAAGGGCAACCGCTGCAAGCGCCAGAACGGATTGATGGAATTTCATCGCGTCACTCCCCTAAGGCAGCCGTCGGGGCTGCACGTTATTTGGTTTTGCTAGTCGAGAGGCGAAGTTCGGAGTCTGTCGAGAGGCAGACCCAAAAAGGGTAGCACATCTGCGAGCGGTGAGAAGGTTTGCACGGCGACGATAACGGTCTCGCTGCAACGCGGAATCAAGATGGCGCGCGGCTGATTTGCAGGCAGCAGGAGGGGCGGGCGCACAAAAAGTGCGAAAACAACCCCATGCAAAGTAGAACGGCTCGGGCCAAATTACTCCCGGTGACGCTGGTCAGACATTTGATGCATCGAGCAAAACGGCAAACGCGGCGATTACGGGGCGACGGGATAAGGCCCGTGGTCGAACACTGTGTCATGATAGCCTTTCGACCCGATCTCGCGTGCCAGCATGCTGCGAAAGTCCGTCCCCTCGCGCAGGCTGTTCAGAACATGCGCGAAGTCGCATTCGGGCCGCCAGCCCAATTCGTGCCGCGCACGGTCGTTGACATAGACGCGGTCGATTGCGGGGAATAGCCGCCAGCCGCGCGCCGCATAGAGCTCCGCGCAATCCGGGTAGAGCTCGCGCACGACACCGGCCGCATCGCGCGCGAGCGCCGCGAGATGGCGCGGCTCGAATGGGGTCGTGGCAGAAATGATGTAGCGGGCGAAGCCGATCTTCGGCGCGCGCTCAACGGCGAGCAGATGGGCGCTCACCGCGTCGGTGATATCCAGCCGGCGATAGAGCAGCTCGTTGGCCTGCGCGTTCTCCGGCGCGTAGGCCGACCGCATCGCGGGATCGTCATCGTCCTCGGGGAAGAAGCGCGAGGTCCGCAAGACGATGACAGGCAGGCCGCGTTCGCGAAAGAACAGCTCGCCAAGAGCCTCAGCCATCAGCTTGGTCGTGCCGTAGATGTTCTTGGGCACCGGCGCCAGATCCTCGGTGACCCACACCGCGGCTTGTCCGGCTTCGGGGCGAAGCTGCGAGCCGAACGCGCTGGTGGTGCTGGTGAAGACGAAGCGGCGCACGCCGGCCGCCAGCGCCGCCTCGAGCAGATTGAGCGTGCCGGTGACATTGGTGTCGACAAAATCCTGCTTGGTATGGGTCGCCACATGCGGCTTGTGCAGCGTCGCGGTGTGGATCACGGCGCTGACGCCGTCCATCTGGCGCCGCACGAAGGCGGAATCGACGATCGAGCCGACCGCATCGGTGAAGGGCGATCTCTTCAAATCGATCCCGCGCACAGGTGACCCGCGCCCCCGCAGGGTCCGTAGAATGGCCTCCCCGAGGTGGCCCGCGCTCCCGGTAACCAGAATTGTCACGACAGACCCAATACAGCCGCCAGCGGCGTGGAAAACCACGCTTCCGTCCGGGCAAGCTGGATACTCTAGAAAAAATTGGAGCGGGCGAAGGGGCTCGAACCCTCGACCCCGACCTTGGCAAGGTCGTGCTCTACCACTGAGCTACACCCGCATCCTGTGTCGGCCGCGTGACGCGCCCGGCAACGGCTGTCGTATGCCAAAAGCGGACGGCGAATGCAACAGCTACGCGCGGGATAGATTCGCGTCTGGGGCCCCATATGGACCCCGATTTCGGTCAGATCGGCCAAAATCGCTCCGGAACCACCGAATCGGCCGCCATGGATTGAAATTCGGCCGGCCCGGCCCAATTTTAGGCCGACAGCGAAGCATATGAATTGGCGACGTGCTAAAGACCCGCCATTCCAGACATCAGACGAGGGGATCCCGTGACGATCATCGACCAGGGTAACGGAGCGGCGGGCCCGGCCGCAGCCGATCTGATCAAGGACACCACCACCCAGACCTTCGTGAAGGACGTCATCGAGGAATCGAAGCGCCAGCCGGTGCTGATCGACTTCTGGGCGGAGTGGTGCGGCCCCTGCAAGCAGCTCACCCCCGCGCTGGAAAAGGCGGTCAAGGCGGCCAAGGGCAAGGTCAAGCTGGTCAAGATGAACATCGACCAGCATCCGGCGATTCCAGGCCAGATGGGCATCCAGTCGATCCCGGCCGTGATCGCCTTCGTCAATGGCCAGCCCGCCGACGGCTTCATGGGCGCGGTGCCAGAGAGCCAGCTCAACGCCTTCATCGACAAGCTGACCAAGGGCGTGACCGCGCCGGGCGAGGTCAATGTCGCCGAGATCGTGCAGGAAGCCGACGGCGTACTCGCCGAAGGCGATGCCGCGGTGGCGGCGCAGATCTACGCCGAGGCGCTGCAGCATGATTCGACCAACATCGCGGCCCTCGCCGGGCTTGCAAAGTGCTACACCGTCTCCGGCGCGATGGAGCAGGCCAAGCAGACGCTGGCCATGGTGCCGGAATCCAAGCGCAACGACCCCGCGGTGAAGGCCGTGCAGACCGCGATCGATCTTGCCGAGCAGGCGGAATCGCTCGGGCCGGTGGCCGAGCTGGAACAGAAAGTCGCCGCAAACCCGCTCGATCATCAGGCCCGATTCGACCTCGCGACCGCACTCAACGCGCAAGGCAACCGCGCCGCCGCCACCGAGCAGCTGCTCGAGATCATCAAGCGCGACCGCAAATGGAACGACGACGGCGCCCGCAAGCAGCTGGTGCAGTTCTTCGAGGCCTGGGGCGGCACGGATGATGCAACCGTCGAGGGACGCAAGCGTTTGTCGATCATCCTGTTTTCGTAAGGCGCGCTGGCAAGGCCAGGGGACCGGGCAGATGCCGATCAACATCGAATATCGCGGCCCCGCCGACCTTCCGGAGATCATTCCGGTGTTTCCGCTGCCGGGCGCGCTTTTGCTGCCCCGCGGCCAGATGCCGCTCAACATCTTCGAGCCGCGCTACCTTTCGATGGTCGACGATTCCTTCCGCGACGGCCATCGCCTGATCGGCATGATCCAGCCCGACGCCGCACATTCGCCGAAGAATTCCGACAAGCCGGCACTGTTCCGCGTCGGCTGCGTCGGCCGCATCACCCAGCTCGCCGAATCCGGCGACGGCCGCTACATCCTCGAGCTCACCGGCGTCTCGCGTTTCAAGATCGTCGAGGAGCTCGAAGTGCTGACCGCCTACCGTCAGTGCAAGGTGGACTTCTTCGCCTTCGCCAACGACTTCACCGCGCGCATGGGCGAGGACGAGGTCGATCGCGAGGCGCTGCTCGCGGTTCTGGCGGACTTCTTGAAGGCCAACAATCTCAAGGTCGACTGGGAGGGCGTCGAGAGCGCGCCCAACGAGGCACTCGTCAACGCGCTGGCGATGATGTCGCCCTATGGCCCGGCGGAGAAACAGGCCATGCTGGAGGCGCCGGATTTGAAGACCCGCGCCGAGATTTTGATCGCGGTCACCGAGATGGATCTCGCCAAGAAGCGCACCAGCGGCGACCCGCCGCTGCAGTGAGGGCCTGAATGCTCAGGCCGCGCGGACGACTGCTCCGGCACCGGGCCGCAGCATTCTGGCGATGTCGGATGCAGGCATCGGCCGGCTGAAATAGTAGCCTTGCGTTTCGACGCACCCCTCTTCACGAAGGATGTCCAGCTGCTCCTTGGTTTCGACGCCTTCGGCGGTCGTCGTCTTGCCGAGGCTGACTGCGAAACGAACCACCGCTCGCGCGAGATGGTGCGCCTCTGCCCTCGCGCTGGATAGTTCGTTGACGAAACTGCGGTCGATCTTGATCTTGTCGAACGGGAACCTCTGCAGAAAGCTCAGCGATGAATAGCCGGTGCCGAAATCGTCCAAGGCGATTCGTACACCGAGCTCGCGCAGTTGACCGAGTACCGCGAAGACAACTTCGCTGTCATGCATGATCACCGTCTCGGTGACCTCGAGCTCGAGCCGGTGCGGCGCAACGCCCGAACTCGCCAGCGCGCCGGCAATGACCGGAACAAGGTCCTTGCTCCTGAATTGAGCGGGAGACAGGTTGATCGCGATCCTGACATGCGCAGGCCATTTGGCGGCTTCCGCACAGGCGGTCCTCAAGACCCATTCTCCCAGCGGCACGATCAAGCCGGTCTCCTCCGCAAGCGGGATGAATTCGCTCGGCATGACCAGACCCTGCTGCGGGTGATGCCAGCGTAGCAAGGCCTCGAAGCCCCTGACCTTGCCGGTCGCGGCGCCGACGAACGGCTGGTAATGCAGCTCGAATTGACGGCCGGCAAGCGCATCCCGCATGTCGCGCTCCAGGTTGCGTCGCGCATGCATGAGCGCGTCGAGTTCCGGCTCGAAGAAGCGGAATGCACCGCGTCCGCCACTCTTGGCCGAATAGAGTGCGAGATCCGCGCTCTTCATGATCACGTCGGAATCGTTGCCGTCGCGCGGCGCAATGGCAATGCCGATGCTGGTGCCCACCGTGATCCGGTGATCGTCGAGATCGAAGGGTTCGAAAAGCGCCTTTCTGATGTTCTCGGCAAGGGCGGCGGCCTCCACGGCCGGGTTAGTCACGTAATCGATCACCGCGAACTCGTCGCCGCCCAGCCGGGCGATCAACGCGGTTTCCGTGGTGCATTCGCGCAGACGCGCAGCGACGGCGCGCAGCAGGGAATCGCCCGCCGGATGTCCAAGCGTATCGTTGACTTCCTTGAAGCGATCGAGGTCGAGAATGAGCACGGCCAGATCGACGCTGCCGTTGCGCGCAACTGCAATGGCATGCTCCATCCGCTCCTTGAGCAGCACGCGATTTGGCAGATCGGTCAGCGCATCGTGTTGCGCCATATGCGTGATCTTGGCCTCGGATCGGCGTTGCTCGGTGACATCGAGATGCGTGGCCACCCATCCGCCGCCGGCCATTGGCTGTCGCGTCACGCAGATCAGGCGACCATCCGCAAACTCGTCGATCCTGCTCGAGACTGCATCGAACGGCAACGCGGCCAGTTTCGAGATGAATTGCTCGGCAGCGCCCTCGCTGGGGTCGCCCTTGAGGATTCCCTTCACGATGCGGTGCCTGATGATGTCGGTGTGCGATGTCCCTGTCCGCAGCAGTTCCGGCGGCAGCTGATAGAGTCGGGCATAACGCTCGTTGCAGACGACAAGCCGCTTCTCGGCATCAAACATGCAAAGGCCCTCAACCATGTGGTTGATCGCCGTATCCAGCCTGAGCTTCTGTTGTTGCAGTTCTTTTTGTGAATCTTCGAGCTGCTGCCGGGCGGTCGAAAGCTGCCTGATGATCTCCTCGAACCTGGCGGTTCTGACTGCCAGGCGGCGATCGGCCAGCACGCCGATCAAGCTCATCCCAAGTACAGATAGCGCTACGCCAGCGATGGCAAGCGCGAGGAAGGCTGGCGAAAGCGACAGGGTGTCGGTCGCACGCGTCGGATCCGGAACGATCTCCACGCCACCCATGGCCGTGAAGTGATGCGACACGATAGCGAGTGTCAGCAGGACTGCCGCTGTCAGCGTACCCCAGTGGTCCTGGTACCTGAGTGCGACAGCGAGCGCGGCGTAGCCGAGACACATGCCCAAGCTGATCGAAACGAATACCAGGTCCACTGACCATGCAACGCGACCCGGCACTTCAAGTGCCCACATCCCGAGATAGTGCATGCTGGCGATGCCGCCGCCGATGATGACACCACCCGCGGCGCGCCACCGGCCGGAAATGCTGGCGGCAACGCCGAAGCCGATCGAGGTCAGGAGCATTGCCGTAGCAAGCGAAAGCGCCGTCAACACGATGCCGTAGCCGGTCGTAACGCCAGGCTCGTAGGCAAGCATCGCGACGAAATGCGTTGCCCAAATCCCGTATCCGATGGCAGCGCCGGCAATCGCGATCCAGATCAATCGTGTTCTTGCGCGCGTGGCGATCGCACGATGAAAGATACTGATCGCCACAATACTCGCGACGAAGCAGACCAGGCCAGCGAGCAGGACGAGCCGCCAATCGTGCTCGAGAGTGAGGCAAGAGAAAACGCGGAACATTCAAAGCCGCTCCATCGTCAATATTGTCGATGGTGGATGGGCTAAACGTTCTTCGCGTTAATTTTGTGCAATGTCTGGTTGCATGCTTACCGGCAGGTTAACGCAGCCTGTGCAATTCGACTTGCCGAGCATTTGCGGGTGAGGATGTCGCGTATCGACGCAGCCCGTGAACAAACTGTGCCGTGATCAGCAAGGAACGTTTAGAGGCGGCTGCGGATGCGCTTGCGTCCGGTGATCATCGCGCGGATCAGATTCTCGCGCTGGAGAATTCCCATCAGAACCACGCCCACGACGTGCAGCACGACCAGCACGATGACGGCGTCCGATGAATAGGCGTGGGTGTCCTCGACCCACCAGACGCCGAAGAAGGTGACGGTTACCGCC
Source organism: Bradyrhizobium sp. 139 (assembly GCF_023074175.1). Classification (GTDB taxonomy): domain Bacteria; phylum Pseudomonadota; class Alphaproteobacteria; order Rhizobiales; family Xanthobacteraceae; genus Bradyrhizobium. The sequence continues at coordinate 16,561 of NZ_JADPKS010000009.1, forward strand.
ATCGCGCCCGTGATCGTCGAGACGGCGAGCGCCAGCAGCAGCGCCACCAGCATCAACGTGCCGGCGGGGTTGAGACCGATATAGCGTCCGCTCATGCCGCGGCGCAGATTCCAGAGATAGCCTGGCGCGGCACGAATCCTGACGCCGACCATGCGGAAGCGCGAATAGCGGCTTCCCAGGAAACCCCAGGCCAGGCGGAAGGCCAGGAGGCCGAGCACTGTATAGCCGAGGATGCGGTGAAGCCCGTCATAGATGGTGGGGGTGAACCAGGCGGCCAGAACGCAAGCCGCGAGGGCCCAGTGCCAGAGGCGTAGCGGGAGGTCCCAGACCGAAATCGTCCGCAAGGCGGTTCGATCCGCGGGGGTCCTATCGGACACCCCGCGCGCTTCTGGTACCGCTTCTTCGATCAAGCCAGGACCACCCTCAAACCTTACTTTGCGCTGCTTACTTGGCGCCGCTTAGGTGGCGCAGATCACTTGGCGCAGATCACTTCGCAATCGTGTGCTTCAGGCTGAGATCTTCGGGGCTGTAGAACAGCTCGTACAGCTTGCCTTCCTTGACGCCGTAGACCTCATAGCACGACCCCTCGATCTTGGAGCGCCGCACCTCGTAGCCGAGCGCCTTGGCCTTGGCTTCGGCGTCGCTCGCCGGTTTCCACGACGCCTTGTCGAGCTTGGTGCAGTCCTTGAAACCGTCGGCCACCGCCGCCGATCCCGTGCCAATCCCGATCGTCAGTGCAACGGCAATAACACGAATGACCTTCACGAACGTCTCCTCCTCTGTCGTGTGCGCTGTGTGCTCAGCGCGAAGCGCAGCCGAAGGAAGCAAAGGAGAGGGTGAAGTCAATCCGGTTCGGGGTAGCTGCTCTTAGATTCATTCTAACGGACACCAAAAGATCAGCGCTCTCCGCATGCAGCCTGCATTTGAGGCGGCGCTGCGGCCTTACGCCTCACGGTTCGGGAGATGGCCCCACCGAACTCGCCAGTTGCGCTAGGCCGCACGTCGCGTCTCCGGGTAATGGCGATGCAGCCAATCCGCCCAGGACAGACGTCCGCGCACGCCCTGACTGACGACAAGCCCCATGCCGTACGCCTTCGCTTTCGAAAGGCTGATCGGCAGTATCTTTCGAGGCGGTCTCCTCGCGTCCTGATATTGCCGGGCAAAGGCGACGAGATCGAGATCTTCGGGGCCGCCGATTTCCGCCCGCACCCCGCGCTGCCCGTCGAAGGCGCAAGTCACGACATGATCGGCAACGTCAGACGTGTCGACGGGATTGAACGGCGTCGTCGGCACCGGCCACACCGGAAGCCAGGCGAGACCCGAAAGCAGCCTGTCGAGCAGATAATAGAACGGCATCGCGCGAATCACAGACCAGGACAGGGCGGATGCACGCACCAGCCGTTCGCCGGCCAGCTTGACCCGCGCGTACGGCAAGGTCGCTTCGTCGAGGCCGACGATCGAGACGTGCAGGAGGTGCCGCACCTCGGCTTCGCCACTGAGCGACACCAGCTGCTCAGTGCCCTCAACATCCACGGCCGAGGGTGACCTGAAAAAATCTATTGGACGAATGCCGCCGCGCCGCGCGATTGGCGAACAGGTGGCCGCATTGATGACCGTGTCGACATCGCGCAGCGCTTCCCGCAGCCCGATGCCCGTCGCGAGGTCGCCGATCGCCCATTCGACATCCGATCGCGCGCCCGGCGATCGTGCAAACACCCGGACGCGGCGCCCGTCCCGAACGAGACGATGGACGATATCCCGGCCGAGATGGCCCGTGCCTCCGGTGACCAGCGTCAGCGCCATGCCTCAACTCCCTTCGGCTTTGCGCCGCGGCTCACCGGTGGGAACGAGCACGGTCTCGCCGGTCGCGACGAGCGAGAGCTCGCCTTGCTCGTCCTCGGCAAAGAGCTCGGCGCGGGCAAACACCTGCCTGCGCCCGGCGCGGAGCGTCGTTCCGTTAGCGACGAAGTGGCGGCCGATGGCCGGCTTCAGGCAGTTCATCGAGAAGTGCGAGGCGGCGACCGCGCCAACGAGCGTCGCCGCGGCGAAACCGCAGGCAGTGTCGAGCAGGGCTGCAATCAGGCCGGCGTGGAGATGTCCGGAATATTGAGTGAGGTCGCCGCGCCATGTCATGCGGATCGTTACCACGCCATGGCCGGCCGCAACGATGTCGAAGCCGACGGAGCGGTTGAACGCCGCGGATGCATTGATCGCGTTGAGCGTTTGCAGATCGAACCCGGGCGTCGCGCTCATGAGTAGCTCCATCGCGGCGGACGATTGAGATTACTCCTGACCGCTTCGGCATGATTGGGCGTGCCGAGCAGCGCCGCCTGTTCGGCCGTCTCCGCGGCGAGACCGGTCGCCTCGTCAGAGGTCGCAGACAGATTGAGCAGTCGCTTGGCCGCGCGGATGGCATCGGGGCTTCGGCTTGCGATTTCATGCGCCGTCGCTAGCGCAGCTGCCACGGGATCGTCGAACATCCGCGTCGCAAAGCCGTAGGCGAGCGCCTCTTCGGCCGAGAAGATACGCCCGGTATAGGTCAGCTCCCGTACGATATCCTCTCGCGCGAGGTGGCGCGCGAGGTGCGTGCCGCACATATCGGGCACGAGGCCCCATTTGGCCTCGATGATCGCGAGCTTTGTTCCGGGCGCGAAGTAGCGAAAGTCGGCACCGAGCGCGAATTGGAAGCCGCCGCCGAAGGCAACGCCGTGGACCGCTGCGATCACAGGCACCGGAAGCTCGCGCCAGAGCCAGACGAGGTGCTGGGCATAGTTCGCGATGCTGTGGGTTCGACGCGTCAGGTCAATGGACGGGAGCAGCGGATCGCCGTTCGCCGTGGCGATGAGGCGGTCCAGGTCGAGGCCCGCGCAGAACGCGCGCCCTTCGCCAGAGATGACAGCGGCCCGAACGTCCTTGCGTGCACCAAGCTGCGTGCCGGCCTCGATGATCGCCTTGAACATCGCCGGATCGAGCGCATTCATTTTGTCCGGACGGTTTAGCCGGAGATGAGCCACGCCGCTCTCGATAGTCAGCCGAACACGATTTTCCATGATTCCGCTCCGTTTGAATGCGCCGCTCGTCATTGCGACGCTCAGTAACCGGCAAGCGCCATGGCAACAACGGCACTGAGCGCCATCCAGCCGAAATGCCGGCCGCGCGTCGCCCATGCGTTGGCGAAAGCGGAGAAGGCGAACACGAAAGCCATGGTGATGACGATCCAGTGGCGCGCCGGCTCCGATTCCATCCGGGGTGCCGCGATCAGGAGCACACCACCGCCGATCCAGGCGACGGTCGAGGCCTGCCAGACCAGGCGAATCAGGGTGCGAAGCCGTTCCGGCTCGATGCGGGTGCGGGCAAAGACCTTGGTCTCGCCGAGAATGCCATGGATGAGGGCCACGGCAATGGTTACGACGCCGGCACACTGGAGCAAGAGGTCACGCATCGTCGCCTCCATACAGTAATGTATGGTGAGATAGACGCTGGCACATTCCCTGTCAATACACTAGTGTATGGATCGATTCTGGAATCCGTCATGACCGAACAACTCTCCGCCGACGAGTGGATCAAAGAGGGCCTGAAGGCACTGGCCAAAAACGGCTTCACGGCCCTGAAGGCCGATCCGCTCGCAAAGGCCATGGGCGTCTCGCGCGGCAGCTTCTATTGGCATTTCGCCGATCTCGGCGCGTTCCACGCCGCGGTCCTGAAGCGCTGGCGCGAGATTGCGGCCGAACAGATCATTGCCGACGTCGAGGCCGCCAGCGACGAGCCGCTGAAGGCGCTGCTGCAACGATCCTTTGGCGCGCGGCTCGATCTCGAGCGGGCCGTGCGCAACTGGGCGGCGTTCGATGCGGCCGCGCAAGGCGCGGTCCGCGCGATCGACCGCCGCAGGATCGACTATATCGAGAGGCGGCTTACGATGCGGGGGCTGGAGCCGGCGAAGGCGCAGGCGCGCGCGCAGATCCTGTACTGGACGTTCCTCGGCTTTGCCTTGTCGGGCACATCGGTACCGGCGCCACGGCTCCAGGGCATGCTCGACGAGATTATGCGGATGGTCTCTGCCTAGCCGCAGCAATGGGCGACCGCGATTTTCTGTGCTAGAGGCAACCGATCGTCGGAGCCCCCAATGAACGCACCCACCGAACGCCCCGAAACCAGCGTCGATCCCAAATTGCTGGAGATCCTGGTCTGCCCGCTGACCAAGGGTCCGCTGGAGTTCGATTCCGCAAAGCAGGAGCTGATCTCGCGCAGCGCCAAGCTCGCCTACCCGATCCGCGACGGCATCCCGATCATGCTGCCGGAAGAAGCGCGGAAGATCGATTGAGGAACTTGTAGATCCGGATGGAGCGCAGCGAAATCCGGGGTTCTCCAAGCTGACGCAGCGGTCCCGGATTACGCCGTGCTCCATCCGGGCTGGGACGGCTTCGCCGTCACACCTCCAGCGTCACCGTCACCGGCACGTGGTCCGACGGGCGCTCCCAGCTCCGCGCGTCGCGCAGGATTTTGAAATCGCTGACCGCGTCCTTCAGTGCCCGCGAGACCCAGATGTGGTCGAGCCTGCGGCCGCGATCGCCGACGGTCCAGTCGGCTGAGCGGTAGCTCCACCATGTATAGACCTTCTCCGACATCGGAAAGCGCGCGCGTGCCACGTCAACCCACTCACCGGCCGCCAGCGCTGCTTGCAGCTTCTCGGTTTCTACAGGTGTATGCGAAACGACTTTCAGAAGCTGCCTGTGTGACCATACGTCATTCTCGTGCGGGGCGACGTTGAGATCGCCGACCAGGATGTGACGGTCCTCCCCGCGCGGATGCAGCGGCTCGCAGGCCTTCATCTCGTCGAGGAAGCGAAGCTTGTGGTCGAATTTTTCGTTCAGCGCGGGATCGGGAATGTCGCCTCCGGCGGGAACGTAGAAATTATGCAGCACCAGCGGCTTTGCGATGCTGGCCTTCTCGCCGAACGACACCGAGATGTGGCGCGAATCGATCTTGTCGCAGAAGGTGCGGATGTCCTTCGATTCGAACGGGATCTTCGAGACGATGGCGACGCCGTGATAGCCCTTCTGCCCGTTCAGCGCGACATGCTCATAGCCGAGCCGCTTGAAGCGTTTCAGTGGAAAGGAATCGTCGATGCACTTGGTCTCCTGGAGACACAGCACGTCCGGCCGCGCGCTCTTGAGAAACTTCGCGACCAGGTCGATGCGAAGCCGCACCGAATTGATGTTCCAGGTTGTCAGGGAAAGACGCATGAGGAGTGCGTCTTAGCAAGCTCTCGCAGGGTGGGCAAAGGCGCAAAGCGCCGTGCCCACCACTTCTTGTCTAATCGTGGAGAGATGGTGGGCACGGCGCAAGGGCGCCTTTGCCCACCTTACGCACTGCACTCAGCCCGGCGACGGGCCGTAATTAGTGAAGTCGATCTTGAACATGCCGGGATCGAGCTTCTTGGTCGTGTCGAGATTGTAGACTGCGATCGTGGTGTCGTAGCCCTGCGGGTCGGTCACGGTCCACTGCTTCAACTGGCCGTCCTTGGCGCCGAACATCAAGAGCAGGCGGCTGGTGCCGACCAATGCCTGCTTCTCCTCGATGGTGACGCTGACGAAGACATCGTCGGCCGAGACGTTGACGACGTTGGTGTCCTTCATCAGGTCGATGCGGTCGGACAACAGGAAGCGGAGTGGCGTCTGTGACAACGGATAGACGTCCTGGGTCGCGAGCTTGCGGTCGCGCACCACCAGCGAGGATCCATCGGCGACGATGTCGATCGGGCTCGGCGCGTCATATTCGAAGCGCACCTTGCCCGGCTTCTGGATGTAGAAATCGCCTTGGGTCTTGCTGCCGTCCGGGCCGACCTGGACGAAATTCCCGACCAGCGTCGAAAGCGACGACAGATAAGCGCTGACCTTCGCCGCCTGCGCCTTCTGGTTGGCGTCGAAGGTCTGGAAGATGCTGCTCGGCACGTTGCGACGCGGATCCGGAATGACCGGATTCGGCGGCGTCTGGGTCGCGCCGGTGATGCTGGGGCCCCCGGCGGACGCCCCACCGTCGCGGCCCTTCGGCGCGGGCTTCGGCACGGGCACGTTCTGCGCGAACGACGTCGCGGTCACCATCGCGGCGGTGACGAGAAGCACGCCGACCATGCGCGCGCTTCGCGCGGCGAGGGTGGCAGCGAATCGAATGTCCGGATGTCTGATCAACGCGTCGTCCTGTATGGCTGGGCGCCTTTTAGCGTGATTTCGGGCAAACAGATATCGATTTTGCGTGAAATTATGTTCAGAGGCAGCTCGCCTCACATATGGCTGTCTTCTTCCTCGACCAGAATCTCGCGCTTGCCGGCGTGGTTGGCAGGGCCGACGATGCCTTCCAGTTCCATGCGCTCCATCAAGGACGCGGCACGATTATAGCCGATCTGCAGGCGGCGCTGGATATAGCTGGTCGAGGCCTTGCGGTCGCGTTTGACGATCGCAACCGCCTGCGAGAACAGATCGCCGCCGCCGTCCGCGCCCATGCCGGTGGTGTCGAACACCGCGCCGTCCTCGTCCTCGGCCGGCTCTTCGGCGGTGACAGCTTCGAGATATTCCGGCTGGCCCTGCGTCTTGAGGTGACGCACCACCTTTTCGACTTCCTCGTCCGAGGCGAAAGGTCCGTGCACGCGGCTGATGCGGCCGCCGCCGGCCATGTAGAGCATGTCGCCTTGGCCGAGCAGCTGCTCAGCGCCCATCTCTCCCAAGATGGTGCGGCTGTCGATCTTGGAGGTGACCTGGAAGGCGATGCGGGTCGGGAAGTTCGCCTTGATGGTGCCGGTGATGACGTCGACCGAGGGACGCTGCGTCGCGAGAATCACGTGCAGGCCGGCGGCGCGCGCCATCTGCGCGAGGCGCTGCACCGCGCCTTCGATGTCCTTGCCGGCGACCATCATCAGATCGGCCATTTCGTCGACGATGATGACGATGTAGGGCAGCGGGTCGAGCGAGAGCTTCTCTTCCTCGTAGATCGCCTTGCCGGTTTCCTTCTCGAAGCCGGTATGCACCGTGCGCGTCGGCTCTTCGCCCTTGGCCTTCAATTCGAGCAGACGCGTATTGTAGCCGTCGATGTTGCGCACACCGAGCTTGGCCATGTTCTTGTAGCGCTCTTCCATCTCCCGCACGGCCCATTTGAGCGCGACCACCGCCTTCTTCGGATCGGTCACGACGGGCGTGAGCAGATGGGGAATGCCGTCATAGACGGAGAGTTCGAGCATCTTCGGATCGACCATGATCAGCCGGCACTGGTCCGGGCGCAGCCGGTAGACCAGGCTGAGGATCATGGTGTTGATGGCGACCGACTTGCCGGAGCCGGTGGTACCGGCGATCAGCATGTGCGGCGTGCGCGCGAGATCGATGATAACAGGGTCGCCGCCGATGGTCTTGCCGAGGCAGAGCGGCAGTTTTGCAACCGTCTCGGTCGTTTCCTTGGCGACTAGCAGTTCGCGCAAATAGACCTTTTCGCGATGCGCGTTCGGCAGCTCGATGCCGATGGCGTTGCGGCCGGGCACGACCGCGACGCGCGCCGACAGCGCGCTCATCGAGCGGGCGATATCGTCGGAGAGCCCGATTACGCGCGACGACTTGATGCCGGGCGCCGGCTCTAGCTCGTACAGCGTGACCACCGGGCCAGGATTGGACTTCACGATCTCGCCGCGCACGCCGAAATCCTGCAGCACGCCTTCGAGCGCGCGCGAATTGGCTTCCAGCTCGGCCTTGCTGAGCGGCTGGCGATCGCCCGCCTTGGGCGCGGCCAGCACGGACACGGACGGAAGCTCGAATTTGTCAGAGGATTTCTTCGAAGCGGCCTTCGGTGCAGCCTTCTTGCGCGGGGCGCGCGCGGCCGGCTCCTCCTCTTCCTCCTCCTCGTCCTCTTCTACGTGCTCGTCCTCGTCATCCTCGTTTCCGGACTGCGGCGAGATCGACGGTGCGGCGCGGCCGGCGGTGCCGCCGAGATTCGGCTCCTGGCGACTGAACGCAACGGCCTTGGTCTTCGGTCCGCTCGAGACCAGCGAGCGGTAAGCGGTGCCGAGCAGCCAGATCAGCCGCGCCTTCGTGCTCATCAACGCGTGGAACAGCCAGCCCAGCGATACCGAGCCGCGATCGCTCACTTCGTCTTCGTCGAGCGGCTTGTCATCGTCGTCGATCTCCGCGAGCTCGTCATCATGCTCGCGTGCGCCAAGACCGCAGGCGATCAGGAAGGTCGCCGCCATCGCGGCGAACAGGATCGTGCCCAGCACCATGCGATAGATCGTGCCCGCCGGTCCGAAAATCACGGCGGGCGCGCGCACCAGGGCATCGCCGACCACTCCGCCGAGGCCGGTCGGCAGCGGCCAGGCCGCGCCATGCGGCCAGCAGCTGACAAAGCCCGCAGCGATCACGGTGCAGAGAATCCAGGAACCGAGCCGCAGCGCCTCGCGGTCGAACGGGCGATGGGTCATCATGCGCCAGCCCCAGACCGCGACCGTCAGGACCAGCATGATCGCGCCGAGCCCGAGGATCTGCATCGCAAGATCGGCGCCGATCGCACCGGCATAGCCGAGAATGTTGCGGATCGGCCGTGAGGTCGCGTGGCTGAGGCTCGGATCCTGCACCGACCAGGTCATCAGCGCGGCCGAGGCGAGGCCCGCCAGCGTGATCAGGCCAAGGCCGGTCAGCTCGCGCATGCGCCGCGTCAACGCCTCGCGGATCGACGGCGGCAAATGGCCGACCAGGGGAATGACACGTTCGATTGCCGACATGCTCACGGGCCCCGCCTAACCCAGAGTCTCGACCAGGCGATGCAGCGCTGCCGCCGTGGTCTCGCCATCCTGCACCAGCGCGAGGCGAATGTAGCCTGCGCCCGGATTGAATCCGTCAGGCTGCTGCCGCGCCAAAAAGCTGCCAGGCACCACGCGCACGCCCGCTTCCTTAAAGAGTCTCAGACACACCGACACGTCGTCGCCGAGCTCGGACGTGTTGAGCCAGACGCAGAAGCCGGCGTCGGGCCGGCGATAGCCGTAACGATTACCGATGATCTGGTCGGCAAGATCGAACTTGATCCGGTAGAGCCGGCGGTTCTCCTCGACATGCGCTTCGTCGCCGTAAGCGACGGTCGCGACATGCTGGAGCGGCACCGGCACCTGCGGCGCTGCGATGTTGCGCAGCTCGAGGAACATGCCGATCAGCTTCTTGTCGCCGGCGGCGAAGCCGACGCGCAGGCCCGGAAGGTTGGAACGCTTCGACAGCGACTGGAACGCAACCACGCGGGTGAAGTCGGGACCGGCGCATTCGAGCGCGCTGCCCGGGGCCTCGCGGGTGTAGATCTCGGAGTAGCACTCGTCGCTGAGAATGACGAAGCCGTAGCGGTCGGCGAGCTGCTTCAGCCGCCTGAAATAATCGGGCTTGGCGACCGAACCCTGCGGATTGGCGGGCGAGGCCAGATAGAACGCCACGGTGCGCGCCAGCGTCGCTTCGTCGATGGCGTCGAGATCGGGGAGGAAGCCGTTTTCGGCGGTGGTCGGCAGATAGGCCGGCTCGCAAGCGGCTGCGCGGGCGCCGGCGCCATAGACCGGATAGAACGGGTTCGGCATCAGGATGGCCGGCTTGCCGGGGCGCGGGCCGACATAGCGCGCGGCCGCAATCGCGGCGAGGAACAGCCCCTCGCGGCTGCCATTGAGCACGAGAATCTCGCTCCTGGGGTCGAGCGGCCGCGGCAGCTTGAAGCGCGACGACAGCCAGGCGCCCGCTGCCTGGCGGAACGGCTCGGTGCCCTGGTTCATCGGGTAGCGGCCGAAATCGGCGATGTGCTTGGCCAGCACCGGGCCGACGAAATCAGGCACGGGATGCTGGGGCTCGCCGACCGCGAGCGAAATCAAAGGCTTACCCGGCTGATGCGGGGCCAGCAGCTCGTTCAGCCGGACGAAGGGCGAGCGTTCGCTGTCGGAGCTTCCACCTTCCAGCGGCGCACGGGATGAAGCGGTCATGACCATTCTGGACGCCAGCACTCTTGGAACAGCCGGTCGCACCAAGGCGCCGGCGGGAAGCGGTTCAGTTCACCATAGATAGGGCGAGGTTAAGACGCGATTAACCATCGGCGGGCCGGCCCGTCCGGAGCGGGAATATTGAGGCCGGATAACGAGGCCGGATAACAATGAAATGTGTGGCGCTTCGCCGAGGCCGCGTTGGCACCGACCCCGGCAAACGAGCGCCGCATCCGGACTTCTTGCGTCTGCGGGGCTAATGGCCCGGCAGCCTCTCGAACGTCGCCATGCCCGCAGGGATGGCGTGAAACTCCTGTTTGTCGCAGGTGTAGATCGCCATCTGCGGCTGGAACTGTTTTGGCTCGTCCAGCGTGCCGACTTTCAGGATCGCGGCGGGCAGTCCCGGAACCTTGGTCACCAAATGCGTGCCGCATTCGGCGCAGAACTCGCGTGTCACCGCGCGTTCGAGGTCCTTGCGCGTGAACTGCCTGGGCTGGCCGGTGATGTAGCTGAAGCCGGCCGCCGGCATCGCGATGAAGGTGTTGGGCGCGCCGCCTGAGATGTACTGGCACTCGCGGCAATGACATTGGGCCTGCATCATCGGATCACCCTCGGCCACGTAGCGCACCTCGCCGCAATAACATCCGCCTTCCAAGCGCATGACGACCTCCCGGTTCGTTTTTTGTGGTCGATATTTCTGCGCCGGCCGCCGGGAATGGCAATCTTTTTCTTCGGCCTTGACCCGGCCGATCAAGAAGAAAGGGGCTCCAACTTGCGCTGGAGCCCCTCAACGGTCAGGGCATTGCCGGGTATGTGCCCGAACCGTAGTTGCAGGCGGGGTCCCCGAGGAGACCCCGCCCGGGAGGAGAGTTACATGTTGTAGGCGCGCTCGGTGTGCTCGGTGATGTCGAGGCCTTCACGTTCGCTCTCGACATTGGCGCGGAGGCCAACGATCACATCGACGACCTTGTAGAGGATCGCCGAACCGATGCCCGACCACACCAGCGTGGTGCCGACGGCCTTGAGCTGGGCGATCATCTGTACTGCGAAGTCGTAATCGGCCACCTTCGGCGGGATCGCGGTGTAGTCCATGATCCCGGCGCCGCCGAGAGCAGGATTGACCAGGATGCCGGTGCCGAGGGCGCCGACGATGCCGCCGATGCAGTGCACGCCGAACACGTCGAGGGAGTCATCGTAGCCGAGCGCGTTCTTCACCACGGTGCAGAAGAACAGGCAGACCACGCCGACCACGAGGCCGAGCACGATCGCACCCATCACGCCGGAGAAGCCGGCGGCAGGCGTGACCGCCACGAGACCCGCGACGGCGCCGGAGATGACGCCGAGCACCGACGGGTGACCCTTGATGATCCACTCCGCAAACATCCACGACAGCGCGGCGGCTGCGGTGGCGACGAAGGAGTTGGTCATGGCGAGGGCTGCGCCGCCGTTGGCTTCGAGGTTGGAGCCGGCGTTAAAGCCGAACCAGCCGACCCAGAGCAGCGAGGCGCCGATCATCGACATGGTCAGCGAGTGCGGGGCCATCAGCTCCTTGCCGTAACCGACGCGCTTGCCGATCAGGAGAGCGCCGACAAGGCCTGCGATGCCGGCGTTGATGTGCACCACGGTGCCGCCTGCGAAGTCGATCGCACCGGCCTTGAAGATCCAGCCGGCGTCGGCGTTGATCTCGTCGAGCTTGGCCTGCGCCGCGGTCTTGGCGGCGGCGTCAGTGGCAGCAGCGAGCGCCTTGGCTGCGTCCTGGATCATGTCCGGGCCGGGCCAGTACCAGACCATGTGCGCGATCGGGAAGTAGATCAGTGTGACCCAGAGCGGGATGAACAGCGCGATCGCCGCGAACTTCATGCGCTCGGCAAAGGCGCCGACGATGAGGGCGGGCGTGATCGCCGCGAAGGTCATCTGGAAGCACATATAGATGAGCTCCGAGATGTTGGCGTCGACCGAGAAGGTCGCGGCCTTCGAGTCCGTGGTGACGCCCATCATGAAGGCTTTGGAGAAGCCGCCGATGAAGTCGGAGCCGCCGGTGAAGGCGAGGCTGTAGCCGTACACGGCCCAGATCACGGTAACGACGCAGACGGTGTAGAACACCTGCATCAGCACGGAGAGCATGTTCTTGGATCGGACCAGACCGCCGTAGAACAGCGCGAGGCCGGGGATCGTCATCAACAGCACGAGCACTGTCGATGTCAGCATCCAGGCGTTGTCTCCCTTGTTGACCGTTGGCTCGGCATAGGCCGCGGTCGCAGCGAACATGCCGAATGCGAGAGCCGCCAATCCCGCGCCATAGGGACGCTTAAACGTCATTTTATTCACTCCTGATTGATAAAGGTTGAGCGCGAAATCAAAGGGCCGCGGCATCGGCTTCGCCGGTGCGGATGCGAACCGCATGGTCGAGGTTGATGACGAAGATCTTGCCGTCGCCGATCTGTCCGGTTTTCGCGGCGGACGTGATGGCGTCGATGGTCTTGTCGACCTGATCGGAGGCGACAGCGACTTCGATCTTGATCTTGGGCAGGAAGCTCACGGCGTATTCAGCACCGCGGTAGATTTCCGTATGACCCTTCTGGCGGCCATATCCCTTGACTTCCGTCACCGTGAGACCGTGAACGCCGATGGCGGTCAGGGCGTCACGGACTTCTTCCAGCTTGAATGGCTTGATAATCGCCATAACAATTTTCATGGGTCCTATCCCCGCTTGGCCCGGTCCGGACATGGCCGGGCGTTTCTCGACTGGTTCGCCACGAGGGAGAAAGTTCACTACGCGGGCACAGCCAGCACCCATAGAATCAAATGCCGTGCCAGATCGGGCGCGTTGGCTAACGAACTATGAAAACGGGTGTTTTCGCGTTTGGCGCGTAGTGCGGCGCAGTGCGTTATTACGTCGCGCTCAATACCTGATCATGCCTGACTAAAATAAAGGCACGACAGGCTGCCGACACAATGGTGCTCACGCGTCGGGCAGCAGAAGGTAATTCAGTAAGGCATCCGCCCATTGCAAGGCTTCTCCTGCTGCCAAATATCAGGCCCGTCGCAATTGTGCTCACGGGATACGCGCAACCGGCCAGCCAGCTTGGGCGGGTCGAGGCTTGCCGGACGCAGCCGGCAGAGACCATCAGGCGGCGTCGCGCTCTGCAAAAACCCGGTCGATCAATCCCCATTCGACCCCTTGCTTCGCGGTCATGAAGTGGTCGCGGTCCAGGGTCCGTTCCACGTCCTGCTCAGGGCGCCCGCAATGCTGCGCATAGAGCCGGATGATGCGCCGCTTGGTTTCCTGCATTTCGGTGGCATGGATCAGGATGTCGGACGCCTGGCCCTGAAAGCCGCCAAGCGGCTGATGCACGTGAAGGCTCGCATTGGGCAGCGCGGCGCGGTGGCCGGGTTCGCCGGCCATCAGCAGGAACGAGCCCATGGAGCGCGCGGTGCCCATGCACAGCGTGTGGACCGGCGCCTTGATGAACTGCATGGTGTCGTACATCGCGAGGCCGCTGGTGACCACGCCGCCATAGGAATTGATGTAGAGATTGATCGGCTTGTTCGGATTCTCCGCCTCCAGGAACAAGAGCTGCGCGCAGACCAGTCCGGACATCGCGTCATTGACCTCGCCGTTGAGGAAGATGATGCGCTCGCGCAGGAGCCGCGAATAGATGTCGAAGGATCGCTCGCCGCGAGCGGATTGTTCGACAACCATAGGGACGAGCTGAAGCATGTCGCGCATCGGCGACCTCCATTTCTGCAGGTGATGAAGTCTTTTTGCCGCTAGGCCGCGCGCATCAGGCAGCAATTGGTATTGGCGGCCTGCGGCAGCTTTACGCGATCGTCACAGGCTTGCTGGATGATGCGAACGCGGGTGCCGCCGGCTTCGTTCGGTTCGATCCGGAAGATGACGTGGCTTTCGCGAAACGGCGGCTCGGAATCGCGAAGGCGGTAACTCACCTGTTCGCCTGTGACCGATGATTCCGGCTCGGCGCCCGCAAGGTCGGTATCCGGCAGCCAGCGCTCACGCAAAGCCGGAATGGTCACGGCGCGCCAGACTTTTGCTGGCGGCGCATCGAAATCAAATTCGAGCACCAGGTTTGCGTCGGGGTGATCAGGCTTCACTGCGTCGCTCATTGATCAAGGTCCTTATTGATCCATGTCCTTCAAGAGATCGGCAAGCGCTTCCATGCGCTTCGGCCAGTAGGCGCGGTAGCGCGCAAGCCATGTCCCGATGGTGGCGATCCCGTCAGGATCGACCTCGTAGTTCACAAAGCGGCCCTGCCGTTGTTCGCGCACCAGGCCTGCCGCACGCAGCACCGCGAGATGCTGCGACATCGCCGGCTGGCTGATCTCCAACCCGTCGCGCAAAGCGCTGGCAGTCAGGCTTCCGCCAGCGAGCTTTTCAAAGACCTTTCGCCGCGTCGGGTCGGCCAGCGCCTTGAAGATGTCTGCTTCGATCATGACGACACATAAGCACACGCTTATGTGTTGCGCAAGCCGGAAGTGACCCGAGGCTGTCGAGTGATCTGAGCGACCCGCTCGCCGTGCTACTGCAACGCCTCGCCGTGCTGCGAAATATCCAGTCCTTCCAGCTCGTGCTCACGGGATACGCGCAAGGGCACGAACAGGGCGACCAGCTTGAGCAGGATAAAGCTCACGCCGGCCGACCAGACGAAGGTGACGACGACCCCGTAGAGCTGGATCAGCAATTGCTGGGGATGGCCCTCGATCAGGCCGGCGGTGCCGCCGATCGCGCTGGTCGCGAACACGCCGGCCAGCAGGGTGCCGGTGAGGCCCCCGATGCCGTGGACGCCGAACACATCGAGCGAATCGTCGTAATTGAAGCGGTGCTTCAGCCAGGTGCAGGCCCAGTAGCAGACCGCTCCGGCGATGATGCCGATGACGATGCCATGCCACGGCGCGACGAAGCCCGAGGCCGGCGTGATCGTGCCGAGACCGGCCACAGCGCCGGAGACCATGCCGAGCACCGAAGGCTTGCGCCGGGTCGACCATTCGATCGCGCCCCAGGTCAGTGCGCCGGAGCAGGCCGCAAGATGCGTCGCGATGATCGCCAGCACCGCCCGCGAATTGGCCGCGCCCGCCGAGCCGCCGTTGAAGCCGAACCAGCCGACCCACAACAGGCCGGTGCCCATCACCGCGAGCGACAGATCGAACGGCGACAGATTTTCAGTGCCGTAGCCGTGGCGGCGTCCCATCACCTTGGCGGCGACGAGGCCGGCAGTACCGGCCGACAGATGCACGACAAGGCCGCCGGCGAAATCCAGCACGCCCATGCCGGCGAGGAAGCCACCGCCCCACACCCAATGCGCCAACGGAATGTAGACGAAGATGAACCAGGCGACCGAGAACACGAGATAGGCGGAGAATCGCATCCGGTCGGCGACCGCGCCTGCGACCAGCGCCACCGTGATGATGGCAAAGGTCATCTGGTAGAGCATGAACAGCGCTTCCGGGATCGTCTTCGCCGCAGGGTTGACGCTGTCCATCGTCATGCCGGCGAGGAACCAGCGGTCGAGCGTGCCGATCCATGGCCCGTCGCCGACGAAGCAGAGCGAATAGCCGAATGCCACCCAGAGAATCGAGATCATCGTCACCGCGGCGAGGCTCTGCGCCATGGTGGCGAGCACGTTCTTCTTGCGCACCATGCCGGAATAGAACAGCGCCAAGCCGGGGATCGTCATCATCAGCACCAGCGCGGTGGCGACGATCATCCAGGCGGTGTCGGCGGTGTTGATCTCGGAGCCTGCGGCGCGCGCCGGCGCGGCAATGATCAACATAAATCCGACCGGCGCAGCCATAACAGCTGCGCGGCGCAACAATTCCGCCATGTGATTCCCCCAGCATAGTGATTGCGTCGCACGCTGTGGCGTCGTTGCCCGGTGCGATCGAAGAAGAAGTATCAGAGCGTTTTCGAGCGAAGTGGATACCGGTTCGCGTGAAGAAAACGCGTCAAAGCAAAAATCTAGAGCGCGTCGCTGTCGGTTTCGCCGGTGCGGATGCGCAGCGCGTGGTCGATCGGCGTGACGAAGATCTTGCCGTCGCCGATCTGCCCGGTGCGCGCCGTCGCGGTGATCACGGCGACCGCCTTGTCGGCGATGTCGGAGGCGACAGCGATCTCGATTCTTAGCTTCGGCAGGAAGTTCACGACATATTCGGCGCCGCGATAGATCTCGGTATGGCCCTTCTGGCGGCCATAGCCCTTCACCTCGGTCACAGTCATGCCGTGGACGCCGATCGCCGTCAGCGCCTGGCGGACCTCATCGAGCTTGAAGGGTTTGATGATCGCGACGACGAGTTTCATGGTCAGGCCTATTCCCCGGGATGCGCCGCGCCGTATGTCCCCGGCGCTGCGTCAATCTGGCATCTTTCCGGGCAAATGGCATAAAAAAGTTGCAGATTGAAGCGGAAAAACGTTTGGCCATGTGAACGGCCGCCTCTGTACAGGGCAGCCGTTCATCCTCCACAATGCATTTTTGGCATGGATGCGGTGAACCCAAGCGTTCCGGCCGGTACATATTATGTTTGAGGGGACGCTTCATGGCGAGTTGGTTCTACGCATCCGAGGGCAAGCAGCAGGGGCCTTATCCGGAAGGGCAATTCCGCGACCTCGTCGCTCAGGGAATTGTGCGCCCGCATACGCTGGTGTGGTCCGAGGGCATGGCCGGCTGGCAGAAGGCTGCCGAAATCCCCGGCCTGATCGGCGGCGGCGGTGCGCCGCCGATGGTCCCGGCCGGCGGCCCGCCGACGATGGTCGCCGGCGGGTATGGTGGCGCTGGCGGCGGAGGATCGCTGTCGGTCGATTTCGGTATCCTCGAGTTCACCTGGCGCACGATCGTGGCGGTGATCGGTGTCTGCTTGATCATTCCGGGGCCGTGGGTGCTGGTCTGGTACGCGCAATGGATCGTGCCCTGTCTTCGGGTGCCGGGACGTCCAAATCTCAGTTTCACCGGCAACGCGATGACGCTGGTGCCGTGGTATTTCGGCGCCATCGTGCTCGCGATCGTCATCGCCTTCACCGGCAGCCAGGTGCTCAGCAATCTGATCTTCGTGGTCCAGATGGTTCTGTACTGGCTCCTGATCAAATGGACCGTCGCGAACATCGCGTCCAATGACCAGCCGCTGGGCCTCAGCTTCTCCGGTTCGATCTGGGCCTATATCGGCTGGAATCTGTTGTTCGCGATTTCGATCATCACGATCATCGGCTGGGCCTGGGTCGCTGCAGCTCAGCTTCGCTGGATGTGCCGCAACATCCAGGGCACGCGCCGCACCGTCGTGTTCAAGGCCAGCGGACTTGGGATTCTCTGGCGCGGAATCGTGGCCGCGATCCTGTTCAGCTTCATCATCCCGATCCCGTGGGTGTACCGCTGGATCATGAACTGGACTGCGTCGCAAACCGAGCTCGTTTCACGCGGGGCTCAGGCCTGATCGCTCAACTCCTCCGTTCGCGCACGGAGCCTTCCTGCGCGACGGAGGCCACCAGCGTGCCATCGGGCTTGAAGATCAGGCCGCGGGTCAATCCGCGGCCGCTTTGCGCGCTCGGCGAATCCTGCGCGTAGAGCAGCCACTCGTCGGCACGGAACGGGCGGTGGAACCACATCGCGTGGTCGAGACTCGCCGGCATCATGCGTTTGTCGAACAGCGTGCGGCCGTAGCGGGCCATGATCGCGTCGAGCAGCGAAAAGTCCGAGGCATAGGCCAGCGCGCACATGTGCAGCGCCGGGTCGTCCGGCAGCGTCGCCGCTGTCTTGATCCAGACGTGAATGCGGCCATCGTCGATCTTCTGGCCGAAGTAACGGCCGAGCTCGACCGGGCGCAGCTCGATCGGACGATCGGACTCGTAGTAGCGGCGGATGAACTCCGGCATCTCGCGGAACATCGGCTGCTTCGCGACCTCTTCCGCTGTGAGCTTTTCCGGCGGCGGCACGTCGGGCATCTTGTCCTGATGATCGAACGCGCTCTCCTCCTCGGCATGGAACGACACCATGATCGAGAAGATCGCGTTGCCATGCTGGATCGCGGTGACGCGGCGGGTCGAATAGCTCTTGCCGTCGCGCAGGCGTTCGACCTGGTAGATGATCGGGATCTGCGGATCGCCCGGCAGGATGAAATAGCAGTGCAGCGAATGCGGCAGCCGGCCCTCGACGGTGCGGCAGGCCGCAACCATCGCCTGCCCGATCACCTGGCCGCCGAACACCCGCTGCCAGCTCGTCTTCGGGCTGTTGCCGCGGAACAGATTCATCTCGAGCTGTTCGAGGTCGAGGATCGAGATCAGGTCGATCAGGCTTTTGGACATGATGGTGCTTTCTCGCGGTCGATCCGGACTGCATCTCTCACGCGGCGCCCCGGAATGGCACATCGGGCCAGTTCCGCCCTTGTTTCACCGCACTGTTTCGCCCACCTCAAGTCTGCTAGCAAGACCAAGAGTTAGTCGGGAATTTTCTATGTCGGGACAGGGTAGCATTGTCATTGGTGGCGGCGCGTTTGCCGGGCTGGCGCTGGCCCTGGCGTTGCGCCAGGGGCTCGGGCCCGAGATCCCCGTCATCGTCGCCGACCCGGCGCTCAGCATGCGACCGAGCCGCGACCCCCGCGCCACCGCGATTGTCGCGGCCTGCCGCCGCCTGTTCGAGGCGATCGGTGCCTGGGACGACGTCAGCGCCGAGGCGCAGCCGATCTTGGACATGGTCGTCACCGATTCCAAGCTGGAGGACGCCACCCGTCCGGTGTTCCTGAATTTTGCCGGCGATATCGCGCCCGGCGAGCCCTTTGCGCATATGGTCGAGAACCGCCGGCTGATCGACGCGCTGGTGGTGCGCGCCGAAGCCGAGGGCATCGATCTTCGCGCCACCACGGTCGCGTCCTATGACGCGCGCAGCGACGGCATCGACGTGACGCTCGGCGACGGCAGTGTAATCGCGGCCGGCCTGCTGGTCGCCGCCGATGGCGCGAAATCGAAGCTGCGCGAGCGCGCCGGCATCGCCACCCACGGCTGGGAGTATGATCAGTCCGGCATCGTCGTCACCGTCGGCCATGAGCGCGATCACGAAGGCCGCGCCGAAGAACATTTCCTGCCGGCGGGTCCCTTCGCGATCCTGCCGCTCTCGGGAAAACGATCCTCGCTGGTGTGGACCGAGCGCCGCCGCGAGGCCGAGCGCATCATTGCGCTCAGCGATGAGGCGTTTCACGGCGAGCTCGAGCGCCGCTTCGGCCTGCATCTCGGCGAGGTGAGGGCGCTCGACAAGCCGCGCGCATTCCCGCTGTCCTATTTCGTGGCGCGCTCCTTCATCGCCGAGCGTCTCGCGCTCATCGGCGACGCTGCGCATGTCATCCACCCGATCGCGGGCCAGGGCCTCAATATGGGGCTGAAGGACGTCGCCGCGCTGGCCGAGGTCGTGGTCGATGCGGCGCGGCTCGGCATGGATATCGGCGGGGCCGACGTGCTCGAACGTTACCAGCGCTGGCGCCGCTTCGACACCATGGCGATGGGCGTTGCCACCAACTCGCTGAACTTCCTGTTCTCCAATCAGTCGACGCTGCTGCGCACCGTGCGCGACATCGGCCTCGGCCTCGTCGACCGCGCCCCGCCGCTGAAGAACCTCTTCATCCGCCAGGCCGCCGGTTTGACCGGTGAGATACCGCGGCTGTTGAAGGGCGAAGCGCTGTAGGAGAGAAGCGCTGTAGGAGAGGGGGCTACGACCCTCAGGACATCAGCTTCGCGCCCGCCATCAGGATATCGCTCGCGATCTGGCTGGAGCGGACCGCGAATTCGTCGCGGAGGCGAACGGCGGCGGCGGGGTCACTTTCGAGCACACGCTGAAACAGACTGCGCGCGACGCGGATGACGGAGGCGTGCTCGATCGCGATCGCGCTCGACGGCCGCTTCATCGGCACCACCAGCGCAAGCTCGCCGATCAGTGCGCCGGGACCTGCGATCATCTCCGCGCCGGCGCCGTCGTCGACCCGAAAGGCGCCGCGCTGGACCACGAAGCCGGCATCGGCCTCATCGCCGAGATTGAACAGGATGTCGCCGCGGACGAAATTACGTTGCTCGGAGCCGATCGCCAGCATGCGCAACGAAGCGTCTCCCAACAGGCGCAGTGTCGGGACACGCTCAAGAAGCGCTACGTCGTCATCGATCGACATTCAGGTCCGGGGCTCAAAAGGCACGCGATCTAAAGCGATTCGCACGCCCTTCAAGCGTATCACGGCACCAGCTTGTAGCCACCGGCTTCCGTGACCAGGATCTCCGGGTTGGCGGCGTCCTTCTCGATCTTCTGGCGGAGGCGGTAGATGTGGGTTTCCAGCGTGTGGGTGGTGACGCCGGAATTATAGCCCCAGACCTCCTGGAGCAGGGTCTCGCGCGAGACCGGCATCTGGCCGGCCCGGTAGAGGAAGCGGAGGATGGCGGTTTCCTTCTCGGTGAGCCGGACCTTGCGCGCGTTGGCCGCGGTCAGCATCTTCGAGCCCGGGCGGAAGGAGTAGGGGCCGACCGAGAACACCGCGTCCTCGCTGGCCTCGTGCTGGCGGAGCTGGGCGCGGATGCGGGCCAGCAGAACGGCGAAGCGAAAGGGTTTTGCGACGTAGTCGTTGGCGCCGGATTCCAGGCCCAAAATCGTGTCGGAATCGGTGTCATGCCCGGTGAGCATGATGATCGGGGCCTTGAATCCCCCCTTGCGCAGGGAGCGGACAACCTCACGGCCGTCGGTGTCGGGCAGGCCGACGTCCATCAGGACGAGATCGGGAGCATTGGCCTTCGCGGCGCTCGCGCCCTTGGCGCCGGTATCGACGGCGGAGGCTTCAAATTCTTCGTGCAGCGATAATTGCTCCACCAACGTATCGCGCAGATCGGTATCGTCATCCACGATGAGGATCTTGCGGGCATTGGCCATAGGGGTCATCCTTTTGGAGTCCGGTTCGGCGCGCATGCATGCTGCACCCAGCCGCGAGGGGAAGTTAGGGGGTCGCCATTATTATTGTTGTTCGTGTTGAAGTAGTGGGCTGTTACCGATTCACAAGCCAGAACCAGTCTAACTCAAAATAGCAGGGCGTTTCGATGAATGTCCTGTAATGAATTCGACATCGCACGTTCACATGAAAAACAAAGCTGCTTCAGTTGGTTACGTCAGGAATCGTGGCTCCGGGCCGCTCCGAGCGATCCGCGTTAAGCCTGCCGCCGGGAATCCGCGCCGGGGCTGGCTGACGGCTGGTGCGCTGACGATCCCTGTGGCGCTGGGACGGGGCGGAGTCCTGGCGAACAAGCGCGAGGGCGATGGCGGCACCCCGAGGGGCAGCTTCCGTCCCAGGCAATTATGGTGGCGGGGCGATCGCCACAGCCGACCGCAGACCTTTCTTCCGGCCCGGACCATCGGTGACACCGACGCCTGGTGCGAGGACCCCGAAGATCGCCACTACAATCAGGCGATCCGGCTCGGGCCGGAGCAGGGCGGTGACCGGCTCAAACGGGCCGACCATCTCTATGACTTCATCATCGAGATCGACCACAACACCAGGCCGCGCATCGCCGGCCGCGGCAGTGCCGTGTTCCTGCACCTGGCCCGCGACAATTTCGGCCCCACCGCGGGCTGCGTCTCCATGACCAAGGCAGCCATGCTACAATTGCTGCGGCGGTTGGGACCGCGCACAAGAATCGTCATCGGGTGAGGAAACATGCTCGACAAAGATCAGATCACCGCCGCATCGCGTGTCCTCGTCAAACATTGGCGCGATGGCACCAGGTTTGACACGCTGGAGACTTCTTTGCGCCCGCAGAGCCGCGCCGACGGCTACGCCGTCCAGGCGGCGCTCGAAACGCAGTCGCTCGGAAAGCTGTTCGGCTGGAAGATCGCAGCAACGAGCGAAGCCGGACAGAAGCATATCAATGTCGCGGGACCGCTGGCCGGCCGCATCATGAGCGACACGGTCATTGCCGATGGCGGCACCGCGTCGATGAAAGGCAATGAGATGCGCGTCGGCGAGCCGGAATTCGCCTTCCGCATGGGACGTGATCTGCCGCCGCGAGCGGCGCCGTACACAGTCGACGAAGTGCTCGCCGCCGTCGACGCCTTGCATCCCGCGATCGAGATTCCCGACTCGCGCTTCGGCGATTTCGCCAGCGCCGGCGAAGCGCAGCTCATCGCCGACAATGCCTGCGCGCATCTGTTCGTGCTGGGCGCACCGACGGCTGCGAATTGGCGTGCAGTGGATCTCGTCGAGGAGCGGCCGAAGATCACGCTGCGGGGCGCGCATTATCTCGGCCATGGAATGAACGTGCTCGGCGATCCCCGCGTTGCGCTCACATGGCTGGCCAACGAGCTGCGCGGGCTCGGAATCACCTTGCGGGCAGGGGAAGTGGTGACCACGGGCACATGCCATCCACCGCTGCCGATCCAGGCCGGCGATCAGTTTGCTGCGGATTTTGGCGTTCTGGGGAACGTGTCGGTTGGGTTTGTGTAAGTATTCTCACGCTCCGCTGTCGTCCCGGACAAGCGAAGCGCAGATCCGGGGACCCATAGCGACAGGAAGACGTTTGGCGAAGACTGGAGATTGCTTAACTTTCTCCGGTACGAACACCCGCCCATAACGAGAGATCACGCAGTATCGGTCCCTGCGTTCGCAGGGACGATAGCAACTACCGGTGTCCGAAGATCGCGCTCCCGACGCGGACATGCGTGGCGCCGAGCATGATCGCGGTGGCAAAATCCGCGCTCATGCCCATCGAGAGATTCTTCAAACCGTTGCGCTCCGCGATCTTGGCCGTCAGCGCGAAATGCGCCGCTGGCGGCTCGTCGACCGGCGGGATGCACATCAACCCCGAAATCGTAAGCCCATAGGTGTCGCGGCAGCTCGCGATGAAGGCATCGGCCTCCCCGGGGGCGATTCCGGCCTTCTGCGGCTCCTCGCCGATATTGATCTGGACGAACAGTTCCGGGCGCTTGTTCTGGGATTCGATTTCCTTGGCTAACGCTTGGCAAATGCTCGGGCGATCAACCGAATGGATGGCATCGAACAACGCGACCGCCTCCTTCGCCTTGTTGGATTGCAGCGGACCGATCAGATGCAGCGCGATACCGGAATAAGCGGACGTTAACGCCGGCCACTTGCCTTTGGCCTCCTGCACGCGGTTTTCGCCGAATACGCGCTGTCCGGCGGCGATTACCGGCGTAATTGCATCCGCGGCGAAAGTCTTGGATACCGCGATCAGCGTCACGGAGGCGCGATCGCGTCGCGCTTCCTTGCAGGCGCGGACAATCTCGGCTTCGACCGCGGCGAGCGCGTTTGGTGAATGGCCGGTTAGCGGCGCGGCGTTGGATTCTGTCATGGCGTCGGATCGGACCGGATTGTTGCGGAGCTAGTTCTAATTTTACCGAATTCAAGAAAGAGTTTTTGAACCCTTTGTTTTACCTTGGCCCATGGGGTGGGTCGCGCAGATGGCAAACGTCAGTTTCAACCGCAAACGAGTGAAACTCAAGCAGGTTCTCGGAATCCGGGCGCGGCTTGCGTTGCTCGCGGTGATTCTGGTGACGCCTTTGATGTTCGAGCGCGTCCGTTCGCTCGAGGACACGCGTGCGCGGCAGATCGCGCAGGCCGTGACCGAATTCACCACCATTGCAAGACACAGCGCCGATGCGCAGCGCGAAGTGATCTCGTCGGTCGAGACCATCCTGAAATCTGAAGCCTTCATCCGCGCCTCGGCCGGCGGCATCAGCAAGAGCTGCGACGTGCTGCGCGCAAGCCTGCCGTCGAACCTTCCCTGGATCCGCACATTGTTGATCGCCGGCCAGGACGGACGCATCCAGTGCGCCACCAACAACATGTATGTCGGCCTCGACCTCGGCGACCGGCCTTACTTCCAGCAGGCGCAGGAAACCGGCCGCTTCGTGCTGAGCGACTTCATCCTGTCGCGGCCCGTGCTGTCGCCGACCGTCATGGCGGTTTATCCGGTGTCTGCCTTCAGCGGTGTCGCGGATGCGGTCGTGCTCGCCACCGTCAACCTCGACTGGATGTCGAAGGTCATGAGCAATCTCGGCGGCCGTGCCGGCATCACCGCCGTGCTGGTCGACAGCGCCGGTACCGTGCTGGCCGCGCCGGCTGACCAGCACAGCGCGATCGGCCGTCCCCTCGACAACATGCCGCTGATGTCGGCGATCGCCGACAAGGCGCTGCGGTCGGACCAGGACGAAGGCTCGCTGTCTTTCCTCGCCGCCGATGGCTCCCGCCGCGCGGTCAGCTACATCCGCATCGCCGGCACCAATGCCCGCCTGATCGCCAGCATCGACGAGGACAAAGTGTCGGCGGCGGTCAGCCGCGACATCCGCACCGCCTATCTCCAGCTCGCCTTCGTCGTCGTGTTCGTCCTGCTCGGCGCGCTGATCGCTGCCGAGAAACTGGTGATCAAGCCGATCGAGATGCTCGCCGACATGGCCAAACGCCTCGGCGAAGGCGATTTGTCGGCGCGTGCGGCACGCAATCGCCTGCCGGCCGAGTTCGTGCCGCTGGCCCGCGCATTCAATGCGATGGCCGCGCAGCTCAGCCAGCGCGAGCGCGAGCTGATCGCGAGCAACGACCGCCTGACGGTGATGGCCTCGATCGACATGTTGTCGGGTCTCGCCAATCGCCGCGGCTTCCAGAACCGGCTCGACTTCGAATGGATGCGCGCGCAGCAATATGGCAGCGACCTCGCGCTTCTGATGATCGACGTCGACCACTTCAAGCTGTTCAACGACACCTACGGCCATCTTGAAGGCGATTCCTGCCTGACCAGGCTCGGCGAATCGCTGTCCGGCATTGCCGCCGACACGATGGGCTTTGCGGCGCGTTATGGCGGCGAGGAATTCTGCCTCTTGCTGCCGAACACCGACGTGACGGGCGCCGCCGAGATCGGCGAGCAGGTGCGCGCGGCCGTGCTGAAGCTGTGCCTGCCGCACATCACCTCCGCCCACATGATCGTCACCGTCTCGATCGGCGTCGCCGCAGCAAAGCCCAACGAGAGCCTGCGTCCCGGTGATCTCATCGAAGCCGCCGACGCCGCGCTCTACGCCGCAAAACACCGGGGCCGCAACAACGTCGTCGAGCACGGCATCCTGGTGATCGAGAATGGCGCGACTGACATGGTGATGGCGGGCTGACCGCTAGAGCCAATTCCGTTCCGATTGCATCGGAACAGGGCTCCAGATTCTTGTTTTGACGCGTTTTCTTTACGCGAACCGGTACCCACTTCGCTCGAAAACGCTTTAACCCGCAGCCCCGGCACGATCGAGCTCGATCTCCGTCACGACGCGATTGCGGCCGCCGCCCTTGGCGAGGTAGAGCGCGCGGTCACAGCGCTCGATGAGATCGGTGATCGCCTCGCCGGTCCGGTATTGTGCCACCCCGATCGACACGCTGATGTTGGGCAGGACCTCGCCGGTCGAGCGTCGCGTAATCCTGCACTCCGCGATCGCGTGCCTGATGCGTTCGGCGATCTCGGCACAGGCGGCGAGATCGGCATCGGGCAGCACCGCGATCAGCTCCTCGCCGCCATAGCGGGCCGACAGATCCTGGTCGCGAACTTTTTCGCGCAGTACCTTGGCCATCAGGCGGAGCACCTGATCGCCGACGCTGTGGCCGAAATTGTCGTTGAAGGTCTTGAAGTGGTCGATGTCGAGCATCAGCACACTGAGCGGCTCGCCCCAGTCCGCAGTCGTCTGCACCTTGCGCAGGAATTCATCGAGCGCCCGCCGGTTTGCAAGGCCCGTCAGCGTGTCGGTCCGGGCGCGCTCCTCGGATTTGGAGAGCGAGTCGCGGATCACGTCGAGCTCGCGGGTCTTTTCCGCAAAGCCTGCCTCGAGCCGCGTCGCTTTCGTGGCGGCGCGTGCCAGCTCGTTCATGAGCTGGCCGACCAGCGCCTTCGGATCGACGCCGGCCTTGCCCTGGTCGGCGACCTCGCTGATCGCCTGCATCTGGGAATGATTGTCGGCGATCGCGGTCGCCAGAAACTCCTTCGCCGTACCCATGAGGGCATGCAGCCGCTCGGAAGTGACGACGACGGCACTCACCTGGGGCGCGACATAGGTCTCGAACAGATCCTGATTGGTCCTGCTGTCGAAGGAACGGTTGTGGTCGATCAAGAGATCGATGGCGTTGCGCAAATCGTCATGGCTGCCCGCGAAATATTGGAACCAGACTGCAAAATTGGTCGGCGTCGGCGGAATCCGCTGCTCGGCCATGCTCCGCATCGCCCGTCCGGCGATGGACGCGGCATAGTCGTGATCGAGATCGTCGAATCCTGAATCCATCGCCTATCGGGTGCTGTTGGCGGCCAACCTCGCACTGACCCCTTAATCCGATCCGAATAGGCTGCACCGTACTTTTGCGGAGCAGCCTTGCGGGGCGCCGCCGCCAGAGGCAACCCATTGACCCCCTGAGGACTTCTATGGCCTAGTCCGCCGTCTTTAGACGGCCGAATCCACGAAAACCCAACGATTCCATGACCTCCGAACGCTACAACGCCCGCGACGCCGAACCGCGCTGGCAAGCCGCCTGGGACCAGCAGGCGATCTTCGTCTCGAAGAACGACGATTCGCGGCCGAAATACTACGTCCTGGAGATGTTCCCCTACCCGTCCGGGCGCATCCATATCGGCCATGTCCGCAATTACACGCTCGGCGACGTGCTGGCCCGCTTCATGCGCGCCAAGGGGTTCAACGTGCTGCACCCGATGGGCTGGGACGCCTTCGGCCTGCCGGCCGAGAACGCCGCGATCGAGCGCAAGGTCGCGCCGAAGGCATGGACCTACGACAACATCGCCGCGATGAAGAAGCAGCTCCGCTCGATCGGGCTGTCGCTGGACTGGAGCCGCGAGATCGCGACCTGCGATCCCTCCTATTACAAGCACCAGCAGAAGATGTTTCTGGACTTCCTGCGCGAGGGCCTCGCCGAGCGCGAGAAGCGCAAGGTGAACTGGGACCCCGTTGACATGACCGTGCTCGCCAACGAGCAGGTGATCGACGGAAAAGGCTGGCGTTCGGGTGCCGTTGTCGAACAACGGGAAATGAACCAGTGGGTCTTCAAGATCACGAAGTACTCGCAGGAGCTGCTGGACGCGCTGGACGGACTGGATCGCTGGCCGGACAAGGTGCGGCTGATGCAGCGCAACTGGATCGGCCGCTCCGAGGGCCTGTTGATCCGCTTCGCCCTGGATGCGGCGACGACGCCGGCCGGCGAGAGCGAGCTGAAGATTTTCACGACGCGGCCCGACACGCTGTTCGGCGCAAAATTCATGGCGATCTCGGCGGATCATCCGCTGGCACAGGCGGCCGCCGCAAAGAATCCGAAGCTTGCGGAGTTCATCGCCGAGATCAAGAAGATCGGCACTGCGCAGGAGGTCATCGACACCGCGGAGAAGCAGGGTTTTGATACCGGCATCCGTGCGGTTCATCCGTTCGATCCCAGCTGGAAGCTGCCGGTCTATGTCGCGAATTTCGTGCTGATGGAATACGGCACCGGCGCGATCTTCGGCTGCCCCGCGCATGACCAGCGCGACCTCGACTTCGTCAACAAATACGATCTCGGCAACACCCCGGTCGTTTGCCCCGAAGGCCAGGACCCGAAGACGTTCGTCATATCGGACGCCGCCTATGACGGTGACGGCCGCATGATCAATTCGCGCTTCCTCGACGGCATGACCATCGATCAAGCCAAGGACGAAGTTGCAAAACGGCTTGAAAACGAGCTGCGCGGCAACGCGCCGGTCGGCGAGCGTCAGGTCAATTTCCGCCTGCGTGACTGGGGCATTTCGCGCCAGCGCTATTGGGGCTGCCCGATTCCCGTCATCCATTGCCCGACATGCGACGTGGTGCCGGTGCCGGATGCCGACCTGCCGGTCAAGCTGCCTGACGACGCAACCTTCGACAAGCCGGGCAACGCGCTCGATCATCACCCGACCTGGAAGCATGTCCCCTGCCCCAAATGCGGGGCGAAGGCGCTGCGCGAAACCGACACCATGGACACCTTCGTGGATTCGTCCTGGTATTTCGCGCGCTTCACCGATCCCTGGAACGAGAACGCACCGACGACGCCCGCTGTCGCCAACCGGATGATGCCGGTCGACCAGTATATCGGCGGCGTCGAGCACGCGATCCTGCATCTGCTCTACAGCCGCTTCTTCATCCGCGCGATGAAGGCGACCGGCCATATCGCGATGGACGAGCCGTTCGCCGGCATGTTCACCCAGGGCATGGTGGTGCATGAGACCTACCAGAAGGCCGACGGCACCTATGTGCAGCCGGCCGAGGTGAAGATCCAAGTCGGCGGCAATGGCAGGCGTGCGGTTCTGATGGCGACCGGTGAGGACATCACCATCGGCCCGATCGAGAAGATGTCGAAATCGAAGAAGAACACGGTCGACCCCGACGACATCATCGAGACCTACGGCGCCGACGTCGCCCGCTGGTTCATGCTGTCGGACTCCCCGCCCGACCGCGACGTGATCTGGAGCGACGAGCGCGTCCAGGGCGCCTCACGCTTCGTGCAGCGGCTATGGCGGCTGGTGAACGATGCCGTCGAACTCGGCAAGGCCGCGCCGGCGGCTCGCCCGGCGAGCTTCGGGGCTGATGCGACCGCCTTGCGCAAGGCCGCCCATGGCGCGCTGGACAAGGTCACCACCGGGATCGAGCGGCTGCACTTCAACGTCTGTCTCGCCCATATCCGCGAATTCGCCAATGCGTTTTCTGAGGTGCTCCAGCGCCCCGGCGAGCCCACCCCCGATCTCGCCTGGTCAATCCGGGAGGCCAGCCGGATCCTGGTCCAGCTGTTCTCCCCGATGATGCCGCATCTGGCCGAGGAGTGCTGGCAGGTCCTGGGCCATGGCGGGCTGGTTTCCGAGGCCAATTGGCCCCAAATCGAACGCGATTTGCTGGTTGAAGACAGCGTGACCCTGGTGGTCCAGGTCAACGGCAAGAAGCGGGGTGAGGTCACAGTTGCAACAGTGGCCCAGAATCCGGAAATCGAGGCTGCCGTTTTGGCCCTCGATGCGGTAAAACTGGCCCTGGACGGCAAGCCCGTCCGCAAGGTGATCATCGTCCCCAAGAGGATCGTGAATGTTGTCGGCTAGGATCCGCATCGCAGCCCGCTTGCTGGCAGTTGCCGCATTGGCGGCGCTGACGGCCGGCTGCTTCCAGCCGATGTATGCCGAGCGTACCGACGGCGCCCCGGGCCTGCGCGAAAAACTGATGGGGGTCGAGCTGCCCCCGATCGCCAAGGCGAATGCCTCCCGCGAAGCCCGCGTCGGCGTCGAGGTCCGCAACGCCTTGGCCTTCAAGCTCTACGGCACCGCCACGGGAATGCCGCCGACCCACCGTCTGGAGATCCGCTTCGCATCCAGCCGCACGTCCCTGATCGTCGATCCCAATACCGGCCTGCCGACCAGCGAGAATTACGGCATCGACGCCCAGTACAACCTGGTCGAGGTCGTCAGCGGCAAGTCGGTGATGACCGGCACCACGTTCTCGCGCGTGTCCTATGACATGCCCGGCTCCTACCAGCGCTTCGCCCGCAACCGGGCCTATCGCGATGCCGAGGACCGCGCCGCCGTCGAGATCGCCGAGAACATCACGACCCGGCTCGCCTCGTTCTTCACCGCCGGCACGTAATTCATTCCGTCATTCCGGGGCTCGCCGAGCGAGACCCCGGAATCTCGATCCTCCACCTCTGGATTCCGGGTTAGCGCTTGCGTGCCCCGGAATGACGAGCCTTAGGCAACATGGTCGCGCTGCGCGGAAAAGAGATCGACGCCTTCCTCGCCCGTCCTGATGCGGGTCGTCCGATCATCCTGCTCTACGGTCCCGATGCCGGCCTCGTGCGCGAGCGCGCCGATGCACTGATTGCCTCAGCCGTCGACGACGCCAACGATCCTTTCTCGCTCGTTAAACTCGACGGCGACGAGCTCTCCGCCGAGCCGTCGCGGCTCGTCGACGAAGCCATGACGGTGCCGTTGTTCGGCGGCCGCCGGGCCATCCGCATCCGCGCCGGCTCGCGCAGCTTTGCCAGCGGTATCGAGACGCTGGCGGAGATGAGCGTGAAGGATTGCCGCATCGTGATCGAGGCCGGCGAGCTGCGTCCGGAGGCGCCGCTGCGGAAAGCCTGCGAGCGCGCCAAGCTGGCCGTGGCGATCGGCTGCTATCCCGACACCGAGCGCGACCTGGCCAAGCTGATGGAGGACGAGCTCCGCATCGCGAACTTGCGCATCGCGCAGGACGCCCGCACCGCGCTGATGTCCTTTCTCGGCGGCGACCGCCAGGCCTCACGCAACGAGCTGCGCAAGCTCACGCTCTATGCCCACGGCAAGGGCGAGATCACCCTGGATGACGTAATGGCCGTGGTGGCCGATGCCTCCGAGCTGAAGCTCGATCCGATCGTCGACGGCGCCTTCGCCGGCCGGCCCGACATCGTCGAGACCGAATTCGCCAAAGCGATGATCGCCGGCACCTATCCTGGCGTGATCATCTCCGCCGCGCAGCGCCAGGCCGCGTGGCTGCACAAATCCGCGCTCGCGATCGCCGACGGCACGCCGGCCTCCACCGTGCTCGACGGCGGATTTCCGCGGCTTCACTTTTCACGAAAGCCTGCGGTCGAAACCGCGCTGCGCAATTTCAGCGTGACGCGGCTCGCAGGGATCATCGAGCAGCTCGCGACCGCCGCGCTCGACACCCGCAAGCAATCCACCCTCGCCGCCGCCATCGCCCAGCGTACGCTGATGGCGATCGCTGCGAATGCGAAGCGGCGGGGATAGGCCCCGCTCTCTCCGTTGCGAGCGCAACTCTCTCCACACGTCATTGCGAGGAGTTCGTGACAAAATTGCTTCGCAATTTTGCACTGAAGCGGCCAATCCAGGATAGCCAAATCCGTCATCCTGAGGTGCGAGGCTTGCGATGCAGCGCATCGCAAGGCGAGCCTCGAAGGATGTGCGGCCGCGATGCAGCCGGGCCGTCGCCCTTCGAGGCCTCCGCTTCGCTCCGGCGCCTCAGGATGACGGTGATAGAGGGTCGGCGCGGCTACAGCGCGCCCTTCGCCAGCCGCTTCATCACCTCGTCAAGCTGATCGAGGTTGCGGTAGTTGACCTGGACCGAGCCGCCGGGATCGCGGTGATTGACCGTGACCTTGAGGCCGAGCGCATCGCTGACGCGCTTCTCCAGATCGACCGTGTCGGGGTCCTTTTCCTTCGCGCCAATGCGCGCCTTTTGCGGCTTGCGTTCCGGCACGCCTTCTTCATGCGCCAGCGCCTCGGCCTGACGGACGTTGAGGCCCTCCTCGACGATGCGCTTGGCGGCCGCGCGCGGATCGGGCACGCCGATCAGCGCGCGGGCGTGACCGGCTGTCAGCTCGCCGGTCGCGATGAAGGCCTGCACCTCGACCGGCAGTTTCGTCAGCCGCATCATGTTGGCGACGTGGCTGCGGCTCTTGCCGACGACTTTCGCGATGTCGTCCTGGCTGCGTTTGAATTCGTTGGCGAGCGCGTGATAGCCCTGCGCCTCTTCCATCGGGTTGAGGTCTTCGCGCTGCACGTTCTCGACGATCGCGAACTCCAGCGCATCGCTGTCGCTGATATCGACCGGCACGATCGGCACTTCGTGCAGGCCGGCCATCTGTGAGGCGCGCCAGCGCCGTTCGCCGGCGATGATCTCGTAGCGGTCCTGCGCGCCCTTCACCGGACGCACCACGATCGGCTGGATCACGCCATGCTGCTTGATCGAATCAGAAAGCTCCTTGAGCTCGGTTTCCGAAAAGGTCCGGCGCGGGTTGCGCGGATTCGGCTTGATGAATTCGATCGGCACCTTGCGCTGCGCGCGCGGACGATCGGCATGCTGAGCCTCACCGCCGACATCGCCGATCAGACTCGCAAGACCCCGGCCCAGTCGCGAACGCGCTTCGTCGGCCATCGCCAGCTCCCTTGGATTCACGTAGCAGCACTCCAGAACTGAAATTCGAATTGTAGATCGTAGGGTGGGTTAGCGTAGCGTAACCCACCACAGGTTAGCTCGGGGCGAGAGACTTGGTGGGTTACGCTACGCTAACCCACCCTACGGACCGCCATCGTCAATGCGCCGTCCGCAGCTCGCGCTCGCGCTGGATCACTTCGGTGGCAAGCCGCAAGTAAGCTTCGCTGCCGACGCATTTGAGGTCGTAGACCAAGACCGGCTTGCCGTAGGACGGTGCCTCCGAGATGCGAACGTTGCGGGGGATCATGGTCTTGTAGACCTTCTCACCCATGAACTGACGGACGTCAGCGACGACCTGGTTCGAGAGGTTGTTGCGCGAGTCGAACATGGTCAGCACGATACCGTGGATCGACAGGTTCGGATTGAGCGTCGAGCGCACCTGCTCCACCGTCTGGAGCAGTTGCGACAGACCTTCGAGCGCGAAGAACTCGCACTGGAGCGGCACCAGGATCGCGTCGGAGGCCGCCATCGCGTTCACAGTGATCAAGTTGAGCGAGGGCGGACAGTCGATCAGCACGTAGGTGTAATCGGCGTCGGGCGAGACGTTGTTGTTGAGCGCGCTGATCGCGTCACGCAGCTTGTACGCACGACCGGGCGTGGTGCCGAGCTCGAGCTCGAGGCCGGAGAGGTCCATGGTCGAGGGTGCAATGTGCAGCCGCGGCACCGCGGTCGAGACCACCGCCTCGCGCAGACTGGCTTCGCCGATCAGCACGTCGTAGGTCGAGCAGGAGCGGTTGCGGCGATCGATGCCAAGGCCGGTCGAGGCGTTGCCCTGCGGATCGAGATCGATGATCAGGACGCGCTCGCCGATCGCCGCGAGTGCCGTGCCGAGATTGATCGCTGTGGTTGTTTTTCCCACGCCGCCTTTCTGATTCGCCAGCGCCAGGATGCGAGGATGACCCTGCGGGACGGCAGCGGCCTGTTCTTGGGCGGTCTGCTCTTGCTGCGGTTCGTCAATTACGCTCATCGCAAATTCCCCACTCAGCCCCTGAACGCCTCAGCCGCGCCGCTCGACGAACGTCAGCTCGACGATCCAACCGTCGCCTGTCCGGCTTTGGTGGAGCTGCGGCTGAATGTTCCAATATTTAGCGGCTTCGGTCAATTCAGCCTCTACATCTTGCCCCTTGAGAAACAGCGCTTTTGCGCCTTGGCGCATCAGCGGCTCCGCAAAGCCGATAAGTTGATGTAGCGGAGCCAGCGCGCGCGCGGTGACGCAATCGACGAGGCCAGTGATTCTATCCACATTATCCCCGATCTCAGCGAGATGTACGACTCCTGGAGATGTCGTGACGCGGATCGCTTCGCGGAGGAAGGCAGCCTTCTTGGCGATTCGCTCGACGAGATGGACGCTGGCGCCTGGCGTCCCGGCCATGGCGCAGGCGAGCACGACGCCGGGAAAGCCGCCGCCGCTGCCGAGATCGGCCCAATGTTTGGCCGAAGGAGCGATATCCACGAGCTGGAGCGAGTCGGCAATGTGCCGCGTCCACAGGTGCGGCAAGGTCGAGGGCGCGACGAGATTGGTCTTGGCCTGCCACGCCCTGAGCAGTGCGATGTAGCGATCGAGCCGGGCCTCGGTTTCACGTGAAACGGGCGCGAGCTTGAGCGCCGCGATCTTGTCCGCGGCGATGACCGAGTCCAGCGCTTGATCGTTGGCGCTGGCCTTGTCGATCTTCGGTCCGGGTGACGCCGGTTCGGGTCGACGACCGGCGCCCTCGCCCGCTGGAGGTTTTCCTGATAACGATCTCCCGCCGGGTCCGCGCTGTTTCACGTGAAACGCCTATGCAATCGCCTTAGAAGTCTTCCGTGCCTCGCGGCGAAGGTAGGCCGCGAGGATGCCGAGCGCCGCCGGCGTCATGCCGTCGATCCGGCCGGCCTGCCCGACGGTAAACGGCCGCGCCTTCTCCAGCTTGGCTCGCACCTCGTTGGAGAGCCCGGGGACCTGCTGGTAATCGATGTCCGACAGCACCAGCCCTTCGTCTCGCCTGAAAGCTTCGACGTCGGCGCTCTGGCGCTCCAGATAGACGTCGTACTTCGCGTCGATCTCGAGAGGGGTGGCAATGGCGGGGGCGATCGCCGCCAGCTCTGGCCAGATCGTGCGGACCTGGCTCCAGCCAATGTCCGGATAAGCCATCAGTTCGAAGGCGGTCCGGCGCTGGCCGTCCCGGTTGAGGGACAGCCCGTGCTTGATCGCCTCGTTCGGCGTGATGGCCAGGGACTTCGACAGCGCCTTGGCCGCATTCAGGGCGTCCATCTTGGCGCGGTGATGCTGTGTCCGGGCACTGCCGACACACCCCAGCGCAACCCCCTTCTCGGTGAGGCGCTGATCGGCATTGTCGGCTCGCAGGGTCAGCCGGTACTCGGCCCTGGAGGTGAACATCCGATAGGGCTCGCTGATCCCGCGGGTGACGAGGTCGTCGATCATCACGCCGAGATAGCCATCGGCACGGTCGAACACGATCAGCGCGGCGCCGCTCGCGGCCAAAGCCGCGTTCAGGCCAGCCACGATGCCCTGCCCGGCAGCTTCCTCGTATCCAGTGGTGCCGTTGATCTGACCCGCCAGGAACAGGCCACGCAACCGCTTGGTCTGCAGGGTCGGATCGAGTTCGCGGGGATCGATATGGTCATATTCGATGGCATAGCCCGGGCGGACCATCTTCACCTGCTTAAGGCCAGGAATGCTGGCGAGGATCGCGAGCTGGACCTCCTCCGGCAGCGAGGTCGAGATGCCGTTAGGATAGACGGTGGCATCGTCGAGCCCTTCCGGCTCAAGGAAGATCTGATGGCCGTCGCGGTCGCCAAAGCGGACGATCTTGTCCTCGATCGACGGGCAATAGCGCGGTCCGGAGCTCTTGATCTGGCCGGAGTACATCGGGGAGCGATGCACATTGGCCCGGATCACCTCATGGGTCGCAGACGTCGTCCGGGTGATCCCGCACTGGATCTGCGGCGTCGTGATCCGCTCCGTCATCATCGAGAACGGCTCCGGCGGCTCGTCGCCCGGCTGCATCTCAACCGCGGACCAGTCGATGGTGGCGCCGTCCAGACGGGGTGGAGTCCCCGTCTTCAACCGTCCAAGGGTGAAGCCTGCCCGCTCAAAGGACTCCGAAAGGCCCATCGCTGGCGCTTCACCGACCCGGCCGGCGGGCCAGTTCTTCTCCCCGAGATGGATCAGGCCGCGAAGGAAGGTGCCCGTCGTTACGACAATAGCCCCCGCCCGGAGCTCCCGGCCGTCGGCCAGACGCAAACCGGTGACCCGACCATCGGCCACGATCAACTCGTCGGCCTCGCCTTCGATCACCGACAGACCCTTCGTCTCCCGGATCGCGATCTGCATGGCTGCGGCATAGAGCTTCCGGTCGGCCTGGGCTCGCGGGCCACGGACAGCTGGGCCCTTGCGGCGATTGAGAACGCGGAACTGGATGCCACCGGCATCGCCGACCCGACCCATCAGACCATCGAGAGCATCAACTTCGCGGACCAGATGACCCTTGCCGAGACCGCCAATGGCGGGGTTGCAGGACATCGCGCCGACGGTGGAGAAACGGTGCGTCACAAGAGCCGTGATCGCACCCATCCGCGCAGCTGCAGCCGCGGCCTCACAGCCGGCATGACCGCCGCCAATGACGATGACGTCAAAACTCTCTCGCTCTGTTCGCATGGGCCGGACTTTTATCCCAGCGGCGGAGAAGCCGGAAGTAGAAAACTGGATGAGGGGCGGATGTTTCACGTGAAACAGGACAATTCAGGACTGAGGCGGTTTCGCGAAAACAACCCCATGCACAGTAGAAAGAGCCTTGTATTGCCTACTGTTTCACGTGAGCAAAAAAAGTGGCTTTGCGGGGCGCAAAACGCGGGCGGCGCGAAGTTGGGCTTGCTTGCGTGTCGATCCGGCAGTGTGTTTCACGTGAAACAGACTGGAACCCGATTGACGTTTTCAGGCCAAGAAACGGAACAAGCGCTAGTCTTACAATAAAGAACTAGTGCTACTTTCCGATACAAAATTTCTGGAAAATGGCGCCGAGGACGTCTTCGACGTCGACTCGGCCCAGCAACCGACCCAAGACATAGGCCGCAGCACGCAGCTCTTCGGCGGCAAGCTCTTCGCCGCCTTCTACAAGCTCCAGGCTCCGGCGCAAGCTGTCTGAAGCCCGGCGCAACAGATCCCGCTGGCGGACGCGGGTCACCAACGCGCCCTCGGTGGTCCCGAAAAACGCGGCTGCGAATTTCACGAGGGCATCGATCAGGTCGGGAACGCCGTCTCCCCGGCTCGCCGAGATCCCGAATTCGCCGCGCGGCCCGGCGGCCCCAGCCCCGCCGAGATCAATCTTGTTGCGCACGATCCAGACCGAGCCACCCGATTGATCACTCCCGGGGCCGGGCTTCCAGAGCGATCGCAGCGCGTCCGGATCGACCGCGCGTCCACCCTCCACCAGCCACAGCACGAGGTCGGCGCCATCGGCTCGGGCTCGCGCCCGGCGCACACCTTCCTGTTCCACGGGATCGTCGCTCTCTCGGATGCCCGCCGTGTCGATCACCGTGACCGGGTAGCCATCGAGATCGAGCTGCACCTCGATCACGTCGCGCGTGGTGCCGGCATGCGGCGAGACGATCGCGACCTCGCGGCGCGCGAGCTGATTGATCAGCGTCGATTTGCCGACATTCGGCTCGCCTGCAATCGCAACCACCAGGCCATCGCGCAGGCGTTCAGCTTGTCCCTGTGCCGCAAGGACTTCTGCGATTTCGCCATGCAGGGTCTTGATCGCCTTGACCGCGGGCGCCATCAATTCTGCGGGCACGTCGCCCTCGTCGGAGAAATCGATGCCGGCCTCGATCAAGGCCGAGGCCTCGATGATGCGCTCACGCCAATCACGCGCGCGATTGCCAAGCAAGCCCTGCAATTGGCGCAGCGCCTGGCGGCGCTGCCGGTCAGTGTCGGCGTGGATGAGATCGTCGAGACCCTCGGCCTCGGTGAGATCGAGCTTGCCGTTCTCGAAGCCGCGCCGCGTGAATTCGCCGGGTTCGGCCGCGCGCGTATTCGGAATATCAGAGATCGCGGCGAGGAGTGCCGCCAGTACCGCGCGGCCGCCATGGACGTGAAATTCGGCGACGTCCTCACCGGTCGCACTGGCCGGTCCCGGAAACCAGAGCACGATTGCGTCGTCGATCGGCTGGCCCGCGCCGTCGCGGAGCAGCCGTCGGCTGGCCAGCCGCGGCGCCGGCTGCCTGCCCGCAAGCGTCGTTAGCGCAAGGCCCGCTTGCGGCCCGGAGACCCGCACCACGGCGATCGCGCTCGGCGCCCGGCCGGACGACAGCGCAAAGATGGTCTGGTCTTGCGGATGCATGGCCTATTTGTCCGGCTGACGGGGAAAAGGCAAACGTCCCGTTGTTGAGGGCGGCAACCCCAATTTGCTGCGCGGAACTCGCAGTAATACTTTTGTTGCGTTGCAACATAGGGCGCAGCATTTTGCTGCAAACTCATCCTCTCAGGAATGATCGGCTCGGCCTGGGGCAAATATTATATAGATATATCTGGATATTACGAGAAATCCCGATTTGCGCTCCGGGCGGTCCGCCATGCTGCACTTTCACTGCAGCAAAGTCGCACAATCGAAAAAAGGGCGCCCGAAGGCGCCCTCTAACCACTTTGCTGCACTGCACTCAAGTGTTCATCGAATCGAAGAACTCGGAATTGCTCTTGGTCGAGCGCAGCTTGTCGAGCAGGAAGTCGATTCCGTCCATCGTCCCCATCGGGTTCAGGATGCGGCGGAGCACATACATCTTCTTCAGGAGTAGCGGATCGGTGATCAGCTCCTCCTTGCGGGTGCCGGAGCGCGAAATGTCGATCGCCGGGAAGGTGCGCTTGTCCGAAACCTTGCGGTCCAGGATCAGTTCCGAGTTACCGGTGCCCTTGAACTCTTCGAAGATGACTTCGTCCATGCGGCTGCCGGTATCGACCAGCGCAGTCGCGATGATAGTCAGCGAGCCCCCCTCCTCGATGTTACGGGCGGCGCCGAAGAAGCGTTTCGGGCGCTGGAGCGCGTTGGCATCGACACCGCCGGTTAGCACCTTGCCGGATGATGGCACCACGGTGTTGTAGGCGCGGCCGAGGCGCGTGATCGAATCGAGCAGGATCACGACGTCGCGGCCATGCTCGACCAGGCGCTTGGCCTTCTCGATCACCATCTCGGCGACCTGGACGTGGCGCACCGCCGGCTCGTCGAAGGTCGAGGAGACGACCTCACCCTTCACCGAGCGCTGCATGTCCGTGACTTCTTCCGGACGCTCGTCGATCAAGAGCACGATCAGGTAGCACTCGGGATGATTGTGCGCGATCGAGTGCGCGATGTTCTGCATCAGCACCGTCTTGCCGGTGCGCGGCGGCGCCACGATCAGCGCGCGCTGGCCTTTGCCGATCGGCGCGACGATGTCGATCACCCTTGCAGAAAGGTCTTTCCGCGTCGGGTCTTCGAGCTCCATGCGAAAGCGCTGATTGGGAAACAGCGGCGTGAGGTTGTCGAAATTGACCTTGTGCTTGGCCTTTTCCGGATCCTCGAAATTGAGTGTGTTGACCTTCAGCAGCGCGAAATAGCGCTCGCCCTCTTTCGGGCTGCGAATGTGGCCTTCGATGGTGTCGCCGGTGCGCAGGCCGAAGCGGCGGATCTGCGAGGGCGAAACGTAGATGTCGTCCGGGCCCGGCAGATAATTCGCATCGGGCGAGCGAAGAAAGCCGAAACCGTCGGAGAGCACCTCGACGACGCCTTCGCCGACGATATCGGTTTCGGCGAGCGCAAGCTGCTTGAGGATGGCAAACAACAGCTCCTGCTTGCGCATGGTGCTGGCATTCTCGACCCCATTCTCTTCCGCGAACGAGACGAGCTCGGCCGGCGTCTTCGACTTGAGGTCCTGGAGTTTAATTTCCCGCATTGGGGTGGTCCTGTGGGGTAACCTTGGAAGGGGGTGCGAGGAGGCTCTGAAATGCGGACGCGAGAAGGTAAGGTCCGCAGGTCTGGCAAGGAGAGCGCCGGTGAGGCTTCAAACCTGATGGGGTGTCCGGCCTCTGGGAAGCTCGGGCACAACCACATCCGCCTGCGTTGGGTGGGATATCGCTAATATAGAAAATCGCTTCCAACTCCGCAAGCCGAAGCGCTGAGCGATCGTTGACGATCGTTGCCTAGAACGGTTTCACGATCACCATGACGACGATGAAAATCATCAGAACAGTCGGTACCTCATTGATAATCCGATAGAATTTCTGGCTTCGCGGACGCCGGTCCGCGGCGAAATCCTTGCACCAGCGCGAAAAAAAGCCGTGGACCGCGGACATCGCTACGACCAGTGCCAGTTTTACGTGCAGCCACCCGAAAGAGAACCAGTGGCCGGACCAGGCGAGATAGAGCCCGGCGAGCCATGTGACGATCATCGCGGGGTTGATGATCGCCTTGAGCAGTCGGCGTTCCATCACCTTGAACGTTTCCGATTGCTTCGAGCCGATTTCAGCCTCGCAGTGATAAACGAACAGCCGAGGCAGATAGAGCATGCCCGCCATCCAGGAGATGACGGCAATCACGTGCAGCGCTTTGATCCAGAGATAGACGTCTTCGAACATTTCCTGCCCGGTTTCCTGTTCAGCGCAAGGGAGCGCTGGGGATAGTAAGAACTCGTTAAGGTCTTACCCTGCACACTTATCCGTCCGTAGCGCCCTTCTCAAATCTAGAATCTTAGATTCTTAAGGTTTGAGTCTATGTGACGGTGGATTGGACTCACACAATTCCGTCCGCAGGTTCACGCGCGCTTGTCCACATCCATCAACATATCCCTGATCGCTCTGGTCATTTCCGATAAGTCGGCCAGCTTCAAAGACTTGCGCCTTTTTGTCGGCAGCTTATCAAGGGGGTTGTCCGCGCAATCTCGTTTCCCTCTCGGCGGGCGGCCGGACTTGTTCTCACGGGCAGCGCTGTGAAGAAAATTGGCAGTTGTCCCGCCCCTGGTGTCGCGCATCCCTTTCCGAGGGGTTAAGGTCCACAGAAATCCACAAACCACACCGCCTTCATACAAAGGGCTTTTGTGCCGACCTCGAACAATTATTTCCATCTGCACCTCGTCTCCGACTCCACCGGTGAGACGCTGATCACGGTCGCACGCGCCGTCGCCGCGCAGTACGCCAACGTAACCCCGGTCGAACATGTCTACCCGCTGGTGCGCAGCCAGAAACAGCTCGATCGCGTGCTCGACGAGATCGAGGAAGCGCCGGGAATCGTGCTGTTCACGCTGCTGGAGAAGGATCTGGTCTCCAGGCTGGAGGACAAGTGCAAGCAGATCAATGTTCCGAGCCTGTCGATCATCGGTCCGGTGATGCAGTTGTTCGAAGCATATCTCGGCGCTGCGACCACGGGCCGCGTCGGCGCCCAGCACGTGCTCAACGCAGAATATTTCAAGCGCATCGATGCGTTGAACTACACGATGATCCACGACGACGGCCAGCACGTCGAAGGTCTCGACGATGCCGACGTGGTGCTCGTCGGCGTGTCCCGCACCTCGAAGACGCCGACATCGATCTATCTCGCCAATCGCGGCATTCGCACCGCCAATGTGCCGCTGGTTCCGGGTATTCCGGTGCCGACGCAATTGGGGACGCTGACGCGGCCGCTGGTGGTGAGCCTGCATGCGACACCGGAACGCCTGATCCAGGTGCGCCAGAACCGCCTGCTCTCGATGGGTGCCGACTCCAGCAGCGACACCTATACCGACAGGCAGGCGGTGGCCGACGAGGTCGCGTTCGCGCGCAAGCTGAGCGCCAAGCACGATTGGCCGCTGCTCGACGTCACGCGGCGATCGATCGAGGAAACCGCCGCGGCGATCATGAAGCTCTACAGTGATCGCCAGCGCAATCGGCCCACGGAATAGTTTCGGCGATGTCTCTCTGGCGCGGCGAAACTCCGTTGATCCTGGCCTCGCAGAGCAGCGCGCGGAAGATGCTGCTGGCCAGTGCCGGATTGGAGTTCAAGGCGATCACGGCCGATATCGACGAGCGCGGCATTCAGGCCGCCGCGAAGCTTTCGGATCCGCGTGAAGTCGCCCTGCTGCTTGCGCGTGAGAAGGCCAAGGCGGTCTCGGCTGGTCATCCGGGAAGCTATGTGATCGGCGCCGACCAGACGCTGGCTCTGGGCGCGCGTCTTTTCAACAAGCCCGCAGGCCGCGCCCAGGCGATGGCGCAATTGCTCGACCTCGCCGGCAAAAGCCACGAGCTGAATTCCGCGGTGGCCGTGGCGCGAAATGGCAAGATTGTTTTCGAGGATGTTTCGGTGGCCCGCATGACCATGCGGCCGATGACCGAGACGGAGCTTTCAGCCTATCTCGACGCCGCCGGCGATGCAGTGACGACCAGCGTCGGCGCCTATCAGCTCGAAGGTCTCGGCAGCCATCTGTTCGAGCGCATCGAGGGTGATCATTTCACCATTCTCGGCCTGCCGCTGCTGCCGCTGCTTGCGTTCCTGCGGTGCGAACGGTTAGTGGCGGTGTGAAGGACAGAGATGACTGGGCGCTGATGCGGATCCTTGGACTGACCGGCTCGATCGGAATGGGAAAATCCACCACCGCGAAATTGTTCGCGGAGGCCGGCGTTCCCGTCTACGACGCCGATGCTGCCGTGCACCAGCTCTACGAGGGCGAAGCCGCGCCCGCGATCGAGGCCGCCTTCCCCGGCACCACCGTGAACGGCAAGGTCGATCGGCCAAAACTGTCCGCGCGCGTCGTGCATGATCCGGCCGCGATCAAGCGACTCGAGCAGATTGTTCATCCGATGCTCGGCGCCTCCCGGCAAAAATTCTTTGCCGATGCGGAAGCGGCCAAGGCGCCCGTCGTGGTTCTGGACATCCCGCTGCTGTTCGAAACCGGCGGCGAGAAGCGGGTCGACGCCGTGGTCGTGGTGTCGACCTCGCCGGAACTCCAGCGCAAGCGTGTGCTGGAGCGCGGCACGATGGACGAGGCCAAGCTTGACGCGATCATCGCCAAGCAGACGCCGGATGCCGAGAAGCGCAAGCGGGCCGATTTCGTAGTGGATACGTCACACGGACTTGAACCCGTGCGTGCGCAGATCGCGCACATTCTGGCCGAGGTCGTTAAGATGCCGCAGCGGCGAGCCTGATTCGCTGTACTCACACGGCCTCCTGAATCATGCGCGAAATCGTTCTCGACACTGAAACCACCGGCCTCGATCCGCTCCGCGGCGATCGCCTGGTCGAAATCGGCTGCGTCGAGGTTTACAATCGCATGCCGACCGGACAGACGTTCCACCGCTACATCAACCCTGAAAGGGACATGCCGGCGGAAGCGTTTGCGGTGCACGGGCTGTCAGCCGAATTTCTGGCGACGAAGCCGTTGTTCCACGAGGTCGTCGACGAGTTTCTGGAGTTCATCGGCGATGCGCCGCTGGTGATCCACAACGCCTCGTTCGACATCAGCTTCATCAATGCCGAGCTCGACCGGATCAAGCGCGCAGCGGTTCCACGTGAGCGGCTGGTCGATACATTGCTGCTGGCGCGACGCAAGCATCCAGGCGTGTCGAACCGGCTCGACGATCTCTGCTCGCGCTATGCGATCGACAATTCACATCGCACCAAGCATGGCGCGCTGCTCGATGCCGAGTTGCTTGCGGAAGTCTATGTCGACCTGATCGGGGCGCGGCAGTCGCAACTCATCCTGGCTTCCGAAGGTGAGGAGATTCGCGTCAATGCGGCGGGCGATGCGCCGCGGCGGCAGCGGTCGGTGCCGCTCGCGCCGCGGATTTCTGATGCCGAGCGCGAGGCCCACCGGGCCTTCATCGCAACGCTCGGCGACAAGGCGATCTGGAACGAGTTCCTGCCCGCTCCAGTCGCCCCTTCGGCCGGTTAGGCCTGGCCGCTCGGCTGAGCGGCCATTTGCCGCTCCATGTTCTGACGATAGAGACCGACGAAGTCGACCGGATCCAGCATCAGGGGCGGGAACCCGCCGTCGCGCACGGCGGTGGCGATGATCTCACGGGCGAACGGGAACAGCAGACGCGGGCATTCGATCATGACCAGCGGATGCAAATTCTCCTTCGGCACGTTGGCGATCCG
Organism: Bradyrhizobium sp. 139; assembly: GCF_023074175.1. GTDB lineage: Bacteria > Pseudomonadota > Alphaproteobacteria > Rhizobiales > Xanthobacteraceae > Bradyrhizobium. The sequence continues at coordinate 59,616 of NZ_JADPKS010000009.1, forward strand.
GAACACGCCGGCATAGGCGAGCTCGAACGAGAACATCACCTTGCCTGCGGTCTCGGCCTTGCCCTCGACCGACAACGTCACCTCGAACTCGTGTTCGCTGAGGTTGTTGGCGCTGACATTGATCTGGATGTTGATCTGGGGCGGCTGGCCCTGCTGCTGGAGCGAGGTAGGGGCGTTCGGATTCTCGAACGAGAGGTCCTTGGTATATTGCGCCAGCACGTTGAGCTGGGGAGCTTGGGCCGCCTCGGGAGGGGTGCCGTTGCCGTTGGTCATAAGAGTGTCTCCTTACCCGATTGGGGCTGAATTTCGCGGCGGTTGGCTAACATAGGGTCGCCTCTTTCCACAAGGACGAACGGTCCCGGATGGGGTATCCGGGCCGCGCCCACAACTGTGACCTTGACTCGGCCGATCCGGCCAGATCGCGCGTTAAACGATTGAAGATGCGCGATTTCCGGTCAGGATCGGGTTTCCCCTTAAGCATAAAACGCGCTACACTCGGCGCTGTGCCAAAAGGCGCCATTGGCCGGGCCAGATTTCGTGCCTACATCCCACGGACCTGACGCGCGGATCCAAAATGGCGACGTAGACTTGCCGTTCCCGTATGGAACGGTCCACTGGCCGGATTGATTTTCCCGGCGACGACCCCTTCGAGACGGCCCCTTTTAGAGAAGACCAGAAAGCGAATTCGACGTGGACATCTACACCATCATCTTCCTGGCGCTGGCAGTCTTCATTTTCCTGCGGCTGCGCAGCGTGCTCGGGCAGCGGACGGGTAACGAGCGGCCTCCGTTCGACCGCAGCGCCGCCCGCAATGCGCTGGGGGGTGCCCAGGACAAGAACGTCGTGACCATGCCGGGCAAGGTGATCGACCAGGCCCCGTTGGCGCCGGCGGCCGAGCCGACCGCGCCCTCCGACCGCTGGAAGGGCCTGACCGAGCCGGGCACCGCGCTTGCGCAGGGCCTCGACGCCATTGTCGACAAGGATTCCACCTTCGACCCGCGCCATTTCATCTCGGGCGCTCGCGGCGCCTATGAGATGATCGTGCTGGCGTTTGCCAATGGCGACCGCCGCGCGCTGCGCGACCTCTTGTCGTCCGAGGTCTATGACAGCTTCGACGCCGCGATCAAGGAACGTGAAAAAAACGAGCAGAAGACCGAGACGCGCTTCGTCTCGATCGACAAGGCCGAGCTCGTCGGCGCCGAGCTGCGCGATCGCACCGCTCAACTCACGATCCGCTTCGTCTCGCAGATGATTTCGGCCACCCGCGACAAGGCCGGCAACATCGTCGACGGCAGCGCCGATACGGTCGCCGACATCACCGATATCTGGACTTTCGCCCGCGACATGACCTCTCGCGATCCGAACTGGAAGCTGGTTGGCACCGGAAGCGCGAATTAAGGCATTCCTGAAGACCAGCGCGACGGCGCTTTGCGCAGGTGTCGTCGTGCTGTCGTCGTTTTCGCTCGGCGCCGAGGCAGCCCGGCGCCACTATCGCAGCCATCGCCATCATCTCCCGGAACAGCCTGCCGCCCCGCCGCGGGCCTTGCCCTATCCGCAGCTCCCCCTGCCGTTCGAAATTCCCGGCGCGCAATATCTGCCGCTGGCCTGGGCCGACGTGAAGGGCTGGAGCGATGACAATCATCTCGCCGCCTACAAGACCTTTCGGGCCAGCTGCCGGTCGATCAACGCGCAAACTGGCGCCGCCGAACCGAAGGCGCTGGGCGGCTCGCTGGCCGAACCCTGTCGTGCCGCCAAAGCGCTCGAGCTCGCCGACGACGCCAAGGCAAAAACCTTCTTCGAGGAGAATTTCGCGCCGCTGCGCATCTCGCGCCTCGGCGAGCCCGACGGTTTCGTCACCGGCTATTACGAGCCGGTGCTCGATGGCTCGCGCACGCAGACCGACGTCTACAACGTTCCGGTCTATCGTCGCCCGTCGAACCTGTTCGTGCGCGGCTACAGGCAGGATTCGGTCAGCCTGCCCAACAAGGGCCCGGTCTACCGCAAAATCGGCCGCCGCAAGCTCGTGCCCTATTACGACCGCGGCGAGATCGAGGACGGCAAGATCGCCGGCCGTGGGCTCGAGATCGCCTGGCTGAAGGACCCGACCGATCTGCTATTCGCCCAGATCCAGGGTTCGGCACGCATCAAGTTGGATGACGGCACCACGGTCCGGCTGAATTACGACGCCTATAACGGCTATCCCTATACGGCCGTCGGTCGCATCCTGATCGAGCGCGGCATCATTCCGAAGGAAGAGATGTCGATGCAGAGGATCAGGGAATGGATGGCGCAGACCCCGGATGGCGCCAGGGAGCTGCGCCGCCAGAACCGCTCCTACATCTTCTTCCGCGAGGTCAATCTGTCCGACAAGGACGAGGCGGTCGGCGCGCAAGGCATCCCGCTGACGGCCGGGCGCTCGATCGCCGTCGACAAGTCGCTGCATGTCTACGGCACGCCGTTCTTCATCGAGGGCGAGCTGCCGATCGATTCGGAGCGCTCGAAAACGCCGTTCCATCGGCTGATGATCGCGCAGGACACAGGCTCGGCCATTATCGGTCCTGCGCGCGCGGATCTCTATTTCGGTGCCGGCCACGAGGCCGGCCGTGTCTCCGGGCGACTGCGCCATGCCATGCATTTCGTGATGCTGGTGCCGAAGGGCCTCGATCCCACCGCGCGCGGCGCGAGGCTGCCGGTGCCGGACCCGCGTCCCTCGGAGAAGATCGCAAAACTGTTTCCGCAAACCGATCCAGCTAAGGATCCAGCCAAGGATCCGGCCAAGGATCCGGCCAAGCCGGCGGCTCCGGCCGCAGCCGTGGCGCAAGGCAAGGGTGAGACGGTCGCCGTTGCCAATCCGGTCCCGTTGCCGGCGCCGCGTCCCGCGATAGAGCCCGCTCGCGAGCCGCGCCGGCCCGTGAAGAATCGTCCCCATCGGCAGCAATGAAGCGATCGTCCCGTCCGCCCGTGCTGGAGCCTCGTCCCTCGCCGCGCCGCCGCGCGCTGAGCGAGGAGGAGCGCGCGCTGTGGGACGCGATCGCAAAGCAGGTCAAGCCGCTGAGGAAGCATCGCACGGCGAAGGCGCAAGCCGCGCCGCACACTGAACCTTCACCCGCAGCGCCGGCCGCGCGACCTGCTCTGTCGCCACGGCCGATTGCTGCTGCACCGGCGCCGCGCGCGGCAAAACCGGCGATGCCGCCGCTGGCACCGCTCGGCAAGCGCGAGCGCACAAAATTGTCGCGCGGCCGCAGCGAGATCGAGGCTCGGCTCGATCTGCACGGCATGACCCAGATACGCGCCCATCGGGCCCTGACCGGTTTCCTGCGCCGCGCCCATGATGACGGCCTGACCTTCGTGCTCGTTATCACCGGCAAGGGACGAACCGGCGGCCAAAGCGGCGTGCTCCGCCGCCAGGTGCCGGAATGGCTGAGCCTGCCGGAATTCCGCGCCTTCGTCGTCGGCTTCGAGGAGGCGGGCGTCGGCCACGGCGGCGAGGGCGCGCTGTATGTGCGCATTCGCCGCGCGAAATTCTAGAACGGCCGCACGATTCCGACGCGCGGGATCAGCGTGAGGACCAGGCCGCAGATATTGGTCTTTTGATCTTCTGAAGGGATCGGCGGGACCTCCCGCGCGGCGGGCAGCATTTTCACGGCATGCACGATCAGAAACATGCAGACCGCCCAGTTCGAGATCCAGCGCGAATAATCGAACACCATCGCGAACATCACGAGATAGGCGAGGCTGATGCCGATCAGCGCTGCGATAACGAGGCGCCGGTGCATGTCGATCGCGAGCGCGCCGATCAGAGTGGCAAGATAGCGCCAGAGCGGCGTGTGCAGCCAGGTCAGCAGGGCGAACACGGGCACGCCGAGAATGTTGTGCGGCAGGCGGCCCCAGGTGTCCGAAATTTCCGTCGCCAGCGGCTGATACCAGATGTAGGCGAATTGCAGAAGCTCGGTCCGCGCCGGATCAGCCATCCGGCTCTTCAGATACGCGACGAAATCCGCTTCGGGGATCGGCATCGTTCCCACAAATTGCGCGGCGAAAAACAGTGCGGAGATGAAGAGCAGCGCGCCGCCGCCGAAGGTCACGTTGGTGCGGTTGCAGCCGTAGGCGAGATAATGCCTGATCACGACGATGGTGATGATCGTCGGCACATACATCAAGAGGTGAATGTGGTGGATCAGCACGAGAATGATCGAGAACAGCGCGGCCAAAGCCACGAACAGCAACGAGCCGGCCGGCATCAGCAGCAGGACGAGCGCGAATGCGCAGCCATAGATGTCGAAATGGCCGAGCGTGTGCATGAAGTTCTTGAGGAAGAACGGCGAGCCCGCGATGAAGACGAACAGCGGCAGCGTCTTTGCGGCGAAGCCGAACGTCTTCTGGAATAGCCTCACGTACAACCCGAGCGTCACCAGCCACGCCGACCCGCCGAGCGCGAACACCAGCCAGACCGGCACCTTGTTCGTGCACAGTGCCACGATCGCCCCGATCAGCGCCCGCTTGATGAAGCCGAAATGATAGTCGACGAGGAGGTGGATGTAGGGGACGTAAGGCGGCAGCTGGATCTTGTGAACGAACACGCCGACGATGATTGCCGCGTTGATCGCGAGCAGGATGCGCCAGGGATTTTGCAGGATGCGTGCGGTCACGCGGCATCCATAGCCCGGCGGCGCCGAATTACAAAATGAACCGGCTCAGATCGGCGTTCTTGGCGAGGTCACCGACGTGCTTCTGCACGAAGTCCGCATCGACCCGGACGGTCTCACCGCTGCGATCGGGCGCGGTGAAGGAGATTTCGTCCAGCACCCGTTCCATCACGGTCTGGAGCCGCCGCGCGCCGATGTTCTCGACGGTGGAATTGACGGCGACCGCGACGTCGGCGAGCGCGTCGATGGCGCTGTCGGTGATGTCGAGCGTCACGCCCTCGGTCTGCAGCAGTGCGACATATTGCTTGATCAGCGAGGCCTCGGGCTCGGTGAGGATGCGCCGCATGTCGTCGCGGGTCAGCGCCTGCAACTCGACGCGAATCGGCAGGCGGCCCTGCAATTCCGGAAGGAGGTCGGATGGCTTTGCGACATGGAAGGCGCCGGACGCAATGAACAGGATGTGGTCGGTCTTGACCGCGCCGTGCTTGGTCGACACCGTGGTGCCCTCGATCAGCGGCAGCAGATCGCGCTGCACACCCTCGCGCGAGACATCGCCGCCGACCCGGCCGTCGCGCGCGCAGATCTTGTCGATCTCGTCCAGGAACACGATGCCGTTGTTCTCGACCACGCTGATCGCCTCGAGCGTGAGCTGCTCGGTGTCCAGCAGCTTGTCGGATTCCTCGTTGATGAGGATATCGTGCGAGCTCTCCACCGTCAGTCGCCGCGTCTTGCTGCGGCCACCCAGCTTGCCGAAGATGTCTCCGATCGAAACCGCGCCCATCTGCGCGCCCGGCATGCCCGGGATCTCGAACATAGGCATGCCGCCGCCCGAGGACTGCGTCTCGATCTCGATTTCCTTGCCGTTGAGCTCGCCGGCGCGCAGCTTCTTGCGGAACGATTCCCGCGTTGCCGCGCTGGCATTGGCGCCGACCAGCGCGTCGAGCACGCGCTCCTCGGCGGCGAGCTGGGCGCGTGCCTGCACGTCCTTGCGCTTGCGCTCGCGCACCTGGGCGATTGCGACCTCGACGAGATCGCGCACGATCTGCTCGACGTCGCGGCCGACATAGCCGACCTCGGTGAACTTCGTCGCTTCCACCTTCAGGAACGGCGCATTGGCGAGCTTGGCGAGGCGCCTCGCGATCTCCGTCTTGCCGACGCCGGTGGGGCCGATCATCAAGATGTTCTTCGGCAGCACCTCCTCTCGCAAGGAGCCGCTGAGCTGCTGCCGTCGCCAGCGGTTGCGCAGCGCGATCGAGACGGCGCGTTTGGCATCGGCCTGGCCGACGATGAAACGATCGAGTTCGGAGACGATTTCGCGGGGGGAGAAGTCTGTCATGTCTGTTTAGCTAGGACGGGAGGGGGCCAAGGACAAGCCGCATTTTACGTCAGATGATCGGCGGACCCGATTGCCATTGTTTCACGGCGTCGACCGGATGGACAAGCATCAGGATATTGAGCGTCAGATTGTCGCGAATGTGGAGCGCCAGCATGATTTCGAAGGTGAGCCCGAGCAGGATGGTCACCGGCACCGGCAGCACGCGCGCGGCGAGGAAGCCCAGCATCATGAACAGCGTGTCCGAAACCGAATTGACGATGCTGTCGCCGTAATAATCCAGCGAAATCGTGCCGGCGCGGTAGCGCTCGATGATGAATGGCGAGTTCTCGACGATCTCCCAGGCGCCTTCGATCAGCATCGCGATGATCAGCCGTGTCGGCCAAGACAGCCGTAGGACTGACAGCCGTAGGACTGGCAGGCGCGCGAACAGCAGCCAGGTCAATCCGTAGAACAGCAGGCCGTGCAGCACGTGCGAGAAACTGTACCAATCTGCGATGTGCTGCGAATTCTCCGAGCTGTTCACCACGCCGTGCCACAGCTTGATGGTGCCGCAGGTGCAGATCGGCACCCGTCCCATCGTGAACAGGGCCGAGGCCTGCAGCGCCAGCAGCAGCAGTGCGATGCCGACCCAGCCCAACGGCGGTACTGCGACCTTGCTTTCGTGCGTGCTCGTCAGCGTCACGGCTCGCGCACCATCAGCAGCGCGGTCCCATCCGGCGTCTCGACCATGCGGTCGCGAACGAAGCCGGCCTTCTCATAGGCGCGCACGGCACGTGCGTTGAGCGGATCCGGATCGGTGACGATGCGTGGCAGGCCCTGCCGTAGCTGCCCGTCGACGAACTGGCGGATGAACGCGGAGCCGTGGCCGCGCGCGATCATGTCGCTTTCGCCGATGAACTGGTCGATCCCACGGGTGCCCTCCGGTTGCGGCCCAAAGCCGGTATTCCAGGCTGTCAGGCGATAGCATTGAAAATAGCCGAACCCGGTGCTACGCGCCGACCTCTCCGGCAAGCGGGAGAGATTGCAGCCACTCCTGAGATCCGCTGTTCAGATAGGTCTCAGCCGCTCGAAAGCGCTTCAATGGTCACGTTGCGGTTGGTGTAGACGCAGATGTCGGCGGCGATGTCGAGGGAGCGGCGGACGATGGTCTCGGCGTCCTTGTCGGTGTCGAGCAAGGCCCGGGCGGCCGCCAGCGCGTAATTGCCGCCGGAGCCGATCGCCATTACCCCGGCCTCGGGTTCGAGCACGTCGCCGGTGCCTGTCAGCACCAGGGAGACGTCCTTGTCGGCCACGATCATCATGGCTTCCAGCCGCCGCAAATAGCGGTCGGTCCGCCAGTCCTTGGCCAACTCGACCGCGGCCCGGGTCAATTGCCCCGGATATTGCTCGAGTTTGGATTCCAACCGCTCAAAGAGGGTGAAGGCGTCAGCGGTGGCGCCGGCAAAGCCGCCGATCACGTCGCCCTTGCCGAGTCTCCGAACTTTCCTGGCGTTGGACTTGATCACGGTCTGGCCGATCGAGACCTGGCCATCGCCGCCGACCACCACCTTGCCGCCCTTGCGGACCGTCAAAATCGTGGTGCCGTGCCAGCCCGGCGAGCTGTTCTGGGAATCCTGCATAAATGACCCTCGTTGTCCGGCCTGATTTAGGCGGTCGGGAGCGGGGGCACAACGGGCCGCTTCGGGCCCAATTTCGCTCACCATAGGCAGAAGTAGAGGCCCGGCCGGCCGTTCCCGCAGTAGCGAAGGCGTCATTTGGCTGTTAAAAGACCGGCGTTTTCGGTCCAAAACCGAGCATGATCCGGAAAAGTGGGTAGCGGTTTTCCGAGAAGATCATGCTCAAAATCAAATTGGAAACCGCTTTTCAATGCGCACCGCGACGATCAAGCGCAAGACCAAGGAAACCGACATCGAGGTCACCGTGAACCTCGATGGCTCCGGCGTGTCCGATATCGCGACCGGCATCGGCTTTTTCGACCACATGCTCGATCTCCTCGCCCGCCATTCCCGCATCGACCTCACGGTCAAGGCGGTTGGCGATTTGCACATTGATCACCACCATACCACCGAAGACACCGGCATCGCGCTCGGCCAGGCGGTCAAGCAGGCGCTCGGCAACATGGCGGGCATCACCCGCTATGCCGGCGTGCACATGCCCATGGACGAGACGCTGTCGCGCGTGGTCATCGACATCTCGGGCCGCCCGTTCCTGGTGTTCAAGGCCGACTTCCCTCGCGACAAGATCGGCGAGTTCGATACCGAGCTGGTGCGCGAATGGTTCCAGGCCTTCGCCATGAACGCCGGCGTGACTCTGCACGTCGAGACCCTATATGGCGATAACAGCCACCATATCGCCGAATCCTGCTTCAAGGGTCTGGCGCGGGCGCTGCGCACCGCCGTCGCGATCGATCCCAGGGCTGTGGGCGAAATCCCGTCCACCAAGGGCTCGCTCGGCGGCTGACGTCTCGGGCCGGCGGCACGCGCCGCTCGCGGTATCACTGAATTCGAAGAACGGGGCATCACCATGCCTGTCTACACAGTTCATGCTCCCTCCCCTGCCGGAGCCGATCTGCGCGCGACCGACAAGTTCGTCTTCGTGCGCGACGGCTTCCATTTCTGGGCGCTGATTTTCGGCCCGCTCTGGCTGCTGTGGAATCGGCTGTGGCTGGCGCTGATCGGATGGGTGATCTTCGTCGCGGCGTTCAATGCGGGGCTGTCCAGCCTCGGAATCGGACGCAGCTCGATCTTCTTCGCCGATATCATCGTCGCGCTCCTGATGGGCTTCGAGGCCTCGAGCTTGCGCCGCTGGACGTTCTCGCGCGGCAATTGGCGCCAGCTCGATATCGTCGTCGCCGATGACGAGGACACCGCCGAACGCCGCTTCTTCGAGCGCTGGAGCCAGAAGCAGCACGGCATCGTCAACGATCAATGGGCCGTCGATCGCGGTGGTCCGCCGCCGACCCGGAGCGTGCCGGGTCAGCAATTCTCGAACCCGCCGCCACTGCCGGCCGGCGGCATCATTGGATTGTTTCCAGAACCGGGAGGGTCAAGATGAGCGTCGCCATCATCGATTACGGTTCGGGTAATCTGCATTCCGCCGCCAAGGCGTTCGAGCGCGCCACGCGCAGCCTGGAGACTCCGCAAAAGGTCTTCGTCACCAGCGATCCGGACCAGGCCTATGGCGCCGACCGTCTGGTGCTGCCGGGCGTCGGCGCCTTTGCCGATTGCCGGCGCGGGCTCGATGCCGTCAACGGCATGGTCGAGGCGATCACCGAAGCGATGCGCGTCAAGGCGCGGCCCTTCTTCGGCATCTGCGTCGGCATGCAGCTGATGGCGAGCCGCGGCAAGGAACATGTCACGACGGACGGTCTGAACTGGATCGGCGGCGACGTCGAAAAAATCACGCCGCGCGACGAGAGCCTGAAGATCCCGCACATGGGCTGGAATACGCTCGATGTGCTCCGCGACCACCCGGTGCTGGAAAGGCTGCCGCTCGGACCCAAGGGCCAGCACGCTTATTTCGTGCACTCCTACCACCTCAACGCTGCCGACGAGGCGGACGTGCTCGCGCGCGCCGATTACGGCGGGCCCGTCACCGCGATCGTCGCAAAGGACACCGCGATCGGCACCCAATTCCACCCCGAGAAGAGCCAGCGTTTCGGCCTGGCCCTGATCTCGAACTTTTTGCGATGGAAACCGTGATTCTCTTTCCCGCGATCGATCTCAAGAACGGCCAATGCGTGCGCCTCGAGCAAGGCGACATGGCACGCGCGACCGTGTTCAACCTCAATCCCGCCGCGCAGGCGCAGCGCTTTGTCGAACAAGGCTTTGAGTATCTCCACGTCGTCGATCTCGACGGCGCCTTTGCCGGCAAGCCGGTGAATGCGCAGGCCGTCGAGGCGATGCTGAAGACAATCGAGATCCCGGTGCAGCTTGGTGGCGGCATTCGCGATCTCGCAACCGTCGAAGCCTGGCTCGCCAAGGGCATCACCCGCGTCATCATCGGCACCGCCGCGGTGCGCGATCCTGAGCTGGTAAAAGCTGCGGCGAAGAAATTCCCCGGCCGCGTCGCGGTCGGATTAGACGCCCGTGACGGCAAGGTCGCGGTCGAGGGCTGGGCCGAGACGTCGCAGGTCACAGTTCTGGAGATCGCGCAGCGTTTCGAGGACGCCGGCGTCGCCGCCATCATCTTCACCGACATCGCGCGCGATGGCCTGCTCAAGGGCTTGAACCTCGATGCGACTATTGCGCTCGCGGACGCCATCTCCATTCCCGTGATCGCCTCGGGCGGCCTCGCCTCGATCGAGGACGTCAGGGCGATGCTGACGCCGCGCGCCAAAAAGCTCGCCGGCGCGATCGCCGGCCGCGCGCTCTATGACGGCCGGCTCGAGCCCGCCGCTGCGCTCGCTTTGATCCGCAACGCGCGCGCAGCCTAGGAGACCAACATGTTCAAGGTGCGCGTGATCCCCTGCCTCGACGTCAAGGACGGCCGGGTCGTCAAGGGCGTCAACTTTGTCGACCTGCGCGATGCCGGCGACCCCGTCGAAGCGGCGATTGTCTATGACGCCGCCGGCGCCGACGAGCTCACCTTCCTCGACATTACCGCGACCCATGAGAACCGCGGCATCATGCTGGATGTGGTCCGGCGCACGGCGGAGGCTTGCTTCATGCCAGTTACGGTCGGTGGCGGCGTGCGCAAGGTTGACGACATCAAAACGCTCCTGCGCGCCGGCGCCGACAAGGTCTCGATCAACAGCGCCGCGGTGTCGCGGCGCGAGTTCGTCAAGGAAGCCGCCGAAAAATTCGGCGAGCAGTGCGTGGTGGTCGCGATCGATGCCAAGCGCGTCAAGCGCCCGGGCGGCTCGGACCGCTGGGAGATCTTTACCCATGGCGGCCGCAATTCGACCGGCATCGACGCCATCGAATATGCCCAGGAAGTGGTTTCGCTCGGCGCCGGCGAAATTCTGCTCACCTCGATGGATCGTGACGGCACCAGACAGGGCTTCGACATCCCGCTGACCCGGGCGATCGCCGACAGCGTTCCCGTTCCGGTGATCGCCTCGGGCGGCGTCGGCAATCTCGACCACCTCGTCGACGGTATCCGCGACGGGCACGCTACCGCCGTGCTGGCTGCCTCGATCTTCCATTTCGGGGAATTCACCATCCGCGAGGCCAAGGAGTACATGGCCCGGCGCGGACTGGCTATGCGCCTGGATGCTTGACGACTCCCGTTCATAAAGATGCTACATAGGCTGGCGGGGAATGGCCTCCGTGGCCGGGTGTATTTCTGAGTAATTCCGATGCCGCGTTTCACGATCCACGATCTGGCCGAGACCATCGAAGCCCGCGCGGCGGCCGGCGGCGAAGCGTCCTATACCCGCAAGCTCCTGGACAAGGGGGCCGAGCATTGCGCCAAGAAGTTCGGCGAGGAAGCAGTCGAAACCGTAATCGCAGCAGTCGAAAACGATCGCGCGCATCTGATCGCCGAGAGTGCCGACCTGCTCTACCATTTCCTTGTGCTGCTCAAGGCCCGCGGCGTAAAGCTGGAAGAGGTCGAGGCGACGCTTGAAAAACGAACGACGATGTCGGGTTTGGAAGAGAAGACGTCGCGCAAGGGCGGCAACTAGCCGAGGCGAAAACGGAAAGGCGGCGTCATGGATATCCGCGCACCCGAGCAGCAGTATAATCCGTACCGCGTCTATACGCGCGAGGAATGGGCGCGCTTGCGCGACGACACGCCGATGACGCTGGAGCCGGGCGAGTTCGACCGGCTGCGCTCACTGCACGATCGCCTGGACTTGCAGGAAGTCGAGGACATCTACCTGCCGCTGTCGCGCCTCCTGTCGATCTATGTCGATGCGATGCAGCGCCTGTATTACGCAGAGCGCCAGTTCCTCAATATCCGTGATCGCAAGGTGCCCTATATCATCGGCGTCGCCGGTTCGGTCGCGGTCGGAAAATCCACCACGGCCCGCGTGCTCCAGGCCTTGCTGGCGCGCTGGTCGCCGCGTCCGAAGGTCGAACTGATCACCACCGACGGATTCCTGTATCCCAACGCCGTGCTCGAGCGGCAGGGCATCATGCAGAAGAAAGGTTTTCCGGAGAGCTACGACCTGCCGCTGCTGCTCAGCTTCCTCTCCGACATCAAGGCCGGCCGCCGCCACGTGCGCGCGCCGGTCTATTCGCATTTGACGTACGACATCGTGCCGAACCAGTGGGCCGAGGTCGACCAGCCCGACATCTTGATCGTCGAGGGCGTCAACGTGCTGCAAACCGGCAAGCTGCCGCGCGACGGCAAGGCGGTGCCGGTGGTTTCCGACTTCTTCGATTTTTCGGTCTATATCGATGCCGAAGAGGCGGCGCTGCGGCAATGGTACATCAAGCGCTTCCTGGCGCTGCGTGACACCGCGTTCATCAATCCAAAGTCCTACTTCAACCGCTACGCGCTGTTATCCGACGAGGAAGCCACCGCCACCGCGATCGCGATCTGGGAACGCACCAACCTTGCCAATCTCGAGGACAACATCCTGCCGACCCGCCCCCGCGCGACACTGATCCTGAAGAAGGGCGCCGACCACACGGTGTCGAGCGTGGCGCTGCGAAGGCTGTAGAACTTGTAGGGTGGGTTACGCCTTCGGCTAACCCACCCTATGCAGCATCGATCGTGTCTACACCGCCAGATGCCGCGCGGCCGCCAGCCCGGCCAGCGCCTCTTCCAGCTTCTCGCGATCCAGCGGCTTGATCAAAAACCCGTTCATGGCCGCCTCGAAGCAGGCATAGCGGTCCTCCACCAGCGTGTTGGCGGTGAGGGCGAGGATCGGCGTGTGGTGGCCGCCTTTGGCGGCCTCATGCGCGCGGATGCGCTTGGTCGCCTCGATGCCGTCGAGCTGCGGCATCTGGATGTCCATCAGCACGAGATCGTAGGGCGTGCCGGCCGATGCCGCGGCGAGCCAGGATTCCAGAGCGGCCTCGCCATGGACCGCGATGACGACGCGATGGCCGAGTTTCGTCAATAGCGACCGCATCAACAGCGCGTTGATCTCGTTGTCTTCGGCGACGAGGATCGACAGGCCTTTCGCCGGCATTGCATTGGCGGTGCGCTCAACCGGCGGCTCGGGGGCGAGATCTGGTGCGACAATTTCGGGCGTCAGCGCCAGGCGCGCGGCGAGCGAGGCGGCACGCAGCGGCTTGATCAGAAAGCCGGTGAAGGCTGCTGAAATTTTCTCGTGGCGTGAGCTCGACGTCAGCAGCACGAGCCGCTGCGACGCGTGTGTGCGAGCCGCTTCGCCGAGGCGGTCGGCGATAGCCGGACCGAGCGCACGGTCGATCAGCACCGCATGCCACGACCGTTCCGGCAACAACGCCTCCGCCACAGCGGCATCCGAAATCATGCAGGTCTGGCCGCCCCAGCGCTGCAGCCGCCGCGCGATTAGCGAGGCCTCGATGCCATCGGCGATCAGGAGGATCGACTTGCCGGTGAGATCAGGGCTTGGAAACGCCGTCTGTCCCGCGCCGGCTTGCGGTGGCGCAAGCGGGATCGCGACCTCGAAGGTCGAGCCCTTGCCCGGCTCGCTCGTGAGGCTGATGCGGCCGCCCATGCGCTTGACGATGCGGTCGCTGATGGGAAGGCCGAGCCCGGTGCCGCCATAGGTGCGCGCGACGCGCTCGTCGGCCTGCTCGAACTCGCGGAAGATGCGGGTCCGGGCTTCGGGTGCGATGCCGATGCCGGTATCGCGCACCAGAAAGCTGATCTCGTTCGGCCATATCCCGGGCTCGACGATCAGCGCGACGCTGCCGCTCGCGGTGAATTTGATGGCATTGCCGGCGAGGTTGAGCAGCACCTGACGCAGCCGCGCGGCATCGCCGACGACTTCGAGCGGCAGGCACTCGTCGACATAGGCGGCGATCTCGAGATTTTTAGCCTGCGCGCGCGGCGCGAGCAGCTCGGTGATCTCCTCGATCATGGTCGAAAGCGCGAACGGGCGCTGCTCGAGGTCGAGCTTGCCGGCTTCGATCTTTGAATAGTCGAGCAGCTCCTCGATCAGCGCCATCAGCGCTTCGCCGGAGGTTTTCACCGCCCTGGCATAGGTCGTCTGCTCCGGTGTCAGCGTGGTGTCGAGCAAGAGCCCGCCCATGCCGATGATGCCGTTGAGGGGGGTGCGGATCTCGTGCGAGGCCATCGCCAGGAAGCGCGACTTGGCGCGGTTGGCGGCGTCGGCCTGGTCGCGTGCGTCCGACAGCACGCGCTCGGTCTCGGTGCGGTCGGTGACGTCGCGTCCGACGCTCTGCAATTCGGCGGGTTGGCCGGCATCGAGACGGACATAGCCCTCGCGCCAGGCGATCCAGCGCGCGCCGAGCGGGGTTGCGATTTTCTGGTCGTGGACGCGCGTGCCGTTGCTTTCGCGGGCGCTGTCGCCCTGCTCCAGCAGGTCGAAATCGAAGCACGTGCCGGCCAGCGCATTGCGCGCCCGTCCTGCGAGCGCGCAATAGGCGTCGTTGGCGAAGGTGATGCGGCCCTGATGGTCGCGCAGCACGATCAGGTCGCCCTGCTGTTCGAACAGGCTGCGCGCGCGTTCTTCCGCTTCCTTCAGTTCCCAATTGCGGTCGATCAGCGCCTCGTTGTGGGCGGCCAGCGTGCGCAGCCGCCTGTTGACGAAGCGCAGCCGCATGCTCAGCGTGGCGAGGCCAAGGCAGGCGAGCGCGAACAGGAAGCTCGCGCCGATCGCAAACGCATTGGGGTCGTAGCCGGAATTCTCGGACCGGCTGCCGGAGACGAAGCCATAGGCGGCGCCGAACGTCGCCGAAAAGATCATGAAGGAGCGGATCGCGAGGGCTATTTTGGGATGCTGTCGCCTGAAGCGGCGCATGTGCACCTTGATCCGGAACGTCCGACCCATCGCAACCAACTCCGACTCTTTTCCGAAACCCTGTGATCGCCCTGTGCGACGATGGCGCGCCGACCTTGCGAACAGTTTGAGGCTTTGGGGCTGCCTCCGAACAGGGTTGACGAGGTGTTAACGCCGCAGGCCATGATCCGGAAAAGTGTGCAGCGGTTTTCCGGAGAGATCATGCTCAAACAACAAACTAAAGCGCGATTTCATCGCGCTTTAGAGCGAGGCAGCCTGGAGCGGGCTGTGGCCGCCATGGGCGCCGACGATCAGGGCCGCCGCCTCGCGTTGCGAAAACGTCTTCGATCGCACGTAGATGCGATAATCGGCCGGACCGTCGGTGGAGAGATAGATCACCGGGCCGCCGTCGACCGGCTGCGCGGCAATCGCGATGAGGCGCGTCGCTGGATTGGCCTGACAGGAGTCCGGCTCCGAGCCGAGACCGTCGTCCACGACCGCGAAGTCCGCCGCATCCGCATCGTCGGTGATCTGAACCCGCACCGTGGCCCGCGACAGATCGTCGGTGAAGGCGACATGGACGCCGGCCGTCCAGAACAGGGATGTCAGCTCGGCCGAGGTCTCGCCCAGCGCGATGCAGGGGTGCGAGACCGATCCGATCTCGCTGCGCGCGAATACCGCGGCCGCCAACAGGGGAACAACCGAGGCCAGGATCTTGAAACGCAGCATGACACTCTACTCGCCGGGCCCGGTATGGGAACGCGTACAGGAGCTCACTTGTAGCTGAACTCACTTGTAGCTCTTGGGCCTTATGGTTTGCAGAGCGTAAAGGAAACTCGTTACCGCCGGGTTGATGCGCGGGGCGCTCACGCCATCTGGCGCACATCCTCCGCGAGTGCGCGGTAGGACAGCGCCTCGGCGAGATGCAGCCGGCCGATCTTGTCCGCGCCGTCGAGATCGGCGAGCGTGCGCGCCACCCGCAGCACGCGGTGATAGCCGCGCGCCGACAGCCGCATGGTCTCGGCGGCGTCGCGCAGCAGTTTGGCGCCCTGCGCATCCGGCTTGGCGATCTCCTCCAGCACGGAGGCCGGCGCCTCGGCGTTGGTGCGGACCTTCGGCAGGCCGGCATCCGAATAGCGCGCAAGCTGGATGTCGCGCGCCGCGGCCACGCGCGCAGCGACCTCCGCCGAGCCCTCCGCCGCCGGCGGCAGAATCAGATCCGCCGCGGTCACTGCCGGCACCTCGATGCGCAGGTCGATGCGGTCCATCAGCGGACCGGAGATGCGGGCCTGGTAGTCGCCCGTGCAGCGGTCGATGCGGCCGCGCTTGCAGGCATAGCCGGGCTCGAACGCGTTGCCGCAGCGGCACGGATTCATCGCGGCAACCAGCATGAAGCGCGCCGGATAGGTGACGCGGTGATTGGCACGGGAGACCGAGACCTCGCCGTTCTCCAGCGGCTGGCGCAGCGAATCCAGCACGCGCGGATCGAATTCGGGCAGCTCGTCCAGGAACAGCACGCCCTGATGCGCGAGCGAGATCTCGCCGGGTTTTGCGCGCATGCCACCGCCGGTGAGCGCGGCCATGCTGGCGGAATGATGCGGCGAGCGGAACGGCCGCCGCGCCGTCAGCGCGCCGCCCTCGATCTCGCCGGCAACGGAGGCGATCATGGAGACTTCGAGCAACTCGCCCGGCGACAGCGGCGGCAGGATCGAGGGCAGGCGCGCCGCCAGCATCGACTTGCCGGCACCGGGTGCGCCGACCATCAAGAGGTGATGCCCGCCGGCGGCCGCGATCTCCAGCGCCCGCTTGGCGCTCTCCTGGCCCTTGATGTCGCGCAGGTCGAGCGTGGAGGCCGCGGCTTCATGCACCCGTGGCAAAGGACGCGACAGCACCTGCGTGCCCTTGAAATGGTTGGCGATCTGGATCAGCGAACTTGCGGCAATGATCTGGATGTCCGGGCTTGCCCACGCGGCTTCCGAGCCGCAGGCCGCCGGGCAGATCAAACCTTCCTCGCGCACATTGGCGCCGATCGCAGCGGGCAAAACGCCGGCCACCGGTGCAATCGAACCGTCGAGACCGAGCTCGCCGAGCACGGTAAACCCCGTCAGCGCATCCGGCGGAATCGCGCCGATCGCCGCCATCAGCCCGAGTGCGATCGGCAGGTCGTAATGGCTGCCCTCCTTGGGCAGATCGGCGGGCGCGAGATTGACGGTGATCCGCCGCGCCGGCAGCGCCAGCCCCGAGGCGATCAGCGCCGAGCGGACACGCTCGCGCGCTTCCGACACCGCCTTGTCCGGCAGGCCGACGATGGCAAAGGCAGGCAGGCCAGGCGCGACCTGCACCTGCACGTCGACCGCCCGGGCCTCGATCCCTTCAAAGGCGACAGTAGAAACCCGCTGAACCATGCCGAACCAGCCCTGCCCTCTCGCACAATCGAGGGTAGCAGAGCGGCTCACCCTCCGCAAGAACAATACGGGAACGATCCTGGCGGCCGGGAAAGTCCTAACCAATCGTAAACATCACGGAGACACTACGCCTCGAATGCGAGTGGCTCCGCTCAGCACATTCCAACGAATGTTCGCTACTCCTTGGGGTACGGATGGGCCGTGATCTAACGGGTGAACAATTCAAATGCTTGCAAATCGCCGCAGAAGCGAACGTCGGGTGTGCACGCGGCTCGCAAGATACATTTTGGCTCCGGCTCGCTGCCGCGGGACTGCACGATCACGGATATCTCGGACGGTGGCGTGAAGGTGGTGGCGGAGTTTCTGGAAGTGCCGCCGCAATTCACCATCATCTTCGCACCCGATTATTCCCGCCAATGCCGCCTGCGCTGGCGCATCGGCTGCGAATTCGGCGCTGAGTTCACCGACTAAGGTCTTAAGGGCCGCGTCCTTAACGGGACTTTAGCGTTAATCGGTAAGCATCTCTGATCAGTCGCCGAGTGATCAGAGTATGCCCAAGCGTTCGTCCCTTGCCTCTCCTCCGGCGAGATATCTGTTGTCCGCGCTTCTGATGCTTGCCCTCGGCGGCTGCCAGACCACGGGTCTGGAGGACGTCACCGGCGCGCTCGGTGGCAGGTCGGAAACGGCTGGCAAGGCCGACCCGAAGCCGGACATGGACGCACTTCGCGAGCGCTATCGCGCCAAGCCTGGTGATCCCAACGTCGCCCTCGACTATGGCAAGGCGCTGCGCGAGAGCGGCCAGCGCGCCCAGGCGGTCGCGGTGCTGGAGCAGGCCGTGCTCGGCCATCCCAGCAACAAGGCGCTGCTCGCCGGCTACGGCCGCGCGCTCGCCGACAGCGGTAATTTCCAGCAGGCTTTCGATGTGCTCAGCCGTGCGCATACGCCTGAGGATCCCGACTGGCGCATCCTGTCGGCGCAAGGCGCGGCGCTGGATCAGCTCGGCCGCAACGAGGAGGCGCAGCAATATTATGCGACTGCGCTGAAGATCGTACCCGACGAGCCGCAAGTGCTGTCCAATCTCGGCCTGTCCTACATGCTTCAGAACAACCTGCCGCGGGCCGAGGAAACGCTGCGCCGCGCGCATGAGCGCAATCGCGCCGATTCCCGCGTGCGCGCCAATCTGGCGCTCGTCGTCGGACTGCAAGGAAAGCAGGCCGAGGCCGAAACCATCGTGAAGGGCGACCTGCCGCCGGATCAGGCTGCCGCCAAGGTCACGGCGCTACGGCAGTTGCTGACGAAAAAGCAGCAGCGGGCGGACAAATAGCCCGGAGGCCACTTATCCTTACGATGCCTTGCGATGCGGGGCTGATCCGCGCCCCGATCTGCCCTTCAGCCTCTTCAGCAGCGGCCCGAGCAGCGAGCGCTTCGGCTTCTTCACCTCGCCGCGCCCCGCGAGGCGGTTCGCCATGTTCTGAAACAGCTGGGTGGTGCGGTGGCCTTTGGAGACCTCCGCGATCATCTGGCCGTTATTGGCCGCGGTCGAGAACAGTTTCGAATCGAACGGGATCACTGCGATCGGCTGGCTCTCCATGGTCTTGACGAACGCCTTGACCTCGATCTCCGCCCGCTTGTGCATGCCGACCTGGTTGATGCAGTACAGCGGCGGCCGGTCATTCGGCCGTGCCGCCTTGAGCACGTTCAGCATGTTCTTGGTGTTGCGCAAATTCGCTAGATCGGGCTCGGCCACGATCACGATGTCGTCGGCGTTCACGAGCGCGCGGCGCGTCCAGCCCGACCATTGGTGGGGAACATCGAGCACGATGCAGGGCGTGGTCATGCGCAGCGTGTCGAAGATCGCATCAAAGGCTTCGGCGCCGAAATCGTAGACGCGGTCGAGCGTCGCGGGCGCGGCCAGCAGGCTGAGGCGCTCGGTGCATTTGGAGAGCAGGCGCTCCATCAGCGCCGTGTCCGGCCGGTCCTGCGAGAGCACCGCGTTGGCGATGCCCTGCACCGGGTCCTGATTGTAGTCGAGGCCTGCGGTGCCGAAGGCGAGGTCGAGATCGATCACGACGGAATCGAGCGCGAGGTCGCGCGCGATGGTCCAGGCCACGTTGTGAGCGACCGTGGACGCACCGACGCCGCCCTTGGCGCCGACCACCGCGATGACGCGGCCGGTGATGATGGCTTCCGATGCCGAGAACAGGCTACAGATCGAGCGGACGACGTCGAGGGTCTCGACCGGTCCGATGACGTAATCGTTGACGCCGCGACGCACCAGCTCGCGATAGGGCGCCGTGTCGTTGGGGTTGCCGATCACGACGACCCGGGTGCCGGGATCGCAGACGCCGGCGAGATCGTCGAGGCCCTCGAGGATATCGCGGGTGCCGTCGGATTCGATCACGATGACGTTCGGCGTCGGCATCGTCTCATAGACTTCGATGGCCGCAGCAAGGCCGCCGCCCTTGGCGGTGAGATGCGCCTTGGCGAGACGGCGATCCTGCCCTGCCGCAGTCATCGCGGCGAGCGTCTGCTCGGTCTCGCAAAAGGCCTGCACCGAGATGCGAGGAACCGGCGCAATGTGTTCCTCGGGGTGCCGCGGATCGTCCGCTTCTTCGTCGTGGATGCCTGTCATTTGCCGGTGTCGCTGAGCTTGGCCTTGTCGGCCTCGGGATAGGGGGTCGCGGTCGTCGCGCCCTTGCGGTAGCGATCGAACGCGATGTCGCGCCGTGCGGTATAGGCCGGCGTCTCGGCGCGCGGCTGCTCGAGGTCGGCCGGGTTATCGATCATTGCCGCGAGGTTGCGCTGGCTGGCGCAGCCCAGATTGAAGTACGGCTTGTTCTCGTTGTAGCCGGGATCGAGGATGGACGGGCCGATGTCTTCCGGCCACAGCCCGCAGGGGCCCGCGACCGCGGCGATCCTGGAATAGCTCAGGCGGATGGTTGGCAGCAGGCCGGGATCCTCGGGGCGATAGGGATGCTGGACGATGGCGCGCGAAGGCACGCCGCCGGATGCGAGCACCGATCGGATTTCGTGATAGGTCGCGGCCGCGGCGCGCGAATTGGCAGTGTCGACCGGCACGTCGACGACGACGGAGCCGGTGCCTTCGCGCACCCAATCCTGGGCAATGCCCGCGACGTCCGCGTGCTGCGCGGCGGAGAGGCCGCCGCGCGCCTTGCCGACGAAGATCACGATCGACTTCTTGGCTTCCTGCACCGCGATCGGATGGCGCTGGCGATAGTCGGTCGGCACCGTCTGGGTGACGATCTCACCGGTGGTGTTGCAGGCGCCGAGCATGACGGAGAGCCCCGTCAGCGCGAGCGCGATCCCCAGGTTCCGACGTCGATCGACGATGGTCTTCGTCATCGCTTTGTCCCCTCTTGCCCCGTGTCTTGCCGCGGCCCCCAAACCGTCCGTCTCAGTCGATGATGAAGCCGAAATCGCCGCGGGTGCTTTCGATGGGATCCACGCGGCGCGTGATGCCGTAGAGGCGGTTCATGCGGCCGAGCAGCGCTGTCTGCGCGTCCGAGGCCGGCGCAAAGCCGTCATCGGGCCGCGACAATTCCTTCTGGGCGACCGCACGCACCACATAGGGCGTCACGATCACCATCAGCTCGGTCTCGTTGTTGACGAAGTCCTGGCTGCGGAACAGCGCGCCGATGATCGGCACCTGATCGACGCCGGGCAGGCCGTTGATCGCCTGCTTGGTCTGCTGCTGGATCAGGCCGGCCATCGCCATCGAGCCACCCGAGGGAATTTCGAGCGTGGTCTCGGCGCGGCGGGTCTGGATCGAGGGGATGGTGATCGAGTTGCTCGCGGTCAAGGACACCGCCTGCGTCAACGTGATCGAGTTCGTATTCGACAGCTCCGAGACCTCGGTCATCACACGCAAGCTGATGCGGCCTTCGCTGAGCACGACCGGGGTGAAGTTCAGGGAGATGCCGAACTTCTTGTAGGTGACCTGGGTGGTACAGACGTGGGTGACCGGATCGCAGGAATAGCCTGAGGGAATCGGGAATTCGCCGCCGGCGATGAAGGTGGCGGATTCGCCGGAGATCGCGGTCAGGCTCGGTTCGGCCAGCGTGCGCATGACGCCGGCGCTTTCCATCGCGCGCATCGTGGCGCTGACGGTGGCGACGCCCTTGGCGAGGCCGGCCACGCCGAGCCCGTTGCTGCCGACGATCGGGCCGCCGCTGACCGAGAACGGGTTGGAATTGTTGAAGTTCACGACCGCGGTGCCGGCATTCAGGCTGGCGCTGAGGTCGACGCCCAGCTGCTTGACGATGTCGCGCCTGACTTCACCGACCACGACCTTGAGCATCACCTGGTCGCGGCCGCGCACGACGATGTTGTTGACGACCTTGTCGGAGCCGCCGACCAGCTTCGCGGCGACGTCGCCGGCCTGCTGGGCCTCGACCGGGCTCGACACCGAGCCGGTCAGCATCACGCTTTCGCCGACGCCTTCGATCTGCACGCCCGGCAGCGACTGGCGCAGCGCCGTACGCATGCCGTTGAGGTCGCGCTTCACCGCGATGTCGTAGGAGGCGACCTGCTGGCCGTCGGCGGTGAAGAACACGACATTGGTCTGGCCGACCTGGCCGCCGATGATATAGGCGCGCTGGGACGAGCGGATCACCGCATTGGCGATCTTGGGATCGGCCACCAGCACGTCCTTGACCTCGCGCGGCAGGTCGATGACCACCGACTTGCCGACGCCGAGCGACAGCGAGCGCGTTCGCGCCGGGGCGATGGTCGCAACCGGCGACACGTCGAGATCCGGCGCCTGCATCGGCGCCTGGTCTCCGACCGGCGCATCCGCGGCGCTGACCCGGTCGGGAGCTGCAACCAGCCCCAGCATCAGCATGGCCCCCGTCCAGAACGAGCGCGCGCGCTTCCCCCGAATGCGCGAGCCCGTCCGATCATCCCCGTAGCTCATGGTGTCCCCATCATCACTTCTGTGACGTCAGTTGCCGCGCCTGCACGCCGTAGCGGATCACGTTCACGCCGCCGGGCCGCTTGATCGCCTGGTCCTCGGGCGTGCCGTCGACAGCGTTGGCATCGACGATGCTGCGCAGCGCGAGCGTCAGCGTGCCGCCCTGACGCGCGGCCGAGAGTGCTGCGACCTGGTCCGGCCTGAGCTCGAGCGTGACGGTCTTGCCGAGGACGGCGTTCTGGCCGTCCTTTTCCTTCGGCGCCTGGTCGATTGCGAGCACGCGGATGTTGGTCAGGATGACCTCGGACAGGACGAGATCATTGCCTCCGGTCGGGCCATTGGCGCCCTCGGGATTCTTCAGGCGCCGGGTCAGGACGATGTCGACGCGGTCGTTCGGCAGGATGAAGCCGCCGGCGCCGGTCTCGGCTGAAATTTCGGTGGAGACGGCCCGCATGCCGGAGGGCAGGATCGCGGCCATGAAGCCGGAGCCTTCGGCCCTGACCAGCTTCTGCTCGCGGATCGGCTCGCCCTGCATCAACGGCACGCGCGCGATCGAGCCGGCGATCTGGGTCTGGGCCTCGGGCCTGTTGTCGCGGCGGATAAAGGTGCTGCTCGCCGTTGCCGCCGGCCACGCCTGCCATTGCAGGTCCTCGGGCTTGACGGCCTGGCCGAGCTGGATGTCGTTCTTCGCGATCAGGACCTCGACCGTCGGCAGCTTCTCGGCGACGGGAAGAACGGGCGCGGGCCTGTTCTCATAGCCGCTCGCCAGATACGCAGCGACGCCGCCGGCGCCCAGTGCGATGACGAGAACGACAATACGTGCGGTGTTCATACGCCTCTACTCTTACGCGGGGCGCTCGAACCGCAGTTGGCGGGTTCCCCGTGTCGATGAGTAGGGAGTAAAAGTATAAGGGGTGTTGCGAGGCCGAATGTGATGGCCAGTCACGCTCCGCGTTCTGGGCAGATGGTGAACGCGGCGTTATCCGGTCGGCCAGCGTCCCCGTAGAATCACGCGTGGCGGCACGTTCGTTCGCATGACGCGCGCGGCGTCATGGTGAATGGGTGGTTAGGGATGTGTGGGTCGGCGAAGTTGGGAGGTGCGAAGCCCGGATAGAGCGCAGCGCAATCCGGGGCCGCTGAGTATGGCGCACGATCCCGGATTTCGCTGCGCTCCATCCGGGCTACAAGTCGGGCTACTTCGCCCGCTTTTGCTCGATCGCGTCCCAGACCTTCGCCGCGACATCCGGGCCGCCGAGCTTTGCAATCGCACGGATGCCGGTCGGCGATGTCACGTTGATCTCGGTGAGGTTGCCGTTGATGACGTCGATGCCGACGAACAGCAGGCCGCGCTCGCGCAGCGCCGGTCCGACGGCGGCGCAGATCTCGCGCTCGCGTGGGGTGAGCTCGGTCTCCTGCGCCGCGCCGCCGCGCACCATGTTGGAGCGGAGATCGTCTGCGGCCGGCACGCGGTTCACCGCGCCGGCGAACTCGCCGTTGACCAGGATGATGCGCTTGTCGCCGTGCTTCACCTCGGCGATGAACTGCTGGATCACCCAGGCCTCTTTGAACGTCACCGAGAACATGTCGAACAGCGAGCCGAAATTCATGTCCTGCGGCATCACGCGGAACACCGCGGCGCCGCCATGGCCGTGCAGCGGCTTCATCACGACAGCGCCGTGCTTGTCGCGAAAGGCGTTGATCTCATCCAGGTCGCGCGAGATCAGGGTCGGAGGCATCAGCTGCGGAAAGTTCATCACGAACAGTTTTTCCGGCGCGTTGCGCACCGAGGCAGGATCGTTGACGACCAGCGTCTTCGGATGGATGCGCTCAAGGAAATGCGTCGAGGTGATGTAGGCGAGGTCGAATGGCGGATCCTGGCGGAGCAGCACCACGTCGAAGCCGTTGAGCGCTTCGCGCTTGGGCTCGCCCAACGTGAAGTGATTGCCGGGCTCGTCGCGCACGGTCAGGAGCTGAACGGGCGCGACGATCTCTTCGCCGACCATCGAGAGCTTGTCGGGCGTATAATAGGACAGGCCGTGGCCGCGCTTCTGGGCCTCCAGGAGCAGCGCAAAGGTGGAATCGCCCTGGATGTTGATCCGGGCGATGGGGTCCATCTGGACGGCGACGTTCAGTTTCATGGTCTGCCTTTCAGGTCGAGGCGTCGAATGCCGCCAACACATGGCGCGGAAGTCGTTTCGGCGCAATCAGCATGGCATCGAATCGCAACTCGAATTCGGCATGCTCGGGATGCGCGACGAGCCAGCCTTGCGCGGCATCGATGATGCGCTGCTGCTGGCGCGGCGTCACGGCGAAGGCGGCCTCGTCCAGCGTCGCGCGCGCCTTGACCTCGACGAAGGCGATCAGGTTGCGGCGGCGTGCCACGATGTCGATCTCGCCGTGCGGGGTACGGTAGCGCTTGGCGAGGATGCGATAGCCCTTGGCCATGAGATAGGCGGCAGCGCGGCTTTCCGCGGAGATGCCGGTGCGGAACGCGGCGATGCGTTCGGGCGAGGCGACTTTCGGTTCCGCCGGGACCTCATTCTTCGCCATCGCCGCCCCGCAGGTCTTTGGCAAGCTCAAGCGCGCGGGCATAGACCTCCCGGCGCGGCCGGCCCGAGAGCGCGACCGCATGCGCGACGGCATCCTTGACGCTGTGCGCGGCCAGCTTTTCGCGCAGCAGACCGTCGAGCGCATCCGGTGTCAGCACATCGGCGCCCGCCGCAGGCGGCGCGATCACCAGCACGAATTCGCCGCGCGTCTCCAGCGTGTCCGCTCCGCGTGCCAGCTGTTGCAGCGGCGCGCGCGAGATTTCCTCGTGCAGTTTCGTCAATTCGCGGCAGATTGCGGCCTCCCGCGTCCCCATGATCTCGGCGAGTTCGGCGAGCGTGTCCTGCACGCGATTGCCGGATTCGAACATCACCAGCGTCGCATCGATGCGGGCGAGCTCCGCAAGGCGCGACTTTCGCGCGGCGGATTTCGCCGGCAGAAAGCCCTCGAAAAAGAAGCGGTCGGTCGGCAATGCGGCGACCGACAGCGCGGCCAGCACCGACGACGGGCCGGGCAGCGCGTAGACCGCATGGCCGGCCGCGCAGACCTCGCGCACCAGCTTGAAGCCGGGGTCGGAGATCAACGGCGTGCCGGCATCCGACACCAGTGCGACCGAGCCGCCCTGCCCCAGCGCCTCCAGGATCTTTGGACGCGCGGCTTCTGCGTTGTGCTCGTGATATTGCTTGAGCTGCGCCGCGATCGCGTAGCGCTCGGTCAGGCGCCGGGTGATGCGGGTGTCCTCGCAGGCGATGACGTCGACGCCGGCGAGCGTCTGAAGCGCGCGCAGCGTGATGTCGCCGAGATTTCCGATGGGGGTCGCGACCAGATGGAGTCCCGGCGCCGCCTTCGGCACGGCGAGCCGATGAGCGTCGATGGAGAAACCGCGCGTGGCGGGATCCGTAGTTTCAGGTGTATTTATCGGGACCGGCTTTGCGCGCATAATGAGATGAACTTAGGCATGATCCCCGGGACTGGGAACCGGTCCTCGGAAAAAGATCGCGCTTGGGTGAGGGCGAGGAAGATCTGGAATGTGATCCATCCGGCATCACATTCCAGGGGGAACGAAGCGTCAGCGCCATATTCGCGGCGGAAACGCCGCCTTGATGCTGGGTAACGGACGGCGGACAGCTGACCGGAGCTTAGGTGAGGCTGCGTTAAACAGTCATTATCCTTTTGTTTTGGTTAACTATTTGCCGACAATATGCCTGAATCCGCGGCTCGTGTCGCGGAAAGAGTATTGTGACCTGCTGGCGACGGCGGGTCAGAAGAGAAGCTGCCATGCCGGGCCCGCGCGATTCACAGTCTTCATTTTCGGAGGAGTCTCCCGTTCAGGGGCCCCGATTATCAGGGGCGACCCGGCGGAGCGCGCTCGGCCTGTTGCTCGGCACGCCCCTGCTGTCGGCCTGCGCCGGCGTGCAGCAGAGTCTCAGCCAATTCTCCAATCCGTTCAGCAGCTCCTCGCCTCCGGCTCAGCCGGCAGGCCCCCCGCAACAGGCCACGACCGCCGGCAGCGGCGGAGTGAAGGTCGCGGTGATTCTGCCGCTCTCGGCCGCGGGTAACGCCGGTTTGGCGGCACAATCGATGCGCAATGCCGCCGAGATGGCGTTGGCCGAGTTCCAGAATCCCAACATCCAGCTCCTGATCAAGGACGACAACGGCAGCCCGCAAGGTGCGCAGGCGGGTGCACAGCAGGCGGTCGATGAGGGCGCCGAGATCATTCTGGGGCCGTTGTTCGCGCAGTCGGTGCCGGCGGTGGCGCAGGTCGCGCGCACCCGCGGCATCTCGGTGATTGCGTTCTCGACCGACTCCAGCATCGCCGGCCGCGGCGTCTATCTGCTGAGCTTCCTGCCGGAGTCCGACGTCAACCGCATCGTCGAATATTCCGCCGGCATCGGAAAGCGCTCCGTTGCCGTGCTCGTGCCCGACAATGCCTATGGCAATGTCGTCGAAGCCGCGGTGAAGGCGGCAGCGCCGCGACGCGGCGGGCGCATCGTCGCATTCGAGAAATACGGCGCCGATCGCGCTGCGCCGGCGCGCACCGTGGCGCAGCAGCTTGGCAGTGCGGATGCACTGTTCATCGCGGATGATGGCGATGCCGTCGTTGCCGTCGCGGATGCGATGAGCGCGGCGGGCGCGAATTTGCGCAACATCCAGCTGCTCGGCACCGGGCTGTGGGACAGTCCGCGCGTCTATGCCAGCTCGAGCTTGCAAGGCGGGCTCTACGCCGCGCCGGACCCGGCCGGCTTCCGCGCCTTCTCCGGCCGCTACCGCACCAAATACGGCGCCGAGCCGATCCGTACCGCCACGCTCGCCTATGATGCCGTCGCCCTCGTCGCCGCGCTCGCGCGCACGCAAGGCCCCACGCGTTTTTCGTCCGACGTGCTCACCAACCCCTCCGGCTTCGCCGGCATCGACGGCCTGTTCCGCTTCCGCGCCGACGGCACCAACGAGCGCGGGCTTGCGGTGATGAAGGTGACCACCGGCGGCGGTGTGGCCGTGGCGGGTTCGCCGAAGAGTTTTGGGGCGTAGCTCGGGACGGCGGTGCCGTAGGTGGGCAAAGGCGCGCGGTTTGCGCGCCGTGCCCACCATCTTTCTGCACATGTGGTGAGAATGGTGGGCACGCTTCCGCTTTGCCCACCCTACGGCACCTGACTACGCCGCCAGATCCGCCACCACCGCGTCCAGCACCGGGAATCCGCTGCTGGTCACGCGCAGCCGTCCCGTTGCGTCGACCGTGATCGCGCCTTCTTCGCGCAACAGCGCGATGCGTTTGGGGTCGAGCGGGCGGCCGGCGAGTGCGGCGTAGCGCTCGGGGTCGATGCCTTCGGCCAGCCGCAATCCCATCAGCAAGAACTCGTCGGCGCGCTCCTCGCTGTTGAGGAGATCGTCGGTGACGACGCCGTGTCCGTTGGTCTCGACCCGCATCAGCCAGGCCTCGGGACGCTTCTCGGTGGCGGTGGCGTGCCTGATACCGTCGATATCGAGCCTTCCGTGTGCACCCGGGCCGATACCGGCGTATTCGTGGCCGCGCCAATAGACGAGATTGTGCCGGCACTCGGCGCCGCGCCGCGCGTGGTTGGAAATCTCGTAGGCCGGCAGCCCGAGCTTGTCGCAGGTCTCCTGCGTGACGTCGTAGAGCGCACGCGCGACCGCTTCGTCCGGCGTCTTCAATTTACCGGCCTGATGCAGGCCGAAGAACGGCGTGCCTTCCTCGATCGTCAATTGATAGAGCGACAGATGCTCGGCCGCTTCATCGATGGCGAGACGCAGTTCATCGGCCCACATCGCCGGCGTCTGGTCGGGACGGGCGTAGATCAGGTCGAACGAATACCGGTCGAACGAGCGGCGCGCGATGGCGACGGCATCGAGCGCCTCGCGCGCGCTGTGCATCCGGCCCAGCGCTTTCAGCGAGGCATCGTCAAGCGCCTGCACGCCGAGTGAAACGCGATTGACGCCGGCGTTGCGATAGCCGGCAAAGCGCGTGGCCTCGACGCTGGTCGGGTTTGCTTCCAGCGTTACCTCGACGTCGCTGGCGACGTGCCAGTGCTTGCCGATGGCATCGAGCACCGCGCCGACGGTTGCGGGCTGCATCAGGGAAGGC
This sequence comes from Bradyrhizobium sp. 139, assembly GCF_023074175.1. Taxonomy (GTDB): domain Bacteria; phylum Pseudomonadota; class Alphaproteobacteria; order Rhizobiales; family Xanthobacteraceae; genus Bradyrhizobium. The sequence goes on from NZ_JADPKS010000009.1 coordinate 87,926, forward strand.
GTGCCGCCGCCGAGGAAGATCGAGGTCACTTCGCGGCCGGGCGTGCGCTCGGCGGTCGCAGCGATTTCGCGGGCGAAGGCGGAGGCAAACCGCGCCTCGTCGATCGCGGCGTGGCGGACGTGGCTGTTGAAGTCGCAATAGGGGCACTTCGACAGGCAGAACGGCCAGTGCACGTAAACGCCGAAGGCTTCCTTAGCGCGGCTCAAGGCAGATCTCCGCCAGTTTCACGAAGGCGCGGGCGCGGTGCGACAGGCCAAGGCCGAGCGGCGGTAGGCCGTGCTTCTCGATGCTCTCCATCTCGCCGAAGGTGCGGCTGTGGCCGTCCGGCAAAAACATCGGGTCGTAGCCGAAGCCGGCATTGCCGCGCGGCGGCCAGACCAGCGTGCCGTCGACGCGCGCCTCGACCTCTTCGAGATGATCGTCGGGCCAGGCGACGCAGAGCGCGGAGACGAAATGGGCCGTGCGCTTGTCCGGCGTGGTCGCGCCGCGCTCCTGCAACAGGCGCTCGATCTGCGCCATCGCTGCGGCGAAGTCTTTGCCCGGACCAGCCCAGCGCGCGCTGTAGATGCCGGGTGCGCCGTCGAGCGCGTCGACCACGATGCCGGAATCATCGGCAAAAGCCGGAAGCTTCGTCGCCTGCGTGGCCGCGATCGCCTTGATCGCGGCGTTGCTGCGGAAATCGTCGCCGGTCTCTTCCGGTTCGGGCAGGCCGAGCTCACCGGCCGATACCGCCTCGACGCCGTGAGGCGCCAAAAGCTCCCGCATCTCGGCGAGCTTGCCGGGATTGTGGGTGGCGATGACCAGCTTTCCGGTGATTCGGCGGTGCATGGGCCTATTGACTACGCCACGGCCAGTTTCTGCAAGTCCACGAGGCGCGCGACGCCCTTGCGGGCCAGCACCATCAGCGCCAGGAACTCGGCTTCTGTGAATGGCTCGCGTTCCGCGGTGCCCTGCACCTCGATGATGCGGCCATCGCCCGTCATGACGAAATTGGCGTCGGTGTCGGCTTCGGAATCCTCGGCATAGTCGAGATCGAGCACCGGCGTGCCGTTGTAGATGCCGCAGGAGATCGCGGCGACGTTGTCGCGCATCACGTTGGCCTTGATCATGTTGCGCGCCTTCATCCAGCTGATGCAATCGGCGAGCGCGACCCAGGCGCCGGTGATCGAGGCCGTGCGGGTGCCGCCGTCGGCCTGGAGCACGTCGCAATCGACCGTGATCTGGCGCTCACCAAGTGCTTCGAGATTGATGATGGTGCGAAGCGAGCGGCCGATCAGGCGCTGAATCTCGACGGTGCGGCCGCTTTGCTTGCCGGCGGCGGCCTCGCGGCGGGTGCGTTCGGAGGTCGCGCGCGGCAGCATGCCGTATTCGGCGGTGACCCAGCCGCGGCCCTGGCCCTTCAGCCAAGGCGGCAGGCGGTCCTCCAGCGTGGCGGTGACCAGGATATGAGTGTCGCCGAATTTCACCAGGCACGAGCCTTCCGCATATTTGACCACGCCGCGCTCCAGCGTCACGGGGCGCAGTTCGTCGGGCGCACGGCGGCTTGGCCGCATGGGAAATCCTCCAAAACTCTCGAAAAAGGGCTATTCGCGGTGCTTGTAGGTGGGGTGAGGGTGGGCGGCAAGGGGGAAGATCAAGGCCTTATTCACTCCTGCTTTCGAGCCCGCAAACACCACGCTTGTCAGAACGGTCCAGGATGGACAAATTATGAGCGTCTGAGAGGAGTTACCGTCTGTGGCCCATCACGATCCGATCCATCTGATCGCGCCGCGCGCAGGCCTCGCCCAGCTCAACGAGCGTTCCCGCGACATCTTTCGTCAAATTGTCGAAAGCTATCTTGCGACCGGCGAGCCGGTCGGCTCGCGCAATATTGCGCGCCTGATCGCCATGCCGCTGTCGCCGGCCTCGGTGCGCAATGTCATGGCCGACCTGGAACAGCTCGGCCTGATCTATGCCCCGCACACCTCCGCCGGCCGGCTTCCCACGGAACTCGGCCTGCGCTTCTTCGTCGATGCCCTGATGCAGATCGGTGACCTCAGCGAGCCCGAACGGCAATCGATCCAGAGCCAGCTTGCCTCCGTTGGCCAGGCGCAGTCGGTCGAGGCGGCGCTCGATCAGGCGCTGACGCGGCTGTCCGGTCTCACCCGCGCCGCAGCGGTCGTGCTGACGCCGAAATCCAATGCGCGGCTGAAGCACATCGAATTCGTCCGTCTGGAACCGGAGAAGGCGCTGGTGATCCTGGTCGGCGAGGACGGCCAGGTCGAAAACCGCGTGCTGGCGCTGCCGCTCGGAGTTCCCTCCTCCGCGCTCACTGAAGCCGGTAATTTCCTCAATGCGCGAATCCGCGGCCGGACCTTGGCCGAGGCGCGGCTCGAGCTCGAGACGGCGCTCGGTGAGGCCCGCGCCGAGCTCGACCAGCTGACGCAGAAGGTGATTTCGGCCGGCATCGCAAGCTGGTCCGGCGGCGAGAACGAGGACCGCCAGCTCATCGTCCGTGGCCATGCCAATTTGCTCGAAGATCTGCATGCGCTGGAGGATCTGGAGCGAGTTCGCCTCCTGTTCGACGATCTCGAGACCAAGCGCGGCGTGATCGACCTTCTGGGACGCGCCGAGACCGCCGAGGGCGTGCGGATATTCATCGGCAGCGAGAACAAGCTGTTCTCGCTGTCCGGCTCTTCCACCATCATCTCGCCCTATCGGGATGCCGCCGGCCACATCGTCGGTGTTTTGGGCGTGATCGGGCCGACCCGGCTGAATTATGCCCGCGTGATCCCGACCGTGGACTACGCCGCGCGCATCGTCAGCCGCCTTTTGGGGGGCTGACCGGCGTTTCCTCCGATCACGGGCGCTTGATTTTCGGCGCCCGAAGCACGATATCCGGGCCAGAAAAATCCGTTGAGACGAGTTCGAGAAGAGAGCTGATGACCGATCGAGACCGGCAACCCGACGACATGACCCCGCCGACCGGGGAACCCGTAGTGTCGAAGCCCTACATCATGCCCGACGATCCCGAGCCCGGCTCAGTCGAGCTGTTGCAGACGGAAGCCGCCGAGGCGCGCGACCGCATGCTGCGCACGCTGGCCGAGATGGAGAATTTGCGCAAGCGCACCGCCAAGGAAGTCGCCGATGCGCGCCTTTACGGCATCACCGGCTTTGCCCGCGACGTGCTCGACATCGCCGACAATCTCCAGCGTGCGCTCGATGCCGTTCCAGCCGAGGCCCGTGCCACAGCCGATCCCGGCCTGACCTCGCTGATCGAGGGCGTCGAGCTCACCGAGCGCTCGCTGCTCAACGCGCTGGAAAAGCACGGCGTGAAGAAGTTCGATCCGCAGGGCCAGAAGTTCGATCCGAACTTCCAGCAGGCGATGTACGAAGTGCCTGATGCGTCGGTGCCCGCGGGCACCGTCGTGCAGGTCATGCAGGCCGGCTACACCATCGGCGAGCGCGTGCTGCGCCCGGCCCTGGTCGGTGTCGCCAAGGGTGGCGCGAAGGCGGCGCCGGCGGCCAACACCAACGAGCCGAACAGCGCGGCTTAGGCTGCGCCTACGCGCTCACCGCGATATCCGCAGACTGAATCCGCTTCACGCCGGCCTTGGCCATGTCGGCCCAGGCTTTTGCGAGCGAACCCTGCGTGTCGATGCCGCGGCAGGCGTCCTCCACCACATAGACCTCGAAGCCCGCCTTGCGCGCGTCGAGCGCGGTCCAGGCGACGCAGAAATCTGTCGCGAGGCCGGCGACGAAGATGCGCTTGATCTTGCGCCCCTTGAGATAGCCGGCAAGGCCCGTCGAGGTCTTGCCGTCGGCTTCCAGGAAGGCCGAGTAGCTGTCGACGTCCTTGTGGAAACCCTTGCGGATGATGAGCTCGGCATGCGGGATCGCAAGGTCCTTCGACAGCGCGGCGCCATCGGTGCCTTGCACGCAATGGTCAGGCCACAGCACCTGCTTGCCGTAGGGAAGATCGATGGTCTCGAACGGCTTCTTGCCGGAATGCACCGATGCGAATGAGACGTGGCCTTGCGTGTGCCAGTCCTGCGTCATCACCACGTTTGCGAACGCTTTTGCCATCTTGTTGATGACGGGCACCACCTGCTCGCCTTCCTTCACGGCGAGGCTGCCGCCGGGCAGGAAGCAGTTTTGCACGTCGATCACCAGCAGCGCGGATGCATCGTCCGGCTTGATCGATGCCGCTGCAAGGAGCTTGGTTGGAGCGAGAGCCGCGAGCGCCGTCGTCCCAAGCGCCGTCAAGATGTGTCGCCGATTCAGCATCGTTCGCCTCCCTCCGGAATGAATCCAGGTGGAGAGGAGCCTAGTTCCGCTTGTGTACGAACAGAAGCCCGAAAATGCTGCCTGCATTGGCGAGGAATCGAGCTTGAGCCGCCGGCGCGCTCAACCTCTCCCGCTTGCGGGGCCCCTAACCCTACCCCGCAGGCGGAGAGGGAGCGCATCTCGTTCGGAGATGCAGCTACCCCTTCGGCTGGATGCCGTCTCGCACGGCGCGGAAGCGGGTGAAGGCGGCGGACCACTGCTCGCGCGGGGCGCTGGCGACGATGCGCAGCGAGGCGCCGCCGCTGCTGAAGCGAATCCACTGCACCACGGTCACGGGCGTCTTGTCCTTGCCGCTGACGCCATCGATCCGGGTCTCGAAACCCTGCTGGCCGTTGATGCGCATCGGCTCGGACATGGTGACGCGCGACTCGCGCAAGCCTGGGATCTGGAGCGCCGCCTCCTGGGCGAAGCGGGCGCGGTCGTCGACCTGCTGCGGGGTGGCGCCGATCAGGCCGAGGATCATGAACGGCTTCGACTCATAACCTGAGCTCTCGTCGCCATCGGCCAGGATGATGCTGCTGCCCGGCGCCAGGGTGCGGATGTCCTTGAAGTCGGCAAGATCGGTGATCTTGAACGGCATCAGCGCGATCTGCTCTTCGGCCGAGACCTGCTTGCGGGTGACGGCGCTCGCAAACATCTGCCGCACCGCCTCGTCGCTGTAGATCCTGGTCGCGTTCTCCGGGATCTGCACCGCGACATAGCCGGAGAAGCCGGCGCCGGGCACGATCATCGAGTAGCGCTTCACCGGGGTATCGCCCGCCTTGCCGCTTTCCGTGGTGAAATAGGCAAGACCCGCGGGGGTTTCGATCTTGTCCTGCTTGACGCCGGCGGTGCCGGCGGGATTGGAATTGAAGGCGCTCACGACCTCGCCATAGGCCGCTGGCGGCAGCTCGGTGATCAGCACCTTGACGCTGCCGTCCTCGCTCTCGAAGCCTGGAAAGGTCTTGGCCGTGCTGAGGCCGACCAGCGGCACCATGCCGAGGCGCAGCCCGGGCGGGAAGATGGCATCGGCGGCGAGGGCCGGAAACGCCGAGGCGGCGAGGAGGGCGAGCGCGGCGAGGGGGCGGATCAGCTTCATGGGCACTCTGATTGGTTCACATTGAGGCCGTTCGATGGTGGGCCATCGGGCCGCTTTGTCGCGCGAGGCAGCCTCAAGGGCGGCTGTCCGGCCGCCCGCCTTTTAGCGGGTTTGGCGTTGCCGTAACAGAGCAGGACGGATCAGGGTGGCAGGGCCGGCGATAACCGAACCTGTTAATAATTCCTCACCCGCAAGGGCGGCTCAGCCCCGATATGATCTTCCAAAACCCAATGTTTTCACGGCCGAAACTTGCGTTCGGTCCTTGCGGGCCCCTCCCCCCCTCCTATATGAGCGTCAACCATCGCAATATCGCGGATGTTTGATCTTAGGGGGTTTCGGTTCGGGTGCCTTCTGGGCCCAGCCAGCCTGCCGCAAAAACAAGGATATCAGGACCATGGGAAAGGTCATTGGGATCGACCTCGGCACCACGAATTCGTGCGTCGCCGTAATGGATGGCAAGAACGCCAAAGTCATCGAGAATTCCGAAGGCATGCGCACGACGCCTTCGATCGTCGCCGTCACGGATGATGGCGAGCGCCTCGTCGGCCAGCCGGCCAAGCGCCAGGCGGTCACCAATCCCGAGCGCACCTTCTTCGCAGTGAAGCGCCTCATCGGCCGCCGCTACGACGACCCGATGGTCGAGAAGGACAAGAAGCTCGTTCCGTACAAGATCGTGAAGGCTTCCAACGGCGACGCCTGGGTCGAGGCCGACGGCCAGACCTACTCGCCCTCGCAGGTGTCTGCGTTCATCTTGCAGAAGATGAAGGAGACCGCGGAAGCCCATCTCGGCCAGAAGGTCGACCAGGCCGTCATCACCGTTCCCGCTTACTTCAATGACGCCCAGCGCCAGGCGACCAAGGACGCCGGCAAGATCGCGGGCCTTGAAGTGCTGCGCATCATCAACGAGCCGACCGCGGCCGCGCTCGCCTATGGTCTGGACAAGACCAAGACCGGCACGATCGCCGTGTACGATCTCGGCGGCGGCACGTTCGATATCTCCATTCTCGAAATCGGCGACGGCGTGTTTGAGGTGAAGTCGACGAACGGCGACACCTTCCTCGGCGGCGAAGACTTTGACATGCGCCTCGTGGGTTATTTGGCCGACGAGTTCCAGAAGGAGCAGGGCATCAACCTGCGCAACGACAAGCTCGCGTTGCAGCGCCTGAAGGAGGCCGCTGAAAAGGCCAAGATCGAGCTGTCGTCGACAACGCAGACCGAGATCAACCTGCCCTTCATCACTGCGGACCAGACCGGCCCCAAGCATCTGACGATGAAGCTCACCCGCGCCAAGTTCGAGGCGCTGGTCGACGACCTCGTCCAGAAGACCGTCGAGCCCTGCCGCAAGGCGCTGAAGGACGCGGGCCTCACCGCAGCCGAGATCGGCGAAGTGGTGCTGGTCGGCGGCATGTCGCGCATGCCGAAGGTCCAGGAAGTCGTGAAGCAGCTGTTCGGCAAGGAGCCGCACAAGGGCGTCAACCCGGACGAAGTCGTGGCGATCGGTGCCGCGATCCAGGCCGGCGTGCTCCAGGGCGACGTCAAGGACGTGCTGCTGCTCGACGTGACCCCGCTGTCGCTGGGCATCGAGACGCTGGGCGGCGTGTTCACCCGCATCATCGACCGCAACACCACGATCCCGACCAAGAAGAGCCAGGTGTTCTCGACCGCCGAGGACAGCCAGAACGCGGTCACCATCCGCGTCTTCCAGGGCGAGCGTGAAATGGCGGCCGACAACAAGATGCTCGGCCAGTTCGACCTGATGGGCATTCCGCCGGCCCCGCGCGGCATGCCGCAAATCGAGGTGACCTTCGACATCGACGCCAACGGTATCGTCAACGTCTCGGCCAAGGACAAGGCCACGGCCAAGGAGCAGCAGATTCGCATCCAGGCCTCCGGCGGCCTGTCGGAAGCCGACATCGAGAAGATGGTCAAGGACGCCGAGGCCAATGCCGAGGCGGACAAGAAACGCCGCGAGGCCGTGATGGCCAAGAACGATGCGGATGGTCTGGTGCACTCCACCGAGAAGGCTCTGGCCGAGCACGGTTCAAAGGTCGCAGAGACCGAGCGCCGCGCCATCGAGGATGCCGTCAGCGATCTCAAGGAAGCGCTGAAGGGCGACGATGCCGAGGCGATCAAGGCCAAGACCCAAACGCTGGCCCAGGCGTCGATGAAGCTCGGCGAGGCCATGTACAAGCAGCAGGCCGAGGCCGACGCCAAGAAGGATGCGGCCAAGGACGACGTCGTCGACGCAGAATTCACCGAAGTCGACGACGACAAGAACAACAAGAAGTCCGCCTGAACCCCAAGAGGGTGATGATGCGGACGGCTTGCACCCCAGACGCGCTACCGGCCTCCTCCCTCGCGGGGGAGGCCGTCGTGTCGGGCTCGGCGGGGCACGCCCCCGTTACGATCGATCAATTCCCAGCCGTTATGATGAACGCCGCCGTGCTGCCCTCTGCCGCGAAGCGACGGGGTGCTTATATCGTCTCATGGCGACGCTGTTTCGCTCCGACTTGAATCGCGATTGGATAGACCGAGTTCAACATGTCCACGTCCACCAAGCGCTGCTATTACGAAACGCTCGAAGTCGAACGCGACGCCGACGAATCCAAGCTGAAATCGTCGTTCCGCAAGCTCGCGATGAAATTTCATCCCGACCGAAATCCGGGGGACGACACCAGCGAAGTCCGGTTCAAGGAAATCAACGAGGCCTACGAGGTCCTCAAGGACAAGGACAAGCGCGCGGCCTATGACCGCTTCGGCCATGCGGCCTTCGAGCAGGGCGGCCCCGGCGGCGGCGCCGGTTTCGGCGCGGGCTTCGCCTCCTCCTTCTCCGACATCTTCGAAGACCTGTTCGGCATGGCCGGGCAGCGCGGCCGCGGCGGCCGTGAGCGCGGCGCCGACCTGCGCTACAACATGGAAATCACGCTCGAGGAAGCCTTTGGCGGCAAGACCGCCCAGATCGAGATTCCGGTCTCGGTCACCTGCGAGGCCTGCTCGGGCATCGGCGCCAAGGCCGGCACCAAGCCGAAGACCTGCTCGACCTGCGGCGGCGCCGGCCGCGTGCGGCAGTCACAGGGCTTCTTCACGCTGGAGCGCACCTGCCCCGGCTGCCAGGGCCGTGGCCAGATGATCGAGGACGCCTGCCCGTCCTGCTCGGGCCAGGGGCGGGTCACCCGCGAGCGGACGCTGTCCGTCAACATTCCCCCGGGTGTCGAGGATGGCACCCGGATCAGGCTCGCCGGCGAAGGCGAGGCCGGGGTCCGCGGCGGCCCGCCCGGCGACCTCTACATCTTCCTGTCGCTGGTCCAGCACCAGCTCTTCCAGCGCGACGGCGCCGATTTGCATTGCCGGGTGCCGATCTCGATGGTGACGGCCGCTCTCGGCGGCGAATTCGAGGTGCCGACCATCGACAGCGGCAAAACCAGGGTGAAGGTGCCGGCCGGAACCCAGTCGGGCCGCCGGTTCCGCATTGCGTCAAAAGGCATGCCGGTGCTGCGCTCGCGCCAGATGGGCGACATGTACGTCCAGGTCGCGGTCGAGACCCCGCAGAACCTCACCAAAAAGCAGCAGGAATTGCTGGCCGAGTTCGAGAAGCTCTCCTCCGGCAATACTCAGCCGGAATCCGTCGGCTTCTTCGCCAAGGTCAAGGATCTGTTCAGCAATCGGGCGAACTGACTCGTCTTGACCGTACCGCCTTCGGCCTATACCTGTTTATGACCATTTTCTGACACGCCGCGGTCCTGCGGTCCCGTCCGGTCCTGACATGCCATTGCCATCGTCCGCGCGTGCGTTGAAGAAGCCTCGTCTTGATGACGAGGTGCGTTTTCTCAGGTCGTGGATCGAAAAGCCCCTGCACATGGGCGCGGTAATGCCGTCGGGCAAGCTGCTGGCCCGGACCATGGCCCATTACGTGGACGTCAACTCGGACGCACCTGTGGTCGAGCTCGGGCCCGGCACCGGCGCCATCACCACGGCCCTGGTCGAGCGTGGCGTCGACCAGAAGCGCCTCGTCCTGGTCGAATACAATCCGGGTTTCTGCGCCCTGCTGCGCGACCGCTATCCGCAGGCCAAGGTGGTGCAGGGCGATGCCTATCGCCTGCGCGACACGCTCTGGAATGTCTTGAGCGCGCCGGCCTCCGCGGTTGTCTCCGGCCTGCCGCTCGTCACAAAACCGATGCTGACGCGGCTGCGACTGATCCGCGACGCTTTCACGGCGCTGGCACCCGGGGCCCCCTTCGTGCAGTTCACCTATGCGGTGGTGCCGCCGATCCCGAAATCGCTGCCCGGCGTGTCCACAGAGGCCTCGGAACGGATCTGGATGAACCTTCCGCCGGCCCGCGTCTGGGTGTATCGCAAGGGCTAATTCCGCCGGCAGCTTTCTTGCGTGGCGGGGTGGTTTCGCCGAACGCATGGAAGCGGATGTCCGCACCCAAAATCCTGGTCATTCCTGGCTCGCTGCGCACCGGCTCGCACAATGTGAAGCTGGCGGCGGTTGCCGCGTATGAATTTGCCCAGGCCGGCGTCGACGTCACCCGCATCTCGCTCGCCGATTTTCCGCTGCCGATCTATGACGGCGATCTTCAGGCCAAGTCCGGCGTGCCCAAGCACGCGATCAATCTCAAGCGCATGATCGGTACGCATCATGGTGTGTTGTTCGTCTCGCCCGAATACAATGCTTCGGTGCCGCCGCTGCTCAAGAATGCGATCGACTGGGTCAGCCGCGTGCAGGATCCGCAGGAGGCGCGCGGCGACGTGTTTCGCAACCGCGCCTTCGCGCTCGCCGGCGCATCGCAGAGCCGGCTCGGTGCAGCCCGTGCACTCCAGGCGTTGCGGCTGATCCTGACTTCCTGCCACGCCAATGTGATTGCCAGCCAGCTCACGCTCGCCTTTGCCGGAGAGGCCTATGACGATATGGACAGGCTGAAGAACGAGGGCGACATCGCCGCCTTGAAGGAGCTGGTGCGGCAATTGATCGACATTTCCCAACGCATGATGTGAGGTGACATGATTCCAGCCGAGATCGCCCCGAAAGACCGCCTGATCGTTGCGCTCGATCTGCCCAGCGTCGACGCCGCGGAGGCGATGATCGCAAGGCTCGGCGATAGCGTCACCTTCTACAAGATCGGCTATCAGCTCGCTTATGCCGGCGGCCTGCCGCTGATCGGCAAGCTCGCCGACAAGGGCAAGAAGGTGTTTGCCGATCTCAAGATGCACGACATCGGCAACACGGTGACGCGCGGGGTCGAGAGCGTCGCCAGGCTGGGCGCGACTTTCGTCACCGTGCACGCCTATCCGCAGACCATGAAGGGTGCCGTCGAAGGCCGCGGCAGCTCGAACCTGAAAATCCTCGCCGTCACGGTGCTGACCTCCTACAACGACGACGATCTGCACGCGGCAGGTTTCCGGCTCGGCGTCTCCGAGCTGGTTGAAGCGCGCGCGCAGCAGGCGCAGGTGCTCGGTGTCGACGGGCTGGTGTCGTCGCCAGAAGAGGTCGGCGCCTTGCGCAAGATCGTCGGCCACCAGATGAGCCTCGTCACCCCCGGCATCCGGCCGGCGGGCGCGGCGAGGGGTGACCAGAAACGCATCATGACGCCGGGCCGTGCGATCACTGCCGGCGCCGATTATCTCGTCGTCGGGCGGCCGGTGCTGGAAGCCACAGACCCCAGGGCGATCGCGGACGCCATCCACGCCGAGATCGCCCAAGCGATCGGCTAACCAAAAACACAGGGAGAAGAACAATGGCAAAAGGCTACTGGATCGGGCGCGTGGATGTGAGCAATGACGAGGGCTACAAGCCCTATGCTGTCGCCAACGGTCCGATCTTCAAGAAATGGGGTGGCCGCTTCGTCGTCCGCGCCGGCAAGTTCACCACCGTCGAAGGCGCCAGCCGCACCCGCAACGTCGTGATCGAATTCCCGGACTACGAGGCCGCGATCGCCTGCTATAACTCGCCGGAATACCAGGCCAACATCAAGGTGCGCCAGCCGCACTCGATCGCTGACCTTATCATCATCGAGGGCTATGACGGTTCGCAGCCGTCGGACGGCTGAGGCTGGGTCTGCGTGCGCGCCTCGTCCTTCGAGACGACCGCTCCGCGGTCTCCTCAGGATGAGGCTAAGCAGCATCGGCGCCCGTCGAATTTGCTGCCACATATTCCGACCTCATCCTGAGGGCCGGCCGTAGGCGGGTGTCTCGAAGGATGGCCGCAAGCGACCTGCCCGCCAAGGGCGGGAGCGCCCGTGCCCCCAGATCCCCTCGGTTGCCGGAACTGCGTCCCCCCGCTACAACGGCCGTGAGAGGATAACACCATGTCCGACATGCGCTTGATTGTTGCTGGAGCCGGCGGCCGGATGGGCCGGGCGCTGACACGGGCAATCGCCGAGAGCAAAGGCGCCGTGCTGGCCGGAGCGCTGGAGGCGCCAGGCTCCGAGCTGCTCGGCAAGGATGCCGCCGTGCTCGCGGGTCTGCCTGCCAACGGCATCAAACTCTCCGGCGATCTCTGGGCGTTGTCGAAGGACGCCGACGGCATTCTGGATTTCACCGTGCCCGCGGCGACCCTCGCCAATGTCGCGATCGCCGCCGAGCGCGGCCTCGTGCACGTCGTCGGAACGACCGGGCTGTCGGGCTCCGACAACGCCGTGATCAAGAGCGTCACCAACCGCGCGGTCGTGGTGCAGTCCGGCAATATGAGCCTGGGTGTCAATCTGCTTGCCGCAGTGGTCAAGCGCGTCGCCAAGGCGCTCGATGAGAGTTTTGATATCGAAATCGTGGAAACCCACCACCGCATGAAGATCGATGCGCCCTCGGGCACGGCGCTGATGCTGGGCCAGGCCGCGGCGGCCGGCCGTGGCATCTTGCTCGATGAGCATGCGGACCGCGGCCGCGACGGCATCACCGGCGCGCGCAAGCCGGGCGACATCGGCTTTGCCTCCTTGCGCGGCGGCACCGCCGCCGGCGATCACAGCGTGAGCTTCCTCGGCCCGTTCGAGCGACTGACGCTGTCGCATCATGCCGAGGACCGCATGTTGTTCGCCCATGGCGCGCTGAAGGCGGCGCTGTGGGCGCAGGGCAAGAAGCCGGGGCTCTACTCCATGGCCGACGTGCTCGGTCTCGCCGATATCTGAACGAAAGTAACGGACAGCAGTCAATGAGCGAACGTCTTCTCGTGCTTGTGCGCCACGGCCAGAGCGAATGGAATCTGAAGAACCTGTTCACGGGCTGGAAGGATCCCGATCTCACCGAGCTCGGCGCGAAGGAGGCCACGGAAGCCGGCCGCAAGCTGAAGGCGCAGGGCCTCGTGTTCGACGTCGCCTACACCTCGGTCTTGACGCGCGCGCAGCACACGCTCGATCTTATCCTTGGTGAGCTCGACCAGAAAGGCCTGCCGACCTCCAAAGACCTCGCGCTGAACGAGCGCGACTATGGCGATCTCTCCGGCCTCAACAAGGACGACGCCCGCAAGAAATGGGGCGAGGACCAGGTGCTGATCTGGCGCCGCTCCTACGACGTGCCGCCGCCCGGCGGCGAAAGCCTGAAGGACACCCTCGCGCGAGCACTGCCGTATTACGTTCAGGAGATCCTGCCCGGCGTGCTCAACGGCAAGCGCACCCTCGTCGCCGCGCACGGCAACTCGCTGCGCGCGCTGATCATGGTGCTGGAAAAGCTCTCGCCCGAAGGCATCTTGAAGCGCGAGCTCGCCACCGGTGTGCCGATCATCTACCGGCTCAACGCGGATTCGACGGTGGCCTCGAAGCTGGACCTGGCGGGGTAGGCGCGATCCCGTAGGGTGGGCAAAGCGTAGCGTGCCCACCATGCCTCAGCGATTGCGGAACGATGGTGGGCACGGCGCGCGAAGAGCGCGCCTTTGCCCACCCTACGAGACCTCTACTGCATCCCCAGCTGCCCGGCTTCCCAGCCCAGCATCGCCTGCTTGCGGGTGATGCCCCAGTGGTAGCCGGTGAGCGTGCCGCTTTTGCCGAGCGCGCGGTGGCAGGGCACGACGAAGGAGACCGGGTTCTTCCCGACTGCAGCGCCGACGGCGCGTGAGGCCTTCGGGCTGTTGATGTTGCAGGCGATGTCGGAATAGGACACTGCACGGCCCATCGGGATCTTCAGCAGCGTCTCCCACACCCGCACCTCGAAATCGGTGCCGATCATGACCACGCGCAGCGGCTGGTCCGGCCGCCACAGCTTTGTGTCGAAGATGCGCTGTGCGAGCGGTGCGGTGCCTTCGTGATCCTCGACATAGGTTGCGTTCGCCCAGCGCCGCGTCATGTCGGCGAGCGCAACTTTCTCCTCGCCGTGATCGGCAAAGGCGAGGCCCGACAGGCCGCGATCGGTCGCGATCACGATCGCCGTGCCGAATGGTGAAGGATGGAAGCCGTAGCGCAGGGTGAGACCGGCGCCGCCGTTCTTCCATTCGCCCGGCGACATCGCTTCATGGGTGACGAAGAGGTCGTGCAGCCGCCCCGGCCCCGAGAGACCGGAGTCGAGCGCTGCGTCGAGAATGCTCGCGGAATCCCGCAGCAGACCCTTGGCGTGGTCGAGGGTGAGCGCCTGCATGAAAGCCTTCGGCGTGATCGAGGCCCAGCGGCGGAACAGATGGTGCAATTCATCCGGCGTGACGCCGGCCGCATCCGCCATCGCTTCGATAGCCGGCTGGGTGCGCCAGTTCTCCGAGATGAACGCGATCGCCCGACGCACGGAATCGTAGTCGCGCAACGCGGCGTTCTGGGGGCCCGGCTTGGCCAGGCGCTGGTCATGTATGGCGAGTGTCATCATGAGCGGAAATGTAGGCGCGGCGCAGGCCTGAGACCACCCGATTTCCGACTCGGCGGTCAGGTCACCGGATTGTAGGTCGGGCCGCGCCTGGCGGCGTTTAACGCCTCGACCAAACCTTTGTAAAAACTTGCTTTTTCGTCTGGCCCCAGGAAGCGGGCGATCTGGATCTGGTGGCCACGCGAGATCAGATAGAGGTGCTCAATGCCAAACTCCTCGTCGATTTCCATGTCGAGCCGGACCCAGAGGGGATTGAAGATCCACTCGACGACTTGGCCGCGCTGGCTGACGCGCCGCACGCGCAATTCAGACGGCGTGACCACGATCTCCTCGCTGGCCCGCGCCGCGCGGAAATTGACCTTGAAGGCCCACCAGATCACCAGCACGTCGAGGCCGAAAAAGCCGAACACCGGCCATGCCCCCATCATCAGGAAGACGAGGCCGGTGGCAAAGCTCACCACGCTCAGGAACAGCATCACGGCGAGGAAGCCGGTGCGGTTCAGCGAGCGGTGCGGCGTCAGGCGCGCGGAGAAGATCTGAGGCTCCTTGCTTTCAAATCGCTCGCGTTCAATTTGGTTGCCTGTGCTCATCGTCCCTCAGTATATCCCGATCATGGCGAAAATCACCCGCAAGGCGACCCCGCGCAAAGCGTCCGTGCCGAAGAAAAAGGCAAAGGCGATGGTTGCAAGGCCGAGAGCTCCGGCCAGGAAATCGCTCAAGGCCACAAGGCCCTGGACGCCGGCCGAGGTCCATGAGGTCTTCAAGCGCTTCCGCAAGGCCAATCCCGAGCCGAAGGGCGAGCTCGAACACGTCAATCCCTTCACGCTGCTGGTCGCCGTAGTGCTGTCGGCACAGGCCACCGATGCCGGGGTCAACAAGGCGACGCGCGCATTGTTCGAGGTCGCCGACACGCCGCAGAAGATGCTCGATCTCGGCGAAGAACGCCTGCGCGAGGCCATCAAGACCATCGGCCTCTATCGCACCAAGGCGAAGAACGTGATCGCGCTGTCGGCCAAGATGCTCAGCGAGTTCGGCGGCGAGGTGCCGCGCACGCGGGCCGAGATCGAGTCACTGCCCGGAGCCGGGCGCAAGACCGCCAATGTCGTGCTCAACATGGCCTTCGGCGAGCACACCATGGCGGTCGACACGCATGTCTTCCGCGTCGGCAACCGCACCGCGCTTGCGCCCGGCAAGACGCCGCTCGAAGTCGAGCTTGGTCTCGAAAAGGTAATCCCGGCCGAGTTCATGCTGCATGCGCATCATTGGCTGATTCTTCACGGCCGCTATACTTGCCTCGCGCGCAAGCCGCGTTGCGAGGTTTGCCTGATCAACGATCTCTGCCGATGGCCGGAGAAGACGGTCTGAGGCGGTGTTCATTCCCTGTCATTCCGGGCGGCTGGTTTTCCCGCGGCCCTCCATGCCGGCCTCGATCAACACGGATCGCCGTCACCGCATCTGACGCGCCGGCTCGATCAGCTCGGGCCGTGGGCCGGACAGGCGCTTGTGCATGTGGACCATGAATGCCATGCCGAAGATCGGCGTTGCCAGGTTGACGATCGGGATGGAGACGAAGGCCGCAATGAATAGGCCGGCGGTGAAGATGGTCGCGGCATTGTCACGCCGCATCGCCCTGGCCTCGTCCGGCGGGCGGAAGCGCATCGCGGCGAGCTCGAAATATTCGCGCCCGAGCAGCCAGGCGGCGGCGACGAAGAAGACCAGGAAACCGGCGCCGGCGAAAAGTACCAGTGGCAACGCTATCAGATAGACCACGATCGTCAGCAGCGCGGTCTTGACGCCCTCGTAGATCGCCTGGCTGAACGGCAGCGCAGCGCCCGGCCGCTCGGCGGGATAGTGCTCGCGCTCGATGATGTCGGCGACGTCGTCGACGAACAGGCTCGCCACCAGCGAGGTGATCGCAGGCATCAGGAACACGCCGCCGAACACGACGCCGAGGCCCGCCATGATCGAGACGATCCAGGCCAGGACCTCGAGCGACGAATGCCAGCCCGGCCCGAGCAGGCCTTCCAGCCAGACCTCGCCATAGGTCGCAAACCAGCTCAGGAGCCGCTGCAAGCCGATTGCCAGCACGATGATCAGCACCAGTGCAAGCCCGATCGATCGCCACAGGATCGTGCGCATCGGCGGCGAGATCATTTGCGACAGCGCCTTTATGGCGGCATCCAGCATGGGAGTACCTCTCGGGAAAACCACCCGCGAGAAGTAGACATGCGTGGAAGGTTCGACAAGAGGTCGAGCCTTCCGGGGCGGATTGCCGCGCTTGTAGCCTCGGTTCTGATTGAATCAGAACCCCAAGCTCCAGGTTCTTGTTGCGACGCGTTTCTTCACGCGAACCAGTGTCCGCTTCGCTTGGAAAAGCTCTAGCTCATCCTGATGACGAGGGCATAATTCTGCGGCGCGACGGCGATGGAATGAGCGATGACGGAAATCACGGCTTCGCCGGGCGGCGGATTCTCGACGATGACCTGCTCCACATTGTTCTTGCGGTCGAAGTCCTTCGAGCCGGCCGGCATGTTGCCGTGGCGTTCCTGCTTGTTGGCCACCACGACGAGGTCGAGGTCGCTTTGCAGGCCTTCGCCGGCGGTCCGGTTCCTGAACCAGGTGGGCCCGGCTCTGCAGCCCACCGCTGTAGAAGCGCTGCGCTGCGTCCAGGGCACGAGAGGATAGCTCCTACTCTTGCCTGTGCCCGTGCTTCCGCGCTTTCGCCTGCTTGCCATCCCCCGTCGGGATCATCACCACGCGGCCGTAACGGACGCCGCGTTCGGCGATGATGTGATCGGCGAAATGCCTGACCTCGCCGGCATCGCCGCGCAGCGCCGTCATCTCCATGCAATTGTTGTCATCGAGATGGACGTGCAGGGTCGCCAGCGCGAGGTCGTGATGGCCGTGGAATTCCTGCACCAGGCGTTTTGAGAGATCGCGCGCGGCGTGGTCGTAGACATAGACGAGGCCGGCGACGCAGGGGCCGGTCTGCGCGGTGTCCTCGGTGCTCTGTTGCAGGCCGGCGCGTGCGAGGTCGCGAATGATCTCGGAGCGGTTCTGGTAGCCGCGCGCCTCCGCCGCAGCGTCGATCTCCGCCAGCAGATCGTCCTCGATCGTGATCGTAATCCGCTGCATCAGACCCTCTTCGTGCGTGCCGTTGGATGACAGTGGCTCGTTAGTGCGGAGCCTGGATGGAGCAAAGCGCAATCCGGGACAGTTTCGCTATGTGGACAGAACCCGGATTTCGCTTCGCTCCATCCAGGCTACGGAGATCTTACCTTGGTTCGCGAGCCAGGCGAGGGAGCAACCGTCACCTTCACAGCCGTGTCGCACGCAGGCGCAATGCGTTGCCGACCACGCTCACCGAGGACAGCGCCATCGCGGCCGCCGCGATGATCGGTGACAGCAGCACACCGAAGACCGGATAGAGGATGCCGGCCGCAATCGGAATGCCGGCGGCGTTGTAGATGAAGGCGAAGAACAGGTTTTGCCGGATATTGCTCATCGTCGCCTGCGACAGTTTTCGCGCGCGGATGATGCCGGTGAGGTCGCCCTTGAGCAGGGTGACGCCGGCGCTCTCCATCGCGGCGTCGGTGCCGGTGCCCATGGCGATGCCGACTTCGGCCGCCGCCAGCGCCGGTGCGTCGTTGACGCCGTCGCCGGCCATCGCGACACTGCGGCCGGCCTTTTGCAGCTTCGTCACGACCGCGCTCTTCTGGTCCGGCAGAACCTCGGCCTCGACCTCCGCGATACCCAGCCTGCGTGCGACGGCTTCGGCCGTGGTGCGGTTGTCGCCGGTCAGCATGATCACCTTGATGCCTTCGGCCGCGAGCGCCTTCAGCGCCTCCGGGGTCGAGGCCTTGACCGGATCGGCAATTGCAAACAGGCCCGCGAGCGCGCCATCGACGGCCACGTTGATGACGGTGGCGCCATCGCCGCGCAGGCGCTCGGCTTCGGCATCGAGCGCCTTGGTGTCGATGCCGATCGAGGTCAGATATTTCGCATTGCCGAGTACGATGGCCCTGCCGTCGACCTTGCCGGCCGCACCCTTGCCGGTCGGCGAATCGAAATGTTCGACGTTGCCGGGGGTGAGTTGCTTCTCCTTTGCCGCGCGCACGATGGCATCGGCCAAAGGATGCTCGCTGGCGCGTTCGACGCTGGCTGCCCAGCGGAGGATGTCATCTTCCGCAAAGCCCGCGGCCGGCACGATCGCGACCACCTTGGGCTTGCCCTCGGTCAGCGTGCCCGTCTTGTCGACCACGAGTGTGTCGATCTTCTCCATCCGCTCCAGTGCCTCGGCGTTCTTGATCAGGACGCCTGCCTGCGCACCGCGGCCGACGCCGACCATGATCGACATCGGGGTCGCCAGGCCAAGCGCGCAGGGGCAGGCGATGATCAGCACGCTGACGGCCGCGACGAGGCCGAAGGCGAGCCGCGGCTCCGGTCCGAACCAGGCCCAGGCGGCGAAGGCGACGATGGCGACCGCGATGACCGTCGGGACGAACCAACCGGCGACCTGATCGGCGAGGCGCTGGATCGGCGCGCGCGAGCGCTGCGCATCGGCGACCATCTGCACGATCTGCGACAGCAGCGTCTCGCGCCCGACCTTGTCTGCGCGCATGATGAAGCTGCCCGACTGGTTGAGCGTGCCGGCGATCACTCTTGCGCCGGTCTCCTTGGTGACCGGCATGGATTCGCCGGTTACGAGGGATTCGTCCAGCGCGGAGCGGCCTTCCAGAATGACGCCGTCGACCGGCACTTTTTCGCCCGGACGCACGCGCAAGCGGTCGCCGGCATGGAGTGCGTCGATCTCGACCTCGTGCTCGCCGCCGTCGCCATCGATGCGGCGCGCGGTCTTCGGGGCGAGCTGCAACAACGCCTTGATCGCACCCGACGTCGCATCGCGGGCGCGCAGCTCCAGCACCTGGCCGAGCAGCACCAGCACGGTGATGACCGCTGCGGCTTCGAAATAGACGGCGACCGCGCCTTCATGGCCGCGGAAGGTGGCGGGGAAAATCTGCGGCGCGATGGTGCCGATCAGGCTGTAGACATAGGCAACGCCCGTTCCCATCGCGATCAGCGTGAACATGTTGAGATTGCGCGTCACCAGCGAGTGCCAGCCGCGGACGAAGAACGGCCAGCCCGCCCACAACACCACGGGGGTCGCGAAAACGAGCTGGATCCAGTTCGACAGCGTCTGATCGATCCAGTTGTGTGGCCCCGCGAGATGGCCGCCCATCTCCAGCACCACTGCCGGCAGCGCCAGCGCGCCGCCGATCCAGAACCGCCGCGTCATGTCGGCGAGCTCGGGATTGGGTCCGGTCTCCAGGCTCGCGACCTCCGGCTCCAGCGCCATGCCGCAGATCGGACAGCTGCCGGCTCCGACCTGGCGGATCTGCGGATGCATCGGGCAGGTGTAGATCGTGCCCGCCGGCATCTCCGGCGACTTTTCCTTGGCGAGATATTTTGCGGGATCGGCCGCGAATTTGGTGCGGCAGCCGGCCGAGCAGAAATGAAAAGTCTCGCCGTGATGCTCGAAGCGGTGCTTGGAGGTCGCGGGATCGACCGTCATGCCGCAGACGGGATCGCGGACCTTCGTTGCCGCGTCTCCATGGTCATGGCCGGCGTGATCGCCGTGTCCGCCGCAGCATGAGGAAGCCGCAGGCGTCGCCGGTGCCTTGGCGGAACAGCCGCATCCGGAATGAGTTTCTGCCTTGTGATGGTGCCCGTGCTCGGTGTCGTTCATCATCATGCTCCGGCCTTGCAATATATACCCTGGGGGGGTATATAGAGGCCATGCGCAAGGACATCAAGGCATCCGTCGGAAAACGTCTCGGCCGGATCGAGGGTCAGGTTCGCGGTCTCTCGAAGATGGTCGAGGAGGACCGCTATTGCATCGACATCGTGACGCAGATCTCGGCCGTGCGGGCCGCACTGCGCCGGGTCGAGGAAGAGGTTTTGAAAGACCACGTCGCCCATTGCGTCGAGCACGCGATTGCCAGCGGCGACAAGGCCGATCAGCGCGAGAAGATCGCGGAACTGATGGCGGTGATTGGCCGGGCGGAGCGGTAGCACCCGCTGCACCTTCCCCTCGCCGGGACGACGGCGGGCGTGTTGGCTAGGCTGCCTTCTCGCGCGCACGTGCCCGTCGCCTCGGGCGGTACATCGCGATCCTCTTCAGCAGCAGGAAATGCTCCGAGACGGAGGCGCATTCGACCATCTGCGCAGGCTGCGCGCTCACTTCTTCAGCCGGAACTTCAGCCGGAACCGGCGCCTCTTCGTCAATCGCTTCAGGAACGAGCGGCGGCGCACGGAGCGTTTCTGGAAACACACTGAATGTGCCGGCTACCTCCTCGAGCGGCTTCTGCTTGTCGGCCCAGTGCAGGGCGGTGTAGTCGAAACCGTGCACGATGGTGGGTTTGACGACTTCGAAATAGGGCGAGATGTCGAAGTCGCGGGGCATGTAGAGCGAGGAATCGCGGATGTGCAGGATCTCGCGCCGCGCGGCGCGGCTGCCGGCCTTGGTGATCTTGGGCAGGATCGGATAGCGCACGGCGTCGAACGCCTGCGCGATCAACGCCGAGCAGATGATCTTGGTCGGATCGCCAGAGCCGATGGCGATCATGCGCCGTCGCCAGCGCTGCGGGATCGGCAGCGGAAACAGGAAGCGCATCAGGTCAATGATATTCTTGGTGTCGTAGCCGAAGCCGATGCGGTTGATCGCATAGCGGCAGACCGTGGTGCGGTCCTCATAGGACAGCCCGACCGGGCGGCAGAGGCGGGTGTGATACGGGAAATATTTCGACAACGGCGCGGAGGTGACGCCTTCGCCGATATTGGCCTCGATCAGCACATGCGGCTCGCCGTCGGGCTCCACCGCGCCCTCGATCGGGCCGACGTAGAGCGCGCCATGCGACCAGGTCGACTGCGTCAGATATTTGATGATGCCGGAG
Source organism: Bradyrhizobium sp. 139 (assembly GCF_023074175.1). Lineage (GTDB taxonomy): Bacteria > Pseudomonadota > Alphaproteobacteria > Rhizobiales > Xanthobacteraceae > Bradyrhizobium. The sequence goes on from NZ_JADPKS010000009.1 coordinate 109,061, forward strand.
ATGCGGTTATTGCCCTCGACCAGCAGCACGTCGCCGGGCTCGATGACGCCGCGCAGATGCTCGGGGTCGCTCGGCGTGAACGGCTCATAGCCCGGCACCTCCTTCGAGAGGTACGCGGCAATCAGCTTGCCGACTGAATCCAGGACCGTCCCCATTTCAAACTCCCCCCACGGCCTTTTCCGGCCGTCTTTTTCCCTTCTCTATCATGGTTGGAACGTGTTGCAATTCGGTTCATCTCCCCTGTGACATCAAGCACGATTGATTCACTACGATGGTTGCTGCGCAACATCAGATACGGCAAGGTTCCCTAGGTGTTCCCATTCGCCGCAAGTCTCCGGAAACCATGACATGACAATCACGCGTCGCAGTTTCCTATCGGCGTCGGCGGCTCTTGCCGCCCTGCCGGTCCTGCGCGCAACCGCCGCGACCCTGCCGCGTGAGGCCGACATCGTCGTGATCGGCGCGGGGGTTGCCGGAATTGCCGCGGCGCGGCGCATCATGGCGGCCAACCGCAGGGTCGTGGTGGTGGAAGCCGCATCCCAGATCGGCGGGCGCTGCATCACGGACAGCACGACCTTCGACGCGCCGTTCGATCGCGGCGCGCGCTGGATGCACAATCCCGAGACCAATCCGATGATCCGCCTGGCGCGCAACGTCGGGCTCGACGTGGTGCAGGCGCCGGCCGGCCAGAAGATACGTATCGGCCGCCGCAACGCGCGCGCCGGCGAGACCGAAGAGTTTCTGGCGGCGCTGGTGCGCGCCAACCGCGCCATCGACGAGGCCGCGCGCGGCAAGCTCGATACCGCCTGCGGATCGGTGCTGCCGAAGAACCTCGGCGACTGGGCCGGCGCGGCCGAATTCGTGCTGGGCGCCAGCTTTGCCGGCAAGGACCTGAAGGAGCTGTCGGCGATCGACAAGGCGCGGGCTCAGGACCGCAACGCCGCGATCGCGTGCCGCCAAGGCCTGGGCACCCTGATCGCGAAGCTCGGCGAGCAGGCCCCGGTCGCGCTCGCGACGCCGGCGAGCCGCATCGGCTGGAGCAATCGCGACGTCAGCGTCGAAACGCCGTCCGGCAAGATCACCGCGCGCGCCGCCATCATCACGGTCTCGACCAATGTGCTCACCGCAGGCGCAATCAAGTTCGCGCCCGACATCCCGAAGCGCACCCTTGACGCGGCGTCAAAGCTCGGTCTCGGCAGCTACGATCACATCGTGCTGCAACTGCCCGGAAATCCGCTCGGGCTGTCGCGCGACGATATCCTCATCGAGCAGAGCAATTCGACGCGCACTGCGCTGCTGTTCGCCAACATCGGTGGCTCCTCGCTGTGCTCGATCGATGTTGGCGGCTCGTTCGGCCGCGATCTCTCCGAGCAGGGCGAGAAGGCGATGGTGGCCTTCGCGAGGGAATGGCTCACAAAGCTGTTCGGCAGCGAGGCGGCGGCCGCCGTGCAAAAGACCAGCGCGACGCGCTGGAACGCCTCGCCTTTCATCATGGGGGCGATGTCGGCGGCCTCGCCCGGCGGTCAGCTTTCGCGCAAAATCCTGGCCGAGCCGATCGGCACCATTTTCCTCGCCGGCGAAGCCACGCACGAGACGCTCTGGGGCACCGTCGACGGCGCCTGGGAAAGCGGCGAGCGCGCCGCAGACGCAGCGCTGCGCAAGATCGGCGCGCTCAAGGACGAGCCTGCCGACGTGCCGACGCAGTCGACGAAGCGCCGCAAGACGACGCGGCCGCAGGGCAATTAAGCCGCAACACATTCAGCTGTCGTCCCGGATCGGCGCTTCGCTTCGCTGCGCTTGTCCGGGACGACGAGCACCGCTCAACGCAAAATCCCGTCTAACACCGGCAGTCCCGCGATCACCGCCATCGCAATCAGCCCGTAGCAAATGCTGCGAAACACCTTTTCACTGGCGCGGCCGAACAGCGAGGCGCCAAAGGCTACGCCGACCGCATAGACCGGGCCGACGATCAGCGACAGCACCAGCGATTCGCGCGAGATCAGTCCTGTCGTCGCGTAGCTGACCATCGAGAAGAAATCCGAGGCGCCGAAGAACAGCACGATGTTGGCGCGCGCGACGATCGGGGCGATGGGACGGCCGAGCCAGTAGCCGACGATCGGCGGACCGCCGGTCTGCGCCAGTCCACTACAGAAGCCCGACAGGCCACCGATCCCGACCGAGAGCCAGGTGTGGTCCTTGCCGCGATAGCGCCAGCCCGAGAGCAGCAGAAGCAAGAGCGCAGCGACGAAGCAGGAGATGATCCAGCGCGTGGTGACGGGCTCGAGCACGCTGAGGACATAAGTGCCGATGGGCACGCCGATCAGCGCGCCCAGTACGATGACCGCAGTGGCCTTGCGGTCGGCCTTCCGCCATGCGTCCGGAAGCAGCGGTGCGGCCGCAATGAAATCGATGACGAGCAGGAGTGCTGCGACCAGCCGCGGCGCCGCCACGCTGCTGGCAAGCGGCATGAAGATCAGTGCCGAGCCGAACCCGGAGAAGCCGCGTGCGGTGCCGGAAACGAAAGCGATGGCACAGAGCGCCATCGCGATGGTGAGGCTGACGTCCTTGGGAAGAAAGTCCGTGAGGCTCATCCCCGCAAAGTACCGCCGGTTTTCTTGGTGACCTCGGCCACGATCTTCCCGGCGACGGCCTCGATCTCCTGATCGGTCAGCGTCTTCTCGCGCGGTTGGATCGTCACGGCAATCGCGATCGACTTCTTGCCGTCATCGATGCCCTTGCCCTCGTAGACGTCGAAGACGTTGACGCCGGTGATCAGCTTCTTGTCGACACCTTGCGCGGCGCGGACGATGTCGCCGGCCTTGACGGTGCGATCGACGATGAAGGCGAAGTCGCGCGACACCGGCTGGAATGCCGACAGCTCGATCACCGGCTTGGCGCGAGTCGGTTTCTTCTTCGCTTCGGGGACGCGGTCGAGGATCACCTCGAACACCATCAGCGGGCCGTCGGCGCCGAGCGCCTCGAGCGCGCGCGGATGCATCTCGCCGAAAGTGCCGAGCACGTTCTGCGGCCCGATCTGGATCGTGCCGGAACGCCCGGGGTGCAGCCAGGACGGTCCGCCCGCGACGATCTGAAGGGCTTGCATCGGCGCACCGGCCGCAGCCAGCACTGCCAGTGCGTCGGTCTTGGCGTCGAAAACATCAGCCTGCGCCGAACCAGACCAGTGCCGTCCCAGACCTACCGACGACGCAAAGCCGCGGCGCACGCCGCTTGCGGCCATGAACTGATCCTCCGGGCGGTCTCCCTTGAACACCTGACCGACTTCGAACAGCGCGACATCGCCAAAGCCGCGATCGGCATTGGCCTGCGCCGCCGCGACCAGGCCCGCGAGCAGGGTCGGGCGCATGTCGGAGAGATCCGCCGCGATCGGGTTGGCGACTTCAAGTTCGCGCTGGCCGCCGCCGAACAGTTTTGCCGCAGACTTCGTGATGAAGGACCAGGTCACGGCTTCGATGATGCCGCGGCTCGCCAGCGCGCGCCTGGCGCGGCGGGTGCGGAGCTGGAGCGGGGTCAGCACGGATTTGCGCGCATCCTCGCCGCGTTCGAACGGCGTCATCGGCACCTTGTCGACGCCGTAGATGCGGACGACTTCCTCGACGATGTCGGCCTTGCCGTGAACGTCGGTGCGCCACGACGGCACCGCGACCTTCACCACCGGCCCCGGCCCCGCCATCATGAAGCCGAGATGGGTCAGGATGCGCTTCATCTCCGGCTGCGGCACCTCGATGCCCGAGAGTCGTTTCACCTCGGTGACCGGAAAATCGATCACGCGGTCGTCGCCAAAGGCCTTGCCGACCACGATGGTCTCGGACGGCGTTCCGCCGCACATCTCCATCACCAGCTTGGTCGCAAGTTCCAGCCCCGGCACCATGAAGGCCGGATCGACGCCGCGCTCGAAGCGGTAGCGCGCATCGGAATTGATGCCGAGCTTGCGGCCGGTCTGGGCGATGTTGATCTCGTTCCACAGCGCCGATTCGATCAGCACGTCGGCGGTATCATCGTCGCAGCCGGAGGCCTCGCCGCCCATGATGCCGGCGAGCGATTCGACGCCGTGCTCGTCCGCGATCACGCAGACGTTGGCGTCGAGATTGTAGGTGCGGCCGTCGAGCGCGAGCAGCGTCTCGCCGTCACGGGCACGGCGCACGACGAGATTGCCTTTCACTTTCTTCGCGTCGAACACGTGCAGCGGACGCGCGCGGTCGTAGGTCATGAAGTTGGTGATGTCGACCAGCGCGTTGATTGGACGCAAGCCGATCGCGCTCAGCCGCTTCTGCAGCCATTCCGGCGACGGCCCGTTCTTCACCCCGCGCACGAGGCGCAGCGCGAAGCCCGGACACGGTGCGGCGTCTTCGACCGTGACCTTCACGGGACAGGGGAATTCGCCCCTGATCGGCTTGATGGTCGGGTCCTTGAACTTGCCCATGTCGGCGGCGGCAAGGTCGCGCGCGATGCCGTGCACGCCGGTGCAGTCCTGCCGGTTCGGCGTCAGATTGATCTCGATCACGGGATCGCCGAGGCCGGCCCATGCCGCGTAAGCAGCGCCGATCGGCGCATCCGCCGGCAATTCCATGATGCCGTCATGGTCGTTGGAGATCTGGAGTTCGGCCGCCGAGCACAGCATGCCGCGGCTTTCGACGCCGCGGATGGTGCCGACACCGAGCGTGATGTCCTTGCCGGGAATGTAGGTCCCCGGCGGCGAGAATACGCTGACCAGTCCTGCACGCGCATTCGGTGCGCCGCACACCACCTGCACGGGTGCACCGCCATCGCCGGTGTCGACCATACAGACGCGCAAGCGATCCGCATTCGGATGCTGCTCGGCCGAGATCACCTTCGCAATGGTGAAGGGTTTTAGCGCCTTCGCCTTGTCCTCGATGTTCTCGACCTCAAGCCCGATCATGGTGAGCTTGTCGGCGAGCTTTTCCAAGGGCTCGTCGGTGTCGATATGATCCTTCAGCCAGGAGAGGGTGAATTTCATGGCTGTTTTTTCTCCACGGAGACGGTCTGCTCCCTCTCCCGCTTGCGGGGGAGGGCTGGGGTGGGGGCTCTCTCCGCAACGGCGGTGGCAATTGTTTCGAGAACGCCAGCACGATTGGTCATGACGTCGAGGTTGCTGAAACGGAGCACCTTGAAGCCTCTTGCTTCGATCACGGCGGACCGCCGTGCGCCGGCGTGCTCACCTTGCTCCGAGAAGTGCTGGCCGCCATCGAGCTCGATGACGAGCTTGGCCGTATGGCAGATGAAGTCGGCGACGTAGTGCTCGATCGGCACTTGGCGACGAAAGCTTGCGCCATTCAGCTGGTTGCCGCGTAGCTCCGACCAGAGGATACGCTCGGCATCGGTCGAATTGCGCCTGAGCGCTCGCGCATTGGCGCGTAAGCGGACCGGTACTTTCCAGTCCGGATGCTTGGGATCGACCATCGGCAGCCCCATCGTGGAGACACCCTCACCCCAACCCTCCCCCGCAAGCGGGGGAGGGAGTCTGACCTGTCGAGCGGACCGAGCATACGTGTCCATGTGATAGACGCCGCGCTCACGCTCTATCCGTTCCCTCCCCCGCTTGCTGGGGAGGGGCAGGGAGAGGGTTCTCTCCGCGGAGGGAACGGAGAAAGTCTTCGCTAGCTCACGTCCGAGCTGCGCCATCACGAGCTCAGTCCTCCCGCAAGCGTCGGCACTTCGAGCGGCTTGAAGCCGTAATGCGACAGCCAGCGGACGTCGCTGTCGAACAGCTGGCGCAGATCGGCGATGCCGTATTTCAGCATCGCGATGCGGTCGATGCCCATACCCCAGGCAAAGCCCTGGTATTCGTCGGGATCGATGCCGCAGGCGCGCAGCACGTTTGGATGCACCATGCCGCAGCCCAGGATCTCCAGCCAGTCCTCGCCCTCGCCGAAGCGGATCTCCCCCTTGTCGCGGCGACACTGGATGTCGACTTCCAGCGACGGCTCGGTGAACGGGAAGAACGACGGACGAAAGCGCATGTTGATGTGGTCGACCTCGAAGAACGCCTTGCAGAACTCGTGCAGGATCCATTTGAGGTGGCCGAGATGCGAGTGCTTGTCGATGACGAGGCCTTCGACCTGGTGGAATTGCGGCGTGTGGGTCGCGTCCGAATCGATACGGTAGGTGCGGCCCGGGCAGATCACGCGGATCGGCGGCTTCTGGCTCAGCATGGTGCGCACCTGCACCGGCGAGGTGTGGGTCCGCAGCAGCATGCGCGAGCCGTCCTCCTTCGGATGGAAGAAGAAAGTGTCGTGCATCTCGCGCGCGGGATGGCCTTCCGGGAAGTTCAGCTTGGTGAAATTGTAGTCGTCGGTCTCGATGTCAGGGCCTTCGGCGACCGAGAATCCCATGTCGGCGAAGATCGTCGTCAGCTCGTCCCAGACCTGGCTCAGCGGATGGATGCGGCCGGCTTCAGTGGGCGCATCGCGCAGCGGCAGGGTAACGTCGATGGTCTCGGACGCGAGCCGCGCATCGAGCGCCGCCGATTTCAAAACGTCGCGCCGCGCGCCGAGGGCCTCGGTGACCTTGTCCTTGGCCTGGTTGATTGCGGCGCCTTGCGTCTTGCGCTCGTCCGGCGACATCTTGCCGAGTGTTGCGAGAAGTGCCGAGATCGAACCCTTTTTGCCGAGCGCTGCGACGCGCACCGCTTCGAGGGCGGCCTCATCGCCGGCGGCGGCGATCTGGTCGAGGATGGATGCTTCGAGCGTTGCGAGGTCGGACACGGTCAAATCCCTGCTGCCAAATTCGGCTGGGTTGTCGCCGCCAGAAGGCCGTAACGTCAAGCGAAAAGCCGGTCATCTCGGGCCTGGGAACGGCTGGGTTGAACCTCGCGCGGGAGCCCCGCACCAAGGGGAATACGAGGAGACTTTGGCGATGCTCTCGAGATCCTGTCTGGCCATTCTGGCCGCCATTCTGTCGGTCGCCGCCACCCCGGCGCGCGCCATGGTCTGCATGGAGAAATCCATGACGCTGAACGAGGTCGTCGACACCATCAACGCCCAGAAGGGCTGCGAAAGCGCGATGAAGGTGTTTCAGGATTGCCAATTGACCGCGAGCGGGGACGTCAGTCTCGGCGCCGCCGTCGAAAAGAAATGCGCGGCGGACTTCATGCCCGGCCTCAACACTGTGCAGAAACAGACCTACCAGCGCGAGATGCGTGTCTGCGACCGAAAGTACCGGAATAAATCCGGCACCATGTATCTGTCGTTCGCGGCATTCTGCCGGGCGGAGGTCGCCCAGCGTTACTCGCAGCGGGCACTCAAGGCTGCGGGCCCGAAGGCCCGCTAGCGCAGGCTTCAGGCAGCCAGAGCAGCTTTGGCCTTCTCGGCGATCGCCTGAAAGGACGCAGGCTCGTGGATCGCGAGATCCGACAGCACCTTGCGGTCCACGGTGATGCCCGACTTGGCAAGACCGTCGATAAATCGGCTGTAGGTCAGGCCGAACGGACGCACAGCGGCGTTGAGGCGCTGGATCCAGAGCGCGCGGAAAGTCCGCTTCTTGCGCTTGCGATCACGGAAGGCGTACTGCTGGGCCTTCTCCACGGCCGGCTTGGCGGCGCGGATGGTGTTCTTGCGGCGGCCGTAGAAACCCTTGGCGGCCTTGTAGACTTTCTTGTGCTTGGCGTGGGCGGTCACACCGCGTTTGACGCGAGACATGACAAGATCCTTCAGAGATGACTTGGTTTTCGGATTGCCGCGTAAAACGCGGCTCGGTTGGCAGTGATCGTGGACGCGATCAGGCGTTCGGCAAGAAGTACTTCTTGACGTTGTCGCCGTCGGTCTTGAACAGCACGCGGGTGCCGCGGAGCTGACGGATCTGCTTCTTCGTCCGCTTGATCATGCCGTGACGCTTGCCGCGCTGGGCGTGCATCACTTTGCCGGTGGCAGTCACCTTGAAGCGCTTTTTAGCGCCCGATTTGGTCTTCAGCTTGGGCATTTTGCTCTCCTATGGCCACAACAGAATGCCGCCCGTGAAGGCGGCTGGCCGTCTAAATGCTCGTTAGAGCGTTGATTGTGCTCAAGTTTTTGCGAACTAGCGCGAAACCCGCACGGACACCGCCACGGCAGCCCTTAAATCAGCCGGGCGATGAAGGCTGGGCTTATGGCAGAGCGGGAGCGAAATGGCAACGGTGAACCGACGGAACCACCGCCGACCATCGGATGTTGCCACCTTCATATCGACGCCGTCTCGCCCGCAGCAGGACCAAAATGGCCCATTCCTCGCAATTGCTTTCGCCTTTGTCCGTTTTCGCTCGTCCGCGCCATCTGGCACTGTTGGCCGTGCTCGCCGCGGCCGCGCTACCGTCGGCCGCCGACGCCCGCATCGGCGGCTATGACGGCGTCTGGAATGTCACCTTCGCCACCACTCGCGGCAATTGCAGTTCGGGCCACAGCTTTCCCTTCACCGTGACCGGCAATCGGGTGTCGTCCGCTGGCGGCGGCCGTGTCTCCGGCAGGGTCAGTCGCCGCGGCGCCGTTGCGGTCCAGGTCTCGGTCGGCGCGTCCCACGCCAGCGGCGGCGGCCGGCTTGTCGGCATGGCCGGTGCCGGCCGGTGGAACGGCATCATCTCCGGCGACCGCTGTCGCGGCACCTGGCAGGCGACGCGGACGTAAGGGGCCGATCAATCACCGCCGTGAGGTGAACAACAAAACGGCCCGCCGAAAATCCGGACGGGCCGTTGAATTCTCAGTCCTGAAGAGCCGGCGTCAGCGCGGCGCCAGCACCATGACGACCTGACGACCTTCGAACCTGGCGTCCTGCTCGACCTTCGCGAGCTCGGCGACGTCGGTCTTGATCTTGTCGAGCAACTTGGTGCCGATCTCCTGGTGCGCCATTTCGCGCCCGCGATAGCGCAGCGTGATCTTGACCTTGTCGCCCTCTTCGAAGAATCGCTGCATCGCGCGCATCTTCACCTCGTAATCATGGTCGTCGATCATCGGGCGGAGCTTGATCTCCTTGATCTCGACGATCTTCTGCCGCTTGCGGGCTTCGGCGGCTTTTTTCTGGGCGGAATACTTGTACTTCCCGTAGTCCATGATCTTGCAGACGGGAGGGCTGACATTCGGCGAAATCTCGACCAGATCCATACCAGCTTCCTGGGCCATACGGATGGCCATGACCGTCTCGACCGTGCCCTTGTTGTCACCGGTCTGATCGATCAGCTGGATTTGCGCATTGCGAATATCATCATTGATGCGCGGCCCGTCTTTGCTGGCGACGGGCGGGGCTTTATTGGGACGGCGAATGGGTGGTTCTCCAAAGTTGTGAAAGAGGCGGCTATCTTGAAGGAAGATGCGTTTGCCGGCAAGCAAGTCGCGCGTGCGGGAAGCGAAAAAGCCTCAAATGCGAGGCATTTTGGTCACGCCCATGGGCACGCTGCACGACATAGACACCTTGCCTCTATTCCGCAAGCGTCCCGAGGGGCCAATACCGATGCCCGGCTGCGCCGCGGAACACATCCAGACAGCTCAAACCGACCAGCCAGAGTAAACGTTCCATGACCAATGCAATTCCCGATGCCGTGCTCGACTTCATCGATGTGGGCGAGGGCCCGTCTGCACGCAGGATCGCGGTGCGCAGCCGCGCCGGCCAGGAATCTGGGCAAGGACCCGGGCTGGTCTGGCTCGGCGGGTTCAAGTCGGACATGCAGGGCAGCAAGGCCGTGGCGATGGACGGCTGGGCCAGGGACCACGGCCGCGCCGCGGTCCGGTTCGATTATTCCGGCCATGGCGAATCCGGCGGCGACTTCGCCGACGGAACCATCGGGCGCTGGCTCGAGGAGAGCGTGGCGGTGTTCGAGCGGTTCTGCGACGGCCCGCAGGTTCTGATCGGCTCCTCCATGGGCGGCTGGATGGCGCTGCTGCTCGCGAGCGAGATCAAGAAGCGGCGAGAGATAGGGCAACAGAAACAGCAAGAGAAACAGCAAGCCAAGGCATCGCTGGCGGGTCTGGTGCTGATCGCGCCGGCGCCCGACTTCACCGAGGAGCTGATGTGGAAGAATTTTTCGCCCAAGGTGAGGAAAGAAATCGAGACCAAGGGCGTCTGGCTGCGGCCGTCGGATTATGGCGACGGCTCGCCCTATCCGATCACGCGGAATCTGATCGAGGAGGGACGCAATCACCTCGTGCTCGGCAGCGCCATCGATCTCGGCTGTCCTGTCCGCATCCTCCAGGGCGCGCAGGATCCGGATGTGCCGTGGCAGCACGCATTCGCGCTGACGCACCGCCTGCCAGCCGACGACGTCGTGCTGACCATGATCCAGGACGGCGATCACCGCCTCTCCCGTCCGCAAGACATCACCCGCATTCTTGCCGCGGTGGCCGAAATCGGGTGAAGTGCTTTTTTTCCTTCCCCCTTGTGGGGGAAGGTGGCGCGAAGCGCCGGATGAGGGATCTCTGTCCGCACACTCAACTGAATCAGGTCAGCATGCGGAGACAGACCCCTCACCCGTCTCAATCGCGCAAAGCGCGATTGATCCACCCTCTCCCACAAGGGCTAAGGCGTGCACACATCTTTCGGCCGTTGGTCAGCATCAATAGAAAGCGCAAGTCTTTTCAATGATAGCTGACCGACCGCTCTTTGGGCGGTTCCGAAACCTGGGGTCATCTAAGTCCCTGTATTAGATTCCGTTTTTGAGATGTGTGCATGCCTTAGCCCACAAGGGGGAGAGGGGAAGAAAACGCACCGGGAGGCAAATGTGACGATCACCTTCGCCATGCTGCGCGCCTTCTGCGACGCTGTCGAACAGCGTAACGGAAAAGCCTTCGCGGACCTCTTCACCGAAGACGGTGTCTATCACGACGTCTTCTACGGCGCCTTCGAAGGCCGCTCCAAAATTGCAGCGATGGTCGACGACTGGTTCTATCGCACGGCGACCGATTTCCGCTGGGACATGCATGATCCTGTAACCAACGGCACCACGCTCTATGCGCGCTACACCTTCAGCTATCGCTCGACCCTGCCGGAAGCGAACGGCGCGCGGGCGATGTTCGAGGGCGTGGCGATCATGACGCTCCGCGACGGCAAGATCGTGAGCTATCACGAGGTCGCCAACACCGCGCCGGCGTTTATCGATTTGAAGTTCGCGCCTGAAAGAATTGCGAAGATCGTGGCCAAGCAGGGCGCCGAGTTGAAGGCGCGGCCGGAGATGAAGCGGCATTTGAGATGAGAGCGCCCTCCCCCACAGCGTCATTCCGGGGCGCGCCTCTTGGCGCGAGCCCGGAATGACGAAGGAGAGCTACCGCTGCGACGGATTCGTCATCGGCTTGCGCTGCGCCAGCGCAGCGACCGTGGCGGCGCCGATCGGGCCCTGTTCGTCGTAGAGCCAGCATTCGCCGATCGCGACGCCATCGGTCGCCTGGTGATTCACCACCTCGAACCCGATCCAGTTCGTCACCGGCAGGCGGTGCAGATAGATCGTCACGTCGCTGTTGATGTAGCCGAGCCCTTTGTCGCCGGCATTGGCAAACGGACTTGCGAAATCGGCGCCGGTCGCGACATGGACGAACGGCGTCATCGGCACACCTGCAACGAGCTCGCGCACCTCGCTCATCCAGAGCCGGCGCGGACCGAGCGAGCCCATATGGCCGACAATCGGCCGCGTCGTCCATTTGCCGTTCATCCCTAGCCGCGGATCAGTCGGCTTCGGGATGTCGGCCGGCTTCGGCACGTCCCAGTTCGGCGGCGACCACACGTTGCCGTCGGGATTTAGCGTCCGCCGCAGCAGCTGGCACGAGGCGCGCGCCATGCTGACGCCGCCCGAGAACAATTCCGCCTCGACCACGCGAATGCGCATTCCGTCGCGCACCAGCCGCGTCGTCACCTCGATCGGCTTGTCGATGGTCGGCAGCCGAAACATGTCGACGGTGAGCCGCGCCGGCACGAATTCGGGGCCGGAATGGCGCTCCTCGATGGCAAAGCCGAGCAGGCCGATGATGACGCGCCCGTGCAGCGATTTCGGATCCCAGGGACCATTGGCCACTTCCGTCGGATGGAATGTATCGCCGTCGCGGGTGAAGAAAGGCATGTTTGTCATGAGGCGCGAGCTTGCAGCAAGCTGCGGGGAAATCAAGTGTGAGAGCGTGCGGGGCAGCCACGACAACCGCTGTCATCGTCCGCGCAGGCGGACGATCCAGTATTCCAGAGGCGGCAGTGATTGAATCGAGATGCCGCGGTGTACTGGATTCCCCGCCATTGCGGGGAATGACAGCGGAGGGTTAGGAACCGGCTTGCCACTCCGCGCGCACGCTTTGGTCGTGCTCGCTGCCCGCCGCTGCAAACTTCATTGCCGCGAACTCCTCGCGCGACACCAGCTGTCCCAGCGCCCACACTGCGGCGCCACGCACCAGCGGGTTTGCATCATCGAGCAATCGCCGCGCTTCCTCCGCCAGCGCCGCATCGCCCGAGTTGCCGATCGCAATCAGCACATTGCGCAAAAAGCGGTCGCGGCCGATGCGCTTCACCGGGGACTTCGTGAACAGCGCGCGAAACGCGGCGTCGTCGAGTCGCGACAGCTCGGCGAGACCAGGCGCGCGCAATTCATCACGCGCTGCGAGCTTTGTCTCGCGGCCTTCCTGCGCAAACTTGTTCCAGGGACACGCCGCGAGGCAATCGTCGCAGCCATAGATGCGGTTGCCGATGGCTTTGCGAAACTCGTGCGGGATCGGTCCCTTGTTCTCGATTGTCAGATACGAGATGCAGCGCCGGGCATCGAGCTTGTAGGGCGCGGGAAACGCCGCGGTCGGGCAGATGTCGAGACACGCCCGGCACGAGCCGCAATGATCGATCTCGGCGTCGTCGCGCGGCAGCTCAAGCGTCGTGTAGATCGCGCCGAGAAACAGCCATGAGCCGAACTCGCGCGAGACGAGATTGGTGTGCTTGCCCTGCCAGCCGAGATGCGCGGTTTGCGCGAGCGGCTTCTCCATCACCGCCGCGGTGTCGACGAACACCTTCACCTCCGACGGCGCGGTCGCCACCAGCCAGCGCGCCAGTACCTTCAGGCGTTTCTTGATGAGGTCGTGATAGTCGTCGCCCTGCGCATAGACCGAGATCGCCGCACGCGTGCGCTGCTTCAGGATCGCCAGCGGATCCTGGTCGGGGCCGTAATTGACGCCGAGCATGATGACGCTGCGCACGTCCTGCCACAACCCGCGCGGATCGACGCGGCGCTCAGGGCTTGCGGCCAGCCATTCCATGTCGCCATGACCGCCCGAGGCGATGAATTCGAGGAAATGCTTTCCGGCGTTTTCGATCGTGCCGGGCGCTGTAATGCCGATGCAGTCGAAGCCGAGTGCGCGTGCTTGCGCCTCGAGCGCAGCGCGCAGCCGATCCATGTCTGTGCCGGACTTATTCAACGATGCATCCACATTTGACGTCGTCGTGGCCGGGCTTGTCCCGGCCATCCACGTCCTCGCGTAGCATTCATGGAAAAAGAAAGAACGTGGATGCCCGGGACAAGCCCGGGCATGACGGCCTCAATCAGAAGTCCAGGTCCACGTAGGTCCGCGATGCCGGCACGCCCGCCAGCCATTCGCTCAGCAGCGGACGGAACGACGGGCGGGATTTCACCCGCGCGTACCATGATTTTGCTGCGTCGTCCTCGCTCCATGGCACGTCGCCCAGATAGTCGATCGCCGAGAGATGCGCCGCGGCGGCGAGATCCGCGTAACTGAGCCGGTCGCCGGCGAGGAAATTACGCGTCTGCGCCAGCCAGCCGATATAGGCCAGATGATAGCGCACGTTTGCCTTGGCGGCTCGCATCACGTCGGCCGAGGGCGCGCCGCCACCGCTCTCCTCGCTCATGAAGCGCTTATAGATGCGCTCGGTGACGAGAGGATGCGAGACCTCCTCGAAGAATTTTTCGTTGAACCATGCCATCAGCCGGCGTACCTCGACGCGCTCGGCGACCGTCTCCGGCATCAGGCGCTTCGGTCCCATCTCGGCGCCATAGGCCTCGTCGACATATTCGGCGATGATCGCCGCGCCCGGAATCGGCGGCTGCTCCTCATCCACCATAACAGGCGTGGTGCCTGCCGCATTCAGCAGCAGAAACGCTTCGCGCCGTTCCCAGCTGCGCTCTTCCACCAGGCGCAGCTCGAGCCCGTATTCGCCCACGATCAGACGAATGAAGCGCGAATGCGGACAGAACGGATGATGAAACAGCGTAAACATGAAGCCTTTGACTATTTGATGGTGCTTAAGAATCCATCAATGTTTGTGCGGCGCCACACTAGTCCTTCAAAACCGCGAGGCAAGGGCGTGGTGCAGCATTTTGCGATTGCGAGAGCAGGACGAATAGGCGAGAAGAGCCCCGCTTTTCCAGCGGAAATGGACCGTAAATATGTCAGATGCAATACGGGCAGTGATCCTCGGCATCATCGAGGGTGTGACCGAGTTCCTTCCCGTATCCTCGACCGGCCACCTGTTGGTTGCGGAGCGCTTCTTCGATCTCGGTGAAGGCGCCTTCTGGGATTCGTTCATCGTCCTGATCCAGCTCGGCGCGATCCTCGCGATCGTCGTATTGTACTTCAAGAAATTGTGGGACGTCGCGATCGGCATGTTCACCGGCGATGCCTATGCGCGCCGCTTCGTGATCGGCGTGCTGGTGGCGTTCCTGCCCGCGGTCGTCGTCGGTCTCATCGCCGGCAAATACATCAAGATCCTGCTGTTCAATCCGTGGGTCGTCTGCTTTTCGCTGATCGTCGGCGGCGCCATCCTGCTCTGGGTCGACAAGCTCGACCTTAAGCCGCGCGAGCATGACGCCACCCGGTTTCCGCTGCTGATGTATCTCTACATCGGCATCGCGCAGTGCGTGGCGATGATCCCGGGCGTGTCGCGCTCCGGCGCCAGCATCGTCGCCGCGATGTTTTTGGGGGCCGACAAGCGCGCGGCGGCGGAATTCTCGTTCTTCCTCGCCATTCCCACCATGATCGGCGCGTTCGCCTACGACTTCTACAAGAACCGCTCCGAGATGACGACGGACCACATGGGCATCGTCGCGATCGGCTTCGTGGTGTCGTTCATCACCGCGATCATCGTGGTGAAGACGTTTCTGGAATACGTCACCCGGCACGGCTTCGTGGTGTTCGCCTGGTGGCGCGTCATCGTCGGCACGCTCGGCCTGATTGCGCTGGCGCTGGGACGGTAAGCATACGGCCGTAGCGGCCGTAGATGGGGTAACGGGCCCCGGGCAGCCTTCCAGCCAAGCCGCGCTAGCTACGGCGCTATTTGTGGCGCGCGTCGCGCGGCTTGGTTGGAAGGCAAGC
>NZ_JADPKS010000131.1 GCF_023074175.1 Bradyrhizobium sp. 139
TCGCCCGTCTCCCGCCGTTCCCGTGGCCGCATCTCGCTCTCCGCCGAAGCAGTGATACGACACAGAATCACGAATCAAATTTGCAAGGAATCCCCTTTCGAGCGGCCGGTTTCCGGCAAATTGGATTTCCACAGATCGTCGGTTTATGATTCCAAATCAACGGCTTGGGTATTCTTCACGGACGACTCTCTAAGGTGCATAGACTGGATGACGAGCACCGCAGAAGACACCGACAAGGATCTGAAGCCAACGTTTCGCTCACGACTGGCGCGACAAATGAACTGCCCAATACTAATCGTAGCCGGCGGGCGGGGCATTGTCGACGTATCAGAGGCCATCAAGCTACAAGCTGATTGTATAGCGGCACGAATTGATTTGGAGTTAGCTATGCCGCAGATCATGCGGGGATTTTCCGGCGGAAACGTTGAGAACTTCGTCACCTCTGACGACTGCATTTTCAGATGGCTGGAGCAAAAGCTCGCACAAGAGCTACCTCCATAGCGAGAGTTCAGGAACGTTATAGTTCGCCGCCGAGTACAGTCACCAAAAATCGATCGCGCTTACAACACGCCGATGCTCAGTTTTTGCGATGCCAATCGGCTGTTTTTGGCGATCGCGGCTAGCCGCTTGTTGAGGTATTCAAGCGTGGCCTCATCTAGCCCGTCTAACAATGTGGAGTTGAGGGCTTCTCTCTTGATCGACAGCTTCGAGATTTCCGCTCGCGCCCTTTGTGTCAGAGACATTTGGACGAATCTTGCGTCTTGGGGGGATGGTTCACGCGCCAGAAAATCCATCGTTTCTAGCTTCTTTGTTTGGTTGGTAACAAAAGCGGGGTGGATACGCAGTTTACTTGCAACCGCTATCCCCGACACACCGCGTCCCTCATCGAGTTCGTCAATAGCCATCAGGATCAACCACTGTGGCTCGGTTAACCTTAGGATCTGCGCCCAGCTCTTGTGTATTTCCTCCAACTGGGAATGGATTTCGACGACGTTCCAGTGAGCTGGTCCCGGTTGTCTGAACAGATTTTCCGCGTTGATAAGTGGAGCCTCTGCCGGGGTTAGGCTGCCAAGCGGATTGGCAGCGGGGTGAAGTAG
>NZ_JADPKS010000108.1 GCF_023074175.1 Bradyrhizobium sp. 139
CTAGTGTTCTGTCACTGACATTTGAATCCCAGCTTGTCGCGAACATGATTCACTCGCGGCATGGGAAACGACTTGATTGTACTTGATCGCAAGGCTCGCAGGGAACTGGAGCAGCTGCTCATCGATGGAAATACGGCTCAGAAGATCGCCAAGCGAGCGAGGATCGTGCTGATGACGGCGGACGGTCATGGCGTCGTGGCGATTATGCGTGAAGTCGGGGTTTCGAAGACCACCGTCTGGCGCTGGCAGGACTATTTTGCCGAAGCTGGCGTCGATGGTCTGATCAAAGGCCGCTCCAAGCCGCCTGGCCGTAAGCCGCTCAGCGCTGCCATGAAGCTCAAGGTCGTCGAGAAGACCGTAAAGGAGCGTCCCGCCAATGCCACGCACTGGAGCGTGCGATCGATGGCGGAAGAAATGGGCATCAGCCACACGAGCGTGCAGCGCATCTGGGCCGAACACGGCCTCAAGCCGCATCTCGTGCGCAGCTTCAAGATCTCCAACGATCCCGACTTCGTCGCGAAGGTCGAGGACATCGTCGGCCTTTACGTCGATCCGCCGGAGAAGGCGCTGGTGCTTTCCGTCGATGAGAAGAGCCAAATTCAGGCACTCGACCGCACGCAGCCGGGTTTGCCCTTGAAAAAGGGCCGTGCCGGCACGATGACCCATGATTACAAGCGCAACGGCACCACAACGCTCTTCGCCGCGCTCGATGTGGCGGCCGGTACCGTCATCGGCGAATGTCTGGCGCGTCATCGGGCAAACGAGTTCCTGTCGTTTCTGAAAACAATCGACCGCGAGACGCCCGCACATCTCGATCTGCATCTGATCCTCGATAACTACGCCACTCACAAGACGCCGGCCGTGAAGCGCTGGTTGGCGCGACACAAACGCTTCACACTGCACTTCACGCCGACATCCTGTTCCTGGCTCAACCTCGTCGAGCGGCTCTTCGCCGAAATCACTCGCCAGCGCATTCGGCGAGGAACCTTCAACGACGTCAGCGAACTCAAGACCGCGATTGACGAGTGGATCGAGCATCGAAACCAAAACCCAAAGCCCTTCAAGTGGACCGCCAGCGC
>NZ_JADPKS010000030.1 GCF_023074175.1 Bradyrhizobium sp. 139
TGAGCGTTGAGGAGCGCGAGCTACTCGAAGCGTTGATACGAAAAGGCAAGAGCGCGGCCCAGCGCTTGCTGAAGGCGCGGATATTGTTGAAGGCCGATGTGTCGGAAGCCGGTGAAGGCTGGAGTGACAACCGGATCATCAAGGCGCTGGAGACCAGCGCATCGATGGTTTACCGGGTCCGGAAGCAACTGGTGGAAGAAGGCTTCGAGGCTGTGTTGAGCCGCAAGCAACGAGCCACACCGGCGGTTGCCCGGATTTTTGACGGCGAGAAAGAAGCCAAACTGATTGCGCTGGCTTGTTCCAAACCGCCCAAGGGACGCGCGCGCTGGACCTTGCGGCTGTTGGAGAAAAAAGTCGTGGAACTCCAAATTGTCGATCACGCCAGTGACTCGACGATTGGGCGGGCGCTAAAAAAAACATTCTCCAGCCCCATCGCCGGCAGTGCTGGGTCATCCCGCCGAAGGCCAATGGCGCGTTCGTAGCCGCCATGGAAGACGTGCTGGCGGTCTACACGCGGCCACGCGATGCCGATTACCCACTGGTGTGCCTGGACGAGACCTCCAAGCAGTTCCTTGCCGAGACGCGCCTGCCAATCCCAATGAAGCCGGGACGCCCGGCCCGCTGCGATTACGAGTACGAGCGCAACGGCACCGCCAACATCTTCATGATGTTTGCACCGCTCGAAGGCTGGCGCCACGTCAAGGTCACCGATCGCCATACCGCCGTGGATTACGCTCACGTCTTGAAGGACCTGGCCGATCTCCACTTCGCCAACGCCAAAACCGTCGTACTGGTCCAGGACAATCTCAACATCCACGGCAAGGGATCACTCTACGAAGCGTTTCCAGCCGCCGAGGCCAGGCGACTGGTCGAGCGCTTCGAATGGCACTACACTCCAAAGCACGGCAGTTGGCTTGATCTGGCAGAATCCGAACTCGGCGTCCTCACGTCCCAGTGCCTCAATCGTCGGATTGCCGATAAACAGACCCTCGTTGAGGAAATCGCCGCATGGGAGCACGACCGCAACGCCAACCACGCCAAGGCCAATTGGCAATTCTCAACCT
>NZ_JADPKS010000063.1 GCF_023074175.1 Bradyrhizobium sp. 139
GAGGCACCGGCAGTCTTGACGGTCTGCACCCCGGTCGCGAGATCGATGGCGTTCAGAATGTCACTGACCGCGCCGGACTGCAGGTAAACCGTCGAATTGCCGTTGCCATCGGTGACCAGATTGCCGACCAGGGTGGAACCCGTGGTCACGGTGGTGGGCGTCACGGCATTCTTGAACGTGATCGTTTTCCCGTCCACGTTCAGCGTCGAGCCGTCCTGGATCAAAGTGCCGAGTGTGCCCGCGGCGGTTGAGCGCGCCTGTGTTACATTGACGGTACCGTTGCCCGCCGCCCCGGTCAGGCCAAGGGACTTCAGAAGGTCGGCACGGCCAGTGATGCTGAGATCAGCACCGGTACCAGTCGTGAGGGTAAGAACACCACCTGCGGAAATGGAAGCCAAAGTGCCCGAGCCGGCGACGACGGCCGTACCAGCAGCGTTGAGCTTCCCAGCACCGGTTGCGAGATCGATCGCGTTAGCCAGATCCTGCACCGTGCCGGTCGGAGCGGTGGCACCCAGGTAGACGGTGGAATTTCCGCTGCCATCCGTGACGAGGTTATTAACCTTGCTCGAACCTGTGGGCGCAGCGGCCGGAACGTCGGCCGTCTTGAAGGTGATCGTGTGTCCATCGACGGTCAGCGTTTCGCCATCCGAAGGTGCGCCCTTGGCCGCAATGGTTGTCGCTGAGGGGGTGCCGGCGAGCGTAAGGCCCGCAGCCAATTTAGCCGCAACGCCCGCGCCGTCCGGTGCCGCGGATCCGACCAGCGAAGCTGACCCACCGCCGAGCGTGGTTGTTCCGGATGCAACGGTAGTTCCGCCCGTGCTACCGTCGAACACCACGTTCGAGAGAGCGGTCGTGCTGGAATAGGTCGTGGTGCCGCGCAGATCGGAAGCCGTCGCACCCGCGATCGTGGTCGAGACGTTCGACTTCGTCGAGTAGCCGACCGTGGTCTGCAACGCCTGGTTGGCGATCGACTTGGCGCTGTCGAGCAGCTTCTGCAGCGAGGTGATGCCGGTGTTGGCGGCCTGGAGCACCTGCACGCCGTTGGCGATGCCATCGAGCAG
>NZ_JADPKS010000123.1 GCF_023074175.1 Bradyrhizobium sp. 139
GCGGCCGAGCAAGGTGCGCAGCTTCTTCAGCGCCCGGTTGGCGCGATTGAACTGCTTGGCGTGGGCATAACGCTGGTGCTGGATCAGGGCGAACTTGCCCTGCCGTGCAGCGTGGTCAGTGTCCTGCCGCGTTCAGATCGGAACAGCGGAAAATGCAGATAGTCGGAGTGGAAGTGGAGAATGTCGAACTCGTCGGCGCGCTCGCACCTTGTCGAGCATGATCATCTGGTGGGGAAGAGCGTCGCGGACGTCGGGGTCGAGGCGCAGCGCGCGAGGCGTGCAGGGGACGAGCTCGGCGGAGGTGATGGAATCCTCGCTCGCGAACAGCGTCACCTGGTGGCCTTGTCGGACCAGTTCCTCGGTCAGCCAGGAAACGACCCGCTCCGTTCCCCCATAGAGCCGGGGCGGGACGCTCTCGAATAGCGGGGCTATCTGTGCAATCCTCATTTCTGTCTCTCCGCAGTAGCCGCTGCGCCGGACGGGGGCCTCCATCCGCCGGGAAAGCCAGGAGGCAATCCATCCAAGCGAGCCCTGAGCGCTTCCCTGACCTTTTGTAGTGCGCGAACCTCGATCTGGCGGACGCGCTCGCGTGACACGCCGAAAGTGGCGGCGAGCTCCTCCAGGGTCTTCGGCCGTTCGGCCAGGAATCGCGCGCCGACGATACGGCGCTCGCGGGGGTTAAGGAGCGCGAGGGCGTCGTCCAGTGCGATCCTTACCCGGTTGCGATCCTCCGTTTCCGATAGCAGCGTTTCCGGGTCTGGGGCCGGATCAATCAGCCAGTTCTGGATTTCCTCGGACCCGTCCTCCCAAGTCATGGGCAGGTTGAGCGAAGTGTCACCCCGGATCCTCCCGTTCATCTCGACGACCTCACGCGGAGCTACTTTCAGTTCGCCAGCGATATATTCGGCCTCTCGAGGTCGGGCCGGGACGGTGAAAAAAATGCAATTCGTGCGCGGGTATCGCTCTTGAAACCAATCCGGCCCCTTCTAGTTTTTGTGGTGCCACATGTGTGGCGCCGGATGCCGTCAGGGTCCGGCCGAGACCGCCGGAAATCCCGGCGTTGCCTCTATCCATGTTGCTCAAGGGAGAATGTGGTTATGAGAAACTACGAAATGTCCCCGTTCTGGCGTTCGAGCGTCGGATTCGACCGCCTGTTCGACCTCGTCAACAACGCGACGAACGACAGCGACAATTATCCGCTGTACGACATCGCACGTACCGGCGAAACCAGTGCCAGATCACGCTGGCGCTGGCGGGCTTCAGCCCGGAAGAGATCACCATCACCGCGGAGCAATCGACGCTGACCGTCGAGTGCCGCGAGCCCAATAAGGGTAATCGCGACTACCTGTACCAGGGAATCTCTCTGCAGCCGTTCAGGCGCGTTTTTAACCTGGCGGACTATGTCCAGGTCAAGGATGCGACTTTCGCAAAAGGCATGCTGACAATCACTCTGGTTCGGGAACTGCCGGAGGCGATGAAACCGCGTCGCATCGCGATCGAAACCGCCGGCAACGACAACCAGCAAATCGAGCAGAAGCAGACGGCCTGACAGAGTTCCGTTCGAGGCTGTCGAACCGCCTGTGCGCGGCTTGGCCGCGCGCGGCGGAGCTCTGTCCAGTGAACATGAAGAACAGAGAGGAGAATAACTATGGCACTACGCGATCTCATTCCGTGGAACAACGGCTCTCGAGAGGTGAGCCTGCACCGCAATGAACCCAATCCCTTCCTCGCCCTTCACCGCGAGATGAACCGGCTGTTCGACGACGCTTTCCACTCGTTCGATATCGCTCCGTTCAGCTCTCAGGCGATGGGGTGGCCGAACGTCGAAGTCAACGAGACCGGAAACGAAGTCAAAGTCATCGCTGAACTTCCCGGTCTCGAAGAGAAGGACGTCAACCTCGAACTGAGGGACGGCCTGTTGACCATCAGCGGCGAGAAGAGGAGCGAGACCGAAGACAAGGAGCGCCGCTTTAGCGAGCGCTACTATGGGCGCTTTGAGCGTTCCATCCCGGTCAACGACGTCGATCAGGACAAGGTCGAGGCGTCTTTCAAGAATGGCGTTCTCACCGTGACGCTGCCGAAGTTACCTACCGCGCAGCAGAAGGTGAAACGGATCGCCATCAACGGCAAATAACCGCAGCTACGGGCGGGAGCCCCTTGGGCTTTCGCCCCCGCCGGTGGCGCCGACAGGTCAAGCGACCTCGAGGCGACTAATCTGTGGAAACAGAGTGAATGGAAGGAGCCAATGTAGGGAGTTGCAACCATGAACACCGTCTGGAAAAAGGACATGATCGCCGATGTGGTCAACCTTGTGATCGGCCTGGGCTTGTTCGTGTCACCGTGGGCCTTCGGGTTCGCCGGTGAAAGTCCCACCAACTGGAATGCCGGGCTGAGCGGCATCCTGATCGCTGCGCTGGCCGTAGCAGCGCTGGCGATCTTCGCCGAATGGCCGGAGTGGATGGCACTTGCCGTCGGCGCTTGGGTCGCCGTGTTACCTGGGTGCTGCTCTTCTCGGCCAAGGCAACGGTGACACCGCTCCACGTCATCGCCGGAATCCTGGTGGCGGCTGTTGCTGCTTTGCGCCTCTGGCACCTGCACCAGAGCCATCCGCGTGTGACGGCCTGATGCTCAGCGAGGGGAGGTTGCTGCCAGCCTCCCTTCGCATTCGTCTGCGCGACTGCGCCATTTTGCCCGCGAGATCAACGATGATGGGTGCTGCAATGAAAGCGAACACGCCAAGGGCTTCTCAGTCGGCCGTTGCGCCAAGCAGAGAAGCCGTGCCGCTGACTTCGTGCATGTACACGCTTGACAAGAAGCGTCGCCGAGTCCTTGCGGGCCTTAGCCCCGAGGAGACGACCGAATTCGAACTGTTGGATGCTCAGTTTCCGCTCGATGACAAGCCGGCTTGGCGGGCTTCCGATCTACCGCTCTCTCCGAAAGAGCAGCGGTGGCTGGAGCTATTCCGAAGAATGCCCTAGCGCTCGGGTTATCAACCTCAAACTTGGCTTCTCCGGCAACAATTCCGGCTTTGGCCTTCTTGTAAGCCCATCCGGGAATTTGAGGACTGCCGCTGTTCAATTCGTCCTTCCTGCTAATGAGTTCACGAAGTTTCGTTGTCAGGACGAGGTCGGATTCTTCCTGCCAACACTCCACTGACCAAAACAGACGACCTTCATTGTTGAGTTTGTCGTAGCCGTGAGCTGCGTTCAGGTGGGCGCTTTCCTTCTCATTCGGATTGAGGAAGGTGCTGATGCCCGAGAGTACGGCGATCGTAAGGGAAAGAAAGCCCGCAAGCGCTTTGAGTTCGGGATAGGTGTCAGCGTATTGCGAAAATGTCGCCGCGCCGACGAGGGCGGAAATAATGACGACCGGGAGGCCATCGTCGGCACCGATCGCCGCGACCCAGCCACAGCGCCGTTTCCCGCAGCGCCGCTGCACGTGCGGACTGCCGCAGGCCACGTTCGTTTCTGGCCTGCGGAGAATGAAGGCCGACCTATCCTCGCGCGCACTCTCCCCTCGCCGCGCTCGCCGGCGATGACTGAACCTGTGCTGACCGTGGAGCTGATCTGCGACCACCTTGGGATCTCGCGCTTTTCGCTCAAGAACCACATGGGCAAATCCCGATTCCGAAAGTTACCCGGCGCGGACCGCGAGCGCGCCGCCATTCGTTGGATGACCGTCAAGGTCGGCCGAGAGCAATTCATCGCGGCCGTGAGAGGTCTAGCTGAGCAAATGCGCCAGGCGGAGCGCGTGTGAGCAGCGAGTTATTAGAGAGAAGGGAGCACTCCTCTCATTGCGCCCCGCCCGGCGCGCTGCAAGCTGGGGCCGGTTTGATGAGGAGGGGAACGCGATGAAGAGCAGAACCATCTTGGCAGCCGTCGCACTGGCGACGGCCTGGGCGGTGCATGCGCCCCATGCCGCAGCGAACGAGAAGCTCGGTGCCGTTGTCCGCCGCCTGAAGGACGCCTGTGTGGGGGCGGTCCTGCAGAACGGAGCGCTCGAGAAGATCGCGAGGGCAGGGATGACGGCGACGTCGGTTTGCAGCTGCGCCGCGGAAATTGAGGTCGCGCGCGGAAGCCTTCCCAAGGAGGGCTTCGATGCGTGGTCAGTGCAACCCCAATTCAAGGAAACGCTGGCGCGCTGTGCGGGAGCTCAGTGAAAAGTTACGTCATCCAGCGACTCAAAATCCAAGTACCCCGCCACTCCTAACTCACCTTCGACAACTGAGCCTCCCGCATCGAAGTCATATCGACAAAGCCGCGCAAATCGACAAAGCAAAACACGAGGACCCGTCTGAATGGCCCCCGATAACTCCGCCGCTGTGATCTCGCTTCGCCAAGCGGCTCCGAAAGCAATGACCGCAGCGCAACGCGCGAAAGCCTACCGCGACAGAAAGCGGACGGCAAAGCTTGCGCCGGCCGACGCCGAACCGCCGCGCCCCACAGATCTGCCCGAGAGCTCCGGCGCATCGACTAGGCCCTTGGCCGCCGTCACGGCGCATGTGACGCCGCGGAAACCGCTCCCCGTCACGCCGGCGCGCGTGACGTCCGCTACCCAGGAGCCTCACGTCACGCTGTCACGACGCCAGCTCGTTCCCGTCCTGCTCAACGCCGCCGCCTGTTGCCTCGCCGTCGTCGGCCTGACGATCAACGGATGGTTCGCGCGATCGCTCGGCGCCAGCGACGTGGCTGGATGGCTGTTTCTCGCCTTGGGCATCGCTGCTGATCTGATTGCGCTGGTAATGCCATCCTGCGCAGCTGGACTTTGGCACGCGCGCCGGTTGTCATCGCTGGTCGGATGGGTCCTCTGGCTAGTGACGTTCGTGTTTGCCGTCACAGCAGGCCTGGGCTTCGCTTCCACCAATATCAGTGACGTCACGCTTGCCCGTTCGTCGCGCGTGACGCCGGCCGTCACCGCCGCGCAGGCGAGTTTGTCGGATGCCGTCTCGGCTCGAGATCGTGAGTGCAGGGGTGGTGTGGGGAAATTTTGCCGTGATCGTGAAGCGGTAGTACTGGACCGACGCCGCGTTCTTGATGCCGCCATGGCAGCTGTCGAGCAGATGGGCGATCCTCAAGCGGATGCCGCCATTAGGCTCACGGCGTGGGTTTCCTTTGGCGCGCTCCGGCCATCGTCCGAGGACTTCGCCATGGTCCGTTTGATCTTGCTGGTGCTGTTGCCGCAAATGGGCGGCCTTTTGATCATGATCGGCCGCCAAAGCGCGCGCTCAGCTAGCCCCGCAAAAGGAACCGCGCAGGTTTGAAATCTTGTTAACCGCCTGCCGGCAGGATGCCGCTCCAAATATGAGGGAGCACGATGTCTAATCTGGAACAAATCATTCGCGAACGCGCCTACCAGCTGTGGGTTGAAAGCGGCTGCGAGCACGGCAAAGCCGAGA
Source organism: Bradyrhizobium sp. 139 (assembly GCF_023074175.1). Classification (GTDB taxonomy): domain Bacteria; phylum Pseudomonadota; class Alphaproteobacteria; order Rhizobiales; family Xanthobacteraceae; genus Bradyrhizobium. Next base: position 5,396 of record NZ_JADPKS010000123.1, read on the forward strand.
TGCATTGGCTAGATGCTCAGCGCGAGGTTCTTGCGGCTGCACTCGGAGGTGTCGCTCGGGTTTCGAATGCCGGGTCGGGCAAGTTGAAGACAAAGGTGACCGCGCCTCGAAAAAAGCGCCGAGCAGCTTAGTTATCAACGCGGTTTTTGGCTGCAGCCTCTGTCCTGCGACGCCGGAGCGAAAGCACTAACTCAGTTGCTCCCGGCGCGGGATGACGGTCGCGACGCATGCGAAGTAGCGGCCCACCGCGTGAGATCCGCTCAGTGAGGCATTGCGGACCAGATTTGCTCAGGTTGAGTTCTTCGCCTTTTGACCCTTACCGGAAGTGGCGCGCCGATGATTTGCTGGACAAACTTCTTCCTAGGCCAGTCCAAATGACCGGTTTGCAGACGTCTCCTCCAAATCAATCGTTTGTCGGACGCGTTTATCGCCGCCGACTTTCCGCCAGCATAATAGCGCCGGCAGCCATCGGGACAATGACGAGGACCGTGGCAAGCGCCTCCGCCGAGGCCAGGGTGTCGTACCAGTCTGTTCCAAAGCTCAAGCATGCGCTGGCCTCTATCGACGCACGCCCACCAACGATAAATGCACTCTGTCGAAAGGACGTGCGTTCGCGCACAAAGTACGATGCTACGTTTCGTCGCGTGCGTTTTGATCGCGCGGCAACATGACTTATGCCGGACGCCGGAATATTGAGCGAAGTAGTTGCGGTCACCGCGCAGTAAGATCGTCCGCGGCTACGGGGCCGTTTCGCTGATGGTCAACATGGCAAGCGGGCAGACGGTTGCCACTGCCGCTGTCGGCATGCTTTCGGTGCTTGGACCGTCGCCTTCCGCGATCACGGCTGTCGTTCGTGTGGCGGGCACTGCCTCGCGGATTCCGGCCCCGCGGTTTAAGGCGGCGTTCGATCGAAGCCCAGCAATACGGCAGGTCGTCCAGCTTCACATCAGGGCGATGCTTGCGCAGTTTCAACTCGGCGTGGCATGCAATGCGTTACATCCGGTCCAGGCAAGGATGGCCCGCTGGCTGCTCCAGTTTCGCAATCGGACCGACCACGACGTCCTTCCGCTCACCCAGGAAGCGCTGTCGCAGATACTCGGCGTGCGGCGACTCTCCTGATGCGCAGTCTGCGCGCGTCCGGAGCGATCCGATCGGAGCGACGAGGTCAGATCGAAGTCGATCTACGGCGGCTTGCTGCGGCCGCTTGCGAATGCCACGGCACCATGACTGGCGAACTCGACGAGATTTTGTCGATCGGTGTGCCCGATCTAGCATTCCGGTCACGCCACCTGATGTGATATCGAGGTGATGCCTTGTGAGCAGCTGATGTTTCGAGTTGATCAGCTTGTCTTCGCTCGACCAGAGCCTGACGCGGATTCAGCCTCAAGCTCCGCAATTTCGCGCAGCACTCGCGCCACCTCACGCAACTCGTTGCACGCAGGGCCCGGCTTCAGCCGTCGTGCCTCGATAAGACATCCTTCGCCTGCAAAAGCCAAGCGGACGTTCCCCGCGAAATTTGCATGTGCGCCATGGTGTCCCTCCATCGCGATCATCGATGCATGTTTGGTCGATCACGCCAGTAAGCGGGCGGTGCGAGGCGCAAAGCCGCCGGCCTCGTCGACCCAGGCTTCCCGGGCGAACCAGCCGTGATTGGACCGGCAAATCGGGCAGCGAGTGTGTGCAAAGAAAACGGGGCTGCGCCGAAAGCTCTCGCGATCGGTCTTGATCCCGGTCGGGATCGCGCGTCCGGTGTGCGGACACCTGATCATGATCATGCCCATGTGAGCCTCCCTTGGATTTGATTTTTTTTGGATTGTCTCTATTGGTCTTTAAAAACAAACCGGCCGATTGGATTGCGCTTCTTGTTGGTGCGGTGGGCTTGGGGGGGCATCGCGCACCTGCCTGTTCTTCGACCGAGCATGAGTGGGCATGCTCGTGGCGGAGCTTGGTCCAACCGGCCGGATCTCACTCTTGAACGAACCTGGATGTAGTTGACTGCGGCTTAGCTGCCCTGGTGAAGTACCTTGGCGACGTGCTTCCTGAGCGGCTCGCCAGTTTCTGTCGCAAACTTCTGCGTCAGAACCCACAGGTCCTTGCTCTGGGCGGATGCGGTATCGAAAGCCCTGCGCGCCTGCCCTGTCGACACGGCAACGAGATCGGTCGCCGACCTGCTACCCAGGAGGTGGATGAAGAAATCGATCGCGGAGGCGGTATTGGCGTTTGAGATCTCGATGATCTTGAGGCCGTAGTCGGTCGCGCTCCTTGCGTTGGTCGAATAAGTCTCGCGCAGTGCTTCGGCCATCTCCTCGGTCGCCGCTTTGATCTTCTCGCAGCCTTCCCGCGCGCGGGTCACGCCCTGCTCGGAAACTTCCCTGAGTACGCCGTGCAGCGCAAGCTTCGGGAATTCGAACGACGGCATCGCAGAGCCGTTCGTTCCGTTCGGTTCAGCTTTCATTTCACTTTCACTCACGATTATCCCCATACTCAAGCGACACCGTTCCCCCGGCGCCGATTTGCGCCGCAGGAGTTCGTGGAGGCGGGATGCCCGCTTCCGTGTCCGATTTGGTTTTTGATGAGCTTCTGTCCAGCCCAGGTACCACTATGTCCCAGGTCATATAGGCTGTCGGTTCGCTTTGCGACTCTCGACAAAAAAGTTTGGAATGATGTCAATTCACTCAATCGTCATATCAACAGAATGTGCAACTATCCGGAACATGAAATCGATTGGCAGCAATGCCGGAGGTGCCAGCCACTCGCGAACTTGAGTTTGGGAGTTTGATGCTGCGGGAGCACAATGCTCTCATTCACCGATAACAGCCGAGAGGCGCGTGGTGATATCCTGAGTAGTATGGTGACCATTCGCAGAGCAACGAGGGAGCAGGTCGGTCGACCATGCCGTAAGTGGGCGCGGACAGAGCTCGCATGGTGACCTCGCGGTCTTTCTGGAGATCAGCTTCGAGCTCAAGGATGATGTCGTGGAGCAGACACGCGGCGAGCGGGTCGGTAACTTCTCGTTCCAACAGGCGATAGCGCGCGATCCGGACTTCTTGCTCGGTGATCGGCCCTGTGTGGACATGCGTCATCCCTCCGACTAACCGACGCGGAGGTGACCGTATTAGTTCGACTAGGGCCTACTTCCGAGATGGGTCAAAAACGCCGGTTGGCGGGCCGCGCGACACGCCTTGCTTCAATGAGCCATCCTCGCCCCGCAAGCGGGGCGAGGTGCTGAGGCTCAGGAGCCCTCGAACTTGAACGATACGTTGAGCTTGGCGCGATAGGCCTCTACTTTTCCCTTGGCATCCAGTTGCATATCGAGTTTGACGACCTCCGCAATGCGAAGATCCCGGAGAGATTTTGCAGCTTGCTCGACCGCATTGGCGGCCGCCTTTTCCCATGAGTCGTTGCTGGTACCGATCAGTTCAATGACCTTGTAGACGCTATCAGGCATGTCGTCCTCCTGTTCGGTATGAAGCAGGAAGCAGGTGCTCCCTGCCGTCGTGAAATCTAGCATCAGGATATCGGCGCTGACACGACGCGATTGTCTCGGGGACATCGCCCGGAGCCGAAAAGGAGCAAACTGCATCTGGCGGGGAGGGCGGCTCTTGGCCCATCGCGTCGGTTGGCGGAGTGCAGCGGCAGGTCTGGAGTCGGGGGTAGAGCAGAAGTCATGGCCTCCGGTGCGGACAGCCGCCTTTTGACCCTGACCGGACATTCGCGCTGATCAATATCTGAGGCCGGTCCAGAGGCGCGGCCAATCGGCGAGACGGACGGCGAGACGCACCCGCAGCTCAGCTGGATAGAGCATTGCTGGCGAGCTCGACGACGGCACCTCGCATTGTTGCTGGCTTTCCGGCAGCGAGGATGGCGGCCATTGCCGGGTCGCCCTCTGCTTCCAGCGCCACGATAGCTTGTCGGGCCCAAAGGTAAGACGCCTGAAAAATCTCCGTATGGCGGTCGAAGTCCGTCACATCGATCCCTAGCGGACAGGGCGGGCGTATTACCAGATCGAGTGGTCCCGTCGGCAACGTATCATAGCGCTGATGCGCCACGAGGCTTCGCCACAGCACGTTGACGGCACTCGGCGCGGCGGGAAGCAGCTTCTTACGAAACGGCATCAGCATTGCCGCGACCAGCTCGAGCCGTCCGGGCAACGCATCATACGCGACATCAAACAGCTCAGCCGCCGGCTCGCCGAAATGCACAACCAGATTGGGGCCACTCTTTAGTTGATGCATCGGTGCCAGCGGCACATTATCGATCAAGCATCCATCGACGAGCATCGCACCTTCTGGCGTGTAGAACGGCGGCAATAGTCCAGGAATTGCGCTTGAGGCACGCACCGCCTGCCAGAGCGATCCCGAGCGGATCAATTCCAGATTATGGGTCGAAAGATTGGTTGCGACTGCCGCGAAAGGTCGCCAGCAATCCTCGATCCGGCAGTCGTGGCCGAATTGACGGGCGAGCGCCCGATCGAACGCCTTATGATCCAGCAAGGCGTAACGCGGCCAGGTTGGCCGCCGGAAGCTGCGACTCCTGACGAAAATATCGTGCGTGCCGCGCTCAAGATCCTCTGCTTCGAGGTTCTTTGCGAATCCGGCCGCCATGGCAGAGCCGACACTGGTGCCGATAAAGATATCGAATATCACGCCAAGCTCGCAGAAGGCCTTGTAGACCCCCACATGCGCCGATCCGAGGCTTCCGCCGCCGCCGGCGACGTAGCCAATCGCGCGACCCGACAGGAATCGGACTAGACTGTCGAAATCAACTTGATCCCCCAGGGCGACATGGTGATGCATGAAGGAGGGCAGCCGAGCAAGCCAGGCCGCGGTTCCACTGACGTGACTGCTCCGTCGATCATGTACGCGAACGAGGCGTCGCGCCGACCTTGGGTGAACCTCGCAGGCAAAAGTCTCGACATCCGTCAAGGGTCCCACCGGCGCATCGCCACGGCACCCGAGCACAACCATGTCGGCCTGGCGGATAGCCTTGCGTGTCCAGGAATTGGCATCGTGATCTCCGAGGTAAACTACCAGCGGCGCGGCGTGTTCTAGTCTGTTGAGCCATTCAGCGACATCGGGCGCATCCGGGGCTCGCCCAGGAAAGTTGGAATTGACGCGGGCGACATCGACGATCTCCGCATCGGTGGCGGCGAGCGCATCGCGCATTCGACAATCAAAGGCGCCAGGCAACAGCTCGCGTCCACCTTCGATTAGGGCGACCGTTCTGGCCCTTGGCGACGAGCGAAGCGGCGCGAGGCGCGCCGTCTCCTTGCCAAAACGGAGCGCCAGCGCCGCAAGTACTGCCTCAACAATGGCGGGCGCGTCCCTGGCAAGCTTCTGGTAGGCTGCACGTGTCAACGCGAGCACACTGGTGTCGCGGATGGCAATTACATTGGCAGTGCGCGGGACATTTGCAAAGAAGCCGATTTCGCCAACCAATTCGCCGGCACGGAGCTCGGCGAGAGGTTCGAGCTCGCCATTTCGGCACACAGCTAGCGCACCGTGCAGCACCAAAAACAACGAGTCCGAGGGGCCCCCTTGGGCAACGAGCCTTTCTCCCCGCACCAGATCGGTGCGAACCATTGCGTTCAGAGCCGTCATCCGCTGTTCCGGACTGAGCGTTCTGAACAGAGCGAAGTCCTCAGACACGTTCCCCGACGCAAATGTCGCGCTCGCTTCATTCATTGGCGACATCCAGTTCGACTGCACGGCCCTGATGTTAATGCCGGGTCACCTCGTGTGCCAGAATGAATATTAGGGTCAGCGCGCCAGCTCTTCGCAATGCATTTATAGAAGCACCGCAACATAGATTGTGAAGCTATCCTGCCTCTACGACGCTGCAACCTCGGGGCCCCTTTCGACTTTCATAGACCGCCTCCGTTCGCTGCGGCGCTTGAGTCCACACATGTCCCATCGCGTGGTTGACGCCGCGCATCGGCAGATCTGGAGTCGGGGAGAAACCGGAAGCCTTCGACTCAGGGCGGACCGACGCCAATGGCCCAAAACGGAAGTCGGCTGGCGAGGTTTTCTCAAGCGCGCGCCCGCCACAGCGTAACCGCAAGCAGTATATAGGCAGCACAAGTCCACAGTGACTGCCAATTGTCCGGCCCTTCGCTAAGCGCCGCATAGATGGCTGCCACCAAGAATACGCCGGCAAATATCGCTTCCGCCATGGGGCGGATTCCTTTCTTGGGGCGATTGAGCTGCGTCATAGCCGCAAATGGGACCGCCGCCATAGTGAGGGCCGCAAAAGGAAAATCCTTCTCGCGCGGGTCAAACATGAAGCCCAGCGCGGTCTCCGTGCCGATCACGATGGTTACGATCAAGATCCATCCGTGCATGATCGCCAGCCCCGATGGAGTCCGGAAGTCCTTCGGACCCAGCAATTCGAGAAATGTGGGCGGTGCGCGCCCTGACATCAGGGCGTTGGCGCCGAACAGCGGCGAGGCAGTTGCCGCCACCAGAAGTGTGCCCCACAGAAGCCAGCTGCCCGCGTCGTAGCTTTCATAAAACATCTTTTGAGCGGCCACCCCAAACAGGACTCCGGCGGTGGTTGCCGATATTCCGACCGCAAACCATGAGACGAGCCGGGGCTGCGAGAGCTTCCGGCGCGAGGCCAGCCATGCAGCGCCGAACACCAGGATCGCCAGCGCCATTCCGCTGCTCATTTGCAGTTTCCAGAGCGGATAATTGCTGACGGGGATGCCGGGCGGATATTTCAGCGTGCGCTGCGCGGAATCGAATAAGCCCCACGATCCGCCGACGGTGCCCTCGAACTCATGCTTCCACAATTCATCATACGCCTCGAACAGGTTGACGCGGAAATTCTCGCGCCGGGCAAGATCGAGGACCTCCGAGATCACCCGCGCCTGATTGGTGCGCGACGGTAGCGCCGAATCGCGCATCCGCCCTTCGCTCGGCCAACCAGTTTCTCCAATTAGGATTTCCTTGCCCGGAAACGCCGACGCCACCTGCTTTCGGACGGCGTCGACGTGAGCAGCGGCAGATTTCGCCGGGACCGGGACGTTTTCCCAATATGGCAGGATATGAACGGTGACGAAATCGACGGCGTCATCGAGTTCCCGATAGCGCAACCAGTACTCCCAGACGTCGGAATAGGTGACGGGGACCGGCACTTGTGCCTTGACCGAGCGGATTAAGGCAGCAAGGTCGGGAGGCGTCATCTTCCGATGCAACAGAACCTCATTGCCGACCACGAGTGCGGTGATGGTTCCCGGATGTTGCTGGGCGAGGCGTATGCCCGTCGATATCTGTGCCGCGTTCTTCTGTCGGTCCCTATCGAGCCAAATTCCCTGAATGACTTTCAGCCCCACCTTGGACGCAAGTTCGGGAATCTGATCGAGACCAAGATCAGTCGCATAGGTACGGATACAGTCGGTTATTTTGGCAAGCTGGGCGAGATCTTCCGCGATCTGGTCCCGCGGCACTGGTGTAGGCGACTCTGACGTTTGGTTGTTGCGGAAGGGCCCGTAGGATATGCATTGCAATTTGGCATTCGGATCGATCGGTGCGCGCGCCAAGTTGATCGGTATGGCCAGCCACCACCACACCGCGGCGATCGCACCTAGGGATATGATGAGAAGCGCCAGAGGCGTGCGAAGCGAAATAGTTCGACCCTCCAACGTAGAGATCGTCGGTCAACCGGCATGCTGTCGTGACCCGACAACAACAGAAATCATCGTCCGCAGGTACCTACTTGACTGTGAAAGCTGCCGCCAGATTGTCCGTGCCGCAAGTGGCGAGTCGACATCCAACGATGGCCTTAAGGCCACCGCAGGGCGGATAAAAATAATCTTCGCCATCTCCCGAGATGGCCTTCAGGGACCGGCAGCAGAGTGGCCTTTCCTGACGGTCGCCGTGCCGACCAACGAACGTCGCCTGTTGGCCCGTTCGAGACACGCCGGTCCGATCTGACGATGTCCGCTTGTCCGAGCAGACCAGAAGTCACCGGTTTGGCGGCAAACAACGAAATTGACCCACCGCGGACCTTGGTCTGGAAAAACCAAGAGCCGTCCCCGCGGCGTCATAAGAGTAATGCCGCTTCAGCTTGAAGGACCGCAGCTAAGCGTCTTGATTTTCCCGACGGTATTGAACGCTAGAACTGCACTCACCACGCCAATGCTAGTTATGTACGAGATCATTGTCCCATCGTGCGATGGCTGGAGATTGTCCAGCTCCGACGCTGGATATTGCCGAAGGCGGTCCACCCAATAGGCGCGGAGACCCCCTCTGCCGGTGATGGTTTTCATGCCGCCACAGCCGCAATGGACTATCGCATCGTCAGCATACATTCCAAGGATAGTTTCAATCTCGCCAGCGCGGTAGGCGTCGAGCCAATCAACCGCAGCGGCCATCGGGTCGAAGGACATATTCCTCACCTACATGCCGGTATCGAGCGCAGGTTTAGAATTGGCCTAGTGAACGGAAGATGAAGTCGGAGAGGTTCCGTGTCCGTAGTTCTTCGGGCATGAACGAGTTCAGCCGAGCAATTTGGTGGCCCCTAAGTGGTTGACCGCATCTTTCATCCCGAACCAGCAGCTTCTGCTCGTGGCCCATCGCGTCGGTGGCGGGGCGCAGCGACATGTCCGGAGTCGGGCGCAAACCGGAAGTCACCGGCTGAGGGGCAAACCGACGCTCGTGACCCTTCACAGACCTTTCAATGTCTTCAGCAAAGGTTCGCTGTTGCCCGATCTTGGGAATGTCCTGATGCCCAAATGTTTCGCAAAGCGAAAGGAAATTCCCGAGGTATAGTCGCTTGCCACCTACTTCGAGGTGGAGTTGCGGAGGACATCGATATGAGATTTTCCTCGCTGTTCCTTATGGGCTTAGCTGTCGCCATCTTGTCGAATGCACCCGCCAACGCCGTGACGAAAACTACGAGGCCGAACACTCTATCGACAGAGATATTTCACTCGGGTGCGCATGCCAAAGTGCTTGACCCGGATATAAGGGCGTTTGCACCGCCCAAGGCCAGGACGTACGTGGAATGCAAACAAGGGCTATGGGCGCAAGGTGCGAACCCCAACTATCAATACGCGGTCTGTAGCAGTATGGGGTACAAGAACTGACCAATTCACGCACGCAGCAGAGGCCGCCCTCAGATGGTGGCCTCTCTGTCATATCGGGGTCTTATGAGGCCAGCAGGGAATGTCGCCTTCTGGCCCATCGCTGCCGTTGATGCCACGCTGCTTGATATTGGCCGATAGGGGGCAGACCGGAAGTTTGCGGTGGAGCGCTAGACCGACGCTTTTGACCCACAATCGACGTGCGGATTTTGTCGGCTCCGCACTCCTGGTTGCGGATCGAATGGAACATCGCGTTCGCGATTAGAGATAAGGGAACGAAAGCCCCTGCCAGCCTTTAAGCAACATGGGGCCGTCGCTCGCCGGTACTAACACGGCGCATGTCGCGGATAGCCAAAGGTCGTGCCTGCGACCCGCTGCTCTGAATACAAGCGCTCGCGCAGATAGCCAAAAGCGGCGGTCTCCAGTTTCCTTCAAAAGCGTGTTGAGGTCGCGGGGGAGCAGTGTTGGGCCGATATCGGCCGGCCGGATGGCGTTTTTGCCACCGTTATGCGCAGCCATATCGACATTGACTACCTACACAGCCGGGCCATCGTTCGAGAGATGGGCGAGAGGCTACGCGCGCCGCTGAAACCAGAGCCGAAACTGCCGGCGCGCCTCAAAACGCAAATCGACCGGCTTCGCGAATTGGAGCGCTCACTGTCAATCGTTCCCGATGCGGAGCATTGGAAAACACCTCGCCGCTGAGCCGCAGCTGGGCCGGCCGAATATGGACGAGCAATGCCATCGGAGAAACGCCGTGCGTGAAAGATTTTGAGCGGGTACACGACCAAGACCCGTTCGAGACATGCCGTCCGATCGGACGATGTCTATTGCGCGGCGCGTTCCTTGCCTGACTGTTCCTCTACGGCTGTCGCGGTTTCTTCCAAGCCCTTTTCGTAAAGGCCCGCGAACCTCTCAATACTATCGGCCCACATCCTCAGCATTGAGACCTGGAAGTGCATAATCGGCTTCAGGGCCTTCATGCCGATTGCTGCCGCTGCGGGCCCTTGTGGGTCGCGCGCGATACGGTTTGCGCTAACGATCGTGTCTGCCATGCGGTTCGCTCCTTCGCTCTGGTGTTATATGACCTAAATCTAAGTGTCGGGTCGTGCACAGCGTGATTCTAAACACTCGGCCAAAATTTGATCCGCAGCGAGTCTCGCACATCGGTCGTCATGCAATTCGTCCAATTTTTTCAAGTAAGCGACTGCCGCTACTTGCAAGAGATCGAAATCATCCTTGCCGGTATCACAAAGGTTGGCGACGTAGCGATAAAGGAAAGGGCGGAACGCCTGTTATCGTTCTCGCTGATGCCGCTGTGGAGGAGCAAGTAGTTCCGCCAAGCAAACGCACACGCGCCTTGTATGGCAAGAGAAGTCATGGGCACCTCCCAAAGCCAGAGAAAGACTGACGACCCGTTTCGTTCCGCGACTCTCTTAGATGTAACGTTGTTCCGTAGCTGCGCCGCAAGGTGTTTACATGCAGGGGTGTCGGTGCTCAGTCGGCGACTGTCCATAGCGCAAATCGGTCAATGCGATTAGCTGTTCGCGTCGAGTTGGGGCTGGTCGCCTTTCAAGTGGCGGGGCTTGCCCGAATGGGCGTGCGGGTGTTCCCTAAAAAGTGGGACTGGGGAATATGTGAGGCTTCCGCTGCTGGCCCGTTTGAGACATGCCCGCCTACACTTAGGATGTCCGTTCACCGGGTTAGACGGGAAGTCGCCAAGCTCCGGCTAAACCGACGCGAATGACCCGCACCGGACGTCGGGCAACATTTCAATGCCCCAAGGCGGCGGGTCTCCGATACACATTTCGTGACTGAACTGCTTAACTCTCTAATCGACTAATAATTATTTCGAGAAAATCATAGGAGCCGCAATGTCCTCTCCAGAAGAAGACGATCGGCAGGAATTTTTAAGATCCTGCGGCAGATTCGCCTCCGTAACACCTCCGACTATTACAGCGTTGCTTTCGACCTCACTTAGTAGCACCGCAATTACCAGCTCCGACGGCCGGCGTCGTGTATGCCTAATAACTATCGCTGAGAGCAGAAGGCCGCCTGAGAGGGGGCCTTAGACTGTCACCGGTGTTTGCCGCTGGGTAATGAAGCGAGAAGCTGGGTAATCGCGGCGATTTGCACTTTCGGGTTTTGGCCCGCGAGCATCGGCCGCATGTGCTCTACGAGCGCGTCCGATTGCCGAAGCCTCTCTCGCATTTCCCCGCTGTTCATTGATCAATCAGGTAGGCGGCTGCTTACTCGACCGCATCTTTCCGTTCGGACGCGTCTGCTTATGGCCCCTAAGCGGACGGCTGGCCCGACCGCGCGGACCCCTGAGGGCAGTAAACCAGCATCCCTGCGGGAGTGGACTTGCTTCGCAAGAAGTCAGCTCTCGTTGCAACTTTTTCCCGGCCCCATTGTTGACGAGCTGGAGCGAACCCGGCCAGCAAAAGTGCCGCACCGGACAACGGTCTCATTCTTAGCAGGAGGCGATTACATGAAATGGATTTGCTTGGTCGGCTTTGTGGCGGGCGCCGTTGCTTTAACGCCTGCACCGTCTGCCTCTGCGATGCCCGCGGCCAAGCCGGGCGCACTGGCCGCATCTCAGAGTTCCACTATTGAGGTCAAGGGCGGCCACGGACATGGCGGGGGCCACGGGTGGGGTCATCGCGGCGGGCGTGGTCATCACTATGGTTGGGGCAGAGGCCGAGGCCATCACTATGGCTGGAGGCACCATCACCGCTGGTAAGCATCAGGATTTCCGGTCGGAGTTGGTGACCGGCGTTGAGGTTGGGAGTGCCAGTTGCAATTTGTTAATTATCAGGGGCCACCTTGCGAGATGGACCGCATTGAGGATTCGCTCAAACCTTAGCCCGTTTGGACGCAGCGCGACTTGGCCCGCTTAATGTTGCTCTCTAGAGAACGGGCCACCGCAGCCAAGGCGGCTAAGGCGCTGGGGCGCCGCGTTAGCTCGGTGCGTCGGCAAGCTCGCGAACAGGGCCTACTGCTTTACAAGAGCTAGGGCGCGTCCAGCAGATCGGCGCCGGTCTGGAATGATTTCGAATTTGCGGTGAAACCTCGTTGCGCCTCGATCATCGAAGTCAACTCGTCCGCGAGATCGACGTTGGAATCTTCCAGAGCACCCGACTGGATAGTGCCGAGCCCGAGAGGATTTCCCAAGATGGAAGATCATCGGGATATGTTGGCGATCCAACGGAAGCTGGTGCACTGTCGCCAGCTCATGAAAGAGTTTCCGGACGGGCCAACGGCGAAGCACATCCGGGAGCTGGAGGACGAACTGAAAGCCGAGCTGGCAGCCGAGCTACGCACCCTCACGGGGCAGTAGGCAGCCTCAGCCGCCGACCACAGGAACTCGATGCGCGTTCTTGCGTTGGTGCGCATCATGCCCAAAGAAATCGCAATAGCGTTTTGGTCATTGGCTGCCGCCTGCGTGTTGGCGTTTAGCTTCGCGGCTCTCCTCTCTTCCCACTAAGAGCAGTAATCAACTGACTTGGGTCCGTGTCAGTGGGCGCCCTCGTTCGTGGTTCGCAAGCAAGGTCCGCTTGTGATGCTGTTGTCTAATCGCTGCTGAGGCGTCAAGCATATAATTCGTTCAGGGGACGCTGCCGGTGCATGGTTGTCTTCGCGGTCGGCATTAGCCGCCGCATGATAGAGCTTCGCAGGACGAGCCTTCAATGTGGACGACGCACTTTGCTGAATCGGCAGTGCAACAGCATCACCGGAATGGCTCGGCTCACGTCCCGGCAGGGACACCTTAGGCGCTCAGATTCTGAACGCTATCGGGACTTATGCTGCGGTTCCGGCATTCGGATTGAAGAGTTCGCCAGTCTTAAGCATCGTATGCATTATAACCGCCAGCTTGCGCGCCACGGCCACGGCAGCTCTTTTGAAGCCGATCCTCTCCCGGAGCTTCAGACCCCACGTGCGCAGAGTGCTGTAGGTTGAGCTGCGCGTCAGAATGACCCCGGCCGCTTCGTAGAGAAGTCCTCGCAAATAGCAATCGCCACGTCGGGATATATGGCCGTCATAATCGACTTCTCCGGATTGGTAGCGACGCGTCGTCAGGCCGATCCAGGCGCCAACAGATCGGGATTTCTTGAAGTTGTCTGGCCTCTCAATGGCTGTGCTGAAGGCGGTTGCGGTGATCGCTCCGATTCCGGTAATGGACATAAGGATGCGGCAAGCCTGACTCTGGCGCGCGTCCCGGACCAACTGGCGTCCGAGTTCGGCGGCGCGGATGCGAATGCCTCGCCAGGCTTCCAGCATCGGAAGCACGATCGATGCAAGTCCGTCTTGATCGGCAAGAAGGCTCCGGACGTTCTTCTCGAAGGTGCTTCCCTTTCCAGCAGGAACGAGCAGACCGAAGGTCTTCATGACACCGCGGATCTGGTTGGAAAGCTCTGTTGTGATACGGACCAGCCGCGTGCGTGCCGCGACAAGCGTGCGGGTCAGCATGCTGTCGAATCCCTTCACCCGAACCTCACGAAAGAAACCAACTTCTGCGAGCTGCGCTAGACCATCGGCGTCGTTCGCGTCCGTCTTGTTCGCCGCCATATCGAGCGCCGCTTTAGCATGGCGTGCATCGATGCAGATCGCCGGCAACCCCTGGGCGCGGAGAGAATGATAAAACCATATCGACAGTGGTCCGGTCTCGAACACCACGCGTTTCACGGCTGGCGCCCGCTTGCGGATGAGCTCGGCTATGATCCTGGGATCAGATGCGCACTTGCCGCGCCAGATCCGTTCACCTGCTCGGCGGATCGAGACTGACGTCTCTTTCATCGACACGTCGAGACCGATATATTCTTCCATGGCTGTTCTCCATTCGATGCTTGGGCCCGGCGTCCAGTCGTGAGCCCGTATCTCCATCCTATCGGGGAACAGCCACCCTCCAAGACGAGTGATTGGTTTTGGGCAACTTGCTCCCGCGATTACCCCATGTGGACGGCTCCTCCACGGGCACGAGAGTGTCAAGGAGTGGGCGCCGTTTGAAGGCGCCCACGATTCGGAGGAGCAGGTTATGCAGTCAATTTCGACAGTCGGTCTGGATATCGCGAAGTCGGTCTTTCAAGTGCATGGGGTCGATGCAGCCGGCCAGGGGATCATACGCCGTCAACTCAAGCGCCGTTCGTGCTGTCTTTCTTTGAGAAGTTGCCGCCGTGCCTCGTGGGGATCGAGGCTTGCGCGTCCTCGCATTATTGGTCGCGTTGCGGGCAGTGAAGGCTCAGATCCTGGAGTTCGATAGTCACGCCGTCGAAACAGTTTCCATCACACATTCACATGATAACTGGATCCCGCCGGGTGGTGGTACAAGTCGAGCCGATTAACAGCTACGGCGCGGCGGACAAACAAGAGGCGGCCATGATCGACAGATTCACTGTTCAACACTGAGCGTGTCAGCCAGCGGAGCGGTCGGAAATCAAGTGAGAGTCGGTCACCGAAACAGACGCCGTCGTTCCGAGAGTGCTATCTCGCATATCCAGAAAGGCATCAGTGATATGTCGGACATTCCGAAGAAGGCGCCACCTTATACGATCGCGAGTAAGCAACTTACAACTTGCAACGTGACTAGTGGCGAAAGAAAATTCGGCTCAATTTCGTGTCACAGGCGGGCGGACCGGTGTCGATCGAAATGCCATTCAGCCAGGCCGAGTCACTCGTCATGACGATACCTCAGCTTCTGTCCATTGCGCTGAAAATGCAGACAGGCGACGCCCAGGCGCGCTACGTGTTTTCGGTCGGGGCGTGGTCCCTGGAGTCAGCGAAGGAGAACCATCGAATTCTCTCGCTGAGAACGCCGGACTGCTTCTAAGTTGCGTTTGCTATGTCGGTTGAAACATCCATGGCTATGGGATCGGCGCTGACGCGAGCCACGGAAGCCGCGCCGGAGCATAAAGGCTTTGGGAAAGCCAGCAGTGAATTAGGGCAGCCCGCCGATGAGATAAAAAGGAGGCGTTCCTGGTGCCGCGACCCGGGAACCGCACTCGTCAAGTTACTAATTTCCTCGGTGGGCCCTGCAGGTCTCGAACCTGCAACCAGACCAATATGAGCGGCAGTAAATCGGTCAGCTTCATTGATTTCGTCGTGTTTTCGTTTGCCTTTGATCGCGTTTGTTGCGGTTTGTTGAGGTCGTTTCTGGTGCCAAACTGGTGCGGAGCGCATCTCGTCGTTGGGCTCAACGAACTCCAACCATAGCCTTTCGATACCGCCGCCCTCAGCTCGTCGAACCTGAGTCCCAAGAAGTCGTTGGCCGCGATCAGCCCGTTCATCGTCTTGCGAGCGTCGCCACTGCCGGAGGAGATGGCCCGGTCGGCCGCCGCGTCCAGGTCGACGGAAGATGGCGCAGAACTTGGGGCGCTGCGGGCGCACGGGATGGGCCAATTGCTCGTAGCCGGGACCGTTGGTTCCCACGTCCTGGAACGAAAAACAGCTTGTACATCAATGGGGATTGACTGACACTCTCTCCGCCGAACGGCTTCTCCATTGTATCCGGGCATTCGAAGCGACAGGAAGTCAATGAATAACGTGACAACGGTCGTTGCGGATAATTCCACGATGTTACCCATAGTCACCGCGCAAACCGTAGTTTCGGAACGTGGGCTCGGAGGACGAATTCGCATTGAGGAACTTAGCGCGCAAACCCATTTGAGCGCCTGGCGGGGCTGCACGCCGCCAGCGGAGATAGCTTGGTGGCACCGTGGCGGGGCACGGGATGGGCTGTTCCTGGGGACGCTCAATTCGTGGGAAAGCGCTCGCGAATGTGCTCGTAGCTTCCAGCGGCAACCGCCAGCACCTCCCGCACGAGCTGCCTTGCGAACCGCGCCTCACTGAGAGAAGCCGTCTCACCTTGGTGCACAATCAAGCTTCGCTTATCGTAGAGTCGCACGGCTGATTTTCCGACGGCGCCAGGGTCTGGATCTCCCAAAGTTCGCGCTGCGTCCATCGCCAACCGACGGACTGAACTCCTAATCGACTCCGACTTCCAATGTATCGCGCCCTTGTGCATGTCGAAAAGCGCTTGACGAAGCGCCGGATCCATCGCTGTTTCGGCCTCGCTCTTCATCCGGACCATCGCGTCTTCGATGATGTCGAGGCAAGGCTTTGGGCGAGGTGCCGGCTTCGCCATTATCTCTAGGATCGAGATCAGCGCGAGGAACTGCGTTGTTCGACGCTTCGAAATCGACCGAGGCGAATATCTCGCAGGCGAGCTTCAGCTCCGGCTGCGGGCTCGGTCCGATCAGATGCTCTAGCTCAGCGCCTTCGCTCAGGGCTGAAAACAAGCGTGCATCCGCTTCTTCTGACCGATGATTGCTTGCGACCCTGATAGGGGCGGGTGCGAGGTGCACTGGATACGCCGTAGCGAACTGACCGTCGAACGTTGGTCCATCCGCGACTCGTAGATCACCCCCAGCAGCCAGAATGCCGAAGTCCAGCCGCAATGCCGCCCACGGTAGAATCACTCGGATTCTGTCCAACAGTTCGGCGGCCAGCTCTAACGGCACGTCCTGGAATTCCAGGTAATAATACGGCTGTTGGATACGCATCTTCACGGCGTAGCTGAGCAACTGTCGCTGCGGCGTTTCACGATGATTGAAAAAGCCGTTCTCGCTCGTGGTTGAGAGTGGGATAGAAACATTGACGCGGGTCTCGACATAAAAGCGAGTTACCCAGATGGCTCTCACTTTGTTCGCTCTTCAAAACGCGAAGCCGAAATCGAAGCCCTACAAGCTTTCCGACGGCGAAGGCCTGCATCTCCTGATCCAACCCAACGGCAGTAAGTGGTGGCGCTTCCGCTACCAGTTCTCCGGGAAGGAGAAGATGCTTTCGCTCGGCACCTTCCCCGAAGTCTCACTCGCGGCAGCTCGAGAGAAGCGTCGCGATGCTCGCAAGCTCGTGGCCGACGACATCGACCCCTCACTGCACCGCAAGGAAGAGAAGATCGCGGCGACCGTCGCGGCCTCCAACACCTTCGGCCTCCTCGTCGAGGAGCACATCAAGAACCTGGAGGAGGGGGGCGCAGCACCGTCCACGCTGGATAAGAACAGGTGGCTCTTGCAGGACCTCGCCGCGCCTCTCACTAAGCGGCCCATCACGGACGTCACCCCGGCTGAAATCCTCGACATCCTGAAGAAGGTCGAGAAGTCCGGCCGTAGGGACACGGCCCGCCGGCTTCGCGGTGCAATCGGCACCGCCTTCCGCCTCGCTATTCAGACTTTGCGCGCGACCAATGACCCGACCTTCGCGCTGCGCGGATCGCTCCTGAAGCCCAATGTCCAGCATCGCCCGGCCATCACGGACGAGCGCGAGCTCGGCGCCCTCATGGTCTCCATCGACGAGTACGACGGCTGAAGACGCTGGATGACGAGAACACGCGGCTGAAACGGCTGCTGGCTGACGCCATGCTGGACAATGCGGCGTTGAAGGATCTGTTGGGAAAGAAATGGTGACGCCCGCGGTCGAGCGGAAAGCTGTCGCCCATCTGCGAGAAGCATTCGGGATGAGCGAACGGCGGGCGTGTAAAGGCGCAGGGTTGAAGCGGCGAACGCCGCTCAAACTTCCATACGTACGCTGCCTGCTGCTGTTATCTGTGCGGATTGGATTTGTCCCTGGTCCGAGGGGCGGCCGGACGCTTGCCGAAGCAAACCTTGTCCGCTCGAGATCGGCCAACGTCCAGTTGGTGCCGGTCGAGCATGGCACCGAGGACTTACCTGGCGGGTGCGTTCTTTTGCGACCTACGAGACCGGCTCAAACTGTTCGGATGAATTGGGCGTTGCTGGCACTTCGGATCGGTACGAAGAAACGAAGCTTAGCGTCGGTCTCGTTTGCCCGACGACAGGCTCGCCGGTATCCCCGCGCTCGATCGAAATCGTCGCGCTGACGATCTCATCGCGGCCATTCCGTCTTCCGGATAGGGGAGATTGACACCGATTTTCCTGACGATAATGTATAGACATATTATTGAGGAGCCGTGGTATGCCACCAATCTACATCGCTTATCTCAATCGCCTCGACATCGAGGAGTTGAAGGTCACCGACCAGGAAATTCTCGCCGCGATCGAGACCAGCCTGGCTGCCCAGGGCAGGGGCGATACCGTGATCGAGCCGCGCATGCATCTGGAGCCGGGCGTGGCCAACGGGCATTTCAACGTGCTGCGCGGGGCGATCAAGCCGCCGATCGACCGGGCCGGGGTGAAGATCGTCGGCGACTTCGTCGACAACTACAAGCTTGGCCTGCACTCCGAGCTCGGCATCCTGGCGCTGTTCGATCCCCGGACCGGCGCTCCCCAGGCGATCATGGATGCCAGCGGCATCACCGACATGCGCACCGGCGCGGTCACGGCGATCGGCGCCAAATATCTCGCGCGCAAGAATTCCAAAATCCTCGGTCATATCGGCGCGCGCGGGACCGCCTACTGGAACGTGCGGTTACTCGATCATCTCTTCGACTTCGACGAAATCCGCGTCCATTCGCGCCGCGAGGAAAGCCGTAACGGCTTTGCCGAGCGGCTCAGCCGCGATCTCGGCAAGAAGGTCGTCGCGACCGAGGACTGGAGGAGCTGCGTCAAGGGCGCCGACATCGTCGTCGAGGCGTCGCGCCTCGACAAGCCGGCACCGATGCTGAAGACCGAATGGATCAAGCCTGGCGCCTTCGTCGTGCCCTACGGCACGATGAGCGCGATCGAGCTGTCGTTGACCGACATCATGACGAAGCTCGTGGTCGATGACTGGGGCCAGTGCAAGGGCGGCAAGTTCGGCAGCCTTCGCGCCCATGTCGAGGCCGGCAAGCTCTCCGAGACGACACTGCACGCCGAGCTTGGCCAGATCGTCGCCGGCCTCAAGCCGGGCCGCGAAAGCGATTCCGAGACGAATTTGCTCTGGCATCGCGGGCTGTCGCTGTCCGACATTGCGCTCGGCCATGCGATGCTGGAGAAGGCCGAACGGATCGGCGTCGGGCAGCGCCTGCGTTTTGCCTGACCCTGCCGGGGAGACATTCGGAACATGCGCTTTGTGGCCAATGCGCGGATGTACTCGGTCAATCCGCAGGCGGCAGCCGCCTGGACAGAGTTGTTCGGCTGGCTGGCGCGCGAGGCCAGCGTCGAGCTCGACGTGATCGCCCACGGCTTTCCGCTGCCACTGTCCGATCTGTGGTCGCGCGACGATCTCGCCTGCGCGTTCATGTGCGGGTATCCGTTCATGCTGGCTGCGCGCCGGCCCCGGCCGGTCGCGGCCCCAATTCCGACCGGCGCGCCGGTTCGCGGACGCCCGGTCTACGCGACACGGCTGCTGGTTCGCGCGGATTCCAGCTTCGACACCATCAAGGATACGTTCGGCGGCCGAATCGGGTACACGGTCGCGGATTCCCATTCCGGCTACAACGCACTGCGGCACCACCTCCTGCCATATTACCGGCGGCACGGCGCAAAGCTCTATCGCGAGAGCGTCGGGCCGCTGACGACGCTGCGCCGCGTGCTCGACGCGTTGCAGGCTGGCGATATCGACATCGGGCCGCTCGACAGCTACGCGCTGGACCTGATGTTGCGCCACGACGATGATCTCGAGTCACGGATCCGGATCGTCGCGACGACCGATCCTGCGCCGGTTCCGTTTCTGGTCGCCGCGCCCGGCTGTCCCGACGACATCGTGGCCAGATTGCAGGCCACGCTTGCCACCTTCGCCGAAGCGCCTGGCTGCACCCATTTGAGGGATCGGCTTTGTCTCGACGGCTTTGCGCCGGTTGAGACGGATGACTATCAGCTGATGCTGCGCTGGGATGCCGAGGCGCGCGCGGCCGGTTACGGCGAGCCGGCCTGACCGCGGATTTTGCGAAGCAGCACAAGGTAGCATGCGCTCGCCGGCGTCGGCTCGATCCGGCAGGGGTCATCTGCTGCGGATGTCAGCACCGCGGCATCGCCGCGCATCAGGGTCAC
Source organism: Bradyrhizobium sp. 139 (assembly GCF_023074175.1). Classification (GTDB taxonomy): domain Bacteria; phylum Pseudomonadota; class Alphaproteobacteria; order Rhizobiales; family Xanthobacteraceae; genus Bradyrhizobium. The sequence goes on from NZ_JADPKS010000123.1 coordinate 25,424, forward strand.
CGCGCCTTGCTGCGCGAAAAGACTGACCTCGCCCGTGGCAGCGACGATCGCGGCGATGTCATGGTCGCCGAAATCGCATTTCGTGGCGGCGGTGAGACGCTGCAGGCGGTGGTCGAACCGGCCGCGCCGCGTCATCACGTTGAGATCAGTAATCGGACCGGCCAGCAGGCGCGCCGAGGTCGGCGTATCGCCGGCAAACCGGACAGGCTCCGAGGTGCCATCGAGCTCGACGTCGGCAGCATCGCCGATCGTCAGCGCAAGTCCACGGCCCGTCGTTACGGCAAGGCTTCGGTCGATGCCGGCGAATTCGGAGAACGGCCCGTCGGAAGCAACCCGCGCCATGCTGATGCGCCAGTCGAAATCGTCAAGCGAAGCGTTGTCGGGGGCGACTGCGATCTCGGTGGTTTCGCCGCCGCCATTCTTCCAGGGTGTGGTACGACAATCGGCGGCGCGAATGATCTTCACGGCGCATTCATCCTCAGCCGAGGCTCGGAAGGTCGAGATCGTTGGCGCGCGCGCAGTCGATCGCGAGCTCGTAGCCCGCGTCGGCATGGCGCATCACACCGCTTGCCGGATCGTTCCACAGCACCCGCGCGACGCGCTGTGCGGCCTCCGGCGTGCCGTCGCAGACGATCGCCATGCCCGCATGCTGCGAGTAGCCGATCCCGACACCGCCGCCATGATGCAACGACACCCAGGTCGCCCCGCCGGCGCAATTGAGCAGCGCGTTCAGCATTGGCCAGTCCGACACGGCGTCGGAGCCGTCGCGCATCGCCTCGGTCTCGCGATTGGGCGAGGCGACCGATCCAGAGTCGAGATGGTCGCGACCGATCACGATCGGGGCCTTCACTTCGCCGCGCGCCACCATCTCGTTGAAGGCGAGGCCAAGCCGGTGGCGATCGCCGAGGCCAACCCAGCAAATGCGGGCAGGCAGACCCTGGAACGCAATCCGCTCGCGCGCCATGTCGAGCCAATGATGCAGCGTGGCATCGTTGGGCATCAGCTCCTTGACCTTGGCATCGGTGCGATAGATGTCCTCCGGATCGCCCGACAGCGCCGCCCAGCGGAACGGGCCGATGCCGCGGCAGAACAGCGGGCGGATATAGGCCGGCACGAAGCCGGGAAAGTCGAAGGCGTCCTTGACGCCTTCCTCGAGCGCCATCTGGCGGATGTTGTTGCCGTAGTCGACGACGGGGATGCCCATGCGATGGAAATCGAGCATCGCGCGGACATGCTCGGCCATCGAGGCGCGCGCGGCGCGATCGACCGCTTTCGGATCGCTCTCCCGGCGCGATTGCCAGTCATGGATGGTCCAGCCTTTCGGCAGGTAACCATTGACGGGATCGTGCGCGGAGGTCTGGTCGGTGACGGCATCAGGCCGTCGTCCGCGCCGGACCAGTTCGGGGAAGATCTCCGCCGCATTGCCGAGCAATCCGACCGAGACTGGCTTTTGCGTTCGTCTCGCTTCCTCGATGATGGCGAGCGCCTCGTCGAGGTCCTTTGCCTGGCGGTCGAGATAACGGGTGCGCAGCCGCATCTCGATGCGCGAGGGCTGGCATTCGACGGCAAGGCATGATGCCCCTGCCATGACCGCGGCGAGCGGTTGCGCGCCGCCCATGCCGCCGAGCCCCGCGGTGAGAATCCACTTGCCGGCGAGGCTGCCGCCGTAATGCCGGCGCCCGAGCTCGGCGAAGGTCTCATAGGTGCCCTGAACGATGCCCTGGCTGCCGATATAGATCCAGGAGCCGGCCGTCATCTGGCCGTACATCATCAGCCCCTTGCGATCGAGCAGGTTGAAATGTTCCCACGTCGCCCAATGTGGCACCAGGTTGGAATTGGCGATCAGGACGCGCGGCGCGTCGGCATGGGTGCGGAACACGCCAACCGGCTTGCCGGACTGCACGGCCAGCGTCTGGTCACCCTCGAGGCGGCGCAGCGTCGTGACGATGCGGTCAAAGCTTTCCCAGTCGCGCGCGGCGCGTCCGATGCCGCCATAGACGACGAGCTCGCTCGGCCGCTCCGCAACGTCCGGATCGAGATTGTTCATCAGCATCCGCAGCGGCGCTTCGGTCAGCCAGCTCTTCGCCGAAAGCTCAGTGCCGCGCGGCGCGCGAATGATGCGGGCATTGTCGATACGTGTCATGGAAGGAGATCCAGTGATGAAGGAAATGTGCTGATCATGTCTGGCCTCGCCAGACCCGCGCGTGCAGCGGATTGAACCCGATCCGGTAGACCAGCTCGGCGGGGCGCTCGACGTCCCAGATCGCAAGGTCGCAGCGCTTGCCGGCATCGAGGCTGCCGGTCTCGTCCGACAGCCCGAGCGCACGGGCAGCCTCGCGGGTGACCGCCGCGAGGCATTCCTCGACCGTCAGGCGAAACAGCGTTGCACCCATGTTCATGGTCAGCAGCAGCGAGGTCAGCGGCGACGAGCCGGGATTGCTATCGGTCGCGAGCGCAATCGGGACGCCGTGCCTGCGCATCAGCTCGACCGGTGGCGCCTGCCGCTCGCGCAGAAAATAATAGGCGCCGGGAAGCACGACGGCGACCGTGCCGGCGCGCGCCATCGCCGCGACACCATCTTCATCGGCATATTCCAAATGATCGGCAGACAGCGCGCCGAACCGCGCGGCGAGCGCGGCGCCGCCGAGAGTGGACAGTTGATCGGCATGCAGCTTGACGGGAAGGTTGTGCCGGCGCGCGCAGGAAAAGACCTGCGCGGTTTCGTCCACCGAGAAGGCGATCGTCTCGCAGAAGGCGTCGACGGCGTCGACCAGGCCTTCGGCCGCGAGCACCGGAATCATTTCGCAGACATCAGCGATGTAGGCGGGGGAATCGCCGGTGCGCTCCGGCGGCAGCGCATGGGCGCCGAGGAATGTGGTTCGCACCGTGACCGGATTGACTTGCGCCAGCCTGCGCGCGGCGCGAAGCTGGCGGCGCTCGGTCGCAAGCTCCAGTCCGTAGCCCGATTTGATCTTGATGGTGGTGGCGCCTTCGGCGAGCAGTGCGTCGAGGCGGCGTTGCGCGGCGGAGACGAGATCGTCCTCGCCGGCAGCCCGCGTCGCTTTCACCGTCGACACGATGCCGCCGCCCCGCCGAGCAATCTCCTCATAGCTGGCGCCCGCGAGCCTCAGCTCGAATTCCTCGGCACGGGTGCCGCCATAAACGAGATGGGTGTGGCAGTCGATTAGGCCCGGCGTGATCCAGCGACCGTCGCAGTCGATGCTCTCGGCAGCTATGAGGCCGGTCGGCGCGTCCGCCCTCGGACCGGCGTAGACGATGATCCCGTCCCTCGCGGCGATCACGCCGTCCTCGACAATGCCGAGGCCCGCGCGTCGAGGAGAAAGCGTGGCAAGCCGGCATTGATGCCAGATCCGATCAGCGACTGTCATGATACTGGAAGCCCGTCATCGCTCCGTCGGCCGCTTGGCAGGGAGGTCTTATTTGTCTATACATATTACACCGAGACGGGTGTTGTCCAGCGGCACCGACCACGGAGGGTCAATTGCCCAAGCTGCATTTCAAGCAGGCCCTGTTGCCTGGCGGATGGTCGCGCGACGTGCTGGTGTCGAGCGAAGGCGGGAACATCGCCCGTGTCATGGCCGGTGTGGTGGTGGAAGACGCCGATGAACGCCATTCGGTCGGATTGCCGGGACTGCCCAATCTGCACAGTCACGGCTTTCAGCGAGGCATGGCCGGGCTCACCGAGCTCCGCGGCGCCTCGTCCGACAGTTTCTGGACCTGGCGCGAACTGATGTACCGGTTCGTCGACCGCATGACGCCCGACGACGTCGAGGCGATCACGGCGCAGGCTTATGTCGAGATGCTCGAGGCCGGCTTCACGCGGGTCGGCGAGTTTCATTATGTCCATCACGATCGCTCGGGCGCGGCCTATGACGATATCGCCGAGTTGGCCGGACGCATCGCCGCGGCCGCGCAGGCGAGCGGCATCGGCCTGACTTTGCTGCCGGTTTTCTACGCCCATGGCGGATTTGGCGGCCGCACGGCCGATCCGGGGCAGCGGCGCTTCCTCAACAGCGTCGATCGGTTCGCCCGGCTGGTCGAAGGCGGTCGTCGCGCCATCGGCGGATGCGACTGCGCCAATATCGGCATCGCGCCGCACTCGCTGCGTGCGATCACGCCCGACGAGCTGGCTGCGCTGGTGCCGCTTGGCGCCGGCGGACCGATTCATATCCACATCGCGGAGCAGACCAAAGAGGTGGACGACTGCGTCGCCTGGAGCGGGGCGCGTCCGGTCGAGTGGCTGCTCGATCATGCCCCGGTCGACCAAAACTGGTGCCTGGTCCATGCCACGCACATGACGGATGCGGAAAGTCGCGCCATGGCGAGGACGGGCGCGATCGCCGGGCTCTGTCCGGTAACCGAAGCCAATCTCGGCGACGGCATCTTCGACGGGCCAGGGTTTTGCGCAGCCGGCGGCCGGTTCGGCGTCGGATCGGACTCCAACGTCCTGATTGGCGCGGCCGACGAACTGCGCCAGTTGGAATACTCGCAGCGCCTGGCGCGGCGCGCGCGCAACGTGATGGCGACGCCGCAAGCCGCATCGAGTGGCCGTGCGCTGTTCGATGGCGCACTGGCCGGTGGCGCGCAGGCGCTCGGCATTGGCGGCGGGATTGCGCCAGGACTTGCCGCGGACATCGTCAGCCTCGATGCAGAGAGCCTCTTGCTTGCCGGCCGGTCCGGTGATGCGATCCTCGATGGCTGGATCTTCGGCAGCTCGCGGCCGCTTGTGGACTGTGTCTGGACATCGGGCCGCAAGGTTGTGACAAAGGGCAGGCATCACCGGGCGGAGTCGGTCGCGGCCGCCTTCCGCCGGCGACTTGAGGGCTTGCTGACAGAATGACATCGCCATTGAAACGGAGAGCGTCCACCGGCGGCACCCTCCATCAACGCATGCGCAACGACATCGAGGGGCGCATTCTGTCAGGCGAATGGCCGCCCGGCTACCGTCTGCCGTTTGAACACGAGCTGATGAGCACCTATTCCTGTGCGCGGATGACCGCAAACAAGGTGCTTTCGGCGCTGGCGGCTTCTGGCCTCGTCGAACGCCGGCGCCGCGCCGGCAGCTTCGTCGCGCGCCCGAAGGTGCATTCCGCCGTGCTGCAGATTCCCGATCTCAAGGCGGAGGTCGAGAATCGCGGCGAACAATACGGCTACGAACTGCTGGAGCGCCAGCAGCGTGGCGCAACGCGGGACGACAGGGGTCGGCTCGAGGTTCACCTCCGCGAACCCATCATCGCGTTGCGCTGCCGTCACGATGCCGCGGGCCAACCGTTTGCACTTGAGGACAGGCTGCTCAACCTCAACGCGGTGCCGGATGCCGCGACGCAGGATTTTTCGCAGGTGTCGCCGAGCACCTGGCTGGTCGACCATGTGCCGTGGACCGAAGCCGAGCATCGCATTTCGGCGCGCAATGCCGACGCGACGATTGCCGCCGAACTTTCCGTCGAGGTCGGGGCAGCCTGCCTCGTCATCGAGCGATGGACCTGGCGCAGCGGCGAGCCGATCACCGCGGTGCGCTTCACCCATCCCGCCGATCTCTACGACCTGGTCGCGCGATTTACGCCGAGTGGTCAGGCTTAGGTGCTATCGACGCATCCTTTTGTTACTTCGCCTTGGCGGCATCGACGTAACGGTTGGTCCACAGATCGTCCTCAGACGCCTTGGCATCGAACTCCTTGCCGAAATTGGTGCCGACTTCATTGGCGAAGGTCAGCGCGTTCTCCATGCCCTTGACGTCGATCCTGCCGCCGTCGGTGACGCCGCTGCTCATGGCTTTCACCGCGGCCGCAATCGCCTGCGGATCTGCCTTAGGGAAGTATTGCTTGTGGATTGCCTTGGCGGTCTCGTCCGGCTTGCTGACCGTCGCGGCGCTGGCCTGCTGCAGGGCCTTGGCCGTTTTGGTGATGAGGTCGGCGGTCGCGGCGCTGATCGGCTTCTTAGCGACAAGCACGAGATAGGGCTGGTTGGCGAGCAGCGGAAAGTCGTCGCCAAGCGACACCAGCACGACGCCGGTGCCTGCCTTTTCGGCCAGAAAACCTTCCGGCGGCGACAGCAGGAAGCCGTCGATCCGCTTTGCTTCCATCGCGGCCTGGATGGCGGTCGGATTTCCAACCTGTGCGACCTTGAGATCCGCCTTCGGGTCGAGCCCGCCTTTGCCGGCCAGCCAGCGCGCCGCGATCTCCTGCACGCCGGCTAGCGCGGTAGCGCCGACCAGGCCGCCTTTGAGGGCCGCGATCCGCTTCTCGAGCGGATCGGTCGGCTTCACGCCGGTACGGTCCACGAGGCCCTTCGAGACGGTGAGCTGAAGCGTGACCTTCGACATCAGCGAATAAACCATCTGGAATGGCTGGCCCTTCGCCACGGCGCGCAGCGTCGCGTCGGGGCCGACCGCGGCAAGCTCGATGTCGCCGGCATCGAGCGCCGCCAGCGCCGAAGGATCGCCGCCGGGAAGCGCAACCACGGTGGCGTTCAGTCCTTGCGACTTGAATGTATCGAGCGCCCGCGCCGACCAGATCGGCAGGAAGCTCAAGGTTGGTGCGCCGAGACCGATCCGCACCACCTGCTGCGCCAACGCCGCCCCCGGGAGCAGCGCCAATGCGGCGCCGACGATGGCTAGCCTCGCCAAATTCATGGTTTTGCGCATGATGGTCTCCCGTATTGTTCAGATGTCGGCGGGACCTGCGCCCGACAGCGCGCGCCAACGCAGCAGCCGACGCTCCAGGCGACCCGCAAGGATGTTAGCGACGGTGACGAATGCAAGCAGGATGACGATACCCGCGAACACGCCGGCCGGATCATAGGTCGACGAGGCCTCGTGGATGAACAAGCCGAGACCTTGCGCGGACGAGGTGAACTCGCCGACGATCACGCCGATCACGCTGTAGGGGATTGCAAGCCGCATGCCGAGCATCACATACGGCGCAGCGGCCGGGAGGAACACATGCCAGGTGAGCTGACGCTGGTTCGCGCCCATGATCAGCGTGAGGTTGACGAGCTCGCGATCGACGTTGCGCACGCCGGCGAACACGTTGTAGAAGACCAGGAAGAACACCATGATCGCGGCGAGCGCGATCTTCGATCCCATCCCGATCCCGAACCAGATGATGAAGAGCGGGGCCAGCGCGATCTTGGGAATGCCGTAGAACGCCATCACATAGGGTTCGAAGATTCGCGAAAGCCGCGGCGAGCGGCCGAGCGCATAGCCGCCGACGACCCCGCCGGCCACGCCGATGACGTAGCCGAACACGAGCTCCTGACCGGTCGTCCATAGATGCGGATAGATCTCACCTGACGCGAACAGCTCATAAAGGCGCTCGGCAACGGCCGTCGGCTTGCTGACATAGATCTCCTTGATCAGCCGGCCGGATGCCCACTGCCAGAACAACAGCAACGCAATTCCAGGCAAAAGCTTCAGCAGCCATTGCAGCGGTCTTGCTGCGATCGCGGCAAGACCTCCGCGCGCAGTAGCGTCGCCGGCTGGGGTGCCGTACGCCGTGTCGGTCATCGGCTTGCCCTCCTTCAATGAACGCGTCCGGTATCGAGCTGCGAGCGGAACTCGGTCCAGACTGCGTCGTAGGCGGCCTCGAAGCCTGAATTGCGGAACGGTTCGAACATGTTGCGCGGCCGCGGCAGATCGATCGGGATATTGGCGAGCAGGCGCGACGGCCGCTGGCTCAGCACCACGACATGGTCGGCCAGCAGAACCGCCTCAGTGATGTCGTGGGTCACGAAAATCACGGTTGCGCCAGCCTCCATCGACAGCGCCTGCAGATCGCTCTGCATCACCATGCGGGTCTGCGCGTCGAGCGCTCCGAACGGCTCGTCCATCAAGATAATATCCGGACGATAGACCAGCGTGCGCGCGATCGAGCCGCGCTTCTGCATGCCGCCCGAGAGCTGACTCGGAAAATGTTGCTCAAAGCCCTTGAGACCGACCGAGTTGAGCGCGCTAGCGACGCGCTCGCGCCGTTCGTCGGACGCGACGCCGCGCAGCAGCAGCGGCAGTTCGACGTTCTCGGCAAGGGTCTTCCAAGGAAACAGCTGGGCCTGCTGCGGCACGAAGCCGACTTCGGTGTTGATCGCACAAATTTTGCGGCCGCGGTGATGAACTGCGCCGCGGGTCGGCATTAAGAGGCCGGCGGCCATCTGAAGCAGCGTGCTCTTGCCGCAGCCGCTCGGACCGATCACGGCGACAAATTTGCCGTGCTCGACGTCGAAACTGATGCCATCGAGCACGCGGACCTTGTTCCGCTGCCCCGGCGATGGAAAGTCCTGTCCGATCCCGTCGAAGACGAGTGCCCGATCATTCATGCCGACGATCCTCCGAACATGTCTATACATAATTGAAGCCGCCCGGATGGGCAAGCCGGGATCGCTGCCGAGATTTTGGCCTCGCTTGCCCAGAGCCGCGGCAGCAAATGGTCGTCACAGGCACCGATCACGATGCTCTTCGCATTTGGTTTTTCCTATCGGCGGCTTCGGCCGATCCGGATTGGTCGCGCTTGCGGCCTTCAACTAACGTTGCGGGAGCCGAAACATCGATTAATAAGAGAACCATGGCTGACAGCGTTTTCACGGGTGCGATTGTTCTTCCAGACCGGGTGATCGAGAACGGTTATGTTCTAGTCGGCGACGGCAAGGTGCAGGCCGTCGGCGCCGGCACGGCGCCGGCAGGCGAGACGCATGGGGGCCCAGGCTTTCTGGTTCTGCCGGGTGCGATCGACGCCCAGGTGCACAGCCGCAGCCAGTGCGGGCAGGAGGATTTCGTGTGGTCGACGCGGAGCGCTGCGGCCGGTGGTGTCGCTTCCGCACCAAGGTCAAGGAAGCAGGCGCCCAGGCGCGGGTCGATTTTGCGCTATATGCGACAATCGATCCGGCCGAGGGCGCGGCGAGGGTCGATGAACTGGTCGATGCGGGCGCGGCGGCCTTCAAGTTTTCGACCTTCGGCACCCATCCGACCCGGTTTCCGCGGATCCCGCCGCAGACGCTCTATGCGTGCTTTGCCGCTGTGGGAAAACGCGGCCTGATGGCCGGCATCCACAATGAGAACGACGAGATGGTGCGCGCCTTCATGGCCGAGGTCGAGGCCAAGGGGATCACCGATTACACCGCGCAGGGATTGTCGCGGCCGCCGGTCACCGAGGCTTTGGCGACCGTTGAGGTCTACGAGCTTGGCGCTGCCGCCGGCTGCCCGGTGCATATCGTGCACTGCTCGATCGGGCGTGGCTACGAGCTTGCCGCTGCCTATCGTGCCCAGAGACACGGCGCCACCATCGAGGCCTGCGTTCATTATCTTACCCTCGATGAGGAGAACGACGTCCGCCGTCTCGGCGGCAAGGCCAAGATCAATCCCCCGCTGCGCCCGCGACGCGAGGTCGAGGCGCTCTGGCATCATTTGGCCGCCGGCAATGTCACGATCGTCTCGACCGATCACGTGAGCTGGTCGGAAGATCGCAAGACCGACCCGAACATGCTCAAGAATGCCTCCGGCATTCCCGGCCTCGAAGCCCTCTACGGCCTGCTGTTGAAGGGTCTCGATCAGCGCCGGTTGCCGCTCACCCCACGCCGCGCGCCTGCTGGCGCTCAACCCGGCGGCGCTGTTCAGGATCACCCATGTCAAGGGCGCGTTCGAGGTCGGTCGCGACGCCGACATCGTGCTGATGCGGCGCGATCCCTATCGCTACCGCGCGGCGGAGAGCGGCAATAATTTCGTCGGCTGGAGCCCCTATGACGGGATCGAGCTGCCATTCCGCCCGATCGAGACCTATCTGCGGGGCACCTGCGTCGCCGCCGACGGCAAGGTGATCGCCGAGCCCGGCAACGGGCGGTTCGTCAGTCCGCTCCGCGCAAGCTGAACCGGTCCGCCGTCGTGACGATATCGAACCTGCCGCTCGATGCTGACAGGCTTTGGGCCGACATCATGGATCTCGCCGAGATCACAGATCCGGCGCGGCCCTACACGCGGCGGTCGTTCACCGCGTTGTTCCTCGAAGGCCGGGCCCTCGTGGCGCAGCGCGCCAAACTATGATCTTCTACGATGTTGTACTCCTGACGATAGCGAGCCCGCTCGCACGGAATGTCTCAGCTGCCCGCCAATAACAAAACAGGGCTCCCGCGATAGTGGGTTTCGCGATGGAGCGAACCTCCGGCATCGCGACAAGTACTCATGCCACCATCCTAAGGACAAACAGCAGTTCGTCGTGTCGGTGGTTGCGTATGATTCCCTCCCTGGGCACCAACGCTGCCACCGATCCACTGCCCGGGTCGGGCTGCGTCAGGGTGGCAAGGCGTACGCGGCCCGCTATTGATCCCCGGCTAAGTACGTCCCGCATTCACAGGGCAGGGCGCTGGAATTGCCGACTGCAGGAGCCAGGCCAAAGGCTTTTGGCGCTTGCCCAGAAAAGCGCCTCTGTGCGAGATAATTGGTTCTCGCAACTGCAATAATGGATATCGCACTTTGACAGCCTTTCTCGACGGCGAAATTCGCGATGGACGCCATCTGATGCAGGTCCGCGTCTATTTTGAAGATACGGACTCCGGCCAAATTGTTTATCACGCGAGTTTTTTACGCTTCATGGAACGCGGCAGAACGAATTACTTACGCCTGCTCGGAACCAATCAGCACGCGCTGCTCCAAGAGGCGCGGAACGACGCGCCCGGCTTTACCTTCGTTGTACGTTCGATGACCATCGATTTTCTAAAGCCGGCAGTCTTGGACGACGTGCTTGACGTCCTCACGTTCCCGCAAGAGGTGAGAGGAGCGTCAATTGACTTGCTGCAGGAGTGCAGGCGCGCAGACGATCTCTTAGTCAGGGCGCGTGTACGCGTGGCGTTTATCTCAGGCGGAAAAGCGCAGCGCATCCCAAAGGCGCTGCGGCTTGCTATGGAAGGGCATAGATAAATCTGCTCCTCATTCACGCCTTAGCCGTCCAGCGACCCAATGAAAGCAACCCGCTCAACTTCTGTTGCGACATCGTCAAACCAGTGTTTTCCGGCATCGTCTATCACGCCAATTACCTGCGCTTCATGGAGCGTGGGCGCACCAACCATCTACGGCTGATGGGCGCCGAGCAGCAGGCGCTGTTTGAACAGCCCGCGACGGAAGATGTCGGCTTCGCCTTCGTGGTGCGCTCGATGCATCTGGATTTCCTCAAGCCCGCGCGGATGGACGACGTGCTCGACGTCGTGACCTGGCCGATCGCGGTGAAGGGCGCCTCCATCATGCTGGCGCAGGAGGTGCGTCGGGCTGAGGAGGTGCTGGTGAAAGCCGAGGTGCGCGTCGCCTTCATCAGCGGCGGCCGCGCCCAGCCGATCCCGAAATCGATCCGCACCCTGATGAAGGCCGATCTGATTTCGTGATTGCCCGATAGCGGATCGCCTATCGACTCCATCGCATGCGGCGTTAAATTTGCGCTCCTCCCAATCGATGAGGCCCTCATGTCGCGCCCGCCGCTTCCACCCTTCACCCGTGAGACCGCCGCGCAGAAGGCCCGCATGGCCGAGGACGCCTGGAATTCGCGCGACCCGGTGCGCGTCTCGCTCGCCTATACCGAGGACAGCCGCTGGCGCAATCGCTCCGAGGTTTTTCAGGGTCGCGAAGCCATCGTCGCGTTTCTCACCCGCAAATGGGAGAAGGAGCACGACTACCGCCTGATCAAGGATCTCTGGGCCTTCGACGAGAGCCGCATCGCGGTGCGCTTCCAATATGAATGGCACGATGCGGACGGCCAGTGGTATCGCTCCTACGGCAACGAGCAGTGGGAGTTCGACGAGCACGGCTTGATGAGGCGGCGCGAGGCGTCGATCAACGACATCATGATTGCCGAGAAGGATCGCCGGTTTCACTGGCCGGCGCCGGGGCCGAGGCCACAGGATGTGGCGGAGCTGGGGGAGAGCCCGTTCTAAAACGTCTCGCAGGTGGCGCTGCTTTCCCTCGCCCCTTGTGGGAGAGGGTGGCTCGCCGCGTAGCGGCGAGACGGGTGAGGGGTCTCTCTCCGCGTGTGCGACTCTCATGCGTCTGAATTCCGCGGATGCAACCCCTCATCCGGCGCTTCGCGCCACCTTCTCCCACAAGGGGAGAAGGGAAGAGGTCCGCGCGGCGAGCATCGTGAATTAAGGGTCCGTGCGCCGCGCCAAGAACCTCGTAATCGCCCCACCGAGCTTGGCGTGGTCCATCGGCTCCGCCAGCGATGCCCTCGCCGTGGCAACGACATCGTCCGGCGCCCTGCCGTCGCGCAGCTCGCAGCAGACTTGCGCGAACTCCACGTCGAATTCCGGATGCGGCTGCACGGTCAGCGTGGTGCCGTTGGTGTAGAGCAGGCCGGCATGCGGGGTGAATTCGGACGAGAGGATCGTCAGCGCATCGTTTGGCGGCTCAATCACCTGATCCTGATGCGAGCAGGCGATGGCGACCGCTTCGCCTTCGACGACGCCGTTGTCCGGCAGCACCTGATAGACGTGCCGGCCGATGCCCCAGCCCTTCTCTGATTTGCGCACGGTGCCGCCGAGCGCCTGCGCGATCAGTTGATGGCCGAAGCAGACGCCGACCATCGGCGTCTTGTGGGCGTAAGCCGTGCGCACGAAATCTTCCAGCTGCGCGATCCAGTCGAGCCCGTCATAGACGCCGGCGGCCGCGCCGGTGATCAGCACGGCCTCCAGGTTGCGCGGATCGGGAAGCGTATCGCCATTGGGGATGCTGACGACGTCGACCGTGGCCGTCGGATCTTCAGCGCGGACCATGCGTTCGAACATGTCGGGAAACGAGCCGTGGCGTTCGCGATATTTCTGCGGGACTTGTCCGGTCTCGATGATGGTGATGCGTGCCATGTGCCCTCTGGTAAAAGATTAAGCTCCGTCGCTTCCTGCACCATGTTGCTGGTGTGGCGCTGTGCGCTCCAGCAGCGCGCTCTCTTTCCGAACCTCGTTGAGAAACGCCTTGGCCAGACGCGACAGCGGCTCGGCTTCCGACCATAGCATATAGGCGACGGCGTGCGTCGTCGGGGTGAACGGCCGCACGACGAGGCCGCTGCCGTCGTTCTGCCGCGGCGAGAAGGGATCGACCACCGCGGCGCCGACGCCGGCGGCGGCGAGCACGCATGCCGTATTGCAATAACGTACCTCGACGGTCGGCCGGAACGGCGCACCGGCGCGGGCAAAGCTGTCGCGTACGGCCTCACCCAGGCGCGTGCCGCGCTCGAGCCCGATAAAGGGCAAGCCGGAGAGATCAGGGGCCGAGATCACCGGCCTGTCGGCGAGCGGATGCTGCGGCGGCAGCACGCACACCATCTCGCCGGTGTGCACCACCTCATGCGCGATGCCGGGATGATGCGTCAGCCCGAGCGCAAAGCCGAGCTCGGCGACGCGGCTTAGCACGCCTTCGATGATGCCTTCGTACCGCCGCACGTCGAAGAACACGCGCGTTTCCGGGCGGCGGCGCAGGAAGCCCGACAGCGCGGAGGGGATGATGCTGTAGGCGAGCGGCGGCGTTGCCACGATCGCGAGATGGCCGGAGCGGTTCTCGCGCAGATCGCGCACGCGGTTTTCGAGCTTGGCGTGCAGCGCGAAGATCGCGTCGCTCTCCTTGTAGAGCGCCATCGCCTCCGCGGTCGGAAACAGCCGGTTGTTGACGCGCTCGAACAGCGCGAAGCCCGCCTGCGCTTCCATCGTCTTCAGCGCGTTGCTGACCGCGGGCTGCGACAGCGCCAGTTCGTCCGCGGCCGCAACCGTGGTGCGATGGCGGATGACGGCACGCAGAATCTCGAGCTGACGCAGGTTCATATCACTGCCGGTTATACTCTGGGCCAAAACATCATAGCAGAACGAATTGATTTTGTAGCCCTGCTTCCGCGTAATGGAAGCGGATTTGTACGTCGCATCAAAGGGTTCATTCGCCCATTGAGGCAGCACTGCGCACAGATTGGAGGCAATCTTGGTTCGTGTCCTTCGCGCCGCCGCCGCACAGATGGGGCCGACGCAAAAAGCCGATACGCGCGAGCATACGCTTGGGCGAATGCTCGACCTGCTGGAGGGGGCGGCGGGCCGCGGTGCCAGCCTCGTGGTCTTTCCCGAGCTTGCTTTCACCACCTTCTTTCCGCGCTGGCTGCTCGAAGGCGAAGCGCTCGACCACTATTTCGAGCGCGGCATGCCGAACCCGGCCGTGGCGAAGCTGTTCGACCGTGCACGCGCGCTGCGCGTCGGCTTCTATGTCGGTTATGCCGAGCTGACCCAGGATGGCCGCCGCTACAACTGCGCCATCCTGGTCGATCGGGACGGCGAGCTGCTCGGCCGCTATCGCAAAGTGCATCTGCCGGGCTCTGTCGAGCCGCGTCCGGGCGCGCGCTACCAGCAGCTCGAGAAGCGCTATTTCGAATATGGCGATCTCGGCTTCCCCGCCTTCCGCGCGGGCTCGGCCTGGGCCCACGCGATCATGGGCATGATGATCTGCAACGATCGCCGCTGGCCGGAATCCTGGCGCGTGCTCGGCCTGCAAGGCGTCGAGCTCGTCTGCATCGGCTACAATTCGGCGGCCTATGATCCCAACGGCGGCGTCACCGAAGACGCGTCCTTGCGCACCTTCCACTCGACGCTGGTGACGCAGGCCAACGCCTACATGAACGCGACCTGGGCGATCTCGGTGGCGAAGGCGGGCGAGGAGGACGGCTCCGGGCTGATCGGCGGCTCCTGCATCGTCGATCCCAATGGCCGCATCGTCGCGCAGGCTGCGACGCTGACCGACGAAGTGATCGTCGCCGACATCGACCTCGACCTCTGCCGCCAGGGCAAGGACAAGATGTTCAACTTCGCCGCCCATCGGCGGCCGGAGCAATATCGGGTGATCTCCGAACGCGCCGGCGTGGTCGAGCCGGCCGTTCTCGACGCGGACTGACCATGGCACGGCGCTGGCAAAGGGATTGGCAAAGGAGCTGACATGACACGCCTCTCGCATTTCCTCGGGTTTGCAGCGTTGGCTGCCGTGACGTCCGCGCAGGCGGCCGAGCTTCCGGCGGAGATCAAGCAGGCGGGCACGTTGAAGCTCACGGTCAACTCCACCTACGCGCCGATGGAATATCGCGATCCCGCAACCAGCGAGCTGGTCGGGCTCGACATCGATCTGGCGGGCGAGCTCGCCAAGCGGCTCGGCGTGAAGATCGTCTGGAGCGAGACGCCGTTCGCCGAGCTGATCCCCTCGCTCCAGACCAGGCGCGCCGATTTCATCATCTCCGGCATCTCGGACCGTGCCTCGCGGCGCGAGACCGCCGATTTCGTCGACTATCTGGCGACAGGGCCGCAGTTCTTCGTGATGGCGGAGAACGAGGCCAAGGCCGCATCCGATCTCTGCGGCAAAAAGATCGGCACCACGCGCAGCACCAGCTTCCCGGTCGAGATCGAGAAGTGGAGCAAGCAGAATTGCGAGCCGGCCGGCAAGCCCGCTATCCAGTACGTCCCCGGCGAGAACTCGATCGACGTCCGCAACCAGCTCAAGCAGGGCCGCATCGATGCCGCCGTGCAGGGCAGCGAGACGCTGCCTTATGCGCAAACGCAGGAGCCCGGCAAATACCGCGTCGTCGGCGAGCCCTTCGCCAAGGGTTATCAGGGCATCATGTTCCGCAAGGACGATACGGCCTTGCGGGAGGTCGTGACCGAAAAGCTCGCCGCCATGATCGCCGACGGCTCCTACAAGGCCGTTCTCGACAAATGGGGCCTCGGCGCGAATGCGGTGGCCCAGCCCATGCTGAACGCGGCGTCGCAATGAAGCCGGCGCCGGCACTCGCGGAGGGTTTCCCCGATCTGTCGGGAATGCGGATCGTGCGCGAGCCGCACTGGTTTCGCTGGCTCAGCGCGGCCCTGATCGTCCTCGTGCTGGCCGCCATCGTGCGCGCCTTCGCCGGCGGACAGATCGAATGGTCCTATGTCAGCCGCTTCCTGACCGCCAAAGTCATCCTCGAAGGCATCGTCAACACCATGGTGATGGCGGTGCTGGCGATGGCGCTCGGCATCTTTCTCGGCGTCGTCGTCGCGATCATGCGGCTGTCGCCCAACCCGGTGCTGAAGACTGTGGCGGCCGGCTACACATGGTTGTTCCGCGGCACACCGCTGATCCTGCAGCTGCTGCTCTGGTTCAATCTCGCGCTGGTATTCCCGACCATTGGCATTCCCGGCCTGTGGAGTGCGCGCGCCGTCGATGTCATGACACCGTTCCTTGCCGCGCTGCTCGGGCTCGGCATCAACCAGGGCGCTTACACCTCCGAGGTGATGCGCGCCGGCATGCTTTCGGTCGACATCGGGCAGTATGAGGCGGCGCAGGCGATCGGCATGGGACGGCTGCGCGCGCTGCGCCGGATCATCCTGCCGCAGGCGATGCGCGTGGTGATCCCGCCGCTCGGCAACGAGTTCATCGGCATGGTGAAGGCGACCTCGCTCGCCAGCGTGATTCAGTATCCGGAACTGCTGCACAACGCGGAGAACATCTATTACGCCAATTCCCGCGTGATCGAGCTCCTGATCGTCGCCGGGCTCTGGTACCTGCTCGTGGTCTCGGTCCTGACGCCGCTCCAGATGCTGCTCGAACGCCGTTTTGCCCGCGGCACATTGCAGTTCGCCCGATGACAAAACCCCTCGTCGCGATCCGCTCCGTCAGCAAGAACTTTGGCGAGTTTCAGGCTCTCAAAAACGTCTCGCTCGACGTCTGGCCCGGAGAGGTGATGTGTCTGATCGGCGCCTCCGGCTCGGGCAAGACGACACTGCTCCGCTGCATCAACCAGCTCACCGCGATCGATGCCGGCGGAATCTGGCTCGATGGCGAGCTGTTAGGCGTGCGCGAGCAGGGCGGGCGGCTCTACCGCCTCACCGAGCGGGAAATCGGGCGGCAGCGGCTGAAGACCGGCATGGTGTTCCAGCGCTTTAACCTGTTTCCGCACAGGACGGCATTGGAGAATATCACCGAAGGCCCGCTCCAGGTGCAGGGCCGCAAATCCGACGAGGTGCGCGCCGAAGCCGTCGAGCTGCTGCGCCGTGTCGGACTGTCCGCCAAGGCGGACTCGTATCCCGCACAGCTCTCCGGCGGCCAGCAGCAGCGCGTGGCGATTGCCCGCGCGCTCGCGATGAAGCCGATGCTGATGCTGTTCGACGAACCGACCAGCGCGCTCGATCCCGAGCTGGTCGGCGAAGTGCTTGCCGTTATGAAGGAGCTGGCGCAGAGCGGCATGACCATGATGGTGGTGACGCACGAGCTCGGCTTCGCGCGCGAGGTCGCCGACCGCGTCGTCTACATGGACCAGGGCGCGATCGTCGAGCAGGGGCGCGCCTTCGACGTATTGGGTGCGCCGCGCGAGGAGCGCACCAGGGCATTTCTTTCGGCAGTGATCTGATATGGGGGCGTGTTGATGAAGATATTTGTGGTTGCGGCGGCGCTTATTGGCGCCATGAGTGTTTCGGCAGTAGCGATCGAGCTGCCGGCGGAGATCAGTAAGCGCGGCAGCATCAAGATGGCGTTGGTGCCGAACTATCCGCCGATGGAGTTCCGCGATCCCGCCACCAACGCGCTCACGGGCTTCGACATCGAGCTCGGCGAGGCGCTCGGCCGCAAGCTCGGCGTCAAGATCGAATGGCAGGAGACGAGTTTCGCCGAGTTCATGCCGTCGATCACGACCGGACGGGTGGACGCCATCCTGTCTGGCTTCACCGACTATGCGAGCCGGCACGAGATCGCGTCCTTCGTCGACTATTTGCGCAGCGGTCCGCAGTTCTTCGTGCAGCAGTCGCGCAAGGCAGAGTTCAAGGACGCGGCCGCGCTCTGCGGCAAGAAGGTCGGCGCCAGCCGCCGCACCATGTTCCCGGCGCAGATCGCGGCCTGGAGCGAGAAGAATTGCGGCACCAATCCGATCCAGTTCGTCGGCACCGACGGATCGGCCGATGCCCGCACCCAGCTCAGGCAGGGAAGGATCGACGCCGCCGCCCAGGGCAACGAGACGCTGCCCTACATCATGGACCTCGAGCCCGGCACCTATGCGGCCGTAGGCGAGCCCATCGCGCAGCAATTCACCGGCATAGCTCTGCCGGTCAAGGAAAAGGCGCTGCAGCAGGCGATGCTGGAGGCGGTCGATGCGCTGATCGCGGACGGCACCTACCGTACCCTGCTCGCCAAGTGGAAACTGACAGACAACGCACTCGAGAAGGCGACCATCAATGCTGGACAGTAAGGCACTTCAGAGCATCCCGCTTGTCCCGGCCAACACCGCGGATCCCGCACCGGAATATCCCTGGCCGCAGCCGTACAAATCGGCGATGTTCCTCTCCTTCGACGTCGACGCGGAAAGTGCGTGGACCAGCAAGGATGCGGTTCACGCGCAGCGGCTCATCACCATGAGCTATGGCGGCTACGAGGCGCGCGTCGGTACGCCGAAACTTCTGGAGCTACTCGACCAGCTCGACCTCAAGGCGACCTTCTTCGTCACGGGATGGTCGGTCGATGCGCATCCGGCGATGGGGGAATCGATTCTCAAAGCTGGCCATGAGATCGGCCATCACGGTTATCACCATCTCTTGCCTGATCCCGGTGATCCCTGGATCGAGGAGGAGCTGGAGCGTGGCTTCGAGGCGCTGAAGCGCCGGCTCGGCGTTACGCCGACCGGCTATCGCGCGCCTTACGGCGAGTTTACCGAAGAGCTGCGGATGGCACTGGTGCGCCATGGCATCGTCTACACGTCCTCCTTCCGCGACGACGTGCGGCCCTATCGCCATCGCCTCGCCGACGGCAAGCCCGGCACGATCGAGCTACCGGTGACGGCGAGCTATGACGACTGGATGCACGGCCTCTCCGCGCGCTTCAGCCCGCGTTCGATCTTCCCCAAGGAGCATGTGCTTTCGATCTGGAAGGACGAACTGGACGAAGTGCGCGATTGGGGCGCGATGGTGACGACCGTGTTGCACCCGCAATGCAGCGGCCGTCCGATGCGGCTGCGCCTGCTGCGCGAGTTCCTGACCTACGCAAAGTCATGCCCGGATGTCTGGATCACGACTGGCGAGAAGATCGCGGAAAACTTCCTGCGCCACGAGGCTGGCAACCGCCAGGCAGCGCCATGACCCGCATCCTCGTCATTAATCCCAACTCCTCCGCATCGGTGACGGCGGCGATCGATGACGCGATCGCGCCGCTCAGGATCACCGGTGGGCCGAAGATCGAAGTGGTCGGCCTTGCCGAGGGACCATCCGGCATCAGCTCGCAGCGCGACGCCGACAGCGTCGTGATGCCGCTGGTCAACCGCGTTGCCCGCGACAATGCGGATGCTTTCGTGCTTGCCTGCTTCAGCGATCCCGGCCTGCATGCGGTGCGCGAGGCGGCCGGCGGGCGCCCGGTGCTGGGGATCGCCGAATGCGGCATTTTTCGCGCGCTGATGCTGGGCGAACGTTTCGGCGTCATCGCACTGTCGCCGTCGAGCATCCGCCGCCAGCAGCGCATGGCGCGGGTGATGGGTGTCGACAGCCGATACGCCGGAAGCTGGTCGGTCGGTGCGAGCGCGGCGGAGACGGCAGGCGCTGACATCCGCGGCCGGTTGATCGAAGCCGGCCGCGCGCTGGTCACGCAATGCCGCGCCGACGTCGTGGTGATGGGCTGCGCCGGCATTGCCTCGCACCGCGCAGCAATTGCGGATGCGATCGGCGTGCCCGTGATCGAACCGGCGCAGCAGGCCGTCGCTGCCGCGATCGGTGCGGTCTTGTTGAACACGTGAGAGACGAATGATGCAATTCGATCTCGTCAGGAGCTCCTTATAATGCCTATCTCCCGCCGTTCGCTCCTCAAGGCCGCCGCCGCAATGCCGGCGCTGTCATTCCCGGGCATCGTCCGCGCCGAATCCCAGACCACGCTGCGCTTCATTCCGGTGATCGACCTCGCCTTCGTCGATCCGATCTACTCGACCGCGCAGGTGTCGCGAAACCACGGCTTCATGGTTTACGACACGCTCTATGGCATGAGTTCTTCGCTTCAGGTCTCGCCGCAGATGCTGTCTGGCCACGCCATCTCCGGTGACGGCCTGCAATGGGACCTTACGCTGCGCGACGGCCTGTTCTGGCATGATGGCGAGCGCGTGCTCGCCCGCGACTGCGTCGCGAGCATCCGGCGCTGGGCCGCGCGCGACGGTTTTGGCGGCGAGCTGATGGAGGCGACCGCCGAACTCTCGGCCGCCGATGACCGCACCATCCGCTTCCGCCTCAAGCGCCCGTTCCCGCTGCTGCCGCAGGCGCTCGGCAAGGCCGCGATCAATGCCTGCTTCATGATGCCGGAGCGGCTGGCGAGCCAGGATCCATTCAAGCCGCTGACCGAAGTGATCGGCAGCGGTCCGTTCCGCTACCTCGCCGACGAGCGCGTGCAGGGCGCGCGCAACGCCTACGCCAAGTTCGAGCGTTACCAGCCGCGCACCGACGGCAAGCCGGACTGGACCGCGGGACCGAAGATCGTGCATTACGACCGCGTGGTCTGGACCACCACGCCTGACGCCGGCACCGGCGTCGCCGCGCTCCAGACCGGCGAGCAGGACTGGCAGGAGACCACGCCGCATGATCTGCTGCCGGTGATCAAGGCCGCCGGCGACATCGAGACGCGAATCCTCGATCCCCGGGGTTATGCCTGCATGCTGCGCCTCAATCATCTTCAGCCGCCGTTCGACAATCCTGCCGTTCGCCGTGCTCTGCTCGGTGCGATCGATCAGTCCTCGTTCATGACCGCGGTGGCCGGTACCGATCCGAACTTCCAGGTCTCGCCGATCGGCTATTTCGCGCCGAATACGCCGATGGCGAGCGAGGTCGGCCTCGACGTGTTTCGCGGTCCGCGCGACTACGCCAAGGTCAAGGCCGCATTGAAAGCCGCCGGCTACAACGGCGAGAAGATCGTGGTGCTCGTCCCCACCAACTCACTGGCGCAGAAGCCGCTCGGCGAGATCGCCGTCGACAGCCTGCGCAAGGCTGGCATGAACGTCGAATATGCCGGGCTCGATTTCGCTGTCGTGTTGCAGCGTCAGCTCAAGAAGGACCCGATCGGGCAGGGCGGCTGGAGCGCTGCTGTCGGCAATTGGCAGGGCATCGACTGGCTCAATCCGGCCGGCAACACCAACATCCGCGGCGAGGGCAAGGTCGCCGGCTGGTATGCGAGCGAGAAGATGGCCGGCCTGCGCAGCCAGTGGCTGGCGGCCTCCGAGCTCGCGGAGCAGCAGCGCATCTGCCGCCAGATCCAGGCGGTGGCTTTCCAGGAAATCCCTTATATTCCGATCGGGCTGTACAAGCAGCCGACCGCCTATCGCAAAGCCATCACCGGCATTCTCGACGGCACCGCCGTCTTCTGGAACGTACGTCCCGCATGAGCACGATCGCAATTTTCGGCAGCTATGTGCTGTCACGCAAGAACGGCGCGCAGGACGTGTTGCGCGACCATTGGGTTCTGGTCGAAGGCAAGACAATCGCCGCGGTCACGCGCGACAAGCCGCAGGCCGACGAGGTGCATGACCGTCCCGGCCGATTCGTTCTGCCGGGCCTCCTCAACCTGCATAATCACTGTTTCTCTGAAGCAGTAGCGCGCAGTCACACCGAGGACGGTAACGGTCGCCGCAACAACCAGAGCATCGTCTACACGGTGCTTTTGCCGCTGACCAAGCGCGGCGCTGATCTGCTGTCGGCTGAAGAGCGCATGGCGGTCGCGCGGCTCGGCATCCTTCAACTCCTGAAAGGCGGCGCCACCACGGTGATGGAGCCGTTCCGGAACTCGATCCCCGAGATGTTCGACGCCGCCGAGGAGATGGGCATTCGCTTCTATGGCGCGCCCTATCTGTTCTCGACCTCCGACGCCAAGGCCGGCCCTGACGGCGTGGTCCACTATGCCGGCGACGACGGCACCGCCGACATGGCGACATGGGATGCGCTCTACCGGCGCTGGAATAATCGTGGCGACGGTCGCATCAGCCTTGCGATGAGCCCGCATGCCACCGACACCTGCGGCCCCGATCTATTGAAGGCCTGCGCCGCGCGGGCGCGCGAGCTTGGCGTGCCAATCACGACGCATATGGCGCAGAGCCGCGCCGAGGTCGAGACCATCGGCAAGCGCTATGGCGGCCGCACGCCGGCGCAATATCTCGACTGGCTGGGCCTGCTGGCGCCCGATCTGATGGCGGCGCACTGCATGTTCAGCAGCGACGACGATCTCAAGCTGATGGCGGCGCGCGGCATGACGGTTCTGAATTGCCCGCGCGTGTTCGCGCGCGCCGGCGTCACCGCCGCGTTCAGCCGGTTTGCGGAGCACGGTGTGCGCACGGTGGTCGGCACCGACGGCTACAACATGGACCTGCTCGGCGAGCTCAATGCCGCCTCGCTGATCTCCAAGATCACCTCAGCGCGCGCCGATGTCGCGAACTCGCCCGAGCTGATCGAGGCGAACACGGCAATCGCCGCCGACGTGATCAAGCGGCCTGACCTCGGGCGGATCGAGCCGGGCGCGACCGCCGATCTCACCGTCGTCGATCTCACTCATCCGCATCTTCAGCCGCTGTTCGATCCGCGCCGCGCGCTGATCGCGCTCGCCAACCGCGCCAATATCGATCAGGTCATGGTCGACGGCCGCATGCTGATCGATGCCGGGCGTTATCTCGCCGCTGACGAAGCGGCAATCACCGCAGCCGGCAACGCCGCGATCGGCAAGATCTGGGATTTGCCGGAGGCACAGGCCGCATTCAACGGCTGAGCGCCGCTTTGCCACGACGACGGTGCGCTCCCTCTCCCGCTTGCGGGGGAGGGCTGAGGTGGGGGTGTTTCCGCATTGGGGCGCTCCCCCTATGGAGAGAGCCCCCACCCGGCGCTTCGCGCCGACCTCCCCGCAAGCGGGAGAGGTTGCAGCGAGCCCGTGGCGAAATCGCTTCAACCCAAACGCGTTCTAATCCTCAAACTCGGCGAGCGCCTTGCGCATGGTCTCGACCAGATCCAGCGCCACCGGCGAGGGGCTTCGCTGCGCCGGAAAAACCGCGGAGAATTCGAAGTCGATGCGCGGCAGGAAGCGGCGCACGACGACGCCGCGGGTGGAAAATTCCTGTGCGGTGAAGGGATCGCAGATCGCGACGCCAAGCCCCGACGAGACCATGCCGCACATGATCTCCGACAGCGCGGTCTCGACCCGCAGCACGCGGCGGACATCGTGACGGTGGAAGATCTGGTCGACGAGGTGCCGGCTCGACGATCCCGCCGACAGCGAGATGAAGGTCTCGCCCTCGAAATCGCGAGGCTGCAAAACTTCCTTTTCCGTGAGGCGATGGCCTGTCGGCAGCACCGCGACGCGCGCCGGTGCCGGCAGCTTCTGGCTCGGCAGGCCGGAATGCGCGATCGGCACCTCGGCAAATCCGACATCGCATTGATTGTTCAGCACCCAGTCGACCACGATCGGCGAGATCACGCCGAAGAAGGCGAGGTTGAGGTTCGGCCGCTCCTTCAGGAAGTGGCCAGTGAGCCGCGGCAGATAACCGTTCGACAGCGCCGGAAGTGCTGCGATCCGCAGCGAGCCGGTGCGGCGGCCGCGGATTTCCTCGGCCGCCGCGGTGATGCGTTCGAGGCCGACGAAGGAGCGCTCCACTTCAGTATAGAGCGCCATCGCTGCGGCAGTCGGTACCAGCCCGGTGCCGCGCCGCTCGAACAGCTCCATCTTCAAGAGCGCCTGGAGGTCGCGCAGCAGCCGGCTGACCGCAGGCTGCGTCACCTTCATCAGCGCCGCCGCCTCGGTCACGCTGCCCGTGAGCATCGTCGCGCGGAAGGCCTCTACCTGCCGCGAATTGATCCGGCCCATACCCAATTCCATCCATAACATTTAGGCATGCAGAAGGTGCCATTATTCATTGGACGATGGAAGCCAGGGTTTGCGATCTTTTTCATCAGGACTGGAGACAGCCCGCTTTTTCGGCAGATTGGAGGGGTTCAACCTCCGGATCGCGCCAAAATCCGCGAGCAGGGGCCGGAGCCCTGATCGGAGAGGGGTTTGCGCGGAAGAAAATGCGGAAGGCGCTTCAGCCAGCGAGACTCGTCGGCACGTCATCTCATTCCGGTATTGGAGATCGGTCCATATGAAGACTTTTCGCCTTCTGACAGCGGTCAGCATCGCGGCGCTCATTGCCGCCCCGTCGGCCGTCTCGGCCCAGCAGAAAACGCTCTATGTCGCCGGCTATGGCGGCTCGTTCGAGAAGACCATCCGCGACGAGGTGATCCCGGCCTTCGAGAAGGAGAACGGCGTCAAGGTCGAGTACGTCGCCGGCAACTCCACCGACACGCTGGCAAAGCTGCAGGCGCAGAAGGGCAACCAGCAGATCGACGTCGCCATCGTCGACGACGGCCCGATGTACCAGGCGATCCAACTCGGCTTCTGCGGCAAGCTCGAAGGTGTTCCCGCCGATCTCTACGACACCGCCCGCTTCAAGGACGATCGCGCGGTCGCGATCGGCATCGTCGCCACCGGCCTGATGTACAACACCAAGGTGTTCGCGGAGAAAGGCTGGGCGCCGCCGACCTCCTGGAACGACCTGAAGGACACGAAATACGCCAAGCAGCTCGTGATCCCGCCGATCAACAACACCTATGGTCTCGAAGCGCTGGTGATGCTGTCGAAGATGAACGGCGGCGGCGAGTCCAATGTCGATTCCGGCTTCAAGATCTTCAAGGAGCAGATCAATCCGAACGTGCTGGCCTACGAGCCGTCGCCGGGCAAGATGACCGAGCTGTTCCAGTCCGGTCAGGCCGTGATCGCGGTGTGGGGCACCGGCCGCGTGCAGAGCTTTGCCAACACTGGTTTCCCCGTCGACTTCGTCTATCCGAAGGAAGGTGCGGCGACGCTGCTGACGACAGCGTGCCCGATCGCCAAGCCGAACGCTTCGCCGCTCGCATCCAACTTCGTCAAGATGCTGCTCGATCCCAAGATCCAGCTCGTGATGCTGAAGGACTATGGCTACGGCCCGGTGCTGAAATCGCTGGTGGTGCCGCCGGAGCTCGGCAAGATGGCGCCGCTCGGCGAGCGCGCGGCAAAGCTCTATAATCCGGACTGGACTGTCATCAACGAGAAGCGCGAGGAGTGGACCAAGCGCTGGAACCGTGAGGTCGAGCGCTGATCGGTCATAGCGGAGACAGTGCCATGGCCTATCTCGAGCTCGAAGGGGTCGCCAAGCAATTCGGAGCGCAGACTGTCGTCGACGACTTCAGTCTCGCGGTGGGGAAGGGGGAGTTCATCTCCTTCCTTGGCCCCTCCGGCTGCGGCAAGACAACGACCCTGCAGATGATCGCTGGTTTCCTCGATCCCACCCGCGGCGCGATCCGACTGGAGGGCAAGGACCTGGCCGCGATCCATCCGGCCAAGCGCGGGCTCGGCATCGTGTTCCAGAGCTACGCGCTGTTTCCGCACATGACGGCGGCGGAGAACGTCGCGTTCGGCCTCGAGATGCGCAATGTGCCGCGCGGCGAGCGGGCCGAGCGCGTCCGCGCCGCGCTCGCGATGGTCGGCCTCGCCGGCTTCGAGGACCGTCATCCCCGCCGCATGTCCGGCGGCCAGCAGCAGCGCGTGGCGCTGGCGCGCGCGCTGGTGATCAAGCCGAGCGTGCTGCTGCTCGACGAGCCGTTGTCCAATCTCGACGCAAAACTGCGCGAGGAGATGCAGATCGAGCTGCGGCAGATCCAGCGCACCATCGGCACCACCACGATCCTGGTCACCCACGACCAGAACGAGGCGATGTCGCTGTCCGACCGCATCGTGGTGATGAGCCAGGGCCGCATCGAGCAGATCGGCACGCCTCAAGAGACCTATGAGAAGCCAGCTTCGGCCTTCGTCTCGCAGTTTTTGGGCAAGACCAACGACTTTGCCGCGACGATCGATCGGGCGAGTGCGCCTGCGCGATTGATCGCCGGCTCGTGGAGCGCGCCTGCGCCTGCCGGGCTCAGCGGTCCTGTAACGATCAGTATTCGCCCTGAGCGGATCGGCTTCGGCGATGCGGGGCTCAGCGCGAAAATCATCACGCGCATTTTCCAGGGCAATCACTGGCTGTTCCAGTGCGAGAGTGAATGCGGCCCGGCGATCGTGATCCGTCAGAATGACGGCGAGAGGCAGCCCGCCGAAGGCGAGGCGGTTCGCCTCAGCTGGCGACCGGAGGACATGAGCGTCCGCGGCGGAGCTGCTGCATGAGCGCGGCCGCCGAGGAACGAAACGCACGCGCGCCGTGGGCGCTCACCGCGCCCGCCTTGATGCTGTTCGTTGGCGTGCTGCTGATACCGCTGGCGATGACTGTGATGCTGTCGTTCCACGATTGGGGCCAGTACAAAGGCATCGAGCCGGTCTTCATTCTGAAGAACTGGCACGAGATCGCGACCGATCCCTATTACGCCGAGATGTTCTGGCGGACGTTTCGCATCGCGGTCCTGACCACGCTGCTCACCGCAGTGCTCGGCGCACCCGAAGCCTACATCCTCAACCGCATGAGCGGCCGCTGGAAGAGCTTTTTCCTACTGGTCATCCTCGGGCCGCTGCTGATCTCCGTGGTGGCGCGCACGCTCGGCTGGGCGCTGCTGTTCGGCGGCAATAACGGTCTCGTCAACAAGCTCCTGATGTCGGCCGGGCTGATCCGCTTCCCCATTCCCTTCATGTTCACCGAAACAGGCATGGTGATCGCGCTCGCGCATGTGATGATGCCGTTCATGGTGCTGTCGGTATGGGCCGCACTCCAGCGGCTCAACCCGCAGATCGAGAATGCCGCGATGTCCCTCGGCGCAGGCCCCGTGACCATCATCCGCCGCATCATCATGCCGCAGATCATGCCGGGCGTGCTGTCGGGCGCGATCATCGTTTTCTCGCTCTCGGCCAGTGCCTTCGCGACACCCGCGATCATCGGCGGCCGCCGGCTCAAGGTCGCGGCGACGCTGGCCTATGACGAATTCCTCAACACGCTGAACTGGCCGCTCGGTGCCGCGGTCGCAACGCTTCTGCTGGTCGCGCTGGTGCTGATCGTCGTCGGCAGCAACGCGCTGATCGAGCGGCGCTATGCGGAGGTGTTCCGATGAGCCGGAACGGCCCGCTCGCGCTGATCTTCCACACCATCTTCGTCATCGTCATGGTGGCGCCGATCCTGGTGGTCTGCCTCGTCGCCTTCACGCCCGAAGGCTTTTTGTCGCTGCCGACCAATGGCTTCTCGCTGCGCTGGTTCAGGGCGATCGCAAATTATCCGGAATTCGTCCACGCGTTCTGGGTCAGCCTCGGGCTGGGCGCGCTCTCATCTTTCGTGGCGCTGTTGTTCGCGGTGCCGGCGGCGCTGGCGATCGCGCGCTATCGTTTCCGCGGTCGAGACGCACTGGCGGCACTGTTCCTGTCGCCGCTGATGATCCCGCACGTCGTGCTCGGCATCGCCTTCCTGCGCTTCTTCACCTCGGCTGGGCTCGGCGGCAGCTTTGCGGCGCTGATCATCGCGCATGTCATCATCGTGTTTCCGTTCGCGCTGCGGCTGACGCTGGCGGCAGCAACCGGCATGGACCTCTCGGTTGAGATGGCGGCGGTGTCGCTAGGCGCCGGCGGCTGGACGCTGTTCCGCCGCGTCACGCTGCCGCTGATCTTGCCCGGCGTCATCAGCGGCTGGGCGCTCGCCTTCATCCAGTCCTTCGACGATCTGACCATGACCGTCTTCCTTGCGGCACCCGGCACCGAGACGTTGCCGGTGCGCATGTTCCTCTACATCCAGGACAACATTGATCCGCTGGTGACGTCGGTCTCGGCCTGCGTGATCGCGATCACCATGACCGCCCTCATTCTGCTCGACCGCTTCTACGGGCTCGACCGTGTGCTCGCCGGCAAGGGCGATACGGGACGATAGGAGAATCTATGCGAACGGATTACGACGTCGCCGTCGTCGGCGGCGGACTGCTCGGCTCCGCCATTGCGTGGGGCCTCGGCCGGCTCGGCAAGAGCGTGGCCGTGCTCGACGAGGGTGACATCAGCAAGCGCGCCTCGCGCGCGAATTTTGCGCTGGTCTGGGTGCAGAGCAAAGGGCTCGGCATGCCGGCCTATACGGTCTGGACCGTGCAGGCGTCGCAAGCATGGGGCCGGCTCGCCTCTGAGCTGAAGCAGCAGACCGGGCTCGATGTGGCACTCCAGCAGAATGGCGGCTTTCATCTCACCCTCGGCGAAGATGAGTTCGGCCAGCGCACCGATCTGGTCAAGCGCATGCACAACCAGACCGGTGCGGCCGATTACAAGATGGAGATGCTTTCCGCATCCGAGGTGAAGAAGTCGCTGCCGCTGATCGGGCCCGAGGTCTCCGGCGGCAGTTTTTGTCCGCTCGACGGCCACGTCAATTCGCTGCGCACGTTCCGCGCGTTCCACACCGGCTTCAAGGAATTCGGCATCGAGTATTTCCCGGAGCGTCCGGTCTCGGCAATCAGCAAGAGCGGCGGCGAATTCCGCCTGACCACGCCGAAGGGTGAGCTGCGCGCCGCCAAGATCGTGCTCGCTGCCGGCAATGCCAACCAGACGCTGGCGCCAATGGTCGGCCTCTACGCGCCGATGGGCCCGACCCGCGGCCAGATCGTGGTGACCGAGCGCACCATGCCGTTCCTGCCGCATCCGCTGACCACGATCCGCCAGACCGACGAGGGCACGGTGATGATTGGCGACAGCAAGGAGGACGAGCTCGACGATCGCACGCTGAAGCACTCGATCAGCGCGGTGATGACGGACCGCGCGCAGCGGATGTTTCCGCATCTGGCGCGGCTCAACGTGGTCCGGAGCTGGGCCGGCATCCGCGTCATGCCGCAGGACGGCTTTCCGATCTACGACCAGTCAGAGACGCATCCCGGCGCCTTCGTCGCCTGCTGCCATTCCGGCGTGACGCTGGCCTCCAACCACGCTTTCGAGATCGCGCGCATGGTTGCGCAAGGCGCACTCGAGGCGGAGCTGGTCGGCGCGTTCTCGGCGAGCCGCTTCGGCGCCGCGGGCGCGGCCAACAACAGCGGCTACTAGGGATATTGAAGGAACCAAGATGTTTAGACGATCCGAACAGGACAAACGGCCGCCAGTGCAGATCTTCGTCGACGGCGTTGCCGTTGCGGCGCGTCAGGGCGACACCGTCTCCGCGGCGCTGCTGGCCTCGAGCTGCGACGCGCGGCGATCCACCGCGGTCAGCGGCGCGCCGCGTCTGCCTTACTGCATGATGGGCGTGTGTTTCGACTGCCTCGTCACCATCGACGGTGTCGGCAATCGCCAGGGCTGTCTCGTGCCTGTCGCCGAGGGCATGCAGGTCGAAATCCAGAAGGGCAAGCGGGAGATTGGAAAATGACCATGGCTCCCAAGCGCGAAACCTATGACGTCGTGGTGATCGGCGCTGGGCCTGCGGGCCTCGCTGCCGCTGCGACGTCCGCCGAAGCCGGACTGTCGACGCTGCTGCTCGACGAGAACATCGGTCCCGGCGGCCAGGTGTTTCGCGCCATCGCCTCGACGCCTGTCACCGAGCGCGATCAGCTCGGCGCCGACTATTGGGCGGGCGCCGATCTCGTGCAGGCGCTGCGCGCGAGCGATGCCGAAATCATCCATCGCGCGACAGTCTGGAGCCTTGATCGCAACCTCGAGATCGCCGTCTCGGTCGGCGGCGCGTCCGCCTTCGTCAAGGCGCAGCGCGTGATCCTCGCGACCGGCGCGCTGGAGCGGCCGTTTCCGATTTCCGGCTGGACGCTGCCGGGCGTGATGACCGCGGGTGCTGCGCAGACCATGCTGAAATCGTCGGCGCTGGTGCCGGACGGGCGCACGGTGATCGCCGGGCAGGGGCCTCTGCTGTGGCTGCTCGCCGCGCAGATTTTGCGGCTCGGCGGCCGCATCGACCGCATCCTCGACACCACCGCGCGCAGCAATTATTTCGCGGCGCTGCCGCATGCCTTTGCCTTCCTCACCTCGCCCTATTTCGCCAAGGGCCTGTCAATGATGCGCGAGGTGAAGGCGAAGGTGCAGGTCGTGTCAGGCGTGACCGAGCTCTCGGCATCGGGTGATGGCCGGCTCACGAACGTGAGCTATGTTGCCGGCAGCAAACGCGAGACCATCCCGGCGGATCTGCTGCTGCTGCATCAGGGCGTCGTGCCCAACGTCAATCTCGCGATGGCCGCCGGGATCGAGCATCGCTGGGACGAGCTGCAATTGTGCTGGTCGCCGGTGCTCGACGCGAGTGGCAATTCAACGGTCGCCGGCATCGCGATCGCCGGCGACGGCGCCGGCATTGGTGGTGCGATGGCCGCCGTGGTTCGGGGCCGCATCGCTGCACGCGCGGCGGTGGAAGTTTTGGCGCCCGCGGCTGCTGCGAAGCTTGCGCCGATGGCGACGCTCCGCGCCGATCTCGCCAAGGCCGAGCGCGGCCGCGTCTTCCTCGACACACTGTTCCGCCCCGCCCCGCAATTCCGTATTCCCGCGGGCGACACCATCGTCTGCCGCTGCGAGGAAGTCACCGCCAAGGACATTCTCGATGCCGTCGCGATTGGCGCCACCGGGCCCAACCAGCTCAAGGCCTATCGCCGCACCGGCATGGGCCCATGCCAGGGCCGGCTCTGCGGCCTCACTGTCACCGAGCTGATGGCGCAGGCCCGGGCTAAGACCCCGCAGGAGATCGGCTATTACCGGCTGCGCGCGCCGGTCAAGCCGATCACGCTGGCCGAACTCGCTGCCATTCCCAAGAGCGAGGCCGACGTCAAGGCGGTGGTGCGCGGGTGACCAGAAACGTGGATGCGATCGTCATTGGCGGCGGCATCCACGGATGCTCGACCGCGCTGCATCTGTGCCTCGCTGGTATGAAGCCGGTGCTGATCGAGAAAGACTACGCCGGCCGCCATGCGTCCGGCGTCAATGCCGGCGGTGTCCGCCAGCTTGCGCGGCACATTCCGGAGATCCCGCTCTCGATCCGCTCGATGGGGATCTGGGAGAAGATCACCGATCTCCTCGACGACGATTGCAGCTTTGAGAGTTACGGTCAGGTGCTCGTCGCCGAGAACGAGGAGGAGCTCGCCGTCTGCCGCGCCCGCGTCGCCGAGCTGAACGCGCTCGGTTTCACCCATGAGGAGCTGATCGACGCCACCGAGCTGCGGCGGCTGGTGCCCGCGGTGGCAGAGACCTGTCCCGGCGGCGTGGTCTCGCGCCGCGACGGCGCGGCCAATCCGGCGCAGACGACGAGCGCGTTCCGCCGCAAGGCCGAGCAGCTCGGCGCGACGGTGCGCGAGGGCGTGGCTGCCAGCAACATCCGGCACAGCGCTGGCCTCTGGTACGTCGATGTCGGCACTGAGAGCTATGCTGCACCGGTGCTCGTCAACGCCGCCGGCGCATGGGCCGGGACGATCGCGGCTGCGCTCGGCGAGCCGGTTCCTGTCGAGACCGTGGCGCCGATGCTGATGATCACCTCGCGCGTGCCGCACTTCATCGATCCCGTCGTGATCCTGCGCGGGCGCAAACTGTCCTTCAAGCAATTCACCAACGGCACCGTGCTGATCGGCGGCGGCCATCTGGCGAGGCCCTATCAGGACCGCAACGAGACGGTGCTGGACTGGAAGAGCCTTGCGACCAGCGCCCGCACCGTGTTCGAGCTGTTTCCGGTGATGCGCGATGCCACGATCATGCGCGCTTGGGCCGGTATCGAGGCGAAGATGAAGGACGACATCCCAGTGTTCGGCCCGAGCACCCGCCACAAGGGCCTCTATCACCAGTTCGGCTTCTCGCTGCACGGCTTCCAGCTCGGTCCCGGCGCCGGCGCGGTCATGGCGGAGCTGATCGTCAACGGCGGCACCCAGACCCGTGTCAGCGGTCTCGGCATCGACCGTTTCCATCCTTCCACACTCTAGCAACAAGAGGACATCATGAGCATCACCCGCAGCATCCGCACCCCCATCATGCACCGCGCCGTCGAAGCCAACGGCTTCGTCTTCATCGGCGGCACCATCGCCGACGACACCTCCGTCTCGATGGGCGAGCAGACTCGCAACATCCTCAGCAAGATCGCCGGCTTTCTAAAGGAAGCGGGCACCGACAAGAGCCGAATCGTCAGCACCTCGATCTTCGTTACCGATCTCTCTAAGAAGAAGGAGATGGACGCGGCCTGGACCGAATTCTTCGGCGACAATCTGCCGACGCGCGCCACCGTCGGCGTCGCCGATCTCGGCGGCGGTGCGCTGATCGAGGTGGTGGTCACCGCGCTCAAGGACTGAAATGCTCGCCGGCGGAGCCGATACGGCTTGATCTCGTCCGCCGGCAGGTTTAGTTAAGCCAGCTCCCAATCAGGAATTAGCAGCCATGGATTTTACCCCGACCGCAAAGCCGACCTGCCTTGCTCACGGGGAATTCCATGCCTGCTTCAATCATCCTGTCGAACCTGTCGCTGTTCACGCCTGACGGCCGCGCTCTCTTTTCCAACATCGATCTGACGTTCGGTGCCGAACGAACCGGCCTCGTCGGCCGTAATGGCGTCGGAAAAACCACCCTGTTTGCATCGATTGCCGGGGAGCGTGCTCCCCAGTCCGGACGCATTCTGATCAACGGGACCATCGGCCTGCTGCGCCAGGACGTGCAAATGCCTGCGGGTGCGACGGTGGCCGACCTGTTCGATGCGCGGCAGACGCTGGAGCTGCTTCGCCGTGCGGAGCGGGGCGATGCCTCGGCCGAGGATATCGCCGAGATCGACTGGACGCTCGAAGCGCGGCTTGAGGCTGCTCTGGCGCGCCTCGGGTTCGGGCCTTCTCCCGATACGGAGTTGTCCTGCCTGTCCGGCGGACAGGTCACGCGGGCCCGTCTCGCTGCGCTGGTTTTCGCACAGCCGGACTTCCTGCTGCTGGACGAGCCGACCAACAATCTCGACCAGGACGGACGCAAGGCCGTGACCGATCTCCTCGCCGCCTGGCGCGGCGGCGCGATTGTCGTCAGCCATGATCGGGGCTTGCTCGAAACGATGGATGCGATCGTCGAGCTGACGTCGCTTGGGGCGACGCGATATGGCGGCAATTGGAGCAGATATCGCGAGCAGAAGGCCACCGAACTCACCGCCATCAGGCACGACCTCGCGCACGCCGAGAGGCGTCTGTCCGAGATCGACGGGAAGACGCAAGAGGCAGCCGAACGGAAGGCACGCAAGGACAGCGGTGGTAGGAAGAAGCGGGCCAAGGGCGACATGCCGCGCATCCTGGCCGGCGCGCGCAAGGACCGCAGCGAGGACACCGGCGGCAAGAACGCGCAAATCGCCGAGCGACGTCGCGCCGAAGCGCTCGAGGCCGTCGACGCGGCGCGCCGGCGCATCGAGATACTTCAGCCGCTGTCCGTGAAACTGCTGTCGACGAATTTGCCGGCGGGCAGAGAGGTGCTCTGGCTGGATCGCGTCAGCGCCGGCTATCAGCCGGAGCAGCCGGTTTTGCGCGATCTCTCATTCGCCGTCGTTGGGCCGGAACGGGTCGCGCTGGCCGGACCCAACGGCTCCGGCAAGACGACGCTGCTGAAACTCATCGCGGGCGAGCTGCGCCCGCTCTCGGGCTCCGTCCGGGTCAGGCCGGAGTTTGCGCTGTTCGACCAGAAGGTCAGCCTGCTCGATCCCGCGATGTCCATTCTGGACAATTTTGCGCGTCTCGATCCAATGGCGGGTGCGAACGAGTGCCATGCTGCCCTGGCCCGGTTCATGTTTCGCGCCGATGCCGCCTTGCAGATCGTCGGGAGTCTGAGCGGGGGGCAGCTGTTTCGCGCGGGCCTCGCCTGCGTGCTGGGCGGGTCGATGCCGCCGTCCCTGCTGATCCTGGACGAGCCGACCAATCATCTCGACATCGACTCCATCGAAGCCGT
Organism: Bradyrhizobium sp. 139; assembly: GCF_023074175.1. Lineage (GTDB taxonomy): Bacteria > Pseudomonadota > Alphaproteobacteria > Rhizobiales > Xanthobacteraceae > Bradyrhizobium. The sequence goes on from NZ_JADPKS010000123.1 coordinate 59,277, forward strand.
CGAAGCGGGCCTGAGAGCCTATGACGGCGCGCTGCTCGTGGTCAGTCACGACGAGGCATTCTTGCAGGCGATCGGTATCACGCGCAGGGTCGAGCTGGTCGCCGACTCGGCCCTCTCAGGCACATTGGTCGACAACAAAAACCCGACGCCCTGCCCCCAGCGCGTCGGGTGAAAAGATTGAATATCAATCGGTGATCCCAACGCCATTGTTGTGACGCGTGCCGCACCAATTGACCACTCCGGGAAACTACCGCGTCGGAACCGGCCCGCGCCTGCCTTCGATCTATGCGCTGCCGCCCGGCTCCAGCGCCTCACCCATGTCCAGCGGATGGGCCATGGTCTCGTGCAACGCGTCGCGATCGAGCTCGCCTTCGGAGAGGCTGATGACGACGCAGGCGACGCCGTTGCCGATCAGATTGGTCAGCGCGCGGCATTCGCTCATGAACTTGTCGATGCCGACCAGGATCGCGATCGACTGGATCGGGATGTCGGGCACGATCGAGAGCGTCGCGGCAAGCGTGATGAAGCCGGCGCCGGTCACGCCCGAGGCGCCCTTCGAGGTGATCATGGCGATGCCCAGAATGCCGAGCTCCTGCCAGATCGTCAGATGGGTGTTGGTCGCCTGCGCCAAAAACAGCGTCGCCAGCGTCATGTAGATGTTGGTGCCGTCGAGGTTGAAGCTGTAACCGGTCGGAATGACCAGGCCGACCACCGAGCGCGAAGCGCCGAGATGCTCCATCTTCTGGATCATCTGCGGCAACACCGTCTCCGACGAGGAGGTGCCGAGCACGATCAGGAGCTCGTCCTTGATATAGGCGATGAAGCGCAGGATCGAGAAGCCGGCGAGCCGGGCGATCGAGCCCAGCACGATCAGCACGAACAGCATGCTGGTCAGGTAGAACGTGCCGATCAGGGCTGCGAGGTTGAGCAGCGAACCGAGGCCGTAGGCGCCCACCGTGAACGCCATCGCGCCGAACGCGCCGATCGGTGCGGCGCGGACGATGATGCGGATGATGCCGAAGAACATCTTCGCGGCCTTGTCGATGGCGTCTGCGATCGGTTCGCCCGCCTTTCCGAGGAAGGCGATGGCGAAGCCCGACAGGATCGAGATCAGCAGCACCTGCAGCAGGTCGCCGCGCGCGATCGCGCCCAGATAGCTGTCGGGGATGATCGCCATCAGATGGGCGACGATGCCTTCCTCCTTGGCCTTGGTGACGTAGGTCGCCACCGACTTCGGATCGATCGTGGCGGGATCAATGTTGAAGCCGTGCCCGGGCTGGAGCACCTCGCCGACGAGCAGGCCGACCGCGAGCGCAACGGTCGAGACCGTCTCGAAATAGATCAGCGACTTCAGCCCGACCCGGCCGACGCGCTTGAGATCGCCCATCGAGGAGATGCCGTGCACCACGGTGCAGAAGATCACCGGCGCGATCATCATCTTGATCAGCGCGATGAAGCCGTCGCCGAGCGGCTTCAGCGCCTTGCCGAGATCGGGATAGGAATAGCCGATAAGCACCCCGAGCGCGATCGCGATCAGAACCTGGATGTAGAGGATCTTGTACCAGGGCTGATGCCGGCGGTGTATGGCTGGCTGGATCGCGACTTGTGTCATATTGTAGGTCCCGGAACGCATTGATTTTGCAAGCTTCTGGATCTTGCTTGACTTGCATCATGTGATGGCCGCCGCAGAAGCGACAATCACATTTTTGTCTGATCGCACGAAGATCGATCGCTGCACCGCAACTGAGGGGACCATGACGATCACAGGCTCGGACGAGCAAGCGCAAGGCCGTTCTTCGCAGGTCTATTTTCCACGTTGGAAACTCAAGTCCTCGGGCGTGATCATGCCCGAGGAGCGGCTGTCATGGGGCCAGACCGTTGTCTCCGGTCTCCAGCATTGCGTCGCAATGTCGGGTTCGACGATCATCGCGCCGCTGCTGATGGGGTTCGATCCCAATGTTGCGGTCCTGTTCTCCGGCATCGGCACGCTGATCTTCTTCGTCATCGTCGCGGGGCGCGTGCCGAGCTATCTCGGCTCGAGCTTCGCGTTCATCGCCGTCGTCATCGCCGCCACCGGTTACGCCGGGCATGGATCGAATCCGAATCTCTCCGTCGCACTCGGCGGCATCATCGGCGCCGGCGTGCTCTACGGTGTCATCGCGCTGATCGTGATGTGGTCGGGGGTCGGCTGGGTCGAGCGCCTGATGCCGCCGGCCGTGACCGGCGCCGTGGTCGCCGCGATCGGCCTCAACCTCGCACCGGTGGCGGTCAAGGCAGTGAGCGCCAACGCGTTCGACACCTGGATCGGACTCGCGACCGTTCTGATCATCGGCGTGGTTGCCGTTGCCGCTCCGGGCCTCTGGCGCCGCCTGCCGATCATCCTTGGCGCGATCGGCGGCTATCTTTTGTACCTGCTGTTCGCGAACGGCCTCGGCTTCGGCAAGCCGGTCGACTTCGCGCAGCTCTCGGCCGCGCCGTGGCTCGGCCTGCCGAAGTTCACTGCGCCGAGCTTCCATGCCGATGCAATCTTCCTGATCGCGCCGGTTGCGATCATTCTCGTCGCCGAGAACCTCGGTCACATCAAGGCCGTCGGCGCCATGACGGGCCGGAGCCTCGATGCCTATCTTGGGCGCGCCCTGCTCGCCGATAGTCTCGCGACGATCGTCGCGGCCTGCGGCGGCGGCACCGGCGTCACCACCTATGCCGAGAACATCGGCGTCATGGCGGCGACGAAGGTCTATTCGACTTTGCTGTTTGCGTTCGCGGCCACGGTGTCGATCGTGCTCGGCTTCTCGCCGAAATTCGGCGCGCTGATCCTGTCGATCCCCGGCCCTGTCATCGGCGGCCTCTCGATCGTGCTGTTCGGATTGATCGCCGCGATGGCGGGCCGGATCTGGGTCGAGAACAAGGTTGATTTCGCAAATCCCGCAAACCTGATTACCGTCGCCGTGGCCCTGACCGCAGGTGCCGGCGATCTCACGCTCAAATTCGGCGCGTTCACGATCGGCGGGATCGGCACCGCAACTTTCGGCGCCATCATCCTATACCAGATCCTCACCTCGCCCTTGGCGCGCCGCGCGGAATGAATCCCAGCGATGCGCTGGAGGATGGAACAAAATTCCGGTTCCACCGATGATGCTGCATTCCGGAGAAAGCAAGCCCATGTCGCAGACCAATCGCTCGACCCCGTTTCCCTCCCGCCTCGTCGGCCAATACGCGCTGGTGACCGGCGCCTCGCAAGGCATCGGCCGCGCCGTCGCCATACGCCTCGCGCAGGAAGGCGCAACCGTCGCCATCAACTTCTTCGATCACCCTGAAGGGGCCGAGGAGACGCTCGCGCTTGCTCGGACGGCGTCGGGCGACCGCGGCCCTGGCAAGCTCGATCACATTGTCGTCAAGGCCGACGTCGGCAACGAGCAGGAGATCGCGGCGATGTTCGAGACGATCCTTTCGCGCTGGAAGCGCCTCGACTGCCTCGTCAACAATGCGGGCTTCCAGCGGGAGTCGCCGAGCGAGGCGCTCGACGTCGCAACCTATCGCCGCATCATCGAGGTCAATCTCAACGGCGCCGTGCTTTGCGCGCAGAAGGCGCTCGCGCATTTCGTCGCGCGCGGCGCAGGCGGCAGTATCATCAATTGCTCCAGCGTCCACCAGATCATTCCGAAGCCCGGCTATCTCGCTTATTCGATCAGCAAGGGCGGCATGGCCAATCTGACGCGCACACTGGCGCTGGAGTTCGCCGGGCGGGGCATTCGCGTCAACGCGGTGGGGCCTGGCGCGATCGACACGCCGATCAACGCGGCCTGGACCGGTGATCCCGCAAAGCGCGGCGTGGTCAGCAGCCACATTCCGCTCGGCCGCGTCGGTACCCCGGAAGAGATCGCGGCCGTGTTCGCCTTCCTCGCCTCGGATGATGCGAGTTACATCACCGGGCAGACCATCTATGCCTGCGGAGGCCTGACGCTGTTCCCGGAATTTCGCGAGAACTGGGCGAGCTAAGGCGCCGCTTGCCCATATGGCAAAACCTGGCGGCGCAGACTACATCTGCGCCATGGCATACCGTCCGCTCGAAGATTTCGTCGGCCGGCACGAGCGTCTGTTCGTGCTGACCGGCGCCGGCTGTAGCACCAATTCGGGGATTCCCGACTATCGCGACGGCCACGGCAAATGGAAGCGGACCCAGCCCATCAACTTCCAGGCCTTCATGTCGGAAGAGCATACGCGCCAGCGCTATTGGGCGCGCAGCCTGATCGGCTGGCGGCGCTTCGGCCAGGCCCGCCCGAACGATGCGCATCATGCGCTCGCCCGGCTCGAGGCAAACGGGCGGTGCGGGATGCTGTTGACCCAGAACGTCGACCGGCTGCATCAGTCCGCTGGCCACCGGCAGGTGATCGACCTGCACGGCCGGCTCGATCTGGTGCGCTGCATGGGCTGCGGGCGCAAGACCCCGCGCAGCGAATTCCAGGATACGCTTGGCCGGACCAATGCGGAATGGCTGACGCTCGATGCCACGGACGCGCCGGACGGCGACGCCGATATCGAGCACGCGGATTTTTCGTCGTTCAAGGTGCCGGCCTGCGAAGCCTGCGGCGGCATCCTCAAGCCCGACGTCGTGTTCTTCGGCGAGAACGTTCCGCGCGACGTGGTTGCCTCCGCGCAGGATCATCTGACGCAGGCTGACGCCATGCTGATCGTCGGCTCCTCGTTGATGGTCTATTCCGGCTTCCGCTTCGTGCAGGCGGCTGCGCGGAGGGAAATTCCGATCGCCGCGGTCAATCTCGGACGTACCCGCGCCGACGATCTGCTGACGCTCAAGGTCGAGGAGCACTGCGAAGCGGCGCTTGCATTCCTGCTCTGAAAGCGCACGCGACGAAGACGTCTTGCCTATTGCATAGGTGCCAAGCAGAATAGCCGGGCGCAGCGCTTTGACATGCTGGATGGCATGGAAATTGCTGCAGTTTCGCCCTGAGTCTTGACGATCAGCACGGAGAATTTTGGAATGCTTGAGGGAGCCGAGGTGCGGCTTGCCGTTGATATCGGTGGCACGTTCACCGACATCGTGCTGGACGTGGGTGAGGCGCGCAAGACGCGCAAGCTGCTGACGACGCAGGCGCGGCCCGAAGAAGCGGTGCTGGATGGGATGCGTCTCATTCTCGCCGATGCGCGTGCCCATATCAGCGACATCGACGTCTTTATTCACGGCACGACGCTCGCGACCAATGCGATCATCGAGCGGCGCGGCGCCAAGACGGCGCTGATTGCGACCGAAGGTTTTCGCGACGTGCTCGATATCGGCACCGAGAGCCGCTACGACCAATACGATCTCGGCATCGACAAGCCGAGGCCGCTGGCGCCGCGCAGCCTGCGCTTCACTGTGCCCGAGCGCATCGATGCCCATGGCGCTGTTCGCCTCCCGCTGGATGAAGCGGCAGTGCGTGCACTCGCGCCGAAATTGCGCGCGCTGAACGTCGGGAGCGTCGCTATTGCGTTCCTGCATTCCTACGCCAATCCCGAGCATGAGCGCCGCGCCGCCGCCATCCTCACTGAGGAGATGCCCGGCATCTCCGTGACCGCGTCCTCTGCGGTGTGTCCGGAGATCCGCGAATATGAGCGCACGTCCACCGCGGTTGCCAACGCCTATGTGCAGCCCCTGATCGACGGCTACCTCGCGCGCATGGCCGAGGCGTTGCTGGTCGAGCAGTTCCGCGGCGCGATCTATCTCGTCACCTCCGGCGGCGGCGTCACCTCGATCGAGACGGCGCGGCGTTTTCCGGTGCGCCTGGTCGAGTCCGGTCCCGCCGGCGGCGCGATCTTCGCGGCGCAGATCGCCGCAAGGCTCGGTGAGAGCAAGGTGCTGTCCTTCGACATGGGCGGCACCACGGCAAAAATCTGCCTGATCGAGAAATACCAGCCCGAGACCTCGCGCGTGTTCGAGGTCGATCGCGCCGCGCGGTTCCTGAAAGGCTCGGGCCTGCCGGTGCGCATCCCCGTCATCGAGATGGTCGAGATCGGCGCCGGCGGCGGCTCGATCGCGCATGTCGACGCCATGAAGCGCGTCACCGTCGGTCCCGAGAGCGCCTCGTCGGAGCCGGGCCCCGCCTGCTACGGCCGCGGCGGCCAGCGGCCGGCGGTGACGGATGCCGACGTCGCACTCGGCATGATCGATCCCGACGACTTCGCAGGCGGTACGATGAAGCTCGATCCGGAGCTGTCGAAACAGGCGCTGCTCCGCGAGGTCGGCGAGCCGCTCGGCCTGTCGGCGGAAACCGCGGCCTATGCCGTGCATGAGGTCGTCTGCGAAAACATGGCGAGTGCGGCACGCGTGCATGCGGTCGAGCGCGGTGAGGTCGTCGGCCAGCACACGCTGATCGCCTTTGGCGGCGCCGCACCGCTGCATGCGGCGCGCGTCGCCGAGAAGATCGGCGTCTCCCGCGTGATCGTGCCGGCAAATGCCGGCGTCGGCTCGGCCGTCGGATTCCTGGCGGCTCCCATCGCCTATGAGCTGGTGCGCAGCCGTCACGTGCGGCTCGATGATTTCGACACCGAGGCGGTCTCTGATCTCTTGCAGGAGATGGCGACCGAGGCGCGCGCGCTGGTGGAGCCGGGTGCCGCCGGTGCGCCGGTGCGCGAACGCCGCGCGGCCTTCATGCGTTATGTCGGCCAGGGCCACGAGATCTCGGTCGAGCTGCCGAACCGGCGGCTGACGACGACCGATCTTGCTGGCGTGCGGCAGAAGTTCGAGGCCGAGTATGCGGGGATGTTCGAGCGGGCGATCCCGGGCGCTGCGATCGAAGTCCTGAGCTGGTCCGTGCTCGCGACCACCGAGGCGCGTAATCCGCCGCGCGTTGCCGACGTTACGCGCAAGCCCGCCGGCGAAGCCTCCGGCAGCCGCAGGTTCTTCGACGGCCGGGCCGGGGAGGTGATCGAGATCCCGCTCTACCGCCGCGAGGACATGGCGCCCGGCGCGACCATTGCGGGTCCGGCTGTGATCGCGGAGGACGAGACGTCGACATTCGTCTCCAACAGTTTTGACGCCCATATCGACGGTGCCGGCAGCATCGTCATGGAACGGAAGGCGGCCTGATCATGAGCAAGGCAAGCGGCGCGAGCCTGATCGATCTCCAGATCATGTGGCACCGGCTGATCGCCGTGGTCGAGGAGCAGGCGCAGGTGCTCTTGCGCACGGCCTTCAGCCCGATCGTGCGCGAATGCGGCGACCTCTCGGCCGGCGTGTTCGACCTCAGTGGGCGGATGCTGGCGCAGGCGGTGACCGGTACGCCCGGTCACGTCAACTCGATGGCGGAATCGGTCAAGCACTTCATTGCGCATTTCCCGATCGAGACCATGAAAGAGGGCGACGCCTACATCACCAACGATCCCTGGATGGGCACCGGCCATCTCAACGATTTCGTCGTCACCACGCCCTGCTTCAAGGATGGCAAGCCGGTCGCGCTGTTCTCCTGCACCAGCCATCTCATGGACATCGGCGGCATCGGCTTTGGGCCCGACGCCACCGACGTGTTCATGGAGGGGCTCTACATCCCCATGCTGAAGCTGATCGACCAGGGCGTCGTCAACGAGACGCTGATGGCGATGATTCGCACCAACACACGGCTGCCGATCGACACCGAGGGCGATACCTATTCGCTGGCCGGCTGCAATGACGTCGGCTGCGAGCGCCTGGTCGAGATGATGACCGAATTCGGCATCGACACGCTCGACGAGCTCGGCGACTACATCTGCGACCGCTCGCGCGAGGCCGTGCTGGCCGAGATCGCAAAACTGCCGAGGGGTAGCTGGCGCAACACCATGGTCGTCGACGGCTATGACGCACCGGTCACGCTGGCCGCAACGCTGACGATTTCGGACGCGGGCATTCACGTCGATTTCGACGGCACCTCGGCCGCCTCGAAATTCGGCATCAACGTGCCCTTGTCCTACACCATCGCCTACACAGTGTTCGGTCTCGGCTGCGTGGTCGCCTCGCAGATCCCGAACAACGCCGGCTCGCTCTCGCCGCTGACGGTATCGGCGCCCCCTGGCGCGATCCTGAATGCGCCGAAACCCGCGCCGGTCGCCTCGCGCCACATCATTGGCCAGATGCTGCCCGACGTCGTGTTCGGCTGCCTGCGCCAGATCATTCCCGAACGCGTGCCTGCGGAAGGCACCTCGTGCCTGTGGAATCTCAACGTCCGCGGGCAGACCCGCTCCGGCGCCGGCGGCAATTACGGATTCTCGATGGCGGTGACCAGCAATGGCGGCACCGGCGCACGCTTTGCCAAGGACGGGTTGTCGGCGACCGCCTATCCCAGTGGCGTGCGCGGCACGCCGGTCGAGATCGCGGAGACACAGACGCCGCTGATCTTCTGGCGCAAGGAGCTGCGTCCGGATTCCGGCGGGGCAGGCCGCTCGCGCGGCGGCCTCGGCCAGATCATCGAGGTCGGCAGCGGCGTCGATGCGCCCTTCGATATCCTGGCTGCGTTCGACCGCATCGACCATCCGCCGCGCGGGCGCGATGGCGGCCAGAATGGCGAGGCCGGCTATGTCGGCCTGAAGTCCGGCAAGAAGCTGCGCGGCAAGGGCTTTCAGCAGGTGCCGCCGGACGACCGGCTGGTGGTGCTGACGCCGGGCGGCGCCGGCATCGGTGCGCCCGCCGAGCGCGATCGCGCGGCCGTCAAGGACGACATCGAAAGCGGCCTCGTGTCTTCAGAGAATGCAGTTGCTGTTTATGGGCTCGCGCAGTGACGAGCCGAAGGCTTGCGCGATAGCAAAACGGAGGGGACCTATGATCACGCGACGAAATTTCACCGCGGGCGCAGCGACGCTGCTCGCCGCCGGCCACATCTCGACCCGCGCGCGGGCCGCGACGGTGAGCTGGGACATGTCGACGGTGTGGCCGGACGGCAACTTCCACACCCAGAACGCGATGGCTTTCGCGGAAGAGGTGAAGAAGCAGACCGGCGGCTCGGTCGCCATCACCGTGAAGGCCGGCGGTCAGCTCGGCTTCAAGGGCCCTGAGCATTTGCGCGCCGTGCGCGACGGCCTGGTGCCGCTCGCGGACGTCCTCAACATCCAGCAGGTCGGCGACGAGCCGTTCATGGGTGTCGAGAGCATTCCCTTCCTCTGCGGCTCGATGGACGAGCTCAAGGTGCTGCACAAATATGTGCGGCCCGAATACGAGAAGGTCGCCGCACGCAACAACCAGAAGATCCTCTACATCGTGCCGTGGCCGACGCAGTATTTGCACCTCAAGGTCAAGGTCGCCGATGTCGACGGGTTGAAGAACATCAAGATCCGCGTGCCCGACAAGAACGCGGTCGACATGCTGGCCGTGGTCGGCATGGCGCCGGTGATGATCCCCTGGGGCGAGACGATCCCTGCGCTGGCCTCCGGTGCGGTCTCCGGCGTTTCCACTTCTGCGGTGTCGGGCGTCGACGGCAAGTTCTGGGAGTTCTTGAAGTACATCTACCCCACCAACCACGTCTGGTCCTCGCAGATGCTCACCGTCAATCTCGACTCCTGGAAGGCGCTATCGAGCGACCAGCAACAACTCGTCGCGGGGGTTGCGGCGAAGATGGAGCCGGGCTTCTGGGCGAACTCGCTCAAGGCGGACGTTGACAGCCTTAACCGCCTGAAAGAGGGCGGCATGGAGGTGGTGCCGGTCTCGGAGGCGATGATCACGGACATTCGAGCCAAGACCGCGCCGCAGCTCGACGCGTTCGTGAAGCGCGTGCCGGCAGCCGATAAGCCCGTAAAGACCTATCTCGCCGAAATGAAGCGCTGAGGGCCGGTCATGGTCAGTGTTTCGCCCGCGGCCCCGCAGAGTCTCAACGCAGCGGCGCCGGCGCCGCTGCGGATGCTGCTCGACGGCATCGACCGTCTTGGCCGGCTCGACGGCTGGATCGGCGGCGGCTGCCTGTTGATGCTGACGCTGTTGATGCTGTGCGAGGTCGCAACCCGCTTCCTCTCGAACTTCCTGCCGTTTTTCCCGCCGACCATCTCGATCGCGTGGGAATATTCCTCCTATCTGATGGCGGCGTCCTTCACCTTTGGCGCCGCCATGACCTTGCGCGTCGGCGGCCACATCCGAGTCGTGCTGCTTCTGAAGAACGCTCCTGCGCCGGTGCGGTATGCGCTCGAGATCCTTTCGGCAGCGGCCGGCTTCGCCTTCATGGCGTTCCTGACCTCGGCGATGGCGAAGTTCGCCTTCGGCGCCTATGTGCGCGGCCAGGTTTCGACCTCGAGCGACACGCCGCTGTGGTTTCCGCAAGCGGTCGTCGCCTTCGGCATGCTGCTGCTGACGCTCCAGTTCCTGGCGCGCGCGATCCAGGCCGTGCTCGGCCTGCCGCTGGAGGATCACCGCATGAAGGCTTCTCCCGTCGAATGATCGCCCACGCGCCAGCTCTCGGACGTCGGATCCCATGACCATCGAAGTCGCCGCTCTGTTTGCGATCCTGTTCGCGCTTTTGGCATGCGGCGTATGGATCGGCCTGACGCTTGCGCTCACGGCGACGCTGCTGCTCGCGATGTTCCGCTCGATCCCGCTCGACAAGCTCTTGCCGCAATACGCCTGGAATATCCTGACCACGCAGGAGCTGCTGGCGCTGCCACTGTTCATTCTGATGGGCGAGCTGTTGTTTCGCACCCGGTTGTCGCGTTCTCTGTTCCAGGGCCTCGCACCCTGGGCTGGTCTTCTGCCCGGCCGCCTGCTGCATGTGAACGTGATCGGCTGCACCATCTTCGCGGCGATCTCGGGCTCGTCGGCCGCAACCACGCAGGTGATCGGCCGCATGTCGCTCAACGAGCTTTTGCGCCGCGGCTACTCCCGCGACATCGCGATCGGATCGCTCGCCGGCGCCGGCACGCTCGGCTTTTTGATCCCGCCGTCCAACATCATGATCATCTACGGCGTGCTCGGTGACGTTTCCATCCTGAAGCTGTTCACCGCGGGCGTGCTGCCCGGCCTGTTGCTGGCTGCGACCTTCATGGGCTGGGTCATGCTGCACACAACGCTGAACCGCACCATGGTGCCGGAGGCGGAAGCCAAGCTCTCGCAGGTGCCGTGGGGCGAGCGTTTCGCGGCGCTGAAGGACCTTGCACCGGCGCTGTTCCTGATCGGCTGCGTGCTCGGCTCGATGTATGGCGGGCTCGCGACCCCGTCGGAGGCTGCCGCCGTCGGCGTGTTCGGCGCGGGGCTGGTCGCCTGGGCGCAGGGCTCGATGTCGCAGCAGGTGATGCGCGACGTGCTGATCGGCTCGGTCGTGACCTGCTCAATGATCGCGCTGATCGTGCTCGGCGCCTCGATCCTCGGCAATGCCGCGGCATTCCTCGGCATCCCGCAGACGGTGGCCGCCTTCGTCAAGGGCCTCGGCCTGTCGCCCTTCATGTTGATCGTGGTGCTGGTCGTTTTCTACCTGATGCTGGGCTGCTTCCTCGACGGCTTCTCGATGATCGTGATGACCTTGCCGATCGTGCTGCCGATCGTGAAGGGCGCGGGCTTCGACGAGATCTGGTTCGGCATCTTCCTCGTGCTTGCCGTCGAGATGGCGCAGATCACCCCGCCGGTCGGCTTCAACCTGTTCGTCATCCAGGGCCTGACGGACGACGGCCTCGGCTACATCGCGCGCGTCACGATGCCCTACTTGCTCATCATGGTTGCCTTCGTGCTGCTGCTGACGCTCTGGCCCGGCATCGTCACGATCCTGCCGCGGGTGCTGTACGGATAAACCTGCGCCGCCCTGGTGCGGTCGGGAGAAGAGGTCAATACACACCCGGTTTGCCAGCCGCCATGATCTCGAAGGCGCTTTATTTGGACATGCCTCGCACTGCCAGGGAACGTTGAATGGCGCGGCGGCATTGAGTAGCGTCGGCACTCCAGCCGGCTCATGATGGAGGAGATCAATTCATGAGAAAGCTTCTTCTGTCGGCGGCGGTCAGCGCCGCGATGTTAGCTGGCAGCACATTCGCAAATGCGCAAGGAACTTCGACGGGTGGATCGAGCGGTCACGATCTCAAGCAATGCTGGGACGTCAGCAGCAGGGTGGTCCGCGACATGAGTGGCACCACTGCAACCGGACCATCTGGAAACACTACGGTCGGTTCAACAACATCGCCGGGAGCAAGCTCTGGTACTTCTACTTCTACTACTTCTTCTTCTACTCCTTCTTCCGCTACCAGCGCCAATGCCAATGCTTCGGCACGCCCCGCAGGAATGCCAGACTGCTAGCCTTCCGTTCGCGGCGAGCTACAGAGCCACGACGGTGACTCCCCCCGCTTTACGGGGGTTTTCTTTTGTTTACTGGCCAGCCAACGCCGCAGTTGACGGCGCGGTCGTGGCCGCTCCTGAGACTAGCGCCGTGCTGCCGACAAACCACCAGTCGTTCCTCGAATGTGGGTTCTGCCGCTACAGGCAGCAGACAAATCGTCGTTGATAGGAAGGTAAGCTGGCCTGTCATTCCGCGTAACTAGCGCATGCGCATCGTCATTGCACTCCATGTGATCCGGCGTACTCTATGTGTCGAGCAGGAGGCGACAGCAGCCACGCCCAACGAACGTAGCTTCGTAGCTTCTTTGGCGATCTTCGCTGGAGAGATCGAAACCTGCTGGGAGCTCGTACAGGGAGAGCCGACGGGTACTGAATGCAATCACACCACGCAATCGGCCTTTGAAAACATGCAGTCAAATAATTGCAAAAGCGGGAGGACGTGCACATGAACAGACGATGGCTAAATTCAGGTCTTGTTGTTATCGGCGCGACGCTGATCGCGTCGTCAGCGCTGGCTCAATCGGTGGATACTGCGCGGATCGAGTCCGCCGGTCAGAACGATTGGCTGACCTATCACGGTTCATACAAGTCCTATCACTACAGCCCGCTCGCGCAGATCAATGCAAGCAATGTCGGCAATCTGAGCGTCGCCTGGATGCATATTCCTGGACGCTCTACCCGTGGCCTGCAATCAATGCCGCTCGTGGCTGATGGCGTGCTCTACTACACGGGTTCTTACAGCCGGGTTTTTGCGCTCAACGGCGCGACGGGCGAGGTGATCTGGTCCCATTTTCCGGAACTGGACGAGGTGCTGATCGCCCGCCAGACGCATTCTCCCTACAACCGCGGCGCGGCACTCGGCGAGGGCAAGGTCTTTGTCGGTACCATGGATGGCAGGCTTCTCGGTCTGGATATGAAATCGGGGAAGGTCCTCTGGGAAACCAGGCTAATCGACTCGCAGAAGCTCACGGTCGGTTTTACCGGTGCGCCACTTTACGCGAAGGGTACGGTGATCATCGGAGCGCAAGGCGGTGAATGGCCGGGCCGCGGCCCGATCTTCGCTGTGGATGCCACCACTGGAAAGAAGAAGTGGGAGTTCTTGACAGTTGCAGGCACCGACGAGGCCATGAAGACGTGGGGAAGCGACTCCTGGCGCACGGGCGGGGGCGGCGGCTGGATGCCGGGCACTTACGACTCCGAGACCAACACCATCCTGTGGGGCACTGCAAATCCGGCGCCGCTCTACGATTGGTCGGGCGCCGACTACAAGACGCAAGGTGCGCGTCCCGGCGACAATCTCTATACGAGTTCAGTGATCGGTCTCGACATCGATACCGGAAAGCTGAAATTCTACCATCAGGAGTTGCCGCACGACGCCTGGGACTTCGACAGCGCCGTCGGCGAGTTTGTGATGCTGGAACGCGACGGCCAAAAGTTCGTAGTCCATCCGAACAAGGGCGGTTTCGTTTTCGTCTACGACCGCAATCTCGCCGTGAAGAATGTCTGGCGGCTCGTTGAGAACATCAATTTCGTCAAGGATATTGACCCCAAGACGGGCGCTCTGATCGGCCGCCGCGACTTCAGCGCGGGGAAAGTCACCGAACCGCCGCTGTGCCCATTCATTGGTGGCGGCGTCAGCTGGAATGCCGGCTCGTACAATCCGAAGACCGGCCTCTACTACAAGATCGGGCAGGAATGGTGCATGACGCTCGACGTCCAGAAGACGACGCCGGTCACCGCGCCCCAGGTCCAGCTCAACATCGGCGCTGATTTCAAGATGGCCCCACCTCCGGGCGGCGAGATTTATGGACATCTCGACGCACGCGATCCCATCACCGGGGCCAAGAAGTGGGAAGTTCGCTATCCCGAGCCGCCGCTTGGGAGTGTCCTGTCGACCGCGGGCAATCTCGTATTCGTGCCCGACTCCCGCGGCATCCTCCATGCCTACGATGCCGAAACCGGGACCGAGCTGTGGAATCACAACAACGGCACCGGCCATCAGGGCGGCATCGTCAGCTATTCCATCAACGGCAAACAGTATATTGCCGTGGCCGCAGGCTTTGGCGGCATGCTGGCGGACGAGTACGCGCCAAACTTCGGCGGCGTCTACAAGAGCATGCCGCGTGACGACGGGGCCCTCGTCGTATTCAGCCTGAAATAGGTCGTCGCAGATTGCCGGGGAGCAGGCGCAAGCTTGCTTCCCGTGCACTGAAGTTGCGGACGTGCTTCAGGACATCGCGCTTCAGGACATCGTGCTTCAGGACATCGCGCTTCAGGACATCGCGCTTCAAGACATGGAGCTGGATACCTTGAAATTGCATTTGAAGAAGTTCACCGCGCTGCTATCGGCGGCGCTGGGCGCCTCGTCGCTCTGTGCTGCACCGGTTCAAGCGCAGTCTGCTACCCCTGCACCCGACAACGGGACATTCGACGTCGAGCAATTGTTCGCGGGGACTTGCGGCTTTTGTCACTCCGACGGCGGCCGGGCCGCCGGCAAGGGACCGCAACTGATGAATTCGCCACGCGACGACGACTTTCTTCACATCCGCATCAAGAACGGCAAGTCTGGCGCGATGCCGGCATTCGGCGGGGCCTTCACCGACGCGCAGATCGACCAGATCATCAAATATATCCGTGCCCTCAAGCCGCGCGAGGGCTGAATCGCCGAGGCCCGATCCATCGATGCGAGGACGCGGAATGAAGGCAATTCTCCCGCTTATGGTTGGTGCCGTCATCGGACTGTGGGGGCCGGTGCAGGCGCGAACCCTGGACGCGATCCGTTCGTCCGGCGTCCTCGGGTTATGCGCCCATCCCAACTCGCTTCCGTTCGCGAGCAAGGCCGGCGATCCTCCCGGCTTTCAGGTTGAATTGGGCCAGGCGCTGGCACGCGAGCTCGGCGTCTCGCTGCGGCTCGACTGGATCATCACCCAATACCAGATGCGGAGCGCCGGCTGCGACATACTTCTCGATGTCATTGCCGACCGCGAGGCGCAAGGCGAAACCCGTTTGAGGATCTCAAAACCGTATTATCGCACGGGCGTCGCACTCGCCGTGCCGTCATCCAGCACGCTCGCCTCGTTCCAGAGCCTCAACGAGCATACCAAGGTTGGGGTGCAGGTCGGATCCGTCGCGGCCATGATCATCAGTCGACGGCACGTGCCTACATCGACCTTCGGATTCGAGAGCGACAGCCTCGATGCCCTGTTAAACCATGAGATCGATGCCGCCGCGGTTACTCCCACGGCAGCGAGCTATTTCAATCTGACGCATCCGGACAAGGCACTCCGCATCCTGGATCGTGACGAGAGCGTAACCGATCTCAACTGGAACGTTGCCGTCGGCATGGTCCGTCCGGATGATGCGTTGCGCGAAGCCGTCGATGGAGCCCTTGAACGGTTGCGAAACGACGGCGCGATCGATCGGATATACGGCCGCTACGGGGTCGTACTGCACGCGCCGAGGTAGCAGCCATCGTCCCGGCCGCGGAAGCCGGGACGATCTCTCGTTAATTCGAAACGTCGCTACGCCGCAGCCTTCTTCCGCGCCTGCTCGGCCTTGTAGAGCTCGAACTCCTCCGCGATCGCCTTGGCGATCGAAGGCCGCTGACGCAGTCGCTCGTAATAGGCCTTTACGTTCGGCCATTTCGCAAGCTCGATCGGCGGTGTCGCCATGGTCCAGTTGATCACCGTGACGAGATAGGCGTCCGCAACGCTGAAATGATCGAGCAGGAAGTCGCGGCCCTTCAGGTAATTGTCGAGATAGTCGAGCCGCGACAGGTTCTTCTCCAGCACGTAGGCTTTCACTTCTTGCGGCGCCTTGCGGTCGAGCACGGGGACGAACAGGCCCTTGTGCAGCTCGGTGCCGATGAAGCAGAGCCATTGATGCAGCCGGGTGCGATCGATGCCAGCTCGCGTGCCGATGCCGGATTGCGGGAAGCGGTCGGCGACATATTGCAGGATCGCCGCGTTCTCGGTCAGCACCACGCCCTCGTCGGTGCGCAGCGTCGGCACGAGGCCGATCGGGTTCACGGTGCGGAAGTCGGAGCCGTCGCTCAGCACTGTCTTGGTCGGCGGGTCGACTTCGAGATAATTCGCCTCGGCGCCGGCTTCATAGAGCGCGACGCGGGTCGCCATCGAACAGGCGAGCGGCGAGAAATAAAGATCCATCTGGTGCCTCCTTGGGGCAATTCCTGTGGTGTTGCTCAACCTGGCCAGATTGATTTTTGTACCATCTTGCATATTATATCTGGGGTCAAGGATTAATTGCGAGATGGTACAAAAATCCAAAGAGCCGCCTGCGGCGTCGCCCGAGCAGCCCAAACGGCGCGGGCGTCCTCGCGCCTATGAGCCCGCCGTCGCCCTCGGCAAGGCGCTCGATCTGTTCCGCACGCAAGGCTTCGCCGCGACCTCGCTGGACGATTTGAGCGAAGCCACCGGCATGAACCGGCCGAGCCTCTATGGCGCCTTTGGCGACAAGCGCGAGCTCTACATCAAGAGCTACCAGCGTTACCGCGAGCACGCGCGCGCATCGATGGTGGAGATCTTTCGCCAGGAGATGCCGGTGCGCCAGCGGCTGGAGCGCATCTTCGCCTCCGCGCTGAACATCTATCTCTCCGGCGAGACCGGCCCGCGCGGCTGTTTCACGGTGGTGACCGCGGCGTCCGAAGCCGTTAGCGATCCCGACATCAGGGCCATGGTGCTGGACGGCCTCACTGAGCTCGACAAGGCCTTTGCCAATTGCTTCCGCCGCGCCAAGGAGAAGGGCGAGTTGCCCGAGAGCGCCGACCCCGCCGTGCTGGCGCAACTCGCATCCGCGACCGTGCACACCATCGCCATCCGCTCGCGCGCGCGCGTTCCGCGCAAGGAGTTAGAGGCGATCGTGAAGGGCGCAATTGATGTGATGGTGGGCGCCAAGCCCTAGGGTGTCGTCCCGGACAAGCGCAGCGAAGCGGAGCGCCGATCCGGGACCCAGAACCACAGGGAGTAGTTTGGCGAGGATTCTACGCCGCGCGAATATGCGCGAGGAAGCGATCCACCTCGTCGCGCAGCCGCTGCGACTGTTTTGACAGCTCAATCGCCGAGCCCAGCACTTCCTCGGCCGCCGTGCCCGTCGCCGCAATGCCGGCGGTGACGCCCGAGATGTTTTGCGAGACTTCGCCGGTGCGGGCTGCCGCCTGTTGGACGTTCTGTGCGATTTCCTGAGTGGCCGTGCCCTGCTGGCCGACGGCCGTGGCGATCGCGGCGGAGATTTCGTCGATCTGCTGGATCGTCACGCAAATCGACTGGATGCCATCCACTGCGCCGGTCGTCTCGCCCTGCACCGCCGTCACCTGCGCGCCGATCTCCTCGGTCGCCTTGGCGGTCTGGGTTGCCAGCGCCTTCACTTCGGAAGCAACCACCGCAAAACCGCGCCCGGCTTCACCTGCGCGCGCGGCCTCGATCGTCGCATTCAGCGCCAGCAAATTGGTCTGCCCTGCGATGCCATTGATGAAGGAGACGACGTCGCCGATTTTCTGCGCGGCGTCCGCGAGGCTCTGCACCCGCGCATTCGACTGCCGGCCGTCGCTTGCGGCCTTGCCGACCACCTCGGTCGCGTGGGCGAGGCGGCGGCTGATTTCGGTCATCGACGAGGACAATTCTTCCGCAGCGGCCGCGACCGTCTGGACGTTCTCCGAGGCCAGCGCCGAGGCCGACGAGACCGTGCGGGTCTGCTGCCGTGATTGCTCGACGATGGCTGACATCGAGCGCGCGGTGTGCTCCATCTCGACCGCGGCCGAGGACACCGTGGTGACGACGTCGCGGATGCTGGCCTCAAAATTGTCGGCAAGCGCGGCGAAGGCGCGGCGCTTCTCCACTTCGGACTGCGCCTGGATGTCGGCTTGCTCCGCCTGAAGCTTGTTGAAGTTGACCGCATTGTCGCGGAACACCGCCACTGCTTTCACCATGGCGCCGACCTCGTCATTCGCCTTGCTGACGGGAATGGCGACATCGAGGTGTCCGTCCGCGAGCTCGCGCATCACGCTCGTGATGGAAAGGATCGGGCGCGAAATGCTGCGGGCAATGAGATAGCCGACGAGCGCCGCGAGCACGAGGCCGAGCGCGGCAATTCCGATCGCCAGCAGCCAGGCGCGGTCGGCGGAGGCCTCGTAATCGGCATTGTCCATCACCAGTTCGACCGCGCCGAGCGGCTTTCCGGAGAAGTCCTTGATCGGTCCGAGCAGTGCGGCGACCGGCGTGGTGTCGAGCCTGGCCTGCCGCACCGTGAATCCGCCACCGGCGGCGCGGCTGTAGTCGGCCGCGTCGAAGAAGCTCTTGCCCTTCAGCGTGCCGCCGAACAGCTTGAAGCCTGAGCCATCGGCGAGATGGAAGGCGACGTCGACATGGCGGCTGGCCTTGAAGTCGTCGAGGAAGGGCTGGCCGAAGGTCAGGCCGAACTCGACGCTGCCGAGATGCTTGCCGGCTTGCGCGATCGGCACCACGCCGCGAATGCCGAGCCCGGCGACGCCGCCCTCAAGGCCGACCACGACCTTGCGCTCCTGGTTGGCGACGACGACGGTCTTGCGGAAGCCCGAGAGGTCGTCGCCGAACTTGGCCGGCTGGTGGACGCGCAGGTAGGATGTCGCCGGCGGCACGTGGAACTGGAACTGGTCGACGCCGTAGTCGGACTTGATGGCGGCGAACACCGGCCCGAACAGGCGCACCAGCGCTTCGCGGTCCTGCTTTGCCATCGCCTCCTGGGTCGCCGGCATCGCCGCCACCACAGCGCTCATCGCGGCGGCGCGGTGCGATTCCTCGGCGATGCGAGACTGTAAGGCATCGTAATGACTGCGCAGCTCGCGCTGGTCGGCGCGGTCGATGATCCCGCCGATGATCCACATCGCCCCGAGCACTGCAAACAGCGCGGTCGCCGCCGCCGTCACCGCCAGCGCAACCGTGGTCCGCATCCTGAGGCCGAGCGCCAACCGCATGTCCGACTCGTTCGTTGAGCGTTGATTAAGAATGCCTATCAACTTCTCGCTAAGAGAGGGTGAACGGGGAAGGGAGGGGGCAGTGGTTGTGGTGTGCGGGCTGCCGTCGCAAATATGCGCGGGCTGCCGCCCAAATACCAAATAACGGTGTCGTCCCGGCGGAACGCCGGGACCCATACCGCGGAATTTATCGATGGTCGCTGGTCGGAGTACCGAGCCACGGCCTCCGCCAAGCGATATCCTGTGGTTATGGATCCCCGCGTTCCGCCGGGACAACAGCGAGTGTGAGGCGCCAGCGTTCGCGAAAATTCAGGATGCCCTAATACCCCCGTGCCCGATCCACCACGTTCTCCAGCGCGCCGCCGGCCTCGAACCGCGCGATTTGCTCGGCGACATAGGCCGAGATCGCGTCCGCGTCGGTATCGGCCGCGTTGTGCGGCGTCAGCAGCACCTTGGGGTGGGTCCAGAACCGGCTGTCCTTTGGCTGCGGCTCCTGCACGAAAACGTCGAGCGAGGCGGCGCCCAGCGTGCCGTCGTCGAGGCACGTCAGGATATCGGCTTCGTTCTGGAGGCCGCCGCGGCCGGCATTGATCAGCACGGGCGCGCCGAGCGGGCTGTTGCGGTTGAGCTTTGCGAAGACGTCGCGG
The DNA here is from genome assembly GCF_023074175.1 of Bradyrhizobium sp. 139. Classification (GTDB taxonomy): domain Bacteria; phylum Pseudomonadota; class Alphaproteobacteria; order Rhizobiales; family Xanthobacteraceae; genus Bradyrhizobium. The sequence continues at coordinate 79,156 of NZ_JADPKS010000123.1, forward strand.
TTGAGAATGCCGAGCGTATCAGGCGTCAGCGGCAACAGGCAGACCAGGATATCTGCCGTGCGCAGGAACGCATCGATCTGCGCGGTGCCATGGAAGCATTCGACGCCCTCGATCGTGCGCGGGCTGCGGCTCCAGCCGGCAACGCGGAAGCCGAGCCGGCGCAGCACATCGGCCGCGTCGGCACCCAGCGTGCCCAATCCCATGACGCCGACCGTCACAGCGCTCGCCGGCCACTGATATTTCGGCTCCCAGCGCTTCGCGCGCTGCGAATCCCGCAAATAAAGCTCCTGGCGGTGGTGCATCAGCACGTGCAGCACGACGTATTCGGTCATGCGATTGGTCAGGTCCGGCACGGCGACGCGGACCAGCGGCACATCAGGCAGGCTGTTGTCCGCCATCAGCGCGTCGACGCCCGCACCCAGATTGAAGATGGCGCGCAAATTGGGGAAGGAGCCGAGATCGCCCGGCACCGGCTTCCATACCGCGGCATAGTGTACCTCGGCCGGATCGAGCCCGGCGTCGGGCAACAGCACCACGCGGCGGCCGCCGCAGACCGCATCGAATCGGGCCTTCCAGCGCTCCGGCAGCCAGTTCTGCTGCGTGCTGTTGATCAGGACGGCCAGTGTGCCTTTGGTCATTCCAGGTGCCTCGTCGGGTTCCGCTTCGAAAGGCCCTCCTTGGCATGATCTGCCGGATTTATCCTGCAAATTATTTCCGCAGTCCTGTCGGAGCGAGGCATAGTGGTTCGTCTTCAGAACAAGAGTTCAAGGAAAATGTGCCCATGCTTTACGCCATCCTTTGCTATCACGATGAGGACTTCGTCGGCTCCTGGAGCAAGGACCAGGACGAGGCCGTGATGAAGAAGCTCGCCGTGGTGCAGGACAAGCTCACCAAGGAGGGTCGGCTTGGGCCGGTGGCGCGGCTGCTTCCGACCACTGCGGCGGCGACGCTGCGCAAGGAGGACCCGCCGCTGGTGCTCGATGGCCCCTATGCAGAGACCAAGGAGCAATTGCTCGGCTTCTACATCGTCGACTGCAAAAACCTCAACGAAGCGCTCGACGTTGCGCGCGATCTCGGATCGGCCAATCCCGGCGGCGCCTATGAGGTGCGCCCCGTGGGGGTGTTCAGGCCCGGTGGAAATCTGACGTGAGCGAGACCGATACCGCCTGGATCGAGACCGCGCTGACCTCGGCGCGACCCCAGGCGGTCGGCGCACTGCTGCGCTATTTCCGCGATCTCGACACCGCCGAAGAAGCGTTCCAGAACGCCTGCCTGCGCGCGCTCAAGACTTGGCCGCAGAACGGCCCGCCGCGCGATCCCGCAGCCTGGCTGATCATGGTCGGCCGCAACGTCGCCATCGACGAGGTCCGCCGCGCGCGCAAGCAGCAGCCGCTGCCGGAGGATGACCAGGCGATCTCCGATCTTGACGACGCCGAGGGCGCGCTCGCCGAGCGGCTCGACGGCTCGCACTACCGCGACGACATCCTGCGGCTGATGTTCATCTGCTGCCACCCGCAGCTGCCGGCGACGCAGCAGATCGCGCTCGCGCTGCGCATCGTCTCGGGCCTGACGGTGAAGCAGATCGCGCGCGCATTCCTGGTCTCGGACGCGGCGATGGAGCAACGCATCACGCGCGCCAAGGCGAAGGTCGCGGAAGCTGGGACGCCATTCGAGGCGCCGGGCCCGATCGAGCGCTCCGAGCGGCTCGCCGGTGTCGCGGCGATGATCTACCTGATCTTCAACGAAGGCTATTCGGCGAGCGGCGGCACCGCGGAGCTCCGAAAGCCGCTGTGCGAGGAAGCGATCCGGCTGGCGCGGTTGCTGCTGCGGCTGTTCCAGAGCGAGCCGGAGATCATGGGGCTGACGGCGTTGATCCTGTTGCAGCACGCGCGCAGCGCCGCGCGCTTTGCCGCGGATGGTTCGCTGATCCTGCTCGACGACCAGGACCGTTCGCTGTGGAACGGCCCCATGATCGCGGAAGGCCTGGCGCTGATCGACAAGGCGATGCGCCACCACCGCAGCGGCCCCTATCAGATCCAGGCCGCGATCGCCGCGCTGCATGCGCGCGCGCCGACGCCCGAGGAAACCGACTGGACGCAGATCGACCTGCTCTACGGCGCGCTCGAAGTGGTGCAGCCTTCGCCGGTGGTGACGCTCAACCGCGCGGTTGCGGTCTCCAAGGTGCGCGGGCCGCAAGCCGCGCTCGAGCTGATCGAGCCGCTGGCGCCAAAACTCGCCAACTACTTTCATTTCTACGGCGTGCGTGGCGCTTTCCTGATGCAACTCGGCCGGAACGACGAAGCCCGTATCGCCTTCGACCGCGCCATCGCACTCGCCAATACCTCGGCGGAAGCCGCCCACATCCGCATGCATATCGATCGCCTGATCAGGGACAATCAGCCGAAGGGGACCAACGGCGGCGCCAGGCAGGGCGCGAAGGCGGAATAGCGCGACTCCCTATTCATGCCGTCATGCCCCGAGCCCGGCGATGACGGAGCAGTCGGTATGGCAAAGAATTTCAGTTCCAGATTGTCGGCTCCGGCCACCTTCCTTCGTCCTAAGCCCGTATCCAGGGAGCCATCCATGCTGAAAGCCATTGCCATCATCGCCATCGTGCTCGCGGTCGGAGTCGCGGCCGTGCTCGTCTTCGCCCTCACCAAGCCCGATACGTTCCGCGTCGAGCGTTCGCTCGCCGTGAAGGCGCCGGCCCATGCGATCTATCCACAGGTCGCCGATTTCCATCGCTGGACGGGCTGGTCGCCCTATGAGAGCCGCGATCCCGCCATGAAGCGCACGTTTGGCGGAACTGCGGCAGGCAAGGGCGCGACCTATGCCTGGGACGGCAACAACAATGTCGGTGCCGGGCATATGGAGATCCTCGAGGCGAGCACGCCGTCGAAGCTCCGCATCAAGCTCGACTTCGAGCGCCCGTTCGAAGGCCACAATACCGCCGAGTTCACCTTTGTGCCGCAAGGTGATGCCACACTTGTCACATGGGCGATGTCCGGTCCGGCCCCGTTCATGTCCAAGGTCATGCAGGTGTTCATCAACATGGACAGCATGATCGGCAAGGATTTCGAGGCCGGCCTCGTCAGCCTGAAGAAGCTCACCGAGAAGTAGCGAAGCCTCACTGCCCAAGGAAAGAAAAAGGAGAGAAACCATGCTCAATCCCTACCTGTTCTATCAGGACACCTGCGAAGCGGCGTTCGATTATTACGCCAAGGTTCTCGGCGGCAAGATCGATGCGATGCTGCGCGCCTCCGACGCGCCGGCGGACATGCCCGCCGCGCCCGGCCGCGAGAAGATGGTCATGCATGCGCGGATGTCGCTGCCCGACGGCAGCGTATTGATGGCCTCCGATGCGCCGGGCGAGCAGTTTCACAAGCCGCAGGGCTTTTCGATCTCGCTCACGGTCGCGGACCTCGCGGAGGGCGAGCGCAAGTTCAACGCGCTCGCCGACGGCGGCACCGTCACCATGCCCTTCAGCAAGACGTTCTGGGCCAAGGGCTTCGGCATGTGCGTCGACAAGTTCGGCATTCCCTGGATGGTGAACTGCCCGGCCGAAGGAATGTGACACGCGCGACCGCCTGATGCGGCAAGCCGAGGCCCTCTCCCGCTGTTGCGCAGGGCTATCGCATATGAAGAAAAAACGGCGGGAAGCTCGCTTGCGGCCATCCTCGAGACGCCCGCCTACGGCGGGCCCTCAGGATGAGGGCGTGTTTCGCGGCGAGATATCAGACCCTCATGGTGAGGAGCCCGCCAAAGCGGGCGTCTCGAACCATGCAGGCCGAGCACGTCCGGCAAGCTCTCAGCTGCCATATGCGATTGCCCTGCGCTGCTGCGGGAGAGGGCCACTTATAATGTCGTCATGTCACGCGGCCGATCGGCTGTATGCTCTCTCACCGGATCGATCCGGTCACGTCATCTTTTGGCGGGGACGATTGAACGCAGCGAGGGCAGATCACGAGCTTGGTGCCGAGCTGCCTGTCGTTCTCCGCTTCGATTTCGTCATGGACCGCCCACCACGCCTCTGAGTACGGGCGCAAGGTGCCGAGCACTCTTTCCCGCTCCTGATTGGGATTGTCCTGCGCAGGTTTCGGGTTCGCTGCGCGCCGCTTTGTAGCGGAGGGACGGTTGGCGGCTTGGTTCGGATCCCGGCCGAGGCCGTCCCATGCGATCGGTCGGCGCTCCTGCGCCGGCGCCACCGCGCATCCGATGAGCGCTGCGCAAAAAGTGAGCAAGACAAAGCCGCGTCGCATCATGCCGGACCCTTGGTGCAATACGCGACACGCAAACTCCGCATGCGGAAGCCTGCATCGCGCCGGTTAAATGGAACCTGAGGAAAATGATGTGGCCGGCATGGCCCAATATGGAATCGTGCTCTTGCATCACATTGCAAGAGCAGTGAGGCCGCTTCGTGAAATGATGCGGATCGCATCGCACAACAATTGGCGCAATATTAGGCTGTGAACTCCCCGACCGAATCGCTAATAATTCCTTCATAAAATCTACAAGGTAGGGCGGGGCGTAACTTGGAAGGGGAGCGACCGATGGTGGCGGCGCTACAAATCAATTTTGCACTTTGGGGCATGCTCATCTGCGCGACGCTGGAATTGGCGGAATTGGCGCAGACCATCCAGAGATTCTACTAGGCAAGACGAAATGCGTGACCGGCGCAATTGCGCCGTCGCGCTTGCCTGCTAGCCCACGCGCAACGCGATGAGCGTGAAGCTGACGCTTGCGATCACGATCATCGAAAGGATGTAGTTGCGCGGCCGTGCCGTCCGCGCGGGCGGCGGCCTCGCCGCTCACACGGCTGGCGGCGGCCGAATCCTCAGCGGCAGCGTGGATAAATCGCCGCAAGATCGCGGCCCTTCAACAAAAGCAATCTGGACGAGAGGCCGCCGCGGCGGCTGATCCAGTCGCGCACCGGACCGGGATAGGCCTGGAGCACCGCGTCGGACGCTTCCGGCTCGGCATAAAAACGCCCGCGCCGGTCAACCGAACGCGCCCCGTGGAAGCCGAGTACCGCGCGTTTGGTGACGCAGATGCGATCGCCCGGCACGATGCTCAGCACCAGCGTGCAGGCGGACAGGCACGGACCGTCGATCACCACGCGCTCGCCGCTCTCGCGTACCTTCTCGAACAGGTCGAGGAACGGCCCGACCTGTCCGCCCGGACTCTGGATGATGCGGATTTCGGCCACGGCGGGCGTGGCGGCGAGCAGCGCGGATGCGAGCATCAGGGCTTTGAGGCGGGTGACGCGTCGCATGAAGCCTCCACGAATTCGATTCCGTAGGGTAGGTTGGCGAACGGAACCCACCTCTTTCGTGCCGCGCGAGAACAGGTGGGTTACGCTTTCGGCTGCCCCGCCTGACAAGCTTCTACCCGTTCCGCCGTTCGCCGCGCAGCGTCGGCAGGCCGATGCCGGCCGCATCGAAGCCGCCATCGACGGCTAAAATTTGGCCGGTGATGTAGCTCGCACGCTCAGAACACAGGAAGTAGATCGCTTCGGCGAGTTCCTCCTCCAGGCCGTAGCGGTTGAGCGGAATGGCGTCGTGATAGTCGGCGCGGATCTCCCTAGTATGCACCTGCTTCGCCATTGCAGTGTCGACCGGCCCCGGCGCGACCGCATTGACCCGGATGTTAAGCGCAGCGAGCTCGACCGCGAGCTGCTTGGTGAGATGCGCAAGGCCTGCCTTGCTGGTGCCGTAGGCCGAACGCAGCGTCGAGGCGCGCACCGCCGAGATCGAGGTGATGTTGACGATGGCGCCGCCGCCCTGCTCGCGCATCAGCGACGCGGCCGCCTTGGTGCACAGGAACGGGCCGGTGAGATTGACCGCCATGATCCTGTTCCAGTCGGCGTCGCTGGTCTCCAGCACTGGCGCGAACACGGCGACGCCGGCATTGTTGACGAGAGCATCGAGCCGACCGAAGCGGCTCATGACCGCGGCCATTGCAGCTGCCACGGCCGCTGCGTCGGACACGTCGCAGGTGATCGCCAGCGTGTTTTCGGGAACCTTCAACGCCGCGGCCGCGCTCGCCTGCAGCTCTCCCTCGACATCGAGCAGCGCCACGCGCCATCCTTCGGCGAGAAAGCGCTTCGCCGTCGCCAATCCAATCCCGCGTGCGGCACCGGTGACGAGGGCGACTTTGGCGGGAGAGGAGGTCATGACGCGGTCCTTTTCTCGGGCCTGCGGCATGACAGTTTAGCCGATCCCGCGCAAGGGATCAGAATTTGGTGCCGACGGATCTGAGGCGGCTTATGTCGGATTGTCCCTGCTCGGGGAATTCGAGCGTCGGCGTAACGTGGCCGACAAGGATACCGGGTGTCACGGCTGTCTTGATGTACTTCGTCTCGCCCGCGGCCAACTGGAACGTCACCGCATTTTCGACTTCGGTGGCAGTGGTCACGGCATATTTCCCCGGGGGGCGATCGACAAACGAGAACCCGCCGGGCACAGACCTGCCGACGACTTCATTGTTCATCCGGATCTCGGGTTGTACAGCCGCCCCGCCGAATTCGCCCGGCCGGGTGAAGTAGACGCGGCCGTAACCCGGCTTCAATTGCGGAAGCTGCAAGGGCGGTTCGTCGAGGCCGCGTGGGCTCGCGCAACTTGCCAACAAAAATCCAACAAGCAAAAGGGGCAGCGCCCCGATCTTCGCTCTCATTAGTGCCCAACCCCAATCGACCGCAAACGGCGAGCAATTGCCTCGCTGCTTCCTCGTTCCCCGAGGTCTATAGGCCATACACGCACTGATTGCGCAACAGTTTTTTGATCGGCAGGCGCAGCAATGGTGAATTGTCGATCGGGCACGTCATGTCATGCCATGACGCACTGGAGGTAGAGCTTCGTGCTCTATCGCCGCCACCCCCGCGCAACCGCGAAGCCGTTGTCGCTGGAGGTGGTCCGCTTCTTCGGCGACCGTCGAAGGGTGACGGATGGAGTGAGAGTTTACGACAGCTCCGCCGACGCGCGCTGCATGTTGGCCGACATGTCGGCCGTCACGGCGCTTTGCTCCTCGACCGCGGCGGCGGTGGTGGCGATGAACTCGTTGACGCCGGCGATCGCCGCCTTGATCGCGGTGAGCGAGCTGGCGACGTCGCCGGAGATAATGTTCAGCGCGTCGATTTCGGACGTGATCGTGTCGGTGGCCTGCTTGGCCTGGTTGGCGAGGTTCTTCACCTCGGACGCGACCACCGCAAAGCCGCGGCCGGCTTCGCCCGCGCGCGCCGATTCGATCGTGGCGTTGAGCGCGAGCAGATTGATCTGGCTGGTGATGCCGGCGATCATCTCGACGATGCCGCTCATGGCCTGCGCGGCCGCGTTCAGCCGCTGCGCCTGGCCGTCGGCGGCGTCGACCCGGGTGGTCGCGACCTTGGAGGTCTCGCGCGATTTCGCCATGGTCTCGGAAATCTCGCGGATCGAAGCGCTCATCTCCTCGCTGCCGGCCGCGACCGCCTCGATCAGCCCGCGCGCATTCTCGGCCTTCTTGCGTCCGATCGCCTGCGCAGTGATGTCGGTGGCGTATTTCACCACCTTGTAGGGCTTGCCGTTGAGGTCGAAGATCGGGTTGTAGGACGCCTGGATCCAGATCTCGCGGCCGCCCTTGGCGATGCGCTTGTATTCGGCGGCCTGGTATTCGCCGCGGTTGAGCGTCTCCCAGAACTGCCGGTAGGCCGGCGAGTTCTTCTCGTTCGGCTCCACGAACATGCTGTGGTGCTGGCCCTTGATCTCGGCCAGCGAATAGCCCAACGCGCCCAGGAAATTCGCGTTGGCGGTGCGGATCGTGCCGTCCATGTTGAATTCGATCACGGCCTGCGACTTCTGGATCGCGGCGAGCTGGCCGTCATTGTCGGCCGTCTTCATCTTTTGCGCGGTGACATCGGTCGCGAACTTCACCACCTTGAACGGCCTGCCCATCTCGTCGAGGATCGGGTTGTAGGTCGCCAGAATCCAGATTTCCCTGCCGCCCTTGGCGATCCGCTTGTATTCGGCGGCCTCGAACTGGCCGCGGTTCAGCCGCGCCCAGAAATCGGCATAGGCCGAGCCGGCGCGATCCTCCGGGGTCACGAACATGCTGTGATGCTTGCCCTGGATCTCGTCGAGCGAGTAGCCCACCGCGTTCAGGAAGTTCTCGTTGGCGGTGACGATGGTGCCGTCCATGTTGAACTCGATCACGGCCTGGGCGCGGCTGATCGCATCGATCTTGCCCGCGTCCTCGATGGTCCTCATCTTGTAGGCCGTGATGTCGGTGGCGAACTTGATGAAGCTGACCACCTTGCCGTTCTCGTCGAGCAGCGGCGCATAGGAGGCGTGGACCCAGAGTTCCTTGCCGTTCTTGCCGTGGCGCCTGTATTGCGTGGTCTGGAACTCGCCGCGGTTCAGGCTGGCCCAGAAGTCACGGTAACGCGCGCTCTCGCGTTCCGCGGGGCTGACGAAGATGCTGTGGTGCTTGCCCTTGATCTCGGCGAGCGTATAGCCGCTCATCTTGAGAAGGTTCTCGTTGGCATCGAGGATGGTGCCGTCGAGACCGAATTCGATCACCGCCTGGGAGCGATCGAGCGCCTCGACTTCCGCAACCGCGTGTCTGACCTTCTTGCTCTGGAAATTGAACACGTGATCCTCCGCAAAAATAATCCGCTGGTGGATCGGCGGAAAACCGTTCCGTCGCCCTTAGCGGAAAGGTTGCATGAGCTTGTTGAGCAACTGTAAACTCTTGCAACAATCTGCGCGGCTTCCGTAATCTCGCCTGCCTCCTTCCATCCCCTTCAGTTCACGAAGCTTCTTGGCCCATATGCACGCCGACAGCCACATGCCGGCCGGGATGTTTCCGTAGTTGTACGGGCGGCAATTTGAAATCTTTTTCGCGTTCCGTGCATGCAACGCTGCGACAAAATGTCGACACTGTCATCCACGCATCGTCTTCCAGGGATTAGATGCCGAGGAGAGCGTCGATGTCTGACGACTGCGAGCGCCTGATTCGAAACCTGTTCGCCGCCTATCTCGCCAACGACCGGCAACAGGTCGCCGACGCGCTGGCCGACGATTTCCGTTTCACCAGCCCCTTCGACGACGACCTCGACAAGGCGGCCTATTTCGAACGTTGCTGGAAGGACACCGGCTGGATTGCGCGTCACGATATCGAGCGCATTTTCGTCCGTGGCGATGAAGCCTTCGTCACCTACCGTTGCCTGGCAACAGATGGCAGGAGTTTTCGCAACACCGAGTTTTTCACCTTCGTTGCCGGCAAGGTCCGCAGCATCGAGGTCTATTTCGGCGCGGCGTTCCAGGACGGTCAATTCGTGCCGCAGCCGCGCTGACGCCCCGCCATGACCTCCGAAATAATTTCCGTTCCGATGTCGGTTCTATAAGACGGCATCCGTCTTACAGGGGAGCGCAGGCCAGCTCGGCCTGCCCCAAAGAGAATGTCACGGAGCAGGTCGATGCGTTTCATGGTAATCGTCAAGGCAAGCCAGGACACCGAGGCCGGCAAGATGCCGAGCACGGAGATGCTGGCCGCCATGGGCAAGTTCAACGAGGAGATGGCCAAGGCCGGCGTGATCGAGGCGGGCGAAGGCCTGCATCCGACGGTCAAGGGCGCGCGCGTCAAGTATGGCGCGTCGGAGGCCGGCGTCACCCGCGGTCCTTTCAATATTTCCTCCGATTTGATCGCCGGCTTCTGGCTGATCAAGACTGCCTCGCTCGACGAGGCGATCGGCTGGATGAAGCGCGCGCCGTTCGATCCCGGCTCCGAGATCGAGATCCGCCAGGTGTTTGCGGCCGAGGATTTCGGCGAAGCCTTCACGCCCGAACTGCGCGAGCAGGAAGAGCGCACGCGCGCGTTCGCGGCGAAAAAGTAACTCTCCTTCCGTCATTCCGGCGCATCCCGGAATGACACTGAAAACGAGGAAGCTCCCATGCGATTCATGATGCTGATGATCCCGCTCGGCTACGAGACCGCGGCGCCGGACGTCCAACTCGATCCCGAACGCGTCGCCGCGATGATGCGCTACAACGAGGCGCTGAAAGATGCCGGCGTGCTGATCACGCTCGACGGCCTGCATCCGCCGTCGACGGGCGCGCGCGTCTCCTTTGCGACCGGCGAGCCTGTTGTGACCGACGGTCCCTTCACTGAGGCCAAGGAAGTCCTGGGCGGCTACTGGATGATCGAGGTCGCCTCGCGTGCGGAGGCGATTGCCTGGGCGAAGAAGTGCCCGGGATCGCCGAATGAAATCATCGAGATCCGTCAGGTGCAGGAGATGAGCGACTTTTCGCCGGAAGTGCAGGAGGCCGCCGCCGGGTTTGCCGACCTGAAGACCAAATAGAAAGGCGGCGGCCACGGCCGCAGCCCGAACGTTCCCCTGACCATCAAAACCCGAGGAGATACCCATGAGCACCGAACACACGTTTCTCGCCGTCTATCTCGGCAGCATGACCGGCGCGAAAATGACGGCGTGGCACGCGCTGCCTGAAGCCGAGCGGAAGGTAAAGGAGCAGGAGGGCATGGCCGCCTGGCACGGCTGGGTCGAAAGGCACAAGGCCGTCATCGTCGAGATGGGCGGACCGCTCGGCAAGACCCGGAGGATCGACGCCGGCGGCATCACAGAGGTCAGCAACGCCCTGACGGGCTTCACGGTCGTGCGTGCCGCTTCGCAGGAAGCCGCCGCGGACCTGTTCAAGAATCATCCGCACTTTGCGATATTCCCCGGTGAGGCCATCGAGATCATGCCGGTGCTGCCCATCCCGGGTCGTTAGGGCCTCATTGTCATTCCGGACCGCGCGTTGGGCGGTGCCGTCGTGCCCCGGAATGACCGTGCAAATACGGTTCACCAAAACCCGTCGCCGCTAGTGACCTGCACGCCCGGCTCATGTAAAAGCCGTTCACATGAGCTGGCGCAAGGAGCCGCGCCGCGCCGAGCGCGGCTATCACCACGGCAATCTGAAGGAAGCGTTGTTGCAGGCTGCACTCGGGTTGATCGCCGAGAAGGGCGCAGCCGGCTTCACCTTCGCCGATGCCGCGCGCATGGCCGGCGTCAGCGCGGCGGCACCGTACCGGCATTTTCGCGATCGTGACGAGCTGCTGTCCTCGATCGCACAACGCGGCTTCGAGCAGTTCGAACAGCGCCTGACCGCGGCCTGGGATGACGGCCGTCCCGACACCGTCACGGCGTTCGAGCGTGTCGGCAGGGCCTATCTCGCCTTTGCCCGCGAGGAGCCCGCTTTCTACAACGCCATGTTCGAATCGGGCGTGCCGGTCGATGCCAATCCCGCGCTGCAGGCCGCCAGCGAGCGTGCTTTCAACATCATTCGCGCAGCCGCCGAACGGCTCGCGGCGCTGGCACCGCCGGGCACGCCGCGCCCGCCGGCGATGATGATGGCGCTGCACATCTGGTCGATGGCGCACGGCGTGGCCTCGCTGTTCTCGCGCGGCGATGCCGCGCGGCGAAAACTGCCGATGTCGCCGGATGAGCTGCTCGAAGCCGAGGTGTTGATCTATCTGCGCGGTCTCGGCTTCCCGACCGATCGGCGTCCGCCGGCGAAAAGCCCCGAGCCGCCTCCGGTGCCACCGGAGGCATCCTCCGGTTCTGGCGTGCCGCCCGGCGGCCCTCCAGCTGGTCCTTGGGGCAAGCCGAAATAAAATTGCGCAAATAATTCGCCTACCCTGTTGGGTGGCCAGCTTGACAAAATCGCGGGATCAGCTAGCTATGTGAATGTTATTTACATTCACAACGGCGCTGATGCCGTCATGGAGATGGAAATGGCCTACACCGCTGATGTCAATCGATGGCGCGGTCCTTCGGAACAACACTACGAGCGCCCCCACATGCTCGATACGCCCTGGCATCCTGGCTGGATCGCCGTGACCATCCTCGGCTTCATCATTTGGTGGCCGATCGGACTAGCCCTTCTCTTTTTCACACTCGGGAGCAGAAAAATGGGTTGCTGGAGCCACCAGGATCGCTGGCAGAACAAGATGGAGCGGATGCAGTACAAGATGGACCGCATGCGCGGCCGCATGGAGCGCCGCGGCTTCGGCTTCGGCTTCGGTCCGCCCACGAGCGGCAACCGTGCCTTCGACGAATACCGCACCGAGACGCTGCAGCGGCTCGAGGAAGAGCAGATCGAGTTCAAGAACTTCCTCGATCGTCTGCGTCACGCCAAGGACAAGGAAGAGTTCGACCAGTTCATGGCACAGCACAAGACCCGTCCGACTCCGCCGCCGAACGATCAGCCCCCGCAGGGCTGATTCGGAAGGCCGAGACCTCTCAAAGCCTTCAGGCGCATGCCCCCAAAGTCCTGATGGCCCCGAGCCGCCCGCCTGCGCAACCCGCCGGCGGGCGGTTCGGTTTTTGTGGGCCGCACTTTAACGTTCTCCCGCTTGCTAGGAGGCGTTGCCGCCTTTGGCAACGGCGCGCGCCTCGGCGGCTCGACTGGCGTCTTCGCGCGGACCGCCTATATTCGCGGTCACAAGCATTGACGGGGCGGAGGCGGCGGAAGCTGCGATCATGGCAAGCGACAGTCTTTGGCTAGAGATCCGGGCTGAAGCGCAGCGCGCGACGGTCGCCGATCCGATCTTCGGCAAGGCGCTTGCCGACACCATTCTGGTCCGTGACGATTTCGCCGCCGCCCTGGCCGATCTGATCGGGCGCCGGCTCGGCGCCAACACTGCCGAAACTGAGCGCTTCACGGCGTTTTCCCTCGATGCCTTTCGCGGCCAGCCGGATCTGATCGAGGCGGCCAGCCGGGACTTGCAGGCCATCGTGCTCCGCGATCCCGCCGTCGCCGGCCTGCTGGCGCCACTGCTGAATTTCAAGGGTTACGCCGCGCTGCAAGCCTGGCGCGTCTCGAACTCGCTATGGCGCCGCGGCCATACCGATGCGGCGCTGCTGTTTCAGAACGAGGCGTCGAACGTCTTGCAGGTCAGCATTCATCCGGCGGCGAGCATCGGGTCGTGGGTGTATCTTGACCACGCCACCGGCATCGTAATCGGCGCGAATGTCGCGATCGGCGACGAGGTCACCATGCTTCAGAATGTCAGCATTGGCCGCAGCAGTGAACTGCCGACGCGCTCGCCGCGCATCGGCCGCGGCGTCTTCATCGGCGCCGGCGCAACCATCCTCGGCGACGTCAGCATCGGCGATTTCGCCAAGATCGGCGCCGACACGGTCGTAACCACTGACATGCCCGGCGGCTGCACCGCGGTTGGCAATCCGGCGCGACTGACCAACTGCCCGGAGCCGGCTCCGGCGTGATCGTCCCAGGTCAGATGCCGTTCGCTCAGGCGGCGCGGCGGTGGCTCTCGTCACCGTGATGCGGCGAGATCGGCTCCGAGCTGGTCTGACCCGGCGCGTCAAGCACCGCGACGTGATGCCGGTAGACCATCTCCCAGCCCTTCCATCCCGTGAACAGGAGGATGCCGACCACGACGAGGGACAGCACCACGCCCCACGGCTTGACCGCGGCTTCGGCGCCTTGGGCATAGCGGAGATAGAAGTTGACCAGGGCCAGCACCACGGCCGTGAGATTGCCGACCATGTGGTACCAGGCATCGTTCAGGCGACGAATGCGGGGTTCGTTGAGGAAATCGGTAAAGCCGGCCGTGGCAGCAACCAGCGCCATGACGATGCCGGCGCCGATCAACCAGATCGAGGCCCTGGCCCAGAAGCCGTCGCCGGTTCCGATGAAGGCCAGATCGGCGATAGGCGCGCCGACCAGAAAGGCGACGGGGAATGGGATGATCATGGGGTGGAGCGGATGGTCGCCGATCGCAGCGGTCGTCTTGGGGTTGATGGTCATGGCAAAGCCTCGCCGAAGGTGATTTTCGGGACAATTTTCTGGGTGAGCGCTGGTTCCTCCGGACCCGAAGACAGGCCCCATCCCCCTACACTGCCTGCCTTTCCGGCAGCCAAATTCGATTCCGGTAACCCCGCGTTAACCAACGCCGGGCTCTGGTAAGTGCGGACAATCGCGCCCAAAGCCCGGAGTGGTCTTGGGTCGAGGCCCATAGTTTTGACATCTTGGCAGGGAATGCAGACGGCCGGCTTTGGACGAGCCCCTGCACCCCAGAAAGACAAGGCTTTGAGCGGGCTTGCCGGCCGCGCGGTTCTAGCGCGGCTGTTGGGGAACCGGCAGTCATTTGCTGGCCGGAGACGTCAGGTAATGATCGCCTTGAGAGGATACTGCTTATGAATCCGGCCGATGTGGCTCAGTCAGCCCTTCCGGTTGCCGCCTCCGCGGATGTGTCGCTGATTGCGCTGTTCTGGCAGGCTCACTGGATCGTGAAAGGGGTCATGCTGGGACTTCTGTCCTGCTCGGTCTGGGTCTGGGCGATCGCCATCGACAAGATCTTCCTTTATGCGCGCACCCGCCGTTCGATGGACCGCTTCGAGCAGGCATTCTGGTCCGGCGAGTCGATCGAGGAGCTCTATCGCACGCTCTCGGCCAAGCCGACGCATTCGATGGCGGCCTGCTTCGTGGCGGCGATGCGCGAGTGGAAGCGTTCCTTCGAGAGCCACGCCCGCTCGGTCGCGGGCCTTCAGATGCGCATCGACAAGGTCATGAACGTCTCGATCGCGCGCGAGGTCGAGCGGTTGGAACGCCGGCTCTTGGTGCTCGCGACCGTCGGCTCCGCCGGCCCCTTCGTCGGCCTGTTCGGCACGGTCTGGGGCATCATGTCGAGCTTCCAGTCGATCGCGGCGTCGAAAAATACCTCTCTGGCGGTGGTGGCGCCCGGCATTGCGGAAGCGCTGTTTGCGACCGCCGTCGGCCTTATCGCCGCCATTCCTGCCACTATTTTCTACAATAAGTTCACCTCCGAGGTGAACCGGCAGGCCCAGCGGCTCGAGGGCTTCGCCGATGAATTTTCAGCCATCCTGTCGCGTCAGATCGACGAGCGGGGCTGACGGACGGCATGTATGACGGCATGTATAGTGTGAAGGGCAATTTGGGCACCAGACCATGGGCATGAACGTCGCGAGTTCGTCCGGAGGCGGCGGCCGCCGCAGCCGGCGCAAGCCGGTCATGGCCGAAATCAACGTCACGCCGATGGTCGACGTGATGCTGGTGCTGCTCATCATCTTCATGGTGTCGGCGCCGCTCTTGACCGTCGGCGTGCCGCTCGACCTGCCGCAGACCCAGGCCAAGAGCCTCGAGCAGAACGACCAAAAGCCGATCCAGATGTCGGTCGACATCAAGGGCAAGGTGTTCATCAACGACGCCGAGATCGCGATCAACGAACTGGTGCCGAAGCTGAAGGCAATCACGGACGCGCGCGGCGGGCTGGAAGAGCGCATCTATCTGCGCGCCGACAAGAAGGCGGATTACGGAACCGTAGCCAGGGTCATGGGCCTGTTGTCCGGCGCCGGCTTCAAGAAGCTCGCCCTCGTCACGGAAGCGGATCAGGGGTAAGCCGTGAAGGTGAAGGTCGACAAGACACTCGTTGCGTCGATTGCCCTCCACCTCCTGGTGATAGGATGGGGACTCGTCACCTTTAGCAGCAGGGCCTTCGTTGCGCCGGAAGAGTCGCTGCCGATCGACATCATCTCCTCCGATCAGCTCGCCAAGATGATGGCGGGACAGAAGACCGGCGACAAGAACATGCCGAAGCCCAAGGTCGAGAAGATCGCCGAGGCCAAGCCTGAAGAAGACGCCGTCGGCAAGGTCACCGAGAAGAAAGAGCTGATCAAGACCAACTCGACGCCCGAGCCGCCGCCGAAGCCCGTCGAAAAGCCGGTCGAGAAAAAGCCCGAGCCGCCCAAGCCGGTCGCCGAGGCCAAGCCCAAAGAAGAATCAAAGCAAGAACCGAAGCCGCAGGAAAAGAAACCTGATCCGGCCAAGGAAGATCCGATCGCCGAGCTCCAGAAAAAGTTGGAGACGAAGAAGCCGCCGCCCAAGCCGCCGGAGCAAAAGGTCGCGGCGGTGCAGCCGCAGCAGCAGCCGAAGCCCAAGGAGCGCAGCTTCGATCCCTCGCAGATCCAGCGCGACCTCGACAAGCGCGCAACGACGCGGCACGAGCTCACCGGAACGGCGCTGAATGCGTCGGCCGCACTGGGATCGACAACTGGGACGGCCGCCAACAATGTCGCGACCTGGCGAGGTGCGTTCCAGGGCGCGGTCAAGCGCTGCTTCACGCCGACCTATAACGGGCAGGATGCCGACCAGTACGAGGCCGACATCGACATTCCCATGAAGATCGACGGGTCGCTCGCATCCGAGCCCGTCGTCGTCGCGGTGAGGGGACCGTCGCGGTCAATCGCCCAGGCGGTGGCCGAGAGCGCCAAGCGCGCCATCGTGCAGTGTCAGGTCTATTCGTTCATGCCGAAACCGCAGTATGAGAGCTGGAAGCTCATTCCGATGACTTTCGGCCTGAAAGATATGTTGTGACATCCGAACAAAAGAATTTTGCGATGAATGACGTCCGATCGATGAACCGCCGCCGCTTCATGACCGTCACCGGATCGGCGCTCGCGATGCTCGGGGGCGGACGTGCCTTCGCCCAAGGCCAGGACCGGCTCCGTATCGATCCCACCGCATTCCAGCCGGTCCCGATCGCGATCACCAATTTCGTGCCGGGCTCGCCGTCCGATGGCGATGTCGGCAACGGGGTCACGCAGGTCATCACCAACAATCTGAAGCGCTCGGGCCTGTTCGCGCCGATCGACCAGGCCGCCTTCATCGAGCGGATCAGCAACATCGACGTCGCGCCGCAATTCCAGAACTGGAAGACCATCAACGCGCAGGCGCTGGTCACCGGCCGCATGACGCGGCAGCCTGACGGAAGGCTCAAGGCGGAATTCCGCCTGTGGGATGTGGTCTCCGGCCAGCAGCTCGCCGGCCAGCAATATTTCACCTCGCCCGAATATTGGCGCCGCATCGCCCACATCATCTCCGACCAGATCTACGAGCGGATGACCGGCGAGAAGGGTTATTTCGACAGCCGCGTCGTGTTCGTGGACGAGACCGGACCGAAGGAGCGCCGCGTCAAGCGGCTCGCGATGATGGACCAGGACGGCGCCAATGTGCGCTATCTGACCCGCGGCTCCGATCTCGTGCTGACGCCGCGCTTCTCGCCGAACTCGCAAGAGATCACCTATATGGAGTTCGGCCAGGGCGATCCGAAGGTCTATCTCTTCAACATCGAGACCGGCCAGCGCGAAATCGTCGGCAACTTCCCGGGCATGACCTTTGCGCCGCGCTTCTCGCCGGACGGCCAGCGCGTCATCATGAGCCTGCAGCAGGGCGGCAACTCCAATCTCTTCGCGATGGATCTGCGCTCGCGCTCGACCACGCGCCTCACCGACACGCCGGCGATCGACACGTCTCCGTCTTACTCACCGGACGGCACCCGCATCTGCTTCGAATCCGATCGCGGCGGCAGGTCGCAGATCTACGTCATGGCCGCGGGCGGGGGAGCTGCGCAGCGCATCTCCTTCTCCAAGGACGACACCAACGCCAGCTATTCGACGCCGGTGTGGTCGCCGCGCGGCGACTACATCGCCTTCACCAGGCAAGGCGGCGGACAGTTCTCGATCGGCATCATGAAGCCTGATGGCTCCGGCGAGCGGCTGCTCACCTCCGGCTACCACAACGAAGGCCCGACCTTCTCGCCGAACGGCCGCGTGCTGATGTTCTTCCGCGATCCCGGCGGCAGTGGCGGGCCGTCGCTGTTTTCCGTCGACATCTCCGGCCGCAACGAGCTCAAGGTGCCGACGCCGGGCTTCGCCTCCGACCCGGCATGGTCGCCGCTGCTGTCCTCGACACCCGGCTAGAAACATCGTGGCTAAACATCGCGCGTTCCGACGCGCGATGTTTTCGAAAAATCGCGCCGATTTTTTTCGGGTTTCCTGCGCGACGCAAGGTTTCCTTCACCTTGTGCCCGGCAACGATTGCCTAGTTGCTTGATATTTCAGCGGAAACAGGTTCGCTATTGCCGAAAACAACTCGACTTTAACGATGTTCCCTCAGAAAGGCTTCATCTGGTCTGGGTAACAATGCGCGGCAAACAGGACGCGTAACAAGCCGATGCAGCTGGCCGACCAGAAGCAGAGCGATCGAGACGAGCTGGAGCCGATACTCTACGCCGCTCTCATCAACTCTATGGTTCAGAATTTCTGGGCGATCTTCCTGGGCTCGGCCTCGGCGGCCGCGGCCGCGGTCATGACTGCGCTCAAGACTGGCGACGTCCGGCTGTGGCCAATCGCGTTCCTGCTGATTGCCGTCGGTACGGCTCGCGCATTCCAGATGCGGCGCTACGAAAACCGCTCGAATGGATTGTCGCTGGAGGAGGCCAGGCATCTGGAGCCGCGCTACTGGCTCGGCGCGATCAGCTATGCTGCGGTGCTCGGCCTGTGGGCCTTCGTCGTCATCTACCTCAACGAGGATGCGGTTGCCGACATGCTCTGTGTCGCGATCGGCATCGGCTATACCGCCGGCGGCGCCGCCCGGAATTACGGCCAACCCCGGATGATCCAGTGGCACATCGCGCTGGCCTGCTTGCCGATGTCGCTCGCCCTCTTGCTGCACGGCGGCTTCTATCACGTCGGGCTTGCCATCCTGCTCGTGTTGTTCTTCATCGGCATGAAGAACATCAATCTCAGCCTGCATGCGATCTTCGTCAAGGCGCTGACCTCGAGCTTTCGCGAATCCGCGCTGGCGAGCCAGTTCGACACCGCGCTCAACAATATGCCGCATGGCCTGTGCATGTTCCGCGCTGACGGCCGCCTTGCGGTGATGAACCATCGCTTCGGCGAGCTGATGGCCTTGCCCGAGGATCTGGTCAAGCGCGGCGCCACCGCCACCGATATCGTGTCAGCCTGCGTCGCCGCGGGCTCCATCTCGGCGGAAAGCGGCAACAAAATCCTGGCCGAGATCGAGCACGCGCGGATCTGCGAGATCGTCACCGCCGATCCGGATTCCGCGCGCGGCAGAACGCTGTCCTGGACGTTCCAGCCGATGAGCCGCGGCGGCACGGTGCTGCTATTGGAAGACATCACCGAACGTACCAACGCGGAAGCCCGGATCACCCATCTCGCCCGCTATGACGATCTCACCGCGCTGCCGAACCGGGTCAGCTTCCGCGACGAGATCGAGCGGTTGCTGGCGATCTCGCACGGCGCCGAGCGCCTCTCCGCGCTGCTGTTCGTCGACCTCGACCAATTCAAGCAGGTCAACGACACGCTTGGCCATCCCTGCGGCGACCAGCTCCTGTGCGCGGTCGCCAACCGCCTGCGCGAGATGCTGCGCCCCGATGATTTCGTCGCCCGCTTCGGCGGCGACGAGTTCGTGGTGTTCCAGCAGAACATCAGCACGGCTGAAGACGCCGCGAGCCTTGCCCGTCGTATCGTCGAGCGGCTGAGCGAGCGCTACCGCATCGACAATCATCTGGTCGAGATCGGCGCCAGCGTCGGGATCGCGCTGACCTCGCCGGACGGCGACGTCAGCGCCGACACGCTGCTCAAGAACGCCGACATGGCGCTCTACCGCGCCAAGGCCGACGGCCGCGGCACCTTCTGTTTCTTCCGCGACGAGATGGCGGCGACCGTCGAGGCGCGCCGCATCCTCGAGCTCGACCTGCGCAAGGCGCTCGCCAACGAGGAATTCGAGCTGTTCTACCAGCCGCTGGTCAATCTGAAGTCCGGCAAGATCACCACTTGCGAGGCGCTGCTGCGCTGGAACCATCCGGTGCGCGGCACGGTGTCACCGGTCGACATCATCCCGGTCGCCGAGGACATGGGGCTGATCGTCGATCTCGGCCGCTGGATCCTGCGCCGCGCCTGCATGGAATGCATGAAGTGGCCCGACGGCGTCAGCGTCGCCGTCAACTTTTCGCCGCAGCAATTCCACCAGCGCGATGTGCTGAGCGAAATCCGCTACGCGCTCGAGGTCTCGGGGCTGCCGGCCCACCGGCTGGAGATCGAGATCACCGAGTCCTCGCTGCTGCGCAACACCCAACTCACCCACGACACCTTGTCGCAACTGCATGCGCTCGGCGTGCGCATCTCGCTCGACGATTTCGGCACCGGCTATTCCAGCCTCAGCTATCTGCACAATTTCCCGATGCAGAAGGTGAAGATCGACCGCTCCTTCCTCGAAGGCATCGACACCGACCGGCCACTGACGCTGCTGCGCGGCGTGGCGCGGCTGTCCGCCGACCTCGGCATGGCGGTCGTGGTCGAGGGCATCGAGACCAACGAGCAGCTCGAGCTGATCAGCGCCGACGGCACCGTCTCCGAGGCGCAAGGCTATCTGTTCAGCCGTCCGGTGCCCGCCGTGCGGATGCGCCAGCTCCTCAGCGCCTCGCATGGGCGACGCGGCGAGAGCCTGCTCCAGGTCGTCGGCTCACGCTCCTTCGCCTAGAGTCCATGTCAGAAATTTGCTGTCGTTTCAGCCAGTTGCTGGCCTGCCGTAGTGCTACGGGAGTTAACCCTATCCGCTCGATTGCTTTGCATCGTTGTTAAGGAGGTGTTAATAAATCGCCACGCGCGCACAAGTTGTTCGGCAGCAAATGGCCCGGGCTCGCGCGGCGTGAGTGATGGGTAAGGAGTTGGAATGCAGTCCTCAGCCAGATCTGTCATTTCGGCTGTTGGACGGGGAGCGGAGCTCCTGACCGACGTCGACTATCATCTTGCGGAAACGGCCGCGGAGAAGGAGGAAATCTACAACCTCCGCTATCGCGCCTATCTGCGGGAGGGCGCCGTCAGGGAATCGGCGGAAGCCCGGGTCGCCGACCGCTACGACGAGCTGCCGAACGCGTGGACCTTCGGCGTCTATCTCCGTGGCCAGCTCTGTAGCTCCGTGCGCATCAGCGTGCTGACTTCGGAATGGCGCGAGTCCACCTCGGCCGACGTCTTCCCCGACATCCTGCTGCCGCGGCTCGATCGCGGCGAGGTCATGATCGACCCGACCCGCTTTGTCGCCGACCCCGATCAGGTGAAGCGGGTTCCGGAATTGCCCTATCTGACGACCCGGCTCGCCTACATGGCGTGCGAGCATTTCAGTGCCGATCTCGGCCTTGCCATCGTGCGTCCCGAGCATCAGGCCTTTTACCGGCGCGTGTTCCTGCATGAGACGATCGCCGAGCCCCGCCTGGTTCCGGGTCTCACCAAGTCGTTCGGACTGATGGCGGCGGATTTCCCGATCTTCCGCAAGAAGGTGTTCGAGCGCTACCCGATCATGCGGTCGACCGCCTTCGAGCGGCGGATGCTGTTCGGGCGCGGCGGGCAGCGCCAGGTCCCGCAGCGGCCTGTCGCGCAGCGGCCGGTGCTGGTGGCGGAAGCCGCTCACGTCTGATTGCCCACCGTCATCGCCTCGAACCGCCGCGCGCCTTTCGGCCGGGCTCTGTTCGCCTCAATGGTCGTTCGGGCCCAAATTCCAGCAACGACCGGCGGTTTTTGCTGGTCGCCGCAGCTTGCTTCACCCTCGCGCCACATTTAGAACCCATTAACCATAACGGTTGCTTTTCGCGCGTTGGGGGCATTTGAGCGGCTGAGGCAAGGTTCCATCAAGGTTGACGGAACGTTCGCTTAACCAACCCCCTGTAGACCGGACAGCAGTGGACGAACGTGAGCGTGGAGGCTCCGGAATGAAATATCCTATGCGTATCCTCCAGGGATTGAAGCTGGCTGCGGTGGTCGCAATCGCACTGTCGATGGGCGCGTGCGCGAACAAGAACGCAGCGACGGATGCGATGGCCAATGCTGCGACGCCTGGCAGCCAGCAGGATTTCGTCGTGAACGTGGGCGACCGCGTGTTCTTCGAGAGCGATCAGACCGATCTGACGCCGCAGGCGATCGTGACCCTGGAGAAGCAGGCGCAGTGGCTCCAGAACTATCGGCAATACAGCTTCACCGTCGAGGGGCATGCCGACGAGCGCGGCACCCGCGAATACAACATCGCGCTCGGCGCCCGCCGCGCCCAGTCGGTGCGTTCGTTCCTTGCCTCGCGCGGCATCGATCCGAACCGCATGCGCACGATCTCCTACGGCAAGGAGCGGCCGGTCGCCGTCTGTAACGATATCTCCTGCTGGTCGCAGAACCGTCGCGCCGTCACCGTGCTGAACGCGAGCTCCTGACGATCAGTCAGGCGCCGTTCAGCTTCAGAAATTGATTATGCCGGCGCCCTTCTCGGGCGCCGGTTTCGTTTCAGCGTTCTGTGAGGGAAACCCCTTGGTGGCAGTCACATTTTTGGCGTACTCCCTTCTTCATTGTGTGCCGCGGCAAACGATCCGCCGCGCGCCACGTCGCTTTCGTCGTCAGGGCCAGATGTCATCGAAATTCAAGGCAATTACCGGCACCGTGGCGATCGCCGCGCTGCTCTCTTTGTGCGCGCCCGCACTTGCGCAGTCGGACGATGCCGACCCCGAGATGCGGATCGAGCGGCTGGAGAACCAGCTGCGCCAGCTCACCGGTCAGAACGAAGAGCTGCAATATCGCAACCGCCAGCTCGAAGAGCGGCTGCGGGCGCTCGAGGGCGGCGCGCAAGGCGCGACCGGACAAGCGCCGGTCCAGCCCAATGTCGCCGCCGTGCCGCCCGCGCAAGTCGCGCCGGCCTATCGCCAGCAGCAGCAGGCCGCCCAGCCGAATTACGAGCAGCCGCAGATCGCGTCTCCCGCGCCGATCCTTCAGGGGCAGCCGGCGCCCGGCGCGCCCGGCGTGCGCCGCCGCGGTGATTCCTTCGATCCGAACCAAAACCCGAACGCGCCCGGCGCGCCGCGCGCGCTCGGTGGCGGACAGCAGCCGATGCCGGCAGGGGCCCTTGGCGGCGCGCCCGGCGGGCGCGGTGCCGGCGAGCCGCTCGATCTCGCCAACACCGGCACCCGCTATCCGCAAGCGGCCGCGGCGCAGCCCGGCTATCCGCCGGCACAATCAGGCTATCCGCCGCCGGCCGGCGCCGGTCTGGCCACCCTGCCGCCCGCGGCAACGCCGCGCGACGAGTTCGACCTCGGCATCGGCTACATGCAACGCAAGGACTATGCGCTGGCCGAGCAGACCATGAAGAATTTTGCGCAGAAATATCCGAGCGACCCGCTGCTCGGGGACGCGCAATACTGGCTCGGCGAGAGCTATTTCCAGCGCCAGCAATACCGCGACTCCGCGGAAGCCTTCCTTGCGGTCACCACCAAATACGATAAGTCCGCCAAAGCGCCGGATGCCCTGCTGCGGCTCGGCCAGTCGCTGGCCGCGCTGAAGGAGAAGGAGGCTGCCTGCGCCGCCTTCGGTGAAGTCAGCCGCAAATATTCGCGCGCCTCCGCCGGCGTCAAAGCCGCGGTCGAGCGCGAGCAGAAGCGGGTGAAGTGCTGACGCGCGGCGCTCGATCCTGACAAACCGGATGATGCTGCGCTAAACAGTCGGTCGACCCGCGGACGATGATAGCGTCATGCCAGACGACGACAACTCACCGATCTCGGCGCGCGAGGCGAAGCAACTCTTCGCCGGGCTCAAGAGCGCGCCGGCGCTGGTGCTCGCGGTCTCCGGCGGGCCTGACTCGGTCGCGTTGATGTGGCTCGCCGCGCGCTGGCAGCGCGGCCTTGCACGCGGTCCTCGTCTCCTTGTCGTCACCGTCGATCACGGCCTGCGCCCGGAGGCGGCGCGCGAGGCGCGCGAGGTCAAGCGGCTGGCTGCTGAACTCGGGCTGGCGCACCGGACCCTGCGCTGGCGCGGCGCGAAGCCGAACACGGGGCTGCCTGCCGCTGCACGCGAAGCCCGCTACGGCCTGCTTGCGCAAGCCGCGCGCAGCGTCGGCGCGAGCCATGTGCTGACCGCGCACACCCGCGACGATCAGGCCGAAACCCTGCTGATGCGCCTTGTCCGCGGCAGCGGGCTTGCCGGGCTGTCGGCGATGGCGCCCTTCACGGCGCGCGACGGCATTGTGCTGGCGCGCCCGCTGCTCGATGTCTCGAAGTCGCAGCTGATCGCGACCTTGAGGCGGGCGAAGCTCGGTTTTGCCGATGATCCCACCAATCGCGACACCGCCTTCACCCGGCCGCGGCTGCGCGCGCTGCTGCCGCAGCTTGCGGCCGAGGGCGGCGATGCCCGCAACCTGGCGCGGCTCGCCGCGCGGCTGGCGCGCGCCAATGCGGCGGTCGAGGTGCTGGTCGATGGCGCCGAACGCTTCCTTCAGCTCCGGGCGCGCGGCGATGCGCCGCAGGCGGGCCTTCGCAGCTTCGAGGCTTCGGCGTTTGCCGTCTTGCCTGAGGAGGTCCGCCTGCGGCTCCTGCTGCGGGCCGTTAACGCCCTCGGCCATGAGGGGCCGGCGGAACTCGGCAAGGTCGAGACCCTGATGGCCGCGCTCGATCAGGCCATCGCTGCAAGCCCCCGTACAGGCACAAATGGCCGGCCAGCCCTGAAGCAGACCCTTGCGGGAGCCTTGATCAGCCTTGCCGGGGGGCATATCCACATCGGGCCGGCGCCGGCCCGGCGGTCGAAAGGCGGACAAGGGCCGATTAAGAGCGGATCATGACACCGGCCGTTCCACTGCACGGCGTCAGGCCAGCTTAACCAGGCAGGAAAAACCACGCATATGTCGCCATTATTTCAGCGGGAATCGCGCTAAGATGGGATAAATAGTCCCATCTCCTTCCCTTGGCAGCGACCGGGGCGGCACCTAAATTGTATGCGTCCAACCGAGAGGATTCCTTGGGGATTTCCTCGTACACCCCCAAGCAACTGCTTAAGTAACGACCCAAGTAACTGCCCAAGGATCAGGCCGCGATCCGCGCGACCACGAAGGAAGATCGATGAACGCCAATCTGCGCAATTTCGCCCTCTGGGTCATCATTGTCTTGCTGCTGTTGGCGTTGTTCACGCTCTTCCAGAATCCGGGTCAGCGCGCCGCCTCCCAGGATATCGCCTTCTCCCAGCTCCTGAGCGAAGTTGACCGCGGCAATGTGCGCGACGTCGTGATCCAGGGCCCGGACATTCACGGCACCTTCACCAACGGCTCGAGCTTCCAGACCTATGCGCCCAGCGATCCGACGCTGGTGAAGCGCCTGTATGACAGCAAGGTTCAGATCACCGCGAAGCCGCCCGGCGACAACGTACCCTGGTTCGTCTCGCTGCTGGTCTCCTGGCTGCCGTTCATCGCGCTGATCGGCGTGTGGATCTTCCTGTCGCGGCAGATGCAGGGCGGCGCCGGCAAGGCGATGGGCTTCGGCAAGTCGCGCGCCAAGATGCTGACCGAAGCGCATGGCCGCGTTACCTTCGAGGACGTCGCCGGCGTGGATGAAGCCAAGCAGGACCTGCAGGAGATCGTCGAGTTCCTGCGCGATCCCGGCAAATTCCAGCGCCTCGGCGGCCGCATCCCGCGCGGCGTGCTGCTGGTCGGTCCTCCCGGCACCGGCAAGACCCTGATCGCGCGTGCGGTGGCGGGCGAAGCCAACGTGCCGTTCTTCACCATTTCGGGTTCTGACTTCGTCGAAATGTTCGTCGGCGTCGGCGCTTCCCGCGTCCGCGACATGTTCGAGCAGGCCAAGAAGAATGCCCCCTGCATCATCTTCATCGACGAAATCGATGCCGTCGGTCGTCACCGCGGTGCCGGTCTCGGCGGCGGCAATGACGAGCGCGAGCAGACGCTGAACCAGTTGCTGGTCGAAATGGATGGCTTCGAGGCCAACGAGGGCGTGATCCTGATCGCCGCGACCAACCGTCCCGACGTGCTCGATCCCGCGCTGCTGCGTCCCGGCCGCTTCGACCGTCAGGTCGTGGTGCCCAATCCTGACGTTGTCGGCCGCGAGCAGATCCTCAAGGTTCACGTTCGCAAGGTGCCGCTGGCGCCGGATATCAACCTCAAGACCATCGCGCGCGGCACCCCGGGATTCTCCGGCGCCGACCTGATGAACCTCGTCAACGAAGCCGCACTGACCGCCGCCCGCCGCAACAAGCGGATGGTGACGCAGGCCGAGTTCGAGGAGGCCAAGGACAAGGTGATGATGGGCGCCGAGCGCAAATCGCTCGTCATGACCGAGGAAGAGAAGCTGTTGACGGCTTACCACGAGGGCGGCCACGCCATCGTCGGCCTCAACGTCGTCGCGACCGATCCGATCCACAAGGCGACCATCATTCCGCGCGGTCGTGCGCTCGGTATGGTCATGCAGCTGCCCGAACGCGACAAGCTGTCGATGTCGCTGGAGCAGATGACCTCGCGGCTCGCCATCATGATGGGCGGCCGCGTCGCCGAAGAACTGATCTTCGGCCGCGAGAAGGTGACGTCCGGTGCGTCGTCCGACATCGAGCAGGCCACGCGACTGGCGCGCATGATGGTGACGCGCTGGGGCCTGTCCGAAGCGCTCGGCACCGTGTCCTATGGCGAGAACCAGGACGAGGTTTTCCTCGGCATGTCGGTGTCGCGCACCCAGAACGCGTCGGAGGCGACGGTTCAGAAGATCGACACCGAGATCCGGCGCTTCGTGGAAGAAGGCTACAACGAAGCGACGCGCATTCTCACCGAGAAGCGCGCCGATCTCGAGGCGCTTGCCAAGGGCCTGCTGGAATTCGAGACGCTGAGCGGCGACGAGATCATCGACCTGCTCAAGGGCAAGAAGCCGAACCGCGAATCCGTGCTCGAGCCGACCACGCCGCGCGCCTCCGCCGTGCCCCCGGCCGGCAAGTCGCGCCCGCGGCCCGATCCGGATCCCGGCCTGGAGCCGCAGCCGCAGGCGTAATCGCGAACCGCAGATTGAATTGAAAGACGCGGCGGAAACGCCGCGTTTTTTTTAATGGCCGGCGGTGCGTCTGCGGATGCGGTAATTCAATGACGCAGCTCCGTAGGGTGGGGCAAAGGCGCCCTTGCGCCGTGCCCACCATCTACGGCGTGCTGGCGACGGTGGGCACGCCGACACCTTGCCCACTCTACAATCCCGCGACTCATAATGATTGGAGTCTGCCGCGATGTCGTGGCATCCTGCCCTCAAAGAAAGGCGCGGCTCGACCGCGCGGTCAAGGGGAGGGGAAGCCGATGCGGTTTGCCATGGCATTGGGCGCGCTTGGCGCCGTTTCGATCCTGCTTTTGCCTGCTGCTTCGCCTGCCGCCGAGATGCGCGGCGTCACCGCGACCGAGATCAAAATCGGCCAGACCATGCCCTATAGCGGGCCGGTATCGGCCTTCGGTGCGCTCGGCAAGGGCGAGGTTGGTTACTTCAAGATGCTGAACGAGAAGGGCGGCATCAACGGCCGCAAGGTCAATCTGATCTCGCTCGACGACAGCTACGCGCCGCCGAAATCGGTCGAGCAGACCCGCAGGTTGGTCGAGAGCGACGAGGTCGCGCTGATCTTTTCCTCGATCGGCACCGCCCACAACACGGCGATCGCAAAGTATCTCCAGTCCAAGAACGTGCCACAGCTCTTCATCGGCTCCGGCGCCTCGAAATTCGCCGACATCGCGCAATATCCGCAGGCGACGATGGGCGTGCAGGCGCCGTTCCGCTATGAGGCGCGGCTCTATGCGCGCTATGCGCTGGCGAAGAATCCGAACGCGAAATTCGCCGTCATCTCGCAGAACGACGATTACGGCCGCGACTATCTCGCCGGCCTGAAGGACGTGCTCGGCGAGAAATACGATTCCGTCGTCACCGGCGCGACCTACGAGATCCAGGACCCGACCATCGATTCCCAGATCGTGAAGCTCAAGGCGTCAGACGCCGACACGTTCGTGATCGCGGCGACGCCGAAATTCGCGGCGCAGGCGATCCGCAAATCCTTCGAGATCGGCTGGCGGCCGATGACGTTCCTCTCCAACGTCGCAGTGTGGGTCTCGACCGTGATGGAGCCTGCGGGACTGGAAGCGGGCACCGGCATTCTCTCCACCGCTTATGTGAAGGACCCCGACGATCCCGCCTGGAAGGACGACCCCGGCGTCAAGGGCTGGCGCGCGTTCATGACGAAGTATGTGCCGGAGGCCGACCAGCACGACACCAATTACGTCAACGCCTACAACAGCGCGATGGCGTTGAAGGCAGTGTTGAAAGCCTGCGGCGACGATCTCTCCACCGAGAACATCCTGAAGCAGGCCTACGCAATCCGCGATCTCGAATTGCCGATGCTGTTGCCCGGCATCAAGGTCAATACCGGCCCGACCGATCACGTCCCGGTCGATCAGATGCAGTTCATGCGCTTCAACGGCAAGAGCTGGGAACGCTTCGGCGAGTTGCAGACGGGCAATTAACGCGCCGGACCGCAACGATCTGGTCACATGCCCGGTCGGAACTTACCGCCGGCCCGGCGTGCCAAATTCCCGGGTGCCGATTAATCGGCCATTAGCGTTTGCGGGTTACTTCTGCTGTCGTCCGTCTTCATCGCTCCGCGGGCGAGGGCCAGCCAGACGCCTGAAAGCGGGCAGTAAGCACGGCGCTTAACCGAGGCTGACCCGCAGCCGTCACTTCCTCCGGCACCCAATGGCGGACGTCAACGTCACCTCTGACATGGTTTGCCGCGGTCGTGCGACCAGCATCCCGAACTCCTGGGTTGAGACATTTCTGGTCGCCGTGTTCGCGTCGGCGATATCCGTGCTCCGGACGGGATTTGTCTTCGGACTGACAAGCAACCTCTATCATTTGCCGATCGTCGCCGGTCTCTACGATGAGCCGCAATATCATGACGACGGCTTTATCCAGTCGTTGCGCTATTTTGCTTCGGGCGTCTGGCTGACGTTGAGTGGCGTCGAGAAATATTTCGACAACGTTCCGTTGCTGTTCTTCGTTCTGTTCTTCCTCTCCCGGCTGGTCAGCTTTGTCGGATTTCTCTGTTGCGCCTCCCTGCTTGGGGTGACGGAACGGCGAGACAAGATCGTCTTCAGCCTGATTCTCTGCTTCATCGCGTTTCTCGACGGCTACAGCTACGCCGGCTCCGGTGGCCTGTTCATCAACTACTTCACCCATTCGGAGATGGCGAATGGCGTGGCTCTTCTGGCGATCTACTTTGCCGCACGAGGCCGCTTCACGGCAGCGGTCGTTGCTGTTGGCATAACGGCGTTCATCAACGCTTTCTTTGCGGCTTGGCTCTTGCCGCCGCTGGCGCTGATCGGGATCTGTCACCTGTCGCAGCGGAAAGCCACGATCGGCGCAATCTCTTCGCAGGTGCTGATCGGCCTCATCCTGTGCTTGCCGCTTTTGTTTGTCGTGCTCCGCGGGTTTCTCGCAAATCCGGAGTTTGGTCATCCGTTTGACCTTGCGAATTTCCTTCGCCAGTATTTTCCGGGGCACGTGTTGATCGACTCGACCTCGCTCGGCGACATTTTCGGGCTGTCGGGTGTCACCCTGATCGGAGCGCTTGCACTGTTTTGGCCGAAGCGGGTCGCTCCCGAATTACGGGCAGCCTATCTGGGCGCGATCCTGGTCTATCTGATCGGAATCGTCCTTCCGTTCGTCACGGGATCGCCAATTATTCTCAACCTTCATCTCCTGCGATCGAGCACGGTCATTCATCTGCTTGCCGCCCTGGCGATTGCGGCATTGGCGACCAACTGGTTGCGGCGCGACAGGGAAGCGGCTTTCCTTCCGGCCTGCCTTGTCGTGCTGTTCGTGACCTTTGAGGGCTGGGCCGGCTTGGCTCTCGTCACGGCCGTTTTGATATTTGGTCTTCGAACAAAAGCGCCGGGACCGGCCCCATCCTATCAGCGCACCATGGGCTATCTGGTGCTCGCCACGGCTGTTCTCGTCGCATACCCGCTCGCGATCTGGTCCGGCGTCAACTTCAGCCGGATCTGCAACGAGGCGGTCTCGGAGTGGACCGACATCGGCAAATGGGCCCGTAGCAACACGCCTTTGACTGCAACATTCCTCACGCCAATAAGGCCGGAGCTGGACGGTCGGGCTGACGTGAGCATCGCCGACATGGCGCTCGATCGCGGGAGCGTGTTTGAATTCGTCTCGCATCGTCGCGTCTGGGTCGATTTCAAACGTGGCGGATCGTCGGTATTGACGCCGTCGTATTATCCAGTCTGGCGAAGCAGGTTGACGGATGTCGAGGGCTTGAATTCGAGTGCGGAACGAATTGCCTATGCGTCGCGCAACGGCATCGGCTATGTCATCGATATCTGTCAGGGCCCAGCAGCGGGGAACGGTGTCATCCATCGAACGAAGCGGCTCTGCGTATTCTCGACGGAGACAAACGGACCCACGATCCGGAAGGATGCATCGTCGGCGATGAAACGACTTGCCGGCTGAGCATCGAGCTCTGCACGCGCGGCGACAAGGAACCAAGGACAACGCGCCAAGACAAATAATTGAAGGCGCGGCTTGCGCGCTCCCTCAGTTGCGCAGGCGCCAGACCGTCCAGCCGGATTTTGACGCTGCCTGGATCGGCTCCAGATAGTCTGGAGATTCGCCGCGGCCGAGATGCGCGGCCAGCCCGTCCGGCGCGATGCGGACAAGATCCTGCTGATCAGCAGAGCCGTTGCAGGTCAGGATGTAATTGACGTGTCGCTCACTCAGCATTGCGCGGGCGGCTTGCGGGGTTGCCATCATTGTATGCACCATGACGAGGTTGCCGTCATTGTTGCGGTGGTAGGGACCAGCGAACACGAAATGTCCCGTCGCCGCCAGGATCACAGGACCCGAATCGATCGGCGCCATCACCCGCCCCGGCGGCAGGGTGGCGAGAGGTGCGGCGCTGGAGATGGTCTGGCAGGAAGCGGTCGGATCGGGTACCGCGATCTTGTGTCCGTCCGTGCCGGCAGCGAATGCCGGCCAGACCACAAAGCCGATGCCGCCAAGTGTGGCGGGCGACACGAGCAACGCCGCGTATAGCAGCCGCCAACCGGCCGCGGCATCCGCGCGAAGCCTTGCAATTCCGATGACGCATAGCGGGGCGGCAACGATGTTCGCGGCGGCGGCGCCGCGCAATTCCCACAGGCTTACGCCGAACAGCGCTGCGAGCGTGGCGGTCGAAACGATCCAGCGAAAGCGCGTCTGGCGTGTGCCGCCGATAATACCGGCAACGCACAGGCCGAGCGTCAACAGTGGAAAAGCATAATACGCCAGCAGTTTTTGCGGTTGCAGCTGTGCCAGCTCCGTCACCGGAATGGTCTCGGCAACGCGGTCGAGCCAGAAGCTGACGAGCAGGGGATCGACCTGCGCATAGGGCGACGCAATGCAGCTCGGATAGGACTTGTAGAACGCGCCCAGCAGGAGCGCGCCCGAAAGTGCCGCCGCCGCCAGCCGCATCCACAAGGTCCGGCGCAGGCGGCTGACGCCGGCAACCGCGAGCAGTGCAACGCCGCCGCCTGCGGACAGGAGCAGGATGGGGCCTCCGAAGGCATCGCAGACTGGCCTGGCAAGATCGTTCGTCGGAAGCAGCAGGAGTGCCAGCAGCAGCGACGACCCGGCCAGGCCTGCACCAAAGGCGCAGGCGGAACGCAGCACTTCAGTGCCCTTCCAGATCAAGAGTCCCAGCACAGCCGCGCTCGCCATGGCGATGGCAGGCAGCATTTCCAACCCGATCGCCAGCGAAAGCGCCGCGAGGAATCCCGCCAAGGCCGCCTTGGCTACACGCTGTTCCAGATCGGAGATGCAGAGCACGAAGCCGAGCAGCAGTACGATCTGCAGATTGTGGTGATCGATCGCGCCCGCGCGGAAGTGGGGCAGGGCAGGGATCGATAGCGACGTGACCAGAATTGCGGCGAGCCATGTCTGCGGCCGGTCGGACGCGGCGCTTGCCTGACCTGCGATTCTCGCTGCAAGCCATAGCGCAGCACCCATCAGCAGCGACGGCCACAGCACCAGCGTGAGCGCTTCGGAATAGTGCTGGCCGAGCAGAGGGCGAAACAAGAGGATCAGCATGGCCAGGGGCGCATCGACGATGCGGGACCAGTGCATGGCAGTTCCGGGCGGGTCGAGCCGGTATTGGGTCAGATCGAACCAGCCTTGGCCGGCCAGAAGATCGCGCACTTCGACCAGACGCATGGCGTCGTCGGTCGACAGCGCGTCGAACACGCCGGGCTTGATCGCGGGAAGTCCGAGCGCCACCACGATCACCGCCCAGGCCATCGTGAGCATGATCGCAGGGTTGAGCGCAATGATGGATCGGTGCTCGGTCGGCTGGACGATTGGCGACATTGTCCGGGCCTCAATTTGGTACTGCGGGCACGGGCGCGCTGTCCGCGCCCTGTCGTTCATCCCGCACATGGATCACCGCGATGTCATCCGCATAAATCCGCTTCCAGCCCTTGAGCTGGTCGAGGATCTGCGGGCCCGGCGCGTCGGCGACCAACAGCGTCGCGTCGATCTTGTATTCGTCGAGCAGGCGCGGCAGCAGCTCGGGCTTTTTGCCCTCCGTCGCCTTGAAGAAGTCCATGACGAATTTCTCGCCATAGAGCTCGGCGCGTCCGTCCACGTAGACAGGGATGTCGCGCGAGATCAGGTAGCCGCCGAACTGATAGGCGTTGAAGATGCGCTGGACTTTGCGCTGTTCGAGCAGGTCGACTGCCGCAACCGGCGTCTGCGTCATCGTGAAGGTGAAGCGGTGGTGCCCCATGTAGAGCGAGGTCGAGGTCCAGCCTGCGGCCACGATCATCAGCGCGCCGAGTGCGGTGACACAGCGGACCGGCCAGCGGTCGGCGCCGGCTGCGTTAGGCTCGGGGCGTGGAAACATTTCGCCGAGGGGCTTTGCCAGCACCAGCGGCACCAGGAAGGCAAAGGCTTCGATGCTCCTGACATGGGTCAGCGCGCTCCAGGTCAGGAACAGGATCAGGAAGATCCGGGGCGCCGAGAGCACGAGGCCGCGGTAGTAACCGAGCGCGATCAGGCCGAGCAGGGCGCCTTCGAACGAGGTGAACGTGGCGAAGTTCGCCGGCATCCATTCGAAGATCAGCGACAGCAGCTCGCCGAGGCTGAGAATGTTGGTGGCGCCCATCAGCGTTCGCCAGCCGTAAGGCGTACAACAACTCGCGATCAGTGCGCCGACGCCGAACAGCACCCAGCGCAGGAACAGTCGAAGCCGTTGTCCCTTCTCGGCATGCTCGACCGCCTCCAGCGAGATCGGACCGATCAGCGCGAGGCCCAGCACGAAGCCGCCATGCAAATTCGCCCAGAGCGCCATCAGCGGCAGCCAATACCAGGACGGCGCGCGTCTGCGGTCGGCCGCCGCCATCAACAGGCCGACCCACGCCACCATGACCGGCAGCGCTAGGATATGCGGACGCGCCAGGATGTGATGCAGCGACAGCAGCAGCGCCAGCATCGCGAACAGCACCGCGCGCGGTGCGCCGATCTGCGCGTCGAGCAGATAGACGAAGATCGCGGCCGTGAGCGCGACCCCGATCGCGGTCAGGATCACGGGGCCGGCCCAGTCCCATTGCGCATGGGAGACGGCGAACAGCACCTGCGACAGCCACGAGGTCGATATCCAAGGTTCGCCGGTTCGCGTGAAGGAATAGAAATCCGTAGTGGGAAGCGCGCGGTGATCGAGGATCCATTGCCCGATCTTGATCTGCCAGAACGAGTCGGAGTCCTGAAGCAACGTGTCGCCGACAAAGAGGAAGAAGAGATAGGCGCCGGCACCGACGCACAGCGGCACCAGTGCGCGCGCGCGGCTCTGCACCGCGATGCTGTTGGCAAAGGAAAGGGACATGCCGCCTCGTCGTCCTGTTTGGTCTTGTCGGCCGGAGCATGATCCGGAAAAGTGTGTAGCGGTTTTCCGAGAAGATCATGCTCAAACAATAATCTGAAGCGCGATGAACGATTCATCTCGTCGCGCGTCAGACCGAGCGGGCGGCATTGGACCACGGCCGGTCATAACTTCGGGTAAATCGCGGGCGCGGCCGCTGCCGCGGATACCGACGATTTAACGCATTGTTTTCAATTCCCCTTTACCATCGACGAATACACGCAAAGCGCTCCGTGTTTACGCAGTCGAATTAACTGCGGCGCAATTCTTTGCCACTAGCTTCGGTTCCATGGTTGGGCGGCGCTGGGAAGCCGAAAGTCCAGACCAATTGTAGCCTCGTGTAGATTTTTGGGAGCACCCTATGAAGAACCTCGTTTCGCGTTTCGTAAAGGACGAATCCGGCGCCACCGCCATTGAATACGGCCTGATCGCTGCCGGCATCGCGCTGGCGATCATCACCGTCGTCAACAACCTCGGCAGCACGCTGAACACCAAGTTCGGCTCGATCTCGACCAGCCTCAAGTAAGACTGGACGATTTGTGAATTTCGAGAGCCCCGTCCTGGACGGGGCTTTTTTTTTGGTGGTGCGCCCAGCATGGGCGCACTCCTATGGGTGAAAGTCCCGTCGCGAGTTGATCACAACGAGCGAAGCGCAACTGCATGGGGGCGACCGAGTGTGGGGAGGAAGCGTGGAGCGAAGCTGCGGGCCGATGAACAAGAACCGGATAGAAGGCGTTGCCGACCAGGGTGTGTTCTTACCTGGGGAGATCTCGCCTTGCGTCCGAAAGGGCAACGGTGTCGAGCCGGAGCGAGAAGTCAGCCGAGATTGTAGTAGTCGGCGGTAAAGTCGGAAGGCTGAACGGCGGGCGAACCAGCCGGCTTTACCTCTCCCGCCTGCGCTCAGGGCTATCGCATATGACGTTTTGGCGGCGGCCCGGGTGCGCGCCTCGTCCTTCGAGACGACCGCTCCGCGGTCTCCTCAGGATGAGGCTAAGCGGCATTGGTGTCCGTTCTGCCGCGCACCCCGTCCTCAGGCCCGCCGCAGCCGCCGTGTTGTCTTCGTATGCGCCTGCAAAGGCCGCGAGAGATGGCGGCCTTGTTTGGCTTACCGAGACGCGGAAGGAAGCTGCGCTGGTGCGTCGTCGCGGACGTGAATCACAGCGACATCATCCGTATAGAGCCGCTTCCAGCCTGGCAGATGGTCCATGATTCTAGCGGCGGGAAGCGTGGTGTTCAGCAACGTCGCGTCGATCCGGTAGGTCTCGAGCAGACGCAGCAGAGTCTCAACGTTCTTGCCCTCGACGGCATCGAAGTAGTCGAGCACGAATTGCTCTCCATACAGCTCGGCGCGGCCATCGATGAAGCTCTTGATGTTGCGGGTGATCAGATAGCCGCCGATCGGAGCGGTGCTGAAGATGCGCTGCGCGTGCCGCCGTTCGAGCAAGTCGACCGCAGCCGCAGGACTCTGATTGGTAATAAAGGCATACCGGTACGGCGTCGCATAGGAGCGCGTGATACTCCAGCCGGCAACGACGATCACGAGCGCCGCCATTGCGGTCATTGCAAAGGAGGACCGCGCCTCTTGCGCCACAGCTCTCTTCAATCCCAATTGTTCGGCGAACGGCTTCGCAACCACGAGCGGGGTCAAGAGGGCAAAGACCTCGATGTTTCTGACGTGAGTGAGTGCCGCCCAGGTCAGGCCGAGCAGGAGGAGAATACGGGTCCACCGCAGCATCAATCCGCTATAGTATCCGATGGCGATCAAACCGAGCAGGGCGGCTTCAAACGGGCTGAACGAGCTGAAATCGGCCGGCATCCACTCCCAGATCAACGAGAGCAGCTTACCGAGGCTGAGGATTTTCGTGGCTCCGAGGAGCGTGTCCCAGCCATAGGGCGTGCAACAGCTCGCGGCAAGCGCAGCAAGTCCGAACAAGGCCCAGCGCGCCGCCAGTGCAAACCGGTCGTTGCGATCGGCGGCTACGATCACATCGAGGCCAATGGGTCCAATCAGGACCAGCCCCATGACGAAACCGCCGTGAAGATTGGCCCACAACGCCATCAAGGGCAGTAACAGCCAGGAGGGCGCGGCGCGCCGATCGGCGGCCGCCAGCAGCCCACCGACAAAGGCCAGCATGACAGGCAGGGCCAGCATGTGCGGGCGGGCGAGAAAGTGGCCGACCGACATCGCAAGCAGCAGGGTCAGGAGCAGAAGGGCGCGCGCAGGTTCCAGATAGGGCTCAAGCAGGTAGACGAAAATCGCCGCAGTCGCACCGATCGCGAGCGATGTCAGGATCACTGCTCCCGACCAGTTCGATGGCTCGTAAACAAGCGCGAACAGGACTTGCGACAGCCACGAACTCGAGATCCAGGCTTCGCCGGCTCGGGTGAACGAATAGATGTCGTTGTAGGGCAGCGCGCGGTGTTCGAGGATCCACTGCCCGATCTTGATCTGCCACAGCGTATCGGAGTCGCGCAGCATGATGTCGCCGATGCCGAGAAAGAACACGTAGACAATGGCGCCAATGCAGAACGGCATGAGCCAGCGGGCAACGCTGCGAACGGGAGCGCTGCTCGTGATGGAAATCGACATTGGACTCTCGCAGTTCAACGACCGCGCACAACCGCGCATCGCCACCCGAGCACGATCGCTTTTAAGTTGAGGTAAACTGGACCGGCTCGCCGCCGCGACGGGGTGCAAGGATGCGTTTACTAACAGCTCGCGGGCAGCTCGAAATTGCTCGGCTCCGTATGCTCATTTGCTTCTTGTCATCCACTCTGAATAGTTGTTCAGTCCTTGCGGGGCGATTTGCATCTTTTGACGTGACGAAGCGTTCGGCCGCAGGGCGTGCGGCTGGCGTGTGGGACAGGAAGCGCGCCATGGTTTATCGGCGGACGCATCAAGTGGTGAAGCGCCTTGCGGCGCGGCGCAGTGCGATCCTCGCGGCAGCGCGCGAGGCTGCGGCGGAGGGCGGGATGGCGGCGGTGCAGATCGCGCCGGTCGCGGTTCGCGCCAGTGTCGCGGCGGGGACGGTGTACCGCTACTTCCCGTCCAAGGCCGAGCTGATCTCCGAATTGATTGCCGAGGTGTCGCGCGACGAGCTCGCGGCGATCCGCCGGGCGGCCGAGGCCGCACCCGGCCCGTCCTCGGCGC
Source organism: Bradyrhizobium sp. 139 (assembly GCF_023074175.1). Classification (GTDB taxonomy): domain Bacteria; phylum Pseudomonadota; class Alphaproteobacteria; order Rhizobiales; family Xanthobacteraceae; genus Bradyrhizobium. The sequence goes on from NZ_JADPKS010000123.1 coordinate 115,905, forward strand.
TGGCGGCGGCCGTCACCACGGTGGCGGTCCATACGCTGTCGCAGCGCAGGCTGGCCTGGGGCATCCTGGCCGAGCCGGTCGACGTCGATGTCAGCGCCTCCCGGCTGGCCAGCCGCCGCGAGATCGCCGGCGAGATCGCCGCCCGGATTGACGCTGCAGTGCGCGCCGGTCATCTGCCGGCGCAGGACACCGCGCTCGCCGCCACCGCGCTGCTCGGCGCGCTGCATGAGGCCCTGGTCGGGCCGCTTGCGCCCGACAATCTCGAAGATCCCGCCAGGATGCGCGATGCCGTGCAGACCGTGACGCTGCTGGCGCTGCGCGCCGTCGGCGTCATGGACGCCCGCGCCAGGGGTCTGGTGGTGCAGCAGACGCTGTTGCCGACGGCGAAGGCGCTGGTCGGGGCTTAAAGCGCCGGCAAGATCGAGGTGGAGACCTGATCGCGCTCAGGGCGTTGTCCGAGCACGCCTTTTCGAACATCCCGCGCACATTCGCCGGACCAGCCGGCTACTGTGCATGGGGTTGTTTTCGACTTTTTTATTTGCCGCGCCCCGGCGGGCCTAAATATTCGCTTCGCCCGCGGGGCCGACCGAGGCGATGCGCACCATGTTGGTGGTGCCGGGGATGCCGAGCGGCACGCCGGCGACGATGATCACGCGCTGGCCGGCTCGGACGAAGCCGTCCCGGAACGCGATCTGGCCGGCGCGGCTGACCATGTCGTCCTGGTCGCGCGCATCCTCCGCCACCACGCAATGCACGCCCCAGACGACCGACAGCCGGCGTCCCGCCGCGACGTTGGGGGTGATCGCCACGATCGGCGGCTTCGGCCGCTCGCGCGCCACCCGCACGGCGGTCGAGCCCGAGCTGGTCCAGCAGATCAGCGCCGGCAGATCGAGTGTCTCGGCGATCTGCCGCGCGGCGTCCGCGATGGCGTCGCCGGCGGTGGATTCCGGGGCGGGGCGCTGCGCGGTCATCACCGAGCGATAGATCGAGTCGCGCTCGACCTCCTCGCCGATGCGGTTCATGGTCGAGACGGCCTCGACCGGGAATTTGCCGGCCGCCGATTCCGCCGACAGCATAATGGCGTCGGCGCCCTCATAGACGGCGGTGGCGACATCGGAGACTTCGGCCCGGGTCGGTACCGGCGACTGGATCATCGATTCCAGCATCTGGGTCGCGATCACGACCGGTTTGCCGGCCCGCCGCGCCATCCGCGTCATCTGCTTCTGCAGGCTCGGCACGCGTTCCAGCGGCAACTCGACGCCGAGGTCGCCGCGCGCCACCATCAGCGCGTCGGAGGCGTCGATGATGTCGGCGAGGCGGTCGATCGCCTGGGGCTTCTCGATTTTGGCCATCACCGCGGCGCGGCCGCGGATCATCTTCTTGGCCTCGATCACGTCGTCGGCGCGCTGCACGAAGGACAATGCGATCCAGTCGACGCCGGTGACCAGCGCGGCCTCGAGGTCGGCGCGGTCCTTCGGCGTCATCGCTGAGACCGGGAGATCCGTGTCGGGCAGGCTGACGCCCTTGCGGTCGGACATCCGGCCGCCGACCACGACGCGCGTCACCGCGTGCTCCTTCGAGGTCTCCTCCGCGATCAGGCGCACCTTGCCGTCGTCGAGCAGCAGCGAATGGCCGGGCCGCAGCGCGGCCAGGATCTCCGGATGCGGGAGATTGACGCGCGTGGCATCGCCCGGCGCCTTGTCGGAATCGAGCGTGAAGGTCTGGCCGTTCTGGAGCTGGACCGCACCTTCAGCGAAAGCGCCGAGCCTGAGCTTCGGGCCCTGGAGATCGACCAGAATGCCGATCGGCCGGCCATAACTGCTCTCGACGTTGCGGATCGTCGCGACCAGCTCCCGCATCTTGTCATGCGGGGTGTGGCTCATATTGATCCGGAACAGGTCGGCGCCGGCCTCGAACAGGCGGCGGATCATCGCGAGGTCCGAAGAGGCAGGTCCCAGGGTCGCAAGAATCTTGATACGGCGAAGACGCCTCATGGCTTGTTTCCAGACGGGGGCGAGGGAGCTGGCGGGAGGCCAGGAGCGGCGGGGGGCGTGCCACCGGGTGGTCCATTGGGCAAACCCGGAACCCCCGGGCCGACCGGGCCGGGCATGCCAGGCACGCGTTGCTGCCCCGGCTGCTCGTTGGCGTCGGTGAGCTGCACTGTCCAGGCCCGCTGCTCGCCGGTGTCGACCTCGAAATAGCCGGTCCGGTCATAGCCGCGCGCCAGGCAATCCTCGGTGCCGCGGATGGTGAATTCCTTGTCGCGCGAGCACATGAAAGCCTGGCCCGACCATTCGCCGCCGCGGTCATAGTCGATGGCGTAGATGTAGTAGTAGCGGGCGACCAGCGTTCCCCGCAGCAGCGTCTCGCAGGAGCGGGAGGAGATGTTCCACCAGCCCTCGGTGGTCCAACCCTCGGCATCCTTGTAGCCCAGCGCAATGCCGACCCGGCTCGATGTGTTGTTGCAGAGGCGGAAATCGGCCGCGGCCGGGCTGCTCCAGAAGCATAGCAGCGCGACCGCCAGCACCGGGACCAGCCGGGCGAGCAGACGAAGGGGGGAGCGGGGAGATTCGCCGATCATTGTCGCGGAAGCTATATCAGATCATTGACGATTTGGCGTAGGGCCGGGAACTGCCCCGGGTGGTTCAGGGGCCGTTTGCGCCGCGATATGGCAAAATCTGTGACAGGCCCTACCTGATCCCGTAAGGGTGACCCATCGGGTCAGAGCCAATTCGCAAGCCGAGGGATCCAGCCATGGCAATCGACGACAAAACCAGAACGGAGCTCGAGGCCGCCGCTTTCCGACGCCTGGTCGACCATTTGAAGACGCGGACGGACGTCCAGAACATCGACCTGATGAATCTGGCCGGCTTCTGCCGCAACTGTCTGTCGAACTGGCTGAAGGACGCTGCCGACGCCCAGGGCGTCGCTCTGAGCAAGGACGAGAGCCGGGAAGCCGTTTACGGCATGCCCTACGAGACCTGGAAATCGAAATACCAGGGCACGGCCGCGCCCGAGCAGCTCGAGGCGATGAAGAAGGTTCATCCCGGGCACTGAATGGGCCTCGTCGGCAGCTTGACGGCGTGGTGGCCTTGAGTCGCACCACACAACAGCTTTCTTTGCCTCGCCGCAGGAAGGTGTGGGCGCGCTGTGGACGAGCGCGATGCTGCCTTGAACACGAGAGCGGCGAACCCTAAGGGTCAACCAGCACGCGCGGTGAAGATGCCGGCGTCACCTCGTTTGCCAGTTCCATTGGGAGTACCAAGATGGCCACCTCCGCCGCCGTTCGCGACGATGAGCCCGCGACGAAATTTGCCAAGGACCAGCTCAAATCCATTATCGAGCGCATCGAGCGGCTGGAAGAAGAGAAGAAGGCGATTTCCGACGACATCCGCGACGTCTATGCCGAGAGCAAGGGCAATGGATATGACGTGAAGGCGCTGCGCACCATCGTGCGGATGCGCAAGGAAGACCCGAACGAGCGCGCCGAGGCCGAGACGATCCTCGAGACCTATATGCAGGCGCTTGGGATGATCTGAGCCCTGACCCGGCTCAATTGCAGCGCACCAGATTTGGGCAAAATCCGTTCGTCTGCTAAGGTGCTCGGTGAAGGGACCGAGCAATGGATGTGCCTGGGCCAGAGCGGAGGCTCGCAGCGGTCCTCGCGGCTGACATGGTCGGCTTTAGTCGGCTCATGGAGGCCGACGAGGCTGGCACGCTGGCGCGCTTCAAGACTCACCGGATCGAGCTCATCGATCCGGCCATTGCCAAAAATCGCGGCCGCATCATCAAGACGACGGGCGACGGCATGCTCGTCGAATTCCATAGCGTTGTCGACGCCGTGCTGTGCTCTGCTGAAATTCAGAGCCGCATGGGGCGACGCAATGCCGACGTCCCGCCGTCGCGATGGATACAATTCCGCATCGGCATCAATCTGGGCGACGTGATCGTCGACCAGAACGATATTTTCGGCGACGGCGTCAACGTCGCGGCACGGTTGGAGGCGCTGGCCGAGCCTGGAGGTATCTGCATCTCGAGCGCAGTGCGCGACCAACTCGGCCAGCGCCTTGATGGCGTTGCATTCGAGGATATCGGCGAGCAGAACGTCAAGAACATCGTCCGTCCAATCCGCGTCTACCGCATTCGCCTGGACGAGGGGCCGGTAAGCGCGCCAGACGGCAGGAAGGGCACTGCAAGGGCGACGGGCAAGTCGAAGAAGCCGTCCATCGCCGTGCTGCCCTTCGCCAACATGAGCGGCGACCCGGAGCAGGAGTTCTTTGCGGATGGCTTGACCGAAGACATTATCACCGAGCTCTCACGCTTCCACGACCTGTTGGTGATCTCCCGCAACTCGACGTTCGTGTACAAGGGCAAGGCGGTAAAGGTGCAGGACGTTGGCCGCGAATTCGGCGTCGATTACGTCATCGAGGGCAGTGTGCGAAAGGCGGGAAATCGTGTCCGCGTCACCGTGCAGCTGATCGACGCGGAAACCGACCGGCACATTTGGGCCGAACGCTACGACGGCGAGCTCCAGGACATCTTCGCTATTCAGGACGAGATGACCCGGGCGATCGCCGCCACGTTGCCCGGCCGCGTCGAGGCGGCCACGCACGATCGCGCGAACCGCAAGCCGACAGACAACATGGCGGCTTATGAATGCGTGCTGGCCGCCAAGATCTTACACCATCGCTCCAATCGCGAAGACAATGCGCGGGCGCAAGTTCTGCTCGACCGGGCGCTCGAACTCGATCCGAACTATGCTCACGCACACGCGTGGAAGGCGTGCGTCCTGGGCCAGACCTGGGTCTATAGCTGGTGCGCGGATCGCGACGCCACCTTCCAACAGGTGGCTTCAGAGCTGGAGACCGCGCTGGTTCTCGACGACAATGACAGCGACGTCCACCGCATCCTCGCTGCGCTCAATCTGAATCGCGACGACCATGACAAGGCCGCCTATCATCAGGAGCGGGCGCTCGCGCTCAACCCGAACTACGATCTCGTGGTGGTGCAGCAGGGTGAACTGCTGACCTGGCTCGGAAGGCCGGAGGAGGGCATCGACTGGATCAAGAAGGCGATGCGGCTCAACCCGTATCACCCGGAGCGCTTCTGGAGCCATCTTGGGCGCGCCTATTATTGTGTCGAGAGATACGCTGAGGCCGCCGAGGCCTTCTCACGGATCACGCGCCCCGATCACACCCATCACGCGTTCCTTGCCGGAATCTTCGCGCAAATGGGCAACGCGGTTGCTGCTGGCGCGCACGCGGCCGAAGTTCTCAAGCGTGAACCGGCATTTTCGGTGGCCAATCATATCTCTACCCAGCATTATAAACGCGACATCGACCGTCAGCGCTACGAGGCTGGCCTTCTCAGGGCAGGCCTGCCGGCTTGACCGGCGCGTAGCGGAGACCGGCGAGCCGGCCTATCTCACCGAGCAGACCGGAAGCGGCAGCACCATCCGGCTCGGCCGCGTCAAGGACTCCGACCACGCCGCCATTCTGTTCAACTGCAAGACGACACTGATCGACACATCGCGAGCGCTTTCCCGATCAATTCGCGTATCGGCAGACGAGGGCCTTGCTGTTGCCGATATCGGGCGTGCTGCCGAAGCAGGAGCTCACGGTCTGCCTGTCGCTGGCGTTGACGTATCATCTGGATCGGCGGGGCAAGAAGGCGCAGTAGGGCGCACTTGTAGCCCGGATGGAGCGAAAGCGAAATCCGGGGCCGTCATCGTTTGTGGCACGATTCCCGGATTGCGCTTCGAGACTGGGCAAGATTCTTATAGCGAAGGAAGGTACGATTCGGCATGACGAATCGTACCTTCAAGACCGGTGTCAGCCGGGATCAGCCGAGCTTTC
>NZ_JADPKS010000038.1 GCF_023074175.1 Bradyrhizobium sp. 139
GCTCTGGACCGGATAGAACCGTTACCGTCGTCACGTTTGCTCATTTGTTTGCAAATTAATGAGCAAAGCATCTCACGCTTGAGCACGATCCGGGAAGGCGGCCTTCACCGGGGGCTTACGACGCAAATAATCACGGAGGTTACGAGAAGTCTAATTAGCAGATGTGCGGAAGATGTGAGTTCCGCTAATTAAAAAGTCGCCGGTAGTTTTACTGACATGACACAGACAATCAGATTGTAGGATTCCACGTCACTGGACTGCACCCCCGTAAGTGAGACACGGTAATTTCTGTGACAGGATATCCCTGGGGATGACCGATGACAGACAAGATGGCGATCCGAACGTTTCCGACGGCCTACAAACTGAAGGCGATCAAGGCGTTCTGCCTGTGGCCCACAAGCGTGGGATATCGCGCAAGCTTCTGCATGACTGGATCAAGGCGTGGAAGGCCGATGGGCCTGCTGGGTTGAATCGCAAACGCGGCCCCAAACCCGGCCCCCGCAAGTTACGTCCGCTGGCTGACGCGGCTGCAAAGGGCAGCAGCGGCGAACTGGCCAAAGGCGCGTGGTAAGATTGCCGAACTTGAACGCAAGATCGGGCAACAGGCGCTCGATATCGATCTTTTTCACAGAGCCGTGCGCGCCTTGGACGCAGCGGATCGGCAAGGCTCAATCGCGCGCGTCTCACGGAAGTCATCGAAGCCATGACTGCATCTGACGCCGGCAAAGTGGAGGTTCAACATCTCTGCAAGCTCGCAGGCGTTTCCCGCGCGAGTTATTATCGCCGCTTCGAGGCCCGCGCCCCGCGCGAAGCCGATGTCGAACTGACGAGCCATATCCAGTTGCTCTGCCTGCGCCACCGGTTCTATGACTACCGCCGGATCACGGCCCTGCTCAGGCGTTCGGGCGTGGTTGTAAATGCCAAGCGGGTTCAGCGGCTGATGCGCGAAGACAACCTCATCGGGATGCGCAGCAAGCCCTTTGCTCCACCTACCTCGGACAGCCGCCACGGCTTTCTCGTTGTGCCCGATCTGTTGCGTGGCCTGGTGCCTTCGGGACCGGACCAGATCTGGGTGGCGGATATCACTTACATTCGTCTGCGCGAGACCTTCGCCTATCTCGCGTCATTCTCGACGGCGTCTCGCGCAAGGTGGTGGGCTGGGCGTTGGCTCCCCATCTCGATGCCTCGCTTGCCGTGGAAGGGCTGGATCAGGCGCTTGCCGATCGCAAGCCCAAGCCCACCAGTCTCATTCATCATTCCGATCGTGGCGTGCAATATGCTTCGACCGAATATCGCCAGCGCCTCGCCGGCCATGTTATCACCGTCAGCATGAGCAGGCCCGGCAATCCTTACGACAATGCCAAAGTCGAGAGTTTCATGAAGACACTCAAAACCGAGGAGGTCGATGGCCGAAGCTTCAAGGGCATCGAAGATGCAAGACGCTCCATCGCGGTCTTCATCGAAATCGTCTATAACGCCGAGCGCCTCCACTCCGCCCTCAGTTACCGCCCGCCACTCGAATTCGAAACCAACTTCGCGCTAGCCCATAACTCCTAAACCCAACATGCAAAACGCCCTGTCACAGAAATTACCGTGTCTCACTTATGGGGTGCAGTCCAGTGCACTCAATGGCTTCAAAGTTGCAGACACGATCACCTAAAAGGCGAGTTCGAGCTGGCGATCGTTCGATTAGAGGAGAATTGTGCCGCTCATCGCAAATGCCACCGCCACCGCGACGGACTGATCGCCTCGTCGGTCATGGGGACGCTCCTGTTTTGAGCGAAGGTTGCGTTCCTCTCGTCCCACTGCAGAAAGCTATCGTGCAGGTCGTTTAGTCCGGAGACCCCAACGAGAGATAGGGCTTTTTTCGAACACTACGCGGCTGACCGGATTTAAATCCGGTCTTTCGGAGAGCCTATCTTCGTCGTACGATGCATCCTCTCGAAAGCTCTTGTGCGGCCAAACATCCGGTTCGCGGAGATGAAGAGCTGAACAGCAGGCGGCCTGATGCTCCATCGCACGCGCCGTCTCTTAGTTCGTCAGCAGACTACGGTAATAATCCGATCTGAGCGCATTGCCGTATCGACCGGTTGGTAAACGGGAACGTAGCGATCTCTGATTTTAGGAGATCAAAAGTCAGTCATTTGGACGATGCAATTGCCTGGTCCAGGCGTCGACAATGTCCCATCCACGATCAGTAGCTCCCGAGATAGATTTTTACCGCGGCGTTAGCTACGTCGGCGGTCTGGTCGCAATTGGAGCGATCTATTTCGCCTCGGCAAAGGGAGGCCTTGCTCTCGCTTCTATTCATCCCAGCGCAACGCCAATTTGGCCACCGACAGGTGTCGCGCTGGCGGCGGTGCTGTTGCGGGGATATTGGATTTGGCCCGCAATTTTTACGGCGGCGATGATCGCCAATGCGACGACGGCGGGGTCGGTTGCCAGCGCAATAGCGATTGCAACCGGGAACTCTCTCGAAGCGCTTGCTGGCGCATATCTCATCAATCGATGGTCGAGCGGATGCAGCACGTTTGCAAGGCCGAATTCCGTCGCAAAGTTTGCTCTGATTTGCGTCGTGATTGCGGCGCCGATCAGCGCCAGCATTGGACTGACCAGCCTGTCAATCTTCGGGTACATCGAACCCAGGAATTTCGCGGACGCGTGGGTCACCTGGTGGCTGGGAGATGTGACCGGCGCACTGGTCATTGCTCCCGTTATCGTGCTTTGGGCATCGGACCACCATCATGTTTTCAACCGCCATGAATTTTTGGAGACGGTCGGCGTCCTCGCGACAGCGGCGGCAGTGGGACTCATTGCTTTCAGCCCCCTGATCGAGCAAACGCCAGGCCGAGATCCACTGGGTTTTCTTGCGATCTTGCCAATGTTATGGGCGGCGCTGCGCCGCGGTCCACGCGATACCGCAACGGTTGCGCTCGTGCTTGCGGGCATTACGATTTGGGGGACGCTCACGGGCGGCGGCCCCTTCACGACCACGAATCCCAACGCTTCATTCCTGCCAGTGTTGATGTTCTTGATCAGTATTACCGTCCCAAGCTTGCTACTGAGCGCCGATGTGGCGGTACGTAAGAAAGCGGAGGAAAGCCTGCGCCGCGCGCAGATCGAACTCGAACGCAAGGTTGCAGAGCGCACGCAAGAACTGGAACTCGCCAACGCAGCAAAATCACGCTTTTTTGCCATGGCAAGCCATGATCTGCGGCAGCCATTACATGCACTGGGCCTGTTCGTTGCACAGTTGCGGATGCCCCTAAAAACGAGAGAAAGGACAAAGACTGTCGAGCGGATCGACGCAACGCGCAAAGAAATGGATGAAATGTTCAATTCGCTCCTGGATATTTCCAGACTCGATGCTGGGACGCTTATCCCCAAAATTACCGAATTCCCGATCGTGCGCCTGTTGCAAAAAGTCGAGACGACGTTTCGTCAGGCGACGCGAGAAAAAGGCCTACGGCTACGCGTTAGGCCAAGTAATGCCTGGGTGCGGAGCGACGCCATGCTGCTCGAGCGCATTCTAATCAATCTGGTATCGAATGCCGTACGCTATACGTTGCAGGGAGGGATCCTGGTCGGATGTCGCCGGCGCGGTGACATGCTGCGTATCGAAGTATGGGATAGCGGTCCCGGCATTCCAGAGGATCAAAAGCAGAATATCTTCGGCGAGTTTTTTCAAGTTTCTGCCCCAGTCCGGAACCGGACCGGCGGCCTGGGGCTTGGCCTGTTCATTGTCGAAAGGCTTCGCCTACTTCTCAACCATCAAATCGACTTGGCTTCGACTGTGGGTCGAGGCTCTCGATTCGCGATCCTGATTCCGACGGTCGATGAATGCGTCACGTCCACTCCGCCCGTTGACTCACCTCACCCCGGAGCCTTTGCGGTCGAAGGCAAGGTAATTCTTGTTATTGCCGATGCTGCAATCGTGCAGGAGGGAACGGGCGGATTGCTCGACAAATGGGGATGCTCCGTCCTTGCCGCCGGATCCGACGAAGCTGCACTTGTCCGACTTGCTAAGCGCGAACAACGCCCCGATCTAATAATCTCGGACTATCATCTCGCGAGCGGAAAGACCGGGATCCGAGCAATTGAACAAATTAATGCGGCGTTTGGCTCCTCAATTCCAGCTATTCTCATCAGCGGCGATACGGCAGCTGAACCATTGCGGGATGCGAGGGATAAAGGATACATTTTGCTGCACAAGCCTGTCGACCCAATGCGGCTCCGCGCTGTCATGCACGAGCTCTTTAGGGATCATGAGGGTAGAGATACCGGGAGGGCGTTATGATTCAGGCGGTAATTCCCACCCCATTTTTCCTACCTTTATTACCGCCTCGGTGCGCGTCGTTACGCTGAGCGCCTTGAGAACGACCGTGATGTGATTCTTCACTGTCGGCACTGCCATGTTGAGCGTCTTGGCAATGACCTTGTTGCTTTTTCCCTTCATCAGGAGCGCAAGTACGTCAATCTGCCGATCGGTCAACCCGAGATCCTTGAGAGAATCGCGCGCCACTGGCTCATTCGCAAGCCGCGGACACGCTGTTTCCTCCAGAATCTCCGAGGGAATGTAAACTCCGCCTGAGAACACCAACTTAATAGCGTTGATCATAACTTCACGTTCCGTGGTTTTCGGGATGAAACCCAAAGCACCAAGTTTGAAAGCGCGCCTGACTGTCTCTTGATCGTCCGATGACGAAAGAATGACGACAGCAATCGTCGCATAGCGGTCACGCAGTTCGCCAAGGACAGAGAAACCATCTCGATCAGGCAAATTGATATCAAGCAAGATGAGACTGATGTCGGGATGTTCCTCGACGATGCGCATTGCCTGACGGCTGTTCGAAGCTTCGAATATGACTGCTTCTCGGTTCAGTTGTTTCAGGACAGCGTGCAACGCTCCGCGAATCAATGTGTGATCGTCAACAACAAGCACCTTCATAAAGAGCTCTCCGTCATCCCGGAGATTCAATAAAAAGTCATACACCCACCTTCGGGTCTTGGCGACGAAGAAGCGGACGGAGGACTGGTTCCCGAAGCTGTCCATCCCCTATCGCTGGTCCACCAGCGGTTTGCCGTCAGGCACTCAAAAGTCGGAGCTGGACGTTGTTTTGTGCGATAGTTACAATCGCCACACAATTGATGCCGAGACCTGTACGGTACCTTAGTCATAGGACCTAGGAACCTCTCTATGTGGACCTCCGGCCGATTTACATGCTGTGGCGATTGAACAATGATGTCGACGGACGGCCTCTCCGCCGGCAGATTCTACGCCGCCATATGATCGTTGTCGCATTAGCCGGCGCAGCCGGGTCGGTGTGAAGCAGCTCTAGACTGCGGCGTTGTCACGGTCCCCAGTGTGGCCGAGCTTGCTGTCAAATTGGGTCCCTCTTGATCGTTCCTCTTGAAGCGTGCGCACACGCGGAACGCGGGCAACCAGATGCATGATCGAACCGCAACTCTGAAGCCATCAGTAGGCGCACTGCCGGAGCTGAAGGGCTACGGCCGCGATCTGCGCATTGATGCCTGCCGCGGCATCGCGCTCTGGTGCATCTTTCTTGATCATGTCCCCAACAACATTGGAAGTTGGCTGACGCTGCGGAACTACGGCTTCAGCGACGCGGCGGAAGTGTTCATGTTCGTCTCGGGTATAACCTGCGCACTGGCCTACGGAAAGATACGGCGCAGCGAGGGCTGGACCAGCGTGATCCGCCGGACGCTGCGGCGAAGCTGGGACATTTATGTCGCATTTCTGCTTCTCACGCTCGCCTGCGCCATCGTGGTTCACCTCGCAGGCGGGGACCGTCTTGCTGACGAGAGCAATACGCGCATTCTGTTGGACCAGCCGGGCGCGTCGCTCGCGCACGCGGCGATCCTGCAATACCGTCCGGTCAATACCGACGTGTTGCCGATCTTCGTGCTTCTCCATCTCTTGTTCGCGCCATTGCTGTGGTTGCTGCTGCGATTGCCGAACGTCACGCTTGGCGCCTCGCTGGCGCTTTATGCACTGGTGCATCTGTTCGGCTGGACTATTCCGGCGTGGCCGAACGGCCACTGGGCCTTCAATCCGCTGGCTTGGCAGCTGCTGGTGGTACTTGGCGCATGGTTGATGATCGAGGGCGAGAGAGTGCGACTCTGGGTGACATCACGCATGGTGCTTGTGCCTGCCGTTCTCTATCTGGTGTTCAGCCTCATCATCGCATTGAGCTTAAGGATCGAGTCGCTGGAAGCGCTGGTCCCGCAAGGTCTGCTGAAGCTATTTTACCCGATGGACAAATCGAATCTCGATCCATTGCGCCTATTGCATTTTCTGGCTCTTGCGGTTTTGACGGTATGGTTCGTCCCTCCCAATCGGCGAGGACTGACGACTGCGGTGATGCGCGGCGCCATTCTCTGTGGCAAGCACTCGTTACCAATCTACTGCCTCGGCGTTCTGCTTACGCTCGCTAGCCTCCTGGCTCTGCTCGACATCTCGGAAGGGCTGGCGATGCAGATCACGCTCAGCGTTGGTGGCGTCCTGATGATGATCATGGCGGCGACGCTGTTGAACTTGATCAAGATCAAACCCAGGCAGCAGCCGACCGTTGCATCGCCTATGGGTGTGCGGGCCCAGCAGGAAGCCCGGGGCGCCGTTGCCTGGTGCCTCGGACTGCGCGAGTTCGGACGGGCCGGCCGCCAGAATCCCGTCATCGATTGCCGGTTCGCGGAGGGGCAATCCCACCTGCTGCCCGGCCTGGCGGACGAATTCGTCCGACTCAAGGCGGATGCCGTCGCGGTGTCGCCGAAGCCGGCAGCTATGGCGGCCAAGAATGCAACCGCGACGGTTCCATCGTCGGAATACTGCTTTTGACATGTCGGCCCCGAAATTTCTGCACCAGTTTCGCACCAGAAACAGCCGGAACGAAACGCAATAAAGGCGATCGAATGTCGACGAAAATGCAGAAAAATCAACGAAGCCGACTTATCCTTCCGCTCACAACCGTCTGCTTGTAGATTCGAACTCAAAGAAGAAAACCTATTGAGTTGTCCAAGGTAGCCGCGTCATATACGGCACCTACTTGGCGGTGCACTGAGCCGCACGCGCCGAGCGCTCCCTTTACGCTAGGCAAGCCAAATTCCGCCGACGACGGAAATAGATCTCACAGGCCGGAAAATCTCAAGCTAGATAGAATAGCGATCGCTTGAGACCTGGACCAATGAACACTTCATTCCTTTTCATAGCGCAGTACGGAGGTAAGGCGATCATCCCGATTGAAGACGTGTGTCGGGATTACTTCTCACACCTCAATCCAACCAAGCTGGTGCAGAAGATCAGCGCAGGTGAAATAGCGATCCCTCTGGTGCGAATGGAAGCAAGCCAGAAATGCGCTAAAGGCATCCACCTTCTGGATCTAGCCAAATACCTTAATGCGAGAGTCGAGGCCGCCAGAAAAGAAATGGCAGCTTTGACGACCTAGGCGGCGAACCGCCTTTCTTTTTTGGCATCCGCAGGCGCGTTGCTTGAAACTCGCTGCGCGCCTTCGTCCACGCGCAGGCTAAAGCTCCGAGCAGAATGATCGCTGCAGAACGCTGCAAGCGGCGACGCAGGCGGATATCACGCGCTGGCGCGCGCAGCTACGCCGCGCTACGCTATAGCCGCGGGACGGGGCACGACAGCGCTTGCTTGTCGAGCTCCGAACCAGCGGCAGTACTACAACGAGCTCGTGCAGTACCGCGCTAGTTTCCGACCCTCTCTATCAATCCCGTTTGCCGCAGCCGCAAAGTAACCTGCTGCTTCGGCCAAGCCTAGGATCGAGAAAGTGCCATCGTAGCTCTGGCGGCGATAGAGCTAGGAAGCGTACGGCGGCAATCCCGAGGTTGCGTTTGCGCTATCAGAACCGCAGGTTTGCGAAAGCTTCGACCCGTATTGGGCTCAAGAATGAGCGCTGCCCTCCGAAGCCAAAGGTCACACGTTCGAATCGTGCGCCAGGGAAAACGAAGACTTACTGGATATTTCGTCCCGGGCGTATCCGTTGGGTAAGCGCTGGGTAAGCAGGAGATTGCCTCGTGATGCTTCGAAGCATGTTGCTCGTTGTTATGACCGCCTCTCTCGTCGGCACGCAAGCGCTCGCCTGGGACGGCACCAACACAACCAGCGGTTCGAGCATCGAGATCGAGCGAGGTCAACTCGTTCGATCCGGCCGGACCATAGAGGTGTACGACAGCGAGCGCGGCTACAAGGAATACGATGTGGACAGCATCCGCAGATACGGCCGATCTGTCGAGATCGAGGCAACGGATACTGAGACTGGTAAAAGCACCACGCTAGAGATGGATGGTGACTGAGTAAAAACTCGTGCGACTCGTCACCTAGGGCGAGAACATATCACCCCGGTGTCGCAGGCTACACGCGCGCAAACCTGAATTGCTGAGTGCCGCGCTCGGTAGGATCAGGGTTTCGCTCAGTGATGCGAAATCCCTCATGAGCCTGGATGAATGCTTGCTCGGAGATCCAATTTCGCTCGTACCTGACGAGCTTCTCCTTGGGAGTCAGCGACGACCCTGGGCCGTTGTCGCTTAGGTACGATGTCTGGACCTCTCGCCTGTTCGCCTCGCTCGTCGGAACTCGGTACCAAGCCAACTTTGCTGGCCGAACCGAGCACAGCGTTCTGACGGTTTCCAATGCGTCCGGGACGTACTGGATGGCACCATTCGAGTGGACCAGATCGACACTCCCGAGCCAGTCGGCGGCTTGCTCGATGCGCTCGAAAAACATCAGCCTATCGGTGCCAAGCTCCTTGGCGCGCTGCACCATTGCTGGCGTCTCAACCACCGCCCATCGAATGTCCGGGGATTGCTGGCGCGCCATCTTGTAGTGTAGGCCTGCACCCCCGCCGAAATCCAGAACCGTGTTTATGTCCGCGACCAACGGCCAGTCGCCGCCCGGGTTGTAGCTGATTGTCTTGAGGAAAATCGTCTCAACCAGGTCCGGGTTCTCGTACCCCTGAATAACCTCCTGCGGCGGCAACAGCTTACGCTTCACTCTCTGGACAAAGGTCAACACGGGCGGACTCGGCACACCTTTTGATACGTGCCGAGCGTCTACCACAATCACAAACATTTGGAAACAATAGCAACCCCGCATCCACCGCGGTGGCCGGGACAAGTCTTGCTTGTCGCGCTCCCGCCCCTCCAAAAGACGCAATGCGGTCAGTCAGACTTCCGCGAGCTGCGGACCGTCGAGAGTGATCCGCGCCTGCCTTGCCAAGCGGGTAAGATTGCTCAAGCGTCTTTTTATCGTTTCGATTATTCCGCCGGTGGTCCCATATCGCTGCAAGCCGAAGCGTTCGCGATTCCTCTCACTGAACCTCAGGTCCCTCCCAACTATCCCGGACGCAGGCATCACGAGATAGTCTCTGATCTCCCGATTGCCCTCCTTCAATCTGATTACGACAACAAGGCCCGGTGGAAGCTGCCGGCCACGTATAACAACCCAGCTGGGATTTTTTGTCCTGCAAGCACGCCGACTGCGTGCCACACGAAAGGATATTGCGATGGCGTGAACCCTGAGGATCTGATGAACTTGATCGACCCTGACATCCTCTCCGGACTTTGCAAGGGCTCCAGCCACCTTCAAGACCAGAGCCTTGATCATATCGCGGCGAACAGTACGAGACTCAACGTACTCGTACTTTCGTTTCGGAGTGTAGCCGATCAGCCGATAAGCGGCCCTCAGGCTGCCAAATCGCGTTAGGTAGGCTACTGAGCTGGGAATACCCTGCGTCTCGTTAATGACGTCCCTGCTCAGCCGCCCTCTACGGTGAAGCAAGACCCTCAGTCGCTTCAGCATTTCCTCGTCTGACACTCCCCAGCAGTGTCGTCGATCATCGAGTATCTGCTGTGCCTTCGCGAAAATTGTCTTGTCCACTATAGGCTCGAATGCCCCCTCCTTCTTGATCCAATCGGCCGGAGGATTTTCCTTTCGAACTGTTCGCAGCCTGCAACTGTGGCGGTTGTAACGATTGGTACCGATGTAGTTATCGTTTTGCAGCAGGTAATGGATTTTGCAGAACGTCCACGGCCGCCCCTGATTGAGAGCACCTCCAAGATTGAGCTCTCGCGCAATCTTGGTCTCGGTAAGATGACCTTTTACGAAACGGTCAAATATTGACCTCACGGTTTCGATTTCATGTTCCGGTCCTGGACGTAGGATAACGCGATCGGTTTGAAGTGACTTCCATTGTCCACTCTCCATTATTCCTCTGGATCGCCCGCTCTCATCAATCAGTTCTCTGCGAAGCCCGAAGCAAGGGTGCCCCCCTTGTCGAAAGCCAAGCCTCGACAGATGGCACGCGCCGGTGTGCACCTTGACCCCCAGCTCACGACTGTATTCGGCTGCCATCACTCGCTTGATGTTCTTCACGATGCCTGAGATCAGACTTCCATCGTTCTCGAATTGCTCCGCACAATAAGAAACGGCGATGCCTGCTTCCCGGCAGAGAAATTCATAGTGGGCACTTTCATCGATGTCCTGAAACCGCCCCCACCGGCTGACGTCATAAATGAGAATGTGATTGAAATTGACCCGGCCTTGGCGAACGTCGGCGATCAATCCGGTCAGACCCGGCCTGTTTTTTATCCCGAGACCACTCTCACCTTCGTCCCGATAGGTTCGAACAATTTCAAGCCCGCGTACTTGTGCGTAAGCGGCGATCACAGCAGCTTGGTTCTCGATCGAATACCGCTGGTGGTCGGTCGACATGCGGACGTATTGGGCAGCGCCGAGCGTCCGCTGCGCTTTGGGCAAAGAGATTTTGTGCGGAACGAGCGCATTGATCATCGGCCCGAGGCTCCAACGCATCGCGCTCGCACAATCTAAAACGGCTAGGCCAGATCAAGAAATTCACGTCTTCATGATGGGCTCCATGCCCACCCATACTTCTTCGCCATCCAGGTCAGAATGACTGTCGCAAAAGCCACGATCGATCTGCCCCAGTGGGACGCCCTCCGCGCTGCGCTAATCGATCGCAGATAAAGAATTGCGCCAAGCAATGCGCCGTAGTTCCTCTTGAAGTCTCCGTTGAGCTTGGCAATCTTCGTCAGTTCGGAAGACACCTCGGCTTCATCGTCCATAGCGCTGGTCCTCTTGTCACGTTGGAGCAGCACCTTATGAACCACTGTTTTGCCCGACGGGACAAGAGGAAACTTCGGTATATCGAAAGTTGAATCGAATTGAAATCAGGGAGCGTGATTTTCCACACCCACGACGCACAGTAGCTCACGCGCGTTCCGAGCCCCAAGGATTGATAATTTGTCAGCCTTCAGACTCGGCGGAATCCTCCACCATGAGCGCCAAGTCACGAGAGGTTATCTGGGCGGTCAGATAATGGGCGCGGCATCATGGCCCCGACGAGGCGAGCGCTACCGTCAAAACCCGCCGCTCAAAGGGTCAAAATTGACAAGTGAGGCCGCCTGGGTTGACGCCGCGCACTCGGCAGTTGGGCATCGGACAGGAACGACTCTTCAACCGACAGGTTGAAAAAACTGGTCTGTGGCGCGATCCTTGGAGCCGTCCCGGTTCGCGCCATCCACCCGGGAACGGCCCATGGTCCGACGCGCGTTTGGCGATGGCCCCGTTCTCGTAAGGCCGTCTCGCTCCAGCGGCTTACTCCGGGGATTGCAGACCAGGCGAGTTCAGCCAATCGCTCAGATGCGCGCCCGTCCCAGCTAAGCGCGCCTTCCTGAGAAGCCGCTCGCGCTCAGCACCAGGGGGAGCTGGGCAGCTTGTTCTTTGAGCTGAGTGGCGTGCTCTCCCAATCGTTCTTCAAGGGACCGGTTGTGCTTCACTCTGCGGCGTCGCTGAGACATGGAGCCATTCCTTGTGCCATTAACGACGACTCCAAAAACCGAAAAAGGTAAGTTCGGTTCCGGCCTGCGGCACGCGCGGGGCCGATATGCGGCCGGTCTTCAGTTGGCTATGACGGTCGCCCTACGGGGTATCGCGAGCGGGGCAAAGACGGCCCCGGCCAGGGGGCTTTTAAGGTGTGGGACCGGGGCCGCTGGAGGTGCTTAGATCTTGGGAAGTCGAAGCATCCTGAGCCTAGGAGAAATCGGCAATCAGCACTGTTCGCTTCCGCACGTTGGCTATAGGTTCCATCGGCGGGAACGGAAGTAGCTGCAATGAAAGACATGCAGGCTCAGTTGGAAAAGCTCCGCACGGAGGCGGCCGAGTGCGCGCTGATCCGGGATCTGGCGACCGATCCGAAGAAACGAGAGCTGTTCACGAGGCTGGCTGACCACTTGACGGTCCTTGCCTCAGAAGTTGAACGCGCAATCGCGGACAGTGTGAAGCGCACCTGACGAAGGCAGGCTGGCGGCCACCTTTCGAGGATCCAGTCAGGATTGGCGATCGCGCTCTGGCGACGCTGCTTGAAGCAGGCGAGTACATCGCCGCGCTCCCGAAGGAAGAGCACGCCGCGCCGGAGTGGCAAGTGGCGATGCAGGCGCTGATCCCGGTAGCGGAAGGCGGCGGCCCGACGATGTTCGCCCGGATCGGCATCATGCGAGCTGTGAACTGTCACCACGTCCCGGAGTTCAACCCAAAGGGAAAAGAGCCGCATTGGGGCCGGCGCAAGCTGAAGAGGGATCGATGACCGTCTTCGTCTACCTGAACACCGCCAAGCAGGTTGGCGACATCGATCACATCAGGGTCTTCGCCACGGTTGACGCCGCGGAAACGTGGTTCGAGGAGAACGATCGCGATGGAGTGGCGTTCGAGTACGACGTGATACGCCCGCCAGCTTGATCGATACGCGCTGGCGGAGGCACCGCGGTACACGCGCGATGAGCTATTCCTTCGAAGCGCCAGAAGGTAACCGAGTCAGTTGCTCCGCAACGAGCGCACGTCAAGCGCTCTTCGCCGAGCATGTAGCGTGCGCGATTTGCGGGTGAGGCGTTTTTGCAGGACGGGCAAACCAACAAAAACCTGCGCATATGCCAGCGCATCAGCAGATCACCCAAAGCACCCATGGGCCCCTTCGTGAATCAGGTATCTCGCAACGTGGAGCTTAGCCCAACCATGGGCCGCCTGAATGTTCGAATCCCGACAAAGGAAGCGTGTTTTTGGGCAATAGAGGCGAGCCACAAGCCGTGTGCCGTTGTCCGCAAGCAACAGTCGGCCCTGTTCCGTTAACGGAAACACAGCTTTTAATTTGAGTTGCCAATCCGTGGGGACGTAACCTTCGATGCACCGGGGCTGGCGAATATTTCACCTATTTTTTTGACCCGGTTTTTTTGATCAGCGGGGCCGCAGCGACGAAAGCCGCTGCGGCCTTCTTGCAATTTGCAGGCGCGCCAGTGTGAACCGGAGGGCCATCGCTGACGGTTAAACTAGGCGAATTGGTCCTGGAGCTGCTTCGCAGGCTCGCCGCCAACCATCTCGATCATTAGATCGCGCGCCATCCGTCTGTGCCAGTCCGTTGGTTCGTCGACAAGGCACCATTCGTTACCCATGATGCAGCTAAGAAGCACCAGAAACTTCGCCCGCCGGCCTTCCGCCGTCTGAGCCCGAATCGGCCAAAGCTCGCTAATCAAGGCCTCCACCTTGCGGTGATGGGGGTCGGTGAGTTTCACCAGGCGCGTCTGTTCGATGCTCTCAGGCAAGGCCTTTACTCGCTGCCAGATCTCGTCTCTCGTCAGACTGCTCATATCCGCGTCTAGTTCGTCGTGCAGCCTCTTCAGCTCTCCGGCGTACACGTTTTGCAACCTTATTATTTGCAACCTTATTATCTCCTCGTCGTGGGAGGTTGCCAGTTCATGCTCCTGAAAGATTTGCTCCTCAAGAGCGAGGATCCTACTGTCATCAACGATCTCGACGGCGGTGGCGGGGGCGGCAACAAGAGCCGCGGAACTAACAACGAAATTCATGATGGTCCTCCGGTTGATCTGTGCCCCGGTCGATCGAATCGCCTTGGAGCAGGAAGGTTCTGGCTCTTTTTTAGCTCCCTGACCCGCGTCAGCAGGGCTGGTCGGAATCAAATGAGGCAAGGAAAATCGATCGGCGCCGGGGGCGCTGATGCTGAGGCTCGTGATTTGCGAGTTGTCTACCGCGTTGCTCATGTCGTCTCTCGAATTTGTGGATTGATGGATTGACTGAGCACCGCCCGTGCTCTGTCTGGTGACGGCACGCAAGCTTATGGTTCTTCACCTCCCTTCGGGCTTGCCAGCCGAATAGTTGGGGCCAAAGGGGATCAAAGTGTTCGCAGAGCGCTTCGAATGCCGCGCGCGCTGCGCTTTCGACCAACTCGATATGCAGGCGCGGCCAAACCGATGTCGCCTGAACCTGAGGCGTCCAATGGCTCGAGTTGAAGCCCTTGCGAACGCCTTCAATGTTCTCGTGGAAGTAGCCTTCGCACTGCCCTATCGTCCCGAAGCCGAGAGTGATGACGCCAATTTCCCGCTGTTGCTCAGGCGACAGCCGGTCCCACGCTTTGCTGGTGTCGAACGAGGCGAGTTCGTGGAATGTGGGCAGGCGATCAGACAGCGGTATCTCGGCGCCCGCGTTTTCGTTCGTGGCAGTGTGGCTGTCAGGGCGCACGACATGATTGTCCCGGCGTTCCAGACCGCCACGCGGCCGAAATGGCCCTTGCTCAGGGAAACCTCGATCTTGCCGCGCGGCGTAGCAACGTCAGTGCTCACACCAAGGACGGTCTCGCCCGAGCTGGTGACGTCGCCGCTCATGAGGGCGCGGGCCGGTACGCGGACACGCTGGGCATTTGGGGTGATGGACAGCATGAGTTGCTCCTCAGAAGGCCGAGCGGCGCACGCCATCGCGGGCGGTGCCATAGGGGTGATGGTGGACATTGCGACGGGCAGGCCGTGGCGCTGGCGCCAAGCGCACTGCATCTCTGACCTTGCGGACCACCTTGCGCGATACGCCAAGCTCCCGGCAGATCGCCTTGATGGACCGACCATGAACAAAATAGGCGCGACGGATCTTCGCAATCGTCTCCACCACCAGCATCCCAACCTCGGCTTCCATGACTTGATGGAAGCCACTGTGGACCCTTGTCCCGGGGTCCCGATTAGATGCCGATTACCCCGAATACGGGATCCTTATTCCATGCCGAGACACAGTCAGGGTCTGGATGAACGAGCCAGCCACCGACGTGCCGCCATGAGCTACCATATCAACCTCGCAGAAGCCGGGCGGCGGCTGTTCCAGTCATTGAACGTGCGGATCGGGACCTCGCGCCGGATTGCCGAATAGAATCCGGCTCGGCGCCGCCTGCCGCCGCTCGCCGCGATCTTCACGTCGATGAGCAGGCGATCGATGATTGCGGCGCTGATGGCCAGAACACGATTACGGTCCGCCTGGCCAAGCCGCAATCGGCCATGTTGCTCGAGCGCCGGCAGCAAGGTCGGGACCATCACCTTGAGCCCCTTGCCGCACACCCGATCCGACGCCTCCCACAGCGCCGTCATCGCGTCCTTGATCGTCGCACCATATCTACGCTTGCGCTCTTGCGGTGCCTCGACCTCGCTCGGCCCAATCGTCGCGCGTCGCCGGAGCGCGCGCACCGCCAGCTTGCGATGCCAGCCCGTCGTCGCGCACAGCGCGTCGAGTATCCGCCCCCTTCTCCGCCCGTCTGGCCGACCGGTAACGCTCCATCACGGCCGACACCACCTCGCTCCGCGCGACCATGCTGATCTTTCCCGCGGAATGCATCTTGGCGAATGTTACCGCGCGGTGGCGTCACCAATGCATATTTCCCGGTAACCCGCCGTTGGGCTGCGTGGCAGTACAAGTTGAGGCGCCGTCGGAGACTGCGATGGTTCGCAAGCTATCCCATCCCGGTCGCGATCGTGGCACCTTCAATAGCCCGGCTCCCCTCGTCTCGCGGGTGCCAAGCCGACCAAGCGAGCAAAATCACAGTTTGGGGGCGGACGCCATATCTTTGAGCTTGTCGTCGCCGGCCAACGGCTCGACGCCAGAGCCCAAACGATGGCACGGGCACGGCAAAAGAAACGATTGCGGCCGCTAGGCGAAGCTTATTAGCGCGATCATGGCGCGCCGATACCGCACGGAAGCGACGCCGTAAGTCGCGCAGTCGCTGTTCAGGACCTGAGACCGGAACGAGTAGAATGGAGTTCGGGGCTATCCTGCTGCCGCCATGAAAAAGCGAACGCGAGAAGGGCTGAGCGAAGTAGCGCCGTTTTAGCAAACCTTAGACCGAAAGGCTTGAGCTCACCGTACTCGCGAGAGCTCAGCATTGACCTCCAAAATGCTCGCTTCCTTCAGGTTTCGCGGAACGCGCGGGAGAAGCTATCCAGGACAGGCTTCATGATGTACTCGAAAAACGTACGCTCTCCGGTCTTGATGTAAATGTCCGCGGGCATCCCGGGCGTCGGGATGAATTCAGGCATTCGCCTGAGAATATCGTCCTGGTCCAGGCGCACCCGAACGACATAGAATTCCCGACGCGTGTCACCATCGGGACGGGTTTCGGTCTTCCCCTGCACTTGCTCCGCCAAGGCGTCCGCTGACACGTAGATGACGCTCGCCCCGACCATGGGCGTGATGCGCTGGTTGAGTGCCGACAGTCGCACCAGCGCTTCCTGACCTACGCTCACATGCGAAATGTCCTTGGGATTTACATGTGCCTCGATGATGCGCTCGTCGCCAATCGGGAGGAGCTCTAGGATCACGGCACCAGGAGAGACGACGCCACCCGGCGTATGGAAGTTGTTCTTCACCACAATGCCGCGAACCGGCGAACGGACATCGATCCGGTCGACCACGTCCTGAGCGGCGCGAATCTGCTCCTCCCCGTCGTCCAGCTCCGCCTCGGTCTCGCGCAACTCCTTGATCCCGTCCCGGAGCGCCGTCGCGTGCAGCTGCGCTATTCTTTCGTTCGCCTGAGCGATCCGCTCCTTCGAATCGGCGATGCGGCCGAGATACTCGCCGAGGTCGCCCCCGACACTCGCCTCTGAGCGTCGCAAAGCTAGAACATCTGACTTGCGGACCAACTGCTGGCCAAGAAGGGAATTCTTGTCCTTCAGCTCTTCGGCGAACAAGGCAATACGCTCTTTGGTCGACTGAACTTGCGCCTGATATCCGCGGATGCTTTCCTCCAGCCCAGCGATTTGCTTCAAGAGCACGCTTTCCTCGGTCACAAGACTAGCCCGGCGCGCCTGAAGCTCGGCACGTTGCCGCTCAAGAATCGCTTTGATTTCTGGATCACGAGCGTTCTCGCTGAATTCGGCCGGAGTTTCGATTGCATCCGAAGAGCTCAGTTCAGCTTCTAGACGGGCCTTCATGGCGAGCAGTCGATACTTCTTCAAAACCAGCCGTTTCAGCTTGGCGTTGGCAGCGGTATCGTCCATGCGAACGAGGACCTGGTTGGCCTCGACGACATCCCCGTCCTTGACCGCAATCTCGCGGATGATGCCGCCCTCGAAGTGCTGGACTAACTTGTTCTGCCCCGTAGCCACGAACGTGCCTGAAGCCACGACCGCACTGTTGAGTGGAGCGACTGCGGCCCAAACGCCGAAACACCCGAGCCAAACAACCAGGATGGCGAGGCCGGTGAAGATGGGCCATTTGGCGCTCAACGGAACACCCCGGTACCACTCGCCGGTATCGTCCTTTACCGCTCTCATGCTGTCCTCCCGCGCTGGTCACCCGCCCGAGGATTCGATGCGTTGCGGCTGCTCCGGCTCATCACCGCCGGCCCTGCCGGGCGACCGAACCAGGCGATGCAACACCTCGCTCGGAGAGCCGAACGCTTCCGCGCGTCCGGCCCGCAGTATGAGCACTTTGTCAACACTGTTCAGTAGCGCCGGGCGCAGGGTTACGACGACCGCGGTGACCCCCCGCCTCTTGGCGCGCTGCAGGGTCTCGGTCAGAGCCTGCTCCCCCGCCGCGTCGAGATTCGAATTGGGCTCGTCGAGCACGACAAGGGACGGATTACCGAAGAAAGCCCGGGCGAGCGCGATGCGCTGCTTCTGTCCTCCCGAGAGCGGCCCGCCACTGCGGTCGAGCACGGTCTCGTATCCTTGCTTCAACTGGCAGACCATGTCGTGAATTCCCGACAACATCGCCGCCTCATAGATGCTCTCGTCGGGCAAGTCGTCGCGCATGCGGCAGATGTTCTGCTTGATGGTCCCGGGAAATAACTCGACCTCCTGGGGCAGGTAACCGCTATATTCCCCGAACTGGCGGCGATCCCAGTTGCGCAGCTCCGTTCCGTCCAGCCTGACCTTGCCGGCTGTCGGCACCAGACAACCCACCAGAATGCGCGCGAGAGTCGACTTGCCCGATCCGGACGGTCCGACAATGGCCAAAGACTCTCCGGGCGCGAGCTCGAGCGACACACCATTGAGCACCGGCTCCTTCGAGCCGGGCGGCAGATACAAGACCCGATCAACGCTCAGGCGCCCTTGCGGTCTGGGCAAGCGCAGCTTGGGCGCCTCGCGCTGGAATGACTCGACCGCCTGCTTTACGCGGGCATAGGCCGATCGCGCCTGAACGCAGCTGCGCCATCCCTCAATCAAGCCCTCGAGCGGCTGCAGGGCGCGGCCGGCAATGATCGAAGCCGCGATCATCATGCCGCCCGTGATCTCGGCGTGGAGGGCCAGATAGGCCCCGGTGCCGAGGATCGTGATCTGGGCCACGAGCCGGACGAACTTCGACGCACCGCTGATCCAGAAATTCCGGTCAAGGGCCTGGCTCTGCACCGTCAGTGCCGGCGCCTGCCGGCGCCCCCAGTGGAGAATGCTTTCGCTCAGCATTCCCATCGCATTGATCACCTGCGAATTTCGCGCCAGCGACTCGGCCGCCGCATCGGCCTCCGCGGCATGCAGGCCTGCCTCGCTCAGACGCTCCGAGGTCGCTTTCTGGTTGATCAGCGCAATCAGTGCGAGGACCAAGCCCGATACGACTGCGATCCAGCCCAGATGTCGGTGAACGAGGAATATGACTGCGAAGTAGAGGGGCGAGAGTGGCGCGTCCATCAGTAGAAGCATGATAGGGCTCGAGATGAAGCCCCGCACCTGGTGAAGGCTGCGGATCGCCTGGATGGTTCCTCCCTCGCCGGCCCTGGCGTTGTTGATGCTGCTCGCCAACACTGCGCCGCCAAGCACCGCTTCCATCTTGGTCGCAAGACGCCCCAGTACCTGCCGACGCAGAATGTCCACGATCGAGAGGATACCGATGAACGTCAGCGCGAGAGCCGAGAGCATCAGCAGTGTCTCGAGACTACGGCTCGTCAGCACGCGATCGGATATTTGAAAGAGGTAGATCGGCAACGTGAGCATCAGCAGATTCACGACGACCGAAAATGCTGCGACCGCTATGAGGTTGGTGCGCGCGACCGAACGCCAGGCGGCCAGCGCGTTGACAGGTCCGACATAGTCGCGGGCCTCGCCGCCGCGTGCGACGCGAAGTTGAACTCCGGAGTGGTTGCGCGGCGGAGCGTCCAGTGTCTCGACAGCTGCCATGTTTGCCTCCCACTAGAGGATGGCATCTTGAGTTCCAACATGATCGATCGGAATATTATCCACAATGTCGGGAGGCGGCGGCGCGGGTTTTTGGACGTCGGCAGCCACCGGCGCCGAAACGTCTTGAGCCGATGCAGCGTCCGCCTGAGACACGGCAGTCTGGGAGGGCGCGATGTCGCTGCTGAGCGTGACGCCATAGTCTGTATACTGGGTTCCGTTGAACAGCGAATCTGCCGGAGGCGGTGGCGCATCGTTCAACGCGATCACATCGCCCGCGACAGCGGTCGTCGCCGCGGCATTTGATGTGTCCGCCACGACGTTCTCCGGGGCAGTGGTCGCGGATCCCGAACTCTCGATCGGTGCGTCAGCGGTGGTGGCGAGCGCAAGAAGCGTGTCGGCCGATCCAGGAGTTTGAGCGCTGCTGGTGTCCGGCACGGCCGGCTCTACCGGTTCGATCGCCGGGTTGCTGAGCGAGTCTCCGGCGCTGGTGAGCACCAGCTCGGTCGTGTCAGCGACGGGTGCCGCACTCGCCAAAGCATCGCCAGCCACGCTGCCCGTGTCGGCCGGTTGCGACACGTCGCTCGACGCATCGGTCGGAGCCGTAGCTGTTGTGGTGAGCACCGGCTCGCTCGTGTCCGCCACCGGCGCCGCACTTGCCAAAGCATCGCCAGCCACGCTGCCCGTGTCGGCCGGTTGCGACACGTCGCTCGGCGCATCGCTCGGAGCCGTAGCTGTTGTGGTGAGCACCGGCTCGCTCGTGTCCGCGACCGGCGCCGCACTTGCCAAAGCATCGCCAGCCACGCTGCCCGTATCGGTCGGTTGCGACATGTCGCTCGGCGCATCGGTCGGAGCCGCAGCCGTTGTGGTGAGCACCGGCTCGCTCGTGTCCGCGACCGGCGCCGCACTGGCCAAAGCATCGCCAGCCACACTGCCCGTGTCGGCCGGTTGCGACATGTCGCTCGGCGCATCGGTCAGAGCGGCAGCCGTTGTGGTGAGCACCGGCTCGCTCGTGTCCAGGACCGGTGCCGCACTCGCCAGAGCGTCGCTTGCGACATTCTCAGTGTCGGCCGGCTGCGACAGCTCGCTCGGCGGATCGGTCGAAGCGGCAGCTGTTGAGGTGAGCACAGGCTCCCTTGTGTCCAGGACCGACGCGGCACTCGCAAGACCATCGCCAGCAACATCGGTGGGCTGTGATACATCACCAGGCGCACCGTTACCCATGGTCAGTGCCGACCCCGCGATCTCAAGGGGGGGTGCTGAACTATCAAAGGTGTGAGTTCCCGTGCTGTCCCATGCAACCGTTTGCGACAACGCGGTCGACTGAGCGTCGGGACCCGTCGTCTGGCCAACCACCTCGTTGCTCACCGTGCTCACGGTGTCGGTAGCCGTCGCGAGCGCCGGAGGCACCGTCGCCGCGACCGGCGCAATTGCGCCAACCACGTCGTTGGGTAGCGTGCTCACGGTATCGGTCGCCGTAGCGAGTGCCGGAATCACGGCCGCCTCGACTGGCGCAATCGTACCAACCACATCGTTGGGCAGCGTGCCCGCGGTGTCGGCCAGAGTCGATAGCGTCGGCTGCGCCGCCGCGTCGACCGGCGCAATCCCGCCAACCACGTCGTTAGGTAGCGCGCTGACGGTGTCGTTCGCCGTGGTGAGTGCCGGCATCACCGCCGCCTCGAGCGGCGCAATCGCGCCAACCACGTCGTTGGGCAGCGCGCTGACGATGTCGGTCGCCGTAGCGAGTGCCGGCATCACGGCCGCCTCGACTGGCGCAATCGTACCAACCACATCGTTGGGCAGCGTGCCCGCGGTGTCGGCCAGAGTCGATAGCGTCGGCTGCGCCGCCGCGTCGACCGGCGCAATCCCGCCAACCACGTCGTTGGGCAGCGTGCTGACGGTGTCGCTCGCTGGCGCGAGTGCCGGCGGCACCGCCGTCTCGACCGGCGCAATCGCGCCAACCACGTCGTTGGATAGCGTGCCCGCAGTGTCGGCCAGGGTCGTGAGCGTCGGCTGCGCCGCCGCCTCGAGCGGCGCGATCGCGCTGGCCACGTCGTTGGGCAGCACGCTGACGGTGTCGCTCGCCGTCGCGAGTGCTGGCGGCACTGCCGCCTCGACCGGCACAATTGCGCCAACCACGTCGTTAGGTAGCGCGCTGACGGTGTCGTTCGCCGTGGCGAGTGCCGGCATCACAGCCGCATCGACCGGCGCAATTGCGCCAACCACGTCGTTGGGTAGCGTGCCCGCAGTGTCGGCCAGGGTCGTGAGCGTCGGCTGCGCGGTTGCCTCGAGCGGCACGATCGCGCCGGCCACGCCGTTGGGCAGCACGCTGACGGTGTCGCTCGCCGTGGCGAGTGCCGGCATCACAGCCGCATCGACCGGCGCAATTGCGCCAACCACGTCGTTGGGTAGCGTGCCCGC
This sequence comes from Bradyrhizobium sp. 139, assembly GCF_023074175.1. Lineage (GTDB taxonomy): Bacteria > Pseudomonadota > Alphaproteobacteria > Rhizobiales > Xanthobacteraceae > Bradyrhizobium. The sequence goes on from NZ_JADPKS010000038.1 coordinate 21,904, forward strand.
GGCGTCGGCCAGAGTCGATAGCGTCGGCTGCGCCGCCGCCTCGAGCGGCGCAATTGCGCCAACCACGTCGTTGGATAGCGTGCTCACTGTGTCGGGCAGAGTCGATAGCGTCGGCTGCGCCGCCGCCTCGAGCGGCGCGATCGCGCCAGCCACGTCGTTGGGCAGCATGCTGACGGTGTCGCTCGACGTCGCGAGTGCCGGCGGCACTGCCGCCTCAACCGCCGCAATTGCGCCAACCACGTCGTTGGATAGCGTGCTGACGGTGTCGGTCGCCGTGGCGAATGCCGGCTTCACTGCCGCCTCGACCGGTGCAATCGTGCCGGTCACGCCATGGCTCAACATGCTGAGGGTGTCAGTCGTCGTCGCGAGCGCCGGCACCATCGTCTCGACCGGCGCGATCGCGCCAACCACGTCGTTGGGCAGCGTGCCCGCGGTGTCGGCCAGGGTCGTGAGCGTCGGCTGCGCCGTTGCCTCGAGCGGCACGATCGCGCCGGCCTCGTCATCGCATAGCGTGCTGACGGAGTCGCTCGTCGTCGGGAGCGCCGGCGGCACCATCGCCGGGACCGACGCAATCGTGCCGGCCACGTCGTTGGGCACCGTGATGACGGTGTCGCTCGCCGTCGCGAGCGTCGGCGGCACCGCCGCCTCGACCGGCGCAATCCCTACCACCGCGTCATTGCTCAGATCGCTGAGCATTCCAAGCGGGGGAAAGGAGCTGACGATCGACGGGCTGAACGAGTCGCAAAGCACATTAGACCGAACGGATTCGAGCGTTGACTCACCGGGCAATTGAGGACTTCCGAGGTCGGAATCCGCTAACAGCGAGTTGACGCAACTGACGCAACTAACGTCGGCTGAGGTGTGAGCATGGTGCTTGCAAAAATCGACCTCGTCGCCACTCCCACGCCCACCCACAGAGCTCGCAGTAGCGACTGCTTCGCCACGAGCGGTGCTCGGTCTGGGCGCGTCTTCATGCGGCTCCGCCAGGAGCCCGGTCGGATCGAGCTGAGCCACATGCGTGTCCGGCAAGGCGGCCGGCCCTTTGGGCCTCTCATCCTCCGCGCCCGGTTTCGCGGGATCGCTCGCAGGCAGCTCGTCGTTTGTCCCTTGCGGCCCCGCACCTGCCTGAGCGGCTGTCGCGTCTTCTTGCTTGGCCAGCGCGGATTTGAACGGGGCGGCAAGAAACTCCTCGCAGGCAACTAGCTGGGCAATAAAGAACGACCGGGTCAAGAAACTGAAAGAGCCGGATCGCTTGTCGGCACGCTGCACTCCGGCTTCGAAAATCTTCCGCTCTTGTTCGAACAATTCGCGCTTTTCCACCTGGTGCATGACCGCCGCCTTTCTTGTTCAAAAACCACCCTCGCCCGGCAGCATTCACCGCCAGGCGAGTCTCTTCGGCATGTCAGGCGTCCGTGTCGTGCGACGTATCCGTCGCCGTGCCGAAATGCCCTACGTCGAAGTGATCCATTGGGCCCATCAAACCGATGGCGTATTCGAGCGCATCATCGGAAGACATCGAAGCGAGCGCGCCATGTATGTCACCCGAATGATCTGGACCGTGCGAGCTGAAATCACCCGCGAACTCACCATGGGAGAAGTCGAACTTGGCCAGCGCGTCACCCGGACTGCGATCGGTCTCGCCCCTGCTGCCATCGTCAGCCGGTTCGTGATCGCAATGGTCCTTGGGCTGGTATTCGCCGTCCTTGGCGTCCTTCCAGCCCCCATCGTGCACTGGGTAGTCGCCCCTGGGGTAGGCGCCGCTAAGCTTGGAATAATTGTCCTCGCCGTCACCGTTCTTCGAGCAGTCGTCATAAGCGCTGTGATCGTCGTTCCATTTTGACTGCCTGCCGTCGCCACAGTCGTCGGGCTTGGTTGACGTGCATTGCTCGGGTGGGGCGCTCTTTATCAGCCCGAGAATGCTCGTAACACTGCTCAGGATAGACATGGCTTTGCTCCTCGCTTCAGCTTTGCGACGGGCACGTGCGCGTGCCCTGCCCGGATCACCGCGCCGTCACTCCTACTGTCGCCGAAGCACGCCTATGGATGCAGCGGCGAAAAAATAAACTCACGCCTCATTCGAGCTGCCGGCGCATGGCCACGAGCTCTCTCCGGATCCACGCCTTGACGGTTCCGACAGGAACCCGGAGGTATTCGGAAATCTCCTCGTGCGTGCGCCCGTCGACGATCGCCAGAAGCAGGCTCGCGCGGCGCTGTGGCTCGAGTTGATCGAGCATGGTTCGCAGCGTCATGCTGTCTGGGATACAAGCCGCAGGGTTCGGAGCGGTCTGTTCCCGCGCACAGATGGCATTCAATGCATCGTCCTCGAGCGCGAATTCGCGCCTGGCGTTCTGCCGCATCTTGAGCGCCGTGTTGCGGACAATCGTGTAGATCCAGCCCCGGGCGGATCCGCGCGCAGGATCGAAGTTCTTCGCATATCGGAGAATCTGCGCGAATGCGTCGTGGATGACGTCTTCCGAACGCGATCTGTCGTGCACGATACGGTGTGCCATCGCGCGCAACTGCTCCTTCTCCCGCGCGTAGATCTTGCCGACGGCGGACTGCGATCCGGAGGCGCACTCAAGCAGAGCTGTTTCGTAATTAAGAGCCGTCTCGCCAGTGAGATAGCTGTCATGGCGCGCTGCGCCTGAGCGAGACTTTGCCTTCGTTAAATCGAGGCACTGATGGGGCATGGTCGAAGTCACCCCTCATAAGGCAGAGCAGATGCGTGACTGCTTTCACGCACAGGGCCATCTGCGGCATTTAATGCCGCTCATTTAATTTTATTTAAATGATCTATTTTAAAACGATATGAAATCGGCTGTCGGCGAACTCAAGTCAGCAAGCATCGACTTCGTTCCCGGAAGTTTTCAAAAATGTTTTTCCCCAATCCCCAAAGGGCGACGTCGTCGTCGGTGTGCAGGCGGACCATAGCGCGTCGTGCTCGCCGGCCAGGTGAGCCGCTGCGAGCAGCAACGTAAGTCCTCGGGCCAACTTCGAAAGTGGGCAGCGTCAACATCGTCGCTAGTCGCGTTTATAACTTCAGAGCACGCATCGGATCCGACTACCGTGTAACACCATCGAGGGTCTTTCGAAGTACCTTCAAGAAAACTATGTCCCAATCCGTCACATTCACGCCTCTATCCAATCTGCCTGCAACGCGATCAGCTGCGACGGCTCTGAGCCTTGTCGTGCCCAACGGGCGCTGCGACTTGCGCAGCTGTCGCGATGAGTGCCGCCATCGAAACAAGCAGGCGCTTCTCGGGCCGAGCGCGCCACATGGCGCGTTAACGCGCTTTCCTGCGGAAGGCGCGATGTCGCATCTCAGCCGCGCAGAACATCCAGCAGACCAGAACGCCAAACTCACTGTGACGAAGCCGCCACTGACTCCCACTTTAAAGCGCCTTGCATACGACGTTGCAAAAATCACGATACAACAAGTGTCAAACACGTGCCGCTCACAAAATTTGCGGGACCGTGCATCCAGATTGGCGTCTCGCACCTAGTGATGACGTGGCAACAGTTACATCAATGTTCCGCCACTTAAATCGAAAGGAGACCAACATGCTAGAGATGACCAATCTTGCTCACCCCGTCGAACTGTCTGATGAAGAGCTCGACCTCGTGGCCGCCGGCACCGGCGGCTGTGGCTGCCATGATGGCGGATCACTGATCCGCACTGGCGACATCAATGTTCTCAGCGGAAACCAAGTTCAGGTTGGCGTGCTGTCCAAGCAGTACCAGTCCCAAATCTTTGTTGGGTAAAGCCAGGATGCGTCGGCGAACCGCTTCTCCATAAGGGGAAGCGGTTCTCCGGTATCCATCTGCAGTCTTGCTATGGCGGAAAGATGCTCCGCGGAGCGCTTCAGCAAGGTGCGTCCATGTCGACTCGGCCGGCTCTATTTCGCAAGGAAGCTGTCGATTTTTTGCATCAGCGCCACACCTGGGGTGAGGTCGTATTGCTGCAGCCGCTGTCGAGCACGCTCCTTAGCTGGAGCCTTGCGGCGCTCGTTGCACTCATTTTGTGTTTTCTCTCCATCGCGCAATACGCGCGCAAGGAGACCGTCTCCGGGTATCTGACGCCGACCTCCGGCACAGCTAAGATTTTCGTACCACAACAGGGCTTCATCAAAGCGATACACGTGAAGGAGGGGCAAGAGGTTGCGGAGGGTGACCTGCTCCTGACCGTAGTCACTTCCCAAATCACCGCCAATGGCGATGACGTCAATGCCACCGTGCTTGCGGTGCTGACGCAGCAACGCAATGTGGTCGAGCGACAGATCGATTCGGAGGATCGCCGAACCGTCTCGGAACAGGATCGCCTGGGTTCCACGATCAAGGGGATTGAAGGAGAGATTGCCCAACTCGAGGACCAGCGGAACATCCAAAACGAGCGACTGAAGCTTTCCGAGAGCTTCGTATCAACGGGCGCTAAGCTAACCGCGAGCGGCGCATTGCCAACGATTGAGCTCAAGCGCCGCGAGCAGGCCGCACTTGAGCAAAAGCAGAGCGTGGTGTCGCTCGATCAGCAGATCACCGCCCGACGCACCCAGTTGACAGACGCTCGGCATACACTCGAGCAACTCCCAACGATCGCCGCAGAGAGGATCCGAGGACTGCGTAATGAACTCTCCTCGATCGAACAGCGCGTGGCCGAGGTGAACGGGCGGCAGGCTTACGTTACCAGGGCGCCAACGAGTGGGCGCGTGTCTACGCTGCAGGCGACTGTTGGCCAGATCGCTGATCCGAGGCATATGCAGCTCGAAATCATTCCCCTTGATGCGCACTTGCAGGCGGAGCTGTTCTTTCCGACACGCGCATTTGGTTTTGTGCGCCCCGGCCAGCAGGTTAGGATACTTTACGATGCATTTCCTTATCAGAAATTCGGCACCTACCGCGGCAGCGTGACAAAAGTCTCTCACACGATTCTGACCGGCAACGAAACCACCGGCCCGATCGCCCTCAAGGAACCGGCTTACCGTGTGACTGCGGCTCTCGAGCGGCCCGACATCGACGCCTATGGCCGTAAGATGCCGCTTCAGCCGGACATGCTGCTCAGGGCCGACGTTATCCTTGAGCAGCGCTCCCTGATGAGGTGGCTGCTTGATCCGGTGTTAAGCGCAAGGATGTAGCGCATGCAAGGACTATTGAATTTCAGCGGACGCAGATTCCTCCCGGTCATTCGGCAGACGGAGGCGACGGAATGCGGGCTCGCGTGCCTAGCCATGGTAGCGGCTTATCATGGTCATCGAACTGACTTGAACAGCCTGCGGCGCCGGCATCCAGTGTCCCTAAAAGGCGTCACTCTCCGCGACCTCATGGAAATAGCAGCTCGCCTGGGGCTGGCGTGTCGGCCGCTGCGAATCGAGATCGGCCATCTCTGCCAATTGCGTCTGCCGGCTATTCTGCACTGGGACATGGCTCATTTCGTTGTTCTGAAAGCATACAGGAAGAAGGGGATCGTGGTGCACGATCCGGCAGCCGGCGAGAAATGGCTTCCCCTCACTGAAGCATCTAGACATCTCACCGGGGTCGCGCTCGAGCTCTCGCCTACTGAAGAGTTCTGCCGCACAGACGACAGAGCGAGATTGCCGTTCTCGGTATTCTGGAGCGGAATGAACGGAAACACTTGTGCCCTCGCCCAAATATTAGTTCTGTCAGTAGTCATCGAAATTCTTCTCCTCGCCGCCCCTTTCTATATGCAGCTCACCGTTGACGAGGTCATCGCCAGAGGCGATGTCGATCTCCTGGTCGTCCTCGGGCTGGGATTCGCGCTCCTTCTCCTAATACGGGTCGGGTCGACCGCGACCCGCTCGTTCATTATTCTTGTTCTGCAAAACACGTTGAGTTTTCAGATCGGCGCCCGGCTGTTTCATCATCTGGTGCGCTTGCCACTCTCATTCTTCGAAAAGCGGCACATCGGCGACATCCTGTCTCGCTTCAACTCGATCGAGCCCATCCGCAACGTGCTCGCGGAGGGATTGATCACCGGCTTAATTGACGGTCTCATGTCGGTGTTGATGTTGGTGCTAATGTTCACCTACAGTGTCCAACTCGGACTTATCGTCCTGCTGGCGTTCGCGTTGTATGCCGCCCTGCGGCTCGCTCTATTCAGAATGTTCCGACAACGGAGCGAAGCGGCCATTCACAGTAAGGCCGACGAGAACTCCACTTTCATCGAAACCGTGCGAGCGGTGCAAAGCCTGAAGTTGCTCAACCGAGAAAACGAACGGGAGAGCCAGTGGCTGAACCGCTATGCCGCGTATATAACTGCCAACGTGCGGCTAGGTCGGGCGAGGATCAGCTTCAAAGCGATTAACGACACGATATTCGGCTTGGAGAACGTAATCACAATCTACCTCGCCGCTCGCCTCGCACTGGACAATCTCATCACCGTTGGCATGATATTCGCGTTCGTCAGCTACAAGCTGCAGTTCGCTGAGCGGACAGCGCTGCTGATCGAGAAGCTGGTGGATGTCCGCATTCTCGGACTGCACCTGGAACGTCTCGCCGACATTGCGCTCACCCCGCTCGAGCGGGGGCACGACCGAGACCTGTCGTATATCCGACAGATTCGCGGCGAGATCGAACTGCGCAACGTGTGCTTCCGGTATGCAGAAGGAGAGTCGCTGATTCTTAACAACGTCAATCTGTGCGTTGCTCCCGGACAATTCGTGACGATCATGGGACCATCGGGCTGCGGCAAGTCTAGTCTTGTCAAGATTATGCTTGGGCTGCTCGAGCCAACGAGCGGAGAGGTTCTGATCGATGGCCTTCCGCTGGGCCAGATTGGACCGCGCGCTTATCGCGAGCAGATTGGCGCAGTGATGCAGGAGGATCAATTGCTGTCGGGATCGATTGCCGACAATATCTGCTTTTTTGATACCGCATTCGATCTGCAAGCGATGATCGATTGCGCGCGGATTGCAGGCATCCACGAGGACATCATGGCAATGCCCATGAGCTACAACAGCCTCATCGGTGACATGGGAAGCTCGTTGTCTAGCGGGCAGAAACAGCGAGTATTGCTTGCGCGCGCGCTCTATCGCCGACCAAAGATCCTGTTTCTGGACGAGGGCACGGCACATCTCGACACCGAGAAGGAAAGGGAAATCAATGCGAATCTCCGGCACCTTAGTATGACGCGCGTGAGCGTAGCGCACCGACCGGAAATTACCCACGGAGCAGATATGATCATCCATCTTGCCGCGGCGGCCAGACCGTTTCGGGTCGGAATGACGAGCCTCAGACGAGAAGCGGGGCCTGCGCAAGATGTCGGTGTCACCGGGTTTGCCTCCGAAGGTGCGAAATCGGCCGAGAACGGCCACGATGACTGCCCCGGTGACGCCACGGGCGATTGCTCGAAGCGCGATAGTGACTGGAAAGACGCCAAGGACGACGACTGCCATTCACAGAAGGACTGCTGTCAGCCGCGGAAAGACTGCAACCCCAAGCCGTCCGACGACTGTGGCAAAGACGACAACCCGGGTGAAGCGCTGGCCAGGATCGACTTCTCACGATGCTGATTCGGCTCGCGCAGTCCGGATCATTCGCATGCAAGGCGCACTCGCTTCGATGACGTCCGACGACCCGCTCGGATACGCCGTCGGCTGGCCAAACGCCTGCTGAAGTCGCACGAGGACGTCCTGGCCGGATAGGAACCAAGCCGATTCTTCGCTCTTTTATTGTTGCCTGGATTCCGATGTAAGGCCGGGCTCAACTTTCCCCCAGCCTTGAGCCTGGGTCGCTCAGAACCTCATGGAATTGGTGTCGATGGTCACGCTCCGGTTGGCTGCTGCCGCCATCAAGGCATTCGAAGAACGTCTCGAACAAACCAGTTGCGGTCCCGCCTGTTCACGCTGGCGGGGCGCCATCAATATGCGAAACAGCGACGTTTTCGCAGATTGAGACGAACGCCCTCTTCGCCTCAGCGTCCTCAAAGCAAAATCGTGTGCCTTGGACTCCGCGCTCGATCCACCAGTCGATTTTGTTTGCCCGCGAAATGCGGGATGCCTCTCCGCGCAATTGATCCACTTGCCTTCCATAGACCCGAACGGTCACACAATTTGTCATTCTCTTAAGCGGCCTTAGGTTTCATGACCTGCGCGGCACGGCAGTGGTTCGGCTGGCGGTCGGCGGTGCGAATGTACCGCAGATCGCTGCCGTAACCGGCCACTCGTTAAAGGACGTCGAAGCCATTCTCGACGCGCATTACTTGGGTCGCCATATTCAGCTCGCCGAAGCTGCGGTGCTGAAGCTCGAAGCAAGAACAAAACTGTAAAATGACCTGTAAAATGAGGCCACCTTACCACGCCGCGCCTACTGCTAAGCATTTGATTTATATGGTGGTGGAAGCAGTCCCGCGAAACCGGTCTCCAGCTCGATTTCCTTGCAAACAGAGGATTTTTCAGGGAATTCTGCAAAATTCCGCTCACAGGCCCCGCTACGACGTCGCAAGCAGTTGAGTTATAACAACTTATTCCCACATTCCCTACCAAGGTTAACAGGGAAATTTTCTAGCAAGTTAGGGATTTCAGCATGGCGAACAAGGGGCCGGACGCAGCTCAAGGTATCGTTGAACAGCTCACCACCCTTCGCGGGTCGTACGCATGCGACGAAGACCGCCTGATTGACGCATGTCCAACAAAAGCTGTCAGCTCATCAATCCCACAAAACTCTGACCAGGCAAAAATCCGATCACCTCTTGAAGGATCTGCTGTTCGACGATGCCGGTCATCGCATGATCGCAACCCACGACGTGAACTTTGGTACGGCCGTTCTGCATGTCCCATTCACCAAGACGGACAAAGCCCGCACGATACCGCTCACTGACCGGGCCGTGGACATTCTGAGAGAGCGTAAAGCGGCATCCGCGTCGGACGCTGAGTACGCTTTTTTGTCAGTGCGAACGCATTCCGGCTGGCATGGGAACGGTGCAAGCGTCGCGCCGAGAACGCCGGGTGCTTTGGTGTACAGGAGCTTCGCTTTCATGATCTACGGCACGAAGCCGTTAGCCGGTTTCTTTGAGAAGGGACTAAACACGGCTGAGCTTGCGTCTATCAGCGGACACAGAGACCTACGGACCCTGTTCCGCTACACCCACCTGAGGCCAGAGGACCTCGTTAAGAAGCTGCGCATTGGCAAGGCGCTGGCCGCATGAATAGCGGCGGCACGTCACAGCCATGCTCCAGTTCGCGTATCCGCTCCAGCATGTTGTAGAGGCCGGTCATAGTCAGAAAGGGATGTTCGGCCAAACGCTGCTTCAAGGCGTCGAGGCGCTCGCCAAGCTCCCGAAGCCGCTCTTGCTGGGCATAAAGAGCATTGTTGGCCGTCAGCTTCGGATCGAGCGCCAGCGGAAGCGGATACTGCATGAACGCCGTATCGTGTTGATACCGGGGTCGATCCTCAAGCCTTCCGGCGACTGCCAATGCCCACCGAACATGGGAGCGCGATGACAAGACGGCCAAGCATTCCGCACGGTCGATCGCGATGCCGATGACCGAGCCGTCGATCAAGTTTTGTGGCCACTCAAGAAAGCTAAACAACTGGTGCTTGGCCACCTCGCTCGTAACGATCACCCGGGAAAGCGCCGTGAAGGCATCTCGCATTTCGGGACGGCGACGTCCATAGAGCCACCAATATTCTTGAAAACCTTGGTCACGGTTTGATAGGCGCTCTGGCCGAACGAAATCATGGACGTGCTGATACAATGCAGGAAACTGTTCGCGAGCTTGGCTTTCTGAAAGACCAGTTAAATCGACCGCATACCTACCTTGCGGCCTTCGGGTCAGATCACTCCCGGCTATATAGATAGGCATACGAAGCAGCGCGTCGCCATTGCCGCGAGACAGCGTTTGCCTCTGGGCAGAGGAAACCAAGAATCCCGATCCCACCAACTTGCATCCTTGCCAAGCCATCAAATCATTCCCGGCAAGTACGCTCAGCAACTGCAAATTCGCGCTTGAACTAAGTCTTGCTGAAATTTTCACCTCTTGCGTACTGAGCAACACTTCAGGAGTGTCCGTGTTTAAACCCGCCTCCGACAAGACAACCGCCAATACGCCGCCGTGATCACCCCTTTCAGCCACTGTCATCGAGATACGGACTGCGGCTTTGTCGGATGCTTTCAGCCACGGATGGTCCGGCACCGCGAACACAAGTGATAGCGGGTGCTTAGCAGCCATGTGCTGCTCTATGACACGCCGCGAGAAAGTTTGCGTAACGGAGTTTGTCGTGATGAACCCGAAGCGTCTTAGAGAGTTCGTCTGCCCTTGCAACGGCTTCCGAAGAAGACGCGTTGCGGCCTCATCCCAGAAGTGCATTACGAAATCCGCTCCCCCGGGGGATGTGCGGACGTGCTGCCCAGACAGCTTCCGCATAGCCATCGCCCAGTTCCGAGCGCATATTTCGACTACCGATGAAAGGCGGATTTCCTACGATGAACTCGACCTCAGGCAGCGCGCTTCGGGTTTACGTAAGTATATAGCGGCATGTGCGCGTCGGGATCGGGAATTTCTTCTCCGGTGATCGGATGGAGTTTTTTGGTCAACCCATCCCAACGCGACAAAGGGCGCCCACTAACATCACGCAACAACTCCTGCCTATCATACTTGATAACGGCATCCTGCTGTTTGACGGTGCCATATGCATTCAGGATCGGTTCGGTAATCGACGCAAGCCCGGCAGTTGAGCTGCCACTTCAAATAGCCAATCCAGAGCACGAGATCGGCGATCGGCACGGCGCGGGGGTTCAGCTCTAGTCCATAGAATTGGCGTGGATTGACTGTCTCGCCTTCCATCGCAAAGCGAGCCTGATCTTCCCCCAGATCGTCAAGCGCCTCCAGCACCTCGCCTTCAAGTCGCTTCATCAACTCAAGACTTACATAGAGAAAGTTCCCGGTGCCGCAGGCAGGGTCCAGCACGCGGGTCGTGCACAACTTGTGATGGTACGCCTTCACAACTGCTAGCGCCCAACATGATCGCCCTTGTCGCGCAGTTTCTTCACCTGCCCTTGAACCAGCTCCCAATCGGTGCGCAATGGTTCGATGATGCTGGGGACAACCAGACGCTCCACATAGGCGCGCGGCGTATAATGCGCGCCTAGCTTTGACCGCTCACGCGGATCGAGTGCTCGTTCCAGCAAGGTACCGAAAATCGCTGGCTCTACATCCGACCAGTCCTTGCCCGCCGCGATCCAGAGTTCGTTAATGTCGTCCCTATCGAGTGGGAGCGCAACTCGCTTCTTGAAAAGGGAGCCGTTAAACTTCTTCAAAGTGGCGTTGAGGTGCGGGGCGTACCCCCCTTCATACACGCTAAGGTCCAGTATAAGAGTGGCTGAAGGTGCTTTAGCGATGCCTCATCACGTCAAACGCTAGGCTCGCAAGCTTCGGACGTACCAAGTTGAATGTCAATTTTGACGGAATTTTTCGTGGGGGCATCCTATAAGTTGGGCGCGCGAAACTCCCCTGTGCCCCCGCTTATGTCGGAGCATCTTGGTCACGGCTAGGTCACAGAGGTCACAGCAATTCGGCTTACCTCGACTTGACCTTAGGGAGGGCATTCCCTTAACCTGTCGACGGTGATCGCCTGTGTTTTCAGGGATTTTTGAGACTTAGCATCAAAGAGACGTCAAGCCCACCGAACCGGTCGAGTTGCCCTCCGAAGGCAAAGGTCACACGTTCGAATCGTGTCGGGTGCGCCACTACGAACTTGGAGGCCAGCACACCGACCTGAAGCTCGCGATCGTCGAAAGCTATTTGACGGCGTTCGCGATCGCGCTCCGCCCCATTTTAATCAGCTTTGGTACATCGATGCGTTCGCTGGCACTGGCTTCCGCACCATCAAGCACGTAGAACGCCGCGAAAATCTATTGGAGGCCGCCGAGCCGCAGCGCATCGAGCAGCGGCGCGGGTCCGCGCAGATCGCCCTCGGTGTTAAGCCGCGGTTTGACTTCACGGTCTTTATTGACGCGAAGCCGTCCCATGCCGCCGCGTTAATGGATCTTAGAGCGAAAAATCCGCAACGGCATATCGAAGTCGTCAACAGCGACGCGAACCAAGCGTTGCGATCAATCGTAGAGGCAAACTCGTGGGCCTCGACGCGGGCGGTGCTATTCCTCGATCCGTACGGAATGGAGGTCGAGTGGCAGACGCTCGAAGCAGTGGCCTCGACCAAGGCTATTGATGTGTGGTTCCTGTTTCCGCTATCTGGCCTTTACCTGTCAATCGGCTTGCAAATTTGACCGCTCATCGGCGTCCAATTTTGACCCCTTTGCGCGGCGAGGTTTGCTGGTAGCGCTCGTCTCGTCGGAGCTGGCCGGGATAGCGGAGGCGAGACGAGCGCGGGTGGCGTGATCGTCGTCGCGGCTTTTGAACCGCCAGCTGTCGTTGCCGGTCTCGACAATATCGCAGTGGTGAGTCAACCGGTCGAGCAACGCAGTGGTCATCTTGGCGTCGCCGAACACGCTCGGCCATTCGCCGAAGGCGAGATTGGTGGTCACGATGACGGAAGCGCGCTCATAGAGCCGGCTGACGAGGTGGAAGAGAAGCTGGCCACCGGACTGAGCAAAGGGCAAATAGCCGAGTTCATCCAGCACGATGAAGTCCATTCGGGTCAGATGCTCGGCGAGCCGTCCTTGCCGTCCGTTGCGGGTCTCGGCCTCGAGGCGATTGACGAGATCGACCACGTTGAAGAAGCGGCCGCGGGCACCAGATCGGATGCAGCTTCTGGCGATGGCAATGGCCAAGTGGGTTTTGCCGGTACCGGTGCCGCCGGCCTGCGCGTAACGGATCGTTTCGATGAGGCCTTTGCAATGTTGAACAAGGCCGCAACCACAGCGGCTATCGACGACCTCGCGGCGGAGCGCGCGCGGATCCACCACCTGCGTGGCAATCTCTACTTCCCGCTCGGAAGGCTCGTCGATTGCCTGCAGGAGCATGAGCGGGCGCTCGACTGCGCCCGAAGAGCCAATTCATCAGAGATGCAGGCGCGTGCGCTTGGCGGCTTGGGGGATGCCGAATATGCGCGCGGTCGGATGGCCAGTGCCCATCGGCACTTCAGCCGGTGCGCGGAGCTGTCGCGCGCGTCCGGCGCCGGGCGCATCGAAGTCGCCAATCTTAGCATGGTCGCGCATACCCAAGTGTACCTCAATGATTTCTCCGACGCGCTCGCGACGGCCCAGATGGCGGTCGAGTTGGCGGCGCGGGTGGGGCATCAGCGGGCGGAAATCATCGCCCACAACGCGGCATGCACCGTGTTCCGTACGACCGGCGAGTTTGCACGTGGGAAGGTGCATGCCGAGCGGGCCTTGATCCTCGCTCGGCAGCTTGGCGCCAAAAGGTTCGAGGCGACCAGCCTCCGCGATCTGGCCATGGTCGCTCGCGCAGAGGCGAGTAGCTCGGAGGCGATGGACCTGCTGTACCGTGCCTTGGCGATCAGCCGCGAGACAGGGGTCAATTTTGTGGGCCCGTGGATCCTCGGCCAGCTTGCGGTCACGACTGAAAATCAGAGTGAACGTCAAACAGCGCTGACGGAAGGCCAGGAGATCCTCCGCAAAGGCGCGGTGAGCCACAATCATTTGTGGTTCTTCCGGTAGGCGATCGATGCGTCGCTAGACTCTGAGGATTGGGACGGCGCGCTGCGTTACAGCGCAGCGCTCGAGGATTATACGCGGTCAGAACCGTTACCTTGGGCCAACTTCTTCGTCCGATATGGACGCGCTGTTGGTGCATATGGTCACTGCCAACCCGGACAGGATACGACCAGCGACCTTGCCGACCTGGTAGCTGAGGCCGAGCGCCTTGGCATCGGTCCGGCGCTTGGGGCCTTGCGCTATCGCACCAGAAACGTGACATGATTGTAGACTGGGTTTTCTAACGGAGGACCGCTCCAAATCAAGAGCGTCATTTCTGCGGGGCAGATCTTGTCGATCGGTAACGACATCCGCAGCCCCCCCATTTCTGTAAGTCGGGCAGGTCCGCTAAGGGTTCAATTGCGTCGCTTCGCCCCTCCGCCGAGCGCTTCCGGTCTTCCCCCAACAGCGGACGTCACGCATCAAAGCAGCCACTTCCGAAAAGGCACAATGAACGAAACCGCTCGCCTTCGCCGTCGCCTGCTCGAGCCGCGCCTGGAACGTTTCATCGGCGTTATCTACCGCCCGATCACCGAGCTGCAAAGCCACTACGCGGAAGCTTCGCTGCCTCAGCAGTTCGACGCGTTCTTGTGGTTCGACGAGACTCACGCAGTTGGTCCCTTGGGACCGGAGCATCGCCCTATCGGCGTCCCGGACACCTATCCGTTCGGACTCTGAGAGCGACGCCGCGGACCAGACCGCTGCCGCGAGGTCTTGCTGGAAGGAACCATCGCCAAGGTCCTGCAGCTCGCGGGCGATCTTTGCACCGACGGACCCGAGAAACCTCTGCCTTATCGGTCCGTGCTCGATCACATCCGGCGCCTTCTCGCAGCTCGCGAGCAAAGATCCTCCTCATAGCGGCCTTCACTCAGAAGATTCCGAGAAGGGCGAACAGCGCGACCTCGGCCAAGAAGGCGACGGTCATGATCACGATCGTGCCGAACACATCGCCTATCGGCATGAGGGGCATGGCGGGTCTCATGTCCTGCGCCCCTGTCGTGAACCGCAAAGCCACGCAAAAGTTTCGGTTCCGGCTGCCGAGTTCCAGGCATAAGGTCGGCAGCCGGGCAGGCCGTTCACAGAGGGCGCATCATGCGGGTCCTTGAATTGGCGTGCTGGTGCGTGACCGCGGCAGGCCTGGTCATTGTCCTGGCCGTAGTGGCGCTGCTGTGACGGTCATCCTTGGCACCTGCCACCGGTCACTCCTTGAGGTCGAACTGACCGCGCAATCGGTCGGCAATTGCTTCGATCATGTCTGAACGGTCCGCGTCCTGCTGCGACCAGTCACTCATAACTTCGACTTTCCAGAAATCTTCGTGTGGCACGACCGAGATGGCCAGGTTCGTCGGCCAGTCGCTGGCATCCTCCATCTCCAACCTGATCGCGGCCTCAAGTTCTTCGCGGGTTCTCGCTGGCTTCTTCAAGTGTCCATCCGCTGTTGCGCCGGCAGAACGGGACCACCGCTATTTGGCTATTCCTGCGAGCGCATGCTCAGAAGCGCTGTACGCTATCATCGGTGGGCGGTGGTCCACCGAGTCAAAGGCTTTGCCGGAATAATGTTCCGAATACCAGTTACTTCGGGCAGGAGCCAATCGAGACTGCACACGTTCCCGCCGGCGCCATGTCGCGCCAGCAGCACGTCGGCGCAAACTATTTTTCGAGCTGGTCCAGCACGTCGCGAATCTTGACGGCCAATTCATTGAAGCTGAAGGGCTTCACGATCAACTGAACGCCCTTATCGAGACGGCCGTGATGGATAATCGAGTTGCGGGCATATCCGGTAGTGAACAGGACTTTCAACGACGGACGGATGGCTCTGGCCTGAGCGGCGACCTGGGCGCCCGTCATACCGCCCGGAAGCACCACATCGGTAAACAGGAGATCGACTCGGCGTTGGCGGTCGAGAATCCGTAGAGCCGCCGGCCCATCATGAGCCTCCAGCACGCGATAGCCCAGCTCGCGGAGACTGTCGACCGAGTAGCCTCTGACGTCCTCGTCATCCTCGACTACTAGGATGGTTTCTTCCTGTGTCGCCTCCGGATTGAGCATCTCATCAGGTGCAGAATCATTCGATGCTTCACCCGCCAGGCGAGGCAGGTACAGTCTGACGGTGGTACCTTGGCCCACCTCCGAATAGATTTTTACATGGCCGCCCGATTGCTTGACGAAGCCATAAACCTGACTGAGGCCGAGCCTCGTGCCCTTGCCGACGGGTTTGGTCGTGAAGAACGGCTCAAACGCCTGGGCCACGGTTTTTCCGTCCATGCCGACGCCGGTGTCGGAGACCGAGATGACGACATATTGGCCCGCCACCACTTCGCTGTGAGCCGCCACATAGGCTTCGTCGATGTGACCCGCCGCGTCATGGCATGCCCGAAGGTCATCTGCCCGTGCGCAAAGAGCAACGAAGCGACGGCGTACTGACGGTCGGCGTTCATGCGCGCATCTCCCATTCGGTTGTCCGCTGAGCTATGACCCCTGATAAAGACCAGTAAAATGTGGATTAAGGTTGTTTGCAATTTCAGGTTCGATGTGCTCGCCGATGCTACCTTCGCGCAAATTGTCCAGGGTCGGAACCAGCTTTTCCCAGAAAACTTCGAGAATGCGAAGCAATCCAAGCCTGAACTTCATCGCTCGAGCCGTTTCCTCCTGGTTGTAGATCTGACCCATTATGTCGAAAGCATAGTGCTCTCTTATAAGAGTTGGAGGGTGCCTCACGTAAATCAGATCATTCGGAAGAGGCTCGTGCTTTAATTGCAATCGCCACACACAACGACACACAAGATGCCAGACTTGAAAGAAAAGGAAAATTCCAGCATAGCCAAATTCGGGCTCGAGTTCCGTCGCCTTTGCGAACATGATCGCGTATTCCACGCCGATCATGTCGCAATTGATCTCGATATTATATGCGCGGCGAGTTTGATCGCGAAGAGTGATCATCATTTGCGGAATTACGTCGACAACATCGAGCGCGCCTCGATTGAGCAGGATATGACAAAATTCGTGCCCAAAAAGAAAACGGAAACATTGATCGTCAAACTTTCGCGCGCTGAAACTACGGTCAAGTTCTTTCCAGTGCACTTCCCGTTCCTCCATTGGAAAATGCTTTGGCGGGTCGAATTTTGATGGGAGACGCAGCTCTCTACGTAGCTCATCACTTTCTTTTTTGATGATCAGATCAAGTATCGCAGTTTGAAAAGCCTCAGAAGCCGATTCACAGCTCGGCATGTGAGCCCACTGTTCAACGTCGCAGTTCGCCGCCTCCTCCAAGTCGAAGCCAGAGGAATCGAAAGGATAAGCTTCTGCTACAATGGAAAATACACGAGCGAAGAACGAAAATGCTCCCTCTGTGAACAATAATATCGCTCGACCGCTTTCAGGTAGGTCTCCGTACAGGCCCCCTGGGACCTTTCCCGGCCAAATGCCAAGGATCGGAATCTCTACCTTGTCCTTTGCGATGGAACATCCTTGAAGGAATTCATTACAGATCCGAGACAATTTCTTTCTATAAGCAGGACGATCATATTTTGAGCCGGGATAAGGCTCGGGTTCGACGCCATCAAGCGCCTGAAAAAACCCCTCCAAATCCGATGCGAGGAAAGTCCTATCGTACGAACCTCCGCTATAATCTACTGGCTCGATTCCAAGATCCTCGAAACGGCCGAGTTGTTGCTCTTCAAGCTCCTCAATTTCCTCAATGGAAATATCATTCTCCATCGCGTTGTCAGCCGCGCGGAATGAATTTTACTTCGATTGCACCTTTCGTTGCAGCGCTTGCCTTAAAAACCCCCAAAACTGAAACTGACCCTGATGCGTCCATCGCCAGAGACACCTTAACTTCTGCCACCGAAAAATTTGTCACGTGCTTCGAGGCCTCGGACAGCAATGTGTCGAGCTTGGACATGATTGAATTTAAGCTGTCCTGCAGCCTTTCGCCATCTACGTTTACCACTCCGTTGGACGAAGTCTCGCCCGTGTTTGTAGATCCATGGAGAACCAACTTTTCTCCGAATGCCACCGGTAGCTTCCAATTCTGCTCCATCAATACCTCTCTAAGATTGGTGATACTTGCGAACCCAACGTTTTGCCGAATCCCTCGCAACCCAGCAGAAGGTTGAACTTAGACTGAGCATTGTTTGTCTTAAGTATGCTACGTGCTCGGGCTGTGCGTGTCGACTGCAGAAAAAATTGCTTTCGGAAACGTCCAAACGATAGACGCCACCTCTTACCGTCATGCTCGCCTAAAAGTATTGGCACTCTACCTGCCGCAACTCGTCATTTCAGGCCCTTAGCCTGCTTTACCTGCCCGAACATCACTCACGCCGGAATCTAGCCACCGCTAACCAGCGGAAAGCTTACCAGCAAACCGAGGGGAAGCTGTTTATCGGTGCCGGTCCATGTGAAATCCCACTTGCCCCACTCGACCTCGACCCAGGTGTTCGATGATTCCTTCTTGGGCGTCCCCGCAGCGAACTCGAAGGCCGGCTGTATTGGCTTGAGGGAATCTAGTCGTGCCAATTGGACCTCGGTCGGCTGGCCGGTCGACATTGAGAAATAGGGAAGCCGGTTCTCCAATCCATCAAGAGAGAGCAAGCGTTTGGAGTCCTCGTAGCGATGAAACGGTGCCACTCGGCCGGGAACTCATCCTTGATAACAAATAGCCGATGGGTGATCGGCTCCGGATCTCCCTTCAGATAGCCCTTTAGCTTGTCGCGTCGAGTGGTCTCGAACTGCTTGCTGCCTCGCCGCGACGTGTATTTCAGATGCATGATCACGTCGGTACGAGTGTCGAAGTCGAGTTGCAGGTTGTCTTGCCGATCCAGCTGCAGGGTCCAGGTGCTGGTTGCGCCAGCCCCCTCAAATGGCAGGTAGCGCTCATCGCGGAAATTGACCTCGAACATGCCGCTGTCGTTCTGTCCCGTGCTGGTTGCGATCGACGGATGCGCGAGAAGTTGTGCAGCAGGTTATCCGAGCAACTTAACCGCCACCTTTGTAGGCGGTCGCATATTTCAGCCCTCAGCGCCCAGTTGTCCACGCTCGCTGCTTCTGATACAGAAGCTAGGGAGCAACACGGACTGGTCTCCGTAGGATATCGACCGCCATGATCGATAGACGCACATTGTGCGTTGGCGCCACTGTCAGTGCTTTCGTTGCGCGCGGTGACGCTGCGGCCGCCATGCCGAGCGGCCCGCCTCGGCAGCCCATTGAAGCCGGATGGACCTACGCGCAGCTTGTGCCGCCCGCTCGTCAGCCGCGTCGCGAGGATTTCGCGGATCCGAAAGCGTTCGATCAGTATTTAACCGAGAACGCTTATAAACGCTTCGGCGAAGCCAGCATCTCGATCGACAGCGATGCAAGGGCCGAGATTCAGCAAGCGATCGGGCGATCCGTTGAAGCAGCCTTCCGTCCGCAGAAAGGCGAAATACGCAAAGGCGAGACCTTGGATGCGCTTCCGCTCGAATATCGTCGCGTCGTTGTGCTCCGAAACTTCAACACCTTCGTCGAAGTACTGATTGTCGTCGCGCTAAAAGAGGGCAATCGGCTCATAAAGGAAACCGTTAATCGGGTCCAAGGGTTCCTTTGCCCACTCTACCCCATCTGCACCGGGTGATCCATGAGTTACGCAGAACTCTCATTCCAGTTCGCAAAAGAAATTGCCACGCAACTTATCACCTTGTCCTCTGCATTGATCGCCGTGTCCGTCACGTTCCTCAAGGACTTCCGGTCGGATAACCTCAAGCCGCTGCGGATCAGTTGGGGCTTGTATATAGCGGCGATCGTTTGCGGCGTTTGGACGCTCATGACATTAACCGGCACGCTTGAGGGATTATCGGCACCCGGCAAGACATTTGCGGCTTTCGCCGACTCCACGCGCGTGGCGGCCGCTGCTCAGATTATCTTCTTCATCGCTGGGACGATCTCACTTGTCGTGTTCGGCTGGTCGCATGCGTTGGAGCGGCAAGCACCCGGGGGTGGCGCCGCAATAATACCGCCAGGGCGATCCGGTGCCGCCGGCTGTGCCCGTCGATCCAGCCGCAGCGCCCCCGGTGGCCGCTCCAGAAGGACCGCCCGCTCCTTAGCGATGGTGACCGCAATCGGCGTTGCTTGTTGGGAGGTGTCATGCCTCGAAAGGTGATCATCGGTGTTATCGGCGCAACGCATCGAGATGACGAGCCTGTTGCTTCGGAGGTGCTGGGTCTTGCTCGGTCTATTGGCCACGAGATCGGGACCAGAGATGCCATTTTGCTGACCGGTGGCGAGCCAAATGAGGAGGACCGCTCGGTCAAAAGCTTTGCCATGCTGGGATGCCAAGAGGCGAAGCTCGATGAGCACCCATCCGGCCGCATGATCAGCGTCGTGCCCGGACGCACTTCAAATCGTGTCGATCCAGCGCCCGGTACTCGTCGAGTAGTGCTTCAAACAAAGCTTTCATCGATGGGACGAAACCCGATTACCGGCGGCACACCTGATAGATTAATCGTGCTCCGCCACGGCAGAGCAGGTACCCTCGTCGAACTTGCGTTTGCGTTGAGGTGGAACGATCTAGTTGCACCCGTGTTTGTTCGCTCGATCGCGCATTTGCGGGCGGCGAACACGACTCAACAAGAAAAAAAGGAAAAGGATAAGATCCTCGCCGGTATCCGCGAGGCCATAGCCGAATTTCGCGCGGACGGTACATGTGGCATCCCCGAAATCGATCCCGCAGCCTTGCGGCATGCGCTTAGCCAGTGCCTCAATACAACTCAGAACGCGGCGCAAGGTGATGTCGCCATTGCAAAAGTGGCTGTTGATGCCGCCATGGCTGGACTGCCGGATCAGTTCAAGCTTACCCGATTTGAGGGACTGCCCTGCACGACGAACAAATGTGAGAGAGTGCAGAAGGACGTGTTTGAAAAGTCCGTCGAAGAATTGTCCAATCTGCAGCCCGGCGCTGTATTCTAGATATTTATCCACACTGCTGGACATTCGGCCACTTGATTGGATGTTTCGACTGAGGGCTCAAAGCTCATTGCCAAGCAACCGAGCGTGCTAACTTTTCGGCGACCTCCGTTCACGACCTGGCCGGTGACCAGCTGATCGTGAACATATACCCCTACCGGGCAAACTTCACTTCTATCTGACGGACCCTCGCATTGCAGAGTTCACGCGGTGTGCTGAAGGGAATGCGGTGTACGACGCCGACCTTGATGCCGTGTTTATTGACCGAAGTTTGTTCAATCCGTCCGAGTTGGGAATAGTAGGAAAGGCGCTGCACTGGGAGCGATGGGCTCCCAGCCGGTTGCGTTCATAAACACGTTTATCATGTTGATCGTACTTCACTAACTTGGCCATCGAAAGCTCCACCGCTTCCAGCGAGGTATCTTCGATGCCTCAGAGCGCCGCCACAGGGAAATTGAAGCTGATGGGTTTGCCGCAAGCGCGCTCCACCAAGCCTACATTAGGAGCCTCATTACCGCCGATTCAGAGGTCCTGACGGAACTCGCCCAAGCAGGGGTTGGCGATCACCCTGAGCCCGGGCAGAGCAACTCGTTGCACTAGTCTTTTTCGCGGCCGCGCAAATGAGTGTTGGGCTGCTTTTTATGGAACGTATTCGTCCGTTTACGAGGATGCCAGCCATCCGTCGTTTCGAGACAGGATCCGAAGAATTTCGGAGATCTTTGCCAACCTCGCTGGCGACGACGCAACGCTAACAAGCTATCTCCAGTACTTCGTGTCGTCTCAGGCCGCATCGATGCACTGCGGAAGGCCGCGTTGCTCGAGGTGCATAGCGAGAGGCCGCTGTCCGCGGCACAGTTTGACGATGATGGATTAGTGTTAGTCAGCCGGTCTTGGACCGCGTACCGTGTGAGGCCGATGATCTTGGCAAGCTTGCGAAACCGAGCGGTTAACTGCCTTGACGGCTTCAGCGGACGAAACCCTTTTAAGTCAATTGGGCCAAAGCCAATGGCTGAAGGCTGCGGCGACGAGCGCGGCTCCTAATACACCCACGATTAATGCACCCGCATTCTTTACGCGCATCGAAATGAACAGAAGGACGAACCCGACAGCTCCGGCCAGATAGAACGGAAACGAGCCTTGATCTATCGATGGCTTGACGACGTCCCTGGCGCCTCGCATCGCGCAAGAGGCCATCTGATAGACCAGGAGCAAGAGGCCGGCTATCCCACAAAATTGCACGGTCCGTATCACTATTACCAAAGCTGTGTCCGAAACGCGAAAACTAAACGCCGAGGGGAAAACCAATCTATCCCGACGATTGCCAGTGAGCTGAGAAACACGAGAACCCAAACCAACAAGAGGATGGCGAGCACGACATCCATCGGTTCCCCCCTTTTGCCGTTTGCTCCGGCGGTGCGGCTAGTCAGACGCTCGTAGCGGTTGATGAAACTATGTAATGCTCTCCAATAGCTTTCCAGATGCCAAGATTACTAGCAGAAGGGCACAATCCGCTAGTAGCAAGATCGCATGACCCGCCGAATTTCTGAGTAGGCCCATTTGGCGTCTCGCTGCAGGGGACGGATGATGGTGAAGGTGCGGGGGTCCGATGCGCTCCTGCATGCTGAGACTCGGTTCATTGATGCTTTCCTCGCCCGTGTCCGTGCTGAACAGACCAAGTGTGCCAAACGGCTCTGGCAAAGCGAAGGGGAAGACGTCGTGGGCGAAGGGGCGGACTTGGCTAGGGCGTCGCACCGAGTTTCCCCGTCGGCCTCGGCTTATCGCCGTCGCGGCGGAGCAAGTGACGGACGGAAGATAGCTCATAGCCCATCTCCTGCCACTCGCAGAGCGAGGGCGGAAGGAGAGAAGCGAAGCCTTCAGGAACGCAGCCCAGAGGGGCGGCTTGCACACGAGGTCTAGAGAGCATTTTCCGACCTGGCAGAATCGGAAGGGAACCTGCGGGCGCAAAGCGTGATTCGCCCTGAGGGCTGGTGATGGAAGCCAGCCCCCGTGGCTAAACCCCTCTCGCCGGATCTTCGCGTTTGCTGCATCGGAATCAACTCCATTGATGTGTTAAATCATATGAAGCGCACAACGAGGATCCGCCGCTGCACTGGCAACGTATTGGTAGGTCAGAGCTGGACGTGAGTATTAGTTCGGGACGGCGCGACATCCGGTGGATGCGCGAAGCCCGCGTTCAACGCAGCCTTGCTGATTTTAAAGGCTGCGCCGGACATACTGGTCGAGGATACCTGCTTCGCCACCGGCCGACAGTGGCGGCAATTCCGGTTCCTTCTGCAACGCGAATATTTGTGCTCGGCATCGAGGGATCTCTGGTCTGTGCGCGCCCTCCAAAATCGGCGAACGAAAGCCGGTATCGTGCCAAGCACGGCACCTTTCGAAGGGTGGATGGCGCTCCGAGCAGACTTGCGACTGCAGCCAGCCGTGTCTTCTGACCGGCTCAGGTTGGTCGGTCCGTCGATTCGGCATTGAAGCCCTCCGTCACGCGTCGTCCATATGACAATTTACGCAGCGTTCAAGACACGCGGATCGGCAGTTTCTCAGGAGGCGCTCCGGCCAGCGCGTAAAGACAGGGCGATTGCGTGGAATGCTCATCGAAAATGACTGGTCACCCGGACCTCATCAAGCCGCCTACGCTGGGGTCGGTCCCCCGACCAATGCCTCGTTGCGCAAGTCATAAGACAGCCATTCCTCGGCCGCCGTTCGAGGCCTCTCAATGCCGAGCCAAGACAATCAGTCCGTTGGCAGGAATCACCATCTCGGCTGACGTAGGCATTCCGTGCAGGGGTGGCCCTGCGGCAAGCACGCCACCGCCGTTCCCTGCCACAATCGGATTAACCCAGTTGTCGTAGACGTCACTGTTGAAGACTTCGTGCCACGTCCCCGTACGGGGAAGCCCGAGACGATAGCCGAAGTGAGTTGTCTCCGACAGGCTCGACACGACGACTACGTCCTCGCCTAGGTCGTCGAGCCAACGATGGAAAGCGAGCACCCTGGTGGGATTGTGGTAATGAAAGACATTGATACGTCCACGGCGCAGGGCTATCAGGCGCCGTCTTAGCTCAATCAGTTCGCGCGTGAAGCGCAAGTGATTACTCATCGCTTGATCGTGGCCGAGCCCGTCCCACCAAATCCTAAGGTTCGGATCGTGGGGAGAGTCACTCCAAAGCTTGTCCTCGAGGAACTCCTGGCCCATGAACAGCATTGGCACACCGGGGCCGGTCAGCAAAATACCATTGGCGACGCGGGCGCGAGAGCGCGCGTACCATGACCGTGCATCGGACGGATCGGAGATGTAGGCTATGCGTGGCTTTTGATCCTTCGGATCGTGGTTTGTCAGCAGCACGTCATGGTTCTCGAGCATCTGCACGGCACGCCAAGCCCCATCGAATCCAGCCGGAGGCATGAGTGCATCGCGTATCCGTTCGAGACTAATCGGCGCGGATGCACCATGCGCAGCCTGCTCGACGACGCTGCGTATGCCATCGCGCATGCGGTCCGACCAAACCATGTCGAAACCAGCACCGCCGGCGCTACTCGGCCGTACAACCGAGTCCGGTCCTGGGTTCCAGAATTCAGCGATCTGCACCGCTGATGGCTTCGCTGCCTTCACGGTGCTGGTCAAGTCTTGGCAGAAGCGCCAACCGCCGAAGCGGTCGATCACGCTCACTTCGTCGTATCGGAAGCCGTCAACATGAAACTCGTGCATCATTGCCACGGCATTGTCGATCAGGAACTGGCGCACGGAAGCATTCCAGTACGCGAAAACAAGGCCGCCAGCCCAGCCCTGATCGGTGAAATACAGGCTGTCATTGTTGCTGCCGGGGCGGGCGCGATCAAAAAAATGCAGACTTTCATTGCCAAAATCTCCGCCTGCATGGTTGTAGACCACGTCGAGGATCACTGCGATGCCATAGACGTGCAGAATGTCGACAAGGAGCCGGAGCTGGTCGTCGGCGCCGCGGACGTCACTGACCGACACCGGCGCTTGACCGCGGGCGGTGAGCAGTGCGTTGGCGCGATTCAAATAGCGTGGCAGCTCCGTCGGCGGCACACCGTAGTCGAACTCCGGCGAAAAATAGTCGACGCCGTTGTAGCCGAGGCTAAAGGCTGTCGGAAATTCGACGATGGGCAGCGGCTGCACGGCGTTGATCCCGAGATCCGCGAGATAGGGCACCCGATCGAGGACGTCCAGGAATTTGGCGACGCGAACGCCACGACGATCGAAGCCAGCTGCGTCGATAGCGTGGAAGGTGCCTATATGGAGCTGATAGATGACCAGGTCCTCGTAAGCTGGCGGACGGAAGCCGACGTCGTGCCAAGGATAGCGGGCGGAATCAGAAACGACGCAGTTCCAATCGGGTGCCACCAGCTCTCGGGCATAAGGATCGCGCTTGTAACCCGGTCCGTCGGCTCCGACGACGTAGAACTTGTACTGTGCTCCCTCGGCTACACCGGGGATGAAGCCAGCCCAATAGTCGCCGGTATCGCGAACGAGCCGGCAGTTCTCGTCTGGTGCGATCCAGCGGTTGAACGATCCTGAAACGTAAACGGCGGTGGCGCGCGGCGCCCAGGCGCGGAACGTCGCTCCGCCGGGGACGAGGTTCGCGCCCATGGGGGCGTGCGGCCCGACGTGACTCGTATCAGCCGGCATGCTGGCTCCTAGTCGTAACCGCCAAACATCAAGAGATGGATGTCACTGTCGGTGGCGTTCATCATCCCGTGCAAGCCTCCGGGTTTGAGCAGAACGAAATGACCAGCGCGCAAGGTGCGGAGCTCAAAGCATCGTTCGCGGTCGGGGAATTTGTACCAGTCGCCCGTCACCATTACAGCTTGTCCCTGCAGGAGGAAAAAGATCTCCTGGTTATCTCGATGACGGTGTAATCCTATGCCGCAATTGTTCTTGAGGATGTGCAGGTCGATATAGTCGATGGCCAAGAAACTTTCGTGGCGTTCGCCGTCGGGCTTGCGGCCCATGGAATCGAACTGCCACGGCTCGACGATCCGGCCCAGCTCGCCGCTGTCGGAAAAACCGAAATAGTTGGACATGAGGTTGCGATAGTGCAGGACGCCGACGCCCCCGTGAGGATTGGCGCTGATCCCGGCCTTCAGATGGGAATTCCAGCCGCGCAACATCATATTGAACTCGTAGTGATAGTTGCTGCCCCCATTGGAATCCCAGCTATGGCCGCTCTCGTCTGCCCAAGCGACTTCGATGCGGGCCGGCAGAAGCGGGTGCATGAGGCAATCAGGCGATACGGTACGTACGTCCACGTCGTCCTTGCCTTCGCGGTCGAAGTCGCTGCGCTGCCCAAGGATAAGATCGGGACGTGTGATGAGCTCCCCCCTGTCAAGCGACGAAAGGCCGATGGCATCGCCGCCGGCGGAAAAGACCGCCTGCAGGTCATGGCCGTGGTCCCCCCACAGCTCGATCTCGTACCGATCAGTCGCCTCGTTGTATGGAACGGTGATTAGACCGCCGGCATCGCGGCCATTGACTTTCAGGAACAGGCGAATGCTGGTGCCGGGCAAGCCTCCCATTGCATCCGCGAGCTTGGAATCGGGCCCAGCTCGGTAAGATAATTTGAGAAACGGCACGATGCGGTCTGGCACCGGCTCAACGGCTTCGAGATCCTTCCATGCGCGCACCGTCACCCAACCACGAAGCAGATAGGTGTCGGTAACCAGGAAGTCGCGCACGTTCTGCTTCTGGAAATCGGTTTTGTTGTCCTGCCGGGTCGGATCGAGGATCGCTGCATCGGCGCCCTGCGGGCCAGCGAGGTCGAGATGGCTAAACGGCACCAAAGCCTGTAGATGATCAGTGAGATAGAAATGCCGCTCGGCGGCGAGATGATGCGTCTCTGCAACCCCCAGCAGCTTCATCAGAGGATTGCGGCTATTGTAGTCAGGTGTTTCACCGGGCGGCACCCGCAGCACGGTGTCAGGGGGGATGACGATTGGCATTCGGGACCTGCGCAATCAGGAGGAGTGATAACCGAACGCGACGAATTTGAGTGGGGCGGCGTTGCGTTTCGGGTTTCGTACGCCGTGGATGCCACCGCTTTTGGTGAAGAGTGTAATGCCAGGACGGACCGGGATTTCCCGGCACGGTTTAGGGCCGAGCCCGTAGATGTCTGGCATCGGGTCGACGAGAGGAAACTGGGCGTCCACAGCCGGATCGTCGCCGTCGCCCAGATAGGCAAGGCCCTCGCCCTCGATGAAATAATATAGCTCCTCGGAACCGACATGCTGGTGGGTGCCCTCGACAGCCCCAGGCGGCAACTCGACCTCGTGAAAGTACACGATCGTGCCGCCGAGCTCGCGCTGGATGATCCAGCGCATTCCCATGACGTTCTTATTGCCATCGAACTTGCCGGGAGTCGGCGGATCGCCGCGGAAGTAGTCGGCGCTGGTCGGCTCCATCATTGCGTTCTGATAGAACACCGGCGTTACCTCCCGTGCGTCCCGGATCCAGCCGCGCTGGAATGAGACGACGTAGTTCTTATCCTCAATGGTATTGTCACCCGAGTTCGGTGCCGGCTTGTTGGGCTCTTGGTGCGAGTGGGCGTAGTCATTGTCGAAACCCGGATCGACGATGCGGTAGTTGAGCGGCCGGTCGAGATCGGGCTCACGGAATGAGAGCTGCACGCGGTTAACACCTCGGATGTTGGCCAGCGCTGGTTTGAAGCCCGGGATCGCAGTAATCGGCTTGTGCAGCCCCATCTGGTCGAGCACCTTGAACGAGTGCGACACGGTCGGCGGCGGCTCCAGCGTTTCCCAGATCTCGACCTGGTAGGCGTTGACATACCTGTCGAAGAACATCTTGAGGTAGCGCTTGAGGCCGCCTTGGAGGGCGGGATCGGCGTGGCTGATCTCGACCCAAGCAAGAACCTCATCGCCGAGTAGGCGGCCGCGCTCGCGCGTTTGCTCGGCGAGCCGCCCAGCGCGATACTCGATCCGCAGTGCATTGCACAGGAACTTGCCGTCCAAGTAGACCTCGCATTTGAGCACGATGAAGTCGGCGCGCCCCCGCACCTCCAAGACGTTGTACTGATAGCGCGGGCTACGGGTCGCGTTGAGATACTGAGCATGATAGATGCGGTCGGGGTAGAAGACGATCTTGAAAACCTGATTCCACGGCGGCGTCACGTTTTCGTTGAAGGCCGGCCGAATGACGGCATCCTCATCAATCACTTTGAGCCGGGGGTCCATAGGGCTAAATCCTGGTTAGCAGATGGTCAGCCACGCGGAACGAATTCGCCTGGATGGTGAGGGTAGGGTTGGCGCCGCCGGAGGTAGGCATAAAGGCGCCGTCGGTGACATAAAGATTATCGAATTCCCAGACCCGGCACTGCGGATCCAAGACCGAGTCGTTCGGGTCACTACCGAAGCGCGCCCCGCCGAGAATGTGATTGGCCATGCGGGCGAGCGCGTTCTCCGCCATGTAAATCGAGCCTTGCCCCTCAATCTGATAGTCGTGGCCGACCGGATCGCCGCCGTAGCGCAGCACGTCTCCGCACTGCTTCGCCATCACATCCATCAGATAGCGGTCGTGTTCGTGCCAGCCCTTGATTACATACGCAACCGGACGGCCCCATTTGTCCTCGATCTGTGGATGCAGCTCGATGCGGTTATCGAACTGGGGCACTTGGTTGGCCATGAAGCTGATTGACAGGCCGCGGCCGAACTCTGCGTCGAGGAAGTCGATGAAGCGGTCGCCGCGCATGTCGGTAGCCCCCATAAAGCCGTTCCACAACGTATCGAGGTCCTGGCTCCCATAGGTGCGGAACAACGATAGCGGCAGGGCCTGGTCCGATGTGTTGTTGTAGATGGCCGCGCCTGCCCAGAGGCCGTTCTCCTCCAGGAACTCCTCGGTGGCGCAGCAGTCGGTTGCCCAGTCGGCGTCGAGGGCCTTCGACTTGTCGAAGCGTTTGGGCATCAAGGCGCGCGCTCCGCCGAAGCAATGGGTGAGGAAATAGCGTCCAAGGAGTGGGTTGCGATTGATGCGCCGGTCGAACTCGGCGTCGGCCATCGCCGACAATTTGAGTAGACGCACGCTTTCTATGGCCGAGCAGGCCACCACCACGATCTCTGCCTTAACGAACCGCTCGACGCCGCCGGGGTCGAGCAGTCGGACCCCAGTCACCTTGGCTCCTTCACTGACGACATGGGTCACGACACAATTCGGCCAGATGGCAAAGTTCGGCTTGTCCTTGATTGGGCTC
This sequence comes from Bradyrhizobium sp. 139, assembly GCF_023074175.1. Taxonomy (GTDB): domain Bacteria; phylum Pseudomonadota; class Alphaproteobacteria; order Rhizobiales; family Xanthobacteraceae; genus Bradyrhizobium. Next base: position 50,713 of record NZ_JADPKS010000038.1, read on the forward strand.
AGCAGTGCCACCCAGGTGCTGGACTTCAACCCGAGTGGATCGCCGTAGCGGTTCACGTAGCTAGTCTTGCCGGCTTCAGGATCGGGCTCACCCTTGGCATTGCGCGGAATCTGCCGACCGCTCCAGGGATGGTCCTCGGTAATGACCGCGAGCGGCGTGCGATAGGGCGCGATGCCCGGACCGAGGCGTTTTCCGAGCTCAACCATGCCATCATGCGCGTAACTGCTGATCGGATTAGGCGCCAGCGGCTTTTGGTATTTGACGGCGCTGAACGGCTTCTGCTGATTCTCGCGCGTGCCGTTGATGCCCACCATCTCCTCGGCCATGACGTAATAGGGCTCGAGCGCTCGGTAGTCGATCGGCCAGTCGCGCGCCTCGCGGCGGATGTCGCCGTTTGGATCGTGGGCGATCGGCTTGCGGCGATTGTCGTTGAAGCTTTTCAGCCTGAGGTCGGTCGGAGTAAAACGCAGCGAAACGGCGCCGTATAGTTGCGTGCCACCACCAACCACCTGGGCAGTGTAACCCTCGATCGTGCCGTAGTCGCGGCCGTCCGGTCCCTTATAGACGTGCGGCTCGTCATTGATATCAGGCTCGACGTGGCTGCTGTAATAGGACACGCCGGTATTGGCGAGGCCGGGTACGTGCAGGATCTTCTCGGTGCTCGAGGCATAGATCTCGTCGCGCCGGAAGTCGCTACGCTCGCCCGGGACCTCATAGTGCGGCCGCAGCAGTGGTCCCTTGTCGACGACGAGGACGTTATGCCCTGCTTGGACGAGACGGTGCGCTATCGGAGCGCCGCCTGCGCCGCTGCCGACCACGATCACATCGAACGAGTCCTGCATCACTTAGGTCCTCATCGCTGGGGTCAGCACGAGCGCGTCATCGATAATAGGCGCTGGTACCAATGGGCCTTTCAATGGCCGGCCGCCAGTCGAACAGCGTGCCTGCCGCGGGATCGGAATAGCGCTCTGACAAATAGGCCCAGCCGGCGGCGCCGACATTGCCGGCGTATTTTGGGTGGGCGAACGCCGCCGTCACTGCATGCCGGCGTAGTATGTAGAGGAAGAAAGAAGGATTCCCATATTCGTCGTAGTTCCAGCCCGGGATCGGGTTGTCGCCGCTGCCATGGCTTTTCGCCATTTTCTCGTATAACTCGACGAAGTCCTGCGCCGGCATGTCGGCGGGCTCGAGTACCGGGTTTTGCCGACGCAGCGCTCGGTCGATCTGCCGCAGGCACAGTTGGTAATCAGCCAGCCGGTGCGCTTCCTCCCGCGCCAAGAACTTGTCGATGGCGTTGACCTCACCGACGGAGTCGTCCAGCCTGAAGGCCTTCGGCATGTCGGTCTTGCGTTGCTCGCGGTTAAGGCCGAAATAGTAGCGCTTCAGGAAATTCTCCGCCTCCTTGCCGCGAAACGGCAGGATTTGCTCAACCAGTCGATAGAGCAGACGTATTTCCCAGGGCTCGAGCACAAGCGGCTGCAGATAACCGTCGGTGAAGAAGCGCGACCACGGCCTTCCATTCCCGAGAATGACACGCTGCGGGTTGATGGGGTCCAGAACGTAGCGACCGTCTACCACGTATTTGTAGGTGTGCACCTGCGCCTTCGGTATGCCAACGGAGAGAGCGCGGTAGCCGGTATCTTGGTCCTCAAACCGGACGGGTGCGAGAGAGATAGAACGATAGAGCTCGCTGAACGTCCCTAGGACCTGTACTTGGCGTGGGTCGCCGGGAGATGTCTTGTACACAAACGTTACGAGATTCAAATCCGGATCTGCATCGGCGTCGCGCATGAAACCGATGATTGGAAACCGCCAAGCCTCAGCAATTCTTGCGCGGAAGCTCTCGTTTCTCGCGTCGTCTCCAGGTGCCGGCGGCAAACCCGCGCGCGAAAGATACTTCGTGCAATGATTGAGCACGTAGTCATCGCCTGGCTCAAAAATACGAACGGCCATGGCAAAAGCTCGCGCTAGGTTGTTTCGCGAATAGAGCCGAGCCCACAACTGAGAGGAGCTTGTCAGAGCAGACCAAAGTTGTCCACGAAAAAAATACTCGCAGTTCCGCCTCACGCCATTGTATACTAATCACGATCCGCTCGGCGCGCAGAGAGACTAGTGCCTCTGTCGCTTCAAATATTCGGTCGCTGCGGGAATTTTGAAATAGGCGGTTGGCTAGATCTGTAACAGGGCGCGCAACTTGATTGCCCAGCTCAGCAATCGGGTTGCTACCGGAATGCCGCAAGCTTCGTTCCTTCAGAGGCAGGCAGAGGTTGTTTACAGGTAAGTCGACGTGAAGCACGTTGAGGAAGCGGACGCGCGTGCAAGCTTTTGCTTTGGCGACAGCTCGCGATGTTGAGGATCGTTTGGGGTATAATCTCATTTCTACTTGAGCCAGCCTTCGTTGAGGTAAAGGCGGCGCTCGTTGCTTATTTTCTTGCTCATCCAGATTATGGTTCCGCACTGACCGCGATAATTGGTGTTGTACTTTGCCTCGCCATCATGAATGGGCTCGCCTACTTCGAAGGGCTAAAATCGCTTTGGTCGGTCCACGTGATTGTAAGGACCTTGACCGAGAGTAGTCTCCAGATCGCCGATACGATACCTGCTGCGATGCTCGAGTCCCGATACGGCTTTGCACATACAGCGTTTCGGTTTGGACCCTTCGCTCAGGAAGCGGGCAATTTGACTGTTCTCTACGATAGGTCTGGAAAATTCATGGACTACCAGTGCGCCTTCAACATGCTGGGAAATTCTTACTTGTTTGTTCCCAGCAACATGAATTTGGAGGTCATGCCGCTCTACCAGAAATACCTAGCTCTGCACGAACTGGGACACGGCTCGTTGATGGGCGGCGTCATATGGATCCGCGCCAAGTCGATCATCGCAAGTGGAGCATTGGCATGCGCGATTGGATTGGTAACTGTCAACGTAAGTGTTCTCGGAATAAGTGCAGTAATGACCGGGATCCTGGCGGCGTTTCTTTCATCGAGGAAGGTAGTTGTTGAATCTGAGGCCGAGGTCTATGCGGACAGCTATGCGATTCGGCATATGGCTGCAGAGGACACCCCGGGTGCGATCGCTGTTGTGAAGAAACTTATAGAACGTTTAACTGACGTCAATCATCAGCTGATCCGGTATGACCAGCTGATTAACAAGTCACGCCTTCGCAATCTCAAACTATTTCAGAGGCAGTTTGAGGCCGGGAAGTCTCTCAACGTCGTAGTGCACCCTTCGATCCGTTGGTTGCATTACGTGGCCGCAATACTTTTCTTCTGCTGGATAGTTCGCGATGCGAGGCCGGAATCGTACGACTGGTTGCTATCTGTGTGCTTCGCTGCGTTGATCATCGTAAGTATCATTTTCCGTAATCACACGATACGGAAGATGTTCGTGCTAGATCGCTTCATCGGAAGAGCAATCGGGAGATAGCTATGGAACCGGACGTCGAACGATGTATCCAGATTATTCGGACGTTAGCTCCAGAGGAAGCAAATGCAATATCGCACCGGTCACTCGAAGCGTTAGCGCAGCAAATTTATCGTAAGGATCCCGATCTCGCTGAGCAGGTAAAGGCCAAGTCAGATAGATTCAATCCGCGCGCGCCGATTTATCTGTTCATCCAAGAGATCGTTACGTACTGCTGTGTAATCTATTCCACTATTGAAGTGATTGGGAAAATAGATCATGCCGCGACATTGCTTCTTGACCGAGAAGCACAAGTCAAAATTGTCGATTGTGCCATCGAGAAGCTGCGACTGATTGGCCTTGAGTATCCCGCGCAGAAAATTGAGGAATTACGAGACAGGGTCCTGGACTACTTGACGAAGCCACAGTCGAAATAGGTTGTCGGAGAGCCTAGAGCGCGGGTGGCCTCCGGAAGCGGGTGGCCTTCGGAATCAGTGTCGGCATGTCGCGTATCCGATCGGTTGCCGGGGCCGCAATTTGCTGCGCGGTCATCCAACTCGGCTTCGGCTTCACGCTGCTCGCGGTCGGCGGCCTGCCCGGCCTCAACCGGTCGATGGTGTTCCAGGCGCTTATCGACGGAGCTGCTGGATGGACAAGCTGTTGGCGCCGGTGTTCAGCGACGAGGCGGTCTATTTTTTAGACGGCAGTTGGCCAATCTAGCCGAGCTACCCCCATCTAGGGAGGATCAGGCGTAGAGAGTATCGTACGCAATGGCTTGTGCCCCTTTTCGCGCGCTGCACGGTTTGAAAGAACAATGTTGTCGGCTTGGATTGCCCTCTTCGAGCCACCTGAAAGGACTTTATTTCAAACTAGGTTTCAGCTTTGCACGGAATGCCAAGGCTTTTTCCGCCGAAAAGTAAGGACTATTTTGTACATCGACAACGCGCCCTTGCCGTTCTCTTGGATCGGCGGGCACGGCACGGTGCCGTAGGAGCAGAACACGCAGCAATCGCCCCGCCTTGGCTTGAGCCTGCCTCCGCAGCCTTTGCAGTCGTAAAAGAACTGGCAGGCATCGGCTCAGTGGCTTGGTGGCCGCAGCCGGGGCAAGTCAAGGTCGATTGGAGTTGCATCCGGTATCGATACCCGATCCCTCAAATTAGGCCAGCCCACATTTCTTCTGAACGCCGGCGGACCGCCAGCATAGCTGTCGGGTCGGACGAGCGGGAACGTTTCGCCACGGCGGCTGTTGCCCGACCGGGCAGGCTTGGGTCAGCAGCCGAGCCAATCCATGACGACCGCAGCCAAGATTGGACGACACGTTGCAGCCGCCGAGCGAGAGCGGTCGGCTCCGCCGGACGAGTGGACGGTCATCTCGGGGGTGGCTCTCCTGATGGCAGCGGCCCTGACCGCCGTACTGCTCCCGGAAGAACGTCGCCATGTCGACAGCCCCGGTGGAAGAAACCCCTTGCGAGACGGGTCCCGCGACACGGCTGCTCCTGAGGCGCTAGGCGAAATCGACCTGGCCGGCAGGCGAGCTCGCGCTCCGAGATCCCGGCGCGCGGGTGGAAGGACATTCTGCTGCGGGTCTACTCCAACATCTCCGAGCACCGGGTCCTGGCTCTCGCCGCCGGCATGACCTATTATAGCCTTCTGGCGATCTTTCCCGCGCTTGCGGCCCTGGTCGCGATCTACGGCCTGTTCTCCGATCCGACCGCCATCGCCAGGCATCTGGACCAGGTCTCCGGAGTCCTGCCCGGTGGCGCGGTGGACGTCGCCCGGGACCAGCTCACGCGGGTCGCCTCGAAGGGTGGCGGGACGCTCGGGGCGACCTTCGTCATCGGGCTCGGGATTTCGCTTTGGAGTGCCAACGCCGCGATGAAGTCGCTGTTCGACACCCTGAACATCGTCTACGGCGAGCAGGAGAAGCGAGGATTTCTGGCGCTGAACGCCATGTCGCTGTCCTTCACGCTCGCCGGGATTCTGTTCGTGCTCACGGCCCTGGGCGCGGTCGTAGTCATTCCAGTCGTGCTCAACTTCATCGGGCTGTCGAACTTCGCCGACCTCATGCTGCGCATCGCCCGCTGGCCGGCGATGTTCATCGCGGTCGCGCTGGCGCTGGCCCTGATCTATCGCCACGGGCCGAGCCGCGAGGCCTGCGTGAGCCGGCGGGGCTGCCTCCTCATCACCGGCGCGAAGCCATTTCGCACCCCGGCGAAATCTTCTTGAAACATAGCAGGTCGAAGCTGGCGGCATCGAATACGGGGATGCCACATGCTAGTCCTAATGAACCTGATTTGGCGCCGGCTTGCCTACACAATGCTGATCGGTATGCGCTCTAAGCTCGTCCGGCAGTAAGGGTGAAGGCGGCTTTCGTCAGGAGGCCACCACCATGCCCAAAGAGATCGCTATAGCGCTCTGGTCCTTGGCAGCTGCCTGCGTAGTCGCATTCAGTATGGCAGCTCTGGTTGCGCCTCACTAGAAGAGAGACCCGCGAGCGTGAACCTCGGCAGAAGTGGGCGCCGACCCGGGTGCCTACTGTCTCTGTGCAGCGCCCCACTCGCTCCGCAGCAAAAGGCCCATGTCTCCGGCCACACGTTTGACCGAAGCGATATACCTTCCAAGCTCGGCGGCGATTTCGATCGCGGTCGAGGCCGCGTTGATCATTTTGATCAGCGTCTGTACCTCGTCCTCAGTCCACTGCTTAGGTTTGTGATTTCGCACGCGCCACGCTCCGATTCGCGCGCGAGGATAGCAAAATTGATCCCGTTCTCGGAACTAAATGCCCATCAAATGGATTTCGGTTCTGCCGAAATTGTGTTTGCAAACGAGACAAAGCCAGGGCAGAATTTTTGTACCGGGCTGCATATTTCACTTAGATGTTTTCACCCGGATACATTTTCGACCATGCGCGGGCCGCAGCGATGTTCTCGCTGCGGCCCTTCGTCGTATGGCCCTGCAGCGTGAACCGCCGGGCCCATCTTTCGTCACCGCTTCAGCCGTCGGCGGTGCGTCATCAGCCGCTGCCGGTCGCGCTTCCTTTGCGTTCGACGCCGCCTTGCAGTGCCTAGCGCTTGCGCTTCCTCATCCTCGCGCCAGCGCTCCCGCCGTTCTCCGGGATGAACTCGACGCCGGCTTTAGGCGCGTCCGCAGCCACCCGGGGGAGCGCGGGGGTCGTTCCCGCTCGCTCCTTCTAGAAGACCCAGGGCCGAGACGAGGTCGCCCGGCATGCCCGATCAAAGCTTAGGTCCAGAGCCCCTGACGTTCGCTGATCCTCTCGATCAGCGGCACGTTTCCAGCCCGGAATGCCGGCGCGTCGAGCGAGATGAAGCGACGATCAACGGCGTCCTCTTTCCATGCGGCGTTGACAAACATCTTCGCTACCCGACCCGCGTCTTCCGGCGTAACCTCCTTTAGCCACAGGGCCGCAGCGAGCGAACTCACCGCCGGCCTGCGAATATGGGGCGGCAGGTTGCGTGAGATGACCTGATCGGCGAGCGTAAACAGCGGATCAGCCGGCGCCGCGATGATTCCGGTCAGCGTCGGCTCGCGCAGGCTCGTGGAGCGAATGATAGCTGGTCGCGACACTATGAGGCGTGGCTGCTGCGAGTTGCGGTCGATCCTCTCCGCTATGTCGTGGTGGAGACGACGGATGGCCCTGATCTGGCGAAAGTCACAAACGAACGTCGCGCTATGCCGATCTGCCAAAGCGCTGATCCGCGTGCCGGCAATCACAGCCGCGCGCACCTTCTCGACCAATTCCGGCTTAGGTGTGTGAGTCGGGTTGGTATGCCGGAAGCTGACGCACGCCAAGCACTGCCGATGCCACCGACCGTCCCCCTGCAAGTAGCTCTTGCCATGGATGGCATATGAATGTCCGTGCGAGCAGAACTCTCGACCGCCACGATGGCCCTTCTTCTTATCGGCCAGTTTGCGATTGCGCTCGACCAGCGCCAGAGCCCATGAGCCCCAATTTCGATACCCGACGCAGTGCTTTTCAAATTCGTTTGCAGATACGATGGCCTTTGTGCCTCTGACGTAACCCGTCAGCCATCATTTGCTCATCCCGTTTTCGAGGGCTGACATACACGCGGTGGCCTGCGCAGGCCTCATGTATTCTTCCTGATGTGGGATAGCGGCACGCGCGTTGATTGTGTCAAGGCATTCGCCTAGCGTCGCGCAGTCGGCTGGAGGGGGGCAATTTATACAGATTTCAGCGACGGCACAGTCGGGGATGCTAAAATTTCGCGCCTGCAATTCTGGGAATATCGGAATATCCTCTTCAGCGACGTTCGCCGGCCGCACGGGAAGATTAGGATCCGGGCGTCCCTTTCTCTTGTCCGCCAGCTTGCGGTTGCGCTCAGCAAAGACCAATGCCTTTGCGCCCCACTCCGGACAGAGCTCGCAGTGCTTATCGAATGCCTTCTTGGAGCAGATTGTGTTTCCGCCACGACCGACGATTGTACGTAACGTCTCGCCAGCCTCCAAGCGCGTCATGAAGCTCGCGGCCTCGGTGGCATTCATCGTAAACACTGCGCCTGCGATCAGTTCGGAAAGGCACGACTTGCAGACCCGTGGGGCCGTCTTGCCGGTTCGGAAGCTCGACAACGGCAAGCTCTGCTCACATCGACGACCGTCTCCATTCGTTGGATAGTGGGCGCGGAATGCGCAACGCGGACCCGAATCCTGAATCGCGATAACGTGGAATCAGTCGCGGCCATCAGATTAGCGCATTCAGCGAGGATGGATTTTGAGTCGCAGCCGGCTTAAGAATGCGGCGCGGCTCATGCCATACCGCCTCGTTGCCAGTCCTGCGTACCGACCTGTTCAAGCAGCCCGTCATAATCGCCTACCGGATTCGGCGCCGTCGTGCTCCAGGTCGCGCCGGCCACCAACTGCCCATCGCTCTTGGAGATGCGGATCGAATGGAACATCGCGTTCGCGATTAGAGATAAGGGAACGAAAGCCCCTGCCAGGCTTTAAGCAACATGAGGCCGTCGCTCGCCGGTACTAACACGGCGCATGTCGCGGATAGCCAAAGGTCGTTGCCTACGACCCGCTGCTCTGAATACAAGCGCTCGCGCAGATAGCCAAAAGCGGCGGTCTCCAGTTTCCCCCATATCGACATTGACTAGCCGGGCCATCGTTCGAGAGATCGGCGAGAGGCTACGCGCGTCGCTGAAACCAGAGCCGAAACTGCCGGCGCGCCTCAAAACGCAAATCGACCGGCTTCGCGAATTGGAGCGCCCACCGTCAATCGTTCCCGATTCGGAGCATTGGAAAACAGCGGGTACACGACCAAGATTCGAGACATGCCGTCCGATCGGACGATGTCTATTGCGCGGCGCGTCCCTTGCCTGACTGTTCCTCTACGGCTGTCGCGGTTTCTTCCAAGCCCTTTTCGTAATTGCCCGCGAACCTCTCAATGCTATCGGCCCACATTCTCAGCATTGAGACCTGGAAGCGCATAATCGGCTTCAGGGCATTCATGCCGATTGCTGTCGCTGCGGTGATGCGCCCTTGTGGGTCGCGCGCGATACGGTTTGCGCTAGCGATCGTGTCTGCCATGCGGTTCGCTCCTTCGCTCTGGTGTTATATGACCTAAAGCTAAGTGTCGGGTCGTGCACAGCGTGATTCTAAACACTCGGCCAAAATTTGATCCGCAGCGAGTCTCGCACATCGGTCGTCATGCAATTCGTCCAATTTTTTCAAGTAAGCGACTGCCGCTACTTGCAAGAGATCGAAATCATCCTCGCCGGTATCACAAAGGTTGGCGACGTAGCGATAAAGGGCGGAACGCCTGTTATCGTTCTCGCTGATGCCGCTGTGGAGGAGCAAGTAGTTCCGCCAAGCTGGAGATTGTCCAGCTCCGACGCTGGATATTGCCGAAGGCGGTCCACCCAATAGGCGCGGAAACCCTCTCTGCCGGTGATGGTTTTCATGCCGCCACAGCCGCAATGGACTATCGCATCCTCAGCATACATTCCAAGGATAGTTTCAATCTCGCCAGCGCGGTAGGCGTCGAGCCAATCAACCGCAGCGGCCATCGGGTCGAAGGACATATTCCTCACCTACATGCCGGTATCGAGCGCAGGTTTAGAATTGGCCTAATGAACGGAAGATGAAGTCGGAGACGTTCCATGTCCGTAGTTCTTCGGGCATGAACGAGTTCAGCCGAGCAATTTGGTGGCCCCTAAGTGGTTGACCGCATCTTTCATCCCGAACCCAGCAGCTTCTGCTCGTGGCCCATCGCGTCGGTGGCGGGGCGCAGCGACATGTCCGGAGTCGGGCGCAAACCGGAAGTCACCGGCTGAGGGGCAAACCGACGCTCGTGACCCAAGGCGGACATTGCTTGTATCGCGTCCCGCGCTCTAGCTGACGATTGTCCCCCGTGCTTTGATGGGCAAGACTGGGATCCCGAGGGAGGCTGTCTTGACCGGCAAGCGCGTGGAGCTGACGGCGATCGGCGTCGCTCTGGCGGTAGGGATCGCATATTTCCTGGGGGCGCGACTTAGTCTTTATCTGCTGACAAAGCCCGACGGCGTAGCCGTGTTCTGGCCGGCCTCCGGCGTTGCCGCCGGCGCCCTGATAGCCCTTGGTCCTCGTTATAAATGGCCGGTGGCAATCGGAGCGGCCGCGGCAACGATTGTGGCCAACCTATTGGGCGACAGGACTTTCGCGGGCGCCGCAGCATTCGCCTTGTGCAATGCTGGTGAAGCGTTGCTTGCGGCTGGCTTTATCGAGCGTCAATTTGGTTCGAGGTTCGCCCTCGACCGGCTGCGCCGGGTCCTGGGATTGCTCGCAGCTGCGGTTTTTGCGAGTGCTATCTCCGGGATAGGTGGGACTCTGGGGTTCAAGTTGTTCCACTTCTCCGCTGCACCGAGTCTGACCATCTGGCAGCACTGGTTCGCATCCGACGCGCTCGGCATTATGACGGTCGCGCCGCTGCTGATCGGAGCTGCGGCCGCAAGCGGCCGTCCGTCGTCGCCGAAGGAGGCCGTCGAAGGCGCCGTAGCGCTCGCTGCGATCACGATGACGAGCACCATTGCTATCTTTCTACCGCGCGTGTCCTTTGTGACTGTGGTCCCCATCGCCCTGTTGTATCCACTGCTGCTCTGGCTGGCGGCCCGCTGCCAGCCGGCGTTCGCCGCCGCAGGCGCGTTCATCATTGCGCTGACGATCGTGTGGACAACAACCTTTGGCATTGGATATTTCGGTGACCCCGATCTCCCGATCGACGACCGCATCCTGGGTGCTCAAGCTGGTATCCTGACGACCTCGCTCTGCACGCTGGTTCTTTCCGCGCTGTTCGCAGAGCGGCGTCAGCAAGAGGCGGCGCTCAGTGAGGTGGCGGCCCGGCTGGAAGACGCCTTGGCGGCGGGAGCAGTGATGGCGTTCGAATGGGATGCCCGCACGGATTTATCGCGTCACAGCGAGAACGCCGCGAAGCTTCTTGGGTACGACCCGCAAGAACCCCTAACGACAGCTCGCTTTCTTGAGCTGATCCATCCGGATGACCGCGCACGCTTCAAAGCGCAGGTGAAAAGTGTCCGGCCCGACAAGCCTTCGTATGCGGTCGATTTTCGCGTGATGCGGCCGGACGGCCAGGAAATGTGGCTCGAGGAAACAGCAACGGCCGAGTTCGACGCAGCCGGGAAGTGCATACGCATCAAGGGCCTGACCCTTGACACTACGGAACGCAAGCGAGCTGATGAGCACCAGCGCTTGCTGGTCGCCGAGCTTGACCACCGCGTCAAGAACGTGCTTGCCCGCGTTGCCGTGGTTGCCATGTATACGCGACAGGGCAGCAGCACGATGGACGAGTTTGTCCAAGCCCTCGATCAGCGCATCCAAAGCATGGCAGTTGCGCACGCATTATTGAGCCAGGTCAATTGGCAGGGCGTATGCGTCGCAGATATTGTGCGCCATCAATTGGCTCCCTATGCGACGAAGGCGAATACGACAGCCTGCGGGCCCGACGTCGCGCTCAGCGCCGCGGCCAGCGAAGCCCTGGCGATGGTGCTGCACGAGCTTGTAACGAACGCCTCCAAATACGGCGCACTGTCGGTCCCGGAGGGCCGGGTGTCCGTTAGCTGGGAATGCCGGAATAGCGGCGAAGCGGCGGCAGTGCTGATAATCGTGTGGCGCGAGGCGGGTGGACCGCCAACATCGGCTCCGTCTCAATACGGCTACGGAACCAGCCTCATTTGCGATCTCATCCCTCACGAGCTCGGTGGTACGGTCGACCTCGCGTTTTCATCGGATGGCGTGTCTTGCACAATCGAGATTCCCCTCAAGACGGATACAGCCGACGTGGCGTGAGATGGCTCCCTATCGATCCCTTTGCCGGGCAATGATCGGGCGCAAGACTCCCAGAAACGTTTCAACGCTGACGGGCTTCTGCAGAATGACCTCGGCTTGTCCGGAAGGTAGAGAAACGGCCGTGTAACCCGTGATGACGACGACCGGAATGCGCAGTTTGTGCAGCCGATCAATCAGGTCGTTGGCCCGCTCGCCGCCTCGCAGATTGATGTCGACGATGGCCACGTCGGGAGTGCGCTCGGCAACCAAGCGATCGCCATCCGGAATGGTGGCAGCCGGGCCGGCCACATCAGCTCCCAATGCGCGAAGTAGACGCTTGATGGCGATGCCGACGTGCCAGGAATCCTCGACCAAGAGGATACGCGCGCCTTTCAGATCCGACGATTCGGATGGATTTGGCTCGTGAGCGCTTGATCCCGTCAGGGATGCTGGCGGTTTAGCATTCGGTTGCGAAGGTGAATTCATTGGTGCCCCTGCAGCGTCCAATCAGTTAGACCCTATTGCACCGCGATTACTCCACTTGCTCCTGGGTGGCGTCCGATTTCAGGCCGAGACATTAGCCGGGGCCTGGGCGGCTGCCTATGCAGATTCGGACCTCGAAGCCGGTCGGTGGCGTTCTGGCGCCAATCGGACGCGCGACGTCTGTTCTTGGCCCGTTTGAGACGTGCCGGTCCGATCTGACCACGTCCGCTTATCCGGTTAGACCGGAAGTCATCGCCTCACGGGCAAACCGACGCGATTGACCCGAACCGGAAACCCGACCGGGCGGAATAATGCGTCCGTCCTGTCCAAAACACGAATAGGTGAGTTTTCCAGCTATTGACGTCTTGGTAGGCATTAATTATTATTAAATGAAAATTAACTGCCAATAAACCCGCAGAGAAAAAGATCTGAACCCATTTAAAAAATGTGGAGCAAATCAATGAAGATCACCTCGGGGATTTTGTCTGCATTAGCTCTGGCCTTCACCCTAATAATTTCTGCGCCGCCCGCCCTAGCCTGCAACGGCAATGGCAATTGCGAAAACGCGCCCGGCCAAGTGAAGGGAGCCCCCGGGCCAATTGCTGGCGCCGGCCTTCCGATTCTCGCCATTGGCTACGGTGTCTACTGGTTGGTTAAGCGCCGTCGTAAGGTTGACTGACATTGGTTAGCCCGCCTCCCCCGGGGGCAGCCTGTCATACCTGATATTTCGGTGGGTACTTCAATCGGTCGCAAGGGGCGCAGGCCAATCCCGATGAATGCGATGGCGAGCCTGTTATAATCAGCCGCGCAGGCGAGGCGTTGCAGTTAATCGCAATCTCCGCTGAATCGGGTCGGACGAAATCGCTGTGTCCGCTTTCGTTTACGCCAGAGTTCAAAGCGATTTCTTCTCAAGCAAGACTCGACCTTGGTCTGGCAAACATTCGGCGGCTAACAACGAGGCGAGGCGCTGGATTGTGATTGCATGTTCAAACGAGTGGATTGCGCGCAGTTCATTGCGAATTCGAGGCAATTGTCGCGTGGCGAATTCTTCGCGGGGCTATTCGCTCTCGGTTGTGTAAGCGGCCTCACATCACGCATCATCCAATCAGTCAACCGGCTTGGATGGGCGGAGGCGCTTTTCAACACCTTCGGGATTAGCATAATTGTGTGGATCTCATGTGCCGCCGGGGTATCTCTTGTTCTCCGAGACCGAACGTTTGGGGTGCGTCCGTCAGAGCTGGCCATGGGGGCAGGTTTTGTCTTTCTGGTCATTCTTCCGATCGGAGCCCTGAGCTGGCTCGCGGTAACCGCTCTTAGTCTCTACATTATTGTCTCCGCCAATGTCGGCTCATCTCGACGGGGCGCTTTCATATTACTGGCTACCACCGTGCCCATGCTTTGGAGCCGATTGCTTTTTCAGTTTTTTGCCAATCTGATATTGCAAATCGACGCATCACTCGTTGGTTGGATATTGGGCACTCACCGGACCGGGGACATCGTGGAATTTGCTGACGGATCCGGAGTTCTTGTAATCTGGCCAGCTTGTTCTTCGCTTGCGAACGTGTCTCTTGCAGTCCTGTGTTGGACTACCGTGAGCCAATTGGTGGGCACCAGGAATTCCGCTTACGATCTGTTGTGGTGCCTTTTGGCCTGCATTTCAGTAATAGCAGTGAACGTCGCGCGGATAAGTTTGATGGGTTTGAGCCAATGGCATTACACGACAGTCCATGGACCATGGGGAGATGCCGTCGGCAACACAATCATACTCGGCCTGATAGTCGGCTTCAGTGTTCTTGGGGTGAGGCGTGAACTATTCCGGCGCATTTAGGTGGTCTATCGCTGCCGTGCTTTTGCTGACAATTGGATGGAAGATCGCAAGCCAGCCCGAAACTCAGCACTATTTGAAGGCCGACCTTATCAAATTCTTTGAACGCAACCACTTCAATGTCGTCGTGACCGACGAGGTTGTGAATTACACGCCGATTATCCGGGCGACCAGAGCCTCGTGCCATCTGCAGATCGCAACACTTATTCCCGATGGCTCGAACACGGATCTCATTCGGCATCTCGCTGCAGGTACAGATCGTTCGTTCGTCGTCTTTCGCGGCACGGTGTACGCTCAACAGCCCGTATTCTGGACAGTACTCGATTATTTTTGGTCCAAATTTCTTCGCGAGCTTGGATTGATTGAGCACATTACGCCCGTCATTAGCGTAGCGGTGAACTCATCCTGCAATGGCGAAGGACTTCCGTGGGGTGAGCTAGAAAGGGGTTTCAGGAGAGACCCGCGCTGAACGCCATTGATTACAACGAGGTGAGCTGATGGCGGGTATTGGCCCCATCGCTTCAGTTGACGCATCGGACATGCGCGGGACTAAGGCCGAGGTTGCTTTGGCCAGCGTCACCTCGCGGGTTCCCGGCGACGCCAAGATTCTCAAGGGCTCTGAGGTCAATCCGTTCAAGTCGGGATCAGGGTCCTGGGAGCGCACCGAGAGGGTGCTGAAGAACGTCGGCAAGACGCGCGAGCAGATCGAGAAGCTCAGCGACGTGCTGGCCACTACGATTCGGAACCTGCTGAAGCTCGGGATCATCAAGATCGTTGCATTTAATCTAAAGGATGATTTCCATATTGGAGGAGGTGCTACATTCGGATCAGCGGGTAGCCTGCTCAGTCCCCTTCAACCTGGCCGACTAGTTGGTAAGGTTCGCGTTTGAACTCTCCCGCGCCGTCATTACTGTGATTGGATTGCCAATTGCCTTTCCCGCCGCGCGGATGGTGTCGATGAACAGCTTCGCGGCCGGGTTCAAACCAATCGGACCACCATGTCCTCTAGCTCCAACGCCAGTATCGCCAAGAAAGCGCGCACGAAGGCTGAGGCGGATTTTGCTACCTGGCTCATGATGGCCAAGCTCGGTGGTTTCGATGACCTGCCGTCCAGCGCCCAAAGCTTTCTGACTAACTATCGAACTCGGCTCGAGACAATGAGCGAGGCCGAGTCCACGGCCGTAGCCGTTCGCGAGGTCTACAGCGCTTATTACAGCGAGATGGGAGGCGTAGGCGCAGCGCCGGAACCAAAGGCTCGGACGCCAACGACAGAGGGCAAAGTCGTGCGGTCCCAGAGACCGCCTAGACCTCAACCCGGTCAATCGGCTGCGCGCCATTCGACGAGGCCAATGACCCGAAAATCCCTCCCGGCACTGCTGATTTTCGCGAGCATGGTGGCACTGGTTGTCGCATTCGGATTTCTAGCGCAGTAAGACCGCCCGCGGGTTGTGTGCGACGTCCGCTTTTTCCCCGATAGCGACCCAAATAGCGGACATCGTGCACTTCGCATTTGGCCTAGAAGCGGAATTGGTAGAACATGTTCGACCAACATCAATGTCAGCGTCGGACATCCGCGACGACGGCTGTTTGAATAGTATTTGGTTGCCTGCCGGTTACCCTCGAGCTTCTGACGCGGGCGGTTAGATCAGCTCTCTATCTTTCCGTGCTTCCCTCATCATGAACCTGGCTAGGGAATCTTCGGGAAACTCTTTCAGGATGTCATGATAGGCCGGCTCTGCGGCTGAAAAATCTCCTGCCTCGAACTTTTGCGAGGCAAGCCATGTCATTGCGCTCAGTTGCTCATCCCGATCGCGGACCCTCACGTCCGGATCGTGGCTCGTACGAAGAGCGAGCAGTTCATAGATCATGAACTCGGTCTTGCGGCCTTTCACCTGAACCCGCTTGATCGGCCGCGCGAGTATATCGGCCTCCACCTGGTCGTAGATGCTGTCGCTGATGCAGATCGTGGTGCCAAACAGCTTGTTGATGCCTTCCAGGCGGGCAGCAACGTTCACGCCGTCCCCCAAGGCTGTATAGCTCAGCCGGTTCGAGGACCCGATATTGCCGACAAGGACGTTGGCGCAATTGAGCCCGATCCTGATCTGAATTCGCGGCCGTCCTTCCGCCTCCCAGGCATTGTTGACACGCTCCATGCGGCGTGCCGCCCGAACCGCAGCGGCGCAGGCGCGCAGAACGTGGTCGGGGCGCTGAACCGGGGCATTCCAGAACGCCATCACGCCATCGCCGATGAACTTATCGACAGTGCCGCCCTCTTGCGAGATCGCGGACGAGACCTCCTCGAGATAGGTCGATATCTGGACCAGCAGGTCGTCTGGCGCGAGCGTTTCGGAGTGGCTCGAAAAATTCTCCAGATCGGAAAAGAACACCGTCAGGAACCGCGGCTCGACGCCAAGGGTCAGCGGAATGCCCGACTTGATGAGCTGCCGGACCACGTCGAGCGGAACGAAGGAGGAGAACGATTTCAGCGATGTTCGCAGCAGCGAAG
Source organism: Bradyrhizobium sp. 139 (assembly GCF_023074175.1). Taxonomy (GTDB): domain Bacteria; phylum Pseudomonadota; class Alphaproteobacteria; order Rhizobiales; family Xanthobacteraceae; genus Bradyrhizobium. The sequence goes on from NZ_JADPKS010000038.1 coordinate 67,227, forward strand.
CCGCCGATTCCAGCTTCGCGATTTCCTGGATATTCGATGGCGGACGCGCGGGCGTATCGAAATTGAGGCTTTCGATCGCCTGCAATTGCCGGGACACGTTTTCGACCGGGCGCGACAGCCGGCGTGAGGCGAAAAAGATGAAGAACAGCTCGACCAAGGTAAGACCGATGATCACGATCAACATCAATCGATTTGTTTTCTTCAACGTGCCGACGAAATCGTCGACCGGCGTCAAGGTGATCACCTGCCAAGGCTGACCGAAGCCACCCGGGAAATTGGCGAAGGCCGCGATATAATCCCCTCCGTTCGTCGGAGACTGGAAGGCGAAGCGGTCGTTGCCGGCATTGGCACGCTGGCGGTGAGCCTCACGCACATCGGGATCGTCGATATCGCTTAGTGTAGCGATTTTGAGCGCTCCGTTCTCGATGCGAACGCCTTTTTGCTTTTCCGGGAAGGCAATGATTTTGCCGTTGCTGCGGTCGGCGACGAAGGTGATGCTGCGCGCGCTGGCCCGATGCCTGTCGAGAAAGCGCGACAGAACATCGACGGTTATGTTGGCCGATGCGCAGCCAAGAAATTCAACGCCGCGGAAGATCGGAATCCGCAATGAAATGATGGGAAAGCCGGTATCGGGATTGATTGAAGGTTCGGTTACCGCAAGCGTGCGCGTCGTCTTTGCAAACTGATAGCCGGGCAACCTGCGAATGTCGGTGTCCGTGCCAACATCGTACTTGCCGACCTGGTTGGGCCATATGTCGAAAAATTTGCGATGGCGCACCCGTGAGAGCGCATAGGTGATCGCATCGATGTAGCTTGCGTGCCAGTTCGCGGTCGCCGGAATTTTGGGATCAGCGCGGCGGCGATCCTCGTCAATACGGGTGACCACACGATGATAGCCATCTTCGAAGCTGACATAGGCGGCGTCGATATATGCGCCCGAGGTCAGCGCGCGATACAGAAGGTCGCTGCTTTGTTCGGTACGGAAGTATCCGGGATCGGCTGAGGCCAGTTCAGCGAGAAAGCGCAGCGGGCTTTCGGTGTTCTCGATCAGATCCTGGGTGCGCTCAACGCCGGCCCGGCTGGTCTGCGCGACCGCATCGTTGAGGATCGACACCATCCCGGCCGAGTTCTTGTTGTAATTATAGATCAGGATAAAAATGAGGACGGGAATGCTGAGGCCGATGAAGAGCAGTGACATGATCAGGCTTAGTCTCGGACGTCTCATCGTGACAAACCGCGGCAGCGCGCCCAATCGGGCTAATGTACCGCGCAGGGTGCGGCGACCTCGGTAGGCGACCAGCGCCGCAATCACCAATCCGGCCGTTACAAACAGCAGCACGATCAACCAGCGCCGCAGGCTGGCGCCATTTCCATCCCAGATCAGAGCCGCGGGTAGCTTATCATCGGCCAGCAACCCCAGTTGCCGATAGGTCGCGGCGATGCTTCGCCAGCGCGCAGGATCCTGTTCGCCGATCCGTGCCGGGTCGCGGCCGACCAATGCCTCCGTATGCTCGGCCTCGAACAGTAGGGCATCGCGGCTCTTTTTGTTCGAATAGCTCCGGATGATCAGATCGACCGTCGCGTCCTTGTTGGCGAGGGCATAAGCCCAACCTTTCAAGCTGGCCGCCGTGAATGCAGCGACCCGGTCCGGCTGAGCTTGCACCTCCGCTTCGGAGGTGCATAAATTATCGCCGTAAAAATCGATGCCGGATGCAGCGGGCTCAAAGGTACGATAGGCCGCGCCCAGCTGTTCAAGGACGAACGGCTCGCTGGTGCTGTAAGCAACCATCGCGTCGGCCCGGCCGGCTAGCAGGTCGCGCGGGTTTCCTTCGTGCGGGACCCGCAGCATCGATTGATAGTCCACCCCTTCGCGCTTCAACATCGCGGCGATCTCGTCGCTTCCCGGCGTGTCCATCAGCGTACGGCCGCGCAACTCCGACAAGCTGCTGATATCGGCCCGGCGCGCGACCAGGATGACGGCCGGGGAACGCTGGAAGATGGCGGCCAGCACGACCAGCCGGCGGCCCGCCGCCCAATCACGCAGAACGCTGGCGGTGCAGACCCCGAAGTCAGCCTTGCCGCCGGCAACCGCCTCAGAGACATCGATACCGGGACCGCCCTCGCGGATGGTGACGTCGAGACCGGCGTCGCGATAGAAACCCTGCTCGAGCGCCTGATAGTAGCCCGCGAACTGAAACTGGTGCTTCCATTTGAGTTGAAGGGATACCTGATCCAGCGCGGCGGCAGGATGCGAAGCGAGCAGGATCAGGCAAGCGGCCAGGACCAGCCGTTTCAGCAGAGCAAACTTCGGCCCACTCAGATTCACAATTGCTTTTCCAGTTGTCTTGCTTCTTTCGTCAGCTGAAGAAACTTCGCTCGGTGCGCCATGCTAGCACGCGGCTTTGCATGGCGGGCACCCCGCTGTCGGGGTGCCCGCTAAACATTGGTCAAAACCTCGGCGGACTTACTTGGCCATCGCCGCCCTGGCAGCCTCGATTTTCGCTTTCACGGCGTCGAGGTTGAAGCTCGCGCCCTTCTGCATCGGCGGAAACTCGATTGCGGTCTTCGCCAGCTTCTCCACGTGCTGCTGGACAAACACGAAGCGCCAGAACTCATATTTGAACCACGAGAAGTACTCCTGCGACCCTGTTTTAGACCCATCACCGGGCCAGCCGGTACGCTCGAACGGATCGAGGCGAAGGTTGGTCAGATAGGGCACGTCAACCTTCGTCTTGTCACCGAGCCAGCCGCCGGGCTGGTCGATGAACCGATACTTGTAGTCATCGATGCGCACGGCACCGAGCTCGCTTTCCCCGAAATAGAAAATTTCGTGGCGGTTCGAAGGCCCCTTGCCAGTGATCATGTCCATCTGATTATAGCCATCCAGATAACATTTGTAGGTCTTGTCACCGATCTGTTTGCCCTTCTTCAGCTCTTCAGCGATGTTGGGGTTTCCTGCCGCCGCAAGGAAGGTCGGAAACCAATCCAGTCCAGAGATGATGCCGTTCTCGACCTTGCCGGCCGGCACCTTGCCGGGCCAGCGGATCATCGCCGGAGCGCGAAAGCCGCCTTCCATGACCGTGCCTTTGCTCTGCGCGAACGGCGTCTGTCCGCCATCGGGCCAGGTGAAGACCTCGGTGCCGTTGTCGGTGGTAAAGACGACGATAGTATTGTCATCGACGCCCATGTCCTTCAGCTTCTGCATCACGATGCCGACGTCGTCGTCGAGTTGTGCCATGCCGGCCTCGTGGATGGTCCAGCCGTTCTTGGAGTTTCGTAACGCTTGGTACTTCGGCGACAGATGCGTGACGATGTGCATGCGGGTCGGATTGAGCCACAGGAAGAACGGCTTGTTGTCGGCATTGGCCTTGTCGATGAACTTCAAGGCAAAGTCGCGGATCTCGTCGTCCACGGTTTCCATTCGCTTCGGATAAAGCGTTCCGGCGTCCTCGATCTTCTGTTTCCCAACTTTGCCCCAACGCGGATCGACAGTGGCGTCGTCGACGTTGGTTGCATACGAGTGGACCATGTTGCGTGGACCAACTGTATTCAGCAGCTCCTGCGGATAGGCGGGGTGCGCCGGGTCTTCCATCGCATCGAGGTGATACAGGTAGCCGAAGAATTCATCGAAGCCGTGCACGGTCGGCAGAAATTCGTTTTTGTCGCCAAGGTGGTTCTTGCCGAACTGACCGGTGGCGTAACCCATCCCTTTCAGTGCGGCGGCAATGGTCACGGCCTCCGCCGGCAAGCCGGTGGGGGCGCCGGCCTGGCCAACTGTGGTCATACCTGTGCGGATCGGCAGCTCGCCGGTAATGAAGTTGGCGCGGCCTGCGGTGCAGCTCGCTTCCGCGTAGTAGTCGGTGAACAGCATGCCTTCGGCAGCGATCTTGTCGAGGTTCGGCGTCCGGCCGGCCATCATGCCGCGGTGGTAGGCACCGAGATTCCAAATGCCGATATCGTCGCCCATAATGACGACGATATTGGGCCGTTGTCCGGCCGGTGCGGGCGCCGGCGCCGTTTGCTGCGCTTGCGCGGCACTTGTCAGGCCGACGGCCGAGAGCGCCGAAGCCGCGATCAGAGAACTGCCGCTCAACAACAGATCGCGGCGTTTCAATCCTGCGCCGGTTGGCGCCGTGCTGGTTTCAGGCTTTTCTGAGATCTTATCGTTGCTCATGACGTGATCCTCTTCCTGGTGATACACCTGAAGCCGACATGGCTTGCAGAAGTGTCGATCGGCTCTGCATGACGCGCGGCCGGACGATAGCGGCGACAGTAATTTGGCGCGCAGAGATGCGAGCCACCTTTAAGCACCTTGCGTGGAAACCTGACGTTCGGTTGACGAGCGTCGTAGCTCGCGGTCTCAGGTCCCCCGCGCGGATTTTCCGGAATGCAGCACGCTTTGGGCGCATCGGCTTCATGCTTCTGCGAATACCAATCGGCCGTCCATTCCCAAACATTCCCAATCATGTCGTGCAAGCCGTAGCCGTTGGCGGGGAACGCGGTGACGGGCGAAGTGCGCTCGAAACCGTCAGCCGCCAGGTTCACGTGCGGGAAATTACCCTGCCAGGTGTTCGCCATGTGCTTGCCACCCGGCGTTTGCTCGTCGCCCCAAGCGAATTCCGCGCCGTCCAGTCCGCCGCGTGCGGCAAATTCCCATTCGGCCTCGGTCGGCAATTCCTTGCCGGCCCATTCGGCATAAGCTTCGACGTCCCGGTAGGCCACGTGAACAACCGGATGGTCGTCGAGCCCGCTGACGTTGCTGCCCGGACCATACGGACGACGCCAGTTGGCGCCGAATTTGAACGTCCACCATTGTCCCCAGTTGCACAGGTCCACAGCTTGCTTCGGCGGTGTGAAGACCAGCGAGCCGGCCTTGAGCATATTTGGCAAAGCACCTGGATAGTCTTTCGCGTCAGGTGCAATTTCGGCGAAGGTGACGTAGCCGGTCGCGTTAACGAACTTGCGGAATTGGCGATTGGTGACGGGTGTGCGGTCCATCCAGAATCCGTCCACCGTAACCTGATGGGCCGGTGCTTCCTCTGGATAATGCCGATCCGAACCCATGCGATAGGTGCCGCCTGGCACGTACAGCAATCCGTGATCCGCCGGACGTTCGAACGACTGTCCGCGGTCAGTCGACGATCTCATATTGACGAAATTCATCACGAACTTTCCGGCCACGCAACAGCTGCCTGCCTTGCTTCACTCATCACATTGGCCGAGAGCTGTTTCGCTGGCTATGCAGTTTCGGCAGAAACGCGGTCACGCCAATTCAGTCAGAAACGTGCCGCAGCGTGGTCGATGGCATTTCTCCGAAGATGGTGCGGTTAGGTTACGGCGAAGCGCCCAAGCTCCAGGAATTGATGTTTTCGGGCAATCTCTGCGACGCTTGTCGTTGCTGGGTCGGCACGTCGCAATGCCGAGCGCGCCATGTTCAATCGTCGCAGCAAAAAGTACCGGGCAGGACTCATGCCCAAAACCTCGGTGCAGCATACCCGCAACGTTCGCTCTGGCACGCCGATCGCCGAGCAAAGCGCGTGCATGTTCAGCTGCGTGCCACCATGCACCGTCAACGCGTCCTCGAACTGAACCATGATATCGGCATGGTGCCGCTTGCTTTTCTGATTGCCGCCGCCGTCGGCCGTCAGGCAATTGACTAACGCGTGGAGCAACTCCTGCTCGAGCGCTCGTGCGACCTCCGGATTTTCGATTAGTTTATGTCTGGTTTCGACGAGACCACAGACCTTGAATGGAACCGCAGCAGGCGCACAAGCGCCTCCGCCGGCGTTTTCCAGCCTAGCGTCTTTCTCGGTCGGGCATTGAGGGCCGCTGCCACAGCGGATATCTCGTCGGCGCTATGGATGCTCAAGTCTGAGCCTTTCGGGAAGTACTGCCGCAGCAACCCGTTGGTGTTCTCGTTAGTGCCGCGCTGCCAAGAGCTTTGCGGGTCGCAGAAGTAGACCTGGATACCCGCATCGATCTTGAGACGATCGTGCTGAGCCATTTCGGCTCCCTCATCCCAAGTCAGCGAGCGACGCAGTTCTTCGGGTATCTGATAATGATGATGCGGCGTTGCGCGCATACCGCCCTAGCGGGGGATAGTTGCTAACTTGCCGGCGTGAGGAATCTCCTCCGATGATTGCCGCCCGGAACGATGCGTGACCATCACTGATCGGAGGACATGTCGGTGATCACCATTGCGGATACGCAGAAAGATCTCCCTGGCTGGCCCGCGGGGTGATCGAACCCTGGCTGATCGAGCTCGCCAACGATCCGGGCATGGGGTGGGCCGTGGCCGATGAGGCTCCCAAAGCGGGATCCGAGACAGCCCGCCGACCGTGCCAAGCGGCGGCGCGAACGTCGTCGCGAGGCGCGCGACCGCGCGAGAGCGAACGCCTCTTGAGGTGAATCGAAGCCAAAGAAGAAGCCGGCTGGGCGGGGCGGCTTAAATAGTCCCGGACTGTCGATTGCCTCCCCAGCCCCAAGCGTTCCGCCGTTACCTTGTTTGCGGCCATGCCGGCCCAATCTACCGGCCGCATCTCGATTCGACGATGAGGCAGCCGAGTTGTGCACCGGGCTCTTACAGAGCCGGTAAGGCGCGAAGCGAGGTGGACGGCAGCCGAATCCGCGCGGTGTGGCCGGCCGCGACCGGTCCGCCAGCCCGAACCACGCCCAATACCCCACATTTGAATGGAGGGCGCGTTTCCTCCGACGAGAGAACCCGCCGTTTCAAGCCGGCCCGGAAGCGGTCGATGAGCACACAGGGCGTGCAGAGCCCGGTCAGCTCTATGATCGCCGTCGGTCCGAGTTCGATGAGGGACCCGAGCGGCAGGCGCTCGAGGTCCAGGCCGCAGTGGTGATGTTTTCGCCAAGGTCGCCCGCGCCGACCTCGAAGCCAATTTCGAGAAGGGAAGCGAGGAGCTCGGACGGAATCAGGTGGACCTGTCGGAGATTGGGCAGGCGAGGCTGGCGACGGGCGAGATAGCGGTGCCGGACGAACGCGCCGGCGTGGGCGTCGCCTTCGACGCCGTGGCCTTCCACCAGGACTATGCGGTCCAAGGTCGGTTTACTGAAGTGGTGCCCGCGATCGGCGGCGACCGCCACCACCGTTCCCTCGAGCGAGAGATCGTGCGCCTGCAGCATCAGGCAGCGCGGGCGAGCGAGCGCCGCTTCTGGCGGAGGTAGCGCGTGATCTCCGGAAGCGTCATCGCGTTCAGAACCCGGTCGGCGGGAACTCCGCCCTTGCGGGCCATCTCGACGCCCCAGTGCATCTGGTCGAGTTCGGGAATCGAATGTGCGTCCGGATTGATGCTCATCATGCAGCCGAAGTCGAGCGCCGCCCGGTGCCAGCGCCAATCGAGATCGAGCCGCCATGGATGGGCGTTGATCTCGACGACGACGTCATGCTTGGCGCACGCGCGAAGCACCTTCTCGACATCGATTTCGTAGCCTGGCCGCCGCTGGAGCTGCCGCCCGGTCATGTGGCCGATGATTGTGGTGTGAGGATCGGAGATGGCACGAAGCAGCCGCTGCGTCTGCGCCTTGCGGTCGAGTTTGAAGCGGCCATGGATGCTCGCGACCACGAAGTCGAAGCGATCCAGCACGTCATCCGGATAGTCTAAGGACCCGTCGGCCAGTATGTCGGATTCGATGCCTTTTAGAATCCGGAAATCCTTGCCGAAGCGCTTGTTCAGCCGGTCCGCTTCCCGGTGCTGGTCGGCGATCTCCTCGACCGATAGGCCGCCAGCGTAGTGCGCGGACTTCGAGTGATCGGCGACGCCGAAATACTCGAAACCGCGCTGGCGCGTAGCCTTGGCCATGGTCTCCAAGGCCTCGGTACCGTCGGAGGCATCCGTGTGGCAGTGAAGGATTCCGCGCAGGTCCTGGTCGTTGACGAGCTTCGGCAACTTGCCCTTCAGAGCCAGCTCCAGCTCACCGCGCCCCTCCCGGAGTTCGGGATCGATGAGAGGCAGGCCGAGTGCGCGATAGATCTCGGCCTCGTCGCCCGCGATCAGGGTGCGGCCCTTGTGCAAGCCGTCCATCTCCAACCGCATTCCTTTCTCGGCGGCCAATGCCTGGAGCTGCTCAACGTGGGCGGCAGAGCCCGTGGCGAAGAGAAGGGCGGCGCCGAAGCGCTTGCGGTCGGACAAGCGGATCTGCAATCCGTCCGCTACGGACGTCTTCGATGTTTTAGCGACCTTGGGCGCTTCCGCAACGATCGTGAGGTCGCCGACGAGTTCGCAGCCCCGGCGGAAGTCGCCTGCGATCGTCACGCGCTTGAGCTCGGGCCGGGCCTTCCGAAGCGAGTCCTTGGCGTGCGCGAGCAGGGCGGCGGCACGGTGCAGGTGAAGGCGACCCTCTCCGCTTTTCGCGATGGCCAGGTTCTGCAGGATCTTGGTCTGCAGCGCGGCGCCCAGTCCTTTGGCCTTCTTGATGCGGTCGTCCTTGGCGGCGGCCTCCAGCTCGGCGAGCGAGGTGATACCGAGATCCTGGTAGAGACGCAGCACCTTCTCCGGGCGGAGGCCGGGCACGGCGAGCATCTCGAGCACTGCCTCGGGAATCTCTTTCCGTAGTCTTTCGAGGCTCGGGTGAGTGCCCGTCTTGTGAAGCTTGGTGACGATGTCAGCTATGGCATAGCCGACGCCCGGGATTTCCGTAAGCCGGTCTTCGGCGATGAGCACATGCAGCGGAACGGCGAGCGCTGCCAAGCTATCGGCGGCGCGCGAATAGGCTTTTGCCCGGTAGGGATTGCCTCCACGCAATGCGGTCCGCTGCGCGTATTCGCGAAGCAACGTGGCGACGGTTGGCGTATCGACCTTCGACATTTCTTCTTTTCCGTCGGTCCGATACCTACCGAGAGAGCCGCTTGATCATCTTCACTGCGCGGGCCGGACCGCGCCAACCCAGGAATTCGAGCTTCTTGTCATCGAGCACGTTCGTGGCGCGGAAGAACTTCTCCAGCTCCTCGCACGCGCGAGCTGGAAGGTGACGGATGTCCTGCAGATCCGTTTCGAGAGGGGATCGATCAGGAACCGCAAACAGGCGGTCATTTCGCTCCTTCTTGCCTTTGGACTGCTGCTCGACCTCAAGGATACCCACAGGCCTGCATCGAAGAACCACGCCAGGATAGGTCTGCGCATCATGGATCACCAGGACGTCGAGAGGGTCGCCGTCTTCCGCCTCCGTCGATGGAATGAAGCCCCAGTCGTACGGATAGGTAAGGCCGGCCATCAAAGGCTTCGCGAGCGTGAACACGCGCAGCTTCGGATCAAAGTCGAGTTTGCAGGTGCTACCGCGCGGGGTCTCGATAACGGCGTAGATAAACTGTTCGTCGGCCCAAGTCGGAATCTTCAGGAGGTTCGTCATAAGTCCGCTTCCGCTTTTGGTATTGCTGCCGACGCCGGGACCGTCAGCCCGTTTTCTTCTCGCGGCGAATGCCCTTGAATTTTCTCGCCGGCGCCTTCTTCTGGTCCATGAACTTCCCGGTCTTCTTGTTGCGCTTCGTCCAGGTGCTCTCGCCCATCGCCTTGGAGCGAAGCTGGGTGCGCTTGCGCACGGCGCCTTTGCGGGCGTTGTCGCCGGTGGGCTTGTTCGACGCCATGTCGGATCCTCTTCAGGTAAATTGCTTGAGGATTAACGGCAGGCGACGAGTGGGGTTCCGCCAGCGGCCGGCCGGTCCATTGCGGCGTGGAACGCAGCGAATTTGTACTCTTGGCTAATGATCCCTTCGCGGGCCGCTTCGACCTTCCGACAAGAGCCGTCCGAACACCACTGAGTTGCAAGCGGAGTGGCCGCCAAGCGCGCCGGAAGGAGAAGAGACATGCTGGGAGCAAGGATCCGGTAGCACCCGCAGCGCCCGGTGCTCGGCGGCGGCCGGCATACCGCTTCCCATTGTCCTCGAGGGACAGCCTGCATCGGTGACGGGGGCCAATTTGGGCATCGGCAAGGCCGTCGCCCTTGCGCTCGCCGCATCGACTCGGACGTCGCCATCAACTACGTCTTCGCCCCGACGGCGGCAGAGGAAGTGGCTCACGCTGTCGAAGCTGCCGATCGGCGGGCGATCACGGACCGGGCCGACGTCAGCAACGAAGAAGAAGTGCAATCAATGTTCGGGCGAGTCATCGCTCATTTCGGAACGCCGCTGCGGCTCGCTCCGGCCTCAGTACCCTTGCACAAGTGCGCCTGCTATGCAGCCACGAAGCGAGTCGGTAAATTGGTGAAGCCGAACCAGGCAAACGGCACTGCGACGCCGCACAAAATTGCCATCGGAAAGAATGCTGCCGCTCCATACTTGGCATAGAGCATTCCTGATAACAGCGTCAGTGCGGCAGTTATCAGACCCGAACCGAAGGCATAGACAGCTTGGGCGGTTGCGGCTAGTCCGACCGGAATAAAAGTCCCCATGATGCGCATGCAGGCAAGGTGGAGCAGCGCGAAAGTCAATCCGTGTAGTGGCTGCAGAACCGAGAGGATCAGAACGGAGGTCGTCACGCCCGAAATAGACCAACGTATGATGCCAGCCGCGGCTGCTAGGGCAGCCGCACCACGCACGCCCATCCGCCTGAGTAATCCGGGACCGATTAGAAAAAATACGATGACTTCCGCGGCTACCGCCTCTGACCACAACAGACTTATGGCCGATGGCGCTAATCCAGCCCCGCTCCACCGGATCACTGCAAATGCGTCCTGCATCGCGTGACTCCCATAGACCAAGGCTGAAACCAAGATCAGAATCCGAAACTGCGGCATGGCAAGAAGTCCAAGCACCCGAACGAAGATAGGGGATGCGCCGGCGCATGGCGCAGATCGAGTGGTGATCTTGGGCACCAATGCGGTTACGCCAGCCGCCACCACAAGCAGGAATGCATTCAGCCAGACGATCGGCGTGAGATCAGTGCGGCTGATCAGTTGTCCGACGGACAACGTACCCAATACGAAAGCCATCGAGGCTGAACCGCGTATCCAGCCGTATTCAAAGGGTCTCGTCCCTATCTGAGGCTTTGCTGTATTGACTGCCAACGCGTCCGCGATTGACGTCGTGGGAGCAAGCGCTGCAGCTTGAACCAAGGCCAGCGAAAGCAGTTGCGAGAAGCTATCGGACGACAACAATGCAGCGGCCGCGCCGGCCGCCACGGCGGCACAGGTTGCGAGCACAAGACGCAATGATCCCAAGAAGTCGGCGAACGTTCCAATTAATGGGCCGGCGGCAAGGCGCATTGCCATTGCAGCAGCCAGTATCAGGCCGATTTGCTGCGGGGACAGAGCTTTCGTTTCGAAAAATTGTGGCCAAAAAGGCGACGCCACGCCAAACGCGGCATACAAGGCGACGTAAAGAATAATATAGGCGATCGGTCCATTAACGCGTTGCAGCACTGGACACCTGCCCGACGCCCCGCTGGCCGGCCTCATTGAGCACCGGTGCCGCGTCCTCGCGGCATATAGCAACGGAGAAACCCCTCTTGGGTTTCAAGGGGCGAGCGCGGTCCAATTTGGACCCACCCACTCTTTTCGTGCCGACCGCGGGCAAGAAGCCGGCGAGAGAGTCGGCGGCGAAGAAGTCAGCCGAAAACAGCAGCGGAGGCGGCGTAATCCGGGCTATGACTCGGCCAAGTAGGAGGACGCGATCCAAGCGCCGGTTGCAGCAGATCGGCGGACTTCGCGGGGAAGACGCTACTGTGCGCCCAACATCTGTTCGTAATGTCGGACGTAATCCTGTGCCATCCGTCGCGCAATGAAACGCTCTTCGAATTTTGCCCGGACACGCCGCCGATCTAGTCTTGCGAGCCTTGCCGCGGCTGCAACGGCTTGGCCTTCATTTTCGACGATGAAGCCGGTCACGCCTTCATCAATGACCTCCGGCACTGACCCAGACCGATAGGCAATGACCGGCGTTCCGCAGGCCATGGCCTCGATCATCACCAATCCGAAGGGTTCGGGCCATCTGATCGGGAATAGCAACGCCGCTGCATCCGCGAGGAACGACTGTTTCGTCTCGTCATTCACTTCCCCGACGATCTGGACTTGCTTGCCGTCGATGTGAGGCTCGATGCGCTCCTTGAAATAGCCTGTCTCGGCCCGCGGGATTTTCGCGGCGATGCGCAGCGGGATCCCTGCTGCGCGCGCAATACGAATTGCGTCTTCGGGGCCTTTGTCGGTGCTCAGCCGCCCAAGAAAGGCCAAGTACGATCCGGAGGTAAACGAAGCGCGAAACTGCCCGATGGGTAAGCCGTGATATACCGTCCCGCACCAGTTCGCGTTCGCCAGCGGGACGCGTTGATGATCGGAAATTGAGACAAGACAGGCACCCGGAAATGCGTCGAGTAGTGCCGGCAAGCCTGGCAGATCCAACCGCCCATGCATCGTCGTCACGAAGGGGACGCCCAACCGGCTGAGCAATGGCATATGTAGCCAGTCGATGTGGGCGTGAATCACCTCGAATTCAGGAGCGCGACGCGATATTGCCTCCAACAGAACAGCCATAGCTGCATTTGGGTCGGTCCGCGGTCGCCCAAGGCGAAGCGCACGTGGCCAAACCGGATGAAGCGCAGCGTGTGTCTTCGAGTCGCCGCTCGCAAAGAGCGTGACCTCGTGCCCAAGCTCGACCAGTGCGTCGGCGAGCCAGGCGACGACCCTTTCCGTGCCACCATAATGCTTCGGCGGAACGCTCTCAGCCAAAGGGGCAATCTGGGCTATCCTCATTGAGATCTTCCACGGAAGCTAGCCTCGGTCTCTTCTTCGTTGCGGCTGGGGCGAACCGCGGCGAGACATAGCCGCAGCATTGAGGCGATAGGCCATTTTGTTCGTCGACAATGCCTCTGTACAAACCTAGTCAACCCGAAACCAGCGATAGCCGTAGCCATCAAGTTCAACTGCAGCATCCGTGCTGGGCTTCGATGAATAAATTCGGTTGCCAAATACATCGGTCAGCTTCCGTCCCTTTGGAAGATCTTTGACATGTGTGCTGCATTCCACCTGCGATAGATTGTGCAGTATGAGCACCGCCCGGCCCTCCCAGACAAAATGCTGGATCAGGACCGAGGGGCAATCGCTTTGGGGAAGGGTCCACTCGCCCCAACCGATTTCTGCACAAGACTGGCGCATCTCGACCAGCCGACGCATCCAGTTGAAGAGCGAATCCGGATCACGCTGCTGGGCGATGGCATTTACCTTGGCTGGACCGTATTCGCCGTCGCGGATCATGTGATGCAGCAACCGATGCTTGGGTAGCGAGGAGAATCCGCCGTTCTCCTCGTCGCTCCATTGCATGCACGTACGCACGGGCCATCGCTCGGGAAGCGCGAGATCGTCACCCATCCCCAACTCGTCCCCGTAGTAGATGACCGGAGTGCCAGGAAGGCTAAAGAGCAGGCTGAATGCAAGCTCAATGCGGCGGCGATCATTTCCCAGCATGCCTGCGAGTCGGCGACGAATTCCGCGTCCGTAGAGTTGCATTTTAGGAGTGGGCGCGAACGCAGCGTAGACTTCTTCGCGCTCTTCGGACGTCAAACGTCCGAGGTCCAACTCATCATGGTTGCGCAGGAACTGGGCCCATTGTGCGAATTGCGGCAATCCAGGCAGCGCGGTCAGACAGCGCTGCAGCGGTTCGGCGCTTTCGCGCGCAAGTGCAAGAAATAGGTGCTGGTTCAACAGGAACGCGAACAAAAGATGGATGCGCGATCCATCGCCGAAATAGTGCTCAAGCTCTGCAGGAAGAACGTTGGCTTCCGCCAACAACACGGCGTCACCTTTGCGCCAGGATAGGAAATCGCGAAGCTCCCCAAAATATTCGTATCGGCGCGTCGTCGGACGATCCGGACGTATTTCCTCAACCACGAACGGGGCGGCATCGATGCGGAATCCGGACACGCCAAGTTCAAGCCAGAAGCCACAAATCTTGAAGATTTCTTCGCGGACCGCAGCGCAGCCAATGTTTAGATCAGGCTGATGCTGGTAAAATCGGTGATAATACCATGCCTGCGCACAGAGATCGTAGGTCCACACGCTCAACTGAAAGCCGGGAAAAACAACGCCATCCGTGCTGTTTTCTGGCTCGGTGTCAGACCAAACGTAATATTCGCGAAACGGCGATGACGGATCGGCGCGGGCCTGCTGAAACCAGGGGTGTCGTTCTGAAGTATGGTTGATGGGGAGATCGACGATCAGCCTCAATCCCCGAAGCCTCGCCTGGTGACTGAATTCGACGAAGTCGCCCAGGGTGCCGAGTGCTGGAGCGACGTTGTAGTAGTCGGTCACATCATAGCCGTGGTCCAGCCCGGGGCTCGGATAGAAAGGGAGTAACCACAGACAGTTTACGCCAAGCTGAGCAATATGATCGAGCTGCCCGGCTAGGCCCTTGAAATCGCCGATGCCGTCTCCGTTGCCATCCTTGTAGGTGGCGACGTTGAGGCTATAAATCACGGCATTTTTGTACCAAAGATCAAGCATTATCTAAGATCCTAACGGGCGGCGGCGCGCTAAATCATTGCTAGTGGCTGCCGCGTCTGACCCCGCTAAGATCCAGCCCATGCAGTAGGGCCAAGGTCCGACGGCTTCTTCAACGCCGGGAAGTCTTAGAAGTTGCTCTGCGACCGTGTCCCGCATCGCCCGCATTTGGGCCTTGGCCAAAGGGTAGCCTTGGGTTTCGGTGATTCGTCCAAGGCTCGATTCCAAATGCTGTGGACGGGAAATAATGGCAATTCGGCGGAATTCACTCGACAAACCGTCTTGGACGTTCTTGGAGGAGCCCCGGTAGCTGAGGCCACGCCAGCAGGCGGCTCCCCGGATCGAACTATCGCCGCGCCCCGAGCCAACTAGAATTGACGGTGACGGTCTGGGGCTGCGACCCGAGGCGGCGTATTCGTTGTGTTTCGCTCGCTTCGCGCTCAAGGACGAAGTCCCCTCCTGGGGCGAGGTCGTACACCTCGATTAAGCGCAGCGGCTGCTCCAACACCGCACTGCGTAGATGTCCTCGAGTTTCATGGCGCCCCTGATCACAGTCAGCGACGACGCGGTCCAGCAGCGTGTGGTCGAATCCACGCCCGATTCTCGCGTCGTGGCGGATCGCCATCTCTATCGTGTCGACCAGGGACGACATGCTGGACGTGGGAAGTCCAGTAGCCGGGATGCTTGAGATCGTGACCCCACCGGCGTGGCGTGGAGCTCGATCCGGACCTCGGTATCGCGGACGGCGGCATATTCCGCCTCGACCAGCTCGGCGGCGGGGACGATGTCGGTGGCGCCTATCCGCAAGCCGATTTCGGTGACGTTCGCAATGGGTTTCTCGCAGCATCGGAAAGGCGGCATCGGTGAGTTGGATGGGTCTAGCCGTCATGGGAAGGGGCTAGAATTGACCCGGAGATATGGCCCGGAGCCGCCGCGGGCGAAGGTTGGCTATCCGCGACAGGCGCCGTAGTTCAACGGCGGGCGACGGTCTCTTAGGGGTCAATGGGGCACGCTGAGTATCGTTCCTCCGACCTTCCGGCTAGTCTCCGGAACTGCCAATGGACGAGCGCCGAACCACGCGGTCCGCAAGCTCGAGGCCGGGCCCAACCGCAATCTGCACCGCGCAGAAGCGCGAGCCCGGGCGCCTTCTGGGGCGAGCGTCGCCAGCCTTATCCGGTCCGGTTGGCCGCCGCCGACGGCGAGAAGCCCTCGCGGCTTCAGCCAAGAACGGAGCCGTAAGCCAGGAACGCTGTCATCGTCGTGCGGTTGACTGGAAGACAACATCCAGGAGGTCAACATGGCCATGGAAGATCGGGAGACCTTCAGTCTCATCGGAAGCGACAAGCTCGAGGGCACGAACGTGTACGGATCCGACGGCGAAAAGGTCGGCTACATCGAGCGCGTCATGATCGACAAGGTCAGCGGCAAAGTGTCGTACGCAGTGCTCAGCTTCGGCGGCTTCCTGGGCATCGGGGACGATCACTACCCGCTGCCGTGGCAGTCGTTGAAGTACGACACTGGCCTTGGCGGGTACCGAACCAATCTCACCGCAGACAGGCTCCAGGATGCGCCAAAGTATGGCAACGACAACGCCTGGGATTGGGATGACCTCGGACGAGCGAGAGCAGTAAATGATTACTATTCCGGATTCTGACGCTTGCCGGCAAGTGGGCCAGCCGACGGCGACCAAGGCGTCAGCCGTCGGCAGAAGCGCAGAAGCGCTCTGTCCAGAAACTTGAGGCGCCGGCGGTGCGAATACTCCTCGTCGAGGACGACCCTCTCATCCGCGAGTTCGTGGTTGAGGCTCTGCGAGAGGAAGGATTCCACGTCGTCCATGCAGCCAATGGCGAGGAGGCGCTGGCGTGGTGCGGGCGGCGGGTCGTCGACCTTCTCATCACGGACGTCAAGCTGCCCGGGAACGTCGACGGATGGCAGATCGCCGAACGCTGCCGCGAGCATGATCCCGGACTCCCGGTGATCTATGCGACCGGTTTCTCGCCCGTCTCACCCCGTCCCGTTCCCGGAAGTCTGACGTTGCAGAAGCCCTATCGTCCGGAGGACATCGTCAGGGCCGTCAGGCGGGTAGCTCCGGATCAGGCGTACGCGCCGCCAACGCCGCAGCGGGAATTCCGCGAACGGCGAGTTTCGGCGACGCCAAGCTGATCCGGAAATTCCGGGACGCGCCGGGCGACCGGCTCGCGTTGCTAAGCCCGACTAACCCGGGAGCGGATGCTCGAGGAAGAAGCGCAGCATCTCCCTCGTCGCGTCTGGCCCGCGCGGATCGGTGTAGGAGCCGGCGGGACTGCCGCCCGACCAGGCGTGGCCGGCACCGTGAACGTTCCAATGCTCGGAGACGGCGCGCCCATTCGCGTCGGCAAGGTTCGTGCGGGTGTAGGCGTGCCCATGGGGCACTCGTCCGTCGCTCACCTTTCGCTTTCAAACCTGCCGCCTTGACGGACTGCTCGATGATCCGGTCGCCGTTGTTCGGATGCACCGTGGCGTCGCGATCGCCATGGAAAACGATGGTCGGCACTTGCGGTCCACCATCGGCAATTTTAGACCCGTCGCCCTGACGCATGGCGGCGAACGCTGAGGGAAGATCGCTTGCCGCCCCGCAGGCGAGGCCGGAATGGATCCCGACGGCCGCGTATAGATCGGCGTGGGTCGCTGCCATGATGGCGGCGGCCGCCCCGCCGGCCGACAGACCCGCGACGTAGACCCGCTTCGGATCGATCGGATAGTCCCGCATGATTCGGCGAGTGATGCCTGCGATCAGCGAAGGCTCCCCGACCTCCCGCTGCTGGTCGGCCGTGCGAATCCAATTCCAGCATTTCGCCTGGTTGGCTTCATTGGGCTGCTCCGGATAGACCACGAAGCAATTCCGCTCTTCCGCCAGGAAATTCATCCGGGTGCCTGCCGCGAAGTCGTCTGGCGACTGGGTGCAACCGTGAAGCATGACCACGAGGGGAAGCGGTTTTTCCTGCGAGTGGCTTGGGACGAACAGCTTGTAGTTCCGGCTTCCATTCGCGCTGCGGAAGGTGCCTGCGATGAACCTCGTGCCTTCGGGTGCGATATCCGTCGTGGCAGGCGGAGCGCGGGTCATCGGACCACGCAGGTTGAGTCCGGGGAAGTCTTTCAAGCGATCGAAGCGTTGCAAAGGAGCGGGAGAAACCCGGGTGGTTCGTCGGCTTTCCTTCTCCTCCACGACGCTGGGCGTCACGTCGATGGTCGGCGGCTCGAGCCGAGCTGGCGAGACACGGGCGGTGCTGCCCGACGGCTCGGAGGCGCTCTCGCCGCGGAGCATGCGCTGCAGGAGCGCGGTGGCCTCGACCAGGTGGCCCGCACGCGTGAGGCGCGTGGCCTCAGAAATCATGTTCTGATTCAGCATCGCATTCACCCAGTTCTGTCGGAGAGTGCGGCCTTGACCGCGGGAGTGGCGTGAAGGGCACCGAGCACCGAGACCGAAGCAATGGTGGCGCGGGCCAGCTCGGGGGTGACTTCCTGGGCGATGGTCGCGAGACCCAGCACGTTGATGTGCAGCATCTCGCCGGCGCGCCGCGCCGCTTCGAGATCCTCGCGGCTGTAGTTCCGCAAGCCCAAGTCCAAGCTCTTTCGGACCGTCGACTGCTTCACGACGTCCGCGTGGCGTTCAAGCTGGTTGCGGATGGCCGTCCGGATGAAATCCGTGCGGTTCGAATAGAACCCTTCCTGCACCATCAGATCGACCTGGCCCAGATCGACATAGCCAAGGTTGATCGTGATCTTCTCGGTATCGGGGATCCGGGGTCGCAGCTTGCGAACATTGCCGGCCATGAAAGCATCCATTTCAATCATCCAATTGGATGGCTATTGGATGTCATATGGATGTTCGTGGCGGCGTTTCAAGGGCAGCGAAAATCGAATAGCTGGGCGCCGGTAGTTCGTCGGCCGGCCTCGGTTCGGGCCGATGTTCAGCGTTTGGCGCGGCGATTGCCGCAGCCGAGTGCCCCACCGCGGCAGAGATCAATCCGCGGTACGCGCTTTCATACGCTCGCGCCATTCGGTCCGCGGAGAAGCGTTCCTCGAAGCGGGCGCGTACTTTTCGTCTGTCGAGCCGGCCCAGATCGCCTACGGCTCTGACAGCCTGCTCCTCGTCTCGACGATGAAGCCGGTCTCGCCGTCCTCGACGACCTCCGGCACGGAGCCGGAACGGTAGGCGATCACTGGCGTCCCACAGGCCATCGCCTCGATCATGACGAGGCCGAAAGGCTCCGGCCAATCGATCGGAAACAACAGGGCCGCGGCCTCTGCGAGGAACGGCTGTTTCTTCACCTCGTCCACCTCGCCGACGAGCTGGACCGCCCGACCGTCGATGTGGGGCTCAAGTTGCTTCTTGAAGTAGGCTGTCTCGCCGCGCGGAATCTTGGCGGCAATGCGCAAGGGCATTCCGGCGGCGCGCGCGATGCGGATGGCGTCCTGGGGGCCCTTTTCCGCGGTCAGGCGGCCAAGGAACGCCAAATAGGATCCTTGATCGAAAGACGGGCGAAAGTTGTTCGATGGCAGTCCGTGCTGGATCGTGGCGATCCAATTCGCCTCCGGCAACGGCAGACGCTGATGGTCCGATATCGACACGAAGCCCGCGCCGGGAAACTGCCGCAGCACCTCGGAAAGGCCCGGCAGGTCGAGCCGGCCATGCATGGTGGTCACGAAGGGCACGCCGAGCCGACTGAGCAGCGGAAGGGGCAGCCAGTCGATGTGCGCGTGGATCACGTCGAAGTCTTTCGCGCGCTTTGCGATCGCCTCCAGCAGCACGGCGCAGGCGGCATTTGGATCGGCGCCCTTACGTCCGAGACGCAGCGCGCGGGGCCACACGGAATGAAGCTCGCCTTTCGTCCGGGAGTCGCCGCTCGCGAACAGCGTGACGTCGTGGCCGAGCTCGACCAGTTCATCCACCAGCCATGCCACGACCCGTTCCGTGCCTCCGTACAGCTTCGGAGGGACGCTTTCGGCCAGGGGAGCGAGTTGAGCGATGCGCATCGATGCCGATCCTCTAGACCGAAAACATCGAGCGGAAGAACAGGACGATGGCCGCGGAGGCGAGTTCTGAGACGGCCAACAACGTCCAATCCGGCCTGGCGCTGCCGACCGCAGCGCGCCTGACGAGCACGTCCACCAGCCTCAACATTCGTCTTCGGGAAAGCGCTCAAGGTAAGCCAAGTTGAATCCCGTGAGTTCTTCGGCGTCGCTCACACGCGCTTCCCATCTCCCTTGCAGATGACGCTCCAGCAGGCAGCGGCGGGTGTCGGAAGCATCGACATCGCGATGCTTCGCCAGGTAGAGAGACCAGACCGTATGTACCGCCGTGCGCAGCGGGACGTCATCGACCATGTTCGGCTCCGACGAGTAGAGATCTCGCTGGATGCCAACTCGTCTTGGAAGATGAAGTTTCTACTTTTTCCCGAAAAATCGTGTCCCCGTCGAGTCGAGTCAATCAACGGGCGCGCGATGTTCGCGCACGCCTGCAAGCTCGGACTCGAGGGCGTGGTATCGAAGGACCGTGACTGCGCCTACGTCAGCGGCCGCGGCAACAGTTGGGTGAAGAAGACCTGCGCGGAGCGGGAGACCCTGACCATCGCCGGCTTCGCGCTCGACGAGGGTAAATGAGACGGTATCTACCTTGGCCGACGCAAGGACGGCGAGCTGATCTACGCCGGCAAGGTCGACCATGGCTTCGACAAGGCCTCCGCCGCCGACCTGCAGATGCGGCTGAAGCCGCTGATCCGGAAGACGCAGGCCTACGCGAAGCGCGTCGGCCACAAGGGCATCTGGGTCGAGCCGAAGTTATTAGCGGAGATCGAGTACCGGGCCATATCTGCGGAAGGCAAGGTCCGGCATCCCTTCTTCAAGGGCTTGCGGGAGGATCTGTGATCGGTAGGCGCCTCGCCGCTCGACCTGGACGCCGCTGCATTGTCCCCGCCCGCAAATGCCTCGACTTGCAACGGCGACCCTGAACCTAACCGCCACATCGCGTTCACCGTGGCCGGAATCTTCATTTGCTCGCAAGCGCCTTTACCGGGACTGCAGCCCATGAGGCCGCCGGACTTGGATTGACCGGCTCGGTACGGCTAGGCGGGTACCGCCCGCCCTCCAAAACTTCCTGACGACCCAGAGGAACGATAGCTCGGCTGCCAGGTTTTCCCGAAGCCCCTGCCCTAAGGGGCAACCCCGACCTGGCCCCAAAGCCCCCGAGCTGGGGCTTTCGGTCGTCTGCGAGCCCGCCAGGGGGCTGGTGAGTTAACGGCCCCTCAGTCTTTAGTCCGTCGGCCTTACTCCGGGAGACTCTTCAGCCCCGAGAAGCTTCAGCGCGGTATCGATCTTGGCGAGAAGCGCCTGGATTTCGGCACGCTCGCTCGGGCCAGGTCCGGCTTCAAGCCGCGCCAGCAGTTGCTCTTTCTGTCCTAACAATCTGGCAAGAGCGGACATCCGATCACCGCAACGTCGATATCCGTATGAAAGGGCCGCTCGGGAGCGGCCCTTCATTGGTCACCAGCGGCCGGTGCCGAAGCTGAAGCCGATGCTCGGGCCACCGCCGTAGTAGCCGTAGCCGCGATCGTAGTATCCTGGTCCGCCGTAGTAGCCGTAGCTCCGGCGCACGACGTAGCCGTCATCGTCGCCGTAATAGCGCTGGACATAGCGGGGACCGCCGGTCCGGAAGCAGCGGCCGTACTCGTTGCAAACGAGCCGGACCTGGTCGATGCCCGATAACTCGGGTGAACCGACCGCGGTCGGATTGAGCGGAGCGGCAGGGGCAGCCGACGCCAACAAGGCCGTCGCGAAAGCTCCGAGTGCAATTGTCTTCATGAGCGTTCTCCTTCCTTGGCAAGATCAGTCGATCTCTTCGATGACACGACGTTCCTGCGGTTCTACGATGTAAGTCCGGCTATCCCTGTGAATATATCGGTACTCCCGCAGACTCGGCGCCTCGCGATAGACCTCGTCCGGGAAAGCATCGACCTCCACGCCGTCCGGCACTCGCTCGCCTCGGCGGATCTCGGTTCGCACCGTACTGCCGGTCGTTTGCCGTTCGCGCTCGACGGGACGCACCTTGGCGTGCTTGCGGATCACCTCGCGGTCACGATCGCTGAAGGTGACATTGCGCTGCTCGGAGCGCGCCGGCGCTGCCGCCGTCGAGCGGCCCGAGTACGGCATCACGGCGACGATCTTGTAGCTGGAGGGCTCCACGATGACGATCTCGTCTTTCACCAGAACGAAGTCGTAGCCTCGGTACTGGGGCACGATCTCGACCACCTCCGCCGGCAGCGGCTGCACGCGGACGTCGCGCGGCACGACCGTGCCGACCGACAGCGAGAAGTTCACGTCGTTGAGGGGCTGCACGTTCAGGTGCGAAATCGACGTCCTGATCCGCGTCCGCTGCTGATCGTTGATGTTCACCGACGCATTCATGTTGGTGTTCGACGAGCGATCGGCCGTGTTCTGCTGGTTGTTCGGCTGCTGAGCCGTGTTGGTCGAGTTGCTGCCGGTCGGAGACTGCGCCTGATTGCCGTTCGAGGCCGGCGGATTCGCGCTCTGAGTCTGGCCGGACGAGGGCGAATTGGTCTGCGCCTGGTTCGAGGGCGTAGTGGTCTGGTTGGAAGGCTGGCTGGTCTGGGCCTGATTGGTCGAGTTGCCGGAGGTCGGCGCCTGCGTGGTGTTGGACCCGGTCCCGGAATTGGACGACTGGTTCGCAGCGTTCTGACCAGTCGAAGAAGGCTGCTGCGTCTGGGCCGAGTTCGTCGAAGGATTGCTGGCCTGCCCGGACGAGTTGGGCGACGGTGTAGTGGACGTGGAGGACGGCGTCATCGTGGAAGTGGAATCCTGAGGTCGTTGCGCGGTCGGCGAATTCGAGCTCGAAGTGTTGGGTGACGACTGCGCAAATGCCGAAGTCGCAATCGCGACTGCAGCGGTCGTAGCCAAAAATAAACGCTTGTTCATTTGAAACTTCCTGAATGCGATCGCCCCGTTAACACGCGATGGTGGGGTGAGTTCCAGATCGGGAAAACTCGGCAATCAGAATTGCACGTGCGCCGACGATTTGTTCCCTGAGAGGAAGATTGCTGCGACACCGCAACAGCGCGCTACGGCAGCTTTCGGGAACAAGTGGAACTTGCAACTGAACCCGTCGTTGGCAGTGACTACTTTGAAGCCACTGGAGGAGACAGAAATGAAGAAGCTGATCGTTTGCGGCGCGCTCGCCGCGTTCGCTCTGGGTACGCAGGCGGCCAGCGCCGCCGAGTTCTACATCATCCGCGATGCCACCACGAAGAAGTGCACCGTGGTCGATACCAAGCCGACGACGACCACCACGACAGTCGTGGGCGACGGTGTCTACAAGACCAAGACGGAAGCGGAGTCCGCCGTCAAGACAACCAAGGTCTGCACCGAGCAGTAAGAACTTCGGACGGACCGGCATCGGCCCAGGCGAATACAGTTGCCAGTATTCCTGTTGTGGGTCGTCCCCGCGGCGATCGTCATCGGCGGCGCCGGCTATTGGTAAATTCACATGCATTGAGTAAATGGAAGTTCGCTTCGAAAGTGGCCCGTCCAATCCCCTCGGATGGGCCACTTCTCCGTCAAGCGATGCTGTCCAAAGGACCCGCGTCCCTGCTCCCAAGGCATTCGAATACTTTCGGAGACGCCGTACAAGGCGACCGCCGCGTTGACGCCTCCGGCGATCGGAAAAGCAAAGTGAAGGCCGACATATTGCGCGTTGCCTGTCGCACCGCTTCAATACCACTCACATTCTTCATCAAGGCGATCTCGCCCTTTTGTTCACGACGTATCGCCTGCGCCATCAGCCGCAGGCGCAGATCGCCGGATGAATGCCACTCGTCGCACGCCATCTGAACAGCCCCCGCATGATGCAGGCTCATCATACGGATAAAAACCGCGTCAAATTCGGCGCCGGCCGCCTTCCGCACTTCCGCCATTTGTGCCGGCGTCAAATATCCCGGCATCGCCGCGTGCTCATCGCTGGAGCAAATCGGCATCGGCTCGCAAAACCATCCGCCCCACCCTTGCTCAAAGATGCGGCTCTCACCCGTCTGGCGGCTGGCGACCTCTCATGTCGCTCCTCAAATCATGGGAGGCAACGATCCGCATCCGCGCCTCGTGGGTTGCAGGAACGGATAGCTGCCGAGACATTTGTTGTGCGGGAGGCCTGTAGGAGGAGGATCAAATGGACAGCGAAGACGCCATGGCGAAAGTGAAAGAAGTGTCGGAAGGCGTGCGGGAGACTGCCCGCACTGTGCGGCAGAGTCTCGAAGAGGGTCAGGCCCCTGGCCAAGCGCTCGGCTTTCTCCGCGACGTGGTTCGGGAGGCTCCGCTTCCCTCATTGCTCGTCGCTTTCATGCTTGGCTGCCTTGTCGCCCGCCGTTAGCCGGAAATGTCACGGTCGATCGCAAAGTCATCGAGCAGGGGCGACGATCCTCCCGAAAGTAGCGAGCCGATGAGCTCCGCGGCGAGGAGGCTGAAGGTGATCCCGTTACCGCCATAGCCAAAGGCCGCAAAGATATTCTTGGAGCCGGGCACTGCGCCGATGAGGGGCAGCCCGTCGCAGGTGGTGTCGAAGGCTCCTGACCAGGCGAATGCAACGTGGTTAGAGGTGCGGGGCCAGAGAGCTCTCAGGCGTTCCTTGAGCACCCTCACCTTTGTCGGGGTCGCCGCGTCACGAACGTCAGGCTGAATAAGCCCATGATCATCCTCACCGCCGAAGATGATGCGTCCATCGGATGTCGTACGGGCATAATGGTAGTTCTGGGTCGCTTCCCAGATGAGCGCCTGCCCCGGCCATAAATTATCCACCTGCGGCGCAGTTGCGATCGCCCAACTGGAGGCCGGTTGTTGAGCCGTGGGCCGCACGATGTCCGGCATGACATAGCCTGTCGCAAGCACCACATGGTGCGCCTCGATCGAAAACCCGTCTTCAAGGCCGACGGTCACGGTCGAGGCGGTGCCGTCATAAGCAACCGCGTTGGCCTTCAGAAGGCGGGCGCCGCGCTTGAGAGACAGATCGATTAGGCCGCGCGTGAGCAGAACGGGATCGGCGTCGGCTGCGTCCCTCGAGAGGAGGGCGCCCGCGCGGGCGATCGCGAAGCGTTGGATAAGTTCGGCATGTCCCAGTAAGAGGGACGGCAGATCAGCGCGGCTTCTGACGCTATATTCGTCCTGGATGAGCTTCGGACTGTCATCGGCGGCAAGGTAAAGCGAGAGACGCGGCCGCATGCGACACGCGATTCCATACTGCGCAGTCAACGCCCGTAATCCCCGAGCGGCCTGATGACTGGCGCGATAGCAGCGGGCTGCCTTCTCGAAACCGTAAAGCCGTGTGAGCTGGAAAAGCGGACGGTCGATTTCCCAAAGTAGCATTGCGGAGCTGGCGACCGTGCTGCCCAGGCTTGGAACCTCGCGATCGATGATGACGACCTGCCGATCCTTCTTGCGAACCAAGCTTGACGCCGTCTCGGTGATCGTGACTTCAAGCGTGGGTCGCACCTTACCGGCTAGAAGGTGCCCTCCCTGTACGCTGCCATCACGTGGGCCGGGTACAGCGTGGAGATGCAAGTTGGCCTAGTCGCGGACGTCCGATCGTTGCCGTGACGATACGCCCAGCTCCTATCAACTCGTAAAGCTTCGTGCGTCTCAAGCCGGTCTCTTCGCATGCATCGTCAATCGTGCAGGTGAGCCGCTGGGCGAATGGCATCGTGCTCGGTTCTGCGGCTGTCGGACCGGATAGACTGACTTGTGACTGTTGTTCGCCAGTTTTCTCTCATCGATTGTATCTCACGTGGCCCTGCTATTCGCACAAAGCACGACAGGCCAAGAGTTGATTGTGCGACGCGCAACGTCAATGCGAACATCCGAGGGCGGTCGCGCACGATAGCGCTCGCCAGCGGCGGTTTGAATATTTCCGGACACCAAGGGCGGCGAGGAAATTTTTTCGCGATACGCCATCACGCCGAGGCTAGTCCGCTAGTGTCGGCAGTAAATTCCGCAAGCGCTCGGCAATGCGCCGGGCGGTAAGGCTCGAATCCGAGAGAACGCCCATCCGAAGCGCGAGGTCGATCCCGGCCTCGATAAGGTCGACGTTGCGGTCATCGAGCACGATGTCGATGTCGAGCGCAGGATGGGCATCGAGAAAGCGGGCCAGTCTTGGAATGACGTGCAGCCTGGCGAACGTCACCGCGGCACTGATGCGTACCTTGCCAGATAGCGCGGCACCGGCGCCGCGAGCCGCGGCATCTGCTTCATCGGCTTCCTCGATGGCCCGCCGCGCATGATCGTAGAAGCGTTGCCCAGCTTCCGTGGCCGAGAGGCCGTGGGTGGATCTTACGAGGAGCTGGACACCGGCGCGTGCTTCGAGCTGCGCGATCGCCTTTGATATCGCGGGCTGCCCTATGCGGAGCTGTCGCGCAGCGCCCGAGAACGATCCGGTATCGATCACGCGAACAAATGCTTCCATGGCGGCGAGACGGTTCATAGGCTTCCCTGAAGATGCCTCGATTGGACTTCACGCGGATAAGGGCGCTTGGTCAAGGCTGGAAGTTTTGATTCAATAGAGGACTTAGCTTCTGAGCCCGACGGCATGGAAGCCAGCTATCGCTGCCCGCAGCGCTGACCGGCTGTCGCGAACCAGGCCGCGATGCAACGCGATAGGCGGCAAGCGTTTAGCGCTCTGCCACGCTATGAACGCGTTCCGCCGACTGCGTGACGTAAGGCCTCGATCAAGGCCTCAGGCGCAAGCCGGCGGCGGTAGTCGATTTCAACGAAAGAAAAGACGATCCGACGGTTCTTTGCGACGATGAAAGTTGCCGGCACGGGCAGCTCCCATGTCTCATCACCGTTGTGCGCCGGGAGCGCCTTGCCGTTCGAACGCAGCGCCTCCCGGAGCTCCTCAGGCAGCGCATAAACCAGGCCGAAGGCCGAAGCCACCGAATTGCCGACGTCGCTCAGGACGCGAAAGCCCAGGGCGTTCTTTTCGGCGGTCGAAAGCGAACGATCAGGCAATTCCGGAGAAATGGCGACGAGGCTCGCGCCGTATGACTCGATCTCGGGCAACGCGGCCTGATAAGCACGGAGCTGTAGGTTGCAATACGGGCACCAGCCACCGCGATAAAAGGTCAGAATCACCGGTCCTTGCCTGAGCAGTTCACTCAAGGACACCATCTGCCCGGTAGCGCCGGACAGGGTAAAATCCGGAGCCAAATCGTCCACCTGCAAGACATCCTGAAGCGGAAACGCCTCCCGCAGTTCTTCGACCTTTCGGTCATAGAGCGCCGCGCGCCCGGCCGGCGCGGTTCGTTCAAATTCCGCTTTGAAGTCTGCCAAGTCTTGTTCAAGACCCATGGTCGCGATCCCCTGCTGACACTACTTTATTATAGAACGTTCAATCTAGAATGACAATCTGCAGCCCCGTGGATCAGGTGGCTCGAGGCTGTCGATTGCTCGAGAGATGCAAGCGCTTTAGCTTGGTGTTGCGTGCCGAATGAGCGAGCAAATACCGGTCATGCGCGCGATGGGATGGCGGACGAAGCGCCGAACAGCTGCCAATGCCGGCTCGATCGGTTGCTGCGAAACCGGCGTTTGAATTGCGCTTGCCGCCTGTGCCCCGGCCTGGCTTCCCAACCGGCGCGTGGCGGCGACGAGGGACGCGAGTTCACCTGATTCATGGAGCGGAGCAAGCATTGTCCTGACCACCACGAGGTAGACCGGCCAGTGGGCCAGATGGCGATACATGCTGGCGGTCAGAGCAGGATCTTTGTCTTCGCCAAAGCCGTTCAGTTCGTGCACGAGGTTGGCGAGCGCGACGGGCATCTCGACCAACGGAACGAGCCGCGGCAGCTCGGCGCGTCCGGGAGCGGTGTAGGAGGTCGAGCTTTCAGCCGGTCGTGGGCCCGGTTCTGGCGAGGGCATGGTTCGGTCAAACCGCGCCAGAAAAGCCGAAAAACAAACGAGCGCCAGCGCATTCGTATGTTGATAGCTGTCCAGGATCTTACCGCTTGCCGCGAGGGCTCCGTCGTCGATGCGGGCCGCATGGAGCGCGTCCCTTGAAATGGCGGGCATAGGCGGAAGAGCGAGATG
The DNA here is from genome assembly GCF_023074175.1 of Bradyrhizobium sp. 139. GTDB lineage: Bacteria > Pseudomonadota > Alphaproteobacteria > Rhizobiales > Xanthobacteraceae > Bradyrhizobium. The sequence goes on from NZ_JADPKS010000038.1 coordinate 94,785, forward strand.
CGAGCGAATGTGCACTGCGGGGCCGATGGCAGCACCCTGATAGAGCGGTTTCAGCGCTGTCCAGACCCACTCAAGGCTGCCGGGTATTGTTGCGAGGTGCCGCCAAATCAGGTTCACGACCTCAACGTCCAGCGTCCGCCGGATATCCTCAAATATCTCAGCCGTCGTTCCCGTCGCGGATTGCTCCGTGATCGCGGGGACCGGATCGCTATGTGACGAAGGAGCCATCGCGCATTACCTCAGGCCGGCAAAGGATTGGAGGCGGAAAGCGGGGCATAGGCACGCAATTCCTCGTCCCCGATCGACGCAAAGGCGTGAGACGGCGACGGCCAAAGAATTTCCGCGCGCAGGCCGGGTCCCCCGGAGCGGCTTTTCAGGCGGAGCTGTGCTCCCCCTGCCCGCAGCGCCAGCGTGACAATGGAGAGGCCAAGACCGCTTCCGACAGCCGTCTTATTGCGCCCACGGAAGAAGCGGTTGGTAACGAGCTCAAGCTCGTCCTCCGCGATCCCGGGGCCGGTATCCTCCACGAAGAGCACCATGCCGTCCGCCGTGCGTTCCGAGGACCAGCGAATGGTGCCGCGTTCTGGCATATGCCGGACGGCATTTTCGTGCAGGTTGCGGACCGCCAGAAGGAGAGCGTCACGGCTCGTGGTGGCAACGGTCCGCTCCAGTACCGGATCGATGATGACATCCGCCTCTCTGTCCGCGGCCGGCAGCGCGGCGAGCATTTCGTCCACGACTTCGCCGAGGCGTACCGGCGTGAGAGGTACACCGCGCTCGGAATCGAGCCTGGCGATGGTAAGCAACTGCCGGACGAGCCGCGTGGTTCGGTCGACGGAGAACAGGATCTGGCGAAGGGCTGCGTCTCGCACGCCGGACTCCGTGGTGGTCATCGCGATCTGGGCTTGCGTGCGCAAACCCGCGAGCGGGGTACGAAGCTCGTGGGCGGCAAACGCCGTGATGTCTCGTTCATGGCGCAAAGCATGATCAACGCGGCCAAACAAGTTATTGAGCGAGGCGACCATCGGCTGGATTTCGGTCGGAACGCCCGTCGTGAGAAGCGGCGTCATGTCATCGGCGTCACGTCGCTTGAGGTCCTCTGCGAGGATTTGTATCGGCCCGAGGCCACGGTTGAGGCTTACCCAGATCAGCAACGCCAAAAGGGGAATGGTCAGCAGCATGGGTCCCGCGAGCCCCTTGATAATGTCGGTTACGAACGCCTCACGCAAACCCAGGCGGTCGCCCACCACTACCCGCACGTTCTTGGCGGGATCCTCGGCGGTGAAGACGCGCCACCTTTCGCCTTTGATGGTGCGCTCGGAGAACCCCGTCCGCGTGTCGCTCAGCTTTTCGCTGGGCGTCCCGCTGGATCGGGCCATCAGCCGGCCGTCCAGCGACCAGATCTGGCATGAGAGTTGGCGCTCATAACTGAGAGGATCGCCAGGATGGCTGGCATCGGCATCTTTCTGAAAGGACCCGGTGCCATTGGTTGACGCCAGAGACAGGACCATCCGGGCCGCTTCCTGTAAACGGGAGTCGAGCACATTTTCAACCTCCCGCGTCGTTCCAAAATAAACCCAGCACGTCGCGGCGAGCCAGATCAGGCCCGTTGCGGCGACGAGAATGAAGAACAGCCTGCGCTTGAGCGAGTTCATGCTGCGTCCGACCTCATGCGATATCCGATGCCACGAATGGTCTCGATACGGGCCCGCCCTATCTTGGTACGCAACTTATGGACGTGCACTTCCACCGTATTGCTCTCGATTTCCTCTTGCCAGCCATAGAGCCTGGCCTCCAGATCGCTCTTGGAGAAAACGACGCCCGGCCGATCCATGAGAGCGGAAAGGATTGCGAATTCGCGGCGTGACAGAGCGACCTCACCGCCGTCGACGGAAGCCGTCAGGCGCGCAAGGTCCAGGGTTACGCCATTGTGTGATACTGAGGAGACCGCTCGCCCTTCCTGGCGCCGGCTGATGGCCCGCACCCGTGCGGCGAGCTCATTCAGGTCGAAGGGCTTGCCCAGATAGTCGTCGGCGCCCGAATCCAATCCCTTGATGCGATCGGAGACCTCATCAAGCGCCGTTAGCAAAAGAACAGGCACGCGATCGCCCTTGGCACGCAAGGATGCAAGGAGGTCGAGCCCGGATCCGTCGGGGAGCATGACATCCAGAACCACCGCATCGAACGTGTCGACCGCAAGGGCTGCCTGACCGTCGGCGCAGCTTGACACGACGTCGAGCGTGGCGCCATGCAAGCCGAGGCCGACCTTCAGGCCATTGGCGAGGACCGTATCGTCCTCGACCACGAGAATCCGCATCTGCGCCTGCTCCTGTTGTTGCCCCCTCTCGGCAGCGAACCTTAAGGCTGGCTTAAGGTAGCGGCGGCACGGGATCCTCCGTTCGTCACGGAAGGGTCTCCATGCCATACGTCCGCAATCTCGGATTTGTTACAGTTTTGCTCGGCTTTATCGCGGGGGTGCTGCCCGCCGGAGCCGCGGGAATTATGCCGCCAGATCAGGCGTTCCAGTTCCACGCTGAAGCTACCGACAAAGGAGGCGTCCGGGTCGACTGGTCGATCCTGCCCGGACACTATCTTTACCGTGACCGGATCCAGGCTTCCGTGGATGGCCAGCCTGTTGCGATACAAACCGTGCCCGGGGAGTCCAAGGATGATCCCAATTTCGGCCCGACCGAAGTCTATCACGGGTCGACCACCGCCACCGTTTTGGCCGAGGCCTTGAACAACAAGACCACGCTGACGGTGACCTATCAGGGGTGCGCCGAGAACGTCATCTGCTACCCGCCGATCTCGAAGGCGATTGACCTTCCGACCCTGCGGGTCAGCGATGCCCAGGATAATCCGTCAGCCGGCGCACCCGCGGACAAAAGCCTGGACCAAGACCAAATGGTCACGACAGCGGATGCGGCGAACGGGACGGAGGACGAAACAGCGGCGCTCCGCGGCCGCGGGCTGATCTCGACCATGTTTGCCTTTCTCGGCTTCGGGATATTGCTGTCGTTGACGCCTTGCGTGTTTCCGATGATCCCAATCATGTCGGGCATGCTGGCGCGAACGGAGGGCCAGCTCTCGCTCGGACGAAGCTTCGTGCTGTCGTCGGCCTATGTCTTGGCGATGGCGGCGGCGTACGGCACCCTTGGCATATTTGCGGCGTGGTCGGGTGAAAACCTTCAGGCCGTATTGCAGACGCCTACCGCGATCCTGGTGATGAGCCTCGTGTTTGTGGTGCTGGCGTTGTCCATGTTTGGACTGTTCGAGCTTCAACTACCACAGTCCTGGACGGCAAGGTTGGCACAATCCGCCGGCAATAAAGGCTCGGTTGGCGGCGCTGCTGCGCTCGGTTTTGGATCGGCCCTGATCGTGGGTCCGTGCGTCACGCCGCCGCTCGCCGCCGCGCTGATTTACGTGGGACAGACCGGCGAGGTATTGCATGGCTCGCTCGCCTTGTTCGCGCTCGGTCTTGGCATGGGCCTGCCGCTGGTCGCGTTCGGTGTCTTGGGCGCCAGGGTCCTGCCTCGTTCGGGTGCCTGGTTGATGCGTACCAAGCACATCTTCGGCTTCGTATTCCTGGCGCTCGCCGTCTGGATGTTGTCACGCGTCCTGCCGATCCGTCTGATGGCGGCGATGTGGGGTGTCTTGTTTCTTGCAATCGGGGGCTACTTCGTTTCCTTCTGGATGCTCGCCAAGCCCCGCACACGCGGTCACGCTGCGGCAGTTGCGATCGGAATGCTCAGCCTCGTCTATGGGGTAGCTCTTGCCGCGGGCGCGGGAGCTTCGATCTATGAGCCGCTGCAGCCGCTCGCCGCCGTCGGCCTTGTGACCGCAAATGCCACCGGTTCCAGCGATGGATTGCATCTCGTCACCAACAATTTTCGAACCATTACGAACGAAGCCGGTCTCGAACACGCCATCGAAGTCGCCCGAAAGCAGGGAAAGACGATCATGGTCGACTTTTCGGCGGAGTGGTGCACGGAATGCAAACTCATGGAGCGCAACGTCTTCTCGCAGGAAGCCGTCAGGCGCGCGTTTCGCGGCTTTCTATTGGTGAAAGCCGACCTCACGCATTTCGATGGTGACAGCAAGGAATTGATGAAGCGATTTAGCGTGGTCGGACCGCCAACAATCGTTTTCATCAGCCCAGATGGACGTGAGATCCAGGAAGCGCGGATCGTCGGCGACGTCAGCGTTTCGGGATTTCTCAGCAAACTGGCGAAAGCCGTTCGAGCCTGACACAAACACAAAGGAGACGATTCCTTGACCGACAACATTTCGCGCGCGCAGTTTCTGCGGCTTGCGGCCTTGTCCGCGACTATTCTCGTGCTGCCGTCGGCGGCTCTCGCTGATGAGAACGAAATCACACGGAACATGATCTTCAATGATCCGGAATCGCCGACGGGCGGCAATCCCAATGGTGACCTGACGATCGTCGACTTCTTCGACTACAATTGCCCTTATTGCAAAGGGGCAGCGAAACCGCTCGAGAAAGTCGTCAAAGCCGACGGCAATATTCGTCTGGTTTACAAGGACTGGCCGATCCTCCATCCGACATCCATCATCGGCGCTCGTCTCGCCTTAGGAGCGAAGTATCAAGGCAAGTACCTGCCTGTTCACCATGCGTTGATGAACATCGATGGCTATGGCGTCGAACAGGAGAAGATGATCGAGGCCACCCGCAATGCGGGGGTCGACGCCGCGCAGCTCGATGCCGACATGACCGCCCATGCGGACGACATCGCGCGCCTGGTCAAGCGCAACTTGAACATCGCCGATGCGATCGGCTTGCAGGGCACTCCCGGCTTCCTTGTTGGCCCGTTCAAGGTCAACCAGGCTTTGAATGAACAGGGGTTCGTGCGGGTCGTGGCCGACGCTCGCGCGCGTCAAAAGACTCCACAGTCAAAGTAACTTTTTCACTCGCAGTTGAAGGCATCACGTTTATGCAATGGGTTTTCGATTTTCGAAGCATGCGAACAGTCCTGTCCGCAGGCGCGTTGTCCACTTTCCTGGCCGGCTGCTCCGTGACCGGAGGTCCGGTTGCAACCGCATCGTTCATGCCAAGTGGATCGGGAGCGCCGGTCCGGTATGCAAACCTTCGATCCGAAAAATTCCCGATTGATGAGGTCGACGTATCGCGTATCGATCCTCAGTTCTTGCGGCAGACGGTCGCCTATCGTTCACCCTATCCGGCCGGCACGATTGTCGTCGATCCCCATAAACGCTTCCTCTACCTCGTCCAGAAGGACGGTCAGGCGACGCGTTACGGGGTCGGCGTTGGGCGAGAGGGACTCGCGTTCTCCGGTACAGGCAGTGTGCAGGAAAAGCGTGAATGGCCGCATTGGACGCCAACCAGTGCGATGATCGCGCGCCAGCCTGAGCGCTACGCAAAGTGGGCCAAAGGCATGGAAGGTGGCACCGGAAACCCGCTCGGCGCGCGGGCCCTCTATCTTTTCAAGGATGGAAAAGACACCCGATACCGGATTCATGGCACGACCGAGCCGGACAGCATCGGCAAGGCCGTGTCTTCGGGCTGCATCCGCATGATGAACCAGGACGTTATCGATCTCTATTCTCGCGTATCGCTCGGGACGAAAGTAGTGGTGCTTTAGCCGGCCGGCTGATGGCGAAGATCCTGCCGTAGCGGTCGCATATCGCTTGAAAGATATCGCGGCGGTTGGACGCGTTACGGGTCAATCGAACCGATGGCCGGGCAAGATCGGTTGGCATCACAAACGCGTTCATTAACGGAAAACGTCGATTTTCTTCAGCTGCGCTTAAGGTGCGCTGTCCCTCTGGAGGTCATCGCAACCCTCCATAGGACCGTCCTCATGCGCATTCTTACGCAACTCATGGAACCACTTCGCGAGTGGGCACCGCTGCCTCTCCGGCTGATCGTCGGTTACGGCTTCATGGCTCACGGCTTCGCCAAATTGACGCGAGGGCCGGACACGTTCGCCGTCGTCCTGCATACGCTTGGCGTCCCCATGCCAGAGGTCGCCGCGTGGGCGACAACAGCCGTTGAGATATTGGGCGGCGCGTCGGTCTTCACCGGCTTCCTTATTCCGATCGCCAGCATCCCGTTGGCTGTGGTGGTGCTGACGGCACTTTTTACCGTCCATCTTCCCTACGGATTCTTTTCGGTGAAGCTGGCGCAAGTGACCGAAACAGGCACCAAGTTTGGGCCCGTCGGCTATGAAATTCTGGTCTTGTACCTCGGCGGGCTGGCTACCCTGGCCATCGGCGGCACCGGCCGGCTGTCTCTCGATCGCTGGATCGAGAATGCGCGCGTTCGAAACATGCAGCTGTCACCAGGGAGCGGGGTAAGCCCCCGCACTTTGTAACAAAGCTCGGCGCGTTGCGAATAAGAAGGTGAGGCCTTCGCGTTCAGACGAATGAGCAAGAAGCGGCGCGCATTTGCGCCGCTAAACAAGGGAAAACCTCGCCGTGACAACCGAGGAGCTCATCAGGGGACTTGCCGCCGATCGCATGATCGAGCCTCGCGCCGGCTGGTTCCTGACGGCTGCATTGCTCCTCGGCACGTCCCTTGTCGCTGTGATATTTTTTTCCGCTATCGGGTTTCGACAGGATATCGCATGGGCGCTGGGAACCGTGCGGTTTCTGTTCAAATTCGCCGTCGTCATTCCTCTGGCGGGGCTGGCGACGGCCGCGGTATTTCGCAATACCGCGCCTTTACCCTCCCCGAGGTGGCAGGCGCGGCTTCTGCTTCTTCCGGCGATTTTACTCATCTTCGGCGTTGTCGCAGAACTGATCGTCGTGCCGAGCTCGGACTGGTTGATCAAAGCGATCGGGTCCAATTCGATGAATTGCATGACGATCATTCCGACCCTTGGGGCCGGCCCCTTGGCACTGTTTATCGCGGCCTTGAGGCGTGGCGCTCCTTCCAATGCCGGCGTCTGTGGCGCGCTTGCCGGCCTTGCCGCAAGCGCGATTGCGGCCACGTTCTACGCCACCAATTGCTTCGACGACAGCCCGCTGTTCGTCATCACCTGGTATCCGCTGGCGGCGAGCATTCTGGTATTGTCCGGCTACTTAGCGGGCTTGCGTTTCCTTCGCTGGTAGGTGGTTTACTGCTTCGAGGCGTTGCGGCTCGCCGCAATCCCGATTGTGGTTCGTGCTTGATCTGCGCAACCCGTTTGGCGCTTTGCCCCCAAGGACGGCATTGTTCCCTCACACCGTGCCATGGACGATCCTATGTCGGCGGTGCGCTGTTAAAAAATGATCGCTTCGACCTAGAGATCTTCCTGCTTCCTCTGGACGGCAATCGATTGGGCTGAACTGACTCACCGCGTTTTGAAACACGAACGGCCCTCGAATCACACTCTCGACGTCTGGCTTGAATAGCTTCGCGTTGATCGCGCAGACTCTCTCCGAGAAACGCTGAGAGACGAGTCGGCGGTCAACCTTCATCACAAAGTGAGCTATGCATGACCAGACTAAAACTCCCGTATCTCAAGACCAACGCCAATCACAGCATTCTCGAGTTGATCGCAAAAGGACAAGCGTTCATCTCGCTGTCCGTTGCGCGTTGGGCTCCGGTCCCCCTTCGCCTTATCGTCGGATACGGTTTCGCGGAACACGGTTTTGCCAAGCTCTTGCGAGGCCCTGATAATTTCACGGGGATCCTGCACGCGATGGGCTTGCCGGCGGCCAAGACACTTGCGTTGCTTACGATCTGGACGGAGATCATTGGAGGCGCGTGTGTTGCGATCGGCGCGCTCGTGCCTTTGGTGAGCATTCCGATGGTCATCGTGCTGCTGGTCGCAATCTTCACCGTGCATCTTCAATACGGCTTTTCTTCCATCAAGTTGCAGGCTATCGACGCGACGGGCGCGCGTTTTGGCCAGCCCGGCTATGAGACGGACCTGCTTTACCTTGCTTGCTTGATCGCGCTTGTAGTGGGCGGAAGCGGACCGCTCTCAGTTGACCGGTGGCTGGCGCGCAGAGTGAGACGACGCGCCCACCATGGCGGTCGAGCCGACTAAACCAGCGAAGGGAGCGGGGCATCGCTGCCTCCGCGGTTTAGGGACGCGGAGGCAGCGCATCGGCTCGATTGGCATTTCCAAAGCAGAAGAACAGCGCCTGCAGCGTCTTTCTATTCCTGCGAGCGGCGCGGAGAATCAACCAGGGAATTGGTGGCGTCGACGTAGCTTTCGCTTGGCCGCGCGCTGATCGACAATGATGATAGGTCGATTGCTTTACGAATAGGCGGATAGCAGAACGTGTCCTGGCCGCAGCCTTTGTACGTGACAATCAACAGCCCCTCTGTGGCAGTTGTTCACCCACCGTGTCGGCCATGGCGATGCTTCGATACACCTCGCGCATACCCGAGACGCGATATGGCCCGAAGCCTTCGAATTGTCCTTTCGGCGTCGCCAGCCTGACCATGCGCCCGTCAAGCGTCGCGCTGATCTTGTCGCGATACAGGTAGTAGCCGGGTGCAATCGTCCAAGTCAGTTCGAGTCCGACTTCTTCCTCGTCCCGCTGGACGCTCATCACGAAAGCCTCGTCCGGCTGGCGCGGCAGGAACGCGGCGCCCGCGCCCATCGCGATGGGCGACGCTGCCAAGACCAACGCGAAGGCCTTTCCATAGGACATCGGATCGCACTCCAGTTTCATGAGGCCGTCTATCGATGTCCTGGCTTGAGGCAGCCTTAAGCGCCGGCCCGTCGATCGCCAACGTCAGAGGGCTGAAACCATCCCGGTCGCCGGAAAACATGCCCCGCGATCGAGACCGTGTATCAGCTGGAAGTCCGCCTAATGCGCTATTGCGCGCCAGGCATGCTCGACCCATCCGGCGACGGCGAAATGGCCACCGGCGTGAAGGCAGAGCTCCAGAAGTCCGCCGTCGGCTTGCCGAGCCGACCGCTCGCACGTCAAATGAAGGTCTTCGCTTCCTTTCAGGCGCACCGGCTCTGAAGCGTGGAGGATCCGGGGACCCCCTAAGATCGCAAAGCTATCACAGACGCTGTCTTGCCGGATGCCTGGCGCAACTTCCCTTCCCCCGAGCGGTACCGTCGTGTCAGCTAATCCATGCAGATGGAAAAGCACCGGAAGAGGCGCCGCGCATCGATCCGGTGCAGGCTGCCAGAAGGCACCGGACATCGGCGCGAACGCCGCAAACATGCGAGGGTCTCGGCAAGCCAAATACCAAATCATGGACGCGCCTTGCGAAAAGCCGACGCCCAGCAGGCGCTGGCGGTCGATGGGAAAGCGCCTCACGATGTCGTCGACAACCGCATTCGCGTAGGCAAAATCGTCGCGGTGATGCGTTGGGGACGAGGGAAACGACCAGGTTTTCTCTTCACCGTTGAGTGCAACGAGCACTATTCTGAGGCGCTCCGTGGTGGCCGCCAAGGACGCATCGGCCATGACGTCTTCGGCGCTCTGCTGCCATCCATGAAAGTAGACGACAGCTCCAAGCGGCCGGCCGGCAGGCGGGTTGCTTGGGAGCCGAATTCGGTAGCTGCCTTCAGGTATGAGGCAATCGGACGTTGGGCCACATCCGAAGCTCGCCCTCCATGGAAGTGATGCGAGGAGGAGCATCAGGAGCGCAAAGATACGGGGCCGCGTTCTCCCTGACCGGCGCGCAACATAGGCGCCTTTCACGCGAGCGAACAATAATCGCCGGTTCATTGGATGCGAGACAAGGCGGCATGTTCGCATGCTTGTTAGCCCGGAACTCAGGGGCGCGACGTCCATTGGATCGGCCGCAGCGTGGGTCATGCCATCACTTTGCAACCCTGTGACATTCGGTCTCGGTCAAGCCGGAAGCGGGATTCCGATTGAGCGCGCCAAGGCGGTGATCTGCTGCCATTGCCACCAAACGATGATTACTGCGCAGGTCCAGACCGAGCACGCTTGCTTGAACAGGACGCCGCCATCGCCGTAGGGATCAACTCCCAGCGGCGTCACGAGGTGGAAAAAGATCGCCCCGGTCATGAGCAGCAACGCCCCGACTGCGCCCAATCCCTGAAGCGCGGGCGTCAGGATGAGCACCGATGCCAAAATCTCGCAGAGACCGACGCCGATGCGCATGACGGCCTCGTGGACCGGAAAGCCAAGCCAGTCGGTCAGTGTTACGAAGAGCTGCACACTGCCTTCATCCCCGAAAAGCTTATACTGTTCATACCAGAGGAAAATGAAGGCGACGTAGGCGGCTCCGATCCAACGGATTCCGACGGTCAAGGGCAGCGTGCGGGATTTGGACGACAAAACCGCGACAAGAAGGATGAGAGGCAGCAAAATTCCCGCGATACCAAACTGGCTAATCGCCGGATTGCCGGTTGCAACAGCCGCGCCAATAAGAAACGTTCCCAGGATGTCTCGTTCGCTGTTTGGATCGCCAATCATCGAATTCCCCTGGTTCAACCGCAAATTACCCGTCGAAGGTCGCAGGACCTGGGCCTGCGACCTTAAGGCATCCTTAAGGCGGGGACGTCGTTCAGCGTCCTCACAGCGTCGTTTTGATGCTTTACTGGCGCTTTCCGCGTGTTCAGCCTCAGTGGAGCGTTGATTTGGTCGATGCCGCGGTGAGCGTCGAGAGAGCGCCCAGTCGAACCGAGCTTTGCTGAAGCTGGTTCAACCGTGTGAGGGCAAACCGGTTTTTTCCCATACGTGCCGCTAGCCGATGCGAAAGCAGGGTTGCGGCCTGTTCGTCGTCGCCACTGCGAATCAGGCTCTCGATGTACACCTGCTCGAACAAGTCACGTTGGGCGTTGCTGCCACCGATGTCGCTCATGGTCGACCGCGCAGCGGAGAGCCATTTCGCGGCTGCAACATAATCTCCGTTCTGGAAGGAAAGGAGCCCGCACGCGACTGTGCCACCGCACCTGGCCGCGACGCGCCGTTCGTCGCTTGAGTTGGCAAAAGAGTCGTCTACAACGCGGCGCGCGAGTTCGTCGGCGCTCTTAACCCTGCCGGCGCCGAGCAACGCCAACACATAGTGCACGTCAGCAAACACGAGACGGCCGTCATTCGCCCGGCGTTCAGCGCGATTGGCGATGTCCTCCCAGCGACTTCCGACGTCAATTCCCTCATACTCCAGGCGGGCAAGCAGGGAGGCGCAGCTTGCGATGTCCCGGTAATCGTCGGAGCAGTCAGTCGCCATGCTTTCATCGTATAGAGCCGTTGCCTCGGCAAACTGACCGGCCTCCATGTTGAACAAGGCGTGATGCCATGTCAGGTGGAGGCTGAAATTGTTCGCGTGCGCCCAATTCCGCCGATCCGCAAGCCACGCCATGCCCTCTTCGGCACGCCCGGTCATTTCGAGCACATGCGCGACCGCGTGCCGGCCCCAGACGTCTCGTGGCGCGAGATCGACGGCTAACCGCCCGGCGCACTCGGCCTCGGCGTAAAGATGCCGCTCCTCGAGCGCAAAAGCCAGGCAGCCTTGCGCATATCCGGCGTAGGGGTGATGCCGGCCGAAGGCTGGAACGACCTTATTCAGCACCAGGAGCATCTGCGCCTGGTCGCCGAGCGCAAACCGCAGCGTGTGTGCCAGCTTGATGGCCAGCATATCGCAGGGACAATCCGTCAGTATTTGCTCCAAGATTGCAGCCGATCTCCGCGGCGCGTCGAGAATCCACTGCTCGAGGGCCTGAAGGTACAGGTTTTCGCGCGCGCTGATGCTGCGCTCCGACTGCGCGCGCCAGGCTTCATCCATGCATACGACCGCAGCAGGAACGAGATCGGCACGCGCCAGAGACAGAAGCAACAAGCCGTTCACGGCATGCGCAAGCGCAAATTCCGGATCCAGAACGAGAACGCGCGCGATCCGTTCGGCTGCCGACGCATCATGAGACACAATCGCTTCAACAGTCTCATTCCATGCTTCCCGCACTTCGTCACGTGTAACCGAGACAGCGTTTCCAGATAGGTCATTATACATCGCGCGTCATCCAGCAGAGAGTAGGAGAAGAACATCGGTTTTAATTGGCGCTGCGCATAAGCATGCACGTGGGGCAGTCGACGTGGAACGGGACCTCAAGTGCCCGCTGCAGCGAGACAGGCGCCTGCGTTGTCGCCTTCCAGGGCGATTGCATGAACCATCGAACTGTTCGGGCCACGGCATAAAGTGCGGCGAACGCAGCAATATTGATTGCGGCCACGGCGATCTCGGACCCTCCCGCAAGCTCGGCCAACGTCGCACCGAAACGCGCCAGCACGACGCTGGCAAGAAACGTGGCGAGGGATTGCTGTCCGATCTGGCTGATCACCCGGCCCGCTCCTTGACCAAGCTTTGCCCTCCAAGGTTCGATGAGACTAACCACGAGATAGGCCAGAGCCAAGAAGTGTGCGATGCGGAGCGGATGAAGGTCGGTCTTCTCCTGGGGGCCGAAAAAGAGGTCACGCACGCCATTCAACTCGGGCCACCGTTCGAGGATGACCCAAAAAGACAAGGGGACGGAAGCGGCGACGAAGATCGCGCATGCTAGCATGAGCTTCGGCGCCGCAAGCCGCGGCACGGGCAGCCACTTCATTCGGATGGCGAACCCGATAAAAAAGAGCGCCTGCCACGCAAAGGGATTGAGAAACCATCCGCTCCCCGTCCAGGGATTACCGGGAAGGTTCAAGCCGGCTGACCAGACAGCCGCGTACAATGACAAGCTGATCACGAACGGGGCGAGTGGGTGGAGGCGACGCGCTCCGATCATGACCGGCACCATGGCCAGGATCGCGATATACATTGGCAGGATATCGAGGAGATCGGGTTGCCAGGTCAGCGTGACGATCCCCAGAAGCGCCCGGCCCGGCTCCGTCAAAAGCGGGCCAAACTGGGCGCGTAGGATGTCGAGGCCAAAGATCGCGTCGGAAGCTGCGGCAAGCGTGATCAATGCGAGGACGAGGCATAACTCGGCCCAATAAACCTGCCAGATGCGATGGATAATGCGGGCTGTGCCGATGGACATGCCGTGCCGCGCAAAGGTCCCGCCGAACGCGATTGCGCTAGCGAGGCCCGAGCAGAACACGAATAGCTCGGCGCCCGATGAGAACCCGAAACGAGCCGGAATGAAGCCGTTCCAGCTGTTACCTGGCATATGGGCGATGAAGATGATGAACATCGTGATTCCACGGAAAAAGTCGAGACGCTCATCCCGGGCGCGCGCCGGCGTCGGTCCCGGCCTGACGTCAGCTATCGCTGGCGGTGACGTTACCGTTGTGGCGGCAAAACGAATTCTTCTGTCGGACATCTCACGCTCCCTGCACGTGGGAGGCGTTTGCGGGCGCCAGCTTAAGGCAGGCTTAAGGCCCGGTTCCAAAGTCGCTTTGCGCCAAGCCGGACACGGCACCATCGCGAACGGACATTCTAAGCGTTATTTATCCGGAAAGCCGGCGAGCATGCCGGCCCCCTCTCAGATCTTCTCCAGGAAAGGACACAGGGCGCCTTGGGGCTGCAGAGGCGACGGTTCGCAACAATTCTGGTTCCGCCGGGCCCGAGGCGCGAGTTTACAGAGCGCCGATCAATTTTCCCATATGGTTGCCGAACAACCGAACGCTCGCAGATCGGGGAAGGATGTATTTGATCATGAACGCGGCAAAGGCATTTACCGCTCCGGGCACAATGAGATCTCTGCTGCCAAGAGCGTCAAGGCCAATTCGAGCAACTTCCTCGGGGTCCATCTGGGGACACTCGAGAAATCATAGCCCGCATTCTGCAATCCTTCGGTCTTCATTCCGCCGGGAGCGACAACGGTCACGTCGACCCCTGCGGCCTTCATCTCGATATGCAAAGCCATGCCCAACGATGTGATATAATTCTTTCCGGCCGCATAATTGGCCTGATAAGGGCATGCGGAAAAGCCGATCAGCGACGACACGAACAGAATTCCGCCTCGGCCCCGCTGCTTTAATCGCTTGCCAAAAAGATGGGACATTTCGAAGGGCCCAACCGTGTTCAAGCGAAAACTCGCCCGCTCGGTTTCGAAATCATTTTCAACAAAACGGCCCAGAACCAGGGAAGCCGCGTCATCACAACGAGCCCGATGTCAATCTCGCTTGTCTGTCTTGCGAATTCCTCGGCGGCACCCTCGCGTCCGAGATCCAGGACCACGGTCTTGACTGCAATGCCGTGGGCGTTGACGAGTGACGTTGCCAGGGCTTCCAGCTTCTCTTTTCGTCGCGCGACGAGAACGAGATTCATCCCGCGTTGGGCGATCTGTTTGGCAAACGCTTCGCCGAGACCGGCGGAGGCGCCGGTCACGAGAGCATAGGAGCCGTATCGCTTCGCGAAATCGTCGTTCCTGAGATCTCTCTTGGATGCCTAAGCATGCCGGCCGCACCGACAAGGCGACCGCTCTGCTCTTGATAATTTCTGTACCGAACGATACAACTAGTTGAGCGAGACCATTACTGTCAAGGACTAATGTATTGAAAGGTACAAAACAGCCGCCAACCGACGTTGCCCGTGGTCGTCCGAAGGCTTTCGATTACGAAGAGGCGCTCGATACCGCCATGCGCGTCTTTTGGACCAGAGGCTATGACGGTGCTTCGCTAACGAATCTTACCGACGCGATGGGCATCAATCGCCCGAGCCTCTACGCGACGTTCGGCAACAAGGAAGACTTGTTTCAGCTCACGCTGGAGCGCTACGCGCAGCAGAACGCGACGGTCTTTGCAGAATGCCTCTCACACGTTTCCGCCCGCGCGGGCATGGATCGTCTGTTGAGAGAGGCTGCTGAAGCGTTTGCGAGCCCCGCGAACCCGGGCGGCTGCTTCTGGAACCAGGCCCTGATGTCCTGCGCCACGGCGACCAGTAAGATGCAACGTCACATGAAAAAGATGGCGGCCGGTTTCGATGCAACCCTTGTCGGACGTCTTGAGCGCGCGGTCGCAGATGGCGAACTGCCTCCCGGCACGTCTACCACGGATCTCGCCCGTTATTTCTCCGTCGTATTCCAGGGGTTGGGGCTGCAGGCTCGCCGAGGTAGCACCCGAGACGAGCTCCACCGCGCGATCGACATGGCTATGCGGGGATGGCCGACCTAGAGTCGGGAAGACGACTTGGCTTTGTCGTCTCTCGCCGGCGCTACAAGCTGCCACGTCTCGCTTGTCAGGCAGCCACGCTAGCGTGCCGTCGCCGTTGCGGCCGGGGAAACCGGCGCGCCGATTGACACCCACTGATTCAGGTTCGTTTGGGATTGCCGCTTGATGTAGCGATAGCCGGTTTCGTTCCAGGGGACGACCGTCGTAATCTCGTTATCCAGGACGAACTCGCCTTTGTCCGTCGTCACCGTCAAGACGGCGTGTCCTTCGTCGTTCCTGTCGCGGACGACGGTAACGAGCAGTGTTTCTTGCGGCCACCCCGCATCGATCAACATTTTGCGCTTTTGAAGGACATAGTCCTCGCAGTCGCCATGTCCGTCTGACGGATAGGACCACTTCTCGATGGTGCCCCAATGGTCGCTATCGGTGATCGGCTTCACCGTGTCGTTGACGTATTTGTTGACGCGCCCGAGGTCTGCCCAGACCTTGGGGGTCATGACGATGTCCCGCGCCGACGTTGCCTTTGACACGCAATCGGCTGGATTATCGGTGCAGAATTGCGTCCATCCCATGGGCGGGGAAACCACCGAACCGATCGCGGCACGGCGGCTCGCATCTTCGGCGTGAGCGGTACCAGTCAAGAACAGAAATGCGATGCTCGTGCTCAGGATATTGGCGGTCTTGGTGACCATGATGCTCTCCTCGGCGTCTTGAGAGCATCCATGGCACAGAGGCTTTGAGAGCCTGATACGCTATTGCCTCAAATTTGAACTACTGCTGCTTGCAGCCGAAAGTGCAGCCTGCATTCGGCCTGCACCCACGGCGCCGACGATGACCTGGTCGCCGATCACGAAAGCCGGCGTTCCGTTCACCCCGAGAGCTTCAGCTGTCACGAAGTTCTCGCGCAAGATGGCGTCGATGTCAGGATCCCTTAGGTCGCGCTTGAGCTTTGCAGCATCGATCCCCATGCCTGTTGCAGCAGAGAGAGCAAGGTCGCCGGTCATTGATCCTTTGGCTTTCATTAAGGATGCGTAGTAGCGCCATCGCAAGGCAAAGTCGCTGGTCTGGCGAGCCATCGCGAGAGCCAACCGGCTCGTGTCGGTCGAATCTTTTCCCAGGATGGGAAATTCACGGAGGACGACGCGCAGTTCAGGATTGTTGTCGACCAGCTTTTGAATGTCACCGACCGAATTCCGGCAGAACGGGCAATTATAATCGAAAAAGGCGACCAGATTCACTTTGCCGTTTGGATTTCCGATGATCGTGCTTCCTCGGGAGGACAGCAGCTGCTCCCGGTACTGCACCAGTACCTTGGCCTGATCGGCCTTCTGAAGCTGTTCGGATCGCCGCTCCAGCTCCATGCTGGCGTCCCGGAGGACTTCCGGGTTTTGAAGCAGATATTCTTTGACGACTTCGCCGATGGCTTGTCGCTGCTCGGAGCTCAAAGGCAGCGATAGCTGCTGCGAATGGGCGGTTGCACCTAGAAACGTCAGCGCAGCGAATGCCGCGATCGCAAAGGTTGTGCGCGGCACAATCGTTCGCAGGTTAAAGCTGGGCTCGTCGGTGGCTCGATTATTCATGTCATTCCATGTTCTTGGGGGAAGGCCTGCAGGCGGCTCATGCCGCCGCCGGCGAATGAGTGCGCGCAGCCGCGCCGCCATTTCTTCGAGATCGAACGGCTTGACCAGGCATGCGTCCACCCCGGCCTCGAACCAGCGGACCCGTTCTTCGGCGCCATCGACTGCGGTCAACAGGAGGATGGGGACTCGATCACCGCTCGCCTTGCAATCGGCAAGAAATTCGGAACCTGACGTATCGAGGCGCACGAGATCCAGGACAATCGCGTCACAATTTAACGTGACCGGGTGCGTCCTTGGATCGAGATCGATCTGCACCTCATCGACAACAAATCCTAAACGGCTCAGTCCGGACTTGAGGCCCGCGCGCGACGAAGGGCCGTCTCCTACAAGTAGGATACGCATGAGAAAGGCTCCTGTTGAGGCCTCCCTCGACGGCGAAACTTAACGGCAGCTTAAGGCTGCAGCCCTCGGTGGACTGCCGCACAGGCGATCAAGGATTTACCTCGTCTTGGCTCCCAAGGAACTCCGGGGTTTGGCGGTCGTCCGGAATAGCCCACGCGTTCCTAACCATTGCATCGTTCGGAGTAGCTATTTTGGTGCAACTGATATACAATACATGCTGAGGGCAGCTTTCGTGCGCCCATTGGCCGCTGCGGGTCACGGACTTCCCCGAGGAGGTTCGCGCCGCTCTTGGCAAAGCGTTCTCGCCTGAAGGTCGCGAAGCGTCGTTGCAGAACCTTGATTTCCTGAACGGCTTTCTTCTCTCGCAACGGGCCTTTACCGAAACGGAACGCGCCTATTACACGAAGCCTTTCCTGGTGCCCGGTGAAGATCGCCGCGCGATGATGTCGTTTGAATTTCCCGTCGACGGGCAGCCGCCACACACGGCCAAGATCGTCGATGATTAGGCTCGTTGGCTCGCGCAGAACGGCACACCCAAGCTCTACATACGAGCCGACCCCGGCTACATCGGCACCGGGCGCCTACATGCGTTTTCGAGCGCCTGGCCGAACCAGAAGCAACTGACCGTCAAGGGCGGCCACTTCCTTCAGGAGACAAGCCCGAAGGAAGTCGGCGAGGCCATTGCGGCCTTTGTCGCCGAAATTCGCGGCATCGCACGCCCTTAATTCAGCAACGCTACAAAGGACACGACCATGGGAAAAATTCTTGTGACAGGCGCCAGCGGCCATCTCGGACGTAAAACGCTAGACCATCTGCTCAAGCGCTTGCCCGCGACCCAACTCGCCGGCCTTGCGCGCGATCCGGCCAAGGCCCAGGATCTCGCCGGCAAGGGCATCGACATTCGCAAGGGCGATTATTTCGAATACGATTCGCTGCTGAAGGCCTTTGAGGGCGTCGACAAAGTGATGCTCATTGCAACGCATGGCTTCACCGATCGCAACACGCAACATTACAATGTCATCACCGCCGCGCGACAGGCTGGCGTCAAGCACGTCGCCTATACGTCGATCGTGCGCAAGGAGGGGTCCGATTTCGTTCTGCCCGAGGGTACGGAGACCGATATCTTCGGTGAGCAGACCCTGAAGGCATCCGGCCTGACCTATACTCTTGTACGCCATCCACCTTTCATGGAGGTCCTTCAATTCTTCATCGGCGAAAAGGCCTATGAGGCTGGCGTGAGGGTCCCGGCGGGCAGCGGTAAGGCGGCTCCAGCCACGCGCGACGACCTTGCGGAAGCACAGGCGGTCATCCTCTCGGCAGAAGGCCACGAAAACAAGACCTACACCCTCGGCTTCAGCGAACTTGCGTCCTCCGAGGACATTGCAAGCGCGCTTTCCGAAATTCACGGGAAGAAAGTCCCCTACGTCACGATCAGCGAGCAGCAATACATCGACAACTAGGTGGCGAAACGACTGCCGGCACCCGTTGCCGGCTTCGCCGTTGGCTGGGTTCGCGGAGTAAACTGCGGTGAATTCGATCAATCAGGTGACCTCGAGCGCTTGCTCGGCCGCAAGTCGACTTCGATCCGAGACTATCTGAAGGACAATTACCCCGTCGTTATCCCCGAGATTGAGGCCATCAAGATGCCGAAAGAGTCGGCCGCTTGAGAGGACGCTCCTAACACTAATCGCTCAAGAGAGTAGAATATGACGACCAAATTGACCGCCGGGCAGAGGTTTCAACCCATCGGGCTAAAGAACATTCATGGTTCGAAAGTGCCGGTACCGGACTTCGGCGAAAAATGGGTGCATCTGCAATTGAGGAGATTTGCGGGGTGCCCGGTTTGTAATCTCCATTTGCAGGAGTTTGTCCGCCGCCACGCGGAGATCGCGAAAGCGGGGATACGGGAAGTCGTCGTGTTTCACTCGGCTCCCAGTGAATTGATACCGTATCAGGGGCGCTTTCCGTTCGACGTGGTAGGCGACCCCGAAAAGAAGCTCTATCGCCGCTAAGGCGTTGAGACTTCGATGTGGGCGATCTTGAATCCGGGAGCTTGGCTGGCCTCGATAAAGGGAAACCTGGCCAAGGATAAGCCTTCGCTCGGAGGAATGCCGAACGGAGGTCTCCTTGGACTTCCGGCGGACTTCCTGATCGCACCCGATGGAACGATCGAAGCCGTCCACTACGGCAAGCATGCCTATGACCAATGGTCCATCGACGACATGCTCCATCGGACCGCGGCGGCGCGTGTCGCGAGTGAGGCCGCGTAAGCAATGCCTCGCGTTGCGCCTCGTAGAGAACTCGCTAGCGTGACATTCCAATTCTTGGAATGCGCCTTCCAGCGAAAGGCACGCGTGACGCGGCGTTCGGAGGATATGATCGCTGATCAATCCTCGTAAGCGCTCGTACGATAGAGCGCTGCGAGCGCTCTTAAAGCACGATGCAGGCTCACCCGAACCGCTCCTTCGGACATACGTAAACGAGCGGCCGTGTCACGGATGCTGTGCCCGTTGATCGAGATGGACTGGACGATCTCGCGTTGCGAGCGTTTGAGCTGTCCGAGCAACCCTTCGATCGCGCCGGTCGAGATGTCGTTCTTCGGCTCCTCGGCCGCGAGGACGTTGGTTACTTCTTCGATCGGCACGTTCATGCGTCGCCCGCGGCGCCGGAACGCGTCAATCACTTTGTTCCGGATGATGGCATGGATCCAGGGCCCGACCGGGCGCGACTGATCCCATGTACCGCGCTTGAGATGAATCGCCAGCAATACCTCCTGCACCACGTCCTCCGCTTCCTCGTCGGCGGCGGCCATGCTGGCGTTCCGCTTTCGTGCCACGGCGCGGATATAGGGCGTCACCGATAGGAGGAGTTGGCGATAAGCCTCGGCATCGCCCGCCAACGCCGACCGCATCAGCTTTGTCCATTCGGCATCCTGGGACGCTGCGTTCATTCAACCTCTCTACGAGAGGGCGTCCCTCGCAGCCGGCCTTCCCACACGATGGCGCAACGCGCTCTGCTTCTCTCGCCCAAGCTTTTCGGCCGGACGAGAACCGATCGCGTCCGATTCTAGATCACTTGCTATAATAAAGGTGAATAGCCGGGCTGCGCAATCCGTGGCCGCCGCCGGGGACTGCAAGCAGGCATTGGACGAAGCCGCGGGCCTATTTGGGTCTAGCGCACCGATAAAGCGTTCAGACCTGAAATCGCTGGTTGCCGCGATGGAGAACTATCGCGGGCTGGTCGTGTCATCGAGCAAACCCAGGACGGGGCGCAGCAAGCCCTCCAGAAGGGCACGCTCGGGGCGCACGCGGGCGAGCACGCGGATGCCGAGAAGGATTCCAAGCAAGGACTTCGCCAGATCCGACGCGGAATGCGCACGTGTTACGACACCGTCTTTTTGGCCCCTGGTTACGCAGCGCAGGAAGAAGGCCTCGACCTCGTCCAAAAAGACGGCAACGATACTAAGGAATCCCGGATCGAAGGGGGCGCTTTCGATCGCCGAATTTACCAACATGCATCCGCGACGTTGCTTGTCGCTGAGCGATCGCTTGATGATTTCCTTCAGAAAAGCCTCAATCGCCTCCCGCGGCGGCATGGTCGGTTCAATGCGACGGATGCGTTCTCGAAACGTCTGATCCAGGTATCGGTTCAGCGCTTTGGCATACAAGCCGCGCTTGTCTCCGAAGGCGTTGTAAAGGCTTGCGCCGGCGATCTGCATTTCGTCGGCCAGGTCGCGGACAGACGTCGCCTCATAGCCGCGCAACCAAAAACGGTCGATCGCTGCATCGAGAACGGCGGCTTCATCGAATTCCCGCGGCCTTGCCATCTACCGTCTATTCTCCTCGCTACGGCGATCCGGTGAGCATCTTCTCTTAGCATCGGGTGGCTGACGTTGACAATGACAGCGGCCGACCAGCCTCGGCAATTTAAGCGGGCCTGCTAGCTAATTTGGAGCGACCGCTCTATAATATGAGCTCTCAAAGATCAAAACGGCCTCCCGCGCCCGCTCAAAGGAGCATCTTGTGACCACCTCCGCTGGAAATCTGCTGCCAGACGCGGTTCGCGCGCAATGGCCGTATACCCCGCGCTTTGCGACCGTAAATGGCTGGCGGATGCATTATGTGGACGAAGGGCAAGGGGATCCCGTTGTCCTTTTACATGGCAATCCGACATGGGGCTTTCTCTATCGCGACATGATCGGACCATTGGTCAGCTCGGGGCGGCGTGTGATCGTTCCCGACATGATCGGCTTCGGGCTGTCAGAGAAGCCGACCAGGGAACACGCGCATTCGCTTGACGGGCATGCTGCCAATCTCACCGCGCTCATGCGGCAGCTCGACCTTACCGGGATCACGCTCGTATGCCACGATTGGGGTGGTCCGACCAGACTGTCGTTCGCGATGAGCAATCAAGACCGCATTCGAGCCCTGACCATCATGAGCACATGGGCCTGGCCGCTTCCGCCCGCCGAATTCCACACGCTTATTTTTCCATGGCGCATGATGCATGCCCCTCTTGTAGGCCCTTACCTCTTGGGCAAGCATCGCGCACTGGCGGGACGCGGCGTCTATCTTTCCGTGGTAGATCGCCAGAAATTCGCGCATACGGCGCAGGCCGCGTATGAAGCGGCCCTGCCCGATGCGATGTCGCGCCTTCTAACCTGGGTCTGGCCCCGATGGATCCCGCTGGATGAGAACGCGCGGGCGTTGGAGCGCTTTCAGTGGCTCGAGCGGGAGTTATCGCAATCGAAGCTGCCAACCCTGATTATCTGGGGCCGCGAGGACGAGGTCTTCGACGCAGCCACATTTTCCAAGCGGTTCAAGCAGATTCTGCCGCACGCGGAGGGGCCTCTCCTGGTAACAGGGCGTCACTTCCTCCAGGAAGACTCTGGTCCTGAAATTGCAGAATTGATCCGCCACTTTCTTGATCGTCTCGACACAAAGGAAAATCGCAAGGGTTGACGTCAGCATTGTCGAGAAACCGGATTTGCGCGGAAAACGCCTCTCATTTGGGTTGGCCGAAGATCGCGTCGGACACTATCCGGAATTTCGCGAGTTCTTCATCCGGTCATTCGATCTGGATCAAAAGGGCTTGACGGAGCCGGGCTTTCTTCGCGCTCCTTCCGGGCTTACCTACGCCCTGATATTTCTTGGACGCAGCGGCGAAGCTTTCCCCTCCGGCCTCGAGGTCCATGCCGTCGTGGATGCACTCGAGCCGATTGCCGAAGAAACATTGGATCGGGACCTATGGGCAATCCTCCGGTGGATGATCGGCGGTGTCGGCGATCCGTGGACGGTCGAGGACTTTGACCGAACCGGACAGCTATACCGCGTGCCGGCAGCGCCCCCGGCCTAAAGACGTCAGGAGGACTCAAGTGGGCCCAGATAGTCACGCTTTCCGACCTCGACGCCGCAATGGCGCAGAATGTCGTGCGCGGTCGCGACGTGGAAAAGAAGTTGGGAAGCATGAAGGTCGCGACATAGCTTACGCCGTCCAGCACGCCTGAGGCTGTTCGAAACTTCAACTCGATCGTCCGCCCTGCACTGTCGTCAAAGCGCTCTTCCGGCACGGACTTCAGAAAGTCGACCGTTTTCGAAATGCGGGACCGAAGTTCGTCAAAATTCGCCTCGGTATCGGGCCAGCTTGGTATTTCCATTCCCGTCAGCCGTCCCATGCCGCCCTTGCAGGTGTCGCTGGCGCGCTGAATTTGTCCCGCGAAGGACAGCATGTCCGGAAATAAGCGTGCCTGCATCAAAACCGCGGCGTCGATTTTCCGGGCCTTGGCAAAGATTTCGGCCGCGTCGACATAGCGCTCCAGAGAGCCTAAGCCGCGCAGGAGCGGGACAACGGCAATGCCGTGCATCGTGAGTTGCATGCTGTTAGGACCTCATAGCGGGATTGGAAGAAATGGCGTACTGGGCCCGGCGCAAGCCGCTGGATCACCGCACAAGCGAACGAGGCGTTCCACAAGAGCGTCTTTTATGCCGTGCTCGGAGAGGCTGGCGCTCGTTCGCAGGAGATACTCCAGGTTGGTGCCTAGAAATCCTGACGCATTGACGATCATGCGGGCGCTCTCCGCCTCCGACAGGCCGGTCACATAGTTGGCGGCGCGCTTGTTTGCGACAAAAGCAAGCACCCGAATGTCGCCTTCGACGCATTTGGCGCGAAGCCACCTCGCGGCATACGATCCGACCGCCATCTCGCGTGGCCATAGCAGGGATATCTCCTCGGCGACCGCTCCGGACGGCAACCGGAAAGCCATTCCCGCGGCCGTTCCACCGCTGTCCAGAGCAAGCATCAAGCCTGGCTTCTCAACCGAGCCGCGCCACGATCGAGCGTAGGCAAAAGGAACGTCGATAGCCGAAAACGCGCGCGACGCGTCGCTCGGCAAATGGGAAGATTGGATTCCAGATCAGCGACCCGTAGGCGAATATCCATACGTCGCCTTTCGCAAGCCGCATCGTCGCTTCCAACGATGATTGCAGATCAGCCTCCGACGGCGCGATACCCGAGATTTTCTCGGGTCAGCCTGGCCGGCTGAGGCTCATCTCGTTCGTCGGGCAATTGGCTTCGCCGTGAAGTGCAACGAACCTGCATAGTAGGGAGGGTTAATCGCAATGGTAGCGCGCCATTCTGAATAACGTTTATCTCCGTTTGGAATAGCTGACGGCTCAAACCAGCATTGCATCTTCGCTTGATTGATTTTAGATCACATGATCTACAATAAAGTGATGAGTTCGCATTCCTTGTTTGAGCGAGAAGCGGCACTGGCGGATAAACGCCGGATCGCACGTGGGGTCGTGTGGGCGGGGCTTGCGGTCGCCATCCTTTCAGGATGGTTTGTCGTCACCCGCCTCGGCTTGCGCCACGAAATGCGCATTTGGGACGTCGTTGCACTACGCTTTGGCGAAGGAGCACTGATCCTCACACCGGTGTGGCTGTTCGGGCCGGCGCGACTGCCAGCGCGCGCTTGGCTGCAAGGCGTTCTGCTTGCGGTGCTTTGGGGCGCTCCCTTTATCCTTCTGGTCGCCATTGGCCTCCAACTCACTACCGCGACGCTGACATCGACCGTGACGCCAACGTTGATGCCGGTATTTGCCGGGTTTATCGCCTGGGCCTTGATTGGAGAGACGCCGTCGGTCCGGCGTCTGGGCGGTTACGCCTTGATCGTATGCGGCCTGCTTGCCCTCGTTTATGGATATGTGGATCGCACCGGCCCGGTCGATGCCGTTGGAGCCATCGCGCTCGTCGCAGCCGCCGTTTTGTGGGCACTTTATACGCTACGCCTTCGGCGAACATCGCTGACGCCGCTCCAGGCGGCGGCGCTGATCTGCTTTTGGTCGGCCGCGATCTATCTTCCCGTCTACTTTGCCCTCGGCCTCTCAAATCTCGCGAAGGCGCCTGCCGGCGAGTTGGCGTTTCAATCGCTCTATCAGGGCATCATGATGAGCGTCGTTGCCATCTATGCTTTCAACCGCGCCGTAGCCTCGTTGGGGGCTCGTGCGGCTTCCGCCATCATTGCGCTTGTTCCCGTCACCTCGACCGCCTTGGCCGTTCCCGTCCTCGATGAATGGCCTCCATTGATATCCGCCGTCGCCATCTGTGTGATCGCGCTTGGCGTGATCTTCGCCGCAGTCAGAGCTATGCAGGAAAGTGGGTGATGACGGAATGAGATAGGCGGCGTATCGAGGCGGGTGTCGAGCCTGCCAGAACCTCTCAAGGAGAGCGATACGCCATGAACGAGACTAGCAACATTGTCCCGCTTCGTCAGCCCGACGAGATCGATGATCCACTGACCAATATCCTGCGAGCTGGTGCGCGGCAGCTTCTGGCGCA
>NZ_JADPKS010000126.1 GCF_023074175.1 Bradyrhizobium sp. 139
CGTCTCTCATGACCTCAACTTCTCGAACCGCCCGGTGCGGACCCGCATGCCGGGTGGTGTGGCAGGGGAGCGACCCACAAGGTCGCCCCCTATGCCGATCGACAGACCGCATCTGATCGGCGACTCGGCCAGCGACTCACTGGCGCCAAGGCTGAGGCGGGATTGCCTCCATTTCGAACAGCGCCCGATCACTAACGAAACCTTACTCGAACTCGACATTCAAAAATCAAGACAACTGATTGATAATAGAACACTATATCCGATTTCGACGATCGCCGCCAAAATCCCCGAAGGGCGGCGTTTCCCGGCGACTGTGCCTGTCCGGCAACAGCATTTCGGTGGAAAGCGTCTATAGTCGGGGCATCAGATCACACGGACTTCAGTGCGCTCGCGTCTGCCAGACAGACCAAAGCTTGGGGATTTTAAGATGAAGAAGATTTTGCTCGCTCTGACCGCGGTTGCGGCGATGACCGGTTCGGCCTCGGCGGCTGATCTTGCGGCCCGTCCCTACGTGAAGGCTCCGATGCCCGCCCCGGTCGCCAACTGGACCGGCTTCTACATCTTCGGCGGCGGCGGTGGCGGCCTCTCGAATGCCGACCAGAGCGTTGTGGATACGGTTTCCGGTACGCCGCTGACGATCACCCAGCGCCAGGGCGGCTCGGGCTGGTTCGGCACCGTGGGCGCCGGTTACGACTGGCAGTTCAGCGGCACCTGGGTCGCTGGCGTGTTCGCTGACGGTCAGTTCGGCAGCATCCGCGCCACCATCCAGGATCCGCTCAACGGTATCACGGGCAACCAGAAGCTGGAAACCTCCTGGGCCGCTGGTGTGCGCCTCGGCTGGCTGGCCGCTCCGAACGTTCTCACCTACGTCAACGGCGGTTATTCGGGCGCCCACTTCGGCCAGACCAACTTCACGGACCTCGCCGGCGTTCCCGTCGGTGCCCACCTCAACAGCTACAACCGCAACGGTTGGTTCATCGGTGGCGGCGTCGAGAACAGCCTGAACTTTTTCGGCATCAGCTCGCCGGGCTGGTTCATGAAGACCGAGTATCGTTCGGCCTTCTACAACGCCAAGACTCAGGACGAGCTGCTCGATGTCGGCAACGTTCCGGTCGGCAACAGCATCCGCGCCAACAGCTGGAACCAGACGATCTCGACCTCGCTGGTCTACCGCTTCAACTGGACCGGTCCGGTCGTCGCCAAGTACTAATCCGAACGCAAGTTCAGACGTCAAAGCCCCGGCATTGCCCGGGGCTTTTTCGTTGTGCGGGCCTCAACAGTTGACGCTCGTCTTGTTGCTCCAAATGCGCTTGCGAGCTGCCCCTCCACTCATTGACCAGTCGGCATAAGGAATCGCCGCGGTGCGGCTACCATGCCTGGGATCATCCTGCATACGGACATGCGTCCTCCCTCGGTCTTGCAGATACAGCCATTGTATCCAAGCTGAAGCCGGCTAGTCTGGCCTCCAAGCTTTCGCGGGCCTGTGGCGTTCACGCCGTGGGCCGCGACAGAAGCTGACCGATGGGGAGGAATGCATGCGCAGATTTCTGCTGATCGCAGGCCTGTTTGCCCTCGCCGTCGGGCTGCTCTGGATCGGACAGGGCACGGGCACGGTCCCGTGGCCGCGATCGAGCTTCATGGTCAACCAGTTGCAATGGGCCGGCTATGGCGCAGCCATGGCCGGCTTCGGACTGGTGCTGATCTGGCAAAGCAACCAATAGAAGAAACCAGGGAATACAAATATGACATCCAACCGGTTCGATCTCCGCGGCAAGGTCGCGATTGTCACGGGAGGCAATGGCGGCATCGGTCTCGGCCTCGCCCACGGACTCGCCGATGCCGGCGCCGATATCGCCGTGGTCGGACGTAACGAAACCAAGTCGGCCGCTGCCGTTGCCGATCTCAGACAGCGCGGCGTGAAGGCGATTGCCGTCACCACCGACGTCACCGACAAGGAAGCGGTCGCGGCCATGATCGACCGCGTCGTCAGGGAGCTCGGCCGTATCGACATCCTCATCAACAATGCCGGCATGAGCATCCGCAAGCCGCCGCACGAGCTCGAGCTCGACGAGTGGAACAAGGTCATCGCGACCAACCTCACCAGTGCCTTCCTGTGCTCGAAGGCCGCCTACCCCGCTCTCAAGGCGTCGGGCAACGGCAAGGTGATCAATATCGGCTCGATGATGTCGATCTTCGGCGCGAGCTTTGCGACGGCCTATGCGGCGAGCAAGGGCGGCATCGTGCAGTACACACGCGCCTGCGCCAATGCCTGGGCGCCGGACAACATCCAGGTCAACGCCATCCTGCCGGGTTGGATCGACACCGATCTCACGCGCGGCGCGCGGCAGCAGGTGTCTGGCTTGCACGAACGTGTATTGGCGCGCACGCCCGCGGGACGCTGGGGCGACATCGACGACTTCGCTGGCATCGCCGTGTTCCTCGCCTCGCCCGCCTCGAACTTCGTGACCGGCACTGCGATTCCAGTCGACGGCGGGTTCTCGGTGATGGCCTGAGGCGCCGTCGCGGCTGCACGAAAAAAGAAGCCCCGGTCGAAGCCGGGGCTTTTAATTTGGTCGTGATCTTTTCTTTGATTGGTCGTTTGTTGCTCAGTAGCGGCCGATGACCGGCGCGTCGAACTTATAGCTCGCGCGCACAACGGCCCACTGGATGTCGCGCGGCTTGGCATCGAACGTGTAATTACCCGAGGTGCCGCCAAGCTGATAGGTCTGGCTGCCGAAGGCCGCGTAATTGTATTCGAGGCCGACGATCCAGTTGCGGGTGATGCCGTATTCCCAGCCGGCGCCGACGGTCCAGCCGTTGGCCCAGTGGGTCTGACCGCCCGAGCCCGTCGACGCGGCAACGGTGTCGCTGACGTTGAGACGGTTGTTCACGCCGGCATAGCCGCCCTTGATGTAGAACAGATTGTTCTGCACGGCGAAGCCGGCGCGACCGACGACGGTCGCAAGCACGTTGGCGCGCCAGGTGAAGATATCGTCACCGGCACCGAACACGGTGTTCGCGACCGTGCCCTTGTTGTCGAGGCCGGAGATGGTGCCTTCCATGCCGAACACGTAGTTGTTGGCCTGCCAGTTGTAGCCGATCTGGGCGCCGCCCATGATGCCTGACTTGCGCTGACGGAAACCTTCGCCCGGAACGAGATCGCCGAACGGCGCGCCAGTCCCGTTATTAATGAACTGCTCGTTGGTCCAGGCGCCACCGATATGGCCGCCGACATAGAATCCGGTCCAGTTGAACAGCGGCTCGGCATAGGCCGGCGCCTTCGTGTAGGGACGCGCGCCGAGATCGGCGGCGGACGCAGCGCCAGTCGAAACCAGAGCGGTCGTGCAGGCGAAGGCAGCAATCAATTTGTTACGCATGGTACACCCCGTATCCTTTGATGGGTTGCACGCTCACACGCAGTTCTTACTCAAATTTGAATCAAGAAAGTTAAGGCGCCGGATTGGCAAGTTACCGTCCTTGAATCCGTTGCGCTGTTGCACGCACGCAACGCGCCGCGCACGATTTAATGCGACGTTATCCCTACCGAAATCCCTACCGAATTTTTGCGCTACGATCCCGGGGCGGCCTTCGATTGCACGTGCTCGGGTCGCACACCGAGCGCGAGCAGGTGCGCCGGAATGCCCTGGAGCCATGGCAGCGCGGTGATGAGACGCACGATCAACGGCACCTTCAGCGGCCGATCGCTGCCCTGCAAGGCGCCGCTGATGATGTTGTTCTGCACGATCACCTGCATCCGCTGCGTCATCTTGACCGGGAATTCGCGCCGGCGACGCACGGCATCGAGTTCGTCGTCGGATGGGCAGCCCTGCTGAAGCTTGTCTGCAAGCAAATTGGCGGTCGCGACCGCATCCTGCACGGCGAGATTGACGCCGACGCCGCCGACCGGCGACATCGCATGCGCAGCATCGCCGATGCAAAGCAGGCCCGGCCGCGTCCAGCGCGCCAGGCGGTTGATCGCGACGGTGAGCAGCTTGACGTCGTCAAAGCTCTTCACGTCAGAAATGCCGCTCTTCAGGATCGGCGCCATGCGCACGACGTCGTCGAGCAGCGCCTGCAATCCCCTCGCCTTCACCTCATCATGTTGGCCCTTGGCGATGACGTAGGCGCATTGCCAATAGTCGCCGCGATCGAAGGTGATCATCATCTTGCCGGGCTCGACGCGCGCGAACACATTTTCGGTCTCGTCCGCCTTGCGGCCGGCGCGGAACCACAGCACGTCCATTGGTGCGCCGATCTCCTCGACCACGAGACCGGCGCGCTCGCGCACGGTCGAATGCCGGCCGTCGCAGGCGATGGTGAGATCGGCTTCGATCTCGATCGGCCCCTCCGGCGTCATCGCGCGCACGCCGGCGATGGTCTCGCCGCGACGGATCAGGTCGACGGCCTCCGTGTTCATCATCACCTTGAACGAGGCGAAGCGCTGGCCGGCCTCGCGCAGGAAATTGAGGAAGTCCCATTGCGGCATGAAGGCAATGAATGGGTGCTTCGTGCGGAGCCGCCTGAGATCGGCGATGCGCACCGGCGTGCCGCCGAACAAGCCGTCCATCGTCTGCAAGCGCTGATGCGGCAGCTTCAGGAAGGCGTCGATCAGGCCGAGCTCATCCATGACTTGGAGCGTCGAGGGATGCACGGTGTCGCCGCGAAAGTCGCGGAAGAAATCCGCGTGCTTCTCCAGCACCACGACATCGATGCCGGCGCGCCCCAGGAGATAGCCAAGCATCATGCCGGCCGGCCCGCCGCCGACGATGCAACACCGGACTCTCACGGAGTGACGGACGGTGCGCTCGAGCGTATCTGATTCCGTCATCAACCCCTCGCTTACAACTTTAGTCCGCTGTGCGGTGCAACAAGCCGGAATTGGTTTGCCGGGGTGCCGAATGGCCAGTAGCGTTGCTGACGGTTTTAGTCGATTTCAGGATGATCTTGCGGTGCGTACCGTACTCATAGTGCTTGGCATCTGGCTGCTGATCAACGTGCTTTTCGTCGTGATCATGCTCCCGCAGCGCAAGCCGCGGAAGCCGGATCGACAGGACGCGGGCACGCTCGCGCCGGCGCGGATCGACCAGAACGGCTATCCGTTCGAGGAGCAGGAGAAATTCCTGCTTCGCCACGTCATCGTCTCGATCGCCATGGGGACGATCTTCTCGCTCGCGCCGCCCTTGATGGAAGCGATCGACTCCGTCAAGCGCTTCGTCAGAAAGCGTCGCGGCTAGTTCCCCGCGCGAACGACGTTCGCCGCCCGACAATGGAGCCGCAGATCGCTCAGTTGTTGCTGCGGGTCGCGCTGCGGAAACTCTTGATCTCCGACACGCTGCCGTCGCGGTAGGTCAACTCCACCGAGACGAATTGCGTGGCCGGGGCAAGCTTCATGTAGAGCGGCATGCCGGCGCCGATCGCGCTGGGGTCGCGCATGTCGCAGCCCGGCATCTTCAACAGCTGGTTCGGAACGGCGGTGTCGATGCCGATGCGCACCTCACGGATGGCGCAGCGGTAGGACACGAGGTGCGTGTAGTAGACCAGCAGCCCGTTGAACTCGCGGAATGACAGCCAGTTCGTCGCGGTCATGTCGAGGATCTTGCGCTGGTCGCGGATCAGCGCGGCCTCGGGATCGAACCTGACCGGGAACGGCCCCTGCATGTCGCCGGCCGGATCGACATAGCGGACCTCGATGGTGCCGGCCGCAGCATCCGACGGCAACTCAATCGACGGGTTCGGCATCCGTTTGCGCGTCCGCGGATCAAGCGTGTCGATGAAACCGGTCTCGCGGAAATCGCCATTGCCGGCCATGCGCCAGGAAATGCCGAGCGTCGGGTCGGCAAAGGAGAACACCACGCTCCAGCCGCCATTGTGCCGCGAGAAGCTCGCGATCGGCGCATTGGCGGTTTCCTCCCTCGGCACGCGAGGCACCGAGACCGGCGGCAGCGCCGCAAGCTTCTGCGGCGGCGGATCGGCCGGGCGGGCCGCGTCCTTGGCAAGGCCGCTGAGGAAGACGTCGTCGACCATCTGGTCGAAATAGACCGGCACCTGCCTGTGCTTGATCGTGTCGGCCATCTCGCTGACGAGCCGGCGGGTGCGCTGCGCCACCTGCACCAGGTTCTCGCCGGGTTGCAACAGCTCCTTGGCGAAGGTGCGCGTAAACACCGAGTTGGGATTGGCATCGTCGTTTGAGAGGCGGTCGAGTGCGGTCTGGCGGGGGCCTGCCGAGAACACCGAAAACACGCCTTCGGGCAGTTGCGTCATCGGCGCGAGGCCGCCGCCACCAGCAACTGCGCGCGTGCCGGTGCGCTCGAACGGATTGTTGCGGCAGGCGTCGAACACCAGGATCGAGGTCCGCGCTTTCTTGTTCTGCAGGCGCTCGACGATGCGGTCGGCGAGGATCGAGGCGTCGCGCACCAGCTCTTCCTGCCCTTCCGTCGCGGCCGGCACGTCGGTCGGCAGCAGATAGTTCTGGCCCGCGATCTCGAATCCGTGGCCGGCATAGAAGAAGAATGCGGTGTCGCCGGGCTCGATCGCGCGGTCGAACGCGAGCAGCGTCTCGGAGAATTGCTGCCGGCTCTGGTTCTCCGCGACCATCACCGAGAAGCCAAGCTGCTTGAGCGTATCGCCCATGGTGCGGGCGTCGTTGACCGCCTTGAGCAGCTTCGGGACGTTCCTGTAGTCGTTGTTGCCGATGACGAGCGCCACGCGCTTCTCGGCATGTGCAGGAAGCGCGAAGCCGCATAGGCTTGCCGCCAGGCCGAGTGCCGCCAGAATTCTGAAAAGCCGACGCGTCATCGCAAAATTCCCGTTGCAGAACGGCGCCGATCCCTCGAACACCGGTTCATTGGACCCCTCCGCCGTTGATGTGATAGTCGGCTCAGCCATATCGACGGTTCAACAGGCTTAGAACAGGCTTAGAACAGGCTTGGGCCTCCGCTTCCGCGATCTGGTCTATGGCAGATTCCGCCGGAATCTGCTCTTTGTTAGACGATTTCCTGGGCAATTGCGCTGGAAGCGAGGGGCTGCCGTGTATCGCTGGTGTACCGACGAGGTCGAGCCGCATGACCGCTTCGACTATTGGCGCGAGGTCCGCGCCAAGGGCCTGTTCGGGGTTACGGCCGAACTCGAGCGCGAACGGCGCGGCGATTTCTTCGGCGAATTCTCGCTACGCCAGGTCGGCGGCGGCGGCCTCGTCGAGTTGAAGGCTTCGCACTACACGGTCGAACGCAGCACGTCCGACATCGCCCGCGCGCCGGGTGACAGCCTTTGCGTGTATCAGCAGCTCGGCAGCGGCGGCTGGTTCGGCGGCATGCGCGCAAGCGACTTCGGGATCGCCAATGGCAGCTTCGCCACCAGCCATACCGACCAGCCCTATCGCACCGCGCCGCTCGGCGCAGGGGGCTTCCACCTGCGCATTCTGAAGATCCCCCTGAGCGGCCTCGCCACACAGGACAAGCGCATGCGCGAGCTTGCGCCCCGGACGTTCGACGATCCCGGCCTGGCGCCCCTGCTCGGCGCCTGTTTCGCCGATCTCGGTGAGGCCGTCGTCGACGATGATGGCGCCGCCGATGCGACCTCCCTGGTCCAGTCCTCCTTAGTTCAAGCCTCCTTAGTTCAAGCCTTGGCCCATCTGGCGCTGATCGAGCGCGGCATCGTGCGGCCCGGCAGCCGCCTCGGACAGTCCGCGCTGCGGACCGCCCGGCTCTCGCAGGCGCGGCGCCTGATCGCGCGCCAGCTGCAAGACCCCGATCTGGCGCCGGCGAGGGTGGCCGACCTGCTCGGGGTGTCCGTGCGTCACCTGCACATGCTGTTCGAAACCGCGGCGAAGAGCTTCTCGCAGACCGTGACGGACGAACGCCTGAAACAGAGCCGTCGTCTGATGCGCGAGGCGCCGGACCGGCTGATCGCTGATATCGCGACCTCCTGCGGCTTCGAGAGCCTGGCGACCTATTATCGGGTCTTCAGCGCCGCCTACGGGATGGCCCCCGGCGACTTCCGCGCCCAGGGTCCGGAAGGGCGTTAACCGTCGCCCCACCCAATGGCTGTCGCCCGGAAAAGCCCAGCCGGGCCCGCTATTTGGGCAAAAACCTCAGGTTTTTTAGGGCCTTCCCGCGCCCGCTCCATTGACTTTGGCCGATTCCTGCCTATGTTCCGAAGCGACGCGGCTCAGATCGAAGACCGATTCCTGAGCCTGGCGCTTTGTTCGCGTGAGTCAGCACCCCCAGCTTCTTTGAGAGCGCGCCGTTTTGGGGTGGAACGCGACAGCCTTATTACCTTCGATTCCGAACGGCGGTTTCGACCAGAGGCTCAATGTCCTTTACCAATCTCGGACTATCCGAAAAAGTTCTCGCCGCAGTGGCGGCCACCGGTTACACCACCCCCACCCCCATCCAGGAACAGGCGATCCCCCACGTCCTCGCACGCAAGGACGTGCTCGGCATCGCCCAGACCGGCACCGGCAAGACCGCAGCCTTCGTGCTGCCGATGCTCACCATCCTCGAAAAGGGTCGCGCCCGCGCGCGCATGCCGCGGACGCTGATCCTGGAGCCGACCCGCGAGCTTGCGGCGCAGGTGAAGGAAAACTTCGACCGCTACGGCGCAGGCCAGAAGCTCAATGTCGCACTGCTGATCGGCGGCGTGTCCTTCGGCGACCAGGATGCCAAGCTGACGCGCGGCGTTGATGTGCTGATCGCCACCCCCGGCCGCCTGCTCGACCACACCGAGCGCGGTGGCCTCCTGCTCACCGGCGTCGAGCTGCTCGTCATCGACGAAGCCGACCGCATGCTGGACATGGGCTTCATTCCCGACATCGAGCGCGTCTGCAAGCTGGTCCCGTTCACGCGGCAGACCCTGTTCTTCACCGCGACGATGCCGCCGGAAATCCGGCGCATCACCGAGACCTTCCTGCACAACCCGCAGAAGGTGGAAGTTTCCAAGCCCGCCACCACCGCCGTCACAGTCTCGCAGTGTCAGGTCCCGGCCGGGCGCGAGGCGCATGAAAAGCGCGAATTGCTGCGGCGCCTGCTGCGCGAGGCCAAGGATCTCAAGAACGCGATCATCTTCTGCAATCGCAAGCGCGAAGTCGCCGTCGTTCACAAATCGCTCCAGAAGCACGGCTTCAGCGTCGGGGCCCTGCACGGCGACATGGACCAGTCGGCCCGCACGGCGGCGCTCGAACAGTTCCGTAAGGGCGAGCTGCCGCTTTTGGTAGCCTCCGACGTCGCCGCCCGCGGCCTCGATATCCCTGAGGTCAGCCACGTCTTCAATTTCGACGTCCCTCACCATCCTGACGACTATGTCCACCGCGTCGGCCGCACCGGCCGCGCAGGCCGGACCGGCGTCGCGATCTCGCTCGTGACGCCGCTCGACCAGAAGTCGATGGTGGCGATCGAGAAGCTGATCGGCCAGAGCATTCCCCGCGCCGAGGGCGACTTCGAGATGCACGCCGGCACAGCCGAACAGAGCGAGCGCCCGCGCGAGTCGCGCGGACGGGATCGCGAACGCTCCCGCAGCGGACGCGGGAAATCGCGTCGCGGCCACGAGCCGCGCGATGAAGCGGCACAGCCCGCCGAGGCAAGACCCGCGGTCGATGCCAGGCCTGCGGCCGAAGCGCGATCCGCACGCGAGGCAAGGCCCGCACGCGACGCAAGGCCTCCCCGTGAACCACGGCAATCATCCGAGCCGCGCGGCGGATCGCACCAACCAGCCAATCCATCCCACGTGCCCTCGATCGGCCGTCCCGAGCCGCGCCGCCAGCGCGAAGCAGACACCGAACCGGGCGATCACTCGCATCTCCCGGCGTTCCTGTTGCGCCCCGTTCGTTCCCCCGCCGGCGCCTGAAGCACGAGACTAATTTTAGACTGCGGTTGAAAAAAACAGCCGCACAATTTTTTGATGCATCGGCGAACGGCTGTTTACGGGCCGTTCACGATCATCCGTTAGCCTACGAACATAATTTAAGCATTGCAGCGATCGACCGGCGCACTGATCGCCGTGGGGAATGTTCCGTGGTCAACGTGCTCGACGAACACGAACGCACGATGGCGTTCGCCGAGGTGGCGCTCGGTCAGATCCGGTCGCTTCGGCAAACCGCAATTCCCCGCAATTACGAGATCTGGTACGTCTACGCTACCGGCTATAACGCACCGCTCAACAAGATCATCAACGAGACGCTGGCGCGCCATGGCAAGCTGACCGAGGGCGATCTCGAGCAGATCTACGAGACCTATCTTTCCCACATCAAGACCACCGACCGCATCGACAAGGTCGGCGCACGCGTCATCGGCGAGATCGACGACGTGTTGAAGGTGCTGAGCGAAGCGCTCGGGATGACCGGCTCCTACGATGCCAGCCTGTCGGGCGCGACCGAGCAACTGTCGACGGCCAAGAGCCGCGACCAGATCAAGTCGATCGTCGAGACGCTGCTGCGTTCGACCAGCGAGATGCGCGAGACCAACAAGGCGCTGGAAGAGCGGCTGACGCTGTCCAAGAGCGAGATCAGCAACCTCCAGCAGAGCCTGGAGGCGATCCGGGCCGAGAGCTTGACTGACCCGCTCACGGGGTTGGGCAATCGCAAATATTTCGATCGCATGATCAGCATGGCCGTGCAGAGCGCGCTCGCCTCTGGCGAGCCGCTGTCCCTGCTGCTGTTCGACATCGATCATTTCAAGTCGTTCAACGATTCCTACGGCCATCTCACCGGCGACCAGGTGCTGCGGCTCGTCGGCCTGTCCATGAAGCAGACCATCAAGGGACAGGACATCACCGCGCGCTATGGCGGCGAGGAATTCGCTGTCCTGCTGCCCAACACGGCGCTGCGCCAGGCGCTCACCGTTGCAGATCACATTCGCCGCGCTGTGATGGCGAAGGAATTGAAGAAGAAATCGACCGGCGAGATCCTCGGCCGCGTCACCATCTCCGTCGGCGTCTCCATGCTCAAGCAGGGCGACGACACCGACGCGCTGATCGAGCGTGCGGATGCCTGCCTCTACGCCGCCAAGCGCAACGGCCGCAACCGCGTGATCTGCGAGGCCGATCCGGAATTCGCGGTCGAGACGCACAACCGGGTGGCGTGACGCCGAATCTGCGCACCACCCGCGCTTGACATTCTGACCTGACAAACGACATCTTCCTCGCCGCTTTACGGGCGCCTGACTGCGAGCATCCGGAAGGACTTGTCGCCTTGTCCAATCCCCACGATTTTCATGCTCCACAACCGTCCTACACTAGGGACGAACTGCTAAGATCGAGCGAGGGCGGCTATTTCGGCGCCGGCAATGCGCAATTGCCCGCGCCGCCGATGCTGATGATGGACCGCATCACAGAAATCAGCATGGACGGCGGCGAGTTCGGCAAGGGCCATGTCGTCGGCGAGCTCGACATCGGGCCTGGCTATTGGTTCTTTGACTGCCATTATCGCGGCGACCCGATGATGCCGGCGTCTCTGGGGCTGGATGCCATGTGGCAGGTGATCGGCTATTGGCTCGGCTGGTCGGGCTCACCGGGCAAGGGTCGCGCCATCGGCGTCGGCGAGGTGGACGTCACGGGATCCATCACACCGGACACGCGACGCGTGCGCTACGAGGTCGCCATGCGCCAGGTCCGGCGCGGCAAGCTGGTGCTCGGAATTGCCGACGGTCGCGTGCTTGCGGACGGTGTCTGTGTCTGCATGGCCAAAGATATGAAGGTTGGCCTGACAAAGGCGGTGGATTGACGTCGCGTACGGTGGGCAAAGGCGCGCAGCGACGTGCCCACCATCTCACATCAGGACCTCAACGGTGGGTGGGCACGCTTCCGCCTTCGCTGTTCGAGCTATGGCGGGCGGGTCGCTTTGCCCACCTGACGTACCGTTTTCTTGGCCGGGCGCTTCTTCGCAACGGGCTTCCTCGGCGTGGCCGTCTTCGCCACCTTCTTCGCCGCCTTCTTTCCCTTCGCCCGCTTCTTCGCCTTGGCACGCTGGGCGGCGGCGAGCGCTGCCCTCGCCCAACGCGCAAGCTCCTCGGAATCGTCGAACAGGCGCGCCGGCAGCTCCCAATAGGAATTCACCAGCACGGTCTTGGCCCGGGTCGCATACTGGAACGGCTTCGAGCCTTCCGCTTCAAAGTCCGGGATGGTCTGCTCGTCGGCGCGGAAGAACAGGCCGGCGCGCAAGGCGAGCGCGAAGTTGATACCGTCGGCGGAGATGCCGTAGCCGGAAAACATTTTTCGGATGGTGACAGGGCCGAAATCGGCGAACAGGTCGATCAGGAATTCGCGGTCCATGGAGGCTTCCCGGAGCCAGCAGCCAGCGTTCATATCACCGCCGTCATTGCGAGCGAAGCGAAGCAGACTATCCGCTGCAGAGACGACCTGGATTGCGTCGTCGCAAGGGCTCCTCGCGATGACGGAGAGAACTACCCGTCGATCTTCGCCGGGCGCAGCTCGACCGACTCGCCGCAGCCGCAAGCGGAGATCTGGTTCGGGTTGTTGAAGACGAACTGGGCCTGCATCTTGTCGGCCTTGTAGTCCATCTCGGTGCCAAGCAGGAACAGTACGGCCTTGGGATCGATCAGGATCTTGACCCCCTTGTCCTCGACGACCTCATCGGTCGGGCGGACATCATGGGCGTATTCGACGGTGTAGGACTGCCCAGCGCAGCCGCCGTTCTTCACACCGACGCGCAGGCCCACGATCTCGGAATCAGCGCGCTGGGTCAGCTCGCTGATGCGCTGAGCTGCGGCATCCGTCAGCCGCATCACCTGCGGGCGCGGCCGCCGCGGCTTGGGAGTGGATGCTGGTGTCGAGCCTGACGATATCTGGGTCATGTCAGTGATGTGGTCCGTTGCGGCGCGAATTCAATGCCAATTCTGCAAAGCTAGTATGTAAGCATTACCACATGTTGAGCACGAGGCGGGCCTCGTCGCTCATGCGTTCCGGCGTCCAGGCCGGCTCCCAGATCACCTTGACGTCGACCACGCCGACGCCGGGGACGCTGGCGACTGCGTTCTCGACCATGGTCGGCAGCTCACCGGCGGCCGGACAGTTCGGCGTCGTCAGCGTCATCTGGACGTCGACGGAACGGTCATCCTTGATTTCGACCTTGTAGATCAGGCCGAGCTCATAGATGTCGGCGGGAATTTCCGGGTCGAACACGGTCTTCAGCCCGGCAATGATCTCGGTGGTGAGACGCTCGGTTTCCTCAGGCGGCAGCGCCGACTGGGTTTCCATCGGATTGGCTTTGATTTCGGCCGTGTCACTCATGCGAACAAATCCCGCGCCTTCAACAGCGCCTGTGCCAGATGATCGACTTCTTCCCGCGTATTATACATGCCGAACGACGCCCGGCAGGTGGCGGTGACGTTGAACCGCTCTAAAAGCGGCATCACGCAATGGGTGCCGGCGCGCACCGCAATGCCCTGGCGGTCGATCACGGTGGCGACGTCGTGGGGGTGCGCACCCTCGAGCTCGAAGGAGATCACCGGACCCTTGCCGCGCGCGGTGCCGATCAGCCGCAGCGAGTTGATCTCGCGCAGCTTCCCCTGCGCGTAGGTCAGGAGATCGTGCTCGTGCGCGGCGATTCGCTCCTTGCCGATCGAATTGACGTAATCGATGGCCGCACCCAGGCCCACCGCCTCGACGATCGCCGGCGTGCCGGCCTCGAATTTGTGCGGGGGATCGCCATAGGTGACGATGTCGCGCGAGACTTCTCGGATCATCTCGCCGCCGCCATTAAACGGGCGCATCGCGGCGAGTTGGTCGTACTTGGCCCAGAGCACGCCGATGCCGGTCGGACCATAGACCTTGTGGCCGGTGAAGACGTAGAAGTCGCAGCCGAGGTCCTGGACGTCGATCGGCAGATGCACCGCGCCCTGGCTGCCGTCGACCAGCACCGGAATGCCGCGGGCGTGAGCGATCTTCACAACGTCCTTGACCGGGACGATGGTGCCGAGCGCATTCGACATCTGCGTGATCGCGACCAGCTTGGTCTTGGCGGTCAGCAGCTTCTCGAACTCGTCGAGGAGGAAGTTGCCCTCGTCGTCGACGGGCGCCCATTTGATCACGGCGCCCTGGCGCTCCTTGAGGAAATGCCAGGGCACGATGTTGGAGTGGTGCTCCATGATGGAGATGACGATCTCGTCGCCATCCTTGATGTTCGGCCCGCCCCAGGACGACGCGACCAGATTGATCGCCTCGGTCGCGTTGCGGGTGAAGATCACTTCCTCTGTTCGCGGCGCGTTGATGAACTGCGCCACCTTGGTGCGACCACCCTCATAGGCTTCAGTCGCGGCGTTGGCGAGGTAATGCAGGCCGCGATGCACGTTGGCGTATTCGGACGTATAGGCCTGCGTCATGCGGTCGAGCACGACTTGCGGCTTCTGCGCCGACGCCGCGTTGTCGAGATAGACCAGCGGCTTGCCGTAGACCTGCATGGCGAGCGCCGGAAAATCCT
Source organism: Bradyrhizobium sp. 139 (assembly GCF_023074175.1). GTDB lineage: Bacteria > Pseudomonadota > Alphaproteobacteria > Rhizobiales > Xanthobacteraceae > Bradyrhizobium. The sequence continues at coordinate 14,429 of NZ_JADPKS010000126.1, forward strand.
GGCGCACGCGCGCGACGTCATAAGACCCGTTCAGGACTGCCGGATGCGTGCTCATTGGCGCCGCTCCAGCCAGCGCGCGGCAATCCCGATCACATGCTCGCGCAGATTATCATCGGCGATCTGCTCGATCGCCTCGCCGACGAAGGCCTGGATCAGCAGCGCCTGGGCCTGCTTCTCGGGCAGGCCGCGCGCCTTCAGATAGAACAACAGGTTCTCGTCGAGCGCGCCGGCGGTGGCGCCGTGGCCGCAGGAGACGTCGTCGGCGAAGATCTCGAGTTCCGGCTTGTTGTCGGCCTCGGCTTCGTCCGAGAGCAGCAGCGCGCGGGTCATCATCTTGCCGTCGGTCTTCTGCGCGTCGGGACGAACGATGATGCGGCCCTGGAATACCGAATGGGCGCGATCGTCGATCACGGCGCGGAAGACCTCGCGGCTGATGCAGTTCGGCACGGCGTGGTCGACCACCAGCGTAGTGTCGCCGTGCTCGGTCTTCTGCAACAAGTTTACGCCGTTGATGGAGAGCTCGCTGCCCTCGCCTGCCAGCGTGATAAGGCCCTGGAGGCGGCTGACCGCGGCGCCGCTGGTCATGTTGAAAAAATTGACCTTCGTGTTGGCGCCGACGGTGACGAATTGCGACGTGATGTTCGCCGCATCAGGCGCATCGTCCATCAGGCGGACAAGCGCGACATCGGCGTTGTCGCCGATCGAGACCAACACGGCGTCATGGACCTGATAGGCCTTGGCGTCTGCCGCCACGAAGCTTTCGATGATCGTGGCGCGAGCGCCCTTCCCGATCCGCAGCTGTGAGCGGGTGAACGCCGATGCAGAAGCAGCGGTGGCAACATGGATGATCTGGACGGGCGCGGACAGTTGCGCGCCATCGGCAATCGACAGCACGACGCCATCAGTCGCCATCGCCGCATTCAGCGCAATCACGGCATCGGTGGACGCCGTCTTCAGAAGACCGGCATCCATCTCCAGCGTCTCCCGTAACGTCTTGAAGCCTACCTCGGAGCCGAGTGCCTTGACGTCAGAGAGATCGGCCGAAAACACGCCATCGACCAGCACCAGCTTGCGGGCGCCCGCGATCGCGTGCGCCTTCACGGCCTCCGCCGCGCGCTTCAGCGCGGCCGCATCGGGGTTGGCTGCCAGCGGCAGCACCTCGCCGACCAGCGCGCGCAGGTCAGTGTATTTCCATTCCTCGATCCGGCGATGCGGCAGGCCGAGACGCTCATAGGTCTCGAACGCCTCGCGGCGTACCGCGATCACGGCCGGCGAACCCGGCAGCCGGCCTTCGGCGCTGGCGAAGAGATCGCTCACCGCGCGGCCTTTTCCGGTCTTTGCCACAGCAACGTTCATCGCAAAATTCCTTACGCGGCGTCCTCGAACTGGGTGTAGCCGGACGCTTCCAGCTCCAGCGCCAGTTCCTTGCCGCCGCTCTTCACGACACGGCCCTTCGACATCACGTGCACCACGTCAGGCACGATGTAGTTGAGCAGCCGCTGATAATGGGTGATGACGACCATCGCGCGCTTGGGCGAGTGCAGCGCATTAACTCCGTCGGCCGCAATCCGCAGCGCGTCGATGTCAAGGCCGGAATCCATCTCGTCGAGGATGCACAGGCTCGGCTCGAACAGCGCCATCTGAAGCACTTCGTTGCGCTTCTTCTCGCCGCCGGAGAAGCCGACATTGACGCCGCGCTTGAGCATGTCCTGCGGGATGTTCAGCGACTTCGAGACCTCGCGAACCTTCTTCAAAAAGTCCGGCGTCGAATATTCGCTCTCGCCGCGCGCCTTGCGCTGCGCGTTCAGTGCCGTGCGCAGGAAGTTCATGGTGCTAACGCCCGGAATTTCGACCGGATACTGGAACGCCAGAAATACGCCCTTGGCCGCGCGCATGTCAGGCGACATGTCCAGCAGGTCCTCGCCCCTAAACAGGATCTCGCCGTCGGTGACTTCATAGCCGGGCTTGCCGGCGATGACGTGGGAGAGCGTCGATTTGCCGGAGCCGTTCGGCCCCATGATCGCGTGGATCTCGCCCTCGTTTACGGTCAGCGTCAGCCCGTGGAGGATCTCGCGCTCCTCGACACGTACCTTCAGGCCTTTTACTTCAAGCAATGCCATTGTCTTGTTCCATCTATCCCCTCGTCCCAGGGAGCGGCCGGCAGGCGCGTCTCGAAGGAGGAGGCCAACAATCGTTGTAACATTCATCCTTCGAGACGGCCGCGTACCGCAGCCTCCTCAGGATGAGGTCGAAGCTAGCCGACCGATCCTTCCAGCGAGATCGAGATCAGCTTCTGCGCTTCCACCGCGAACTCCATCGGCAGCTGCTGGAGCACGTCCTTGACGAAGCCGTTGACGACGAGGCCGACAGCCTCCTCCTGCGAAAGCCCGCGCTGGACGCAATAGAACAGCACATCCTCAGAGATTTTTGAGGTCGTCGCCTCGTGCTCAAACGTCGCCGAAGAGTTCTTGGCCTCGATGTACGGCACCGTGTGCGCGCCGCATTTGTCGCCGATCAGCAAGGAGTCGCAGGCGGTGAAGTTGCGCGCGCCGGTCGCCTTGCGATGTGCGGTGACGAGGCCGCGATAGGTGTTTTGCGATTTACCGGCCGCGATGCCCTTGGAAATGATCCGGCTCGACGTGTTCTTGCCGAGATGGATCATCTTGGTGCCGCTGTCGACCTGCTGGAAGCCGTTGGAGATCGCGATCGAGTAGAACTCGCCGCGGGAGTTATCGCCGCGCAGAATGCAGCTCGGGTACTTCCAGGTGATCGCAGACCCCGTCTCGACCTGGGTCCAGGAGATCTTGGAATTGTTGCCGCGACAGTCGCCACGCTTGGTGACGAAATTGTAGATGCCGCCCTTGCCTTCCGAATTGCCGGGATACCAGTTCTGCACCGTCGAGTATTTGATCTCGGCATCGTCATGCGCGACGAGCTCGACCACGGCGGCATGCAACTGGTTCTCGTCGCGCTGCGGCGCGGTACAGCCTTCGAGATAGGAGACGTAGGAGCCCTTGTCGGCGATGATCAGCGTGCGCTCGAACTGGCCGGTGTTGCGCTCGTTGATGCGGAAATAGGTCGACAGCTCCATGGGACAGCGCACGCCCGGCGGCACGTAGACGAACGAGCCGTCGGAGAACACCGCCGAGTTCAGCGTCGCGTAGAAATTGTCCGAGGTCGGAACCACCGAGCCGAGATATTTCTGCACCAGTTCGGGATGCTCGCGGATCGCCTCCGAGATCGGCATGAAGATCACGCCGGCCTTCTTCAGCTCAGCCTTGAACGTGGTCGCAACCGAAACCGAATCGAACACCGCGTCGACCGCGATCTTGCGCCGGGCCGGGTCCTGATCGCCGGGCTTCGGCTCGACGCCTTCGAGCATGGCGACTTCCCGCAGGGGAATGCCGAGCTTCTCGTAGGTCTTCAGGATCTCCGGATCGATCTCGTCCAGCGAGGTGATCGTCTTCTTCGGCTTCGGCGCCGAATAGTAATAGAGGTCCTGGAAGTCGATCTTGGGATAATCGACGCGCGCCCAGGTCGGCTCGGTCATCGTCAGCCAGCGCCGATAGGCTTCCAGCCGCCACTGGAGCATCCAGGCGGGTTCATTCTTCTTCTCGGAGATGAACTTGACGGTCTCTTCCGACAGCCCCTTGGGGGCCTTGTCGGACTCGATCAGGGTCTCAAACCCATAACGATACTGGTCGACGTCGATGCGCTTCACGCGCTCGACCGTCTCTTGTACGGCTGGCATTCCATCCTCCGCTCGCGGTTTCAAGGACCGCGGTGGATCATCAAATTCGGACGACTATTACGATGTTTCTTGGCGAGACGCACGCTCTTAGAACCGTTCAAGCCGTGTTTCGTCGCTTAACCCTTAAGTAGGGTATTACCGAGCTTTCGCCAAGCCTCTAACGCCCTGTTGATGTCATCTGGTTCCGTGGACCAGCCCAGACTGAGACGCACTGCTCCCTGGGCGACTGCGGGATCAAATCCCATGGCCGACAGAACATGGGACGCCTGCACTTTGCCCGAGGAACAGGCCGAACCTGAGGACACGGCCACGCCTTCGAGGTCGAATCCGATGACGGCGGTCTCAGCCTTCAGGCCTGGCGCGGTGAATAAAACGGTGTTTGGTAACCTCTTCACGTTGTGAGAGAAGATGGTCGCCCCGGCCATCCCGAGGAGACCATTTTCCAAGCGATCTCTGAGGGTTGCTATATGCTCCGCATCCTCCGGCAGAGCCCGAAGCGCCGCTTTCACCGCGGCCCCGAGGCCGGCGATGCCAGCGACATTCTCAGTTCCTGCGCGCCGGTTCAGTTCCTGTCCGCCGCCCCGCAGCACTGGTTGCAGGCCGGCAAGCCCCTCCGTCACGACCAACGCACCAACTCCCTTGGGGCCACCGATCTTGTGCGCAGAAAAGGTCGCAAGGTCCGCCCCTACAGTGTTGATATCGAACGGAATTTTTCCGAGTGCCTGGATCGCATCGACGTGCAGGAGGCCGCTAGCCTCGTGAACGATCGCTGCGGCCTCTGCGACCGGTTGAATTACGCCAGTCTCGTTGTTGGCCGCCATGATGGAGACCAGCGCCGGCGGGCCGTCGCCGAGCTGCGCCTTCAGATGGTCGAGGTCGATGACGCCGGCGGGTGTGACCGGGATCTGGCTGATCTTGTCCACTGGGAACCGGCCGCCTGCCAGCACCGAGGCATGCTCGACGGACGAAACCAGGAGCCGCTCGATGGGGCCGCCGGACGGGCCCCGCAGGCCAGGCGACAGTGCCAGCGCGTTCGCCTCGGTCCCCGCGGAAGTGAAGACCACGTTGCGCGGCAACGCACCGACAGCCGCTGCAAGCGTGGCACGGGCGTCCTCGACCAGCCGGCGCGCCTCGCGGCCCTCGGCATGGACCGAGGACGGATTGCCGATCAGCTCCCAAGCCGCAAGCATCGCGCTCCGCGCTTCGGCGCGGAGCGGCGTGGTCGCATTCCAGTCGAGGTAGACACGGCTCCGCATGAGGTATTATATTACTCTGTAAATGGGGCTTGTGCGCCCACGCTGAGGCCCGACATGGGCCCCTGTGGAGCGATTGGCAACCTCGATTCCGAATCCTCATCCCGCAATGACGCGGCCATGACACGCTAACATCTTGAGCTCATTGGGCGATGTTCAAGATGCTTGCTTTTTGACCCTCGCCTCATGTTAGAACGCGCGCGTCAGTTCACCGCGCGCCGCTCGCGCATCATCCGAGGGCGCCGCTCCACCCTTCCCTTCGCGGCTTGGTCGGCACAGCAGCCGATGAAGTTCGCACAATCGGTTGATTGCTGAGGACCGTCTTCAAGGGATCAATCAAGAGATCATCCATGCCCGAAGTTATTTTCACCGGCCCTGCTGGCCGTCTCGAAGGCCGCTATCACCCGGCCAAGCAGAAGAACGCGCCGATCGCGATGGTCCTGCATCCGCATCCGCAGTTCCACGGCACGATGAATCATCAGATCATCTACCAGTGCTACTACGCGTTCGCGCACCGCGGCTTCTCGGTGCTGCGCTTCAATTTCCGCGGCGTCGGCCGCAGCCAGGGCTCATTCGACCATGGCACCGGCGAATTATCGGACGCCGCCGCAGCGCTCGATTGGGCTCAGACCATCAATCCCGAGGCGCGCGCCTGCTGGGTCGCCGGCTTCTCCTTCGGCGCCTGGATTGGCATGCAGCTTTTGATGCGCCGTCCCGAGGTCGAGGGTTTCATCTCGATCGCGCCGCCTGCCAATCTCTATGACTTCTCATTCCTCGCGCCCTGCCCCTCGTCGGGGCTGATCGTGCATGGCGAGAAGGACGCGGTGGTGCCGCCCAAGGACGTCAACACGCTGGTCGAGAAGCTGAAGACGCAGAAGGGCATCGTGATCGACCAGCAGGTCATCCCCGGCGCCAACCACTTCTTCGACGCCAAGCTCGAGCCGTTGATGGAAACCATCACGGCGTATCTCGACATGCGCTTGGCCAACGTGCGTTAAGCGAGTTTTAGCGCGACGATTCCCAACAGCACGAGCGCGATGCCCGCAAGCTTCATCGCGCTCAAGGTCTCGCCGAACAGCATGACGCCCATGATGAAGGTGCCGGCCGCGCCGATGCCGGTCCACACCGAATAGGCCACGCCGACCTCGAGCACCTTCAAGGCGCGTCCGAGCAGGAAGACGAAGGCTGCGAGCAGCACGAGCGAGACGATGCTCCACCCTGCACGCGTGTAGCCGTCGGCGTATTTCATCGAGATCGCCCAGCCGACGTCCAGCACGCCGGCGATCACCAGCATGAGCCAAGCCACGGAAGAGGGCATCGGCGTGCGCTCAGGCCGCAAGCTTCAGCAGATGTGCGTCGTGGCGCACGAGGAAGGCGCGCAGCAATTGCGGATAGTCCGCGCCGACCGCAGTGCGGACGCTCGGACGCTTCGCTAGGTCGGCGCGCCAAGCACGGATCTTCGGCAAATCCTTGAAGATGCCGAGCTCGGCCAGTTCGTCGAACACGTCGAAATAACGGAAGACGGGGGCGAACACCGCATCGACCAGGCTGAACGTATCGCCGGCGAAAAACGGGCCTAAGCTCAGCGCGGCCTCGACACGCGCAAATTTCGCTGCCAGCGCCTGGCGCTTGCTCTCAAAGGTCGCCGGATCCGTCGTGGTCTCCAGCCCCCAGAGGTCACCGAGAGTCGCCGAGCCGAACTCCATCCAGGCACGATGCTCGGCGCGCTTGAGGGCATAGGCCGGATGCAGCTTCTCGCCTGCTTGCGTTTCCTCGATGTACTCGCAGATCACGTTGCTTTCGAATAGCGCGACCTCACCGTTGTCCGTCGTCACCACCAGCACCGGCACCTTGCCGAGCGGCGACAGTTTCAGGAACCAGTCCGGCTTGTTGGCGAGATCGATGTCGACGCGTTCGAACGGCACGCCCTTCTCGTTGAGCGCGATCACGGCGCGCTGCACATAGGGGCAAAGCTTGTGGCTGATCAGTTTGAGTGATGCGGTCATGGCTGGTCCCGGCAGTTTGATGCAACTGCATTCAATGTAAATGCATCTGCATGCATTCGTCAAGATAGATGCAGCTGCATCAATCAGCCGGATCTCAGGGCCGCGCGATGACCCCGCCCGTCATCGGCATCGGCACGCCCGTGGTGGCCGGGTAGGACAGCGGCAAACCCTTGAGGCCGCGGGCGGCGAGGAAGCCGAAGGCCTGCGCCTCGATGGCGTCTGAGGCCCAGCCGAGCGTCTCGGCGGCCTCGACGGTCGCCGATCCCACCTGTTCCCGCAGCATGCGCAGCATGGTGAGGTTGCGGGCGCCGCCGCCGCAGACGATCCAACTCCGCGGCCGGCGCGGCAAAAGCGGAATGATGCGGGCGATTGCAGCCGCGGTGAAGGCCGTCAACGTCGCGGCGCCGTCGGCCGGCGCGATATCGCCGAGCTTCAGCGCGGCAAAGTCGTTGCGGTCGAGCGATTTCGGCGGCGGAGCTGCGAAGAACGACAGCGCCAGCGCCCGCGCGATCCAGGCCTCGTCCGCCTTGCCGAGCGCCGCGAATTTTCCCTCTGTGTCAAACGGCTGGTTCATGGTGCGGTACATGAAATCGTCGAGCAGCGCGTTGCCGGGCCCGGTGTCGCAGGCGATCAGGGTGTCGCTGCCGTCGATATAGGTGATGTTGGAGACGCCGCCGATATTGACGACGACGATCGGCCCCTCGCGCTCCAGCGATTGCGCCAGTGCGCGGTGGTAGACCGGCACGAACGGCGCGCCCTGCCCGCCGGCCTCGACGTCGGCGGCGCGGAAATCATGCATCACGGGGATATGGATGGCTCTGGCGAGCGCCGGCGCATCACCGATCTGCACCGTCAGCCGCCGCTCAGGGCGATGCAGCACGGTCTGGCCATGGAAGCCGGCGATGTCGATGTCCTCCGGCTTCATCCGGTTTTGGGCGATGAAGGCAGCCACAGCCTCGGCATGGGCCAGCGTCACCGCGCGCTCAGCCTCGGCCAGAACGCCCGGGCGGGCATCGCGTTGCGGCAGGTGCACGGCCTCGCTCAGCGCCTGGCGCAGCAGATTACGCTCGGCCGAACTGTAGGGCCGGTAGCCGGATGGCCCGAACGCCTTCACTTGCTTTCCGTCGGTTTCGATCAACGCGACATCCACCCCGTCCAGCGAGGTGCCGCTCATCAAACCGAGTGCCGTCAACATCATGGATCAGCGTCCTCAAGAGACCCCACTCCGGCATGCCGATCTTGTGCCAGAGGGACACATCTTATAATGCCACAGCCAAAGTGGCGGGTGGCAATCGAGTTCCCACGGAAGACCCTTAAATTGCGCCCAAAACAGTAAACCAAGAATTGTCAGGCACGCCGACAGATGACTGTATTTAAATCGGATTTCCTCAATACCTTGCAGGAACGTGGATTCATCCACCAGTGCTCCGATTTCGAGGGGCTGGACGCACTCGCCGCCAAGGGCGAGGCGACGGCCTATGTCGGCTACGATTGCACCGCCCGTTCGCTGCATGTCGGCAATTACCTGACCATGATGATGCTGCACTGGCTCCAGGAGTCCGGCAACAAGCCGATCACGCTGATGGGCGGCGGCACCACCATGGTCGGCGATCCCTCCGGCAAGGACGAGACGCGCGCGATCCGCACCGTCGCCGAGATCGAGGCGAACAAGGCTTCGATCCGCGGCGTGTTCGCCAAGGTGCTGCGCTATGGCGAAGGCAACAGCGACGCCGTCATGCTCGACAATGCGGAGTGGCTGACCAAGCTCAACTGGATCGAGATGCTGCGTGACGTTGGCCGGCATTTCTCGGTCAACCGCATGCTGACGATGGACTCCGTGCGGCTGCGCCTCGAGCGCGAGCAGGAGATGAGTTTCATCGAGTTCAACTACATGGTCTGCCAGGCCTACGACTTCGTCGAGCTTGCCAAACGCGCCGGCTGTCATTTGCAGATGGGCGGCTCCGACCAATGGGGCAACATCATCATGGGCGTCGATCTTGGCCGCCGCATGGGCACGCATCAACTGTTCGCGCTGACGACGCCGCTGCTGACGACGGCGTCGGGCGCCAAGATGGGCAAGACCGCGCAAGGCGCGGTCTGGCTCAATGCCGACCAGTTCTCGCCGTATGACTTCTGGCAGTACTGGCGCAACACCGAAGACGCCGACGTCGGCAAATTCCTGAAACTGTTCACGACCCTGCCGATGAGCGAGATCAGGAAGCTCGAGGCGCTCGCGGGCTCGGAGATCAACGAAGCCAAGAAGGTGCTCGCCACCGAGGCGACCGCGCTGCTGCACGGCCGCGACGCGGCCAACGAGGCTGCCGAAACCGCGCGGCGCACCTTCGAGGAAGGCGCGCTGGCCGAAAGCCTGCCGACGGTGGAAATTCCGCGCGGCGAACTGGGTGCCGGCCTCGGCGTGCTCAACGCCTTCGTCAAGGCGGGCTTGGTTGCCTCAAATGGCGAGGCACGGCGCCAGATCAAGGGCGGAGGCCTGCGCGTCAACGACGAACTCGTCACCGACGAGAAGATGGCGCTGTCGGCGACCCATCTGACGCCTGAGGGCGTGATCAAGCTGTCCTTCGGCAAGAAGAAGCACGTCCTCATCAGGCCTGCATAGGCGTATGAGCTTTTGATGCTTGTCAGGGCGCGCCGAAGCGCGCTCCCTGACCGGCAATGGACCAGAACACGCCCAGGGAACAGGTTGGGGCAACCCAGCGAGATGCGGTGCGCACCGCACTCGTCGTGCTCGGGCTGTGCTTCACGCTCGCCGTCCTCGGCCGCGGCCTCAGCGAGAGCTTCACTGTCTTCCTCAAGCCGATCTCCGAAAACTTTGGCTGGGACCGTGCGCAGGTCGTCTCGATCTACTCACTGACCTGGCTGATCAGCGGGCTGACCGCGCCACTGGTCGGGCGCCTCTTCGATCATTCCGGGCCGCGGATCGTCTACGCGCTCGGGCTTTTCCTGCTCGGCTCGGCCTTCCTGATCGCCGCGCACGCGCAGGCGCTCTGGCAATTCCAGCTCTCGATCGGACTCTGCGTCGGCATCGGTGTCGCCTTCATCGGCAACGTCCCGAACTCGATCATGCTCGGCCGCTGGTTCGGCCCAAAGCTGCCGACCGCGATGGCGGTGGTCTATTCGGCGATGGGGGGCGGCGTGCTGGCGCTGCTCCCGGCCTCGCAGCTTTTGATCGATCATCTCGGCTGGCGTGAAACCTATCAAGTATACGGCTTTGCCGCGCTCGGCTTGCTCGTGCCGCTGCTGCTTCTGCCCTGGCGCATGTTCGCGGCCGGCTCGCCGCATGTCACCAAGAAGACCGACCCTGATTTCATCGATAACGGCTGGACGCTTGTGAGCGCGATGCGCCACCACGCTTTCTGGGCGCTGTTCTCGACCTTCTTCTTCACCGCGGTCGGCATGTACGCGATCGCCGCGCAGATCGTGGCCTATCTGATCGACGCCGGCTTTCCGCCGCTCCAGGCGGCGACCGCCTGGGGTTTTTCGGGCGTGGTACTGGTGTTCGGCATGCTCGGCGTATCCGCGCTCGACGGGCTGATCGGGCGCCGGCCGTCGGTGCTGCTCAGCTACGCGATCTCGATCATCGGCATCTTCCTGCTCTGGCTCCTGCAGTATTATCCGAACATGATCCTGCTCACCGGCTTCGTCGTCTGCTTCGGCAGCATGATGGGATCGCGCGGCCCGCTGATCACAGCGACCGCAATGAAGATTTTTCGCGGCAAGCGCGTTGGCACGATCTTCGGCACCATCTCGATCGGCAGCGGATTGGGTTCGGCGTTCGGCTCATGGAGCGGCGGGCTCATCCACGACTTTACGCACGGCTACAATCTCCTGCTTGTCTTCGCACTTGCGAGCGTGATCCTCGGAATGATTCCATTCCTGATTGTCCCCGCCTTGCGAGAGTAGGTCTCCCCGGCGTAACCTGCATCCCTCGGTGTCACCGGGAAATTACGCACGACATAGAGGCACCGCATGCGAAAAAATCCGGCGCAACGGGAGTGAAGGGACGAACTGCGGTGTTTTGTCCTACATGACGAAAATGTCAGCGCGGAATTGATCCCGGGTGGCTTGCGAGCCGGAACTGAATACGGTCCAAGTCCCAGCATTGGATGGAGGGCACAAACCAATGAACTTTCCCTATCTCACTCGCTTTCAACCGGTTCTCTTGAGCCTGTTTCGCTTCATCACCGGCCTCTTGCTGTTCCAGTATGGCGTCGCCAAGCTGTTTAAGTTTCCGGTGCTCCCCTACTTCGCCGACATCCCGCCGCTGATCTACGCGGCCGGTACGCTCGAGCTGGTGCTCGGCGCCACTCTGATGCTCGGCCTGTTCACCCGGCTCTCGGCTTTCATCCTGTCGGGTGAAATGGCCTTCGCCTATTTCATGGGCCACATGCTCAAGAGCGGCACGCCGGTGTTCCTGCCGCTGCTCAATGGCGGCACCGCGGCCATCCTGTTCTGCTTCGCCTGCCTCTATCTCTCGGCGGCCGGCGGCGGCTCGGTCAGCGTCGATGCGCTGATGGGCAAGGAAAGCGACTCGACCGGCGGCGCGTTCGCCCGGCGCTGATGCGCATGCAATTAACGCGCAAGTAACGGATGGCACCGGCAGCATTGCCGGTGCTGCCTACCGCGAACCCAATACGTTCCAGATGAGAACGAGGGCTGCTGCGAGCAGCGCGGACATGACGAGGCGATGGACGAATCGGTTCATTGCCGCTCCCGCCAGGCTCGATAACCGGCAAAGTCCAGGATCGATATTCTCCAGCACAGTTGCTGACGTGCGCTGGCGCATGTCGGTTTGCCTGCACGATTGCGGATAAGGCCGCGCAGGGGCTTTCGCGCAGCCGGCGGCCGCGCGCCTGTGTTCACGATTGGTAAGAACTTCATGCTACCGATGCGAGCAATAACAATCATTTCCGTAGAGGCTGCGATGAAGTTGCTGAGCCATTTGAAGATCCGCACCAAGCTTGCCAGCATGGTCTGCCTTGCGGCTCTCACAATCGCGGCCATCATCGCGGTCTCGGCCTTCCTCAGCAAGAGCCGCATGATGGAGGACCGCGTCCAGCAGATGAAGACCGCGGTCGACATGCTCTACAACCTCGCCGAGTCGGTTCAGGACGACGTCACCGCCGGCAAGCTGACCCAGGCTGAAGCGAAGGTCCAGTTCCATCTGCGCGGCCGCCGCATGAGCTTCAATGGCGGCCAAGGCTATCCGGTGGTCTACAACGCCGATACCTCGATCCTGGTCAACGGCGCGAACCAGCAGCTCGAAGGCAAGATCACGGGCGCGAAGGATTCCAACGGCATCCTCATTGCCGATGCGATCATAAGCGCCGGCAACCAAGCCGCGCAGGGCGGCGTGACCTCCTATCTATATCCCCGTCCCGGCCAGACCGAGCCTGTCCGCAAGACCGTGTTCACGCGCAAATTTGCGCCCTGGAACACGACGATCAGTTACGGCCTCTACGTCGACGACATCGACGCCGACGTGCGCGCGCTGACGCTGGAGCTGGCCGCGGTCGGCCTCGGCCTGATGTTGCTGATGGCGACGCTGTCGTGGCTGATTGCCCGTGACGTGCTCGGCGCGCTCGACCGCCAGAAGAACCGCATGCAGGAGATTTCCGAAGGCGCCATCGACAAGCCGGTCGAGGAGACCGGCCGCGGTGACGAGATCGGCCGCATGGCCGAGACGCTCGAAGTGCTGCGGCGGACCGCCTTGACGGCGCGCAACCTGGAGGCCGAGCAGGTCGCCGCCAAGACCCGCAGCGAGCAGGAGAAGCGTGACGCCCTGATCGCGCTCGCCGACCGCTTCGACGCCTCCGTCGGCCAGCTGGTCGGCCTGATGGCCTTGGGCTCGGGCGAGCTGGAGACCACCGCCAAGTCGATGTCGTCCACGGCCGAGGGCACCAACCGCCGCGCCGCCGTGGTCGGCTCGGCCGCCACTGAAGCCAGCCAGCGCGTCCAGACGGTTGCAGCCGCAGCCGAAGAGCTCTCCTCCTCCATCACCGAGATCAGCCGTCAGGTCGCGCAGTCCGCCGAGGTCACGGGACGTGCGGTGGACAGCGCACGCCGCACCGACACCATCGTCCGCGCGCTTTCGGACGGCGCCCAGCAGATCGAGCACGTCGCCGAGCTGATCTCCAGCATCGCGGCGCAGACCAATTTGCTAGCCCTCAACGCCACCATCGAGGCCGCTCGCGCCGGTGAAGCCGGCCGTGGCTTTGCCGTCGTCGCCTCCGAGGTGAAGTCGCTCGCGAGCCAGACCGCGGAAGCCACTCGCGAGATCGGCGACAAGATCGCCCAGATCCAGGGCGCGACCAAGGAGGCCGTGGACGCCATCGGCGGCATCACCGCCACCATCGAGGAAGTCAGCCGCATCGCCACCTCGATCGGCGCGGCCATCGAGGAGCAAGGCGCCGCCACCGCCGAGATCGCCCGCAGCGTCTCGCAGACCGCAGAGGCGACCAAGGAAGTCACCACCAATATCGGCGTCGTCAGCACCGCCGCCAACGAGACCGGCAATGCTGCAGGCATGGTGCTCGCGGCCGCGTCGAACCTCTCCAAGCAGGCCGAGCAGCTCTCCGGCGAAGTCGGGACGTTCCTGGCCGGCGTGCGCGCGGCGTAAGACGGCCGGTACCAAACTCCCCACGTCGTCATGGCCGGGCTTGTCCCGGCCATCCACGTCTCGCCGCAAGGCACCAAGAACGTGGATGCCCGGGACTAGCCCGGCCATGACGATCATTTACGGATGCTCATAGGCGGAAGCGGGAGTGCATCTCTTCGCGACGGCAATTGAGTCTCGTCACCACCGCTTCACTGCTATCGCCGCGCGAGACTGCAACCGCTCGATAGCTGACGCGTCGATCCGGTCGAGCCATCGTTCGCCTGCGAGGGGAATTCTTCGAACGGCGAGCTTTGCTTGCCGGTGTTGAATTCGAAGATCTTGCGGAACAGGCCCGGCGCCATCGCCGAGATCGGATTGACGCGCATCACGGGCGCGGCCGGCGTGCCGACGACTTCATAGGTCACGCCGATCAATCCTTCATTGTTGCCGCCGCCGAGGAAGATGCCGAACAACGGGATCTGGCCGAAGATGTTGTTGACGCCATACATCGGCACGAAAGTCCCGCTCATGCACACCTGGTTGCCGGGATAGTCGATCGAGCCCTCGATTGTGGCGCCGATCATCGGGCCCTTTACGACGCCATCGCGGATCGTCAGCGCGCCGTTCTGGCGCGTGAACTCGGCGCGCAGCGCGCTGAAAGAGACGCCGTTCCCGGTACCGTTGGGCGCGCCGGCGGCGACGCGTTCGAGCTGCGCCTCGCCCTTCACCGTGAAGTCGCGGACGTTGATGAGGCCTTCGCGCGTCGTGTTCGGCTCCGACGACGGCGGCTCCATCGCCACCACCAACTGGCCGCCGACTGCCTTGGTGTAGGTGTCGGTGAAGCGCAGCAAATTGCCGGCGTCATTGGTCTGGAGATAGATCACCTCGCGACTGCCCTGGGCGCGGCCGCCGCGCAAATCGGCCGCCACAGGCGTGTCTTTTCCGATCCTGCCGCTCAGCGTGAAGGCTTTGACCGCACCATTGCGGCGCGACATCTTGGCGTCGACGCTACGCATCGCCTCACCGTTGAAACCCATGACGGCGCCGAGCTTCACGTCGATGTCGAAATCGACGTTCTTCAACTTGCTCTTGGCATCGTCCTTGGAATTGCCTGAGATCGCCGACTTCAGGAAGCCGCGGCCGTCGAATACGTCGCCGCGCATCATGCCCTTGACCACGCCGTCCTGGCTGCGCTCCACCTTCAGCGATGCCTTGTCACCGTCGGACGGCGAATAGGTCGGAAAGCTCGCGTTCAAGAGGTCGCCGTTGGCGTCGACTTCCAGCGAGCCCTTGATCGAGGCACCGCCGCCTTCGATGACGATCTCCTCCAGACGCGTCGATTGCGCCGTCGGCACGACCTTGAAGCTGGCCTTGCCCGATTTGCCCGGCAGCTTGACCCAGCCGGGCAGGATGTTGTCGAGCTTGAGCGAGGTCAGGTCGGCCTCGACGCCGAGCTTCGTCGTCTGATCGGGACCGCCGGCGATCTTGCCCGACAGCTTGATCGGCAGCGATCCGCTGACGGCGGGACCGAGATCGAAGCCAAGGCGCGCGCGACTCGCATCGTCCAGCGTCGCCTGCAACTTGACGTCCGCATCGCCCTCGGCCGGCTTGCGGTAGTCGAGCGAAGCCGCCTGGCCGTTGATCTTGACGTCGCCCTTGACCTGATAGCCCTGATTGCTCGCGACGATCTTGAGGTTGTTGGCCTCCAGCTTCTGATTCATCACCAGCTTGTCGGCGGCAAAGCCGTTGAGGTCGGCGGTGACGGCGTAGGTCGTGTCGGCCTTGGTGAGCTCGCCCTTGACCGGCAGGCCGAGCTGGATGCTGGCCGTGAACGTCCCTTTGCTGGTGTTGGGATCGATGACAGTCGACGACAGATCGCTCAACCGGTCATTGGCGAGCATTTCGGCCGCCGCCGGCACGGGGCCGTCGGCGCGGAACCTGGTTCGCGATGGCGATGGCTTGGGCGCCATGTCCGGCACCTCGAAGACGAAGTCGGAGATCGTGACCTTACGGCCCGCCGGCGTATCGGCAATGCCCTGCCCGATATTCACGGTCGCGGTGCGCCCGGTCACACGCGCCTTCAAATCGGCATCGTGCACCACCGGCATGCCATCCACCGGGCGGACCGCGACGCCACTCGCCACGATGTTGACCGACAGGCCGTCGTCGGGAATGGGCGGGCCCTTGCGCGGCAGGTTCTTCGTCGGCGAATTGACGCCGATCTCGATGCGCTGGAGCGTGCCGCGCTCGATCCGCTCGATCACCCATTCGCGCAACTCAGGAACGACAAGCGTCGGCCACATCCGCTTGAGCGCCGAGGCTGACATCGGCGTTCCCGCAAAACCCAGCGTCAGCCGCGGCTCGCCCGAATAGTCGATGGCACCGGTACCGGCGACACCGATCTCGCCATTGCTGATATCGGCCTGCGTCAGCAGCAGGCGCTTGTGGTCGGTGTCGAAGCGGAAGCCGATCGCGATACGGTTGAAGACCAGCGGCGGCTCGTTGTCGATACCGCCCAAAAGGATCGAGCCGCCGCTGAAGCCGAGCTGCCAATCGTTGGTGGTGCCGTTGGGCGGCTCCAGATGGGCCAGAAGCGTCATGCGGTTCGCGCCCGAGAGAATCTTGAACGGGGCGACCAGCACCCGCCGGTTCGAATCCCACTCGACATTGATCTCGGCCGAGTCGACCGCCATCGGGTAATCTGGCGTGTCGGTGTCGATGATGTTGCCCGCACCGATCGCGATCTTGCCGCGGAAGAAGGTCGGCACGCCGTCACGGCCGAGCTCGCCCTTGAGCTCGCCGGTCAGCGGCAGGTCGGCCGTATAGGTGAGATCCTTCACCCGCAGCGCCAGCAGGATGTTGGCGGTGGAAACCTTGTCGGCGCGGATATCGACCGAGCGCACACCGTTCTCGGCAGGGCCAATCGTGGCACGCAGCGACCACGGGCGCGCGCCCTCTTCACCGAGGCTGAGCGCGATGCCGCCACGGCTCGGCCGGCGCAGGCTGAGCGTGATGTTCTCAAAGGCCCATTTGCTGCCGCGCTGCTGATCGTCGACGATCAGGTTGCCGTTCTTCAGACCGATCTCGTTGAGGTTCTGGCCGTCGAGGCCGGTCATGCTCAGACTGTCGAGCCAGTCGAGGCCCTGAAGAATGCCACTCGGCGCGGCGGCTTGGGGGGCGGCCTGCGTTGCGTCCGGGCTTGCAGGCGCCGTGGCGAATGGCGGCGGCGGGACACCGCGCGGGAATGTCGGCGGCAGGCCCGCGTCCTTCTTGGATGCGACGCCGGTTGCGAGCGGCTTTGCGGTGTCGCCGGCCGACACCGTGACGGTGCCGTCAGGCGCGATCCGGATCGCGAGCTCGGCATCGACGAGATTGAGGCTTTCCGCGCGCAGATGCCCCATCAGGAGACCTGCACCCGACAGTTTTACCTCGGCCTTCGGCGCGCTGGCGACAATGGCGTGATCGTGGTCGCGCACGATGATGTCACGGATGCGCACGGCGATGCGGACCCGCCCGGCCCGCTCGATCTGGGTGCCGCCGATCTCCACCGTGTTGCCGTGGCCGATATTGTCCTCGATGGCGGCAGCTAACCAGGGCGTGGCGATATCGAGATTGATGGGACCTGCACCAAGTCGCCACCACAGCCCGCCGAAACAGCCGACGAAAATGAGGACGAGAGCCCCGACCACGATGGCCAGCCGCTTCAGCCAGCGATCGGCGGCGAGCCAGCGGCGCAACGGCCCAAATCCGTCGCCGAAGCGACCGAACCCCGAATTGGAACGCGACAACAGCCGGCGCGCCCGATGGCCCGCCGCTGCTTCCTGATCCGGATCCCAGTCGGCGTCGTCCCATTCCTGCGGCTGTTGACCGCCGCGCCGATCGAGATCCCGATTATAATCCTGGGGCGACGTATTCCTTGCCATTGCCTCTCGATACAGACGCCCATCGTAAGATTGAGCGCCGCCGGGACCGCAGCCGTCCACGGGAAGCGAAGCTCCCTGCGCCGGCACTGCCGCCATACCTCGAATATTCCTGCTGTTCGTCATTTCGCCCCGGGAGCGCGTTCAACGAGCAGTGGGGTGGTGCGTGGAATTCCTTGTAACGATACTCCGGCATCGCCAGACTTGCCCAGACGAGGGCGCGATTCCGGCACACCGGACGAGAGCTGCAATACCGCTCCGGTTGACCCGCCGAAAGCGTCGAAAGGAAGGCGTATGTCCAAGAAATCCCGAAAGAAATCGTCCAAAACGCCCTCCGGCATTGCAACGGCTAAAAAGCAGGCCCCGACCAAGCGGGCAACGACTCAAGCAAAGTCCGCGAAAACACAGCGGACGCCGGCGAGCAAATCAACCAGGACCGTAGCAAAAGCAGGATCACATAAGGCCGCATCCAAACAGTTAAATTCCTCCAAATCGGCCTCCGCGCCCGCGACGGCGAAGTCCGCCCTGAGCGAGGGCCAGAAGGCGCCCGCCTTCCGCCTGCCCCGCGATGGCGGCGATGTGGTCTCGCTGGCTGACTATGCCGGCCAGAAGCTCGTCCTGTTCTTCTATCCCCGCGCCGACACGCCCGGCTGCACCAGGGAGGCCATCGATTTCACGCGGCTGAGCGACGCCTTCACTGCTGCCGGCACGGCCGTGCTCGGTATCTCCGCCGATCCATTAAAGGCCCAGGAGAAGTTCCGCGACAAGCACAGTCTCGGCGTCCCGCTCATCTCGGATGAGAAACACGAGATGCTGGAAAAGTATGGCGCCTGGGGCGAAAAATCCATGTACGGCAAGAGCTTCCTCGGGATTCTTCGCACCACGGTATTGATCGGCGCAGACGGCAAGGTCGCCAGGGTCTGGCGCAATGTCCGGGTCGACGGGCATGCCGATCAGGTGTTGGAAGCCGCAAGAAGCCTTTAACCAATCCTTTAAGTGCGAGCGGTTCCGTTTCCGGAAAATTAACCATGGCCGGCCCAGATTGCTGCGGCAATTAGGCCGTACGGACTCATCCGACCGGCACCGGAGTGCCGATGTCGAAAAGTTCTGCCCAATATTCGCAGTACCCCCAACATCAGCCGCACGACCATGGACGGGCCTTCCATCGCCGTCCTGCCGCCGCGGTGGCAGCCGCGATTCCCCTTCCGGCGATCGACGACGCCTACACCATCGTGCATCACGGCAAGCAGGTCCGCCTGGGACCTGTGGTGTTCTGGATCGTGGTCGGCACGGTGGTGCTGCTCGGACTCTGGTCGGCGGCGACCGCGACCTATTTCGCCTTCCGCGACGACGTCCTGACCCGGCTGATCGCGCGCCAGGCCGAGATGCAATACGCCTATGAGGACCGCATCGCCGAGCTGCGCGCCGAGGTCGACCGCACCACCAGCCGGCAGCTGCTCGACCAGGAACAGTTTGATCAGAAGCTCGACCAGATCATGAAGCGCCAGACGGCGCTGGAGTCCCGGGCGACGGCGCTCGGGGCCATGCCCGACGTGACCGGATCGATCCCCCGCTCAGCCCCACCGCGCGGCGATTCGAACCAGGGCGCAACGCAGGGTACCCCGAAGCCGTCGCCGATCAGCGACACCGTGATCTTCGTGGCACCGCCCGATCGCGAAGCGCGGCTCGAGTCGCGCGCCCCGGCGGTCGCGGCCCCGCCGAGCAGCCAATTTGCCAAGAACCAGGGCTTCGACAACATCCTGGTCCGGCTCACGACCTCGCTTGACCAGGTCGAGCGTCGGCAGATGGCGGCGCTCAGCGCCGTCGAGGAAGGCATGGATTCACGCATGCGCCGGATGCGCGGCGTGGTCAGCGATCTCGGCCTCAATCTCGCCAGCCTAGAATCCGCTGTGCCGCGCTCCGCGATGGGCGGCCCCTTCGTGCCCGTCAAACTGATGGCCAATGCCGGACCGTTCGAGAAGCAACTCTACCGCATCAACACCACGCGCGCCGAGATGGATCGCCTCAATCGCACACTGGCGCTGGTGCCCTACCGCAAGCCTGTCATCGGCGAGGTCGAATTCACCTCCGGATTCGGCGTGCGCAGCGATCCTTTCCTCGGCCGGCCCGCAATGCATACCGGGCTCGACTTCCGTGCCGCCACCGGCGATCCCGTTCGCGTCACCGCCAACGGCAAGGTGGTCTCGGCCGGCTGGTCCGGCGGCTACGGCCGCATGATCGAGATCGACCACGGCAATGGGCTTGCGACCCGCTACGGCCATCTCTCCGAGATCAACGTGAAGGTCGGCGAGATCGTGAAGATCGGCCAGGTCGTCGGTCTCGTCGGCTCGACCGGCCGCTCCACCGGCCCGCACCTGCACTATGAAACCCGCATCGACGGCGAAGCGGTCGATCCGCAGAAATTCCTGCGCGCCGGCGTGCGTATGAGTGCGGGCTAGGTCCGCGCTATTTTCCTTTCTGCTTGTCTGGCCTCCAGCATCTAGCGCCGGCCACCGCCCATCCCGCCTCCGGGACCACCAAAGCCACCACCACCCATTCCACCGCCAGGCCCCATGGGCCCGGTGCCAGGCGAGCCAAGACCGCCGAGACCCGACGGGCCGCTTGGCCCGGTCGGGGCGGAACCAGGAGTCGCGGCAGGGCTCGATCCCGACGCAGGCGCACCGGGCTGGCTGCCGCCCGGATTGGGCGTGCCGCGGTTTGGATGCAGCATCGAGCCGCCGGGCGACCGGTTGGGATTGCCGGCGCCGCCGGGCGCCTGCCCCGGCGATCCCCGGATTGGGCCGACCAACTGCGCGGAGTCCAGCTGGAGCCCACGCGAGCGGTCGAACACGCCGTTGACCACCATGCGCGCCTCACCCGCCGCCGGACCGAACCGTGAGCCGTCGCGGGCGATGAACCCGGAGCCGAGCTGGAGGTTCGAGCCCGCGCGCTGCACATAGGCCTCGATCGAAAGCCGGCTTGCGCCGACGAGATCCGAGAAATCGTCGATCCGCGTGCGCGCCGCCTGCATCGCGCCCTGGCTCGAACTGCCCTCGATCTGGACGCGCTGGCCGACCAGCAGCGGATCGACGCCGCTCAGCTTCAGCCCGCCAATACGCAAGCCGTCAGGCCCGCGCTCGACGAGACCAGTGACACGCTCGGTCGCCTCGCGACGCGGCTCGACCAGGCTTGCGACGATCACGCCGTCGGTCCGGCGCAGGCCGTAGACGGCGACCTGCGTGCCCGCACGAAGCTTGCTCTCCTTGTCGCTCGCGACGATCTTCTGGCCGAGCACCGTCAGCTCGTTGCCCTTGGCGCCTTCGATCGGACCGGAGACCTCGCTCGCGATCGTGATGTTGCGCGTCACGAGCGTGCCGTCAGTCTGACGGGTCGCAACCACGCGGGCGAGCTGGCCGATGCGCAGAGCCTTGGGGTTCGCTGCCTCGTCATCGATCCGGACAGGCACGTCGCTCGCATAAGTGACGCGCTCGCCGTTGATGTAAATGCTGCCGAAACGCTGGATCACGCCGACGATGCCGGTGCCGCCGATGCCGTGATCGTCGCCGCGCGTGATTCCCGTGCCGCCGATGCCCTGATCGGTGCCGCGCTTGACCTGCGCACGGGCCATCGGCGTGCCGGCGAGCCAAAGTCCAGCCAGCAGCAGGCGGCGAGAGATCAGCGGCGGCCGGCTCATGAAGAACCACCCTCCTTGCTGCTTTCCTTGCCGGCTTCCTTGGCCTCTCCCTTCCCATCTGCATCTTCGCTGTAGATGTAGATGCCAAAATTCCAGCGGGCGTCACCGCCCTTGTCCTTGACGAGCGCGCGATTGGCCTCGCGGTTGGCGGTCTTCAGCGCGTCCATGGCGAGCTCGCGCGAGCGCGCCTCGAGTCGCCGCGCCAGTTTCGGCGAGATATTGTTGTAGTGCACCGCGCGTTCGAGGAAGCGCGGCGCCGGCCCCGAGACGTTTTGCGCGGCGGCCGCGATGTGGTCGTGCAGATTACGGCCGAGATAGTGCCACTTGCTGTCGTCCTCGCCGCTCGGAACGAAGGCCGCCTCGACCAGCTCGATCTCGTCAGCGTCGTTGATGGTGACGAGCTTGCGGTCGATCCATTCGTCGAGCACCGCGCGCGGGCGCACGTCCTTGGTGACGGAGGCGACGAGCTGCTCGAACGACGGCGCATCGCCTTCGGCGGTGCGTGGCAGCGCCAGCGGCTCGCCCTTCGCATCGGTGAATTCGGGCGCCGCAAGCCAGCGCGCGATCACGGTGCTGGTCAGCGACACCGTGGCCGGCGCCTCGTGCACCGGTGCGCCGGCGCCGCGCAGCCGCGCCACTTCCTTGCGGTGGATGCCGGTAAGCAGGCTGACGCGGCTGTCGGTCTGCTCTTTTCCGTCCAGCGTGAAATCATGCTCGGCAACGTTGACGAAGAGCTCGCGAAGCAGTTGCGCCAATGCCGGAAAGGTCATGTCGCTGCGGATGCAGAGCCGCACGAGCGGGCGCAGCAGCCGCGCCAGCGGCGCGTGCAGCTTCGCGGCGGCATTCGGCTGCGGAGCCGCTGCTTTGGACCCGGACTTGGCATTCATATCTGAATTGTACCCATGGCTTCCGTGGGACACAATCCCACACTTCCCGATTTGACGATTGACGTGGTAAATTTTCCCACATATACGAAACGCCACTGAGGGCGCAACGTAAAGGGACTCACACCCATGGCCGACCGCTTGGTCCGCAATTCCAGTTCACTGCGTGCTGTGCCGGCTCCCGACCGGGGGTCCGGCGCGCTCGAGCCGATGCCGCCGGCGCTGCTGCGCGGCGTGATCTTCATCTCGGCGCTGACCGCACTGTTCGTTGCAGCCCTGCTCGGCGGCTGACGCCATCATGCATCACACCAGCCAATCCCCGCACCGTCCGTCGGTTCTGCACATCTTCAAAGCCGACACTCTCGATTTGGTCGGCGGCCCGCTCGCGGTGATCCGTGATATCTTCGCTGGCCTGAAAGAGGGGTTTGCGTCCGCGGCGCTGGTGTCCGCGAGTTCGGTTCACCGTCGCGAGATCGTCATCAATGACTTACAGGCCGCAGCCGGAAGTTCTTTCGGGCGTGCGATAGGCTTGCCGAAAGCGTTGATCTTGCCCTGGCAGCTGCTCCGCCAGATCGCAAAGCACGATCTTCTTGCACTCCACGGCCCCTTCCCGCTCGCGGAGCTGGCGATCGTCTTCGGCTTTGCTCGATGCAAGCCGCTGATCGTGCATTGGCATGGCGACGTCGTCGCCCATCGGAGCAAACGCTGGCTCAGGAACGTTCTGGAACGCAAGACGCTGCGCCGCGCGGAAGCGATCGTCGTTTCCGATCACATGTTGATCGACGCGATGCCGCAATTGAACGAACATGCCGGCAAATGCCGCGTCGTCCCCTTCGGAATCGATGCCGCGAAATTCAACTGGCCGCAGTTCACAGCCGGCCATATCAACGATCGGGGGCGGCTCGTGCTCGCCTGCGGTCCGCTCGTTCCCCAAAAAGGTTTTGATGTCCTGATCCGCTCTGCGGTCAATCGATCGTTTGAAGTCTGGATTATCGGCGAAGGCCCCGAGCGGCCGAAGCTGCAGCGGCTCATCGACGAATTCGGCGTCTCCGACAGAATCCGCTTGCTCGGCTCCGTGCCCGATTGCGAGCGCCTTAAGCTAATGTGCATCGCAGACGTGTTCGCGATGCCGTCCCGCACCGACGCCGAGACCTTTGGCCTGGTCCAGCTCGAAGCCATGACGGCGGGCCGGCCCATCGTGAACACCGCCCTTGACACCGCCGTGCCACGCGTCGCCCGCCACGGTATCGAGGCTATCACTGTGCCGCCCGATGATGCCGGACAACTCGGCGAGGCAATCGATGCGCTGATCCGCGATCCCGAGCGCCGCCGTTGCATGGGACACGCGGCCCAGGCGCGCGCCGCTGCGCGATATTCCGCGTCGACCTTCAATGCCAGCACGGAAATGGTCTATCGTGAGGCTATGGCCGCGCGCGCAAAGTGCCCAGCCGCCGGCATCACACTCAAGCACGACGCCCTGTCTATTGGCCCCGCTCGCGGCCGACCTCGCCGGTGATGACGTCGCCGAACAGCTCCCAGGCCTGCCCGTTGAAGCGCATCAGCTGCATCTGCTCGATCGGAAAATAATCGTCGGCTGAGGTGTTGACCATGATGCCGGGCAGCATCAGGTCGGTGTGAAAATTCTTCAGGCTGGTCGCCTGCTTCATGACGTTCTCGCGCGTGAGATTGTCGCCGCACTGCTTTAGCACCTGCGCCATCGCCTCTGCCTGGACGAAGCCGTAGAGATTGTTGGCGTTCGCCTTGTCGCCTTCCGGGTAATATTTGTCCATGAACGCGCGCCATGCGAGCACCGCCGGATCCTTGTCCCAGGTCGGATCGGTCGGATCCTTCAAATAGGCGGTCGAGATGATGTCCCTGGAATATTCGAGCCCGGCAGGCTTCAGCACCGAGGCGATCGACGTAGCCGTATTGGCGAGGAAAAACTTCGGCTTCCAGCCGAGCTCGCCGACCTTCCGGATCGCCTGCGCAGACCCCTTCGGCGCGGCCCATGAGAAGAAAATGCCCGCGCCTGAATCGTGCAAGGCGACGATCTGCGAATCGATCGAGGGATCGCTGACCTCGTAGGATTTGTCGGCGATGATCATGCTGATCTTGTCGCCGAGCCCGTCCTTCAAGCCCTTGAACTGGTCCTTGCCGGCATCGTCGTTCTGCCACAACACCGCGATCTTGCTATTGGGGAAATGGTCACGGATGTATTTGGCGTAGATCCGCCCTTCGCTCTGGTAATTGGGCTGAAAGCCCATGGTCCAAGGAAAGTTCCTGGGGTCGCCGAACTTGGTACCACCGGAGGCAACGAAGAGCTGCGGCACCTTCTTGGCGTTCATGTATTTCATGATCGCGGAGTTCGAGGGCGTGCCGAGTGGCTGGAAGATCAGCAGCACCTCGTCGCTCTCGACCAGCTTGCGCGCCTGTTCGATCGCCTTCGGCGGCGAATAGGCATCGTCATAGCTGATGAAATTGATCTTGCGTCCGTTGATGCCGCCTTGGTCATTGATCATTTTGAAATAGGCGGCCTCGGTCTTGCCGATCACGCCATAGGACGACGCCGGCCCGCTATAGGGCATGATGTTGCCGATCTTGACTTCGGTATCTGTGGCTCCGGGATCGTATTTCTTCTGCGCCAGGGCCGGCGTCGTGAGGAGCACTCCGGCAAGAAGCATGGCGAGGGCAGCAAGGTTTTTGCGACGGCCCGGCATCGTTCTCTCCCCTATGTTTTGTAGTCTTTGTTTTGCGGGAAGTGTCGCAAGGTCGCCTGCCGCTGGCAAGCATCACTATTTTCCGCGAGGTGAAACACCGAGCCGGGAACCTACACCGCGCCGCCGCAGTACGCGCCCGTCGATCACGAGCAGCGCGCTGGCGATGACCAAGGCGCCGGCGATCTCGTGCACCGAAATCGGCTCACCCAGGACGAGATACCCGAGCAGGATTGCAGTCACGGGAAGGAGGAGCGTCACCAGCGTCACGTTGGTTGCCCCTGAGCGCCGCAGCACCTGGAAAAAGACGAGATACGCGAGCGCGGTCGAGAGGCCAGCGGAGCCGAGCACGGCGAGCCAGGTCGTCATGTCAGGCATCGGCAGGCGCCATGGCCGGTCGAACACGAAGGCCAGCACCGTCATCATGACCGACGATGCGAGCAACTGACATGTCGCCGTCGCAAGCGGCGGTGATTTCGACAGCCAGCGCCGTGCCACCAACGCCGCGAATCCGTAGCTGAGAGCCGCAGCGAGGCAAAGCAGGATCCCGATCCCTTGACCTGTCAGCAGCTCGATTCCAGCCCCCTTCAGAATGATCACGCCGATCAGGCCCACGACGACGCCCGCCGCCCGACGCGCTATCAGCCTCTCCCCTCCGGCAGCAGCCATTACCACGACGGTAAATAACGGTGTGGTAGCGTTGAGGATCGACGCCAGCCCGCTCGAAATGAACAATTGCGCCGTCACGATCAGAGAAAATGGCAGCACATTGTTGAGAAACGCCATGGCGACATACGGCCGCCAACTCGCGACGTCTCCGGGAAGGCTGATCCGATAAAGCCGCAGGAGCGGCAGGAGGAAGGCCGCGCCCAGCGCCACTCGCAGCAGCACCAGCGTCAATGGCGGCAATTCCCTCAAGGCTGCGCTGTTGAAAAAGAACGAGCCGCCCCACAGGATCGAAAGGAAGCCCAACAGCAACCAGTCGCGTGCGTCGATCCTGTTGTCGGTGGGAAGCATGACGTCTCGCATCTGGCGACCAGAGCCGTCGCCTAGCGCGAAGCCATGGAAGTGACCACCCGATTTCCGCAACAGAGCTATACGGCCTATTTCGGCCGCGACACCAGCTCGATCATCTTGCCTTCATCGTCATCAGGCATGATGGTTTTGGCGCGGTCATAGGCCTCGACCGCGGCGCGCGCGACCAATGGCTTGTCGGCCAGCAGGCTCTCCGCGAGCTTCACCGCATAGGCGGCATCCTTGTGCCGCAGCGCCGACGTAAACGTCGCCCCACTGAAGTCGCGGGCGACCATGCGCTTGGAGTGACGCTGCACCTGCGGGCTTGCAGCAACGCCCGCCTGGATCGACTCCAGCACCAGCTTCATGTCGAGCCCGGCCTGCTCGGCGATGGCGAGGCCTTCGGCGAGACCGGCGATCTGGATCGCGCCCATCAGATTGTTGATGAGCTTGTAGACCGTGCCGGAGCCGACCGGCCCGAAATGGCGGATGGTCGAGCCGATCGGCACCAGATAGGGCCGCGCGCGTTCGAGATCGGCCGCATCGGCGCCGGCCAACAGCGTCAGCTTTCCGCTGGCTGCCGCGTCCGGCAATCCCGTCACGGGGCAATCGATGTAGATGAGCCCGCGCCCGTTCAGCTCGCGGCCCATCTCGCGCGCATGATCGTAGGAGACGGTCGAGCATTCGATCGCGATGGTGCCCGCCTTCGCCGTCTTGGCGGCTCCCTCAGGCCCGAGCCAGACCGCGCGCGAGGCTTCGTCATCGGCAACCATGGTCACGACCGCATCGGCATCGATCGCGGCATCCTCTGGCGAGGTCGTCCAATGCGCGCCGCGCGCGATCAGGTCTTCGGCCTTCGCCTTGCTGCGATTCCACAGCGTCACCGTGAAGCCGGCATTGAGATAACGGCCGGCCATGCCGTGGCCCATCCGCCCGAGCCCGATGAACGCAACGCGCGGCATCAGTCGACGTCCTCGATGTCGCCGCCGGTGGTCCCGAAGGCACGCTGCGCCAGCGTCGCGGCCATGAAGTCGTCGAGATCGCCGCCGAGCACGCCGGAAGTGTCGGAGGTCTGCACACCCGTGCGCAAATCCTTCACCATCTGGTAGGGCTGGAGCACGTAGGAGCGGATCTGGTGGCCCCAGCCGATATCGGTCTTGGCAGCCTGGTCGGCGGCAGCCTTCTCTTCGCGCCTCTTCAGCTCCATTTGGTAGAGCCGCGCGCGCAGCATGTCCCAGGCCTGCGCCCGATTCTTGTGCTGGGAGCGGCCGGCCTGGCAGACCACGGCAACGCCGGTCGGAATGTGCGTCAGGCGCACCGCGGATTCGGTCTTGTTGACGTGCTGGCCGCCGGCGCCACCCGAACGCATGGTGTCGGTGCGGACGTCGGATTCCTTGATGTCGATCTTGATGCTGTCATCGATGACGGGGAACACCTGCACGCTCGAAAACGAGGTGTGCCGACGCGCGTTGGAATCGAATGGCGAAATGCGCACCAGGCGATGCACGCCGGCCTCCGTCTTCAGCCAGCCATAGGCATTGTGGCCGGAGACCTGGATGGTGGCGGATTTGATCCCGGCTTCTTCGCCATCGGACTCCTCCAGCACCTCGACCTTGAAGCCATGAGTCTCGGCCCAGCGCGAGTACATGCGCAACAGCATCTGCGCCCAGTCCTGGCTCTCGGTGCCGCCGGCGCCGGCATGCACTTCGAGATAGGAATCGAAACCATCGGCCTCGCCCGAGAGCAGCGCTTCGAGCTCGCGCCGGGCGACTTCCTTTTTCAAGGCTTTCAGTCCGGCTTCGGCTTCCGCGACCACGCCCTCATCGCCCTCGGCCTCACCGAGCTCGATCATGCCGATGTCGTCTTCGAGCTCCTGCTCGACCTTGCCGATGCCTGAGAGCGAATCCTCCAGCGAGGTGCGCTCCTGCATCAGCTTCTGGGCTTTCTGGGGATCGTTCCAGAGATTGGGATCTTCTGCGAGCTTGTTCAGCTCAGCGAGGCGCGCCGTCGATTTCTCGACGTCAAAGATGCCTCCTCAGCAGCCCGACCGACTGCTTGATCTCTTCTACCAACCGTTCGATTTCGGCGCGCATGTCGTTCTCTGGTCTCGCGGAATTGGTCCGCGTGCAATTGAGATGGGATGTAACGGCGGCGGCTGCAAAGCGCAACCGCCGCTGCGAAGAACGCCCCTCTTGTCCTAAGCCTTAGTACAGCCCGCCGGTGCCCGGCCGCATGAAGAAGCCGGAATCCGGCTGCTGCTGCTGCGACGCCGGCATGCGCCCGTCGGCATCGGCGACGCCGATGACCGAGTAATTATCAGGCGGCGCCGTGCCCGGCTTGAAGGCTTCGAGGATGGTGCCGCCGGTCTCGCCGGGACCAGCGCGCATGCCGGTCTTGGCGGCGACACGCACGAGCTTGATTCCGGCCGGGACCTTGAACGGAACTGCGGGCTTGTCGGCGAGCGCGAGCTGGAGGAAGTCGCGTGCGATGGGAGCTGCGAGATGGCCGCCCGTCGCGGCGTTACCCTTGCCGAGCGGGCGCGGCTTATCGTACCCCATGTAGATGGCGACGGCGACATCGGGCGAGAAACCGACGAACCAGGCGTCCTTGGCCTCGTTGGTGGTGCCGGTCTTGCCGGCGATCGGCTTGCCGACCGCCTTGACCACGGTCGCGGTACCGGCCTGGACCACGCCTTCCATCAGCTCGGTGATCTGATAGGCGGTCATGGAATCCAGCACCTGCTCGCGGCGGTCGATCAGCTGCGGCTCGGCCTGGTTCTTCCAGCCACCCGGCGCGTCGCAGCCACGGCATTCGCGCTGGTCGTGCTTGAAGATGGTGTGGCCGTAGCGGTCCTGGATGCGGTCGATCAGGGTCGGCTTCACCCGGCGGCCGCCATTGGCGAGCATCGAATAGGCCGTGACCATGCGCATCGCCGTGGTTTCGCCGGCGCCGAGCGCGTAGGAAAGATAGTTCGGCAGTTCGTCATAGACGCCGAAGCGGCGCGCATATTCGCCGATCAGGGGCATGCCGATATCCTGCGCCAGGCGTACGGTCACGGTGTTCAGCGACTGCCGCAACGCGTTGCGCAGCGTCACTGGCCCCTGGAATTTTCCGGAGGAGAAGTTTTCAGGCCGCCACACGCCGGCGCCCTGGCCCTGGTCGATCTCGATCGGCGCGTCGAGCACCACAGTCGAGGGCGTATAGCCGTTGTCGAGCGCAGCCGAATAGACGATCGGCTTGAACGACGAACCGGGCTGCCGGTAGGCCTGCGTGGCGCGGTTGAACTGGCTCTGGTCGAACGAGAAGCCGCCGACCATCGCGAGCACGCGGCCGGTCCAGGGATCCATCACCACCATCGCGCCGGACACTTCGGGGATCTGGCGCAGCCGGTACTGGCCCTCGACGGGCTGGCCGTCCTTGTAGAGCGGATCGGCATAGATCACGTCGCCGGGCTGAAGCACCTGCGACACGGCAGTCGCCGCCCTGCCCTTCGCAGCCCCCGAGGCCGCCTTTGCCCACTTGATGCCATCGAGCGTGATGAGGCCGGTCTCGCGCTGCTTGCTGACGGCGCCGCCGAGTTCGCGGCTCGGTTGGAAGCCGATTCGCGCCGACTGGTCGCTGGTCTCCAGCACCACCGCCATGCGCCACGGCGAGATGTCGGAGAGCGACTTGATCTCCGCGAGCTTCAAGCCCCAATCGCCCGACGCATCGAGCTTGCTCAGCGCACCGCGATAGCCCTGCTGCTCGTCATAGTTCACGAGGCCTGAGACCATGGTCTTGCGCGCCATGACCTGGATCTTCGGATCGAGCGTGGTGCGGACAGAAAGACCGCCCTCGTAAAGCTTCTTCTCGCCGTAGCGCTCGAAGATGTCGCGGCGGACCTCCTCGGCGAAATATTCGCCGGCGAAAGTGTGGGCGCCGTTGGAACGGCTGGTGACGGCCAGCGGCTCCTTGCGCGCCTTGTCGGCGTCGGCCTGCTTGATCCAGCCGTTCTCCTGGAGACGGTCGACCACGTAATTGCGGCGCTCGATGGCGCGGTCGCGGTTGCGCACCGGATGCAGGGTGGCCGGCATCTTCGGCAGTGCCGCCAGATAAGCGGCTTCCGCCACCGTCAGCTCGTTCACGGATTTGTCGAAATACACCAGCGAAGCAGCCGCGATGCCGTAGGCGCCAAGGCCCAGGTAGATTTCGTTCAGATACAGCTCAAGAATCTTGTCCTTCGAGTAGGTCTTCTCGATGCGCATCGCCAGCAAGGCTTCCTTGATCTTGCGGGCGAAGGAGACCTCGTTGGTCAAAAGGAAGTTCTTGGCGACCTGCTGCGTGATCGTGGAAGCGCCCTGCGGACGCCGGTTCGAGCCGTAATTCTGGATATAGACCACGCCGGCGCGTGCCATGCCGGTGTAATCGATGCCGCCATGTTCGTAGAAATTCTTGTCCTCGGCCGCGAGGAAGGCGTTGATCACGAGCTTCGGTACCGCCTGGATCGGCAGGTACAGCCGCCGCTCCTTGGCGTATTCGCCGAGCAGCGAGCCGTCGACCGCGTGCACGCGGGTCATCACCGGCGGCTCGTAATCCTGAAGCTGAGAGTAGTCCGGCAAGTCCTTGGAGAAGTGCCAGATCAGGCCTGCCACGGCCCCGACACCGACAAGGAACAACACCGTTCCCGCGGCGAACAGGAAGCCCATGAACCGCACCAGCAAGCGCATTATGTGTTTATCCGTTCAAACTCTGGTCAGCTCAAGATTAGCTCAAGACACCCAAAACAGGCGCCAAAATCACGTCGCGAATTTACCGGCCTACTCAATTGCTTCAGTGCCGGACCTAAGACGCTTGCCGAACGGGATTCTCGCCGATTCCGGAACCCCCTGCGGCGTTTTTATAAAGCGCCCGCTGTGGCCAAACTAGGGCTTTTGCGGCGGCCCAGAAAAACCCTTCTCAATTCGACGACCCGGCGGTCGCCATCCGTTTGGCCAGGAACCCGTCGATCGCCTGCGCCATCGAGCCCACGGCGCGGGATCGCCAGCCCTCGGACACCAGATGCTCGAGGTCGCCTTTGTTGGAGACATAGCCGATCTCGACCAGCACCGACGGAACATCCGGCGCCTTCAGGACCCGGAAGCCGGCTGATTTCAGCGGATGCTTATGCATCCGCACGGTCGACTTCATTTCGCCCATCAAGAAGCGGGCAAAACGGCTTGAAAAGGTGCGAGTTTCCCGCTGGGTAAGGTCGATCAGAATGTCGGCGACGTCGGTCGGCTCCTCCGCAAGGTTGAAACCGGCGATCGCATCCGCTCGGTTTTCCGCATCCGCCAGTCGCTGCGCCTCGGCGTCGGAGGCCTTGTCGGACAGCGTGTAAATGGTCGCGCCCTGCGCATCGCCCTCGGCGCGCGGCAACGCGTCGGCGTGGATCGAGACGAACAAGGCCGCCTTGAGCCCGCGGGCGACTTTGACCCGATCGTTGAGCGGAATGAAGGTGTCGTCGTCCCGTGTCATCACGACCCGGTATTTGCCGGTCTTTTCCAGCCGATCGCGCAGCGCCAGGCCAAAGGCCAGCACCAGGCTCTTCTCGCTCTCGCCGCCCGACTGCGTGCCGTTGTCGATGCCGCCATGGCCGGGATCGATCACGACAATCGGGCGGCCGTCGGCCTTCTGCTGCGCGGCTTCCGGAGCTGCGGCGGCCGGAACTGTTGCGGGCGCGTCGGCGATGGCGGGCCGCAGTTCGGGGCGATTCTCAGGGGCGAGCGATTGCACGAAGGCGCTACGGTCGACCTCCTCCAGCTCGAGCACGAGCCGGGCCGGCTGGCCATTGGCGGCGTCCAGCACATAGGAATTGGCGATCTTGGCCGGGCCCGTCAGGTCGAACACGATTCGCGAGCCGCCGGGCATGACCAGCCCATAGCGGAAGGCCTTGACCAGTCCCCGCCCCCCCGTCCCGGTGCCCGCGGGCAGTTGAAAATTGACTTGGGGCACGTCGACCACCACCCGGTACGGGTCCGCGAGCGTGACGGCGCGGAAGGTGACGGTCTGATCGATGTCGAGGATGAAGCGGGTCTGCTTGCCGTCGCCGGCCAGCCGAGCGGCCGAGGCGATCGGAAAATTTGCTACCGCAGCAGTGGGTTGTGCCTGACTTTCCGCCGCGCTCAGGCGCCAGGAATCAGCACACACCAATGCTGCGGCGCACAGCAGCACGCATCCCAGCAAAACCCTTTGATGTGTGCGGCTCGCCACCGATGCCGTGCCTCCGAGCAGCTCTTTTAACGCAATAGAACCACAGGGTTAATCGATCCTTAATGACGGACACGCGAAACTTGCCGACTGTGACCGCCCTGCGACGCTCCCTTGCACGGTCGGCCCATTCCACGTATGTACGGAATGCTGACGGCCGATATTTCCGGTTGTGTCGCATTCAGCCTCCCGGTGCAGCGCCGGAACTCTCAAGGTTTGGGAATTCCAGCGTTTTCCGTTCCCCTCAAAGACCAGCGCGGTGCGCGGCAGCGAGGTGGAGCGGGTTAAGCCCCGGTGGCGGACGGTCCCTGGTTACCACCGCGTTTCCGGGACGGTTTTGACAGCGACGTGACCCGTTACCCGGTCCCTTAATCCCAAGGGAGCGGTTCGTAATCTCCAAGGCGAGCGCGCTCGCGCCATGCCTGGCCAGCAGCAACTGATTGAGGGGCGGCCCCGCCGCCCAATGTTTCATACGGGCCGACGCTTGATGCGCCAGACTGTGCCGACGAATTCTGAAGGACCATTCGCGACGCTGCGGAGTGACAATCCCGCGCGCCGCTTCGGCCCTCCAGCTTCCGATTCGGCAAGGCGCGAGAGACGGCGTTTCGGCCTTCCCCTCACCCCCGAATCAGGTGGACCGTCGCGTCACCCGGCAGCGCAGATAGCGCCCACGGTGAATCGCGCCCGCCGCCGCCAAGAGTTAAGACATGCCCAACAAGATGTTGATCGATGCCACCCACCCGGAGGAGACCCGGGTCGTCGTGGTCCGCGGCAATCGCGTCGAAGAGTTTGATTTCGAGACCGCGCAACGCAAGCAACTGCGCGGGAATATCTACCTCGCCAAGGTCACCCGGGTGGAGCCTTCGCTCCAGGCCGCCTTCGTCGAATATGGCGGCAACCGCCACGGCTTTCTCGCCTTCAGCGAAATCCATCCCGACTACTACCAGATCCCGGTCGCCGACCGGCAGGCGCTGATCGAGGCCGAGGAGCAGGCTCATCGCGAGGCCGAGGAAGAGAGCGAGAATCGCTCCCACGGCCGTCGCCGCTCGCGCCATCGCAACGCCCGCCGCCGTGGTCATGGCGAACGCGTCCGGAGCAACATCGTCGAAGGCGTTGCTGGCGCCGATCCCGCGGCCCAGCCGGTCGAGGACGACGTCCTTGCGGAGCACATCGAGGGCGCCCTGCACGAGGGTGAGAATCTGCACGCAGACGCTGAGCATCACGGCGAGCACGAAGCCCATGATCACCATGAACATGATCACCATGAACATGGACAAGACGATCATCACCACGCCCATGATGACGATCACCATCACACGCACGATCATGATGACCATGGCCATGAAAGCGGGCACGAACATCACGACCATGACCACGCCGGCGAAACCCCCGCGCCCGTCGCAGCCGTTGGCGCCGAACCCGTGGTCGCCGCCGAGCCGCAGGAGCCCGCCTCCTCCGAAGCGCATGCAGAGGCTCTGGCCGAAGCCGTGACCGCCGCCGCTGAACCGGCCGACGCCGTGTACGCGGCCGGCGAAAGCGCCGAGGCCCGGCATCACGAGTCCACCGAAGTCGAGGAAGACGACGAGGACGACGAAGAGGATGAAGAAGGCGAAGAGGAAATCGTCGAATCCGTCGGCGGCGACGACGTGCTTGAGGAAGTGCCGGAGCGCACGTTCCGCCCGCGCCGCCAGTACAAGATCCAGGAAGTCATCAAGCGCCGCCAGGTGATGCTGGTGCAGGTCGTCAAGGAAGAGCGCGGCAACAAGGGTGCGGCGCTGACGACCTATCTGTCGCTCGCCGGCCGCTACGCCGTGTTGATGCCGAACACCGCGCGCGGCGGCGGCATCAGCCGCAAGATCACGAGCGCCCAGGACCGTTCGCGCCTGAAGGAAGTGGTGCAGGATCTCGACGTGCCCGAAGGCATGGGCATCATCCTGCGCACCGCGGGCGCTGCCCGCACCAAGCCCGAGATCAAGCGCGACTTCGAATATCTGATCCGGATGTGGGAGACGGTGCGCGACCTGACGCTGAAGTCGCAGGCCCCGACGCTGGTCTACGAAGAAGGCTCGCTGATCAAGCGCTCGCTGCGCGACCTCTACAACAAGGAGATCGACGAGATCTCGGTCGCCGGTGAATCCGGCTACCGCGAAGCGCGCGATTTCATGAAGATGCTGATGCCCGCCAATGTCAGTGCGGTGAAGCAGTATCGCGACGGGCAACCGCTGTTCTCGCGCATGGGCGTCGAAAGCCAGCTGGATGCGATGTTCTCGCCGACCGTGCAGCTGCGCTCCGGCGGCTATATCGTCATCAACCAGACCGAAGCGCTGGTCTCGATCGACGTCAACTCCGGCCGTTCGACCCGCGAGCACCACATCGAGGACACCGCGCTCAAGACCAATCTGGAAGCGTCCGAAGAGGTCGCCCGCCAGCTCCGCCTGCGCGACCTCGCCGGCCTGATCGTCATCGACTTCATCGACATGGACGAGAAGCGCAACAACCGTGCAGTCGAGCGCAAGCTGTCCGATTGCCTCCGGCAGGATCGCGCCCGCATCCAGGTCGGTCGCATCTCGCATTTCGGCCTGCTCGAGATGTCGCGCCAGCGCATCCGCGCCAGCGTGCTGGAATCCTCGACCGATCCCTGCCCGCATTGCGGCGGCACCGGCCATGTCCGCTCGGTGTCTTCGGTTGCGCTGCAGCTGCTGCGCGGCCTCGAAGAGATCCTGATGAAGGGCGCGACCCACAATCTCGTGGTCCGCACCCGCACCGACGTCGCGCTCTATGTGCTGAACCACAAGCGCGGCCATCTGCGCGACCTCGAGAACGGCTTCAAGGTCACGCTGTCCGTCATCGCCGACCCCAGCGTCAGCGGACCGCAGGCCTATCTGATCGACCGCGGCGAGCAGGTGCATACGCTGGAAGCCGCCAAGGCGCTGCTGATGGCACAGGCTGCCGCAAGCCCGCCGCCTGTGGCCGAAGAGGCGTTTGACGGCGAGGAGTTCGATCCGGAGTTGGAATCCGAGGTCGAGACCGAGGAGACCGAAGGTCTCGCCGAGGAGCAGCCTGCCGGCGAAGCCGTCTCCGAGCAAGACGGCCAGCGCCGCAAGCGCCGCCGTCGCCGGCGCAGCCGCGGGGGCCAGCGCGACGGCGAGTTGCGCGAGGACGGTGCTCCGACGTCGCCCGAAGCGACCGTGGCGGCTAGTGAAGGTGAAGAGGACGCCGAGTCCGAGCAGGACGGCGAGGAAGGCGAGGACCAGGCAGCCCGCGGCGAGCAGCAGGGCAGCGCCGATCGCCGCCGCCGGCGGGGTCGTCGTGGTGGACGCCGCCGTCGCGGTGGCAACGAGGAAGGTCTCGCCGGCTCCATCGGCGACGAGCTCGCAGCCAATGCTCCGTCGGAAGCCACGGACGCCGTCGCCGATTTCGACAGCCTTGGCAGCGAGGCTGCGCCCTCGATCGCGCAGGCCGAACACACCACCGAGCCTCAGGTCAGCCAGCCCGAGCCGCGCGCCGAGGTGCAGATTGAGGCGCCGGCCCAGCCTGAGCCCGCTCCTGCTGCCGCGGAAGAAGAGCCCGCCGACGACAAGGCTGCGCGCCGTCGCTCCACGGTCCGGGAAAAGGTGAGCTTCCCGTCGAGCAGCCAGAGCGAGCCCGCGGCGCAGGCACCCGACCCGGTTGCTCCGCCCGTGCCGGCTCCGGAGCCCACGCCGGAAGCGGCAAGAGAAACGTCGGCACCGCGGCGTGCCGGCTGGTGGTCGCGGCGCTTCGGCGGCGGCGAATAAAACGGAAATCCAGTTGAAACCGCCCGGTCAAACCGGGCGGTTTTGATTTGGCGAGGTCACCTCTGATGCGAAGTGCAATTGTTCTCGGCGGCGGCATGGTGGGCGTGGGCGCGGCGCTGCATTTGCAGCGGCGCGGCTGGACCGTCACCCTCGTCGATCGCAGGGAGCCGGGCCGCGAGACCAGCTACGGCAATGCCGGAATGATCCAGGCGGAAGCCGTGCGGCCCTATCCGATGCCGCGTGACCTCGCCACACTGTTGAAGATCGCGACCGGCCGCACCAACGACGTACGCTACAGCCTGTCGTCGCTTCACCTCCATGTCGAGCCGCTGCTTCGCTATTGGTGGCATTCGGCGCCGAAGCGGCATCGCGAAGCGATCGAGGCATGGGCGCGCCTGATCGCCTACGCGACGGGCGAGCACGACGTCCTCATTCGCGAGGCCCATGCCGACAATCTCATCCGCCGCGCCGGCTATCGCATGCTGCATCGCGACGCCGCCTCCTTCGACCTCGCGGTCAAGACCGCGGAGGAAGACCAGCGCGAATTCGGTGTGAACTTTCGCGTGCTGTCAGGCAGCGAGCTCGCCAAGGCCGAGCCGATCCTGCGCGACGATCTGCCTGGCGCCATCCATTGGCTCGACACCTGGACCGTGTCCGATCCCGGCGCGCTGGTCACGGCCTATGCTGATTTGTTCGAGCGCCTCGGCGGCACCCTTTTGCTTGGTGATGCCCAGACCTTGCAGCAGACCGCGACGGGCTGGTCGGTCGATACCGACAACGGACGCATCGACGCCGCCGCAGCCGTCGTGACGCTCGGGCCGTGGTCGCCCGATCTCCTGCATAAGTTCGGCTATCGCATCCCGCTGGTGCGCAAGCGCGGCTACCACATGCATTACAGCGGCGGCGCTTCACTCGATCTGCCGCTGGTCGACAAGGGCGGCGGCTACGCCATGGGGCCGATGGCCAAGGGCATCCGCATCACCACGGGTGCCGAGCTGACCGGCCCGGACGCGCTCGCAACACCGGTGCAGCTCGCCAGCGCCGAAGCCTCCGCACGCGAGCTGATCGACCTCGGCAGGCGCGTCGAGCCGGATCCATGGTTCGGCACGAGACCCTGCACGCCCGACATGCTCCCGGTGCTCGGTCCCGCTCCGCGTCACCCCGGCCTCTGGATGAATTTCGGCCACGGTCACCAGGGCTTTACGCTCGGGCCCGCGACAGGCCGCCTGCTCGCCGAGATGATGAGCGGCGAGACACCGGCGATCGATCCCGCGCCGTATCGGCCTGAGCGCTTTTAGCTCTCGGCCTTCGCGGCAAGCATCGCGATCCTCGCACTCGCGCAGCCAGCGCCCGTGTCGGCGAACAGCCGCGTTGCCCACGATGCCGCCCGCTCCTTCGAAGTCAGATGCGGGTTACACGCACGAGCCGGCAAAATCCGTCAGTCAGCTCGCTCGCTGAGCAGCTTTTTGATCCGTTCGGCATCTTCAGGCGTCGCCGGGTTGTGGACGAGCATGCTGAGATCAGCGCGGCCCTCGACATTGAAGCTCGAATATTCGAACGACATGGTGCCGTGAACGGGGTGCCGCAGCCGCTTGGTGCCGTCGCCATGATGGCGCACGTCGTTATCACCCCAAAGCGCCGCGAATTCGGGGCTGAGCCGACAGAGTTCGTCGACGAACTCCGCGACATGCGAGACCGCGCCGGCGCGCGCCGCATCCGCCCGGAAGGCCGCGACCACGAAGCGGGCCACGCTGTCCCAGTCGTATTGCGCGGCGCGCACGTGCGGTTCGCAGAAGAGCAGCCGCAGGATGTTGCGCCGTTCCGGCGCGAGCTTTGCGTAGTCGGTCAGCACGATTGTTGCCGCGCGATTCCATGCCACCACATCCCACGTCGCGGTCCTGATGATGGCCGGGCTGGTCTCGAGCGCGTCCAGCACGCGCTGCAGCCGTGGTGAGACATCCTCGCCGGTCCGGTAGCGCACCTCAGGCGGGCGGCCGAGCCCGATCAGAAACAGATGCTCGCGCTCGACATCGGTCAGCATCAAGGCGTGCGCGATGCGGTCGAGCACGTTGGCTGACGGCGCCCCGCCGCGGCCCTGTTCGAGCCACGTGTACCAGGTCGGGCTGATATTTGCGCGCTGCGCCACCTCCTCCCGGCGCAGTCCGGGCGTACGCCTGCGGCTGCCACTGAGGCCGAACGCTGCGGCATCGAGCCGGCTGCGGCGGTGCTTCAGAAAGGCCCCGAGCCGGTTTTCAGCGGCGGCTGTTTCGCTCATCCTGTTAGCCATTATACCCTGATAATGTCACTACTTTACCCGGATAATCCTAGCGCAGATCGTTGTCTCCACCAACTTTGGAGACTGCTCATGCGTGTATTCGTCACTGGTGCCACCGGCTTCGTCGGCTCCGCCGTCGTTCGGGACCTGATCGCCGCCGGCCACCGCGTCACCGGCCTTGCCCGCTCCGATGCGGGAGCCGCAGCGCTCGCTGCGATGGGAGCCGACATCCATCGGGGGTCGCTGGAGGATCATGCGTCCTTGCGCAGCGGTG
The DNA here is from genome assembly GCF_023074175.1 of Bradyrhizobium sp. 139. Taxonomy (GTDB): domain Bacteria; phylum Pseudomonadota; class Alphaproteobacteria; order Rhizobiales; family Xanthobacteraceae; genus Bradyrhizobium. The sequence continues at coordinate 52,831 of NZ_JADPKS010000126.1, forward strand.
CGGCCGCCTCCGACGGCGTGCTGCACCTCGGCTTCAACCACGATTTCTCGAAATTCCTGGAGAATTGCGAGCTGGACCGCCGCGCAATCCTGGCATTAGGCGAGGAGCTCAAGGGCTCCGACCGCCCTCTCATCGTCACCTCCGGCGTCGCCCTGCTCGCGCCCGGACGCCTCGCGACCGAGGACGATTTATCGGCGCACCGCTTTCCGCGCGTGTCGGAATCGACCGCGCTGTCGCTGGCCGGCGTCCGCGCAACCGTGGTCCGGCTTCCGCCGTCCACGCATGGCGAAGGCGATCACGGCTTCGTGCCCATCCTCATCAATCTCGCGCGCGAAAAGGGCGTGGCGGCCTATATCGGCGACGGCAGCAACCGCTGGCCGGCCGCGCACCGCTTCGATGCCGCGCGCGTCTACCGGCTCGCGCTGGAGCAAGGCGCCACCGCAAAGCACTATCACGCGATCGCGGAGGAAGGTGTGCCGTTCAAGGCGATTGCGGACGTGATCGGCCGACGGCTCGGCGTACCCGTCGTCTCGAAATCACCGGAGCAAGCGACCGAGCATTTTGGCTGGTTCGCGCAATTCGCAGGTGTCGACGTTCCGACCTCGAGCGCGAAGACGCGCGCTACTCTCGGCTGGACGCCGAAAGAAATAGGGCTGATCGAGGATCTCGACCAGCCCTATTATTTCAAGACCTGACGGCGCTCTGCGCCGCAGGGCCCAGCTTGCAGATCAGTCCGTCGTGACCGCCGTTTCCATGTCCGTCGGATCGATCTGCCTGGCGAGGTTGGCGTTGAGCTTGTCGCGGTCGAGCTCACCTTCCCACCAGGCGACGATCACGCAGGCAACGCCGTTGCCACAGAGATTGGTCAGCGCGCGGCACTCGCTCATGAATTTATCGATTCCGAGCACGATAGCCATGCCCGGCACGAGGCGCGGGTCGACCACCGCAAGCGTCGCCGCGAGCGTGATGAAGCCCGCGCCGGTGATGCCGGAGGCGCCCTTCGAGGTCAGCATCGCCACCACCAGAATGGTGAGCTGCTGGCCGAAGGAGAGATCGAAGCCGAGCGCCTGCGCGATGAACAGCGTCGCCAGCGTCATGTAGATGTTGGTGCCGTCGAGGTTGAACGAGTAGCCCGTGGGCACCACGAGCCCGACCACCGATTTGGAGCAGCCGAGGCGCTCGAGCTTCTCCATCAAGGAGGGCAGCGCGCTTTCCGAGGACGAGGTGCCGAGCACGATCAGCAGCTCGTCCTTGATGTAGGCGAGGAACTTGAAGATGGAGAACCCGGCGAAGCGCGCGATGATCCCGAGCACGACGAACACGAACAGCGCCGCGGTCAAATAGAACGTCGCGATCAGGCCGATCAGGTTGAGGATCGCTCCGGTGCCGAACTTGCCGATGGTGTAGGCCATCGCGCCGAAGGCGCCGATCGGCGCCGCGCGCATCACGATGGAGATGACTCCGAACACCGCATGCGCGGCGTCGTCGATGAAGCTGCGGATGGTGTGGCCGCGCTCGCCGAGCCCCATGATCGCGAAGCCGAACAGCACCGAGAACAGCAGCACCTGGAGGATCTCGCCCTGCGCGAAGGCGCCGACGACGGTGTCCGGAATGATGTGCAGGACGAAGTCGACCGACTTCTGGCCGGCGGCCTGCTTGGCGTAATTGGCAACGGCGGCCTCGTTTGCCGCGGCATTGCCGAAGCCTGCGCCTGGCTTCACCAGGTTGCCGATGATGAGCCCGATCACAAGGGCGAAAGTGGAGACGATCTCGAAATAGACCAGCGCCTTGACGCCGATGCGGCCGACCTTCTTGGCGTCCTGGATATGCGCGATGCCAGAGACCACGGTGCAGAAGATGATCGGCGCGATCACCATCTTGATCAGCTTGATGAAGCCGTCCCCGAGCGCCTTGATCCATTCGTTGGTGGCGACCGTCGGCCAGAGCCAGCCGACGATGGCGCCGAGCACGATGGCGATCAGCACCTGGACGTAGAGGACCTTGTACCACGGCTTGGCGGCGGTCGGCGCGACCGGCGCCCCCGCCATCGTTGTCGTCGTCATCGTTTCATTCCCCCGCAAACGCAGAGCCAGCCAAGATCAACTTGGCCGGCTCTGTCAATTGGAACTGCTCGTTATTGCGCGCTTTACCGGCGACGATCGATGATCCGGCGGGCCGCCGGCATCAGCGTCGCGCCCAGTGCGTTCTTGACCAGCGAGGCCGCGATGAACGGCATCAGGCCGATCTGCCACGCCTTGGACATTCCGAGGCCGAGGCCGAAGGCCAGCCAGCCGAAACCGGCGGCCAGAATGACGACGTGGCCGACGGCCATCGCCGTAAACAGCAGCACCACACTGCGATCCCAGCCGCGCTCGGCGAGCCAGCCACTGACAAAGGCGCCGCCAACGAAGCCGAACAGATAGCCTGCGGTCGGGCCGACCAGCGGCGCAATTCCACCGACGGGGCCGGCGAATACCGGCAACCCCATCGCACCTTCGACGAGGTAAGCGACCATGGTTGCGCTGCCAAGGCGCCAGCCATAGGCGGCGCCGATCATCAGCACGACCAGCGTCTGCAAGGTCATGGGCACGTAAGGCAGCGGCAGGTTCACCTTGGCCGACAGCGCCATCAAGGCGGTGCCGAGCGCGACCAGCACGACGGCGCGCAAGGCGCCGACGCTTTCACCCGGCCGGGTCGGCCACATCAATGCGGCGAGAGGAGAATGCAGGTTGGTGGCGGACGGAAGGGAACGGTCAGACAAGTTGAACTCCGCAAGGCTGTTTTCGAAACGGCTGTCGAAAACTGGCGGCTATTTAAGCCAGTGAGCGATCCGGTCAACTGCCTCCCGCATCTCATCTGCCGAGCGCGCGTAGGAGAGCCGTATGAACGAACGACCATGGATGGGATCGAAATCGAGGCCCGGCGTGGCCGCAACGTGCGCCTGCTCCAGCATCTGCTTGGCGAAGTCGAAACTGTCCGAGGTGAAGTCCGAGACGTCCGCATAGAGATAGAATGCGCCGTCGGCAGGCAGGAACTTGCTCAAGCCTGCCTTGGGCAGTCCCTCGATCAGGATGCGCCGGTTTTCCTGATAGCCGTGCTTGATCTCCTCCATCTCGGCCGCACCGTCGAAGGCGGCTTCGGCTGCGATCTGCGACAGCGCCGGTACCGAGATCGAGAGGTTCTGCTGGAGCCGTTCGATCGGCCGCACCAGGATTTCCGGCACGACCATCCAGCCGACGCGCCAGCCCGTCATGCAAAAATACTTCGAGAACGAGTTGATCACGAGTGCGTGCTCCGAGAGCGACGCCGCCGTCACCGCTGGAAACGCGTAGTCGAGCCCGTGATAGATCTCGTCGGAGATGAAGCGGATGCCGGCGTCTTCCGCCGCCGCGATCAGGCCAGCGAGCGCCTCGCGGGACATCATCGTTCCTGTCGGATTGGCCGGGCTGCCGACCAGCACGCCCTTCAGCGGCGCCTTGCGATGGGCGGCCAGCAGCGCCCCGCCGGTCAGCGCATGGCGCGTCTCGTGCGTGGTCTCGATCAACACCGGCTCGCAGCCGAGCGCGGTGAGGATATGACGATATGGCGGATAACCCGGCACCGTCACGGCGACGCGGTCACCGGGCTCGAACATCGACAGGAAGGCCAGGATGAAGCCGCCGGAGGAGCCTGTCGTCACCACGATCCGCTCGGGGCTGACATCACAGCCATAGGCATCGCGATAATGGCGCGCGATGCGTCCGCGCAATGAGGGGATGCCGAGTGCGGAGGTATAATCGATCCGCCCCGCCTCGAGCGCCGCCTGCGCGGCCACAATCGCGGTCTTTGGGGCACCGGTTGCGGGCTGGCCGACCTCCATGTGGATGACATGGCCGCCTGCCGCCTCGATCCGGGCCGCGGCGGCCATCACGTCCATCACCATGAATGCGGGAACATCACTGCGGCGGGAGGGCTCGAGCCACTGCCCCAACCGGTTCCTCAATGTCGCATCGTGCATGAATTTCTGCTATTTCGCTGGCGGATCGGTCCGTCCGGTCCGGAAAACGGGGCGCTTGCGCCCCAGACTGGCCGCATTGTACGGCTCATAAGGGGTACGGCTCATAAGGGCATATCGCGTATACGGCCCGCCGCCAATCGCCAAAAATCCAATCCCGAAACTGCTTGATCAAGACCGTTTGACCCGGACCGCCTGATGTTGCTCCAGATCGTATTGCGCAAGAAGGCCTCCGCCCTCACCGCCCTCGTCACGGCCGCGGCGATCGCGCTGTTGCCGATGCCGGCAGCGCAAGCGCAGAAGGGCCCGCCGGTGCTGCGCGACACCGAGACCGAGCAGCTCCTGCGCGAATATACGCGCCCGATCCTGCGCGCCGCCGGTCTGGAGAAGCAGAACATCCAGATGGTGATCGTCAACGAGGGCTCCTTCAACGCGTTCGTTGCGGACGGCCGCCGCATCTTCGTCAATTACGGCGCGATCCTCCAGTCGGAGACGCCGAACCAGATCATCGGCGTGCTCGCGCACGAGACCGGGCATCTGGCCGGCGGCCATCTGTCCAAGCTGCGCGAACAGCTCGCCAACGCCCAGACCCAGATGATCATCGCCATGCTGCTCGGCGCCGGCGCGATCGCCGTGGGCAGCACCCGCAGCAGCAGCGCCGGCAACAACGGGCTCGCCAATGCCGGCGCGGCCGCCATCGCCGGACCGCAGGAGATGATCCGCCGCACGCTATTGTCCTACCAGCGCCAACAGGAGGAGAACGCCGACCGGGCCGGGGTGAAATTCCTGACCGCGACCCAGCAATCGCCGAAGGGCATGTACGAGACCTTCAAGCGCTTCACCAGCGAGAGCCTGTTCGCGGCGCGCGGCGCCGATCCCTATCTGCAGTCGCACCCGATGCCCGCCGAACGCGTCGCGGCGCTCCAGGAATTCGCCAGCTCCAGCCCCTATTGGGACAAGAAGGACGATCCCGCGCTCCAGCTCCGCCACGATATGGTGCGCGCCAAGATTTCCGCATTCATGGAGCGGCCGGAGACGGTCTACCGCCGCTACCCCCAGACGAACGACAGCATGCCGGCGCGCTACGCCCGCGCCATCAGCACCTATCTGCACGGCGATTTGCGCAGTGCGCTGGCCCAGATCGACGCGCTGATCCAGGTCCAGCCGAACAACCCGTATTTTTACGAGGTGCGAGGCCAGGCCCTGTTGGAGGGCGGCAAGCCGGCCGAGGCGATCCCTGCCCTGCGCAAGGCGGTGCAGCTTTCGAACAGCGCGCCCCTCATCGAGATGTTACTTGGGCAGGCTCTGGTTGGGTCCGATAATAAGGCCTACACGGACGATGCCGTTCGGATTCTCCGGGCCGCGGTGGCACGGGAACCGGAGGCTGCGCTCGGCTACATGCAGCTCGCGATGGCCTATGGCCGGAAGGGAGACTATGCCGAGGCGGATCTGGCGTCGGCACAGGCCGCTTATCTGCGCGGCGACAACAAGACCGCCCGCGAGCTCGCCACGCGCGCGAAAACCCGTTTCGCCGTCGGCACGCCCGGATGGGTCAAGGCCGACGATATCGTGGCGGCCAAGCCGCCCCGCAACTAACGCGACCAAGACGACGCCCGACACCACGACGTCACGACACCGAGTTCAAGTCCGCCGGGACGTTTTCCGAAACCAGCTTTCGATAAGAGGATCTGCCTATGCCTTCGCTGCGCCTGCTTGCTCCCGCGCTGTTTGCGCTCGCCCTGTTCGGCACAGCCGCGCCGGCGTCGGCCGACAGCTTCTCCGATGCCCAGCGCACCGATCTCGAGGCGATCATCAAGAACTATCTCGTCACCCATCCCGAGGTGCTCGAGGAAGCGATGACCGAGCTCACCAAGCGCCAGGCCGCGGCCGAAACGCAAAAGCACGAGGCGAGCATCGCGCAGAACTCCGCTGCGATCTTCAACTCGCCGCGCCAGGTCGTGCTCGGCAACAAGGACGGCGACGTCACCTTCGTCGAGTTCTTCGACTACAATTGCGGCTACTGCAAGCGCGCAATGGGTGACATGCTCGACCTCATGAAGTCCGATCCGAAGCTGAAGGTCGTGCTGAAGGAGTTTCCGGTGCTGAGCCAGGGCTCGGTCGAAGCAGCGCAGGTCGCGGTCGCCGTGCGCATGCAGGATCCCTCCGGCAAGAAGTATCTCGACTTCCATCAGAAGCTGCTCGGCGGCCGTGGCGCCGCCGACAAGGCGCGCGCGCTTCAAGCGGCCAAGGAAGCCGGCCTCGACACCGCTAGAATCGAGAAGGACATCGGCAGCGCCGAGGTGCGCGCCACCATCGAAGAGAACTTCAAGCTCGCCGAAGCGATGGGCATGAACGGCACGCCGAGCTACGTGATCGGCAAGCAGATCGTGATCGGCGCGGTCGGTGTCGAAGGCCTGAAGGAAAAGATCGGCATTGCCCGCTGCGGCAAGGCGACCTGCTGATCTCGCGTTTCACAACTTGCGCATGCGACGAGGCCGGCTGAAAAGCCGGCCTTTTTGTTGACCGAAGCTCTGCTTCGTTAACCGAGGTCTGCGCGAATTCCGGCGCGAATTCGGCGCGCGCATTCATCTCGCGTTTAGGAAACAAATGCCGCGGAACCGCTGACGTTCCGGAACAACTCAAATCTCCTTTCGTTGATGGCGCGGGCAATGACGCAGAGAAAACACCTGAGGAGAATTCGATGTCTAACCGCTTTATGATCTCGGTTGCCGCACTCGCCCTTGTCGCGGGCACCGGTCTGGCGAACGCACAGGGCACCATGAACCGCGACAGCGGTGGCGGCGCCGGTGGTGCGCAGATGCAGCATTCGCAGCCTTCTGGCGAGCGTAGTGGTTCCATGGGCAAGCAAGAGTCCATGGACAAGCAAGACAGGCATGACAAGGGAACGGTCGGTCAGGCCGGCGGCATGAAGGATCAGCCGGGCGCTCACGACAAGTCAACTCAGTCCGACAAGATGAACAAGGACCAGCCGGGAGCGACGCGTGAGAAGTCGACGCAGTCGGAGAAGTCGTCGACGGTCGGCCAGAGCCCGCGGAGCGACGAGAAGTCCAAGGGTAGCATGAGCAAGGAAACCGAGACCAAGGGCAGCAAGGACATGAAGGCCCAAGGTCAGGAAGACCGCAGCGGCATGAACGCGCCGGGCCACCAGGGTTCGCAAAGCCAGACCCAGACCCAGACCGGGACCGAGCGGTCGCAGACGACGACCGGCCAGGCTGGCGCGGCCGCCAAGCTCTCGACCGAGCAGCGCACGCAGATCACCTCGGTGATCCGCGAGGAGAAGGTGGCGCCCGCGACCAATGTGAACTTCAACATTTCGGTCGGCACGCGCGTGCCGCGCGAGGGTATCGAGTTGCACGCCCTGCCGTCGCGTGTCGTGACGATCTATCCGGAGTGGCGCACCTACAAGTACGTCCTCGTCAAGGACGAGATCGTGATCATCAATCCGGACACCTACGAGATCGTGGCGGTCCTGAACGTCTAAGGCCAGATCACGGCAACCTCAGGGGGCGGGCAGCGATGCCCGCCCTTTGCCGTTCGGCCGCCAGCCACCCTTCGGACTGGTTAACAAGCAATTTCCGTAGTTTGCGCACAGGTTTTTGCAGGCCGGATGAGCTGCCTGAAGCCCCTTGGGAGGTCCTTCAAGGCTTCCCCTCACGCCCTTTGTTACCTATAACCCCCGCCACGCCGAAGCACCTCTTGCGGGATTGGAATGGCCGAACCAGCAACCGACACGATCCTCGTTCTCAACGGGCCGAACCTCAACATGCTGGGGACGCGCGAGCCGGAGAAGTACGGCCACGCGACGCTGGCCGACGTCGAGGCGCTGTGCGGGCAGACGGCGGCGACGTACGGCCTCAAGGCCGACTGCCGGCAGTCCAACCGCGAGGGCGAACTGATCGACTTCATCCACGAAGCTCACGCCCGCAAGATGAAGGGCATCATCATCAATGCCGGCGGTTATTCGCACACCTCGATCGCGCTGCACGACGCGCTGCTCGCGGTCCAGATCCCGACGGTCGAAGTTCACGTGACCAACATCCACGCCCGCGAGAGTTTCCGTCACCACTCCTACACCGCGCGCGCGGCCTTCGCCTCGCTCTGCGGTTTCGGCGTCGAGGGCTACCGCCTCGCCATCCAGGGCCTTGCTGCCAAGCTCGGCATCAAGCCCAAAGCCTGACGCTCCCTCTTCACACAGAACATTCGGATCAAAGAACATGGCGCGCCAGCCAGACGACAAAGCAGCCGCAAAGTTTTCCAGCGAGGATTCCGCGCTCGTCCGCGAGCTCGCTTTGTTGCTCGATGAGACCAGCCTCACCGAGATCGAAATCGAACGTGCCGGCCTTCGCCTGCGCGTCGCCCGCAACATCAGCGTCGCCGCGACCATGCCGATGCAGATGGCAGCCGCCCCCGCCCTGTCGGCGGCCGCAGCTGCCGCCGCGCCGGCTGCTGCCGCGGCCGACCTGTCGAAGCACCCCGGCGCCGTGATCTCGCCGATGGTCGGCACCGCCTATTGGGCGCCGGAGCCCGGCGCCAAGCCGTTCATCGAGGTTGGCAGCAAGGTCTCGGTCGGCCAGACGTTGCTGATCATCGAAGCCATGAAGACCATGAACCAGATCCCCTCGCCGCGCGCCGGCACGGTGACGCAGATCCTGATCGAAGACGGCCAGCCGGTCGAGTATGGCGAGCCGCTCGTCATCATTGAGTAACGGCCAGGGGCGGCCAGCCGCCCTCGCCGCTTTCCGCGCGCCATTCGTCCCTTAAGGACACCATGTTCGACAAGATCCTCATAGCCAATCGCGGCGAGATCGCCCTTCGCATCCTGCGCGCCTGCAAGGAGCTCGGGATCGCGACAGTTGCCGTGCACTCCACCGCCGACGCCGATGCCATGCATGTGCGCCTGTCGGATGAGAGCGTCTGCATCGGGCCACCACCGTCCAAGGACAGCTATCTCAACGTGCCCGCGCTGCTTGCGGCCTGCGAGATCACCGGCGCGGACGCCGTGCATCCCGGCTACGGCTTCCTCTCGGAGAACGCGCGTTTCGCCGAAATCCTTTCCGAGCACAATCTGCACTTCATCGGCCCCAAGGCCGAGCACATCCGCCTGATGGGCGACAAGATCGAGGCCAAGAAGACGGCCAGGAAGCTCGGCATTCCCGTGGTGCCCGGCTCAGACGGTGCGGTCGGCCCCGAGGACGACGCGATGGCGATCGCCAGGAAGATCGGCTTTCCCGTGCTGGTGAAGGCGGCGGCCGGCGGCGGCGGCCGCGGCATGAAGGTCGCGCAGAGCGAGGCCGATCTTCAGGTCGCGCTGTCGACGGCGGCCAACGAAGCCAAATCCGCCTTCGGTGACGCGTCCGTTTATCTTGAAAAATACCTCCAGAAGCCGCGTCATATCGAGATCCAGATCCTCGGTGACGGCCGCGGCGGCGCGATCCATCTCGGTGAGCGCGACTGCTCGCTGCAACGCCGTCATCAGAAGGTCTGGGAGGAAGGCCCCTCGCCCGTTCTTACCGCCGCTGCACGCGCCAGGATCGGCGAAACCTGCGCCAAGGCGATGCGCGAGATGAAATATCTCGGCGTCGGCACCATCGAATTCCTGTTCGAGGACGGCGAGTTCTACTTCATCGAGATGAACACCCGCATCCAGGTCGAGCATCCCGTCACCGAGAGCATCACCGACATCGACCTCGTGCTTGAGCAGATCCGCATCGCCGCCGGCGGCGAATTGCCGGCGAAGCAGAGCGAGGTGCAGATTATCGGCCACGCCATCGAGTGCCGGATCAACGCCGAGAATCCGCAAACCTTCCGTCCCTCGCCCGGCCGCATCACACAATATCACCCGCCCGGCGGCCTTGGCGTCCGCATCGATTCTGCGGTCTATCAGGGCTACACCATCCCGCCCTATTACGACTCCCTGGTTGGCAAGCTGATCGTGCACGGCAAGACCCGCAGCGAATGCCTGATGCGGCTGCGCCGGGCGCTGGACGAGATGGTGGTCGAGGGCATCGAGACGACGCTGCCGCTGTTCCGCGACCTGGTGCGCCAGCCCTCGATCATCGACGGCGACTATCACATCCACTGGCTGGAACAGTACCTCGCCGGCAAGGAACCGGCTGCGGGATAATCCTCTCTCCCATGGAACCGCCTGGTCCCGATTGCGTTCTGGACGGCGGGGATAGTTCCGAGGGGCCGTCTTGAGTTCCATTGACGTGAAGCGAGACCGTCGTGACGGCTGAGTCGCAACGACGGCGCGCCATTTGGCAGATCCTGCTGTTCTCGGCGGGCCTTCTGGTGTTGACCGTGATCAGCGCCGGCTCCGTCTACCTGGTCAACAAGGCCAGAGACGATAGCAAATGGGTGGTTCACACCATCGAGGCGGAGAACCAGATCAACGCTCTGCTGCTGGAAATCCGGCGTGCCGAGAGCGCCGCCCGCGGCTATCTCCTGACGCAAGGGGCGGATTTCAAGGCCGACCATGAGAAAGCCGTTGCAGCGATCATACCGGCCCTCGACCGGCTCACGCGCCTGACCGGCGATAATCCGGCGCAACGCGAAAGCATCGAGAAGCTGAGCACGGCCATCGAAACCCGGCTGGGTCAGTTCGCGCAGGAGCTGGATTTCACCGACCAGAATCAGCAGGACAAGGCCGCAGCGCTGGTCCGCGAGGCCGCCTCCACCGACACCACGGCCGAGATTGGCAAGGTCGCGGTCTCGATGATCCAGGAGGAGGAGCGCCTGTTCAGGCTCCGATCGGTCAATTCCGACCGCAGCCAGACACTGGCGGCCTCGATGACCGGCATCGGCTCGGGCCTCGTCGTGCTGCTGGCCCTGATCTCGATCTGGCTGGTACAGCGTTCGGCGCGGCGCCGCGACGAGGCCGAGGGGCGTCTGCGCGACGCCTACGCCAACCTCGAGGCCCTCGTCGATGAACGCACGGCAGACCTGCGCGAAGCCAACGACGAGATCCAGCGCTTTGCCTATATCGTCAGCCACGATCTCCGCTCGCCACTCGTCAACATCATGGGCTTCACCAGCGAACTCGAAGAACTTGGCGGCGACATTTTCCGCCGCATCGGCGGCCTTACCCATGTCCCGGCCGACGGGCCGCCGCCGGCTGCCGGCGAGATCGCGCTCGAAGGTCCCGACAAGCAACTTTCAGCGGATTTCTCCGAAGCACTCGGCTTCATCAAATCGTCGATCGGCAAGATGGACCGCCTGATCTCGGCGATCCTCAACCTCACCCGCGAGGGCCGGCGCGAATTCGTGCCCGTGAAGATCGACACCCGCGAGTTGATCGAAGCCATCGTGTCGACGCTGGCGCATCAGGCCGCCGAAGCGCAGGCCGAGATCCATGTCGCGCCCCTGCCGGCTCTCGTCAGCGACCGCCTTGCGCTGGAGCAGATCTTCTCCAATCTGATCGACAACGCCATTAAGTATCTCAAGCCCGGCACCCCCGGCGAGATCAGAATCCGCGGGCGCACGAAGCTTGGCTACGCTATCTTCGAGATCAGCGATAACGGCCGCGGGATCGATCCGAAAGATCACCAGCGGATATTCGACCTGTTTCGCCGGGCGGGAACCCAGGACAAGCAAGGTCAAGGCATCGGTCTTGCGCATGTGCGTGCACTTGTGCGCCGCCTCGGCGGCACCATGTCGGTATCGTCGGAACTGAACACGGGCAGCACCTTCACCATCACGCTGCCGATCACCTGGAACGCGAGCAACCGGAACGCCGACCAATGACTCAACCTGTCACAATCATCATGATCGAGGACGACGAGGGACACGCCCGGCTGATCGAACGCAACATCCGAAGGTCTGGCGTCAATAACGAGATCGTCTCCTTCGCCAACGGAACGGACGCGATGAAGCACCTGTTCGGCGCCGACGGCAGCGGGCTCGTGCAGAAGGGCAATGCGCTCCTGATCCTGCTCGATCTCAATCTCCCCGACATGACCGGGATCGACATCCTGAAGCAGATCAAGGAGAACAAATATCTGAAGGCTTCGCCCGTGGTGGTACTGACCACCACCGACGACTCCCAGGAAATCAAGCGCTGCTACGAGCTCGGCTGCAACGTCTACATCACCAAACCCGTGAACTACGAGAATTTCGCCAATGCCATCCGGCAGCTCGGCCTGTTCTTCTCGGTCATCCAGGTCCCGCCCGCCGCCTCATGAACCAGCACACGCCAACCCTGCTCTACATCGACGACGACGCAGCGTTGGCGCGCCTGGTCGATCGCGGCCTGACGCGGCACGGCTACAAGGTCATTCACGCCGCAAGCGGCGAGGAAGGCCTGGAGCGTATCCGCCGCGCGGAGACGGACGGCTGCATCGACGTCGTGGCGCTCGACCAGTACATGCCCGGCCTCGACGGGCTGGAGACGCTCGAGCAGATCATGGCGATATCAGGCGCGCCGCCCGTGGTGTTCGTCACCGCGTCGCAGGATTCCAGCATCGCGGTCACCGCGTTGAAGGCCGGCGCGGCCGATTATCTCGTCAAGGACGTCAAGGGCGAATTCATCCCGCTGCTCCAGGTCGCCGCCGACGGCGCGCTCCGCCAGGCTGAATTGCAGAAGGCGCGCGAGCAAGCCGAAGCCGAGATCCACGCTTCGCGCGACCGCTACGCCGCGCTCGCCGCCGAACGCGAACTGCTGCTGCGCGAGGTCAATCACCGCGTCGGCAACTCGCTCCAGATCATCGCTTCGCTGCTGCATCTTCAGGCGAGCTCGGCTAGTCAGGAAGAGGTCAAGGCGGCGCTGACCAATGCGATGGGCCGAGTCGCCGCGGTCGCGCAGGTGCACCGTCGCCTCTACACCTCGCAGGACCTCAAGAGCGTGGTGCTGAACCAGTATCTGGACTCGCTGCTCGAGGATCTGCGCCGCTCGGCCGAAGGCAACCGGATGTCGCGCCTGACGATGAAGGCCGAGCCGATCGAGATCGACCCGGACCGCGCCGTCGCTGTCGGCATCATCGTCAACGAGCTGGTGATGAACGCGGTGAAATACGCCTATCCGGACGGCGCCGGCCCCATCCATGTCGAGCTGACCTCGCAGGGCGACGATCTCCTGCTGACGATCACCGATGACGGCGTCGGCGACAAGGTCAAGGCGGATCCACGCTCCACCGGCATGGGCCAGCGTATCGTCGCGGCGATGGCCACAAAGCTCGACGCCACTGTGGAGCGCGACCCCGCCCATGCCGGAACTCGCGTCATGCTGAGGTTCCGCCGCGCGCCCGCAGCCCCGGGCAAGACCAACAGCGCCGCCGCAAGCTGACCTGCGCGACCCATCGCAACCCCACCGCGATCCTGCTATTGTTTTTGCCATGACTTCGCGCGACTCCGCCCCGTCTGAAATCACGCCGGCCGTGCTGTTGCGCGCCTATGCCTGCGGCATCTTTCCGATGGCCGAGAGCGCCGACGATCCGACCCTGTTCTGGGTCGAGCCGGAATCGCGCGGCGTCATCCCGCTCGCGGGATTTCGCGTGGCTTCACGGCTCGCGCGCACCGTGCGTTCGGATATGTTTCGCGTCACCGTCAACACCGCGTTCAAGGCGACGATCGCCGGCTGCGCCGCGCCGCAGGCGGGGCGCGAGGACACCTGGATCAACAAGCGCATCCGCGATCTCTATGGCGGCCTCTACGAGCTCGGCCATTGCCACAGCGTCGAGGCTTGGCAGGGCGACGACCTCGTCGGCGGACTTTACGGCGTGAGCCTGGGACGCGCCTTCTTCGGCGAGAGCATGTTTCACACTGCACGCGATGCCTCGAAGGTCGCGCTGGTGCACCTGGTCGCGCGGCTGATCCATGGCGGCTTCGAGCTGCTCGACACGCAATATGTCACCGAGCATTTGAAGAGCTTCGGCGCGGTCGAGATTTCGCGCCGGCGCTACACCGCCCTGCTCGACAAGGCCCTCGCCGGCGATCCCGGCGACTTCCTGAGGCTCTCGGATGGCGCCGCGATCCCGGGCGCACGTGCGCTCGAGATCATCGCCTCGCGGCAATAATCAAACGATCGGCCTAACGGCCGAATCCGGGGATGCCGAACAGGCCCGGCTGCTGCTGTGGCGGCGGAGGTGGCGGAGCCGGCTGCTGCTGTTGCGGCGGCGGCAAGGGCTGCGGCGGACGCTGCTGCACGGCCTGCTTGGGTGCGGCCTTCTTCTGCGCGGGCGGCGGTGGCGCAGCCGGCTTGCTCGCGGGATCCGGCGCCGCGGTCGCAATGGTCTGCTGCGGCTCTTTGCAGTCGGTGAGCCAGATGTCGTAGATCGGGTGCTCGACGCCGTGCAGGCCGGGACTCGCGGCATACATCCAGCCCGAGAAGATGCGCTTCACCTCGCCCTGCAGAGTGATCTCGTCGACCTCGACGAAGGCGTCGGTATTGGTGGCTTCCGTCGCCGGCCGCGTATAGCAGGCGTCGGTTTTGACTCGCAGCGCGCCGAACTGAACGGTCTCGCCGATATCCTCGTCGAAATTGATGATGCGCCCCGTGATCTTGTCGAGGCCGGAGAACGTCGCCTTCTTGTTCACGATCTTCTGGGCCGGCGGCTCGGTCACGACCTCATCGCCCGGCTGGAGGCTTGCCGGGGTCTGCGGGACTGTGCCGCCCGGCCCCTTCTGTTGGGGCTGGCGCTGACCGGGCGCACCCGGCTGCGGGGCGGCTTGCGGATTGGGCGGAGCGACCGCCATGGACGGCGGCTGGTTTGGCGGAGCGACGGTTGAGCCCGGTGGGGGCGCCAGCGGCTGGGTCTCGACCGGCCCCGGCATCACATTGCCTTGCCGGCCCGGCGGCGGCGCCATCGGGCGCGAGGGCAGCACGCGGCCCTGCGGCGGAAGCTCGGGGACCTCTTCGTCGTCATCAGGGATCTGCGGCTGCGGCTGGCCGCGCGGAATGCTACCCGGCGGCCGCGGCGGCGGATCGGAGAAGATCGTGCCGATCTGCGCCCGCGCAGGCGTCGCAACCGTCAGCGCGGTGGCGGCCAGCAGCGCCGCAAGGCCTGTCAGAGTAAGGGTTTTGAACATCTCGCGCGGCTTCAACAGCGAATCGGGCTTGTTGGACATTGTACAGGGGATACCGCCGCTCGCAGGCCATCCGGTTAACACGTTGAATACGGCGGGGAAAGGGCGGCATTCCTGCCCTGCCCGCCGTCCGCTGGCCAGAGCGACAGGCTGATGGGATAGTCGGAAGGTCCTCCCCGGGGCCGAGGCGGGCATCGCCCCGATTGTCTAACCCACCATAACCAGAAACCGCCAGGTCGCCTGTCATGCCCGTTGTGCTCGATCCCGATGCTGCCGCCGTCTACAAGGCCTTCCAGGAGGCTGGCCGCCCCGCCTACGAGGCGCTGGCCCCTAGCGAAGCCCGCGCCTATTACGCGCAGGCGCGCTTTGCCACCAATCCCGAGCCGCCGGAACTCGCACGCGTTGCGTCGCTGTCGATCCCGGCGCAGCACGGTGCGATTCCGGCCCGCATCTTCGTCCCGAAAGAGCCGCGCCGGCACGAGGGCGTGTCGCCGGCGCTGGTGTTCTTCCATGGCGGCGGCTGGGTGATCGGCGATCTCGATTCCCACGACGTGGTCTGCCGCCAGCTCGCCGCCGCCGGCGCGCTGATTGTGATCTCCGTCGACTACCGCCTCGCGCCTGAGCACAAGTTCCCCGCCGCCGCCGATGACGCGATCGCCGCGACCAGTTGGATTGCCGCGAACGCGCACGAACTCGGCATCGACGCCTCGCGCCTGTCGATCGGAGGCGACAGCGCCGGCGGCAATCTCGCGGCCGTCGTCGGGCTCGCTGCGCGCGATGGCGAGGGCCCCGTGATCGCAGGCCAGCTCCTGATCTACCCGGCCGTCGATTTCGCCATGACGCACGGCTCCCACAGCGAGCCCGAGACCAGCGTGCTGCTGACGCATTCGGTGATCCGCTGGTTCCGCGATCATTATCTCGGCAGCGTCGCCGACATCCACGACTGGCGCGCCTCGCCGGCGCGTGCGACGAGCCTTGCCGGCCTGCCGCCCGCTTATGTGCTCACGGCCGGCGCCGATCCGCTGCGCGACGAAGGCGAGGAATATGCCGAGCGCCTCAAGCAGGCCGGCGTGCCCGTCACCACCAAGCACTATCCCGGCCAATTCCATGGCTTCTTCACGATGGGCAAATTGCTGAAGCAGGCCAATATCGCCGTGAGCGAGATCGGCGCGTGGCTGAAGGGATTGGGCTGACGACGCTGTCCCGCATGCCTCCCCTTCTTCAAACCATCCTTGCCGTCCCCCTGCGCGGGCTGACATGGCTCGGCGGCCAGGGCACCCGTGCGGTGGCCGCCGTCGTGTTCATCGCGGCCGCGGTGCCGCCGCTCGGGACACTGCTGCGGCCCTACGTCACCGAGGCGATCTTCGTTCTGCTCTGCATCTCCTTCATGCGGGTCGATCTGGCCGCGCTCTACAGCCATCTGCGCCGGCCGGCGCTGGTCGCCACCGCCACCGCCTTGACCACGATCGGCGTGCCGCTGATCGTCGGATTGATCGTCCATGCAACCGGGCTCGCGGCGCGTTCGCCCGGCCTTTCCCTGGCACTGATGCTCCAGGGCATGGCCTCGCCGATGATGGCCTCGCCGGCGCTGGCCGCGCTGATGGGCCTCGATGCCACGCTCGTGCTGGTCACGCTGGTGACCTCGACCGCGCTCGTGCCGTTCACGGCGTCGCTGTTCGCAAGCCTCTTCCTCGACGGCATGCTCAGCATCTCGCCGCCTGCGCTGGGCCTGAAGCTGCTCGGCATCCTCGCGGCATCGCTGCTGGCCGCGACCGTGATCCGATGGGTCTTCGGCGCCGCCGCGATCGAGCGCCACAAGCGGCCGATCGACGGCTTCAACATCGTCATTCTCCTGATCTTTGCGGCCGCGATCATGGGCGATGTCGCGAGCGACCTCGTGGCCCAGCCGGTGTTCACCATTGGCATCGCGGCTCTCGCCTTCGCGATCTATTTCACGCTGCTCGCCGTCACTACGCTGCTGTTTCGCCGCATCGGCTATGAGCGCGCGCTGGCGCTCGGACTGATGGTGTCACAGCGCAACCTCGGCCTGATGCTGGCAGCGACCGCCGGCGCGCTGCCGCCCACCACCTGGCTCTATTTCGCGATGACGCAGTTTCCGATCCACCTTGCGCCCTACATGCTGATGCCGATCGCACGGCGCCTGACGGCGCGTGCGAACACTTCTGGCGCCGCGGCAACCGGCAGCACCGCCTCATCAGGCTGATCGGCATGCAAGACATGCCTAGTCCGTTTTCTCCTCGGGAGCCGACAAATTGCGCTCGTCTTTGTGAGCCGGAAGGGCCAGAAGCGGAAATAACGCCCCCGTCGTTTTGGCAGCCTTCAGCGGGGCTCACTCCGCAAGATAGATCTAAACCATTCAACTACAGGCTGCACCAGCTGCCAACCTCGCAAGCCCAGAACCTTCTTGCAGGCGAAAAACCACCAGCGACGCGTTCTTTGAACGCTCGGATCAATACTCACTGCAAGTTCAGAAAGGCGTGCCGAGCTTTCCATCGCTCCCTCGTTGAAGGCAGCGCTTGCGCAGCCGATCGCGTCGAGTGCCAACATGTGGTTCAACCAGGCACGCAGATCATCAGCGCTTGTCAACTTGGCGGCGCTACTCGTCAGGAAGTGTTCGATCGCCGCCTTGCGTTGCAGCAGATCTTGCTCCCGCGAAGGCTCTCTTGACATATTGGCCGAGTGCGATCGATACACGGCTTGGTCAGCGGCAATGACCCCGACGTCGCCGTGTGCGGCGAGCCGTAACCACATTTCCATATCAGAGGCGTAGGGTAAGTCAGCCAAATACCCGCCCACTCTTTTCTGCAGGCTGGTGCGAACCACCACAGTTGGTGACAGCACAATGTTTTTTGCGCCGTTAAGTGCAATGAAATCAAGTCCGGACAAAACGTGGGTTCTGGATCCCACTCCTGTTCGACGGGGCGAACGCTCCCCCAGTTGATCAAGAACAACCGCGCCTCCGAAGGTGAAAGCGACAGAAGGATGATCGTTCATCAGATCGATCGATCTCGAAAGGGCACCGGGCAACAGGTAATCGTCCGCAGACAGCAGAAGCATATAATCAGCTCTCGCCCATGCGATGCCTTCGTTGGCGGTAGCGATGAGTCCTTGATTCGAGGTGTGCCTGCGGTATTCGACGCGGGGATCGGAGCACGCTAACTGTTCCGCAACTTCCGCTGTATTGTCTGGCGACGCATCATCGATAATAAGCACGCGCAATTCGGGGCCGGATTGCGTCAAAACGCTCTCGACACACTCTCGCAGGAAGTGCCCGTACCGGAAGCAGGGAACAACGATGTCTACGGAGCCCATTTCTTGTCGGATTCCACCGAGCCTGGCAAAGAGCGTTGGAGTCCTGTTTAAGCAAATTAAGTACCATTGAACAGATTCTTGCCGGCTGCTGCGACAGACGGCCCGTACACTTCCTTCAAGGCTGCCGGCGGTGACCCGTCCGCTCCTTTCAGGGCAGCGGACGATGCACAGGTCGCATTCGCTCTGGGTCAAAACGCGAAGTGCCGGGCTTCCATGCGTACGTCTGCCTTACCCGCTAAAGCGGACGTCCTCACTTTTAAAGTACGCCCTACCCCGCCCTTGCCGCGCGCCGCAGCGCCTGCGGCGGCTGGCCGAAGGCGCGGATGAAGGCGCGCCGCATGCGCTCGGGGTCGCCGAAGCCGGTCGCCTCCGCGACGAGTTCGATCGCCTCGCGCGAGGACTGCACGCGCTCGCGCGCGACCTCGATCCGTAAGCGCTCGATTGCCTTCGACGGCGTCGTGCCGGTCTCGGCGGCAAAGGCACGGGCAAAATGCCGCGCGCTCATGCCGGCACGATCGGCGAGGTCTTCGACCGTCAGGCGGGCGTCGAGGTTCTCGCGCGCCCAGGACAGCAGCGCGCCGAAGCGGCCGTTCGGTGTCTTCAATTCCAGGAGCGAGGAGAACTGCGACTGGCCGCCGCTGCGGCGATGATACAGCACGAGCTGCCTTGCGGCCTGTTGCGCGATCTCTTCACCATGGTCCTCGGTCACCATCGCGAGCGCGAGATCGATGCCTGCGGTAATGCCCGCCGACGTCCACACATTGCCGTCGCGGGTGAAAATCTGGTCCGGCTCGAACTTCACCTTGGGATAGCGTGCGACGAAATCCCGCGTGCGTCCCCAATGGGTGGTGGCGCGGCGCCCGTCGAGCAGACCCGCCTCGGCCAGCACATAGGCGCCCGAGCAGATGCTGGCAACCCGCACGCCGCGCCGCGCCAGCCGATGCACGAACGCGCGCGTGACCTCGCAGCGCGCAGCATCCGCCACGCCGGCGCCGCCGGCCACGACCAGGGTCGTGATCGCATTCGCCGACCTGAAATCCCGCGCCATCATTTCCACGCCGGACGAGCTGCGCACAGGCCCCGCGTTCAGCGCCAGCACGCGGATCCCGGTCGTCGTCTTGCCGGTGCAGCGCGCTGCGATTTCGAACACCGAAATCGGGCCGGCCGCATCCAGCAGCTGGAAATCCGGGAAGATCAGGATGCCGATCATAGTCATGTCCGAAAGTGAGGGAAATACGCCATTTTGGACGGAAGGGCATCATGCCAATCTGCCGTCGTCAAGCTCATAGTTGGAGGCTCTCATGTCGACACCGCTCCAGATCGGACTTCTGGTGTTTCCGCGCGTCACCCAGCTCGACTTCACCGGCCCCTTGCAGGTGTTCTCTTCCGTCCCCGGCGCCAAGCTGCACCTGGTCTGGAAACGGATCGAACCGGTGCCGAGCGACTCCGTGCTGACGCTGACACCGACCACGACATTCGCCGACTGCCCGCAGCTCGACGTGATCTGCGTGCCCGGCGGCAGCGGCACCAACGATCTGCTCAATGACGAGGAGGTGCTGGATTTCCTGCGCAGCCAGGCGGAGAGCGCAAAGTACATCACCTCGGTCTGCACGGGATCGCTGGCGCTCGGCGCTGCCGGCCTGTTGAAAGGCTACCGCGCCGCCACCCATTGGAGCGCGATGGAGATGCTTGGCCAATTCGGTGCAACGCCGACCAGGACGCGCGTCTGCGTCGACCGCAACCGCATCACCGGCGGCGGCGTCACCGCAGGAATCGATTTTGCGCTGACGCTGGTGTCGATCATGGTCAACCGCACCACCGCGGAGGCGATCCAGCCTCAGCTCGAATACAATCCCGCCCCGCCTTTCAATTCGGGCTCGCCCGACACCGCGCCGGCCGAGGTGCTTGCGTTGCTGAAGCAACGCGGCGCGCAGAACCAGGCGCGGCGCCTCGAAGCGGTGAAGCGCGCAGCTGAAAGGGTGATATAGCACGCGCGGTCCCGCTCGTGTCGCGACACAGCGCGACGCCTCTTCAGCGCCGCACTGCTGACACGACGCTGTCAGGAGCCTGTCGCGATAATCCGGGCTGCGACCGACACCCACAGACGCTTGCCGGTCGCATGCGCACAGGAGGGCGTGACCGTGGCGCGATACCGGCTGCACTGTGTTGGAGCTTCGGGCAATTCGTTCAAGGTCGCGCTATTCCTCAACTCCGCCGGGCTCGACTGGGAGCCTATCGGCGTTGACTTCGCCGGCGGCGAGACCCGCGCCCCTGACTGGCGGGCCGCAACCAACGTCATGGGCGAAGTCCCTGTCCTCGAGGCCGATGGCCGGCAAATGAGCCAGTCGGGCGCGATCCTGCTGTGGCTCGCAGAGACCCACGGCGTGTTCGGTCCAACGCGCGAGGAGACATTCGAGACGAGACGCTGGCTGCTGTTCGACAACCACAAATTCACGTCGAGCTTCGCTCAGCACCGGTTTCAGCGCTGCTTCATGCCCGAGCCCGCCCACCCCGCCGTGCTCGCTTATCTGCGGGCACGAACCGAAAGCGCGTTCTCGATCGTCGACAAACACCTCTCCGACCGCCGCTTCATGCTGGGCGACCGGCTGACCATCGTCGATTTCTCGCTGCTGGGCTATTTGTACTATCCGACCGAGGAGACGGGTTTCGATCTTGGCGCCGCTTTCCCCGCCATCGACGCCTGGCGCCGGCGTGTCGCCGAGTTGCCCGGCTGGAAGCCGCCCTATGAGATGATGCCGGTCGGCAACTCACCGCCGCTCCATCTCTATCTCTGACAAGCCGGCAAAGAGTGGAACAAACAGATCAAAGAAATAGGCCGCTCGGTTTCCCAAGCGGCCTTTCCTGTCTTACGGCGGCTGCACATTCCATCGGGCGATTTCGGAGCTTCCAGACCGGGGGCCTATCTCCCGATCGAGTCCTGGTCGGCGGCCGCTGCATCTCGGGACAGTCGCGAACTGTTGCCCGAACCGAACGCGATGGTCTCCCATCTCCGTAAGATGGGATCATTGAGCCGCATCGCTCGTGCGACGGCAATCGGCGCGCAGGCGGCATCCCCGCTGTTCCCATTGTCCACAGCGGCATGAGGCGGATGCGGGTGCATCCAATCCGGTGCTGAAGATTCGCGCGCGGCCGAAGGGCCTAGCCAGGCGTCCAGGGCTGATAGTCGCCCGTCGCCTTCGGACGCTTGCCGCTGGCGAGCGTCGAGCCCGAGGGACGGTAGGCCTTCGCCGTGCCGGTGAGATTCGGCTGGTGCGGCTTCTCCCACTCGCGCGGCTGGTAGTTGACCTCGGTCGGCGGCACGTCGACGACGTGATGGATCCAGCCGTGCCAGGACGGCGGGATGCGGCTTGCCTCGGCGTAGCCGTTGTAGATGACCCAGCGCCGCTCGAAGCCGAGCGTCGGATCGATCGCCCCGCCGCGGGTGCGATAATAGAGATTGCCCTGCTCGTCCTGGCCGACCAGTTCCCCGTACCGCTTGGTCCAGAGTTGGGTGCCAAAGGTCTGGCCACTCCACCAGGTGAAGAACTTCAGGAAGAACTGTTTCATGCGGCAAGGACCCTGCTTCGTGAGGCCCTGATGGCATCCGGGCGGCGAAATGTCCAGTTCGGCGGGTGCGGCCGTGCCCACGCAAATGTGTTGACCGCCGCAGACCAAGCCGCAAATCGGTCGCGATCCGTTCATGCCGGGTACAGCGACCGCGTGAAAATCTCTCCCTCACACGCGCACAGCCGCGTGAACCAGGAACCACTGCCCTCTCAAGGGGTTTGCTTGCGGGAAAAGGAGTTTTGACATGAACAGTCTGAGAGTTTTGAGCGCCGCGGCAGCTCTGGCGCTGGTTATTCCGTTGGCGACGCCGAGCTTCGCGCAAGGTCCGGGCCGTGGCGGTGGCGGTGGCGGTCATATTGGCGGCGGCGGGGGCGCTCACTTCGGTGGTGGCGGCGGCGGTGGTGCTCATTTCGGTGGTGGCGGCGGCGCCCGCATGGGCGGTGGCTTTGGCGGCGGGGCGCGGATCGGCGGTGGCGGTGGTGGTGGTCACTTCGCGGCCGGACCTGCAATGCGTCCTGGCGGCGGCGCCGGACCGTCCTTCAGCGGCGGCGGTGGCCGCAACTTCGCAGCCGCGGGCAACCATTGGCGTGGCGGAGGCGGCAACTGGCACGGTGGCGGCTGGCGTCGTCACGGTGGCGGCTTCTGGCCGGGCGTCGCGGCGGGTGCGGCAATCGGCGGCCTCGGCTCCTACGCCTATTATGGCGGCGGGTACTACAACGACCCCTACTACTATGGCGACGACAGCTACTACGACGAGCCGTCGGTGGCGGTGGTGCCCGATAGCGGCGGCGACTCGTCGGCTTATTGCGCTCAGCGCTTCAAGTCCTACGACCCGGCCTCGGGCACGTATCTCGGTTATGACGGCCAGCGTCATCCCTGCCCGTAAGCAGATCTTAAACACCTGAAGGAAGAGGCGTCGCATCGATGCGGCGCCTCTTTCATTTGTCGCGCGCTCATCGCCTGTTTCGCGCGCAACGCGCGCATTACGTGCGAGGTCCTGTCCATGTAAGCGCGCGGGGACCTCTATTCACCGCACCGTGCATATCTACAATGATCCAATCCCAAATTGACCCGTCCCGCGATTCGCCTATATCACCAATGGATGTGGGGACTTCGATCTGTTGGGAAATGTCATGCCGCGTATCCTCGTGGTGGATGATGATCCGATGGTCGGCGCGACCATCGAGGTCCTCCTCCAACGTCAGGGCTTCGATGTCACGATGGCCGACGGCGGAGAAACGGGGCTCGCTGCGCTCGAAGCGCAGACGTTTGACGTGATGCTGGTCGACATCTTCATGCCGCACATGCGCGGCTTCGAATCCATCCGCATCTTTCACGAGCGCGCGCCGGCGATCCCTCTGATCGCGATGTCGGGCTACGCCTTCGCCTCGTCTGCCTCGCCCTCCCCCGATTTCCTCCGCATGGCACTGGAACTCGGCGCGACACGCTGCCTGCGCAAGCCGTTCACGCCGGACGCGCTGCTGACCACGATCCGGGAATGCCTCGGCGAGGCCGCGCAGCCGAAGGACAAGAAAGAAGCACCTTGATCCGAACGCAGCGCGTCATCCTTGGTGCTGGACTTGCAATCCTCCTGATCATCACCGCCGCCTCGATCGGACTCGACGTCAAGTCGCGGTCCGATGCCGCCTGGGTCAACCACACCGTCGAGGTGCTGAAGAAGATCTCCGACGTGCGCCTGCTGCTTCGCCACGTCGAGAGCGCCGCGCGCGGCTTCGAGATCTACCGGAGCGACAGCTTCGCCGACGAGTTTCGAACGACACAGGACCGGATCGCACCGACTCTCGCCGACCTCGAACGCGCGGTGCGGGACAATCGCGACCAGGACGAACTGGTGAAGACGACCGTGCCGCTGGTCAGACGGCGGTTCGATATCGCGGCGGAGGCAATGCGGCTGCGCGCCGCTGATGACCAGACCGGCATTGCAGCGCTTCAGAGCAAGGCCGAGGGCCGCGGCCTGATGGACGTGATCGTGGCCAATCTCGACCGGCTGGCCGCGGGCGAGGAGAAGCTGCTGGCGGCCCGTGAAGCGGACTCTCGCCGCACCGGCATCGTGCTGCTCGGCATCGACGTGATCGGCGCGCTGGTGATCCTGCTGCTAGTCGTACTGCTGATGCGCGAGAGCCAGCGTACCACGGTCGCACTGAAGAGCACGCTGCTGGAGACCACGGCCGCCAAGGAAGTGCTTGAGGCGGCGGTGGCCGAGCGCACCGAACATCTCGTCAACGCGCATGACGAACTGCGCCTGTCGGTCAACGTGCTCCAAAGCACGTTCCACAGCATGGCCGAGGCTGTGCTGGTCATTGACGCCGAGGGCAACGTCCTGCTGTCGAATCCGGCCGCGGAGCGCATGCTGCTCCACCGGACCGGCATGAACCTTGGCAATCTGCGTGCGCTGTCCGAGGTGTTTCACGGCGACGGCGTCACCCCGCTCAAGGCCGACGAGCTGCCGTCGGCACGCGTGCTGCGCGGCGGGTCGTTCGAGAATCTAGAGATGATCGTCCGCCCCCACAGCGGCAATCCTCCCCGTCACCTCATGGTCAGCGGCCGGCCGATGCTTGACGGACACGGCAACGTCTCCGGGGCGGTCCTGGTCTATCACGACGCGACCATTTCGCGCGAGACCGAGCGGCAACTGCACCAGTCGCAGAAGCTGGACGCGATCGGCAAGCTGACCGGGGGCGTCGCGCACGACTTCAACAACATGCTGACGGTGATCTCCGGCAATACGGAGACGTTGGTGGCGAGCCTGAAACAGCAGCCGGAGCTCCAGCACACGGCGCGGCTGATCGACGATGCCGCGCAGCGCTGTGCCGAGCTGATCCAGCATCTGCTGGCCTTCGCGCGCAAGCAGCCGCTCGAGCCACGCAATGTCGAGATCAACGCCGCGATATCAGATATCGCAAAGCTGCTGCGCCCTACTCTCGGCGAGCAGGTCCAGATCGAGACCGTCCTCGAACAGGGGCCGATGACCTCGCATATCGATCCCTCCAGGCTCACCAACGCCGTGCTCAACATGGCCATCAACGCGCGCGACGCCATGCCGAATGGCGGCAAGCTGCTGCTCGAGACCCACCGCGTCGTGCTCGATGAGGCCTATGCGCAGGCCAATCCTGACGTGCGGCCCGGGCCTTACGTGATGCTCGCGGTCAGCGACACCGGCACCGGCATGCCGCCCGACGTCGAGGAGAAGGCGTTCGAGCCGTTCTTCACCACCAAGGAGGTCGGCAAGGGAAGCGGCCTCGGCCTCTCCATGGTCTACGGCTTCGTCAAGCAGTCCGGCGGCCACATCAAGATCTACAGCGAGGAAGGCCACGGCACCACGATCAAGCTCTATCTGCCGCCGGGCGAAGGCATGGCGGAAGCTATCGCCCCCGCCGCGCCGACGGCCGAAGGCGGCGCCGAGACCATTTTCGTGGTCGAGGACGACACGCTGGTGCGCAACTTCGTCACTGCGCAGCTGCAGAGCCTCGGCTACAACACGGTCGCCGCGCCCGACAGCCGGGCCGCGCTGCAACTCATCGAGGCCGGCCAGGGCTTCGACCTGCTGTTCACCGACGTCGTCATCCCCGGCGGCATGAGCGGTCGCGAGCTCGCCGAGGAGGTCGCGAAGCGGCGGCCGGGGCTGAAGGTGCTCTACACCTCCGGCTACACCGACAACGCCATCGTCCACCACGGCAAGCTCGACGACGGCGTGATGCTGCTGACAAAACCCTACCGCCGCAATCAGCTCGCCGAGATGATCAGGAAGGCGTTGAACGGCGGCGGGATGGCGGCGAGCTAGCGCGTCGCCAGCACCACGGCTGCGAGCGTGAAGATCAGCGCCGCGATCTGCCCTGGCCCCAGCGGCTCGTGCAGCGCGAGCGCCGAGGCCGCGACGCCGATCACCGGCACCGCCATGGTGCCGATGGCGGCGACGGAGGCCGGCAGGCGCGCCAGCGCGGCGAACCAGCTGACATAGGCGATGCAGAACTGCACCACGGTCGAATAGACCAGCAGCCACCAGCCGACAGGCGTCACCAGCTCCAGATGCGTGATCTCGACCCATAGGCCGATGATCGAGATCGGCAGGCAGCCGATCCCGATCTGCCAGGCCGCGGCCGTGATCGGCGGCAGATGGATGGGGTACTTCTTCGAAAACACCGTGCCGATGGCGAAGCCGAGCGCGCCGCACAGCGCCATGATGATGCCCGGCAGCTTTTCCGCGCTGGCCGCAAAGCCGTTGCCGCCCATGATCGACGCGATGCCGGCAAAGGCCATCACCAGCGCGATGGTGCGCAGGACCGTCGGTCGCTCGCCCAGCACCGGCCAGGCGATCAGCGAGGCCCAGACCGGCATGGTGTAGGCGATCAGCGCCGCCTCGCTGGCCGGCAGCCAGAGCAGCGCCAGCCCCATCAGCACCATCCAGCCGGTGACGTTGAGGATTGCGGCGGTCACGAGCCGCGGCCAGATCGCAGGTTCGACCTTGAGGCTCTGCCGGCGGATCAGCGCGAGGGCGGCGAGCAGCACCGCGCCCAGCACCCCCGTCACCCCGCGCAGGGTCAGCGGCGGCAGCTCGGAGAGCAGGAATTTCGTCACCGGCCAGTTGAAACCCCAGCCCACCGAAGTGATGGCGAGGAACATCAGGCCGGCCGGGGCGATGCGTGGCCGCAGCACCGGTCGAGTCGAATCAAGCATGTGGGCAGTCCGGCAAAATCGGGCTCAGCTTGGCGCGGATTCGCCCCCCGTACCACCACCCCGGCGGGCATGCCTGCCCTCACCTTCCGTACCGCTACGTGAGTCCCGCCGAGGCAAGCCCGTTGCCCAAAAATATACCTGCCCTGTGAACAGCGGGATGAAGCCTTCGTATGGTCACGGCAGATAAATTTTTTTGGTTGGGAATCCCTGAGGACTCACCGATACTTGCCCTCACAACATGCGCGGGCTTGCCCCCTGTTTTCCCCCGCTGTCCACCATATTTAGTATTTGATTCAGGAACTCGCACTAGTTCTTGACGGGCGCAACGGAGAGTCCTAGCTTTCGGTCCGTTCGGCGCGAGTGTGTTTGCGTCCCGCCGGCACTCCCCAAAGGGTCTGCAAAATTGCACTCCGCCAAGCCAGACGATGGCAGCGGGATGAGGGCTTGTCTGCCCGCGGAAGCGGACTTTTCGGGCGCCAGAACGGGCCGGCAACAGGCTCGGATGGCAATCGGTTGAAGTGGCGTTTGGTTGAAGTGACGTTGCGGGCGTTGAACGCATGTCGGGTTCATCGCCTTGGGGGCGGATGGGTGTGGACATGCCGGCGGATGTGAACCATCGCGCCGGGATAAACGGAGCCGGATCACCGGCTGAACTGCGAAGCCTTAAGGCCGGCAAGGCCCGTCAAGGACTCGCGAAACGAAATAGCGACCCGGGCGCCCAGCGGAGGCGGTCCGGCTAGAAACAAGGACGGGGCAAGACCATGCGGATTGAGCGGCGCCACACCACTTCGGGACAGTCACCTTACGCGGGAATCGATTTCCGGCTGACCACGTCGGAGATCCGGAATCCCGACGGCTCGGTCGTATTCAAGCTTGAGAACGTCGAGGTGCCGACCGCGTGGTCGCAGGTCGCCTCCGACGTGCTCGCCCAGAAGTATTTCCGCAAGGCCGGCGTCGCCGCGCGCCTGAAGAAGGTCGAGGAAGAGTCCGTCCCCTCCTTCCTGTGGCGCTCGGTGCCCGACACCGAGGCGCTCAGCCAACTCGCTGAGAAGGACCGCTATGTCAGCGAGCTCAGCGCCAAGCAGGTGTTCGACCGCCTCGCCGGCTGCTGGACCTATTGGGGCTGGAAGGGCGGCTACTTCACCTCCGACGAAGACGCCCAGACCTTCTACGACGAGCTCCGCTACATGCTGACCATGCAGATGGTCGCGCCGAACTCGCCGCAATGGTTCAACACCGGTCTGCACTGGGCCTATGGCATCGACGGTCCCGGCCAGGGCCATTATTACGTCGACCCCTTCAGCGGCAAGCTGACCAAGTCCAAGTCGGCCTACGAGCATCCGCAGCCGCACGCCTGCTTCATCCAGGGCGTCAGTGACGACCTCGTCAACGAGGGCGGCATCATGGACCTCTGGGTCCGCGAAGCCCGCCTGTTCAAGTACGGCTCCGGCACCGGCTCCAACTTCTCGCGCCTGCGCGGCGAAGGCGAAAAGCTCTCCGGCGGCGGCCGCTCGTCCGGCCTGATGAGCTTCCTCAAGATCGGCGACCGCGCCGCCGGCGCGATCAAGTCGGGCGGCACGACGCGTAGAGCCGCCAAGATGGTCGTGGTCGATGTCGATCACCCCGACATCGAGACCTATATCGACTGGAAGGTGAAGGAGGAGCAGAAGGTTGCTGCGCTCGTCACCGGCTCCAAGATCAACCAGAAGCACCTCAAGGCGGTACTGAAGGCCTGCGTCAATTGCGAAGGCTCGGGCGACGATTGCTTCGACCCCGAGAAGAACCCGGCGCTGCGCCGCGAGATCAAGCTGGCGCGCCGTTCGCTCGTGCCCGACAACTACATCAAGCGCGTCATCCAGTTTGCCAAGCAAGGCTACAAGGACATCCAGTTCGACGTCTACGACACCGACTGGGATTCCGAAGCCTATCTCACGGTGTCCGGCCAGAACTCCAACAACTCGGTCTCGCTGAGGGACGACTTCCTGCGCGCCGTCGAGACCGACGGCGACTGGAATCTCGTGGGACGCACGACGAAGAAGATCACCAAGACGCTGAAGGCGCGCGACCTCTGGGAGAAGATCGGCTACGCCGCCTGGGCGTCGGCCGACCCGGGCCTGCACTTCAACACCACCATGAACGACTGGCACACCTGCAAGGCGTCCGGCGACATCCGCGCCTCCAATCCGTGCTCGGAATACATGTTCCTGGACGACACGGCGTGCAACCTCGCCTCCGCGAACCTGCTGACGTTCTACGACATCCCCTCCAAGCGCTTCGACGTCGACGGCTACGAGCACCTCTGCCGCTTGTGGACCCTGGTGCTCGAAATCTCGGTGATGATGGCGCAGTTCCCGTCGAAGGCGATCGCCGAGCTCTCCTACGAGTTCCGCACGCTCGGCCTCGGCTACGCCAATATCGGCGGCCTCTTGATGACCATGGGCCTGCCCTATGACAGCAAGGAAGGCCGTGCGCTCTGCGGCGCGCTGACCTCGGTCATGACCGGCATCACCTACAAGACCTCGGCGGAGATCGCTGGCGAGCTCGGCACCTTCCCGGGCTACAAGAAGAACGCCGCGCACATGCTGCGCGTGATCCGCAACCACCGCCGCGCCGCGCACGGCCAGTCCAACGGCTACGAGGCGCTGAGCGTCAACCCGGTGCCGATGGACCTGGTCTCCTGCCCGCAGGCCGACCTCGTCAGCCATGCGCAGGCGGCCTGGGATGCGGCGCTCGAGCTCGGCGAGAAGCACGGCTATCGCAACGCCCAGACCACGGTGATCGCGCCGACCGGCACGATCGGCCTCGTCATGGATTGCGACACCACCGGCATCGAGCCCGACTTCGCGCTGGTGAAGTTCAAGAAGCTCGCCGGCGGCGGCTACTTCAAGATCATCAACCGCGCGGTCCCCGCGGCGCTGCGCGCGCTCGGCTATCGCGAAGCCGATATCGCGGAGATCGAGGCCTACGCGGTCGGCCACGGCTCGCTCTCCAACGCCCCCGGCATCAACGCCTCGACGCTGAGGGCCAAGGGCTTTACCGACGAGGCCATCGCCAAGGTCGAGAAGGCCCTGCCGACCGCCTTCGACATCAAGTTCGCCTTCAACAAATGGACCTTTGGCGAGGACTTCATCCGCGACCAGCTCGGCATCGGTGCCGAGGCAATCGCGGCCCCCGGCTTCGACCTGCTCCAGGCCGTTGGCTTCACCAAGCGCGAGATCGAGGCGGCCAACGTCCACATCTGCGGCGCGATGACGGTGGAAGGTGCTCCGCACCTCAAGGCCGAGCACTATCCGGTGTTCGACTGCGCCAACCCCTGCGGCAAGGTCGGCAAGCGCTATCTCTCGGTCGAGAGCCACATCCGCATGATGGCGGCAGCCCAGCCCTTCATCTCGGGTGCGATCTCCAAGACCATCAACATGCCGAACGACGCCACGGTGGAGGACTGCAAGTCCGCCTACATGCTGTCGTGGAAACTCGCCCTGAAAGCCAACGCGCTCTATCGCGACGGCTCGAAGCTCAGCCAGCCGCTCAACTCGCAGCTCATCAGCGACGATGAGGACGAGGACGATGCGGTCGACCATCTCTACGACAAGCCGATGGCGGCGCGGACCGCCCAGGTCTCGGAAAAGATCGTCGAGAAGCTGGTCGAGCGCATCATCGTGATGCGCGAGCGCGAGAAGATGCCGGATCGCCGCAAGGGTTATACCCAGAAGGCGGTCGTCGGCGGCCACAAGGTGTACCTGCGCACCGGCGAGTATGACGACGGCCGTCTCGGCGAGATCTTCATCGACATGCACAAGGAAGGCGCGGCCTTGCGCTCCTTCATCAACAACTTCGCCATCGCGGTGTCGCTGGGTCTGCAATACGGCGTGCCGCTCGAGGAATATGTCGACGCCTTCACCTTCACCCGCTTCGAGCCGGCGGGCCCCGTGCAGGGCAACGACAGCATCAAGTACGCAACCTCGATCCTCGACTATGTCTTCCGCGAACTGGCGGTGAGCTATATGTCGCGCTTCGACCTTGCCCATGTCGATCCGACCGAGTCGAACTTCGACGCGCTCGGCAAGGGCGTCGAGGAAGGCAAGGAGCCGGACGAACAGAACCGCCAGGCAACCAGGCTGGTCTCGCGCGGCCTCACCCGCTCCCGCACCGACAATCTGTTCGTGATGCGCAGCGGCTCCACCGCGGTCTCGCAAGGCAACGACAGCGCGCCTGCCGGCGGCTCGAAGGTCACCGCCCTCGCCGGCCACGGCGCTGGCCGTGCCGGCGACGTCCTCGAAGGCGCGGTCGCCTTGAAGCAGGAAGTCGCCCACGACCTCTCGCCCACCGAGAAGCTGGAAGCCCTGCAATGGAGCAAGGCCGGCACCGCGCAGACCGCAGTGCCCAGCAAGGCCGAGCGCCGCGCGGAAGCGAAAGCAAAAGGCTACGAAGGCGAGATGTGCAGCGAGTGCGGCAACTTCACGCTGGTGCGGAATGGCACCTGCATGAAGTGCGATACGTGCGGCAGCACGACGGGGTGTTCGTGAGGGTCAGATCGCGAACAGCTTTCGCCCGCATCTGACAAGAACATCGTTTAAGGGCGGCCGAGAGGTCGCCCTTATTTGTTAACAAGATGCGCACTTGCACAACCGCAGGGCGTGCTTAATTATTGGCTCTCTTGCTTGAAAGACCACCTAAAACACTTCGGCTAAACACGTGATCAAGAAAACAGAAGCTTCCGAAACGCGAACCATCCCAACTGGCCCGCGGACCTTCATCACGTACGCCCAGGAGAATGAGCAGTTCAAGACCGCCATACTATCACTGGCGGATAGACTGCGGTCCGAAGGCGTCGATGTTAGAATTGACCAATACGAATCTCACCCACCTCAAGGTTGGCCAAGGTGGATGGAAGACCAATTCCTTCACGCAGAGAAAATCATCGTCGTTCCCTCACAAAAATATCTGAATCGCTACTCTCAAGTAGACGGCATAGGATCTGGCGCAAGATTCGAGGCAGTCATTCTTCGTACTTTGCTACTAAAGAATGGCGTCTCCTTCGAGAAGATCGCTGTGGCGTCTCTCTCTCGTGCGGATCAAGATTGCATTCCGGACTTGCTGCACGGCTGCTCGCGATATGGTCTGGCAGACGATCGAGGCTACGAAGACCTTTATCGCTGGCTGACTCAACAGCCAGCAATAACCGCTCCCGAACTGGGTCGGATCAGAACACTTTCTCCTTCACCAAGGCCGAAAGCCCGTGACCCGAGCTTTGCTTGGCTCTGCCGCGAGCTCCTCCCGATAATGAACGACAATTACCGCGTGTTTCGTGATTTCGGCCCGAACTCCGGGGCTGACTCTCAGGGGCCGGTTCGATTCAATCTCAACGCTTGGTACGAACTAAGAAAATCGAAAATCATTCCGAACAATCAAATCATTCGCCAAATGATCACAGAGTATCGCGCTCTGATCCCAAAGGAGCACACCTCGATCTTTGAACGCCTCATCTCCCACATCGACGCATTTGAGGCACACGTGAACAATGATCAAGTCGACTACCGCGAGCACCAGTTTCCGACTGAAATTACGGCAGTAATTACAAGAGCCGCCAATGAATAGGCACGGCATCATCCGCGCGATACGAAGACACCTTAGACCATGCCACTTTGGTCAGACGTATCTGTTCGGATCGGCGATTCACAGATCATCCCGGGACAGTGACGTCGACGTAATTATCATCGCGCGTAAGCGCTATTTTCATGCGGAGCTGACTCGCGCAAGGCGCGAGTTTCGGCGCACCACCAAGAGACACATGCACACTCAGATTTTCTATGTGCATCAGATCAACGAATTTGCGGCTTTCTTCCGCCGGTGTGGGCCAAGGTTGCGCTGTCTTTAGATCTATGAGGAGCGAGAGATGGGCAAAAACCTGTACTACACTATTCCACGTTATTTTGAGGAGCGGATGCGCGAACACTCAGCGGTACGCGCATTCCGAAAACTCCCACACGAGACTGAGATTGTTTACGAGATAAACCGACTGCGATTTAACGACACTGTTCGCGTTTGGCTATCCGATCAGTATCACTTTGGAGAGGCCGACTTTCAGAATCGCCCGCGCGAAATCCGGGCTGGTGACTATATCTTGATCGCTCGCCCGGAGGCAGCTTCGCACGGAGGATACTCGGACGACCGAATTCGAGTCGGCAAGCTCGCTGATTTCATGGGAGCACTCACGAGGCGCGAAATGTGGAAGTATGAGCCGCCTTCGGCCGAGGAGAGAAAGTTGCGCGGCAAGCGCCGAGGCGAATAGCCGCAAGAAGGTGCAGCGGACCGATACTAATCACCCGCTGCCCAACGGTGGATCATCGTCCTGGGCAAAGCTGACCTCAAGGACGCAGACATCGAGAAGCTATTCATCTCTAACACCTCTGCTACCAGTTGAAAGATTCGACATCATCATGGCCTGGACAAAAACACCCGACGGATCATTCCTAGACGCCGCCGGCAATGTCCTGTTTTTCAGCAAAGAGCGATTTGTGAACGACATATGCCTCGGCAGATGTTGCTTCATTTGCGGTGCACAGCCTGGCTCGAAAGTTTTCAATGACGAGCACATCATTCCGGAATGGGTTCTGCGGAAATACAATCTGTTCGACCGAACGATCACGCTACCGAACAACACCACCATCAAGTACAGTAGGTACAAGGTTCCATGCTGCGAGGAGTGTAATTCGCTCATGGGACGCCAGATCGAGCAGCGTATCAGCACTGTCGTCAATGCCGGTCCGGAAGCGGTTCAAAATCACATCGCAACCGGCAATTCACTCGAATTCTTCGTATGGCTAGGCCTGATCTTTCTGAAGACCCACTTGAAGGATCGCGACTTTCGCATTGAACGCGACCTGCGCAAGCCAGACCATAAGATCAGCGACCTTTATGACTGGGGGACCTTGCACCACCTGCATTGCATTGTGCGATGCTTTGTTAACGGTTCACACCTCGACAAGGAGGTATTTGGTTCGCTCGGCGCATTCGCCGCGAAGAGCGAGGGATCGCTTGACGAGTTCGACTATGGCGACTTGATTGAGGCCCAAACCATGCTTTTGAGGCTTGGTGATGTCGTTTTGATCAAGACGTTCAACGACGCCTGCGGAGCAATTAACGGCGCCATGCCGCGGCTTGAGAGGATCACAGGCTCCCTCTCAGAAATTCAGGCTCGCGAAGTAATGGTTGATTTCGCCTTCATGAACTTGAGCCTGAAAGAGCGGCCACAATTCTACACAGAGTGCGACATGAAGAATGGGAAGCTGGCAGAGCGCGCCGTGATGCCTGCTCAGTTCGAGCTCGGAGAGCTCGACTTTGCGCTAAGAGGCGCGTTGTTTCGCCACGCACTGAGCGATCGAATCACGACAATGCGGGCCCTCGGCAAGACCAAGGATGAAATGGAGAGGGCCATTGACGACGGCCGCTTTACAGTCCTGTTCGACGATGACGGGAAATTCATCGAGAAGAGTATCGTCCCATTTCCGCCTGAGACGCCTTTGTCATGACATGAATTACGACGACAGTGCACTAAACTCACTCGCTCCGTCCGGCTGATCTGCGGATTCCGCTCGTGTTTGGTGGGCGGCGTCAATTAAGTGCACTGTTGCCGTAATCGCATATCTGTTCCGGCGTCGATGCTCATCAACACCCCGCCCCCGAAATTGCCTTTGCCGTCGAGCCCTTCCCTCCTAAACTCCCGACACCACCGGCAAGGGTTCCGACGGGCCCGGTAGACGCGGAGTTATGTTATGCCCAAACCGGAAAGCTTCCCGATCGAGAAGATCTTCGTTCCCACGAAGCAGAAGAAGGCCCTCAGGCCCGAGACCGTCGGGGAGATCGCGGAAAGTATTCTGGACATCGGACAACAGGCTCCCATTTCCGTTCGGCTTGACGGAGACCGCCTCGTTCTGGTCGAGGGACTGCATCGGTTCGAAGCCTGCAAGGCCCTCGGCGAGACAACCATTATCGGGGTCCTGGTCCCGGCCGGGCTTGCTCAATCCAAGCCGCTGCTGCTGTCCGAGCGACCTGAAGTCGAGGCAGAGCGCATCAAGATGGCGCGATTGAAACAGTTGCGCCTCGAGAAGGAAGCCGCGGAAGCATCGACGGCTGCCTTGAAGGGCGTCAACGCAATGGAAGCGCCGCGCACCCGTCCGACGAAAGGCGTCCGCGACAATCCGAAGGCATCACCGGGCCGGACTGCGGGATCGACACGGAAAACATTATCGGATTGGATCACGCAGCAAAAGGGCAGCGGCGGCCGCTATTGATTATCGGTTCCAGAATTTCGGCGTTAGCGCACACAACTCTTGGGGACGGAGTCGCTGCCCTATCGGCGACAGAGTCCCGGAGATCGCTTCCGCCTTCGCTCTGCGAGCTGCGGCGGACAAGTCGCTGATCCGGGCTAGGAGCTACAGTTCGGTGTCGGGCCTTCGATCCTCCCGCCCCAGCCCGCCATAATTTCTCCTTCGCACACGCGTTGTGTTGGACGGCGGCGAGACCTATCCTTCCAGTGATCGGACTGCCTCCCATTGACGCCCGACCGGATGGAGAGCGCATCGGTGCCTGAAACGAACGATCCCAAACCTGATACCGCCAAGCCGAACGAGGTGCGCGCCGATGGCGGGCTGGCGCGGGCCTATGACCAGATCAAGAGCGCAGAGGAAGATCTTGCGCGGCTGGACCGGCTGGTTTCCGGAATGGAACGCGGCAACGAAGGCCCGGGGGCCTCGCAGGCAAGCGCCGGTGCGAATGCAGCCAAGCCTTCCGCAGACGAGACTCCCGAGGACAAGACTCCCAAGGACAAAGCGGCGGCACCGAATCGCACGGCTCGCGATCAAGGCCTGAAGGGAGATCGGACCATGGTGCGCGCTTTGGTCGGCCTCGTGCTGGCGATCGGCCTGCTCGGTGCCGCCTTCGCATCGCAATATCGCGATGAGGCCAGGTCGATCGTGGCGCGATGGGCTCCGCCGGCCGCGAGTCGGCCCCCGCAAGCATCCGCGGTTGAAAGTCCGGCGCAGCTGCCGGCGATGCAACTGGCTGCTGCGGATGGGCCCGGTCCGGTGCCCGCCCCGCCGGCCGGCAAGGAAACCGAAAGCGCTCCAAGACCTGACGCTT
This sequence comes from Bradyrhizobium sp. 139, assembly GCF_023074175.1. GTDB lineage: Bacteria > Pseudomonadota > Alphaproteobacteria > Rhizobiales > Xanthobacteraceae > Bradyrhizobium. The sequence continues at coordinate 88,601 of NZ_JADPKS010000126.1, forward strand.
CAAGAGCTGACGCTTCAAAACCTGATGCTCCAAAACCTGACACTTCAAGAACTGGTGCCACAACGCCTGACCCGTCATCGTCTGATCTCGCGCAATCGCTCAAGACCATCACCAACGAGCTTGCGAGCATCAACGGAAAGCTCGAGCAACTGAAAAGCCGCAACGAGCAGACGCTGCGCGAACAGGCCGACACCATTCAACAGCTCAAGGCGGCGCAGGAGAAGGATGCGGCGGACAATGCGCGCCTCGCCGCACAGGTCCAGGCGCTGCAAACGCAGCTGACGACTTCATCGGTATCTGCACCCACGAAGCCCGCCGCGCGGAGCGCGACGAACAACGATACGGCTGCGCCTGCACGGCCGCACGTGCAAGCGGCCGCACCCCGGCGGCCCAGGCCGCCGCCTCGAGGACCCTGGATGCCCCCGCCCTATATGCTCGATCCTTACGGCGATCCGGATTGGTGAGCCCGCAGGGCGGATGAGCCGAAGGCGCGGAGCGCCGCTCGCTGGCGAACTGCCCGCTTCCCGTCAGCCGGTTGACCTCGATCGGCGTCTCGCACTAGCGTTCACGGCCACAAGCCTTGTCGCTACGCCGCACAAGTCCCATGCCAAGAAAAAGCAAAAGCCTCCTGCCCGGCCTTCGCAGCGTCCTGCAAAGCGCGCGGTGGGTGCGAAAGACGTTCGCGCGAGCACCGCGGATGGTTCGGATCGTCGGCGTCGTAGCGATCCTGCTTGCGGTCGTTGCGCTGGCCAACCTTACCTACAACGTCATCCGCAAGCCGACCGAGCTGTTTGTCCTTGTCGGCAACGCCCTCGACAAGGACCCGGCTGCGACTTGGCGGCAATACGGACCGCCCTTCCGCGCCTACTCCACCGCGACGATCACGCCCGAACTGCTGGCCGCGCTGGCGCAGGTCGAGAGTTCAGGCAATCCGGTGGCGCGCACCTACTGGCGCTGGCGATTGAGCCTCAATCCCCTCGCGATTTACCGGCCCGCCTCCAGCGCCGTCGGCCTCTACCAGATGCTGGACGCGGCCTACGCCGACGCCGCGCGGTTCTGTGTCCGCGGCAACGCGGTCACGGAGACTGCTTGCGGGTCTACCTTCCTCTATAGCCGCGCGATCCCGAGCCACGCCATCGAGCTGGCATCGGTGTATCTGGACCGCAATGTGGGTGACGTTCTCACCCGCGCGGGCGAGGTGAAGGCGAGCGCGCAGCAGAAGCAGGATCTGGCCGCCTTCATCCATCTCTGCGGCGCAGGCCCCGCCACGGCCTACGCGCGCCGCCACTTTCAGATGCTGGCCGGCGAGCGGTGCGGCGATCACCTCGTTGCGGGCTATATTGCCAAGGTCAACGCGATGAAGCGGCAGTTTCTGCGCCTTGCGGCGGATGACGGCGGTTAGCTCTTGGAGCGAGCGTCGCGCGTAGGGTCGTTAGCCCGCGGCTGCGCGCGATGCGCAGTCCACCGACGTAACCCACCTCTTTCGCTTCCTCGTAGACAAACAGTGGTGGGTTACGCCTTCGGCTAACCCACCGTACGCGCTCAGTACTTGGACCTTAGTACTTGGACCTCAGTACTTGGACTTCAGTACCCTGACTTTGTGCTCGAGCCGGTCGTTGACTTCGTGCTCGAGCCGGTGGTTTGGCCTGGAGCGTAATTCGACGCGCCGGGGCTGGTCTTCTTCGAGGTCTTCGCGTGGTGCATCTTATGTCCGGGAGCGTAGCTGGAAGCGCCCGGCTCGCCTTTCTTCGAACCCGTCTGCTGCATCTCGTGACCTGGCGTCTTGCTCGATACGCCCTGAGCAAACACGGCAGGTGCTGTAGCCATGACAACAGCAGCAGAGAGCGCGATGATCTTTGATTTCATGATGTCCTCCTCCGAATAAGCCCCCAATGCAACGAACTGAACCCAATGCCCGTTCCCCTGAACAAATGTTCATAATGAGTGTGGGATTCCGATCAGCGGGCGCCGCAGCAAGCGCGCAGCAGAAGCAGGATCTGGCCGCCTTCATCCATCTCTGCGGCGCAGGCCCCGCCACGGCCTACGCGCGCCGCCACTTTCAGATGCTGGCCGGCGAGCGGTGCGGCGATCACCTCGTTGCGGGCTATATTGCCAAGGTCAACGCGATGAAGCGGCAGTTTCTGCGCCTTGCGGCGGATAACGGCGGTTAGGGAGCGTGGCCCGTAGGATGGGTAGAGCACTTGCGAAACCCATCGTGCCATGACGGCTGATGATGGGTTTCGCTTTCGCTCTACCCATCCTACGAGCTGATGACGGCGGTCAGGGAGCGTGGCCCGTAGGATGGGTAGAGCACTTGCGAAACCCATCGTGCCATGACGGCTGGTGATGGGTTTCGCTTTCGCTCTACCCATCCTACGAGCTGATGACAGCGGTCAGGGAGCGTGGCCCGCAGGATGGGTAGAGCACTTGCGAAACCCATCGTGCCATAACGGCTGGTGATGGGTTTCGCTTTCGCTCTACCCATCCTACGAGCTAACCCAACCTAGGCGCCAATCAGTTCCGCGTCCGTCGCTGGCCGATCTCACCACCAATACGGCCAGCGCCAGCCCTCATAGCGCACCCACGACGACACCAAGGGCGGGCCGTAGGGATCGACCCGGTCGTCTTCAGGGCGATAACGATAGCGTGGAACGATATAATAATCCCACGGCGTTGGCCTGAGCACCGGGACGTCCACCCTCAGCCGTGGCTCAGGAACGACTTCACGAACCACTTGGGCTTTCCGCGCCCGGGCTTCGGCACCTGATATCCCAAGGTTGCACAGCACCAGGGCCGTTCCGAGAGCACACACGGCGGTCATTGTCTTCATGCGTCGGCCTCCTTCCCGCAAGAGTGCTAAAGGACGCAAAACAACGCAAGCCCAATTCGCCATCCGACTTGCCTGCATGACCGCGCGCAGGCGAAAGCGATACCCATCAACTTCGGAGGTGATGGGTATCGCGAGGGATAAATCCATCCTTACGGATTACCGCTCCGTGGCCGGTATCTCGTACACCGACACCTTGGCTGCGATCCCGGTCAGCTCGCGCTCTTGCATCGCGTGCTCCTCGTTGGGGGACTCGCCGACCGAGACGTCCTTCATTCTGCGCTTGACCTCTTCGCACGTCTTGCGGACGTCTTCCGTGAAGAGCGCGCATTCTTCGATGCGCTTGAAGATCTTCCGTCCCTCGTCACGATACCCCGCCGCCGTTTCGCGCATGAACGCAATCGCATCATGGACCTGGACTGTCAGCGCCTCGCATTTTTGCGCGGCGTCGATCAACTCGGTGCCCATGGCCTCGATCTCTTTTGCAGCGGACTCATAGTCGCGAATGACCGCCTCTGCACTGAGCGCGCCGACGCGCGTGACGCCCTCGGTGTGCTCGACGTAATCAGGCAAAGCAATTGAAGCGATCGAGCTTCCCTGGCGAATCGATGAGATGTCCGCCTCGAGTTGAACCAGGTTCACTCCTTCGCGTCTGCGCAATTGTTCGACACTTGCCATGATCGACCCTCCCAATACGCTCCCGAACCCCAAACGGCGCTGAGTGTATTACGGGGACAAGCGGCATTCCTAACCCGATCTGCGCTTGACAGCCTCAGCTTTGCCATTTTTTCCCATGCGCTAGGTCGGCACGCAGGGATGTAAGTGTCTTAAGAATTCAATCTCTCGTAGCCCGGATGGAGCGCAGCGCAATCCGGGGACCAGTGTGCCTTGTGGCAACATCCCGGATTACGCTTGCGCTCCATCCGGACTACAGGCACTCAGCCGCCGCACCTGCCCACTATGCCATAATGCCCCTGTTTTGCCCGACGGGTCAAATTCTATTCGGTATCGCCGAAATCTAAAATCCTGAGCGATTTCTACTTTGCATGGGGTTGTTTTCGCGAATTTTTGTTTGGGCGCGGCCCGCCGCTACGCCGCGTCGACATCCTCGGGCGCCGGGCCCGCCACGAGCCCGTCGAGACTGACCATCAAGTCCGGCGGAATGCGTGCGGCGCGCCCGTGACGGGTGATGAGGCAAGCAATGACCGAACCGATGAAATGCCCGAACTGCCAGTCCGAGCATGCCTACCAGGATCGCGATCTCTGGGTCTGTCCGGAGTGCGCCCATGAATGGAGCGCCACGGGCGATGCGGCCCCGCAGACCGCGCAGGAGGCCGGCGTGCGCGATGCGCATGGCAATGTGCTGACCGATGGCGACAGCGTCATCGTGATGAAGGACCTCAAGGTCAAGGGATCCTCATCGGTCGTCAAGGGCGGCACCAAGGTCAGAAACATCCGTCTGCAAGAGGCGACCGACGGACACAACATCGCCTGCAAGATCGACGGCATCGGCGCGATGAATTTGAAATCGGAGTTCGTGAAGAAAGCATAGCGGCACGCCTGGCCCGGATGGCGCGCAAGCGTCATCCGGGACCGCTCGATTTATTCTCCGACCAGCGCGTCATACCCCTTCGCGCTGAACGCCAGCAGACAGAACCCGTGCCCGAACGGATCGGCGAGCATGGCGATCCGCCCATAGGGCGCATCGCGCGCGGGCGCCTCGAGGATCGCACCGGCACCAAGTGCGCGCGCGACTGCGGCGTCGACATCGTCAACGACCACGTCGATATGCAGCGGCGTCCAGTGCCGCTCGTAGCGGCGGCGGTCGCTGCCCGCGCCGAGTGTGCCGGCCGGCTTGGTCAGCAGATACACCGGCGCCGGCCAGCCGAGCAGCTCGACGAAATCGGCGCCGAAGTGGCGGCCGACCGTCAGGCCGAAGGCGGCAGTGTAGAATGTCGTCGCCAGCGCGACGTCGGGGACGTCGATGTTGAGGAGGAAGGACATGGCGGCCAGCGTAGCCCGCATTGTGCTTTGTGCAATCCGGGATGGTGCCGCAGGGTGGATTGGCGAAGCCCAATCCACCGCCCCTGCAAGCTCACCGCTGCCGCTGCGCCAGATAAAACCCGCACAGCACCGTGACCAGGCCCGCCGCCTGCAGCATCGTCGGTGGCTCGCCGAGCAGCAGCCAGCCGACCAGGAGCGTCAGCGCCGGCACGCAGGCCGGGAACATTGCGGCGCGGGCGACGCCGAGGCGCTGGACCGAGACGGCGAACAGATAAAGCGCGGCGGGGCCGGCGAGCACGCCCTGCGCCAACGCCTGGATGGCATTCTCAGTTACGCCGATCGCCGCGACATGGGCGAGACCGACGGTCAAAAGATAGATCGGCAAGAGCAGCAGCGACAGCACGTTGATGACGAGCGCGGCCGACACTGCGGAGACGCGCCAGTGACGCAGCAGCGCGCCGAAACCGGCGAACATGAATCCGGTGAGCACGAAGATCAGATCGCCCTGCACGCCATCGGCCCCGATATGGCCGATCGATTCCGCGCCGATCACGCAGAGGCCGCCGACGATGACGATAGCGCCGGCCAGGCGCGAGGCGGAGATGTGCTCCTTCAGCACGATTGCGGCGAGCAGCAGGCCGCCGAGCGTCGCGCAGGAGGGCTGGATCACGCTGCCATGGCCGAGCGGCACGAACAGGAATCCGGTGTAGGAGATCAGCGACATCACGGGGCCGCCGAGCACCATCAGCACCAGGCCCCTGCCCCAGCCGATGCCGCAGAGATCGCCGATGCCGGCGCGCAGCACCAGCGGCAGGAACGCGATGCCCGACCAGACATAGCGATGCACGAGCAAATCGACCGGCGTGAAGCCGACTTTGAGGCCGTGCCGCGTTCCGGCAAAGCCCAGCGCCCAGAACAGCGCCGCGGACAGGCCGCAGACGACGCCGAGAAGTGCCGGCTCCGCATCGTTCTTCCGAATGAGAGCGTCAGCGCCGCTCGTTCGCTGATCCATCGGCAAGCCTTATGTCAGCGCGTGAGCCGCCTCAACCCATCCGGTTGCAGGTCTGTCACGCGGCGAAGCCCGCAAGATTGCTACGACACTCGTTTTGAACGACGGTACACAACCGGCGCGTGACGGCGATTGGCCGCAACTTTCATAACCCGCGCACGGCAGCGCCAGATCACGGCTCGCTTCGCCAAAGAAAAGACCGCGCTCCTGAAACAGAACGCGGTCCGCACAGGCTCGGAAGACGAGCCTGCTTCATGTTGTCTTCAGGCAAATTCAGATCAGCGGGCGGTGCCCGTCGTGACGTCCGCAGTCTTGACCTTGCGCGGCGTCAGCACGCGAGCCTGGTGGACCGAAGCGACCGTGGCCGGCACGGTTGCCTGCTGCTCGACATGCGCAGCACCGAGCACGCGCACCTGCAGGGCGGAGACCGGAAAACCGTTGGCCTCATAGGTCGGCAGCTCGGCGGCAAAAGCCGCGGTGCTGCCCGCGATCGTCAGGATGGCGGCGGCGATCGACAGAGTTTTCGTGTTCATTGGTGATGCTCCTGAGTGGAAGATTCGGAGCACATTTAAGCGCGTTTTGCTGCGTTGCGACATACTTTGTTGCATTGCAACAGCGCGCCCGCCGCATAGCAATATATTTAATGCACACAGGAGCTTGGTCGAGGCCCCGGCGGGCGCGACATGACACTTTTATGGGCGGCGATCAGCCGCCGAGCACATTGCCCCAGCCGTCGAAGACATAGGCCTTCCAGACTACGGTTCCATCCTCGCGCGGCCGGCTGGCCCGCCGGTAATCGTCAGCCTCCTCGGTGGTCCAGGTGATGATCGCGTCGGAGAGCCGATCATGCAGGATGGCCGGCTCGGTGGGGTCGAAGGCGTCCATGGGACGAAGCGAGGAATGGGTCATGTCGACCAACGCGCCGGCCGCGGCAAGGTTGCCTGTCGAAAGAGCGATGGCCAGCCTCCCTCCGTCATCGCGCACCACGCGGCTTATTTCAACGCGGTCGCCAGCGATTGCAGCTTTGCGACCAGATTGGTGCCGAGCGCGTAGATGATTTCGATGATCGCCAGCGCGATCCCGGCTGCGATCAGGCCGTATTCGATTGCGGTCGCGCCGGATTCATCGACAGCAAATTCGGCCAACAGACATTTCAATCTCAATTTCACAACTCGCATCCTTCCCAGCTCTACCGCACGTTGTCGGCAAGGGCGAGATACCGAATCACAATCCAAGATTGAGTAAATTCAGTTATCTCAATTTGACGACAATGTATGATGCCTTTGCAGCCCTTCTCAGGCTGTACCGCCCTAGAACCCCAGGGAACCCGCGTTGCACCTCGGCAACACCTATCGAAAAAGCCCTCATTGAGCGATTTGCGCCATTGCGCCGCCACACCGTCCCCCGAACAATTCACGCATTGCGTGCCTGGCTGTGCAAGATTGGTTCGAACAGAACCGTTTGGAGGCAGGGATCATGAACGATCGGCGGTCTCTTCTGGTGGCGATCTCATGCCCCTCGGCCGTTCTTGCCGGCTGGCTGGCGCTCTCGCTGTCCGCCTACGCTCCGGCCCTCATCGAGAACAGCGGCGCCAATGCGGCTGCGGTGTCCCGCGCGAAAGATCTTGGCCGGCTCGACCTCGCCGACGTCCCGCACATTGGGACCATCGAGGACGGCGTCGCCCTGACCGCAGATATCGCGGCGGCCACTGTCGCTGCGACACCGAATGCGGCCGCCGAGGCAGCACCCGAGATGCCCGCCCCCGCCGTCAAGCTCGCCTCGGCCGATCCGGCGTTGATATTGCCGACGGAACCCCCGCCTGCGGTTTCGCCGGAGCCTGCTCCTGTCAGCAGCGAGGCTGCCCCCGCGCCAGAGTCCGTGATAAAACTCGCATCGGCCGATCCCACCGACACCGTGACGACAGACGCGCTGTCGCCCGCGGCGATCGCGACCGGCCCTGCGCCCGCCGCGAGCAAGGCGTCGCCACCTGCCGACACCGTCGCCGTGCTCGACGAGTGCTTCGTCATGGATGCTTGCATCGATCGCTATCTGTGGACGCTCTATCAGCGCACCGCGAAGGAAGACTCGATCAAGGTCGAGGAGCGCCGCCCTGTCGCCGTCAAGCGCAAGGGCAAGACGGTCACGGTAATGCGCAGCTTCACTAAATTGGTCGACGAGGACTTTGGCTGGAAAGATCCGAAGGCGGCCGAGCACGCCGGCATGCCGATGATGGACTACGTGATCGGCGGAATGGACCGCAGCTTCAAGCGGAAGTTGTTTCGCATGCTGCTCGCCGCAGAAGCCGCCGGCCTCTCACCGGGCATCACCAGCGCATTCCGCGACGACTATCGCCAGTCGATCGCGAGCGGCCTGAAGGCCGCCTCCAATCGCTCCTATCATGGCGGCAGCACGCGCGGCGGCTACGGCCATGGCATGGCGGCCGATATCGTCAGCACCAAGGGCGACAACCGCGCGCAGCGCTGGGTCTCGACCGAAATCCTGTGGAAATGGGTCGATGCCAACGGCAGGGCGCTCGGCATCGGCCGGCCCTATCTCGGCCGCGATCCGCCGCATGTCGGCCCGATCGACGGCCAGGAATACATCTCGAAGCGTGGCATGGCGGATCGCAAGGAAGCCGCCAACGTCAAGCCGAAGAAGATGCGGGCTGTGGCCAGCGCCAAGCCAGCAAAGGCGCAGGCCGCGCGCGAGCAGAAGGTCCCGGCAAAGCCGCACAAATCGGCGCAATCGGCCGCCAAGCGCGCCACCTGAGCCGTTACGCGCTGTGCCCCGGCAGCGGCACGAGGCGCATCTCCGCTGACCCGGCTTCCTGCGTGCGCACCAGCACCGCAAAGACGGTCTCGACCGCGAGCCGCACGGCCGCCTCCATTGCCTTGCCCTTGGCCAGATGCGCCGCGATCAGGCCGGTAAGGAGATCGCCGGTGCCATAGGGGCGGATCGGCAATCGCGGCGTCGCAAAGCGCGACAACTGCCCGTCCGCGCACAGGATCGTCTCCATCTGCCCTTCCGGCGTGTCAGTAAGCGTGCAGCCGGTCGCGACGACATCGATGCCCGCAAGCGCTGTACAGGCCACGCGCAGGCCTTGCGCGTCCGCAATTCTGGTGCCCGACAGCAGCTCGAGCTCGAACCGGTTGGGCGTGGTCAGGTGCGCGGCCGGCAGCAGACGGTGCCGGACCACGTCCAGGATGCCGTCGGCCACATAGACGCGGCCGTCATCGCCGATCACGGGATCGCAGAAATAGACCAGTTTTGAATTGCGCTTCAGCGCCCGCTCGACGAAATCGGCGATGACCGCCGCATTGCCGGGCGAGCCGAGATAGCCGGTGACCAGCACCGCGGCCTCGTCGACAAGGTCGCGCTCCTCGACGCCTCTCAGGAGATCGGCGACGAGCTCGGTCTCCAGCACCCGTCCGCGCAACGTCGGATAGCGCGGATGGTTCGACAGCAGCGTCGTCGGCACCGCCGCGACGTTCACGCCCTCCGCCTGCATGGCGTAGGCCGCCACGCTGTTGCCGACATGGCCGTGGACCACCTGGCTTTGAATGGAGATGACGAGCATGAAAGAGGTCCGTAGGGTCAAATGCGAGGTGACGCAAGAGTAGCCTCATACTCAAGCCCCGGCCGCAGCGCCTGCATCTTCCGCGCCGGCCGCCGGTGCCCCGTCTCCTCCGACCGCGCCAATCGATCCGCGACCGCGACATGATCCGGATCGCTTTTGTGCTGGTTGAGCTTGGCCTGTCCCTCAACGGTGTCGACCACGAGATCGACGACGCGGATCGCAGCTAACATGCTCTCGCGCTTGCCCGACTCCATCTGCGCGAGGTCCCAGGGCTGTTTCGGCAACCGCGCCTCGGACACCGCAAGCAGCGCATCGCCATGACCGCGGTTCGCGTCAAACCCGCGCAGATGCGCTACGCCCGACAGGTGCACGGCCTCATAGAGCCAGGTCGAGACGTTGTCCCGCGAAGAATACCAGTCGTTGGAGATGTAGGCATCGTCGCCGGCAACGATCAGCAGGAAGCGCCGCGTGCCGTCTGCGAGCGGCACGAGCGGATTTTTGGCAGTGAAATGGATCTGCACAATGGCGCTCCCGTCGCGATGGTCCAGCACGAACGGCACATGCGAGGTGCGTGGCCCGCGATCATCCGTCGCCACAATCACGCCAAAGCCGCGCCGGCCTGCAAATTCCAGCGCGCGCTGCTCCTCGATGCGAAACTGAGGTCGAAGGATATGCATGGCGCAGCGCTCGATGGCTGGAGTGTGGGACGCGGCGAGCGAAGGCTAACCCATGGTCCGGCAACATCTGAAGAATAATCGGCCCAAGACGATGGCGAGAGCGAGCGGCGCTCTCGGTCGCGATCCGGGTCATCCCCCTGAGCATCGCCTATGCGATCTGGGGCGGCGTCGGCATCATCCTGACCGCGACCGTCTCGTTCGTGCTGTTCCGGCAGATGCTGGATGCCGCCGCCTTCGTCGGCATTGCGCTGATTGTATCAGGGGTCGTTGGTCATCAACCTGTTCTCGCAGACAGCGGTGCATTGATCGGCACCACCCGCTTCGCCCGCGCCGGGCAGGCGCTATTGGCCCTGAACCGGCCGGGGCTGCCGCGGCTTACGCGGAGCGGGCTTCGCCGCAGCACGCGGGACGCTATCGACCGACTCCAGATAAGCAGCGAGCGCCTTGGCCGAGTCGGAGCTGGTGGCGTAGTGGTCTTTCAAGAACCACGTCAGCGTCAGGCTGAAGCGACCCTTCGCAAGGCCGCGCGGGCTGCGATGGCAGGTCGAGCAGCCATCGGCGAAGAGCTTCGCGGCCGGTTTGCCGGCGTCGAGATTTTGCGCGAATGCGAACGTCGTCGTCAGCACGGCAACGACGGAAACAATCACCGAAGACGCGATCAGATCGCGTCCCGGTCGAAAGAGCGATGTCAATGTGGTCCCCAAGCCCGTCGCGCGGTCACGCCGCCAATAGCTGATCGAATTCGGGCGGAGTATAGGCCTTCCCGTCCGGATCGGTGATGACGACCTGCCACCCCTCGCTCGCCCATACTTTTGCCTTCGCTACGATGAGCAACCGACTCTCGCGGGCAAAACTGCACTTCTCATTGTCGCGTTCTGCGATCATCTTATAGGCCAATGCGCATCCTCTTGCGTTGCCCGGCACCTGCTCCTCTCGTGGCAGCGGGCTTTGGCGGCAATTCGCCGGGAGCGTGGCAATTTGGTGCCTTCCACGGCAGGATTGTGCTTTGGTTCCGACCAAACGACGGAGATTGATCGTGCGCCGCATCATGAATGCGATTCTGCTTGTCGCGAGCTGGCTTGGCGTGGCGCTGCTTGCTGCCACGGCACCCGCGCGAGCGCAAACCTACGATCCGCACTATCCTGTCTGCATCGAAATCTACAGCATCGACGGCAGCAACATCGATTGCAGTTTCACGTCGATTGCGCAGTGCGCCGCGACTGCTTCCGGGCAGTCCGCCCAGTGCTACGCCAACCCTTATGCCATGCAGAGCCGGCCACCGGGGCCGGGTCCATCGCCGCCGCGACGGAACCGTTAGGGATCGCGGTCCGCTCAGTGGACACGGATGATATGGGGGCGGCCGAGATCGATCAGCCCCTGCACCGCCGAGAGACGGTCGTCCAGGGCTGCGATGGTGAGCAGCAGATTGTTGCGGCGTTCGTCGAGCAAGCCTATCTCGGCGCTGGTGAGCTTTGTGCTCGTCCGCTCCTTGTGAATCCCATCAAGGGATTTGCGCAGTCCGGCGATCAGGCCGGTCAGCTGTCTGGCCTCCTTGGTCATCGACCGCTTAGCGACATTTTGGCGGCGCGTCTCCGCCTGGCTCTGTCTCATCGTCATCCTCCCGTGCCCCGCTGCCCCGAGTGGATGCTTACAGCTTTGAGTAGACATATTACGATCGATGAAATCTGCCCGCGAAGAACTTTCTTAAATTGTACGTGCAGGGAACCTGACCCGAACCAAACAGAAAGCCCGGCGCGAGGGCCGGGCTTTCGTTAGCAAATTTAGTGCTTCTGGTGGCCGCCGCCGGGACCACCGGCCGGCGCACCGCCGCCGCGTGGCGCAGCATTGATATGCGGAGCACCACCGCCGCCGCCGTGCGGCATCGCAGGCGCAGCCGCGCGCGGCGTCGGCATCTGGGCATGAGCATTCATCGGCGAGCCGTGGCTCAAATTAGGCCGGGCCACATGCGGCATCGCAGGCCGGCCCGCGGGCGCGGCCGATACACGTGGCGCCTCGTGTGCGCGAGCCATCGGCTGCGCACGCACCGCGGCGCGGCTTCCCGCCTGCTCGTGCATGATGCGGGCCTGTGCATCGCGCGGATTGCGGCTCTGCACGTTGGTCCGCTCATGCGCGATGCGCTCGCCTGGCCCAGCGCGAGTCCGGTCGGTCGCAACCGCAGCATCGCGCTTGGCGATGGCAGCGTCGTGCCGTGCCGTGGCGGCATCACGGCCGGAGACCGCGGCAGCGCCCCTGGTGTTCGCGCCGTTGCGTCCGAGTGCGGCCGCCGCATCGCGCGTCGCCGCACGACCGATGCGGGCCGCGCGCGGATCGATCGTCATCCGCGTCGCGAAGCGCTGGTGCGACGTCCAGTAATTATTCCAGTAGGCGTGCCGCCGATACCAGGGCCGCCCCTCATAGTGGTTCGACCAGTACGAGCTCAGCACGAAGGGGACGACAGGCACGTCGATCTCGTCGACATAATCGGGGAGATAGACGTAGTGATTGCGGTAGAGATATTCGAGATATTGCGACGACACCCAGCCACGGTCATCGGAGAAGCTCACGTCGCACCAGGCATTGCCGCGCAGGCAACCATGGATGTTGACGCGGGCGCCCTCGGGGATGCGATCGACCAGGGGAAAGCCCGAACCCGGCCCGGCGCGCAGGCCGGTCGAGACAGTGACGAGGCCCGGTGCGGCCAGTGCGGCCGTCGGGGCGAGCAGTAATGCGGCAACCAAAACGCTTCTGAGTCTCATGACGTATTCCTCCTCTCAAGGCGGAACGCGCAAGCGGAATGGGCGTTCCGCGCACGATGGTCTCATCCGTCGAAAGATCGAGACGCATGCGCCGCGCGGTTCAATATTCATTCGCCGTTCATCGGCGCAGCGTGCAAGAGGGCTGTTCGACCGTCAGTTCGCCTGCAGCATGAACCCGTCGAAGTACGCAGCGAGTGCAGAAAAATCGTCGATCGGCAGCACCTGCGCGACATATTGGTCGGGACGCACCACAACGATGCAGCCAGCCTTCAAATCAATACCGCGCATGGCGAATACGTCCTGGCCGCTCTTGAGGTCCGGACAGAACATCTTCTCGTAGTCGATCAAGCCGTACCGCCCCTTGCGCGGCAGCAGCAGCGCCGGCATGGCCTCCAGCGCGAGTGCGCGATGATCCTGCTGGAAGACTGCACGCAGGTCGATCACGCGGTCGATGTCGGCTCCAACAGGCGTATAGCGCCGGACCGGCGATTCCCGGGCCTCAGTGAGAAAGTTACACAGCGCACGGATAGCCGAGCCCGCGGCTGCGGGATCATCTGAGGGCGAAAATGCGTAGATGCGGAAACGGCCATCGGCCTGCGCGGCATGGCCGAGATGCACCGGCTTGGCGTCCGCAAGCCGAATGACCGGTGCGGAATGGAAGCGCGTGCCGATGACGAGGCCTTGCGCGAGGTGCTGATGGGACGATGCACCGGTGAGGACCGATGGCCGGTAGTGCGTCGCCGTGCCCGCGGTGTAGCGCCCGTGCCTGACGAAATAGTCCTGCGTCCTGGCGGCATCGGCGCCGCCGGTCTTGGCGGCGGAGGCGAGAATTCCGGCCCACTCGCGGTCGAAATCGATCAGCTCCTTCGCCACCGCCTGGCGCTCGGCCGAATAGGAATGCAAAAGGCCCGGTGCACACTGCCTCCGGAGGACGGCGGCGAGCTTCCAGCCGAGATTGAAAGCGTCCTGCATCGAGACGTTCATGCCCTGCCCCGCCTTCGGGCTGTGGGTATGGCAGGCATCGCCGGCGATGAAGATGCGCGGCAAGCGCGAGGCGATCTCGGCCTCCGGCACGTCGTCGAACTTGTCAGTCAGGCGCTGGCCGATCTCGTAGACCGACCACCAGGCGATTTCCTTCACCTCGAGCGTGTGCGGCTTGAGGATCCGCTGCGCCTTGGCGATCACGTCATCGGCGGTGATGTTGCGGCTCACGACGCGCTCGCCGATTTCGAGCTTGGCGAGTTCGACATAGAGGCGGACCATATAGCCGCCTTCGCGGGGAATGATCAGCAGGCTGCCGTCCCTGGCCGACTGGATCAGGGCCTTGAAGCGGATGTCTGGAAAATCGGTCACCGCCAGCACGTCCATCACGCCCCAGGCATGATTGGCGGAATCGCCATGCAGCTCGCGGCCGATCGATTTGCGCACCATGCTGCGCGCGCCGTCGCAGCCGACGACATAACGCGCCCTGATGGTCTCGACCTTGCCCTCGCTTCCGGCATCGACGCGTTCGAGGCGTACGGTTACCGCGTGATCGGCGGGACCTGCGGCCGGATCGAGCTCGAGATCAAGCAGGCGGCGGCTGTAATAAGGCGCGAGCTTGGCCGGCGATCTGCGCATGATGTCGAGAAAGCCGTCATGGATACGCGCCTGATTGAGGATGACGTGCGGAAATTCCGACAGCCCGTCCTCGACGTCCTGCACCCGGCCGCTGCGGACGATCTTCTCCGGCGTCCGCTCGTTCGGCTTCCAGAACGTCGTCTCGTTGACCCAATAGGCCTCCTTCAGCACGCGCTCGCTGAAGCCATAGGCGTGGAACATCTCCATGGTGCGGCAGGCGATGCCGTCGGCCTGCCCGACCAGCAGGCGGTCCGGCTTCTGCTCGACGATGCAGGTCTTGATGTCAGGAAACTGCGCAAGCTGCGCGGCGAGCGTCAAGCCCGCGGGGCCACAGCCGACAATGAGGACATCGACTTCTTCGGGCACAGCGCCCGCTGCCCCGGAGGGCTGAACGCGCTCGGCGGGATCTGCGATTTCGGAATCGCCCGGCTGAAATCCATTCAGATGGAATTGCATGAGCCTCTCTCCCGTCAACGTTCTGCTTGGATATTGATCAGTATGCTGACTATCAGTATACCTGTCAACGATCCGCGCCTTCCCGACCCAAAATGGAGACTTCGGTGAAAGACAACAACGACATGCCCGGGCATCTGGCGCGCCGGTTTCAGCAGATCGCGGTCGCCGTGTTCCTGGGCGAGGTCGCAGACGCCGGCTTCGATCTCACGCCGGTGCAATATGCGGCGCTCGCGACCATCAAGGCCAATCCGGGGCTCGACCAGGTGACGCTGGCAGGATTGATCGCCTACGACCGCACCACCATCACCGGCGTGATCGATCGCCTCGTGCAAAAAGGGCTTGCGGAGCGCCGCGCCTCCAGCCGCGACCGCCGCGCGCGCGAACTCGAGATCACCGAGGAAGGCCGGCGCACGCTGCGCAAGATCACGCCAGCGGTGGAGTCTGCCCAGCGCGTCATGCTGCGCGGTCTCAGCGCGAAGGAAGGCGAGGAGCTGATGCGGCTCTTGCGCAAGGCGATCGCCGCCGGAAACGAGCTCAGCCGCGCACCGCTGCGCGGGGTGCAGGCATAGACCTATTTCTATCCGTAATTGTCGCAATGCCGCGAAACCAGGAACTAACCTTCGGCCGTTATGGTCGGCAACATTCGGCGCTTAACGCGCGATTAACTTTGCCGTCGGGAGTTTCGGATGTTCAGGTTCTTCATGACGGCGGTGGCCATCGCGCTTTCGGCCGGCCCTGCGCTCGCGAACGGCCATGGGGGCGGCGATGCCCCGCCTCCGCCGAAACCCGAGGCGACGACCTCACCGGCGAAAGTGATCCTGACCAAGCAGGGTCCAACGCTCGTCGACCTCAAGGGCATGACGCTCTACTATTACGAGCGCGACACCACCGGCAAGACGTCGAACTGCAACGGCAAATGCGTCGAGAGCTGGGTGCCGCTATCCGCAACAGCCGACGCCAAGGCCATCGGCGACTTCACCGTGATCAGCCGCAACGACGGCAGCAAGATGTGGGCATACCGCTATCGCCCGCTTTACACCTCGCCGGCCGACAAGGCACCAGGCGAGGCCAACGGCAATGCCACGACGCTGCAATGGCGCATTGCCCGGCCTGAGAATTAGGGCGCGACCTTACCCGCGCCATCTCGTGCCTGCCTCGACTTGCGCGTTCTGTCCGGGCGGCAACACCACGACCATCGAATTCAGCTTCACCCGGTCGAACAGATCGATCACGTCCTCGTTGCGCATGCGGATGCAGCCGGATGAGATCGCCTGCCCGATATATTCCGGCTGGTTGGTGCCGTGGATGCGGTAGAGCGTGTCCTTGTTGCCGACATAGAGATAGATGCCCCGCGCGCCCAGCGGATTGGCGGGGCCACCGGCGACGCGCGCTGGATAGGGTCCGAGTCGTGCCTGGATGTCCGCTGTCGGAACCCAGTCAGGCCATTCCGCCAGACGGCCGACACGCGCGACGCCGGAGAAGGCCATAGCTTCCTCGCCGACCGCGACGCCGTAGCGGATCGCCTTGCCCTCGGGCAGCACGAAATAAAGGTAGCGCGCATCGGTGTCGACCAGGATCGTGCCCGGCTGCTCCTTGCGCGGATAATCGACGATATGGCGGAGATATTGCTCGGGCACCTTCGCCTGCGCGTAAGGCACATGCGCAAGCAACTGCCGGTCGCGCGGCGTCATGCTCGCATCCGTCGATGGCGAAAGTGTTGTCTGCATGCAGCCGGCGAGCGGAAGCAAGGCAACGACGAACAAGGCGAGTAGAGATTTTGGCACCGCCGGCCCCCCCGATAGCGGATAGTAGCGCCCCCAGCATAACCAGATGCTGCCTAAATCGTGCTGAAAACAAGGCAAAACGGAACACGTGCACGTGTTTGGCGATACGGGTTCCATCACCACAAACGGCGGAAGACCGTCGCACAGTCTCCATCCCGTCGCCTTGCTTTGGTCAAACCCGGCTGGACTCGTGCGTGCTCGGGCTCGGCTCATGGGATTTGGGATGGGTTCACCTCAACAGATCGGCTCGCGCCAATGCGGACGACCAGGACTTCAAAACCAATACTTCAAAGGAGCTGCGATGCTCGCGACGCTGAACTCCAGGCAAATCGTCGAAGAGATCGTGAAGGACACGGTCAAGGACAACGATCCGCACGACGCCGTGCAGATTTCGCCCGACACGGTGCTGGCTTCGCGCCCCATCAGCGTTGCGCCCGCCTTCGCGCCTGAGATCGCGACCCGTCCGGAGCCCAAAATAAATCCGAAGTTCGCGCCGCAGCCCACGATTAATCTGGAGCCGAGGTTCAGTCCTGTCTCGGAGCGGCAGGCGGCAGCGCCCTCGGTCGACACTGCCGTGCGCGTCGCGGCCAGCGATGGTCACAACCGGCAGAAGCGATCCTCCGCCGGCAAATGGCTACGCGGCGCATTCGTTACCATATTGTTCGCGGGCGGAAGCGCGGCCGCCACCGTCGCCTGGGAGAAACATGGCGACACGGCCAAGCAGATGCTCGCCGAATGGACGCCTGCATTGTCATCATGGACACCTGCATTGTCATCGCTGCTGCCTTCGACATCGCAGACGGCGCCGGTCGCCGCCGCGCAGGCCGCGCCTCCCGCGGAGCAAGCTGCAGCGGATGAAACGATCGACCAATCTGCGAGCCCGCCTGCGGTTCAGGTTGCGGCAGCCGCGCCTGCCGCAACACAGCCCGATGCAGCGCAGTCGGTCGAATCGATGACGCGCGATCTTGCAGCGATGGCGCAGCAGATCGAAGCACTCAAGGCCAGCATCGCCGAGTTGAAGACCGGGCAGGAGCAGATGGCACGCGAGATGGCGAAACCGCCCGCGCCAAAGCCGGTGGCTGAGGCCAAGCCGGTCGATCCGCGCGCGCGCGCGTCCACGCTCCCGCCGCGGCCTCCGGCGCCGCCGGTTCGCAAGCCGAAGCCGGTCGTGTCGCAAACCTACATGCCGGCATATTCGCCCGCGCCGCTCGCACCTTCGCAGGCTGCCGCGGGCGCGCCGCCGCCAGCACCGCTCGCCACGACGCAAGCCGTTGCCGATGATGACGGACCTGTCGTGCGTCCGCCGATGCCGCTGCGCTAGACCAAGCGCCAACGCAGCGTCGCTGTCGGTACGTCGCACAAGCTGTCCGACTCGACGTGACGCGTTGAGTCCGGGCGACTACGGAGACCGATGACCGTCTTCCGTCAGGAGAAAAGGCCGTCGGGATTTATGCCGGCGGCCTTCTCGTGCAGCTGCCGGTTCCCGGAGCCCGGTTCTGCTGCAATTCCATGCCTCATGATCGCGCTGACATATTTAATAAAATGTTAACGGGCTCAGATGCTGCACATCATTTCTGCGCCATAAGCACAGAGATTGCGCGGCCGGTGCATTCGATAAAGATCGACTCAGTGGTACCATCTGTCATGTGTTGAAGACTTCCGTTGAAGACTTGTAGCCAAGACTTTCAGGACTTGGGTCGTCACACCGGGGAATTCAGATGCCTTACTACTCCTTCGATCTGGTGGTTGGTGAAGAGTTCAAGAACCAGGGCGGAATCATCCTCGAAGACATCGAGGTCGCTTCCGATCGCGCCGATCAATTGGCCACCGAACTGTCGCAAGTGAAGCCGGAGCTGCAACGGAAGGGTTGCGCGGTGCGCGTCACCGATCGCGATCACAACGAGGTCTATCGTACGCCGCTCGACCCCGTGCCGGCCTGGCGACGCTAGCTATTCGTCCAGCACCGGCGGCTCGAACCAGTTCGTCAGCGACAATCCGCCGTCGACGACGAAGGCTGCGCCGGTGACGTAGCCTGAGAGCCTGTTCGACAATACTGTCAGCGCCATCGGCGCGAGGTCCTTGGCCTCGCCGAGACGTCCGAGCGGGATGTGCCGCGCCAGCGAGGCGTCCGCGACGAACCCGCCGGCCGCGATCGCGCCGGGCACCAGCGCGTTGACGCGGATGTCGTGACGCCCGAACGTCTTCGCGAGTTCCTTCACCAGCATCGCCATTCCCGCCTTCGCCGTCGAATAATGCGGCAGGTTGCGCGGTGTGCCCGCATGCAGCGAGGTGAGAAACAGGAACGAGCCGGGCCGTTTCGCCGCGATCAGCCGTTCTGCCAGCCCGCGCGCCAGATGAAATCCGGCATCGAGATTGACGGCATGCATCTCCTGCCATGTCCTGCGATCGACCGCGAGCGCATGATCGGACTCCCGCCGCGGCGGCGATGCGCTGTGGACGAAATACGTCACCCCACCGAGCACGGCCTGTGCGGCGCTCAGCAGCGCATCGCAAGCGTCTGACCTGGCGAGATCGCCGACCCACCGCACCGCCAATTCAGGCTTGCTGCTCGCGCCGGTCGCCGCACTCACCCGTTCCGCGCTCACATCGGCGAACATGGTCCGGACGCCCTCGCCGACCAGCGCCTGCGCGATTGCGCGGCCGATGCCATTGCCTGCGCCGGTGACGAGCGCCGTGTCGCGTGCGGGGTCGAATGGCGTGCTGAACAGGCTCATGTCGCTCTCCGGGGCCGGGGACGGCCACGATAGCGCACCGCACCGGGAAGCAACAAATACGTCCCGTCGCCATTGCGGAGCGGCCCGCCGGACGCTAGCCTTCAAAAAAACGGAGGAGATACCAAGGATGCGCACCGGTTTCCTGATGGCGGGTCTGCTGCTGTTCGCCGCGCCGGCCCAAGCGGCGGACCATCCACGCTCGACCTATGTGACGATGGTCTTGCAGGCCTTCGCCGCCAGGGTCGAATGCCCGAATACCGATCTCGCCTATCAGGACCTCGTGCAGAAGGCGCAGCAGATGCAGCTGCCGGAC
Organism: Bradyrhizobium sp. 139; assembly: GCF_023074175.1. Lineage (GTDB taxonomy): Bacteria > Pseudomonadota > Alphaproteobacteria > Rhizobiales > Xanthobacteraceae > Bradyrhizobium. Next base: position 108,359 of record NZ_JADPKS010000126.1, read on the forward strand.
GGCACCACGGAGAAGGTGCGCAAGGCAATCGCCTGGATGCACACCGGCGGCAAGATGGGCGAAAAGCAGGACGACGATTTGATGGCCGAGGTCGCGGTCGCGACGCAGGCAACCGACATGGACCAGCGCCGTCTTGGCATGCCCGGCTGGTGCGAGGCCCAGAAAACCAATCTCGCCGGCCTGATCCGCAGCAAGGGCGGCTAGGCGCTCTTTCGCGGCGTTAAGCACGCCGCGGCAGAACCGAAGCTGCGGCTAACAATCGTCACAATCCTCGACACCATGCCGCCTCTCCGAATGCGAACAGGAGAGCCCTCATGCGGAGTATCCATTTCGTTTTCGCCGGCGCACTTGCGGCCGTCACGGTGCTGACCGCGCCCGCCCTGGCGAAGAATTCAGATGCCCAGAAAAGCGAGGAAAAATCCGCCTCGTCATCCTGTAGTGCCTATCAGCAGACGCCCGACGGCGCGTGGGAACCGCTCCCCTGCAAAGCGACAGGCGAACGCCCACAGCCGCAGACCCAGAATCCCACTTCGAATCGCACTTCGCAGCAGGGCGCCGACAGCGGGGAGCGTTGAGCGCGCCCGCGCTTACCGGCTGTCAGCTATGGGCCGGCCCGCGCATGATCTTCATGGCATCGGCAATGTGACGCCACTCCCTGGCCTCATCGGCCTCACCGCGGCCCTCGCAGGCCTGGGCCTGCTCGGCGGCCTTCGCGATCGCAGCAAAGCCGTGCTGTTCGAGCATCTGCCGCGCAACGGTATGGACCTGGACCTCGGACATCATGGGCGCTCTCCCGTCTGACCAAACCACGGTGCATCGCTCGGCTGTCCCGCGGTCGCCAACAACGATTTCGCAGCAGCTCCTGTTCCGGCAGCAGCCGATCACATCGGCAGGCCCGGGAACCTGAACGGGCGCCCAAGCAAGACCCAAGCAAGACAAAGGCGGTCCGCTATGCCCAGCGGACCGCCTATTCACCCACCCCAAATTGGAAGTCTTCGGCCGCGTCCCCTACGCGACCGCCACGCGCTTGCGCTCGAGATCGTTGGGCACCTCGATATCGACCTCCAGGGTCGACACTTCGACGCCGCGCTCGAGCCGGACGATGACCTTGGTCGGATCCAGCGTGACGTGCCTGGAGACGACGGCGAGAATTTCCTCACGCAGCACGCCGAGCAAGTCGGGCTGGCCGCGCAGTCCGCGTTCATGCGCGAGCAGGATCTGCAACCGTTCGCGTGCGACGGGTGCAGAGGCCTTGTTGCCGCGGAGAAGCCGAAGCAGACCCATGCTCATGCAGCCCTCCGTCGCAGCAGACGATCCATGAAGCCCTTGCGCTCGGTCGGCACCTGCATCGGCACGGTGTCGCCGCACAGCCGCCGTGCCGCGTCGATATAGGCCCGCGCAGGCGCACCGTCCGCGTTCGACAGCGTTACCGGCGTGCCGACATTGGAGGCCTTCAACACGTCCTGGCTCTCGGGAATGATCCCGAGCAAGGGCGTTGCGAGGATTTCCAGGATGTCGTCGATGGTCAGCATCTCGCCGCGCGCGGCGCGCGAGGGATCGTAGCGGGTAATGAGGATGTGCTTCTCGACGCGCTCGCCCTTCTCGGCCCGCACCGTCTTGGAATCGAGCATGCCGATAATGCGGTCGGAATCGCGCACCGAGGAGACTTCGGGATTGGTGACGATCACGGCCTCATCCGCAAAGCGCATCGCCATCGAGGCGCCGCGCTCGATACCAGCCGGGCTGTCGCAGATCACCCAGTCGAAGCGAGCGCGCAAATCGTCGATGACCTTGCCCACGCCCTCCTCCGTCAGCGCGTCCTTGTCGCGGGTTTGCGAGGCCGGCAGCAGCCAGAGGTTTTCGAGCCGCTTGTCGCGGATCAGCGCCTGCGGCAGTTTGGCCACGCCCTGCACCACGTTGATGAGGTCAAACACGACCCGGCGCTCGGCGCCCATCACGAGGTCGAGGTTGCGCAAGCCGACGTCGAAGTCGACGACGACGACCTTGTCGCCGCGTTGCGCGAGCGCGGCGCCCAGCGCGGCGGTCGTCGTCGTCTTGCCGACGCCCCCCTTACCTGATGTCACGACCAGTACTTTACTCATCTGAAGTATCTCCTTTGCTGGTCAGTCCAGTGCCGTAATTCGCATGGTGTTGCCCTGCAGCCAGGCCTGGGCAGGCCGGCCGCGCAAGGCGTCGTCGATGTCGTCGGCGGTCTGATAAAACCCATCGATTGCAAGCAGTTCGGCCTCGATCTTCTGGCAATAGATGCGCGCGCTCGTGTGCCCGTTCACGCCCGCCATGGCCCGGCCGCGCAAGGCGCCGTAGATGTGGATGGAGCCGCCGGCGACGACTTCTGCGCCGGAGCCGACCGAGCCGAGAATGGTGACGTCACCTTCCGGGAAGATCACGGTCTGGCCCGAGCGCACGGGGTTTTCGAGCAGGAGCGACGTCGGCTTGCTCTGGGCCTTCACTTCAGCCTTCTTGGGCGCGCTCGGCTCGACCACGCAACTGCGCCCGCCCGAGAGCAGCGGCGGCATGGACGGCGTCAGCCGGCCCTCCTCTACCCCCTCGATCCCGAGCACGCGGATGTTACGGTCCTGAAGGCTGGTGAGCAGATGGCCGATGCCGGATTGGCTGAGATCGACCGAGGACAGATCGATCACCACGGGCCGGCCGGCGAAGAAGCCCGGCGAGCGCGCGATCGTGGTGTCGATCTCCAGCAGCCAGTCCTGGATCGGAACCGTCGGTACGAACACGAAGGCCACATAGGAGCGCCCGCGCAGGCGCACCATTTGGCGTTGAGGTTTTGCTGCAGCCTGCATAGCGGCCGACTCGTTCCCTTTATTGAATGGTTAACGATGCGGCGGATATGGTTAACGGTCGGTTAATTTCTCTGTGAGGTTACGTGGATTGGCGCTGGGCGGCGGGGATGGGGTCCTGGCTCGCGCCGGGGCAACATTCGGACAATATGGCGCGCAACCAGCCCCGACATTGTCATTGCGAGCGCAGCGAAGCGATCCAGAATCTTTCCGCGGAGGGACTCCGGATTGCTTCGCTGCGCTCGCATTGACGGAGTATGGGGCGACAGCGCCCCCTACTTCTTCACCTTGCTCGCATCCATTTTGATGGCGGGGTCGAGCATCTTGGTCGTGAACGCGGTCGTCACGTCGAACGGCTTCTCCATGCCGAGATAGGTCTGGACCAGCTCGTAGTCCTTCTTCATCCGCTCGCCCTCGATCCAGCCGAGCGACTTGGTCGTCGTGAATTCGTCGGTCATCAAATATTTGATGCGCTCCCACTGGCGTTCCTGGTTCGCCTTGTCGAGACCGGAGACCTGGTCGAGCAGCGCCTTCAGGCATGGTGCAGCGTCGGCAACGCAAGTCGCAAAAGCCTTCTGCGAGATGCGCACGAACTCTTCGACGAGTTTCGGATTCTTCTGGAGATAAGCGCCGTTGACGATCAGCGAATTGCCGTAGGGATTGAGCCCGATGTCCTTCCAGTTGACGAAGCCGAGATCGGGTCCGAACTCGATCACCTTCAGATCGTGCTCGTTGTAGAAATCGCTGATGATGTCGACGGTGTGGCTCTTCAGCGCCGCAATCTTCGCAGTCGGCCCGATATTGACGAAGCTGACGGCATCAGGCGCGATGCCTGCTGCCTTCGCAAACGCCGGCCACATCACGCGCGAGGCGTCGCCCGGCGGATTGCCGATCTTGTGGCTCGGAAAATCCTTGACGCCGTTCACGCCGTAGCTTTTGAGCCAGTAGAAGGTCTGGCCGGTGTTGGCATAGATGCTCATCAGCGCGACGTCGTCGGCGCCTTTGCTCTTCGCCACCAGCATGGTGGCGAGATCGGCGATGCCGAAGGGCGAGCCGCCGGAGCCGACCTTGGCGGCGGAGACGCCGGAGCCCTTGCCGACCTCGATGGTCAGGTCGATGCCGGCCTTCTCGTACCAGCCTTGCGCCTTGGCGTAATAGAACGGCGAATGGTCGGCCGTCGGTGTCCAGTTCAGGATCAGATTGACCGCCTCGCCTGCGGTCGCCGGCAAACCGAGCATCAGGGTCAAAGCCAGTGCCGAGCCCGCCGCCTGCAAACGCTTCATCGCATCTCTCCTCGTTGCCGCGACCCGGCTTGTCGCTCTCCCCATGTGAGGATACCAATGCAACAAGCCCGCCTTCAACTTGTCAACTGTTTGGTTGGAAATGCCCGCAAAACGTTCAGGCGACACCGTGCCGCAGCGGCGCGACCCTGCCGCCACCCGCAAGAAGCTGCTCACCGCGGCGCGCCTGGAGTTCGCCCGCCACGGTTTTGCGGGCGCCCGCGTCGACGAAATTGTCGAGCGCGCGGGTGTCAACAAGCAGCTCGTCTACCACTATTTCGGCGACAAGGACGCGCTCTATCTCGCTGTCCTCGAATGGGTTTACGCCGACATCCGCGAGCAGGAGCGCCAGCTCAACCTCGAAGGCCTGCCGCCCGAAAAGGCGATCCGGAAGCTAATCGAAGCCTCGTTCGATTACCTCGCCACGAATCCTGATTTCATCGTGCTCCTGAACGACGAGAACCGCGGCGGTGCGCGCCACGTCCGCGGCTCGACCCGGCTCGAGGCCATGCACTCGCCGCTGGTCCGGAGCGTATCCCACATCTTGCACGAGGGCGTCCGCGCCGGCGTGTTCCGCAAGGGGATCGACCCGATCCAGCTTTATATCTCGATCGCCGGCCTCAGCTATTTCTATCTCTCCAACACACCGACGCTGTCGGCGATCTTCGGCAAGGACCTGTCGAGCCGGGCCGCGCGGCGCGCCCGCCGCAGGCACGTCGCCGATCTGGTGCTTCAATCACTCCGGCTGTAATCAACCAACTGGTTGAAACTTCCCCGGAGGCCGGTTAGGCTGACGCGAGCGGCAGGGTGGCCGCAGCAACAGGGAGCAATCGGTGGCAGGAGACGCGGCCCGCACCTCGCGCAGCTTTGCGGTCATCCTGATCGTGCACCTCGCCGTGCTCGTGCTGTGGCAGGTGGCGGTGGATGCCTTCCACGTGCCGAAATTCATCCTGCCCTCCCCGCTCGCGACGGTGCAGACGCTGGGCACCCCGAGCTACGCCTGGGGTGCCAACACCCTGGTCACCGCAATCGAGATCCTCGGCGGCTTTGCGCTCGGGGCATTCGTCGGCGTTGCCCTCGCGGTGATCTTCAGCTGGGCGCCGCTGATCAGCCTGGTGCTGCTACCGCTGTTCGTGACGCTGAACATGATCCCGAAAGTCGCGCTCGGTCCGCTCCTCATCGTCTGGTTCTCCTACGGCATCGTGCCGAACATCTTGATCGCCTTCAGCATCTGCTTCTTCCCGATCCTGCTGACCACCGCGCGCGGCTTGCGCGAAGTCGAGCCGGATCTGCTCGATCTCGTCAAATCGCTGCGCGGTTCGCGCTGGGCGCTGTTCCGCAAGATCCAGCTGCCGGGATCGCTGCCTTACGTTTTCTCCGGCATGAAGGTCGGCGCGATCCTTGCGGTCGCCGGTGCCATCGTCGGCGAGTTCATCGCCTCCGAGCGTGGGCTCGGCTATCTCATGATCCAGGTGCAGTCCTCGCTCGACACGCCCGCCATGGTCATGGCCGTCGTGCTGCTGACGCTGCTTGGAGTCGCACTCTATGGTCTGGTCCTCGTCCTCGAACGCATGTTCGTGGTCGGCGACGCCAGACAGACTTGAAAACGACAGGCTTAAGACCAAGGATCAAACCCATGCTCCTCACCCGCCAGACGCTGCCGAAGACCATTCCGGATATCGCTGCACTTGACGATCTCCTGTGCCGGCCAAGCCAGGCACTGATCGACGACCTCAACAGGGTCGAGGGCGACATCATGATCCTCGGTGTCGCCGGCAAGATGGGACCGACGCTGGCGGGTCTCGCCAAAGCGGCCGTGCCCGATCGCCGCGTCATCGGCGTCGCGCGGTTCAGTGACGCAAACGTGAAGGACTGGCTGCACGCCCGCGGCGTCGAAACGATCAATTGCGACCTGATGGATGAGACCGCGATTCAGGCGCTGCCGAAGGCGCCCAACATCGTCTTCATGGCCGGCCGCAAGTTCGGCGCCGAGGGCGATCTGTCGCTGACCTGGGCGATGAACGCGCATGTGCCGGCCCTCGTCGCGCAGGCCTTCCCGTCGTCGCGCACCGTGGCTTTCTCGACCGGCTGCATCTATCCCTTCGTGCCCGTCGACGGCAAAGGCTCGAGTGAGGACATGGCGCCGAACCCGCCGGGCGAATACGCCCAATCCTGCGTCGGCCGCGAGCGCATGTTCGAGTATTTTTCGCGCAAGTTCTCGACGCCGGGCCGCCTGTTCCGGCTCAACTACGCGATCGACATGCGCTATGGCGTGCTGCACGACGTCGCGACAAAAGTGCTCACGGGCACGCCGATCGACGTCAGCCTCGGCCATGTCAATTTCATCTGGCAGGGCGATGCGTCCTCGCAGGCGCTGCGTTGCCTCGCGCATTGCACGGCGCCGACTTCGCCGATCAATGTCAGCGGCCACGAGATCCTCGCGGCGCGCGATCTCGCGGCAAAATTCGGCGCCCGCTTCGGCCGCACGCCGGTGCTGACAGGCAAGGAAGAGCCGACGGCATGGCTGACCGACACGTCGAAAGCGGTCGAGCTGTTCGGCCCGCCGGTGGTCGATACCGAGCAGTTGATCGCCTGGACCGCGGACTGGGTGTCCCGCGCCATGCCAAGCCTCGGCAAGCCCACCAAATACGAGGTACGCGATGGACGCTACTGACGGTCCTTCCGTTATCAAGCTCGGCGTCGAGCATGCGCCAGCCGGGCTCGTGCTATCGACGGAAGCGCACTGGAACCAGACCGAGGACGACTGGCGCGTCTTCCTGCACGAGGGGGTCGTGTTCGGCATACGCGACGGCGCGCGACTGGTCGCCACGGCCGCTTTGCTGCCTTACCCCGGCAACAACGCCTGGATCAGCATGGTGCTGGTGACGGCAACGCACCGCCGCCGCGGCCTTGCTACGTGCCTCGTCGACGCCTGCCTGGAAACGGCGCGAAAGAACGGCCTGACGAGCTGGCTCGACGCCACGCCCGACGGCGCCGCCGTCTACGGGCCGCTCGGATTCACGCCGACGCTGCAATTGCGTCGGCTGAGGCTGGTGAAATCCGCTCAACTGGCCACGCAGCCACCTTCGTCAGCGACGCTCGAGGCGCTTCGCGCGCGGGACCGCCGCGTCACCGGTTTCGACCGGAGCGCCGTCCTCTCAGCCTTCGCTCAGCGCTCGGGCTCGCGTATCGTCTCTGCCAACGGCGCCATCGCGCTGGTGCGGGAGGGCCGAACCGCGCGCCATATCGGCCCGTTGTTTGCCGATCACGCCGCGGCCGCGCTGAACCTGGCCAATGCGATCGCGCAATCGCAAGACCATCCGCTTCTGCTCGACGCCGTCGCGTCGCAGGGCGCGTTCCTTGAAGGATTGACCGCGTCGGGCTGGACCATTGAACGGCCGTTCCAGCGCATGCGGTTCGGCCCCGCCACCGCCGCGGGCGCGGACATGCCATTCGCCGTCGCCGGCCCTGAATTCGGATAGGACAATATGCACCACAGCCAGATCAACAGCGATATCCGCAAGCTGATCGCGGGCGGCACCGTGCTGCCGGCGCATCCCCTCGCGCTCACCGCCGAGCGCCAGCTCGACGAGACGCATCAGCGCGCACTGACACGCTACTACATCGATGCGGGCTCAGGCGGCCTTGCCGTCGGCGTGCACACCACGCAGTTCGCCATCCGCGACGTCGGCCTTTATCGGCCGGTGCTGGAGCTCGCCGCCGAGACCGCAGCGAATTGGACCAAGCGTCCGCTGGCGATGGTCGCGGGGCTCGCCGGCCCGACCCAGCAGGCGACCGCAGAAGCCCGCACCGCGCGCGATATCGGCTACCACGCCGGCCTGCTCAGCCTCGCCGCGATGAAGAACGCCTCCGAGGACGAAATCATTGCGCATTGCACGGCGGTCGCCGCTGAAATCCCGCTGGTCGGCTTCTATCTCCAGCCGGCCGTGGGCGGTGTCGTCCTGTCGAGCCGGTTCTGGCAGCGTTTTGCGTCGATCGACAATGTCATTGCTATCAAGATCGCGCCGTTCAACCGCTACAGAACTCTCGATGTGCTGCGCGGCGTCGCGGCAGCCGGCGCGCTCGACCGCGTCGCGCTTTACACCGGCAATGACGATCACATCCTGCTCGATCTGGTGCTGCCGTTCGACCTGCGCGACAACGGCATCACCACGCGCACCTATTTCAAAGGCGGCCTGCTCGGCCACTGGTCGGTCTGGACGGCGAGCGCGATCAAGCAGTTCGAGCGCTGCAAGGCGGCGCGGCACAAAGATGCCGTGCCGGCCGATCTGCTCGCCCTCGATGCCCGCGTCACCGACTGCAACAGCGCCTTCTTCGATGTCGCCAACAATTTTCACGGCTGCATCGCCGGTTGCCACGAAGTGCTGCGGCGTCAGGGCCTGATGCAGGGCCTGTGGTGCCTTGACCCGAACGAGGGCCTCAGCCCCGGGCAGAAGGAAGAGATCGACCGCGTCTATCGCGAGCACGCCGACCTCAGCGACGATGCTTTCGTCGCCGCCAACCTGAACAAATGGCTGGCATGAGCGCCGAACCCTTCATCAGCCTGCAAGGCGTCCGAAAGATCTATCGCAGCGGCGGCGCCGAGTTCTTGGCGGTGTCCGACGTCACCGTGGACGTGCAGGAGGGTGAGCTCGTCTCGCTGGTCGGCCCCTCCGGCTGCGGCAAGACCACGGTGATGAAGATCCTGGCCGGCCTGCACGGCGCCGATGGCGGCATGGTGAAGATCGGAAACGCCAAAAGCCCGTTCGATCCGACCCGCGACGTCGGCATGGTATTCCAACAGGCGCTACTGCTGAAATGGCGGACGATCCTGGACAACGTGCTGCTACCGGCCGAGATCGTCGGCCTGCCGATCAAGGCCGCACGCGAGCGGGCGCGCGATCTGCTCAACCTGGTCGGGCTTGCCGGCTACGAGCAGAAATACCCGCAGCAGCTCTCCGGCGGCATGCAGCAGCGCACCGCGATCGCGCGCGCCTTCATTCACGATCCCAAGCTGGTCCTCATGGACGAGCCGTTCGGCGCGCTGGATGCGCTGACGCGCGAGCAGATGAATCTGGAGATGCTGCGGATCTGGCGCGAGAGCGGCAAAACCATCGTCTTCGTCACGCATTCGATCCAGGAAGCCGTGTTCCTGTCCTCGCACTGCGCCGTGCTGACGGCGGGCCCCGCGAAGATGGCCGACTATTTCCCGATCGACCTGCCCTTCCCGCGCGACCTTCCGCTCAAGACGACCGACGCGTTCGGTGCCTATGCGCGGCGCATCTATGAGAAGCTGGGTCTCAGCCAGTAGCCCGGATGGAGCGCAGAGACTGGGCAAGATTCTTATAGCGAAGGAAGGTACGATTCGGCATGACGAATCGTACCTTCAAGACCGGTGTCAGCCGGGATCAGCCGAGCTTTCTG
>NZ_JADPKS010000074.1 GCF_023074175.1 Bradyrhizobium sp. 139
CCATCGCGTTGATCCCGTACAGAAGCAGGTTCCCGGCAAGCGGATGACGCAAAAAGGGATTGACTAACCAAGGCCCGTTACAGAAGCCCGGATGGAGCGAAGCGTAATCCGGGACCAGTACCTCCACGGATAGAATCCCGGATTACGCTGCGCTTCATTCGGGCTACGAGATGTTGCGTTGCCTGTCGGGCAAAACACACGAGCCGCAGGTCAATGCGCACCATCGAAAATATTCCACTTTACCGAAATTCGGAAACGGCGTATGTGTCGCCGCAACCCGGCCCAAGGAAGAGGGGCGTATCGCGATCGTCACGAACGCGGGCCGGGCGGCGGTGGACGTGGGCCACATCGGTGCGAAGGTGATCGCAGGGCGGAGAGCCGTGAGCGATGGCGTCGCACGCACGACCGGTGTAGCTCGCGTACGGCAAAATCGTGTGGTCCTGGCGCCCGGGGTCTGTGCGCCAAGTTTTGCGGTGATGTGGCGGCCCAACCGGGCGCGCGCATCAGTCATCCGCAGAGCGACGGGGGCAATAGTGCATCGCTCCCCGGGGAGAGCGCGACATAAGCCGTAAAACCACTGCGCAGGGAAGGCCGGATGTTTGGCTTCACCTGTATGCCGCTGTGCAGCTTTCGTACTGCAATTTCCGCACAGTGGACCGCGGGTGCCAGCCGGCACCCGGTCTTCCCTGCACCCTCTTTCACCGAGGGCAAGGCGACGAAGCGAAGCTCGGGCGAAACAAGCCGCGAGAGGGCGAAGGTGTGTCTGCACTCCGTCATTGCGAGCGCAGCGAAGCAATCCAGGCTGCCGCCGCGGAGAGATTCTGGATTGCTTCGCTGCGCTCGCAATGACGACGTGGAGGCATTGGAAGCACATCGTTACGCCCAGACCTGCCGGGCTTAATGGCAGGGCGAGTTCACAAATACCGCGTCAGCTCGGCTTTGACCTGCCCGTAGACGGCGTCCTCGATCTGGCTGCGCGTGATCCCGATGTCGCGCAAGGCGCGGTCGTCGAGTTCGTTCAGCGTCTTGACCGCCGAGCGGTGCTCCAGGCGATCGAACAGCGCATAGGCAACGTTGGCGAGCGCGCGGAAAAATCCGCCCGATGAGGATGGGCGTAAACTCCGCTCCGAAGTTTGCGAGATCGTGGTCATTTTTCTTCTCCGGCCTACTGTCCCGCGCGGCGAAGCAGATGCCGTTGGCGCAAACGCTGAGCGTCTGCACCTCATATGCCTTCGGATTGCTCTCGCTCTCCTCGGCTCAATCGCGGGCCTTGATGGAACTTAAATGCTCCAGTACAATACTCGGAGCAAGTGAAACATTGCTCTCGGTGCAATAATGTCCAAGTTCGAGTACGTGAAGCTTGCCGATGCCATTGCCGTCGATATCTCTAACGGCACGTTAAGGCCCGGCGACCGGCTGCCGCCGCAGCGCAATTTTGCCTATGACCGTGGCATCGCAGTCTCGACCGCGAGTCGGGTTTATACGGAATTGCTCCGCCGCGGCCTCGTCGTCGGCGAGGTCGGGCGTGGCACCTTCATCTCCGGCGACATCAGGCGCGAGGTCGAGGCGCTGAGCGAGCCGCGCGACGCACGCATCGACTTCGAGGTCAATTACCCGCTGCTGCCGCAGCAATGGGCGATGATCGCCAAGAGTCTTGCGGGGCTGGAGCGCGTCGACGCGCTCGAATCCGCGCTGCGCGTCTCGACCAGCACCGGCACCAAGAGCGCGCGCATTGCAGCCGCCGCCTATCTCGCGCGCAAGGATTTTACGCCGCAGGCCGAGCAGATCGTCTTCACCGCCAACGGCAAGCAGTCGCTCGCGGCCGCGCTCGCGGCGCTCGTTCCCACCGGCGGCCGCTGCGGCGTCGAGGCGCTGACCTACCCTTACGTCAAGAGCATCGCGGCGCGGCTCGGCATTACGCTGGTGCCGCTTTCGACGGACGAACACGGCGCGCGGCCCGACGCGATCCAGAAAGCGCATCGCGAGGCCCACCTATCGGCGCTGTATCTCCAGCCCATCATCCAGAATCCGCTCGGCGTCACCATGAACGCGACACGGCGCGCCGACATCATGCGGATCGCCGAGAAGCTCGATCTCACCATCATCGAGGACGCCGTCTATGGCTTCCTCGCCGACGACACGCCGCTGGCCGCGCTCGGGCCGAACCGCTGCATCGTGATCGACAGCCTGTCCAAGAAGGTCGCGCCGGGCCTCGCGCTCGGCATCCTCGTCACCCCGCCGCATCTGCGCGAGAGCGTGATGAGCGCGGTCAGGACCGGAGGCTGGATCGCCTCAGGCCATGCGCTGGCGTCCGGGCAGCGGCTGATGGCCGACGGAACCGTCGCCGAGCTGACGCGGCTGAAACGGATCGACGCCGGACGCCGGCAGCAGACCGCGGCAAGGCTGCTCGCCGGGTACCAGCTCGCGGCCGACCCGCGCTCCTATCATCTCTGGCTGACGCTGCCGCCGCACTGGCGCTCGCAGACCTTCGTCGCCGCAGCAGCCCGGCGCGGCATCGCACTGACGCCGTCCTCGACGTTTGCAATTGCGCACGGTCACGCGCCGAATGCTGTGCGACTCGCGCTCGCCCCGCCCTCTCCTGAACAGCTCGACTCCGGCCTGCGCACGCTCGTGTCGCTGCTCGGCACCAAGGAAGAGGACTTTGATTCGACGGAGTAGAGAGTCGTCTAAGGCAGCAAGGACTTCGGCACGTGATCGAAGCTGTAACTCTGTGGCCGGTTGCGCCGCACGAAGCCGCCGACCTGCCAGGCGAACAGCGCGGCAAAGCCGACGATGAACAGCGCGCCTGCGAATTCGCCGATCAGAAGCGCGCGGATCAGGAGTGCCGTCATCGCCACGGCCAGCACCGCCAAAAACGCCAGCACCGCCGCATAGGTCCTGCGGCCGAGGCCTGCGGTCAATTCGGCGCGGCTGCCGGCTTGCGCCATCCGCGCATGCAATTCGACGATGAACTCGCGAAAACCGTTGTCCTGCGGCGCCATCAGCGCCGCGGTCTGCCAGCTCGTCGACAGGATCGCTATACGGCCGCCACCGGCGCGGCTGATATCGGCGCGGAAGCGGTGCTGCTGCATCGACACCGGGCGAAACGACAGCCGGATCGCGCCGATCTCATCGTAGCGCCAGACGCCCGAACGGCCGCCGATGCGCCAGGACAGGCCCTCGTCCGTCAGCTCGAAACGATGCGCCGAGCCGATCAGCGATGCCTTGTAGGCGTAGCTCGTGGCTGAAGCGGGCGGCGCCTTGGAAAGCTGCATCTTCACATTCGATCCTGTCCGTGCAATCCAGTCTGCGCAATCCCGTCCGCGATCAGCTTGCGCGATCGCCTTCGGCCATCCTACAAGCGGGGCATGGCTGAGACGATCTTTTTTCCGCGCCGCCTGATTCTCGGCGCCGCCGTGATCTCCGGCGTGCTGCTCGCGCTCGCCGTGCACATGCTGGGCGCGCGCTACGGGCTCGACCTCGGCGGGCTCTGGCACTCGGATACGCATGAGTTCATCCCGGCCGGTGCGGCGATCGCCTGGTGGCTGATTGCCACGGTCGGCTTTTCCGGCGGCTATTTCACGGCGACATTGATGCAGAGCGCCGTCTCCGGCCAGATCCCGCAACGGATGCGGCAGTTCCTGATCGCAGTCGGCGTGCTCCTGCTCGCGGGCGCGGGCCAGGTGGCCTCGGCTCCGAGCCCGATTCCGACCGTCTCGGGTGTGCTGGCCGGGCTTGCCGCACTGTGCCTTGGCGCGGTGATGGCGTTCTGCGGCGCACATTTCGCACTGCGCCGCGACTAACTCTACGCCAACGCGCGCAGCCGGGGCCGATCCAGCATGATCGCGACATCGGATGCAGGCCGAGGCTTGCTGAACAGATAGCCTTGCGCCTGGGTGCAGCCCTCGCGCCTGAGCAGCTCGAGCTGCGCCTCGTTCTCGACGCCTTCCGCGGTGGTAACGATACCGAGGCTGCGGCCTAGACCGGTCACGGCGCGGATGATCGCCATGGAATCCTCGCGCGTCGCAAGCTCCGACACGAAAGAGCGGTCGATCTTGATCTTGTCAAACGGGAAGCTGCGCAGATAGCTCAGCGACGAATAGCCGGTGCCGAAATCATCGAGCGAGATGCGCACGCCCATGGCGCGCAGTTCGTGCAGAGTGGTCAGCGTCGCCTCGCTGTTCTGGAGCAGCACCGATTCTGTGATCTCGAGCTCGAGGCGTCGCGCCGCGAGCCCCGAGGCTGCCAGCGCTCCGGTCACGGACGCGATCAGGTTCGGGCTCTTGAACTGCACGGGCGACAAATTGACGGCGACATCGACATCGTCCGGCCAGGTGGCGGCGTCACCGCAGGCGCCGCGCAGCACGAACTCGCCGAGCTGGGCGATGAGGCCGGTCTCCTCGGCCAGCGGAATGAAGTTGATGGGAGCGATCAGTCCGCGCTGCGGATGGTTCCAGCGCAGCAGTGCCTCGAAGGCGACGACGCGGCCGCTCGCGACGTCCCGGATCGGCTGATAGTACGGCTCGAACTCGTCGCGTTGCAACGCCGCCCGCAGGTCCATCTCCAGCAGCCGCCGCGCCTGCGCGCGCGCATCCATGCCGGTCTCGAAGAAACGGTAGGTGCCGCGGCCATCGGCCTTGGCGCGGTACAGCGCGAGGTCAGCATTTTTCAACAGCTCGTCGGGATTGCTGCCGTCCTGCGGCGACAGCGAGATGCCGATCGAGACGCCGATGACGATCTGGTGGTCGTCGATCTCGTATGGCGCCGAGATCACCTCGACCAGGCGGCCGGCAAGGCATCTTGCCGCGGTTTCCTCCGACCGCCCGATCTGGACCACGGCGAATTCGTCGCCACCGAGCCGCGCCACGGTGTCGCTCGCGCCGACGGTGGCCTTCAGCCTCCGACCGACTTCTTTGAGCAGCGCATCGCCGATGGGATGGCCGAGCGAGTCGTTGATGTCCTTGAAGTGATCGAGATCGAGACAGAGCACCGCGAGCTGATCGTCGGACTTCGTCTGGCGCAGGCCCTGCTCGAGCTGTTCGTGGAACAACACGCGGTTCGGCAGACTGGTCAGTGCGTCATGGCGCGCCATGTGCGAGATCTTGGCCTGCGCCTCCAGCCATTCGGTGATGTCCTCGAAAGTCGCGACCCAGCCGCCACCCTGCATCGGCTGGTTGACGACCCGGACGGAGCGGCCGAACCGGTTGACGACGTCGGTCGTGGTGCGGCCCTCGCGCGCGTCGGCCACAAGGCGGGCGAAGAACTCATCGGGATCGCCGTTCCACTGGCCTTTGCTCTGTTCTTCCTTCAGCACGTCGACGAGCCGACGGCCGACAAGCAGGATGTCGGTGCGGCGGAGCATTGCGGCATAGCGGTCGTTGAACAGCAGGATCTTGCCGTCCGCATCGAACATGCACAATCCCTGCGACATGTTCTCGAGCGCGCTATCCAGCACCACTTGCTGGCGTCCCAGTTCGCCCTTGGCGCGGCGGTCGAGCACGGCCGCCGCGAGCGCGATCGCGATGATCGCAGCGGCGGCGCTGGCGGTGAGGATGGACAATGAGGCCGGCGGGATCGACAGGCCGCTGATGACGATCGCAGGATCCGGCGTCAGCTCCACAGCGCCCATGGCGGTGAAATGATGTGAGACGATGGCAAGCGTCAGCAGCACGGTCGCGCTGAGCGCACTCGCTTGGCTGTCGCGTCGCCCCGCAACGAACAGGGCAAGCGATCCAAGGACAATGCCGAGGACGATCGAGACCGTCACCGTCCCGGCCGTCCAGCCAATGCGCGCGGGAATCTCGAGCGCCATCATGCCGGTGTAATGCATGGCGGCAACGCCGCCACCAACGACCGCGCCACCGAGCGCAACCAGCGCCCCCCGCGTCACCGACACCGAAATGCTCAGCCCGATGAAGGTGACCGCGATCGCAAAGATCAGCGACAGGACCGTCACCGGAACGTTGTAAGCGCCACCCGTACCAGGCCCGTAAGCCTGCATCGCGATAAAATGGGTTGCCCAGATGCCGCCGCCGGCGACAACGGCATCAAGCGCGACCCACGATACGCGTGCTCCCCCGCTCGCTGCGCGCGCGCGGTGGAACAGGCTGATCGCTGCCGCGCTGGCGAGCAGACACACCGCTCCGCCGAGTGCGACCAGACGCCAATCATGCTGATCCGTTAGGCAGTAAAGAACTTGATACATCGCCGGCCCCTATTCCAAATCGAACTAGAACCGGCAGAGATGGACAATCGGTAACCGGCTATGTCCCGGTTCCGGGAATGGTGAACGGAGAATGTGTGCCGCCGCTCACATTGAGTGCTCCTGCGCACTTGCATCAGCTGCATTTGCGCCGAGACCGATCACGGCGGCGGCCAGCAGCAGGACGGCCGCCGATATGATCAGCGACTGGTGAAGGCCCATCATGAATGCACTGTCCGACCCCACCAGCGAGCCGAACAGCGCGACGCCGAGCACGCTGCCGGTCTGCCGCGTCGCGTTCAGGACGCCGGCGGCGATGCCGGAGCGCGCCTTATCGATGCTGCCGAGCAAGGTGGAGGTCAGCGGCGGCACCAGCAGGCCAAGTCCACCGCTGATCGCGATCATCTGCGCAAAGATCGCCCAGTAGCTGGTCCTGGCTTCGATCCAGAGCAGGCCGAGACAACCGAGCGCCGAGATACAGGCGCCGACCACGATGGTCGGGCACGAGCCGATGCGCTCGGCCAGACGCGGCGCCAGCAGGTTGGCCGGCAGCACCGCACCCATCATCGGCACGAAGGCGAGCCCGGTCCACCAGGCCGACAGCCCGTTGATCCTCTGGAAATACAGGCTCAGCACGAAGATCAGACCGTAGATCGCGATGTTGACGAGGAGGCCGACGATCGTGGTCAGGGTAAACAGCCGGTGACTGAACAGCGACAGCGGCAGCATCGGCTGCGCGGTGCGGCCCTCGCGCCAGACGAAGAGCACCGCGAATGCGGCCGCGGCAACGAATGCTGCGATCACGGCTGGATGAGTCCAGCCGCGCGCGCCAGCTTCGATGAGCGCACCGGCAAGCACGCCCAACGCACCGATCGCGGAGATCTGGCCGGGCAGATCGATCTCGCGCGAGCGCGCCCGCGTGGTCTCGCTGGCGTAGCGCCAGCTCAGCCACAAGCCGGCAAGACCAATCGGCAGATTGACCAGGAAGATCGCACGCCAGCCGACCAGCGTAATCAGCGCGCCGCCGACGAAGGGGCCGGCAGTGAGCGCCAGGCTCGCTCCGGCGGCCCAAACCGCCACGGCGCGGCCACGCTCGCGGTCGTCGGCATAGGCATGATTGAGCAGCGCGAGAGAATTCGGCACCAGGATCGCCGCCGCCAGCCCCTGGACCAGCCGCGCTGCGATCAGCACGGCCGCATTGGGAGACATTGCGCAGGCGAGCGAGGCCGCGGTGAAGATGGCGAACCCCGCCATGAAGATGCGCTTGGCCCCGATGCGGTCGCCGAGCGCGCCGGCGGTCAGAATGAAAGCGGCAAAGGCAATGGTGTAGGCGCTGACCACCCATTGCAACTTCGCGACGCCGCCGCCGAGCGTTTTTCCCATCGCATCCAGCGCGGTGTTGACGATGGTGACGTCGAGCTGCACCACGCCATAGCCGAGGCTCATCGCGGCAAGCGTGAGGGAGGTTGCAAGACGCGATGCCGCGCGCGGGGCGCCATTCGCGTTGTCGAAGGATTCGTACTTAAGCGTGTCGGCTCGCATGCTGCACCTCTATCGCAGCCCCATGCGAAACATACACCTGTGGCGCCCCATCATGATTCGATAACGGCCGAACGATGGATGCCAAAGGAAAACGCCGCGCGTCGGCCGCGCGGCGTTTTCCATGGCTACACTCCTGCTAGCTTGCCGCGCGCAGGTTCACCTTGCTCTCGGCGAGTGCGGTCAGCTTCTTGTCGGTCGCCTTCTCTTCTTCCAATGTCTTGGCGAGCATGCTGGCGCAGTCGTTGCGGCCGAGCTGCTTGGCCCAGGCGATCAGGCTGCCGTAGCGGACGATCTCGTAATGCTCCGCGGCCTGGGCCGCATTGATCAAGGCGGCGTCCAGCACCGCCTTGTCGGCGACTTCACCGGCGGTGTCGTCGGCTTCCTCGATGATGCCGTCGATGGCCGGGCAGTCGACCGCCTTCACCTGCGCGCCGTGCATCTTGAACACTTCCTCAAGGCGCACGATGTGTTGCTCGGTTTCCTTGAGGTGCGTCAAAAAGCCCTGCTTCAACTGCGGATCGGTGGCCTTATTTGCCATTTTGGGCAGCGCCTTGGTGAGCTGCTGCTCGGCATAATAGATGTCCTGAAGCTGGTGCACGAACAGGTCGTTCATGGTCTTGATGTCTTTTGTGAACAGTCCCATCGTTCCGATCCTCTCGGTTTCGGGAACACGGAGGCACCGGCTTGCACGAAAAGCCGCTTGTTCCTCGATGCTCAATTGCTGATGGGGCGCTAACCACCGCCCAGCATCGACGTTCCAAAAAAGCTCGCAGCGCTTGCGTTGGAACAATGCCGACGACGGGCTGACGTGAAACCATGTCAACGCACCGACGCGCAATCCGGGCAAGTGCCGCGACTCATATGCTTAACGCGCGCCCGATGTGAACCACATATGACAACAGCGGCCGGTCAATGCAGAACCTATCGTTGTCAAGGGCTGCACAAGTCGCTGTTTTTGCCTTAAATGAGCTACATCATGCCTAGCGATCGAAGCCCATTTCGGGCAGTGATCGCACCCGACTGGCCAATGTCTGGCCCGTCGGCCTTGCCCCCCGCCGGGAGGACGAATGCACGGAACGCTGCCCGCGCTGAAACGCGGCTTCAAGAGATGGATCGGGTGGCGACGGCTCGGCATTGCCGCGAGCGTCTTCATCATCGCCTTCGCGATCACCACGCTTGTGCGCACTCTCAAGGATATCGATACCGGCGTCATCCTGACCGCGTTGACCGAGATTCCCCGCGGGAATATCGGGCTGGCGGCGATCTGCGTCGTCTTCGCGTTCTGTACGCTGACCTTCTACGACTTTTTTGCGCTGCGAACGATCGGCAAGAAGCATGTGCCCTATCGCATCGCAGCACTCTCGAGCTTCACCTCCTATTCGATCGGCCACAACATCGGCGCCACCGTCTTTACCGGCGGCGCGATCCGTTTCCGGATCTATTCGGACTACGGGCTGAACGCGATCGACGTAGCGAAAATCTGCTTCCTGTCGGGCCTGACCTTCTGGCTCGGTAACATCTTCGTGCTCTCGATCGGTACGGTCATCCATCCGGATGCCGCCTCATCGATGGATCAACTCCCCTCGTCGATCAACCGGCTGATCGGGCTCGGCGGCCTCGCCTCGATCAGCGCCTATCTGGTCTGGCTTTGCATGGGCGAGAAGCGCCGCGAGCTGGGCCAGAAGGGCTGGAAAGTGGTGCTGCCCTCGGCGCCGCTGACGCTGGTGCAGATTCTGATCGGCGTGGTCGACCTAGGCTTCTGCGCCACGGCGATGTACTTGCTGATGCCGGCCAATCCGCCGATCGACTTCATGTCGCTGGCGGTCGTGTTCATCCTGGCGACGCTGATCGGCTTTGCCAGCCACGCGCCCGGCTCGATCGGCGTGTTCGACGTCGCCATGCTGGTCGCGCTGCCCGAATTCGGCCGCGAGCAGCTTCTGGCGACCCTGCTGGTCTTCCGTATCCTCTATTTCGTGATCCCGTTCGGCCTCGCCATCTCCATCATGGGCGCGCGCGAGCTCTGGATGAACGTGGTCGAACCCTGGCAGGAGCGGCGGCGGCTGGCCGAGGCCTGTGCGCAGGCCAATTTGCCCAAGCAGGTGGCCGCGATGGAGCGCGAGCGGTCATTGCGGCAGGCCAGCAAGCGGTAAGGTGGGACGGCCGACCGTCAGACAGAGGTTGCGGGCGGAGCAGCAATGCTCTCTTATTTCCGCCTCAACTTTGCCGTTGAACACGCGGGCCATGATCCCTTTATCCTGTCGTAACCTCTCCGCGGGCCTCCTGCTGCTCGCCGGGATTCTGACGTCTTTGCCGCCCGAGCGCGCCGCCGCGCAGGACGCCGGCGCGATGCAAATATCCTGGGAGGTGCGCAACCGCTTCCGCCTGTTCCGCGAGGAGCGCGACTTCCTGCTCCATGTCGAGAACGCGCGTAACCGCAGCATCCTCGCCGCCGAGCAGTCGCTGGAGCTCCAGAGCGAGGGCCGCGGCTGGGCCCGCAACATGGTCAACCGGCTGTGCATCGACCTCCAGGGCCGGGTCAACCAGCCCTGTACCCGCGACAACGTCAAAGAGAACTACATCACCCCGACCGATCATCCGGTGACCGTGCGCCTGAGCGGCGCGGTGCCGGTCGGCGCCACCTGCGCCTGGTCGTTCGACGACGGCGACGGACCGCAAACCTCGACTTTCGATTGCGCCGAGCCGATCAATCTGCGGGTTCGCTACGGTAAGCAGACGGTCGCGAGCGTCGACGTTTCCTCTGGTTCCGATCCGACCCAGCGCGTCCAGACCGAGATCCAGGTCCGCGACATCTTCGTTGCGGGCCTCGGGGACAGCATCGCCTCCGGCGAAGGCAATCCGGACCGGCCGCTGGCCCTGTCCGACGAAGGTTTCTGCTTCCGCTCTTATCTCGGCACGGCGGGCGCGCAGTACTACCGGCCAAGCCGCGCCGGCTTCAAGGGCGGCCGTGCCTGCGAAGCGCCGGATACGCTCGCCAACTGGCAGCGCTACAGCGCGCTCTGGTTCAATTCGCCCTGCCACCGCTCGCTCTACAGCTATCAGGCCCGCACCGCGCTGGCACTCGCGGTGCGCTACACCCACGTCGCGGTGACCTTTCTGCCGCTAGCCTGCACCGGCGCCAGCATCGGCGACGGACTGCTGGGCTCGCAGCGCGCCCGCGAATGCCCGCCCGGCAAGACCGGCGTCTGCAACACCAGCGTGAACGCGCAGGTCGCCGAACTGCGCGAGGCGCTCACCGCCGCTAGGAAGCGGCAGCCCGACCGCACCCTCGACCTCGTGCTGCTCTCGGTCGGCGCCAACGACGTCTATTTCTCCGGCCTCGTCGCCGACGTCATCGTCGACACCGCGACCGAGCGCGCGCTGTTCCGCCGCTCCGGCGTGATGGCGAGCGTCGACGATTCCCGCGATGCGATGGCGCGCGAGTTGCCGAAGAATTTCGTCAAGCTGCGCGAGGCGCTGAAGCCGCTGGTCGGTGGCGACCTCTCGCACGTGGTCTACGTGTCCTACGCCAATCCCGCGCTCGCCGACGGTGGCGTGCCCTGCCGCGGCGGCCGCGCCGGCTTCGACATCCATCCGTCCTTCAACGCCGATCCGCAGCGCCTTGCCCGGGTCTCGACCTTCGTCGAAACCGAGTTCCTGCCGCAGCTGAAGGGCCTCGCCACCTGCACGCGCGGGGCGCTATGCCGCGATCCCGAAGCCGACCGCATGACCTTCGTGGATTCGCATCAGGCGGCGTTCGCCGATCACGGCTTCTGCGCCCATTCGGGCAACGATCCCGAATTCGACCGTACCTGCTTTGCCGAGAACGGCCAGAGCTTCAATCCGGACATCGTGACGGCCGCGAGCCAGCCGATGCTGTGCGGCCGTAGCGCCTCGGAATATCGCGCCTACCTGCCGCGCGCACGCTGGGTCCGCGACGCCAATGACAGCTATTTTGCAGCGATGACTTATCCGCAAGGCTTGCCGGCCGCGAACCAGCCGACCGACATCCACGACGCCACGTGGGGCGTGCTCTCCGCCGTCTATGGCGGCGCCGTGCATCCCACCGCCGAAGGCCACGCGGCGATGGCAGATGCCGCACTGCCGGCCGCGAGCGCCGTGCTCGGCCTTGATGCCGTGCCCCCGGGCGTGACCCGCGGGCTGCTCGCGCCGCTGTTGCCTGGCGCGCAGCAGTAGCAGCCAGAGCGAGCCCTCTCCACACCATCATTGCTTCGCTGCGCTCGCAATGTTTGCGGCACGCATTCTCGCAACTCACTATCGTTCCCGCCACCTGCCGTTCCATCAATCCAAAAACGGCATCGATCGATACCCCCTTGAACTTGGACACCTTGCCGCGCGCGCCTCTAGGAGTCGCCGTGGGGAAACGTTCCGAATTGTAAGGAGGCGCATGATGAGCGCAGTGGTGTCCGCGGCGGACGTGAGGAGGTCTCGCGTCAGGCTGCTCATCGTGACCATGTTGTTCCTGGTCACGACGGTCAATTATGCCGACCGCGCCACGCTCTCGATCGCGGGCCCTGCGCTCTCGAAAGAGCTGCATCTCGATCCCGTTGCCATGGGCTACATCTTCTCGGCGTTCGGCTGGTCCTACGTGATCGCGCAGGTGCCGGGCGGCTGGCTGCTCGACCGCTACGGCTCGCGCCTCGTCTATGCATTGTCCATCATCGTCTGGTCGCTGTTCACGACGCTGCAGGGCTGGGTCGGCTTCTTGAGCGCCGGCACCGCGATCACCGTGCTGTTCGGCCTGCGCTTCCTGGTCGGTATCGCGGAGGCGCCCTCTTTCCCCGCCAACGCGCGCATCGTCGCGGCCTGGTTTCCCAGTAACGAGCGCGGCACCGCGTCGGCGTTCTTCAACTCGGGACAGTATTTCGCGACCGTGATCTTCGCGCCGCTGATGGGCTGGATCGCGCATGACTACGGCTGGCGCTACGTCTTCTTCGTGATGGGCGCGCTCGGCGTCGTGATGGGCCTGGTCTGGATCAAGACCATCTACGGTCCGAAAGAGCACCCCGGCATCAACGAGGCCGAGTTCGACTACATCAAAGAGGGCGGCGCGCTGGTCGATCTCGACGCGCCCAAAAACGATTTGATGCAGGAGCGTGCGCCCGAGTCCGGCTCCGGCTGGGACCACATCCGCCAGCTGCTCTCCAACCGCATGATGCTGGGCGTCTATCTCGGCCAGTACTGCATCAACACGCTGACCTACTTCTTCCTGACCTGGTTCCCGGTCTACCTCGTGAAGGAGCGCGGTCTGTCGATCCTGCAAGCCGGCTTCGTCGCGACACTGCCGGCGCTGTGCGGCTTCATCGGGGGCGTGCTCGGCGGCGTCATCTCCGATGCGATCCTGCGCAAGACGGGCTCGCTGACCATGGCGCGCAAGATCCCGATCGTCGGCGGCATGCTGCTGTCGATGTCGATCATCGCCTGCAACTATGTCGACGGACAGGCCCTCGTGGTCGGCTTCATGGCGCTCGCCTTCTTCGGCAAGGGCATCGGCGCGCTGGGCTGGGCGGTGGTCTCCGACACCTCGCCGAAGGAAGCCGGCGGCGTCTCCGGCGGCCTGTTCAACACCTTCGGCAATCTCTCTTCGATCAGCACCCCGATCGTGATCGGCTACATCCTGGCGGCAACCGGCTCCTTCAACGGTGCGCTGGTGTTCGTCGGCGCCAATGCACTGGTCGCCGCGTTCGCCTATCTCGTGATCGTGGGCAAGATCGAGCGCGTGGTGCTCAAACGTTCCTCCTGAGCCCTCCGAGACCATCGGAGCGGACCAGGCAACTCAACGGCGGCTTAAACAGCCGCCGTCTTTGTTTCGGGGGAGATCGATGCTAGAAGCGCCGGGGAAACGCCTTATCCATCTAAGGCATGTATCGATGTTCGACCTCAACCAGCTCCGCTGTTTCGTCACGGTGGCCGAAGAACTGCATTTCGGCCGCGCCGCAGCGCGGCTGAACATGACCCAGCCGCCGCTGTCGCGGCAGATCCAGGTGCTCGAGCACATCATCGACGCGCCGCTGCTCGAACGCACCAGCCGCTCGGTACGCCTGACCCCGGCCGGACGCAGCTTCCTGCCGGAGGCGCGGCGCATCCTGAAGCTCGCCGAAAGCGCTTCGCAGGTCGCCCGCCGCATCGCGCTCGGCAAGATCGGCTCGCTGAAGATCGGTTTCACCGCGGCGGCGGCCTACGGCTTTCTCCCAGAGCTCGTCGCCGCCTGCCGGGCAAGACTGCCCGAGGTCGATTTCTCGCTGAAGGAAATGGTCTCGGGCGACCAGTTCGAGGCGCTGAGTTCGGGCCAGATCGATGCCGGCCTGTTGCGTCCGCCGATCGCGCGCCCCGAAATTGCCAGCCGCCGCGTCGTCGCCGAGCCCCTGCTGGCCGCGGTCCCGAAAAAGCATCCGCTGGCGAATGCGGAAAGCATCACAATCAAGGATTTCGACGGCCAGCCTTTCGTGATGTATTCGCCCTATGAGAGCCGCTACTTTCACGACCTGCTGGTCGCACTCTTCACGCGCGCCGACATCCTGCCGCGCTATGTCCAGCATCTGAGCCAGATCCATTCCATCCTCGCCATGGTCCGCGCCGGCCTCGGCCTCGCCATCGTGCCGGCGGCGGCTGCGAGCCTCAAAATCGCCGACGTGCGCCTGCGGCCGCTCAAGCTGCGCACGCGCGTCCCGGTCGAATTGTTCATGGTCTGGCGCCGTGACGACGAGAATCCCCTGGTCTCGGCCCTGGTCAAAATCGCCGGTGAATTGTCCTCCGCGGAGACGATCGAAGATTGATGCTGATTTCGCATCAGTCGATATAGGCTTTGGCTTGGACGCGCATCGAACGGTCTCCTAAACCACGGCGCATGGACGCGCAGGCTTTCGTCGCGTCCTCCACATCACCAGACAAGGGAGCAGCGCCCATGAGCAAGATGACCCCGCAGGAAATGGCCCAGAAAATCGGATCGGGCCTCCTGTCCTTCCCCGTCACGCCGTTCAAGGCCGACTATTCTTTCGACGAGGCGACCTACCGCGCCAACATGGACTGGCTGTGCGGCTATGACGTCGCCGGCCTGTTCGCCGCCGGCGGCACCGGCGAGTTCTTCTCGCTGACGCCGACCGAAGTCCCGCAGGTGGTCAAGATCGCCGTCGACGAGACCAAGGGCCGCGTGCCCGTGCTCGCCGGCACCGGCTACGGCACCGCGACCGCCCGCGAGATCGCAATCGGCGCCGAGAAGGCCGGCGCCGACGGCCTGCTGCTGCTGCCGCCCTACCTCACCCATTCCGAACAGGAAGGGCTCGCCGCCCATATCGAGGCGGTGTGCGCCTCGGTGAAGATCGGCGTCATCGTCTACAACCGCGACAACGCCATCCTCCAGCCCGACACGCTGGCCCGCCTTGCCGAGCGCTGCCCGAACCTCGTGGGCTACAAGGACGGCATCGGCGACATCGAGCTGATGACCCGCGTCTACACCAAGCTCGGCGACCGCCTGACTTATATCGGCGGCCTGCCGACCGCGGAAACCTTCGCGCTCCCTTATCTCGACATGGGCGTGACGACCTATTCGTCCGCCGTGTTCAACTTCGTTCCGGAGTTCGCGACCAATTTCTACGCCGCCGTGCGCAAGCGCGATCACGCGACGATCCATGCCGGGCTGAAGGACTTCATCCTGCCGCTGATCGCGATCCGCAACCGCAAGAAAGGCTATGCGGTCTCGATCATCAAGGCCGGCATGAAGGTGATCGGCCGCGATTCCGGCCCGGTCCGCCCGCCGCTCACCGATCTGACCGAGCAGGAGATCGCGGAAGTGACCGCGCTGGTGAAGAATCTGCCCGCCATCCGATCGACACAACAGGCGGCAGAATAACAGACAACAACAGGGAGGAGGGCGCGATGGCCGAGACTGACATCTCCGGCGCGCCAGTCGCCGGCGCACCGGTCGTCACATCGATGCAGGTGATCCCGGTCGCGGGCCGCGACAGCATGCTCCTCAACTTAAGCGGCGCGCATGCGCCGTTCTTCACCCGCAACATCGTCATCCTCACCGACAATGCCGGTCACACCGGCGTCGGCGAGGTGCCGGGCGGGCAGAAGATCTGGCAGACGCTCCAGGACGCCCGCGATCTCGTGATCGGCAAGACCGTCGGCGCGATGAACGACATCCTCGTCGACGTCCGCACCGCCTTCGCCGACCGCGACGCCGGCGGCCGCGGCAAGCAGACCTTTGACCTGCGCGTGATGATCCATGCGGTCACGGCGATCGAATCCGCACTGCTCGACCTGCTCGGCCAGCATCTTAACCTGCCCGTTGCCGCGCTGCTCGGCGAAGGCCAGCAGCGCAAGAACGTCGAGACGCTCGGCTATCTCTTCTTCGTCGGCGACATCGGCAAGTCCAGACTCGACTACGTCGGCGGTGAGACCGGCAAGCCCGAATGGTTCAACCTCCGCCACCAGGAGGCGATGACGCCGGAAACGGTGGTGCGCCTCGCGGAGGCCACCCACGATCATTACGGCTTTGCCGACTTCAAGCTGAAGGGCGGCGTGCTCCGCGGCGAACAGGAGATCGAGGCCGTTACTGCGATCGCAAGGCGCTTCCCCAACGCGCGCGTGACCCTGGACCCCAACGGCGCCTGGTCGCTCGACGAGGCGATCCGGCTCTGCAAGGACATGCACGGCATCCTCGCCTATGCCGAGGACCCCTGCGGCGCGGAAGCCGGCTTCTCCGGCCGCGAGATCATGGCCGAGTTCCGCCGCGCCACTGGCCTGCCGACCGCGACCAACATGATCGCCACCGACTGGCGGCAGCTCTCTCATGCATTGCGCCTCGGCGCGGTGGACATTCCGCTCGCCGATCCCCATTTCTGGACCATGCAAGGCTCCGTGCGCGTGGCCCAGACCTGCCGCGACAACGGCCTGACCTGGGGCTCGCACTCCAACAGCCATTTCGACATTTCGCTCGCCATGTTCACCCATGTCGGCGCCGCCGCTCCCGGCAAGGTCACCGCGATCGACACCCACTGGATCTGGCAGGATGGCCAGGCGCTGACCAAGGAGCCGCTCCAGATCAAAGGCGGCAAGATCGCCGTGCCGGACCGTCCGGGCCTGGGTATCCAAATCGACAGGGCCGCCATCGAAGCGGCGCATGAACTCTATAAGCAGCATGGACTCGGCGCCCGGGATGACGCTATGGCCATGCAGGACCTGATCCCCGGCTGGACCTTTGACGACAAGCGTCCGTGCCTCGTGCGTTAAGAAACCTTCCTTTGGAGGAATGAGATGACTGCGATCCTGAAGAACTTCATCGGCGGCGAATGGGTCGACGGCTCCGGCGTCACCAAGAACATCAACCCCTCCAACACCAATGACCTCGTCGGCGAGTACGCCAAGGCCGACAAGGCGCAGACCGAGAAGGCGATCGCGGCCGCAAAGGCCGCCTTCCCCGCCTGGGCGCGGTCGACGCCGCAGGAGCGCTATGACGCGCTGAACAAGGTTTCCCTCGAAATCATCGCCCGCAAGGAAGAGCTCGGCCGCCTGCTCGCCCGCGAGGAAGGCAAGACCCTGCCGGAAGGCATCGGCGAGGTCGCCCGCGCCGGCCAGATCTTTGCATTCTTCGCCGGCGAGGCGCTGCGCCTGACCGGCGAAAAGGGCGCTTCGGTCCGCCCCGGCCTCGACGTCGAGCTCACCCGCGAGCCGGTCGGCGTGGTCGGCATGATCACGCCCTGGAATTTCCCGATCGCGATCCCCGCCTGGAAGATCGCGCCGGCGCTCTGCTACGGCAACACAGTGGTGTTCAAGCCGGCCGAGCTGGTGCCGGGCTCTGCGCATGCGCTGTCCGAGATCATCACCCGTTCCGGCATTCCCGCCGGCGTGTTCAACCTCGTGGTCGGCTCCGGCTCCGTGGTTGGCCAGACTCTGCTTGAGCACCCCGACGTCGCCGCGATCTCCTTCACCGGTTCGGTACAGACCGGCCGCAAGATCGCGCAGGCCTGCGTGCTGTCGAACCCGATGAAGAAATTCCAGCTTGAGATGGGCGGCAAGAATCCGTTGGTGGTGCTCGACGACGCCGATCTCAAGCTCGCCGTCGAGGTCGCCGTCAACGGCGCCTATTTCTCGACTGGCCAGCGCTGCACCGCCTCCTCCCGCCTGATCGTCACCGAAGGCATTCACGATCGTTTCGTCGCGGCGATGACCGAGCGTCTGAAAGGCCTGACAGTGGACGACGCGCTCAAGGCTGGCGTGCATATCGGCCCCGTGGTCGACCAGAGCCAGCTTGACCAGGACCTGCGTTATATCAAGATCGGCCAGGACGAAGGCGCCAAGCTCGCCTGGGGCGGCGAACTGCTAAAGCGCGAGACGCCCGGCCACTACCTCCAGCCCGCGATGTTCACGGAAGCCAACAACAACATGCGCATCGCGCGCGAAGAAATCTTCGGGCCAGTGGCGACCGTCATTCGCGCCAAGAACTACGAAGAGGCGCTGGCGATCTCCAACGACACCGAGTTCGGCCTCGCCTCCGGCATCTGCACCTCCAGCCTGAAATACGCCTCGCACTACAAGCGCAACAGCGAGTCCGGCATGGTGATGGTCAATTTGCCGACCGCCGGCGTCGACTATCACGTGCCGTTCGGCGGCCGGAAGGGTTCGAGCTACGGCGCCCGCGAGCAGGGCTCCTATGCGCGCGAGTTCTACACCACGGTGAAGACCGCCTATACCTATCCTGGTTGATAGGCCACGATCGTAGGGTGGGCAAAGCGAAGCGTGCCCACCGCTTACGTTCGGTATGAAGCATGGTGGGCACGGCGCGGTGTGCCTTTGCCCACCGTGCGACTTCAGTTTCTGAGGCAAGAGCAGATGGACCAGGACGTCGCAGCGAAAGAGCAGCCCCGCTACATCAAGCTCAACGAGCGCGACAATGTCGCGATCGTGGTCAATGATTTCGGGCTTCCCGCCGGCTCGCGCTTTGCCTGCGGACTGACGCTGCGGGCCTTCGTGCCGCAGGGGCACAAGACGGCGCTGGTCGATATCGCGCAGGATCAGCCGATCGTCCGCTATGGCGAGGTGATCGGCTACGCACTTTCGCCGATCCTGGCCGGTGAATGGGTCGACGAAGCCCGCATCCGCATGCCGGAGGCCCCTGCCCTCGACAAGCTCGAGATCTCCACCGCCGTTCCCGCGCCGCTGCCGCCGCTCGAAGGCTTCACTTTCGAGGGCTTTCGCAATCCGGATGGCTCGGTCGGCACCAAGAACATCCTCGGCATCTCCTCCTCCGTGCAATGCGTCAAGGGCACGATGGAATATGCGGTCAAGCGCATCCGCACCGAGCTCCTGCCCAAATATCCGAACGTCGACGATGTCGTGCCGCTGACGCATGCCTATGGCTGCGGCGTCGCCATCAATGCGCCCGATGCGGTCGTGCCGATCCGCACGTTGCAAAATCTCGCGCTCAACCCGAATTTCGGTGGCGAGATTTTAGTCATCAGCCTCGGCTGCGAAAAGCTCGCGCCGGAGCGGCTGGTGCCGGAAGGCGTCAGCGATGCCATCGTGCGGATGCAGGACGAAGCCTTTGACGGCTTTGGCGCGATCGTCGATGCGATCATGATCCAGGCCGAGGCCCGCCTGAAAATCCTCAACAAGCGCACCCGCGAGACCTGCCCGGCCGCCGATCTCGTCATCGGCCTGCAATGCGGCGGCAGCGACGCCTTCTCAGGCGTCACCGCGAATCCGGCGGTCGGCTTTGCCGCAGACCTGCTGGTGCGCGCCGGCGCCACCGTGATGTTCTCCGAGGTCACCGAAGTGCGCGACGCCATCCAGCTCCTCACCCGGCGCGCCATCAATGAGGACGTCGGCCGCGCGCTGGTGCGCGAGATGGCCTGGTACGATTCCTATCTCGCCCGCGGCGGCGCTGACCGCAGCGCCAACACCACGCCCGGCAACAAGAAGGGCGGCCTTGCCAACATCGTCGAGAAATCACTGGGCTCGATCGTCAAGTCCGGTTCGTCGGCCATCACCGGCGTGCTCTCGCCCGGCGAGAAGGCGACGCAAAAGGGCATGCTGTTCGCGGCAACCCCGGCGTCAGACTTCATCTGCGGGACGCTCCAGCTTGCCTCCGGCATGACGCTGCAGGTGTTCACCACCGGCCGCGGCACGCCCTACGGTCTCGCGGCTGCGCCCGTCATCAAGGTTGCGACCCGCACCGAGTTGGCGCGGCGCTGGAAGGACCTGATTGATTTCGACGCCGGCGGCATCGCCACCGGCGAGAAGACCATCGAGGAGACCGGCCGGGACCTGTTCCGCCTGATCCTCGACGTCGCCAGCGGCCGGACAAAACCGTGGTCGGATCGCTGGGGCATCCACAACGACCTCACGCTGTTCAATCCTGCGCCGGTGACCTGAGCAGAACGGCTCGCCAGCGCGAATTCGGAGAGCGAAGCTCGTTGATTTACGCACCGTCATCCCGGCAACGCCGCGAACCCGAAACGAAGCACGCCTCACGTCATGCTGCCCGGCATGAAGCAGCGCACGCGCGGGTGGCCGTCGACATAGTGCTTCCAAACCATGGTGCGGCCGATCTTGTTCGGCTCGCTGATCACGGCGCCGTCGGGGACGACGACCCATTCCTGGTCGAGATGCACGCGATAGTGCCCGCGATCGGACTCCCAGTCGACGTCGGCCACGACATAGCCGTCCGCATCCGAGCAGCATTGCCCGTATTCGCTGTGCAGGCTCTCGAACCAGGGTTTTAGCGGCGAGTTGGCGTAGCGCCCGTCGTCGCGCGCCGGCGCCGGTATACCCTGCAGCGCCGTCAGCCCCAGCAGCGTCGCTGCACATAATGCTGCAAGCCTCATATCGTCTCCGCGGAACCATCGTCGCAGGGGACGAACAATGCCGCCCTCCTCCGCGCAAATGAGACAGGCGCGGCGCCGGCGACTCGTTCCCCCAGCTTTTGCGACAGCTATGCAAATCTGGCGCCAGCGTGCATTCCGTGGAACTACTGGCGCGAGGAGATGTGCTTCCTGGCCAGCAGATCCGACCGACTTGCCCGCAAACGAAGTTCAGCCGCGGTGCATTCGCATTCGACGCTCGATCTGCGATGCATTCGCATCGCAGGCCTCGCATCTCAGGATGACGGGACTGCGGTTCGCAATGACGGAACTGGGGCCACCTCTGAGAGTGAATGCGCCTACTGCTTCGGCGCCGGCGCCATCATTGCGCCGCCCTTCTTCGTCGCGGGTGCGGGCGGCGGTTTCGTCGCGGCGGCCTGCGCGGGCAGATATTTCGCGACGATGGCGGGATCGACCTGCGCGAGGTTGGTATCCGGGAGGCGCGTCCAGGTCTCATCCTTGCCAAACAGGGAAATGCCGAGGAAGCCGCGCATGGTCAGCGTCTGCCCGTCCGGGCTCACCGACATCTTGGCCTTCCAGATGTTGCCGTCGCGCGGATTGACCACGTTGCCGCCATCGTATTTCAGCCCGTCGCGCTTCATGTCGCGGATGAAGGAGAGCCCGAGCACCGGCGCGTTCTTGCGGTCGTCCGTGCATTTCGCACAGACCTCGTTCGGATCGTCGCCCGGGCGCGGAAAGGTCTTGGCGATCACGCCTTCGAAGATGCCGTTGTGGTCGATGAAGAGAAACCATCCTACCGTCTTGCCGTCTTCGACCTTTTGCCAAAGGCCTGCGGCAGTCGGCTGGGCCTGCGCCGTAGCTGGGAGTTGCGCTGCAGCCGGGCTCACCGCACCGAGCGACAGCGCGAGCGTAAGCAGCGAGAGCAGCCGGAAGCTGGAAAAGAGGTTCCGCATTATGATCACCTTGCTAACCCGCGACTGGAATGGCCGCAGACTACGGCGATTTCGCGAACGGTTCCAGCACCAGAAACATGGGGCATCGCCCGCCCGCAACCCGGCCGTCAGTTGACACCGAGCTTCTTTTGCAGGCTGGAGGACGAGGTCGTGTACTGAAACACGAGCCGCTTCTCCGGATAGACGTAGCGATGGGCCTTTTGCGACATCAGTGCGCCCTCGTGGAAGCCGCACAGGATCAGCTTGATCTTGCCGGGATAGGTGTTGATGTCGCCGATGGCGAAGATGCCTGATACGTTGGTCTCGAACGCTGACGTCTCGACCGGCACCAGATTGTTCTCCAGCGCAATGCCCCAGTTCGCGACCGGACCGAGCTTCATGGTCAGGCCGAAGAACGGGAGCAAGGTGTCGCAGGCGATCTCGGTGATACTGTTGTCGTTGCCCTTGAGGGTGGCGCCGGTGAGCTTGCCGTCGCTACCCGCCAGCGCGGTAACCTGGCCCAGCCTGAGATCCATCTTGCCGGCAGCCACCAGCGTGCGCATCTGCTCGACGCTGTGGGGCGCGGCGCGAAAATCGTCGCGCCGGTGCAGCAGCGTGATGCGCTTGGCGAGCGGATGCAGGTTGAGCGTCCAGTCGAGCGCGGAGTCGCCGCCGCCGACGATCAGCACGTTCCTGTCGCGAAACTGTTCCATCTTGCGCACGGCGTAGTGCACCGAGGTGCCTTCATAGGCTTCGATCCCCGGCACCGGCGGACGCTTGGGCTGGAACGAGCCGCCGCCCGCCGCGATCACCAGGACCTTGCACTCGAACACCTTGCCGGCGTCGGTGGTGCAGCGAAACAGGGGATCACCGATCTTCTCCACCGTCTCCACCATCTCGCCGAGGTGGAAGGTCGGATGGAACGGCTTGATCTGCTCCATCAGCGCGTCGGTGAGGCCCTGCCCCGAAACCTGCGGAATGCCGGGAATGTCGTAGATCGGTTTTTCCGGATAGAGCTCGGCGCACTGGCCGCCGATCTTGTCGAGGATGTCGACGAAATGCGTCTTCATGTCGAGAAGGCCAAGCTCGAAAGCGGCGAACAGACCGCAGGGGCCGGCGCCAATAATCAGCACATCGGTTTTGATCACATCGCTCATGTCGTCTCTTTATCGATCGTTATCGGTGGACGGCGCCCCCGCGGGCAGAAGTGACCCTGCCTGTCTAGCCAACGGGGATGGATCAGGGAAGGCATAAAAGCGGTGGCGCCCCGCAGCCGCGCCCACTTGCCGGCTTCGGATAACTGGGCTGTAACGAGCAAAGATATGACGGAGATCAATCGGTGAACGCAGAAAGCCGCCTCGATACGACGCCGCGCCTGGAGGACTATCCCTATCGTCTCAGTGACAATGTCCGCTTCGGCGATCTCGATCCGAACCAGCACGTCAACAACGCGGTCTACGCAACCTATTTCGAGACCGGTCGTGTCACGCTGATGAAGAGCCCGGAATACGGGCTGACGCCGCCGGGCCTGGCCTGGATCATGGTGCGGCTCGACATCCATTTCCGCGCCGAGTTGCACTGGCCGAACACGATCGAGCTTGGGCTTGGCGTCGTGAAACTCGGACGGACGTCAGTGACTTTCGAGCAGGTCGTGTTTTCGGAAGGAAAGTGCATCGCGTCGGCGATGTCGGTCGGCGTCATGCTCGACGAGGCGACGCGGCGTCCGGTGCCGCTCACTGCGGAGATAATCGAGAAGCTCAGACCGTGGCACAAGCGCGGCATCGAGGTCGCGCCGCCGCCGCATAATTAAAGAGAGGAGCGCTTAGGCCTGCCGTTCCGGCGTCGCAACGACCAGCCCGTCGAGCTCGTCGGAGACCTTGATCTGGCAGGACAGCCGCGAGTTCGGGCGCACGTCGAAACCGAAATCGAGCATGTCCTCTTCCATCGGCGTCGGGCTGCCGACCTTCTCGCGCCAGACTTCGTCGACATAGACATGGCAGGTTGCGCAGGCACAGGCGCCGCCGCATTCGGCCTCGATGCCGGGAATGCTGTTGCGGATGGCGGCTTCCATCACGGTCGCGCCGTTCTCGACTTCCACCGTACGGGTTTCGCCCTTGTGGTCGACAAAGTTGATCTTGGCCATGTGTGCTCGTGCTGCCGCGATGTTGCGAATGAATGAGGGTCCGGGCTGTCCTATAACGGGTCGATCCGCCCGGCGCCATAGCGTTTTGATGCGAAGTGAATCCCGCTTGGCGGGAAGAAAACGCGTCAAAACAAAAGACTAGAGCCCGGTCCTGACCCTGTCGCCCTAAGGCTTCAGGATCGCCTCGATGGCGGCGCGGGCCTCGGTCACCGCCTCTTTCAGCTCGGCGAAGGCGTGGGGCCGGCCATCGCCGGTCCGGATCGCGGTCTCCAGGCTGGCTGCGGCATCCGCCACCGCAAAGGCGCCGATTCCGCGCGCCGAACCCTTGAGCTTGTGCGCGAGCGCGCCGGCTTCGGCCGGAAGGGCCGCCATCGCCGCGATCAGGCGGACCGCCTGCTCGGCGAACATCGCCAACACTTCCTGTTCCAGTTCGGTGTCGCCGAGCGTCATGCGCGAGAGGTGATCGAGGTCGAGAGGGCCGTCGATGGGTGCAAGCGGGGGCGAGGGCATCCAGTCCATCCGTTGCAGTTCAGGCGTCATGGCACAGGCCCCGGCATCGCGCGACGGTCCGCCGGTCCGGCGGTCAGGTTCCTCCCACCCAAGCATGAAAATGGTTAACGAAATGTTGGGGCTGTTTACCTGATTCCGCCCGTTTATTGACGAAAAGTTGCCGCAATCCGGCGAGTCCGGTGGAGAATTGTATTTATTGCTAAGGCGTTACGGCGTGATCCTGTTAACGATGATTAAGATTGTCTTAATCGCAGGCATTTCATTCGCGACGCTCTGCCAATAGGATGTTGCGGAAATTGGCGGACAAGCCGTCCGGGTGGGGACGGCTCGGAAATCCGCGCAAGCGGCATGATCCGGTCTGTGGGCTTGCGTAGCGCGCAGGGCTCGCGGGGGGACGCGTACAAGTAACGAGGGCTCGGACTGAACATGGCGAACACTCCGAAAAAGGTCAAAGACCCCACAGAAGTTGCGCTTTCTGCGATCCAGGAAGCCCTGAACATCAGCGACACGGCCGCGGACACCAGCCGCAACGCCTCGATGCGCAACGAAACGTCGTCTCCAGGGGCGCCGCCGGATCCCCCGATTTTCGACGAGCCGAATTTCGAGCCGCGTCCTGCCGCCAACGAACGGGCGGTGTTCGACCCGATCGAGGAGCCGCGTTCGTCGCGCCGCGCCGCCAATGACGACCGCGAGACGATCGGCCAGTTACTTCAGGCGCTTCAGAAGGGCCGCCCTGCCCGCAGCGTCTATACCTTCGCCACCATCTTCGCCGGCGTCTGGCTCGCGGCCTGCGCCGCGCTGACCGTCGGCTTCCTGCCCTCGATCCAGGCCGCCATGGGCCAGAGCGGCGGCGTGCTCGTTATCGCCGGTCTGATCGCGATGTTCTTCGCGCCCATCATGCTGTTCTACTTCCTGGCGAGCCTGGTCTGGCGCGGCCAGGAAATGCGCATGATCGCGCAGGCGATGGCGCAGGTCGCGATCCGCTTCTCCGAGCCGGAAGGCTCGGCGTCCGATTCCATGGTCACCGTCGGCCAGGCCATCCGCCGCGAGGTCGCGGCGATGGGCGACGGCATCGAGCGCGCCATCGCGCGCGCCGGCGAGCTCGAGACGCTGGTCGCCAACGAGGTTGCGGCGCTCGAACGCGCCTATTCCGACAACGAAGTGCGCATCCGCGCCCTGCTCCAGGACATCGCGCATCAGCGCGACAATCTGGTCGGCCAGGCCGAGCAGGTCCGCAGCGCCATCTCCGGCGTGCAGATCGATTTGCGCCACGACATCGCGCTGATCTCGGACGCGATCGCCTCGCGGGTCGACGAAGTCGCCAAGAGCATCACCGGCGCGCTGGAAGAGCGCGGCGCTCATATCACGGGTGCCCTGAGCAACGCCGGCGACAACATGATCCTCGCGCTCGGCGAGCGCGGCGGCGACCTGCTCGACCGCCTCGAGGAGGCCAGCAACGAGACCACGCGCGCCGTGCTCGACGCCAGCGAGCGGCTGACCACCAGCCTCAATTTCAAGACCGGCCACGTCCACGACGAGTTCGTCGACCTCGCCGACCGCGTCCACGAGATGCTCAACGAGCGTATCGACCGCATCACCGGCGAGTTCGAGCAGCGCTCCGCCGCGATCGTCGACGGCATCTCCGAGCGCACCGAGCAGGTGCACGATAGCCTGAAGAATTCGTCGGACTCGCTGCTGCTCGAGCTCGAGCTGCGCTCCAACGACCTCTCCGCCAAGATCGACGACGCCGGCAACCGGCTCGCCGGCCAGATCATGACCTCCGGCGACAAGGCGAGCGAGGCGCTCGACGCCACCGTCAACACGCTCGTCGCCAAGGTCGTCAGCCAGACCGAGACCGCGCACGACTCGCTGTCGCTCCAGATGAGCGCGTTCGACGAGCTGGTGAAGAACCAGGGCACCGAATTGGTCGAGAAGTTCGCCCGCGACTCCGGCACCCTGGGCGCGCTGATCACACGCCACATCTCCGAGTTCGACCGCACCGTGAAGACGTTTGGCGGTGAGATCGTCGAGCGCATGGGCCAGCGCACGGAGGACATCGCCGAGACGCTGAAGACCTATGTCGACAATTTCGATACCCGCTTCACCTCGAACGGCGGCGACATCACGGCTGTCCTCGACCAGCGGCTGGTGCAGTTCGAGACCACGATCGGCGAACGCGTCACCAATCTCGACTCCTCGCTGAACGACAAGATCGCCGGCCTCGACGGCACGATCGAAGGCCACATCAAGACCTTCGACAACCAGCTTGTCGGCCGCGTCGCCGCGCTCGAACAGTCGTTCGACACCCGCGCCAGGTCGGTGACAGAAACCATTGACGGGCGCCTCAACACACTCGCCACGACGCTGA
Organism: Bradyrhizobium sp. 139; assembly: GCF_023074175.1. Lineage (GTDB taxonomy): Bacteria > Pseudomonadota > Alphaproteobacteria > Rhizobiales > Xanthobacteraceae > Bradyrhizobium. The sequence continues at coordinate 26,540 of NZ_JADPKS010000074.1, forward strand.
CTGACGGTGCCGCCCAAGCGATTCAGTCGGTCGATACGCGGCTGACGCACCTCACGACGACGCTCACCGGCGGCGCCTCGGAGGCACTCGAGTCCATCGACTCCCGCCTCACCCACCTCACGACGTCCCTGACCGACGGCGCGTCGCAGGCGATTGAGACGATCGACACGCGCCTCAACCATCTCACGACCTCGCTCACCGATGGCGCATCGCAGACCATCCAGTCGATCGATACGCGGTTGACGCACCTCACGACGACGCTCACCGGCGGCGCCTCGCAGGCGCTCGAATCCATCGACACGCGCCTCACCTACCTGACGACTGCGGTGACAAACGGCGCCTCGCAGGCCGTGCAGTCGATCGACACGCGCCTCACCCTCCTGACCTCGACGCTCACGGACGGCACCGCGCAGGCGATCGAGGCGGTCGACCGCCGCATCACCGGCGTCACCGAGATCATCGACGGCCGCAGCACGCATCTGACCGACACGGTCACGGCGCGCTTCCAGGACATCCACCAGGCCATCGAGACCAAGGTCGGCTCGGTCGCCAGCGATATCGACGTGCGCGTGGCGCAGTTCGAGGACCTGCTCGGCTCGCGTGTCGAAGCCGTTGCCGGCCGCATCGAAAGCAGCGGCCGTCAGGCCAGCGAGGACATGATGTCCCGCGCCGAGATGATCTCGACCGCGATCCGCTCGCATGTCGAGGACGCCGAGCGCTCGCTCACCAACCTCGTGGTCAACACCAGCGAGACGATCCAGACCGGTGCGCGTACCGCCCAGCAGTCGCTGATGACGGTCTCCTCCGACGTCAACGCCCAGCTCAAGATGACGTCCGCCGAGGTCGAGCGCGCGCTGACCGCGGTCGGCACCGGTGCTGCGAACTCGATCCTGACCAGCGCCCGCGAGGCGCAGTCGACCCTGGTCGCTGCCTCCGGCGATGCCTCCAACCAGATCAAGTCGCTGTCGGCCGACGTCGAACGCACGCTGTCGGCGGCCGGTTCTGCCACCGCAGCCTCGATCCTGGCCGGCGCCCGCGAGGTGCAGACCACGCTCGTCACGGCGTCCTCGGACGCGGCCAACCACGTCAAGACGCTGACCGCCGACGTGCAGCGTTCGCTCTCGATGGCCGGCTCCACCACGGCGGAATCGATCACCGCCGGCGCCCGCGATGCGCAGAGCGCGCTGATCGCGGCCTCGAGCGAGACCGCCAACCAGATCAAGGCGCTGTCCTCGGACGTGCAGCGTTCGCTCTCGATGGCCGGCACCGCGACGGCCGAGACCATCATGACCGGCGCCCGCGAAGCCCAGAGCACGCTCGTCAATGCGTCCTCGGATGCGGCGAGCCAGGTCAAGTCGCTCGCGGCCGAAGTGCATCGGTCGCTCTCGCAGGTCGGCCAGTCGACCGCCGAGACGATCACGACCAGCGCCCGCGACGCCCAGAGCACCCTGCTCTCCGTCTCGGCCGAACAGACCAGCCAGGTCCGCTCGCTCGCGGCCGAGATGCAGCGCGCGCTGGCGACCGCCGGCGGCGCCACCATCGAGGCACTCACAAGCGGCGTACGTGAGGCCCAGGGCACGCTGATCTCCGCCTCGACGGACGCGGCAGGCCAGATCAAGTCGCTGACCACGGACATCGAGCGCACGCTGACCTCGGTCGGTGCCGACACCGCCTCGACCATCCTCAGCAGCGCGCGTGAGGCGCAGACGTCGCTGACCTCGACGTCGGCGGATGCCGCGAGCCAGATCCGCGCGATCTCGACCGAGATCGAGCGCACGCTGAGCACGGCGACGGCGAACGCGACCAACGACATCCAGACCAGCGCGCTCAACGCCCAGAACGCGTTGATCAATGCCTCCAACGAGGCGAGCTCGCGGGTCAAGTCGAGCTCGGCCGACGTCGAGCGCTCGGTGCTCGCCGCCAGCAGCAGCTTCGGCCAGGCCATGACCGGCAAGACCGACGAGATCGTCACCTACGTGCAGCAGCAGTCCGATCGTCTCGCGAACATGATCGACGCCAAGCGCGGCTCGCTCGTGGACGCGATTGGTTCGAAGACCAGCCAGCTCACGCTCGACATCGACCGCGTCACCTCGGATGCACTGAAGTCGATCGAGACGCGCGGCCATGCGTTCTCGCAGACTATGATGGGCAACGGTTCCGAAGTGGCCCGCACCATCAACTCGGCGAGCGAGATGGCCACAGGTGCCGTCAACAAGTCGCTCAAGGACCTCGAACAGGCCTCGCGCGCGGCGATCGACCAGTCGCGCCAGGTCTCGATCGCGGCCGTCACCGAGATGCAGGAGACCAGCAAGATCCTGCGCACCGACACGGTGGCCCTGTTCGAGCGTCTGCGCGAAGGCAACATCCTCCTCCAGGAGGTGCTGACCGGTGCGCACGACAATCTCAACTCGCTCGAGCGGGCGCTGGTAACGCGCGTTGCCGACTTTGTCTCGGCGATGAATGACGTCACCACGCGCAACGGCGCGGCGACGCAGAACCTGGAAGACCAGCTCAACGTCTTCAATACGAAGACCACGCGGGCGCTCCAGGATCTCGGCGAGCTGTCGACCCAGTTCGATGCACATGGCAAGGCACTGGTCGATGCCGCGCAGGTCGTCGAGCAGAGCAACAAGAACACCACCGCGTCCCTCGCCGAACGCAAGCAGGCGCTGGAATCGCTCGTCACCACGATCGACCTGCGCACGGCCGATCTCGACCAGCGGCTGTCGCGCTTCACTGGCCTGCTCGATGAATCGCTGGCAGCCGCCGAAGAGCGTGCCCGCGACATCGCCCGCGTCGTGGCGGAGACCGCCGGCGCAGGTTCCGCCGCGATCACCCGCCAGTTCGAGGCGGTGCGCGCGGCGTCCGAAGAGGAGCACCGGCAGACCGTCGAATCCATGCACGACATCTACCGCCAGACCACCGACGAGGCGGATGCGATGTTCAAGCAGTCGACCGAGAAGTTCAGCAACCTCGTCTCCAGCATGAAGCAGATGGCGTTCGAGATGCACAACGAGCTCGAAGCCACCCGCAACGAGCTGCGCCGCGGCGTGCTCGAGATGCCGCAGGAGGCTGCCGAGAGCACTGCGCAGATGCGCAAGGTGATCGTCGACCAGATCGAGGCCCTCGCCGAGCTCAACCGCATCGTGGCCCAGCATGGCCGCGGCCTCGACGTCACCACCACGGGCCGCGCCGCGGTGCAGCGCCAGGAAGAGCCGGCGCTGGCAGCCGTCGGTGGCCGCACGACCGAGACGCGCATGCGCGACACCGGCAGCGCCTCGACGCTGCCGCCGCCGGACCTCGGCATGCCGGCCTCGCGCCGCGCCGAGGCGCCGCCGGTCGCGCCCGCGGGCAGCGACCAGGGCCGCGACGGCTGGCTGTCGGACCTCTTGAACCGCACGGACGCCAGCCAGGGCGCTCCAACCGGCCGTGAGGCGCCCCGTGGCCGCGCGGCACCCGCGCCGCAGCCGCAGGCTCCGCAGGGTGGCAGCAATCCGCTGGAATCGCTGTCGCTCGACATCGGCCGACTGATGGACCGCAACCTCGCCGCCGAGATGTGGGACCGCTATCAGCGCGGCGAGAACAAGGCCTTCACCAAGCGTCTCTACACGCCCGCCGGCCAGAAGGCCTTTGACGAAGTCGCCCGCAAGTACCGCGCCGACCGCAACTTCAAGGCCACGGTCGACCGCTACGTCGCCGAGTTCGAGCGCCTGCTCGACGAAGTCGCCCGCGACGGCCGCGGCCCGCAGGAGCTGCGCAACCACCTGACCTCGGAGACGGGCCTGGTCTACACCCTGCTCGCTCACGCGGCGGGACGACTGGGGTAAGCAGCCCGCAGCAACAGCGAATAGCTTAGCTAACGAAAACGGAGGCCTCACGGCCTCCGTTTTTGTTTGGATCGTCATTGCGAAGAGCGAAGTAACGAAGCAAATCCAGACTGCCCCTGCGGCGGCAGTTGCCGCTGCGGCGCACTCCTTTTCCTTCTCACCTTGTGGGAGAAGGTGGCGCGCGCAGCGCGTCGGATGAGGGGTTTCTCTCCGCGCACGAATCTCTCTCGGTTGAACATGAGGGGACAACCCCTCATCCGGCGCTTCGCGCCACCTTCTCCCACAAGGGGAGAAGCGTTCCCGCCTACTGACGCCTGCGCTCCGTCGCGGCGGGCCTCGGCGCTTCCGCCGGCGGCGGAGCGGCCGGTGGTGCGCTGTTGCTGGCGCCGAACAGCACGCGGGTCGGGTTGCGATCAAAATTGTTCACGGCTCGGCTGATGTCGCCGAGCGTGCGGCGGCCGTCGGTCATCAGCGCGCCGGAGCGCTTGTCGAAATCATCGGCCAGTTCGCGGATCGATTTCACCGCCTGGAACAGTTCGCCGCCGTCCTTGCCGCCGGCCAGCGTATTGAGGCCGAGCATGAGGCTGTCGGCCTTGAGCATGACACCGTCGACCCTGGCCATCACGCCGTCGATCTTTTCGGAGTTGCGCGCGAGCGAATTGGTGAAGGTCTCGAGGTTCTTCAGCGAGTTCTTCACCGACTCCTGATTGTCGGCGACGATCTTGTTGATGTTCTGGAGCGTGCCGCGGATCGCCTCGGTGACGTCCTGGAGCTTGTTGGGATCGGCCGTCAGCGTCGGGATGCCGTCCTCGTCGAGCGGCGGCGCGGGAGCCGCCTCCTCGCCGCCCTTGAGCGAGATCGCGGCAACGCCGGTCAGGCCCTGGAATTCGAGGCCGACCAGGGTGTCCTTGCGGATCGGGGCGTTGTTCTCGACCATGGCGAGTGCGACAACCCGACGCGGGTTGTCCAGCTTCACTGAGACCACCTCACCCACTCGGATACCGTTGAAATTGACGCTGCCGCCATTGCGCAGGCCTGCCGCCGGGCCCTCGAACACGACCCGCAAGGGGCTGCGCTGTTTGGTGGTGTGCAGCGACTGGAACCACAGCACGAAGCCGATCGCCGCGGCGATCACCGCCAGCGTAAACGATCCGATCAATACGTAATTTGCCCGCGTTTCCATCAGCTACTCCGGCACCTCAGCCCATCACCGCGCGAGCGCGCTTGCCATGGAAATATTGCCTCAGCCAGGGATGCTGCGAGGCCTGCATATCGGCGATCGACCCTGCCGCAATGATCTTACCGTTGCCTAAAACGGCGATGCGGTCGCAAGCTGTGTAGAGGCTGTCGAGGTCGTGCGTTACCATGAAAACGGTCAGGCCCAAAGTACGCTGGAGCGTCCGGACCAGCTCGTCGAAGTCGCCGGCGCCGATCGGATCGAGGCCCGAGGTCGGCTCGTCGAGGAACACGAGATCGGGATCGAGCGACAGCGCGCGCGCCAGCGCCACGCGCTTGATCATGCCGCCCGACAGTTCCGAGGGAAAGCGATCCGCAACTTCCGGCTTGAGCCCGACCATGGTGAGTTTGGTCAAGGTGATCTCGTCCATCAGCCGCTGCGAGACCCGCAAGTATTCGCGCATCGGAAACTGGATGTTCTGCCTGACGGTCAACGAGGAGAACAACGCGCCCTGCTGAAACAGCACGCCCCAACGTCGCTCGACGTTGCGGCGCTGCGAAGTATTGGAGGAATCGAGATCGACGCCGAACACTTCGATGGAGCCCGCGACCTTCGGCACAAGGCCGATGATGGTCCGCGTCAGCACCGACTTGCCGGCGCCCGAAGGACCGACGAAGCCCAGAATCTCGCCGCGCTTGACGTCGAGGTCGAGGCCGTCGAGCACCCGCGTCGCGCCGAACTGCACGGTAATGTCGCGGACGCGTATGATGGGATTTTGAATCTCGCCAGCCATCGTCACATCCCGATCGAAGCGAAGAAGATGGCGAATACGCCATCCATGACGATGACGAAGAAGATGCCCTTCACCACGGATGCCGTGGTGTGCTGTCCCAGCGATTCCGCGCTGCCCTGCACGGCGAGCCCCTCGACGCAGGCGACGATGCCGATCACGGCGGCCATCACCGGTGCTTTCACGATGCCGACGATGAAATGGTCGATCGAGATCGCGTCGCGCAGGCGCAGCAAAAAGGCTTCGGGATCGACGCCGCCATAGAGCCAGGCGACGAGACCACCGCCATAGAGCGCCGCCATGGCGCCGAGAAAGGCCAGGATCGGCAGCGCCAGCACCAGCGCCAGCATGCGCGGCAGCACCAGCACCTCGATCGGATCGAAACCCATCGTGCGCAGCGCGTCGATCTCCTCGCGCATCTTCATCGAGCCGAGCTCGGCGGTGTAGGCGCTGCCCGAGCGGCCCGCGACCATGATCGCGACCAGCAAGACGCCGATTTCACGCAGCACCAGCACGCCGAGCATGTCGACGACGAAGATGTCGGCGCCGAACCTGCGGAAATGAAAAATGCCCTGCTGGGCGATGATGCAGCCGATCAGGAAGGTGATCAGCACGATAATCGGCACCGCGCGCCAGCAGACCTGCTCGAGGTGATGCACGGTCGAGGTCAGGCGGAGCGAGCGCGGATGGATCAGCACGCGCGCGCCCGCCGCGAGCACCGCGCCGAGCATGTCAATGAGGCCCGCAACCGTGCCGGCGATGCCGGCCACGGCCCGGCCGATCTGCTCCAGCATGCCGGTGATGGTGATCGTGCTGCTGTCGATCACGGGCGTCGCCCTGACCCGCCGGACCTCGTCGACGAGGCTGGAATAATTGGCGGATAGCCCTGCGATCTGCGCCTCGACGGCGCCCTGCGTCAGGCTGCGGCGCAGCCGCTCGATCAGCCAGGCACCGAAAGTATCGAGCTTGGCGACCTCGGAGACGTCGATGAAGATGCTTTGCGAACCGCCGGCGAGCTTCTCGGCGTCAGCCACCATCCGCTCCAAGACCGGCGCGAAGCTCGCGGTCCAGGTTCCGGTGGCGCAGAGTGCCAGCGCGTTGCCCTTGGCGATCCGTTCCAGCTTCGGATCGCCGCTCAAGATGTCCGCTCCCGTGCCGGGGCACAAGAAACGGAGAGAATCAGATGGTTGTCCACGCGCCCTTACCCAGAGAAGGTATCCCCGACTGGTTAACCTTAGTTGCTAGAGGTAACTAGCAGGTTCAGATTTCGCCAGAGTTCAAAATGACTTCCAGCAAAGTTCCGGCCCTGGCCGCGCGAATCGAGCGTTTTCCCATCGCCGGCAGTTTTACCATCAGCCGGGGCGCCAAGACCGAGGCCGTGACCGTCGTGGCCGAAATCAGCCGGAACGGCCTGACCGGCCGCGGCGAGTGCGTGCCCTATCCCCGCTATGGTGAGACCCCCGAGGCAACCCTTGCCGCCATCCAGGCCATGCAGGCGGCCGTGGCGGGCGGCCTCTCGCGAGAGGCCCTGCAGGCCGCCATGCGGCCGGGCGCGGCCCGCAATGCCCTGGATTGCGCCCTGATCGACCTCGAGGCCAAGGCGACCGGCCGGCGGGCCTGGAATCTGCTGGATCGCCCGGTGCCGGGCGAGCGCACCACCGCCTACACGATCTCCCTGGGCAGCCCCGAGGCTATGGCGGCGGCGACGGCCAAAGCCGCGCACCGGCCACTGCTCAAGGTCAAGCTTGGCGGCGACGGCGATCCGGAGCGGATCGCGGCGGTTCGCAAAGCCGCCCCCGAATCCGAGCTGATCGTCGATGGCAACGAGGCCTGGACCGAGGCCAATCTGGAGCAGAATCTCGCCGCCTGCGGCGCCGCCGGCGTCACCCTGGTCGAGCAGCCGCTGCCGGCCGGCAAGGACGATGCGCTGGCGCGGATCAAGCGGCCGCTCGCGGTCTGTGCCGACGAGAGCGTGCATGACCGCAGCTCGCTCGCGCCGCTGCGCGAGCGCTACGACGCCGTGAACATCAAGCTCGACAAGACCGGCGGCCTCACCGAGGCGCTGGCTATGGCGGATGCCGCGCAGGCGCTCGGCTTCGAGATCATGATCGGGTGCATGGTCGCGACGTCGCTGTCGATGGCGCCGGCGATGCTGGTGACGCCGCAAGCACGCTTCGTCGATCTCGACGGCCCCTTGCTGCTGTCGCGCGACCGCGAGCACGGGCTGCGGTATGACGACAGCCTGATCTATCCACCGGCCTCGTCGTTGTGGGGCTGAGCTTTCAGCCGATGCCGCGCCGACCAGATGACAAGCGCGCCGGCCGCGGCCATCGCCGCCATCACGTAGTAGAGGCCGTCGCCGATGCGGGCGTAGATCGCGCCTGACGCGATCGAGGTGGTCGCGCCGAGCAGCCCGTTGCACGCGGCATAATAGCCCTGCCCCCGCGCGATCTGATGCGATGGCACGCGCTGCACCAGAAGATTCATGGTGCCGACGATGGTCATGCCGAAGCTGAGGCCGTGGCCGAGTTGCACGATCGCAAGCAGCGCGAGCGGCGGCTCTTGCGCGGTGACGATCCAGCGCACCACCGCACTCACCCCGCCGATCGCGATCAGCGAGGACGGATGCAGCGAGAACCGCGGCGACAGCGCGAACACGATGATCTCGGCGATTACACCTAAGGTCCAGAGGCCCGCGATGGTCAGCCCGCCGAGGCCATGGAGCTGCCAGTTGATGGCCGAGAAGGTGTAATAGGCGACGTGACTGCCCTGGATCAGCGCGGCGGAAGCGATGACGGCCCAGAAGCCGCCATCGCGCAGCAAGGCCTTGCCGGCATGCGTCTCCGTTGTCCTTCGCCTGACATCGTCGAGCGGCTGAAGCAGCAGGCTGGCGGCGACCGCAACGACGGCCCACGCGACGATGATCCAGATCAGGTCGCGGGCGGCGATGCTGTCGACCAGATAGCCGCAGGCGAGCGAGCCCGCGGCGAAGGCCGCCGAGCCCCACAGCCGCAGCGGCCCGTAATCGAGCCCGTAGCGGGCGACGCCGCGCAGCGCATAAGCGTCCGTCAGCGGGGTCATCGGCGTCCACATCACGCAGGTCAGCACATAGATCAGGAACAGCGCCAATGGCTGCTGCTGCAAGCCGACCGCCGTGAACCCGATCGCCGTGGCCAGCACCGACACCATCATGCCGGCGCGAATGGCATGTCGCTTTTCGGCCAAGGCGGTGATTTGCGGCAGCGTGGTGAAGCGCGTGATCGCCGGCAGCGCGTTGATGATGCCGATCCAGGCCGCATCGATGCCGATCGCCTTCAGCCAGACCGGAAAAAACGGCAGATGCGTGCCCGACACCGCGAAGACGGCGGAGTAGAACAGGGCGAGGCTCACGGCGAATCGCCGCTTCACGGACGCTCGCGTGGGGATTTGTGATTCGGGTGCCATCAAACCAATTGCGATTCGGTCGATATCGTGGTGATCGTTACTGTAACGCGCGGTGATTTGCGCGACGAGATTGACATGGCCAACGAAGCATTCGCCCTCTCGCCTATGGCTGCCCGTGCGGCCGAGCCGAACGAGCAGGATTACGACGCGATCCGCGAAGCCTTCATGGAAACCGCGCGCGGCCGCTGGTTCCTCGGCGAATATGCCAAGCGCAACCGCAATGCGGATACCCGCATGGTGCTCGATGCGGTCGCGAAAATCGAAGAAACCCTTGCGGCACAGCGACAACCCGTGGTCGAGGACCGCCTGCCCGAGGCGCTGGTCGAGATCCGCCGCGCCATCCGCGAGGCCGAGACGATCGCGATCGCAGCCTTCGATCCCGCCGCGATCGAGGCCAGCCTCGCGCCGATCCCGCGCGGCGTCCGCATCATCAAGGAGATCTCCTGGCGCTGGCGCGAGATCGGTGCCGACGGGCGAATCTGCGACCTCATTGATTCGCAGCTCGCCCTCATCGAGGCCGCTTGCGGACAGGTGTCGATCATCGACCCCCGCGTCGAGCTCAAGGCCGCATTCGATCTGCTCAGGGATCGGGTCGAGCAGCTAGATGCAGACGGCGACACAGCGCCGCAAGCGGCGGTGCACCCCGCGCCGGCGCCGAAAGCGCCCGTCGCAGAGGCCGCGCCTGTCGAGGCCGCGCCTGCCGCGATGGCGAGCGAAGCACCTGTGACCGAGGCTGCGGTCGAAGCGGTCAGCACCGCCGAAGCACTCGCCATTGCCGAGGAGGCAATGGACGTCGCCATCGAGCCGGAGGTCATTGCCGACAATCACGTCACGCGCGAAGAGGAGATCGCCGAACCCGCCGCTTTCGCCGAGATGGCCGACGATTTCTCGCTCGACGCCGCCGCGGAAGCCGAGGACGAAGCCGTGCTCGAGGCCATTGCGCTGGAGATGGCCGCACCCGATCCGTCGTTCGATGAGATCGTCGAACCGATCGAAGCGGGCATTCCGGAGCCGGTGGTTGCGGAGGCAGCAGCGCCCGTTGCCGCCGAGATGCCGGAGCCGATCGCGCCGGAGCCGGCCGCCGCACCGCTCGTGGAGGAGCCCGTAGAGGAAGCGCCGATCGCGATGGAATCGCTTGCGCGCCTCACCAACGCCATTGCGGAAGCCGCCGCCGAAGTGATGGAGCAGCCGGCCCCGACCTTGGCAGCCACGGCAACATTCGGCGCAGCGCTGACCGCGACACTTCCCATGCCCTCGCCCGTCCCCGAGCCCTCGCTCGGCGCCACCATCCTCGCCAGCGGCATTTTGCAAAAGCCCCGCGCGGCGGCCAACGATCCCATGGCCCCAATTCGCCGCATGACCCAGGCCGAGAAGATCGCGTTCTTCTCGTAAGGGGCGCTCTAATTGTTAATCCGTCATCCTGAGGTGCGGGGCTTGCGATGCGCTCGCATCGCAAGACGAGCCTCGAAGGATGAACGGCCGAGATGCAGCCGGGCCGTCGCCCTTCGAGGCTTGCTCAGCGCCGCGATGCGCCGCCGAGCGCGCACCTCAGGGTGACGGTGAGAGATAGATGTCCGCGGCTAGATTTCGTCATTGCTAGCGCAGCGAAGCGATCCGGACAGCCACCGCGTGGCTGCCTGATCACCCGCAATTCCACACCGCGCCGATCGGTGTCCGTGTCCAGCACGGGCCGAAGCTGCCGCCGTTGTAGCGGCCGCCGCCGAAGCCGGGACGGCCGAAATAGCGCCACTCGCCGTCCCAGCCGTAATATTGCGGAACCGGATCGATGTACCAGTGGCGACGGTCGCTGCGCGACATACGCCGCATCGCTTCCTTCTGCTTGTAGAGCGGAATGCTGTTGCTCAGCGGCTGACGATAGCCCGGCAGGAAGCCGTAGCCATGCCAGGCTTGCGCGGCCCGTTTCTTGATGGACTCCGCCGGGGCCGTAGCCGGCAGCAGGGACAGGATGATAACAACAGACAGACGTACAAGGCGCGACATGGATTCACGATAGACAGTCGAGTTCGGGAACGCCATTCAAATTCGAGTGCAAGGCTATTTGTACGAGCGCCCACCAATCGGATGGTCCGAAGCTTCCGCTAGCTGATCACGCCCTTGCGGATCAGAAAGCATCCATACGCCCTGCTGTCCCCCACCTGCACCACGCCAAAGCCCGCCGCAGCGGCGCGATAGAAATCCGCACGCGCGAGCTTGCCGGGACTGACCGTTCGCCCGACCGCGCGCTCGATCTCCGCCAGCACTGCGCGCTGCACCTCGGGGACGCGCTCGGGATCGTCGACCGGCATCATCACGCGCACCGGATCGGGATCGAAATCGTCGAGCGGATAAACGGACATGATGGCGCGGATTGCGGTCTCCATGCTCATGCCGGGCAACTGGATCAGGCGCTGCGACGTCGTGCTCTGCGCGATGCGGGTGGCCGGATGATTGGCATCGACGAAAACGAGATCGTCGCCATGGCCCATCGAGGCGAGCAGCCAAAGCAGGTCGGGCGTCAGGATCGGATCGATCGATTTCAGCATGTGACGGACTATCCTCCCAATCGATCGCCCACCATAGCAGGTTCCAATCGTGATTCAGATCACGCAGCCTGCCATGGTGACCGCAATCACGGACCACAGGTTCGAACGCGGCCAAGCTTCCTCGCAACCAATCTCGCATCGAGATCAGTGCCAAAGGAGCACGCCATGTTCCGCCTAAAGCCTTTGCTGATGACTGCGGGCCTGCTGGGAAGCCTGTTCGGCTTCGCCTGCGGGCCCGTTTCCGCGCAAGTTGCCCCGGTCCAGCCCACCCTCGCCGCGCTGCAAGGCCCGGAGCAGCGGGTGGCGCTGGTGATCGGTAATGCGAACTACCAGAACGCGCCGCAACTCGCGAACCCCGACGATGACGCGCAATCGATGGCGCAATTCCTGAACTCGGCCGGCTTCGAAGTGGTCGCCGCGACCGACCTGACCCAGAACGACATGCTGCGCGTGGTGCAGGACTTTTCCGCCAAGGTCGCTTCGCGCGGCCCGAACACGGTAGCCATGGTGTATTATGCCGGTCATGGCGTGCAGCTCGCCGGCGAGAACTACCTCGTTCCCGTCGACGCCAGGGTGTCGAGCCCGACCGAGCTGGTCAACAACTCGGTGCGCCTGGTCGACGTGATGTCGACGCTGGAGACGATCCCGAGCCGCATGCGCATCGTCATCCTCGATGCCTGCCGCAACAACCCGTTTCCGAACGTGAATGACGCCGGCCGCGGTCTGGCCATCGTCGACGCGCCGAACGGCTCCATCGTCGGCTATTCGACCGCGCCGGGTGCGGAAGCGCAGGACGGCGCCGGCGGCCATAGCCCCTACACGCAGGCCTTCCTCAACGTCGCGCGCGAGCCCAACGTGCCGATCGAGCAGCTGTTCAAGCGCGTGCGCCTCGAAGTCAACCAGACCACCAGCGGCGCGCAGATCCCGTGGGAAAGCTCGTCATTGACCTCCGACTTCACCTTCTTCGGCGACACCGTGGTTGCCGCAAGCCGCGCGCCGGTGAATGCGCCGGTGGTGCAGATGGCCTCCAACCTGCCGAGCCGCTCGACCCGTCAGGCCTATGACTACGTCGTGTCCGAGGGACGGCCGGAGTACTATCAGGAGTTCATCCAGATGTACCCGCACGATCCGCTGTGCGACCACGTCCGCTGGCTGCTTGCGAATCTCACGATCTCGCAGGCCTGGCACAAGGCGGTGCTCGCGAATTCGCCGCTCGGCTACAAGAGCTTCTACGACAGCTACGGCAACAGCCCCTATGCGCCAGTCGCGCTGAAGCTGCAGGTCCAGCCGAAGCTGATCCCCTTGACGCAGGCGACCAGGTTCCTGGCTCCGCAGAACATGACTGCGACCTTCAAGATCGGCAATCTCGGCCAGCCCAAATACATACCGCTGGTGCAGCAGGGCAATGGCGGCGGGCAAGTGAACGGCAATTTGCCGGTCGTGCAGAAGCCCGGCGACAACAACGTCATCGGCAAGCTCGGCAATGGCGGCCAGATCGTCAATTTGCCGGCGGGCAGCCAGACGAACGGCACGCCGTCGCAGATCCCGAGCAAGATCGTCACGATGCCTGCGCCGACCAACACCACGACCAACAATGGCGGCATCGGCAGGATCGTCACGATGCCTGCGAATGTCGGCAAGCGTGGCTCGAATGTCGGCGTGAAGCCTGTTCAGACGCAGACCAATCCGATCCGCATCAACAACGGCGTGAAGTTGAACAACAACCCGGTGAACAAGGTGCAGGTTCAAAACAACCAGCAGAACAACCGCCCGCAGTTCAACACGACCAGCCGGATCGGCAGTGGCGGCGCCAACAACTTCCGCCAGTCGATGAACCAGGCGCAGGGCAACAGCGGCGGCAACAATCACCGCGGCTTCATGCACTGATTGCGGTCGTCCACACCACGGCAAAGGGCAGAGCGGTGACGCTCTGCCCTTTTTCGTGTCAGCAAGTAAGACATGATCAGATAGTCTGCGGCTCGGGCTTACCCTCGGGCCTTTTGGGCGGCCTGAGCGCACGCCTCGTCCTTCGAGACGACCGCTCCGCGGTCTCCTCAGGATGAGGCTAATCGGCATCGATGCTCGTTGAAACTCCTGCCGCGCACTCAATCCTCATCCTGAGGAGCCCGCCAAAAGCGGGCGTCTCGAAGGATGGGCCGCGGGGAAACAGCTCTCAAAGACAATAGCCCTGCAGCCCTGCCCTGCGGGGAGAAGTGGACCGAGCTCTCTCGCTCGCACCGATTGGAATCAGGCCACCAGTTCGGCGAACAAATCGGCGTCGACATTGCCGCCGGAGAGCACGATGACGACGTTCTTGCCGGCGACATCGAGTCGGCCGGCGAGCAGCGCAGCAAGGCCCACCGCGCCGCCGGGCTCGACCACGAGCTTCAGTTCGCGATAGGCAAATGCCACGGCCGCGCCGACTTCCTTGTCCGACGCGGTGACGCCGCATGCCAAGAGCTTGCTGTTGATCGCAAACGTCATCTCGCCGGGGATCAAGGCCATCAGCGCGTCGCAGATGGTGCGGCCAGCAGGCGCATGCGGCTCGCGATGGCCTGCGGTCAGCGAAAGGCCGTGATCATCGAACGCCTCCGGTTCGGCCACCACGATCTGGGCCAGCGGATAGCGCGCCTTCACCGCGGTCGCGACACCGGCGATCAGGCCGCCGCCGGAGGCCGGCGCCACCACGATGTCTGGGCTAAGGCCGAGCGCCGCCATGTCCTCCGCGATCTCGCGGCCGGCGGTGCCCTGCCCCGCAATCACGAAGGGATCGTCATAGGGCCTGACAAGCGTCGCGCCGCGCTTCTCGGCGATGCCGCGCGAGATCGCCTCACGGTCATCGCGGTCGCGGTCGTACAGCACGACCTCGGCGCCGTAGGATTTGGTGCGCTCGCGCTTGGACAACGGCGCATCCGCCGGCATCACGATGGTCGCCTGCATGTCGAGGATTTTTGCCGCCGCCGCCACGCCCTGGGCGTGGTTGCCGGAGGAGAACGCGACGACGCCGCCGGCACGCTTGTCCTGCGGGATCGAAGCGACCTTGTTGAAGGCGCCGCGGAACTTGAAGGAGCCGGTGCGCTGGAGCATCTCCGGCTTCAAAAAGACCTTTGCGCCGACGCGCTCGTTGAGCACGGGAAAGGACAGCAGCGGGGTGCGGATGGCAAAGGGCGCGATCACGCGTGCTGCGGCATCGATATCGGCGGGGCCGATCGGAAGGGGCTGTTCGGTCATATCAGATGTTATCGCGCCCGATGAGGCGCGGGCAAGACATCTCCGCGCGAGGATTTTAGGCGACGAAGCGAGCCTGTTCCGCACCGTTCCGGCCTGATAGCACCGCGCCGACCGCCAAAATGCTGTCAACGAAGGCCCGGGCCGAGGCCTCCCAGGTATAATCGGCGGCGAATTCGACGCAGGCCGGCCGGGAGATGTCGAGCGCGGCGAAGCAGGCGTTGCGCAGATCGTGATCGAGCGCGCCGACCGGCGCATCGCCGATCACATCGCGGGGCCCCTTCACGGGGAACGCCGCCACCGGCAGGCCGCTTGCCAGGGCTTCCAGCAGGACCAGGCCGAAGGTGTCGGTCTTGCTGGGAAACACGAACACATCAGCCGCCGCATAGATCTCCGCCAGCGCCTCACCGTGCTTCTCGCCCAGGAAGATCGCATCCGGATAGGCTTCTTCCAGCGCGATACGCGCCGGGCCGTCGCCGACAATCACCTTGGTGCCGGGCAGATCGAGATCGAGAAACGCCTCGAGGTTCTTTTCCACCGCGATGCGGCCGACCGACAGGAAGACCGGCGCCGGCAGGCAGAGGTCGATCGCACGGGGGTGGAACAGATGTGTGTCGACGCCACGCGGCCACAGCACGACATTGTCAAAGCCGCGCTCGCCAAGCTCGCAGGCGAGCGCAGGCGTCGCCGCCATCACGGCGCGGCTGGGGCTGTGGAAGCGGCGCAGCGCCCGCCAGATCAGGGAGCCCGGAACCGGCACGCGCGCGCGGACATATTCAGGAAAGCGGGTATGAAAGCTGGTCGTGAACGGCAGCTTGCGCTGACGGCAGTAGCGGCGAACCATCAGGCCGATCGGCCCCTCGGTCGCAATGTGGATGCTGTCCGGCCGCGCCGCTTCGATCAGCCTCGCGATTCGCGCCGGGCGCGGCATGGCGAGCCGCACGTCGCGATAGCTCGGCATCGCGAAGGTGCGGAACGATTGCGGCGTCAGGAACGTGAACTCGACGCCGAGCCCATTGGCGGTGTCAGCAAGCTTGGTCAGCGTCCGAACCACACCGTTGACTTGCGGGTGCCAGGCGTCCGTCGCGACCAGGATGCGCATCAGGCTGCCTTTGCTGAGACCTGCGGGACAGCTGCCGGCTTCTGCACCTGATCCGCCCAGGTGATGATCTCGAAATGGCCGTCGTCGTGCTCGACCAGAGCGGTGCAGCTCTCGACCCAATCGCCGCAGTTCATGTAGCGGATGCCGCCCTCGTCGCGGATCACGGCGTAGTGGATGTGGCCGCAGATCACGCCGTCGGCGTCGTGGCGCCGCGCCTCGGCGGCGAGCGCCTGCTCGAACGCGCCGATATAGTTGACGGCGTTCTTCACCTTCTGCTTGGCCCATTGCGACAGCGACCAGTAGGGCACCTTGAACATGCGGCGGAAGAAGTTGACGAAGCGATTCATCTGGATCGCGAAGTCGTAGGCCTTGTCGCCGAGATGGGCGAGCCAGCGCGCGTTCTGTACCACCAGATCGAAGATGTCGCCGTGGATGACGAGATAGCGCTTGCCGTCCACACCGGCGTGGACGGTGTTCTCGACCACGTCGATGCCGCCGAAATGCGTGCCGTAATAGTTGCGCAAGAACTCGTCGTGGTTGCCGGGGATGTAGATGACCTTGGCGCCCTTGCGCGCCTTGCGCAAAAGCTTCTGGACCAGGTCGTTGTGCGATTGCGGCCAGTGCCAGCTCGATTTCAGCGCCCAGCCGTCGACGATATCGCCGACGAGATAGATCGTGTCGGCGTCGTGGAAGCGCAGGAAGTCGAGCAGAAGGTCGGCTTGAGAACCGCGGGCTCCGAGATGAACGTCGGAGATGAACAAGGTGCGGAAGCGCCTTTCAGGGCTCCCGTCACTCACATCGTAACTTCCCATGCGACAGCCTGTAACAATATCCCGTGACAGGGGGATGACCGATTAGCCTTGAGGCACCCTCAGATACGAATCAAATCTAGCCTCGCCCTCCCCGCGAATATCAGTCGCATGCGACAATCAGGCGACATCGCGCCGCAGGCGCCCCGCCAAAGGGCGTAACGACGGGCCGTCGCTGCGCGCGAAGCCCACGTCAGTAGAACTTGTGGAAATGATGGATCGGCCCGTGGCCTTGGCCGACGCTGAAGCGGTCGGCGGCCGCGATCGCCGCGCTGATCCAGGCCTTGGCGTTCTGCACGGCGCCCGCGAGATCCTCGCCCTTGGCCAGCCCTGCAGCGACCGCCGAGGACAGCGAGCAGCCGGTGCCATGAGTATTGCGGGTGGCGACGCGCGGCGCGGCGAGCGCGATCGTGTTTTCGCCATCGACGAGATAGTCGATGCTCTCGACGCCCTCACCGTGCCCGCCCTTGATCAGGACGGCGCGGCAGCCGAGCGCCAGCAGGCGTCGCCCCTGGTTCTCGATCTCGGCCTCGCTTGCCGCAACGGGCTCGTCGAGAAGAGCAGCGGCCTCGGGCAGATTAGGCGTGATCACCGACGCCAGCGGCATCAGTTTTGTGCGCAGCGCATCGACGGCGTCGGACGCCAGCAGGCGATCGCCCGAGGTTGCGACCATGACGGGATCGAGCACGACATGCCGGGGCGCCCAGCGCGACAGCGCGGCCGCGATCGCATCGATGCTGGCGGCCTGCGCCACCATGCCGATCTTCACCGCGCCGACGTCCAGATCAGAGAACACCGCGTCGATCTGCGCGGTCACGAACTCGGCGGGCACCGCGTGAATGCCGGTGACGCCGCGCGTATTCTGCGCGGTTAGCGCCGTGATGGCGGACGCGCCATAGACGCCGAGCGCCGCAAAGGTCTTGAGGTCGGCCTGGATGCCGGCGCCGCCGCTCGAATCGGAGCCTGCGATGGTGAGCGCCACGGGCGTCGTCATGGGGCGGTTTTCTGCTGGTTCTGGGCCATGATCCGTCCTAGCGCGCATGGCCGGAGGCAGCAAGTTTGCTTGCGCCCGGAGGCAGCAAGTCCGCTTGCTAAATCCGGCCGGTTTTGGCCTATTAGCCGCCAGATGTGCCTTCGGAGTGACTGCAATGGTTCCCTTTTTCGTCCAGATCAAATGCAAGCTCGGCCAGTCCTATACGGTCGCCAACGCGCTTGCCGAAGCCGAGATCGCCTCCGAGATCTACTCCACCGCCGGACAGTACGATCTGCTGGTGAAATTCTACGTCGACAAGGACACCGACATCGGCCACTTCGTCAACGAGAGGGTCCAGGTGCTGCCCGGCATTCAGGACACCCTCACCATCATCACCTTCAAGGCGTTCGGCGCGAGCTAGCTGCCTGAAATTGACGCAAGCAAAACCACGCGTCGAGACCATCAGCCACAATTGCACAAAGTGGCCGCCCCCCATTGTGACGCACATTCCGATTAGAGCCGATCGATCTCGTGTCAATCGGCAAGGTCCGGCCTCAGGCGCCACCTTGCTTGCGTTTTGGCGGCGTCGGTCCATCGACCGGCGGCAGTGACTTCAGATAGGCCGCCATCGCGGCGCGATCCTCAGGCGTGAGCTGCGCCAGATTCTTGATGACCGGCCGCATCGCGCCCGACGCGCTGTCGCCTTCGGGCATCTCGCCGGTCTCGAGAAAATCGGCGATCTCCTTCTCGCTCCATTCCCCGATGCCTTTTTGCGTGATGTTCGGCACCCAACCCTCGCCTGCCGGATTGGGTCCGCCGGCAAAGCGCTGCGCGGTGATGATGCCGCCCAGGAGGTTGCGCGGGCTGTGGCACTCCGCGCAATGGCCGAAGCCATTGACGAGATAGGCGCCGCGATTCCATTGCGGCGAGCGCGCTGCATCCGGCACGAACGGCTGGCTGTCCATGAACAGCAATTTCCAGATCCCGACATTGCGGCGGATATTGAAGGGAAACGGCAGGTCGTGATCGCGCACCCTGCCCGGCACGGCCGGCAAGGTCTTCAGATAGGCGAAGAGATCGCGTACGTCGTCCAGCTCCACAACATGATAGGACGCGTAGGGAAATGCCGGGAAGTAATGCGTTCCCTCGGGCGAAACGCCCCGCATCACGGCGCTGACGAAATCGGTCTCGCGCCAGCGCCCGATGCCGTCGGTGGGATCGGGGGAAATGTTGGGCGCGTAAAACGTCCCGAACGGCGAGCCGAGCGGCAGGCCGCCGCCAAGCCGCAGACGATCGGGCTGGTTGGGGACCGCATGACAGGACGAGCAGCCGCCGACGTTGAAGATCTCCTGCCCGTTGGCAAGATCAGGCGCGCGGGACGGCAGCGGGACCGCCAGCGCAGCCGGAGCCGTCAGCCACCAATAGACGCCGAATGCCGCGACGGCGACAAGGACGGCGGCAAGCAGGGTTCGTCGCAGCATTGAGGCATTCCATCCAGATCAAGCGAATTTACGGGTCAGTTCGCGCCCGCTCCAGCCACGAATAATTTAGATGGCTTGATCCGCCGGCGGGAATAAAATCAAACCCGCACTGTTTGCAGATTGACAGCATCAGACGCCAACAGGGAGACGACCATGAACAAGCCCGTTTTTGTCACGCTTGCACTCGGAGCGGCCATCGCTTTTGCCGGTCCGGCCTGCGCGGAGAAATTGAAGGCGACGCTCGACGGCAAGTCCGAGGTGCCCGCCAACACCAGCAGTGCCACCGGCACGGCCGATCTGGACTATGACGCCGGCAGCAAGAAGCTCTCCTGGAAGGTGACCTATTCGGGACTCTCCGGCCCCGCCACCGCCGCCCACTTCCACGGCCCCGCCGAGACCGGCAAGAACGCCGGCGTCGCAGTCGCAATCCCCAATGCCACCTCAAGTCCGGTCGAAGGCAGCGCGACGCTCACCGAGGCGCAGGCCGCAGATCTCCTGGCCGGCAAGCTCTACGTCAACATCCACACCGCGGCCAATCCGGGCGGCGAGATTCGCGGTCAGGTGACGAAGTAAGTACTGCCACGTCGAGGAGACAAGGCCGGGCGCTCGCAGGGGCGCCCGGATTTTTTCAGCCGCCGCTTGGCGCGCGCTCGCGTCAATCGCGCTTAAGCCGCGTTCAACGCCTGCGCGAGATCCGCGATCAGATCCGCCGGGTTTTCGATGCCGATCGACAGCCGGATCGTGGAATCGAGAATGCCGATTTTCCGGCGAATGTCGGCCGGAACGCCGGAATGGGTCATGGTTGCGGGCAGGCTCGCAAGCGATTCCGTGCCGCCAAGGCTCACCGCCAGCTTGAGTATCTGCAGCGCGTTGAGGAATTTCATGGCCGCCGCCTTGCCGCCGACGATGTCGAACGAGAACGTGGATCCCGCGCCGAGGCATTGCTTCGCGAACACTAGTCCGGCCGGCGAGGCCTCCTCGTGATGACCAAGGTAGTGAACCTTGGCCACTTTGGGGTGGTCGCGCAAATAGTCCGCCACGAGACGTGCATTCGCATCGGCTTTCTCCATACGCAGGCTCAGCGTCTCGAGCGACCGGTTGATCATCCAGCAGGAGTGCGGATCGAGCTGGGTACCGATGGCGCCCCGGAGCGCCTTGATGCCCTTCATCATCGCCTTCGAGCCGAGCGCGGCGCCCGCGATCAGGTCTGAATGACCGCCGACATATTTCGTGAGCGAGTACAAGGAAATATCCGCGCCGTGCTCGATCGGCCGCTGAAACACCGGTCCGAGCAGCGTATTGTCGCAGGCGACGATCGGAATATGCCCCTGGGTCTTTCCGATGGCTTCTGCGACACGGCGCATCATCGCGACGTCGACCAGCCCGTTGGTCGGGTTGGCCGGGGTTTCGATCAAAATCATCGAAACCCGACCCTTGCGCATGGCCTCCTCCGAGGCCTGGCTGACCGTAGCTTCATCAACGCCATCGGCGAAGCCGACGGCGCCGATCGACAGACGCGCAAGCGTGTTCGTCAGCAGGGTTTCCGTCCCGCCATAGAGCGGCTGGGAGTGCAAAATGACGTCCCCGGGGCGGACGAAAGTCAGGATCGTGGTTGCGATGGCCGCCATGCCGGATGAGAACAGCGCACAGCTCTCGGTGCGCTCGTAGATCGCGAGCCTGTCCTCGACGATTTCGCTGTTGGGGTGGTTGAAGCGCGAATAGACCAGGCCCGCACCCATGCCTTCCGGCGGCTCGCGCCGGCCGGAGACGAAATCGAAAAAATCCTGCCCGTCTTCGGCCGTCCTGAAGACAAAGGTGGAGGTCAGGAACACCGGTGGCTTGATGGCCCCTTCCGACAGTTGCGGATCATAGCCATAGGTCAGCATCAGCGTTTCGGGATGCAGCATATGGTTGCCGATGTGGGTCTTCGACGGAAACGGTTTCGCCATGGCCTGTCTCGCTGTTTGATTCAGATCCTCGCCGCGTTGGAACTCCTGATGTCATGAAGTCGTCAGGAGCCAGATGCGCCAGCATCCAACAGCTCGCATCGACGCCGCGGCGGCCGAGCTGAAGATAGCCGCTCTGACAGCGATCCGTCAGGCCCTGCGAATGGAATTTGCTGCGCCTCCCCTGTCATTCCCCGCGAAGGCGGGGAATCCAGTATTCCAGAGACGTCAAACGTCCCCAGCAGCGCCGCGGCGTACTGGCCCGCCTTCGCGGGTGATGACGCTGAGCTTGTGGTGTCGTGCGTGCCGCTACTTCAGCTTGACGCGATAGGTCTCGTGACAGTCGGTGCAGCGATCGTTGATCGCGGTGTACGCGGCCTTCAGGCTCGCCACGTCGGTGATCTTGCCTTTGACGTCCGTGATCGCCTTCTGTACCGGCGGGATCTTGGAGTCGAAATCGGCCTTGCTCTTCCAGACCTTCGGTGAGGCGCCGTAGGTGGCGTTCACCACGTCCTGCTTGGGATTGACCTCGAAGGTTTTTGCGATCTTGGCGACGTCGGCTTCGATGCTCGCGATGGCCTGATCGACCGCCTTCTGATCGTAGGGGATCTCACCCTTGGTCATCTTCTGGATGATGCCATACTGGTTCTTGGCGATCGAGCGCATCAGATTGTCCTGCTGAACGGCAATCTCCTGCTGCGCCATCACGGCGCCCGCACCCAGCAACAGGGTGCTCACGACAATCATCGTCCGTTTCATCGGCTTGTTTCTCCGGCTCGTAGAGGTTGGGGAGCGCCATCATGGATAGAACCCGGCGGCGGGCGTTTATTCCCGCCGCGGAGAACGCCGCTTAGAGGCTGTGGCGGCGATGGTGCTCGTTGATCGCAATCCACACCCGCTCCGGGGTCGCCGGCATGTCGATGTGGTCGATCTTGTATTCGCGCCAGAGCCCGTCGACGATGGCATTGACGACGGCCGGGCAGGAGCCGATCGCGCCGGCTTCGCCCGCGCCCTTGACGCCCAGCGGATTGGTCTTGCAGGGGACGTTGGCGGTCTCGAACACGAAGGCTGGACCGTCGGCAGCCCGCGGCAGCGCATAGTCCATGTAGGTCGCGGTGATGAGCTGGCCGTCACCGGCGCCGTAGATCACCTGCTCCATCAGTGCCTGGCCGATGCCCTGCATGGCGCCGCCATGCACTTGCCCAGCCAGCAGCAGCGGATTGAGCGTCTTGCCGAAATCGTCGACGATCACGTAGTTGACGATCTTGATCATGCCGGTGGCCGGATCGATCTCGACTTCCGCCAGATGTGTGCCGTTGGGATAGGTGCCGTCGGCGCTGGCAAACGTCGCGCTCGCGTTCAGCTTCGACGGGTCGGCACCCGGACGCTTGGCGAGGTCGGCGAACGAGATCGAACGGTCGGTGCCGGCGATACGCACCACACCTTCGGAGATCTCGAGATCGCCGGCGCTGGCTTCCAGCGCCTGCGCTGCAAACTCCTTCAGCTTCTTGCCCAGCTCGCCCGCAGCACGCTCCACGCAAACTCCGCCCGTGGGAATCGAGGCCGAGCCACCGGTGCCGAGGCCCGTCGCGATCTCGGCAGTGTCGCCCTGGTGGATGTGCACACGCTCCGGCGGCAGGCCGAACTGCTCGGCAACGATCTGCGCATAGGCCGTCTGGTGGCCCTGCCCGCTCGATTGGGTGCCGATCAGGATCGTGACGTCACCGCTGGGATCCATCCGCACATTGGCGGTCTCCTCGCCCATGGTGCCGCAGACCTCGACATAGCTCGCAAGACCAATGCCGCGGATCAGGCCGTTCTTCTTCGCTAACTTTGCGCGCTTTCCAAACTCCTTCCACTCACCGATCTCCATTGCGCGCTTCAGATGCGCGGCGAAGTCGCCGGAATCGTAGACCTTGCCCGTGGCCGTCTTGTACGGCAGCGCCTTCGGCTGGATAAAGTTTTTGCGACGGATGGCGTCCGGCGTCATGTCGAGCTTGCGGGCGCAGGCATCGACCAGACGCTCGATGACATAGGCAGCTTCAGGGCGGCCCGCGCCGCGATAGGCGTCGACTGGCACGCTGTTGGTGAAGATCGTGCGCACCCGGCAGTGGAAGGCCTGGATGTCGTAGAGGCCCGGCAGCATGCCGGCGCCGCCATGCGGAATGTAGGGCCCGAAGGTCGACAGATACGCGCCCATGTCGCCCATCAGGTCGCAATCCATAGCGAGAAATTTGCCGTCCTCGGCCAGAGCCATCTTCGCGGTGGTGACGTTGTCGCGGCCCTGCGCGTCGCCCATGAAATGTTCGGTGCGGTCGGCCGCCCATTTCACCGCCTTCTTCAGTTTTCGCGCGGCGACTGCCAGGAGGGCGTATTCCCGATAGGGAAACAGCTTTGTGCCAAACCCGCCGCCGACGTCGGGGCAGATCACCCGCATCTTGTCGGTCGGGATGTTGAGCACGTTCTGGCAGAGGATATCGCGCAGGCGGTGGCTGCCCTGGCTGCCGACGGTCAGCGTCAGATGATCGTTCTTGGCGTCGTATTCGCAGACCGCGGCGCGCGCCTCCATGAAACTCGCGACCACGCGCGGATTGACGATGGAGATCTCGGCAACCGCATGCGCCTTGGCGAAAGCGGCTTCCGTCGCCGCCTTGTCGCCGATCGAGACGTCGAACAGGACGTTGCCGGCCTTGTCCGGCCAGACCTGCGGCGCGCCCTTCTTGACCGCGTTGACGACGCCGGTCACCGCCGGCAGCGGGCTCCATTTGACGTCGATCGCCTCGATCGCGTCGCGGGCCTGGTCGATGGTCTCGGCCACGACGAAGGCGATGGAATCGCCGACATGGCGCACCTCGTCCTTGGCGAGGATCGGGTATGGCGGGCCGGTGAAGGGATCGGTCTCGAGATTGAACAGGCAGGGCAGATTGCCGAGATCCCCGACGTCATCGGCGGTCAGGATCAGCGCAACGCCGGGCAGCGTGCGGGCACGGCTCGCATCGATGGTGTATTTGGCATGGGCGTGCGGCGAGCGCAGCATCAGGCAGCGGAGCGCAGCCTGCGGCGCGTAGTCGTCGGTATAGCGGCCCTTACCGCGGATCAGTGCATCGTCCTCCTTGCGCAGCACGCTCTGGCCGACGCCGAACTTGATGGGGGCTGCCATTTTCTCTCCATTCCGCATGGTTGTTTTGCCGGCATATTGCCGTGGAAAAAGTGACAAGGCAAACAGGTTGGCGAAAAAGCTAGCCGCGCACCAGCAAGACCAGCCAGCGGCGGCCGAACAGAACGAGGATCGCGAGCGCGTAGACGATGGTGCCCCCGACGGCCAGCAGGACCAGCGTCAATTCGTCCCGGAACGCCTGCATGGAGGCGAAAGTCGTCGGGCTGAAACGCGCGATCAGCCAGAAGGCGGCGGCGAGGATGATCCCGGTCAGCAAGAATTTGGCGAGCGACATCAGCCAAGCGCGGTCCAGCACGAGAAAGCCTCGCCGCACCGCGAAGAAGAGCACCAGCAGCAGATTGGTCCAGACGCCGACGGCGGTTGCCAGCGCCAGGCCGATCTGGGCGAGCGATCCCATCAAGGCAACCTTCAGCGCGACATTGACCGCGATGCCGGTCAAGGAAGCACGAACCGGGGTCGCCGTATCCTTGCGCGCATAGAAGGTCGCGACCGCGCTGCGGATCAGCACGAAGGGGATCAGGCCGATGGCGTAGGCGGCGAGCGTGGCGCCTGCCGCGGCGGCATCGGCCTTCGAGAAGGCGCCCCGGGCGAACAGCGCCCGCATGATCGCCTCGGGCACGGTGATGAAGGCAGCCACGAACGGCACCGAGAACAGCAGCGTGAAATCGAAGGCACGGCGCTGCGCCTTCATCGCGCCGTCATGATCGTTGGCGGTGATCCGCCGCGACATCTCCGGCAGCAGCACCGTGCCGATGGCGATGCCGATCACGCCGATCGGGAGCTGGTTGAGGCGGTCGGCATAATAGAGCGCCGACAGCGCACCGGCGGGCAGGAAGGTCGCGATAATGGTGTCGGCGAACAGCGCGACCTGCGTGCCCATCGAGCCCAGCGTCGCAGGCCCGAGCGCCCTAAAGAAGCCCCGGACGTCCTCATCGAGCCTGAGCGGGGCAAAGCGCGGCAGGCCGCCATGGCGCGCGAGATCGCCCGCGAGCAGGAAATATTGCAGGAAGCCCGAAATCAGCACGCCCCAGGCGGCGGCGTGCCCAGCGCCGGGAAACCAGGCGGCGAGCGCCAGCGTCATCATCATCGAGATGTTGAGGAAGATCGACGCCGCCGCGGCACTCGCGAAGCGCTGCATCACGTTGAGCATGCCGCCATAGAGCGTGACCAGCGTGATCAGCAGCAGATAAGGAAAGGTGATGCGCGTCAGCTCGATCGCGAGCCTGCGCTGCTCGGCGTCCTCGCTAAAGCCGGGCGCCAAAATGCTCATGGCCTGCGGCATGAATAGCCAGGCGACGATCAGCAGCACCACCTGCGAGGCCAGCAGCAGCGTGAAGATGCGATCGGCGAACAGTCTTGCCGCCCCCTCCCCGCGCTCGCCATGGACGTGCGCATAGGCCGGCACCCAGGCCGCGTTGAATGCACCCTCGGCGAAGATCGCGCGGAAATGATTGGGCAGCCGCAGCGCCACGAAAAAGGCGTCGGCCACGGGACCGGCACCCAGGATCGCCGCGAGCATGATGTCGCGGGCAAATCCCGTCAATCGCGAGAGCAGCGTATATCCGCCAACCGTGAAGATACGTCCGAGCATGCGTCTGTTTTAGAGCATGGCGAGATTAGGTCTAGGTGCTAGGTCTAGGTGCAAGCCGCGAGGAAGCTGTACTCCCTCCCCCGCTTGCGGGGGAGGGTTGGGGAGAGGGTGTCTCCACAAGGGGGAGCCCCCCAGAGGAGAGACCCCTCACCCGGATCGCGTGCGCGATCCGACCTCTCCCGCAAGCGGGAGAGGTGAAGAAAACGGCGAAATCAGGTTGAAAGCGCGCCGCGTACGGCCGCGATGATTCGCTCCTGATCGGCTTCGGTCAGATAGGGGTGCATCGGCAGGCTGATGACGTCCTGCGACAGGCTTTCGCAGCCCGGCAGGCCGCCGTCGGCGACCGGATACTGCTTGTAGGCGGTCTGCTGATGCATCGACTTGCCGTAATAGATCGCGGTCGGCACGCCCTGCGCCTTCAGCGCGGCGGCGAAGCCATCGCGCTCGGTGCCCTTCGGGAGACGGATCGTGTACTGCGCCCAGACCGAGCTATTGCCGGGGCCAAGACGCGGCACGGTGACGACATTGGACAGACCCCGCGCATAGCGCTCCGCGACTTTGTTGCGGGCGGCAATCTCGTCATCGAAAATTGTCAGCTTCTCGATCAGGATCGCGGCCTGCATGGTGTCGAGTCGGCCGGTCAGGCCGAGGCGGACGTTGTCGTATTTGTCAACGCCCTGCCCGTGCACGCGGATGCTGCGCAGCGTCGCCGCAAGCTCGTCGTCATCGGTGAAAATCGCGCCGCCGTCACCGAAGCAGCCGAGCGGTTTTGCCGGGAAGAAGCTGGTCGCGGTGGCGAGTCCGATTGTGCCGAGCTTGCGGCCCTTGTAGCTCGCGCCAAAACCCTGGGCGGCGTCGTCGAGCACGAACAGGCCTTCGTCCCTGGCGATTTCGGCGATGGCGTCGTGATCGGCAGGCTGCCCGAACAGGTCGACCGGAATGACCGCGACAGGCTTGAGCCCGGCCTTGCGGGCCGTCGCGATGCCGCGCTTCAGCGATTCCGGGCTCATGTTGAAGGTGGCCTCATCCACGTCGACATAAACAGGCGTCGCACCGGTCCGCGCCACCGGCGAGGCAGTTGCGATGAAGGTGAAGGACGGACACAGCACGGCATCGCCGGGGCCGACATTCTTCGCCATCATGACCATCAGGATCGCATCGGTGCCGCTGGCGCAGCCGATCACGTGCTTGGCGCCGCAATAGGCCGCGAGCTGCGCCTCGAGCGCGGCGACTTCAGGGCCATTGACGAACTGGCAATGGTCGAGAACGCGCTTCACGGCGGCATCGAGCGAGACCCCGAGCCGGCGGCGCTGCGAGGCGACGTCGATGAAGGGAATGGGATCGGAACGCAGATGCTGGTTCATGGCGCCTTGCACTTCTTGAGCGGTCGACATGGAAAGGGATCAGCCGGCGACCCGGCGCGGGCCCTTGCGGGCGGCCGACGTGGCCGCAGGCCGCGATGGCGTTTCCAGGCACTGCGTGGCGATCTCGAGGCTGGCAACGCCTTCGTCGCCCGTGACCGCCGGCGTCTCGCCGTGGCGCACGGCCTTCAGGAAGGCGATCAGCTCGGCGCGAAGCGGCTCGTCGTGACCGACCGGCAAATGGCGCATTGAGTAGCTGCCGTCCGGCTTGAAGCCGAAGCACTCGGTGACCTGGCGGGTCAGCAGATCGCCCATCACGTATTTGCCGCGGGTCGCGACCGTGACGCTGCGCGCCTTGAACGGCGTCAGCCAGTTGGTGTTGATATGGGCAAGCACGCCGGAGGCGGTGCGAAACTGCAACAGCGCGATGTCCTCGCGCTCGGCCACCGCGCTCGACAATTGCGGCTGCACCTCGACGATGTCGGACTCGGTGAACCAGCGAATCAGGTCGATGTCGTGCACGGCGAGATCGATGACGACGCCGACATTGGACATGCGCGGCGGGAAGGGGCCGACGCGCGTGATCGCGATGGAGAGAATATCCTCGCCCGCGATCGCCTGCTTGACCGCGGCGACCGCCGGATTGAAGCGCTCGACATGGCCGACCATCAGCGTCACGCCGGCCTTTTGCGCGGCGGCGACGATCTCGCGCCCTTCCGCGACCGTCGAGGCGATCGGCTTCTCGACCAGCACGTGGATGTTCTTGGCGATGCAGGCGAGCGCAACCTCGTGATGCAGATGGGTGGGCGCCGCGATGGTGACGGCGTCGACGCCCGCGGCGAAGAGCTGCTCGAGCGTCTCGAAGCTTGCGCAATTGGCAAGTTCCATCGCCCGCGTGCGATGTGCCGGCGAAGGATCGACCACGCCGACGAGGCTGATGCCGGGAAGACCCGCGAGCACGCGCGCATGGTTGCTGCCCATCACGCCGGCGCCAATGACGCCGACGCGCAAGCCGGCCTTTGCCGGTGCAGATCCTTTGGAAGTCATTTGAGCAAACCCCGATTCAACGCAAATCCCCGGGCCGCTTCTAGCACGGACGCCACATTTATGGCGAATGCCGGCCTCACTGACCGGACACGATTTGATTCAAAAAGTTACACGTTTCCCAGGCCTTAACCGCTGAAGAGTGCGCTCTTTCGGCCCGGATCCTGTGATTCGGAGTGTGCTGGTTACGACCTTTGATAGTCGTCTTCAATCCGGATGATGTCGTCTTCCCCGAGATAGCTTCCAGTCTGGACCTCGATCAGTTCCAGCATGATTTTCCCGGGGTTCTCCATCCGGTGCACCGCGCCCATCGGGATGTAGATCGACTCGTTCTCGTGCACCGTCTTTACGGTCTCGTTGACGGTGACCCGAGCGGCACCGCGGACCACGATCCAATGCTCGGCGCGATGATGGTGCTTCTGCAGCGACAGCCGCCCGCCCGGCTTGACCACGATGCGCTTGACCTGATGGCGCTCGCCATTGTCGACGGACTGGTAGCTGCCCCAGGGCCGATGCACTTTGAGATGCTCCTCGGTGACCTTCGGTGCGACGGCCTTGAGCTTGGTCACCAGGCGCTTCAGGCCGTTGGCATCCTTCTGGCGCGAGACCAGCACCGCATCGGCGGTGGCGACCACGACGAGATCGTCGACACCTTCGAGCGCGACCAGCGCGGAATCGGTGGTGACGTTGCAGTTGCGGGAGTCCTCGAACACCGCGGCGCCGTGCGCGGCGTTGCCTTGCGCATCCTTGTCCGACAATTCCCACACTGCGTGCCAGGAGCCGACGTCGGACCAGCCGCAAGCCACCGGCACCACTGCGGCGCGCGATGTCTTTTCCATTACCGCGTAGTCGATCGAGATCGCCTTGGCCGAGCCGAACGCCTGCGGCTCCAGTGTCACGAAGCCGAGATCGCGGCCGGCATCGGCGACAGCATTGGAGATCGCCTCCACGCTCGCCGCGTCGACCCTGCGGTATTCGTCGAGCAGGACGGTGGCCGGGAACATGAAGTTGCCGCTGTTCCAGAGATAGCCCGAATTGACGTAGTCGGATGCCTTCACGGCGTCCGGCTTCTCGACGAAGCGCGCGACCGCGTGCACCTCGCCGGAGATCATTTCGCCCGGGCTGATATAGCCGTATTCGGTCGCCGGCCGCTCCGGCTTGACGCCGAAGGTGACGATGCGCCCGGCACTCGCGGCGGTGAGGCCTTCGCGGCACGCGGCGACGAAAGCCGCATTGTCCTGCACCACGTGATCGGCGGCGAGCGCGAGCACGATGGCTTCACTGGAGCGGTTCTGCGCGAACACCGCGCCCGCGGCGATCGCGGGGCCGGAATCACGCCGCATCGGCTCGAGGATCACGTCGGCCTCGATTCCGATCTCGGCGAGCTGCTCCAGCACCATGAAGCGATAGGACGCATTGGTGATGACGATCGGACGATCGAACAGCGCGCCATCTGAAACACGCAGCAGCGTGTCCTGGAAGGTCGAGCGCGTGCCGAACAGCGGCAGGAACTGCTTGGGCCGCACCTCGCGCGAAGCCGGCCACAGCCGCGTGCCGGCACCGCCGCACATGATCAGGGGGATAATGCGTTTGTCCATCGTCATTTCAAACCTTGAAGTGGTCCCGATACCAGGTGACAAAATTATGGACCCCGTGCGCGATCGGCGTTGACGGTGCAAAGCCGGTGTCGCGCATCAGATCCTCGACATCCGCGAACGTTTCCAAAACGTCTCCCGGCTGCATCGGCAGCAATTCTTTGATCGCCATCCGACCCAGCTCCTGCTCCAGAAGTCCGACGACGTGCATCAGCTCCTCGGGGCGGTGGTTGCCGACATTGTAGACCTTAGACGGCGCATTTGCGGCAGCCGGGTCATCGGTGGGAACCAAGTCAATGAGCTTGGACACTGCACGGGTGACGTCGTCAATATAGGTGAAGTCGCGACGCATTTTGCCATGGTTAAAGAGCCGGATCGGACGGCCCGCCATGATCGCGTTCACGAACAGAAACAGGGCCATATCGGGCCGACCCCACGGACCGTAAATGGTGAAGAAGCGCAGGCCCGTGACCGGCAGCCGGTAGAGATGGCTGTAGGACTGCGCCATCAATTCGTTCGCCTTCTTGGTCGCGGCATAGAAGCTCACGGGATGGTCGGTCCGGTCCTGCACGGCAAATGGCAGTTTGGTGTTGGCGCCATAAACGGAGGATGACGAGGCGTAGACGAGATGATGACAGCGATTGTTGCGGCAGCCCTCCAGCACGTTGAGAAAGCCCTGGAGATTGGAATCGGCGTAAGCATGCGGCTGCTCGATCGAGTAGCGCACGCCGGCCTGGGCCGCCAGATGCACGACTTTGGCAAATCGGTGCCGCGCAAACAGCGCCGCGATGGTCTCGCGGTCGGCAAGATCGGCCTCGACGAAGGCGAAGCGGGGATCGTTCCGGAGCAGCGCCAGGCGCGCCTGTTTCAGCGCCGGATCGTAATAGCTGTTGAGATTGTCGAGCCCGACCACGGGCCGGCCTTCAGCCAGAAGCTGCCGGGCAACGTGAAAGCCGATGAACCCGGCGGCACCTGTGACCAAAATCGCCTGATCCGTCATGCTGTTCCCACGAGATCCCTAGCTTACGGCGCCTCTTTAGCCGCGGTATCGAGGGGGTCGCAATAGCCCGAGCGCCCTCTTCACGACAGCTTTCACGACAGCTATTGCAAGATCGGCGCCAAAACCATACCAAAGCGGCCGAATTCGGCGCCTCGCGTCGGGTTGCCTCAAATCTTCGCAAACCCTGTTCATGCGGGCGAGATGCGCCGAATCCTGCTTTCGACGGCCAAAATCCTGATTTCCGGAGCGCTGCTCTACCTGGCGCTGCGCAAGGTCGATCTGACCGAGCTGTTATCGCGCTTCACCGCGACCAGCCTGTTCTGGATCGGCGTGGCGATCGCGGTCACGTTCCTGCAAATCTTCGTCGGCGTGCTGCGCTGGCGCGAGATCAGCGCCGAATGCGGCGCGCCGCTCGAGCTTGCCCGCGCCATGCGCTACAACGTGATCGGCGCCTTCTTCAATCAGACGCTGCCGTCGTCGATCGGCGGCGATGCGGTCCGGCTGTGGCTGGTGGCGCGCGCCGGCGCCGGATGGCGTGCGGCCACCTACTCGATCTTCGTCGATCGCGCGATCGGCCTCGTCGCGCTCGCGATTCTCATCGTCGCGAGCCTGCCCTGGAGCTACGAGCTCATCACCGATCCGCACGGACGCTCGGCGCTGCTGCTCGTCGACCTCGCGGCGCTCGCAGGCGGGCTCGGTTTCCTGATTTTCGGCGCGCTGAAATGGTCGTGGCTGAAGACCTGGTGGGCCACCCATCACATCCACGCTTGCGCCGTGATTGCGAACCGCGTGATCTTCAACGCCAGGCGCGGACCTGTTATCGCGGTCCTGTCGCTCCTCGTGCACGTGCTTGCCGTCGTCATCGCCTGGTGCGTGGTGCAGGCGATCGCAGCGCCAGTCAGCTTCGGCCAGATCTTCCTGCTCATTCCGCCGGTGATGCTGATCACACTGATGCCGATCTCGATCGCCGGCTGGGGCGTGCGCGAGGCGACCATGGGCCTCGCCTTCGGCTTCGCCGGGCTGGCTCCCAATGAGGGCGTCAACATCTCGCTGCTGTTCGGCGCAGTCTCGTTCATCGTCGGCGCGGTCGGCGGCCTGGTCTGGATTCTCAGCGCGGAGAAAGCTGCGCAAGGCTCGGCGCCGCTCGGGGTGCCGGAGTGAACCCGGTCACCGATGCTCTCGCAGCCGCGCCGTCGCTGCTTGCCGTCGCGATCGCCGCGCTAGTTTCGGCGCTCGTCACCTGGATCAGCCGTCCCCTGCTCCAGCGCTACGCGCTGGCGCGGCCGAATGCGCGTTCCTCGCATCGCATCCCGACCCCGCAGGGCGGAGGCATCGCGGTGATCACCGCGACGCTGCTGGTTGCTTCGATCTGGGCGGCGTGGGCAAACGTCGCGATCCCTTCCGCGCTGTTGGGCGCGACGGTGCTGATCGCGCTGGTCGGATTTGCCGACGACATCATGTCGCTGCCGGTGCTGGTGCGGCTCGTGCTGCAGGCCGCCGCCGTCGGTGCGGTCGTGTTCACCACGCCCGAAACCGCGCGCATCGTGCCGGCGCTGCCGCTGGCGCTGGAGCGCGGCCTCATCCTGCTCGCCGGCGTCTGGTTCGTGAACCTCGTCAACTTCATGGACGGGCTCGACCTGATGACGGTGGCGGAAGTGGTGCCGGTCACCGCAGCGCTCCTGCTGCTCGGATGGCTCGGCGAGCTGTCCTGGCCACCCGTACTCATCGCCGCAGCGCTGTGCGGCGCCATGCTCGGCTTTGTGCCGTTCAACCGTCCGGTCGCAAAGGTTTTCCTGGGCGATGTCGGCAGCCTGCCGATCGGCCTCCTGCTCGGATGGTGCCTGCTCGAACTCGCCTGGCACGGGCAACCGGCCGCGGCGCTGTTGCTGGCGGCCTAT
This sequence comes from Bradyrhizobium sp. 139, assembly GCF_023074175.1. Classification (GTDB taxonomy): domain Bacteria; phylum Pseudomonadota; class Alphaproteobacteria; order Rhizobiales; family Xanthobacteraceae; genus Bradyrhizobium. Next base: position 59,527 of record NZ_JADPKS010000074.1, read on the forward strand.
TACCTCGCAGATTCCACCGTCACACTGTTTCGACGCGTCGCGCGGCGCGAACAATTCTGGTCGGCGCACCGCACGCATTTCTACCAGCGCGCCACCGACAACGGTTTCGAGGTCCCGCGGGTGATCGGCGAGGTCTTCGCGCTCAATCTCGTGCTCGCGGGGCTCGCTATCCTGACCATCCGCGCCGGTTCGACACCGATCACGGCGCTCGCGCTGCTCGCCGGCGCAATCGCGATCGCGTTCGTGCTGCGGCGGTTCTCCCGCCCTCAGGAATCCTGAGCCGACAGCGCGAGCCGCAAGCCCTCGTCGAGGGAAACCTGCGGCTGCCAGCCGGTCGCGATCGCCCTGGCGAGGTTGAGCTCGAGCGAGCCGATCAGGCTGTCATGCGTATCCTGCTGGCCGATCACGCCGAGAAGCGTGCTGAGCAGCTCCGGCGGCACGCGGAACAGCCGCGGGCTCTTGCCGGCCGCCATGGCCAGGCGCTCGATGAATTCGGGCGTCGAGACTTGTTCCCTGTCGGCCACCAGAAAGATTTCGAAATTGCTCGCGGGATCGGGATGGGCAAGCCGGTGCAGGATGAACGATGAGAGATTCTGCACCGCGAGGAAAGCGCGATGATTCCGGATCGCGGCAAAGGGCAACGGCAGTCCCAGATTCACCGCACGCGTCAGCAGCGCAAAATTGCCCTTGGCGCCCGCACCATAGACCAGCGGCGGCCTGATCACCGAGATCGTTATGGCGCTGTCGCGCGCCAGCGTTCTCAGCCCTGCTTCGGCGGCCGCCTTGGACATGCCATAGAGGCCGCGCGGCGTGAGGATGTCGTCCTCGCTGAACGGCGCCCGGCCCTCATTGCTGCGGCCGTGCACGAGGACCGTGCTGACGAAGATGAACTGGCGCACGCCGGCCGTCGCCGCGCTGCGCGCCAGGTGCAGCGTGCCGGCGATGTTGACGTTGCGGTAGAGCTGGACCGCATGCTCCTCGTGCTTGTGATGCACGCGGGCGGCGAGATGAACCACGGCGTCGACGCCTTCGAGCGCGGCCTGCCAGTCGGTTTCGGGACCGATCGTTTCAATGACGACCTCGTCGTCGATGCCTTCCGGACCGCGCACCGCGCGGCGGACCGACCATCCCTGGCGCGCCAGCGCGGGCACGACATGACGTCCGACGAAGCCGCTCGCTCCCGTCACCAGCACGACCGGTTTACCCTCGCTCATCGCTGTTCCGCCAATTTGGGGTTGCGCAACAATTCGTCGACCAGGGCGGCATAGGCGTTCATCGCGGCCGTCCGGTCGAATCTCGCTGCCGCCTTCACCGCGCGGTCGGCCATGGCGGCGGCGTCGGAACGGGATGCCGTACGGATTGCCTCAGCCAATTGATCGGCACGGCCCGGCGTCACGACCCAGCCGAGCCCGTTTTCCACCACTGTCAGCGCAGCTTCGGCTTCCGGCTCGGAGACCAGCACGACGGGACGCCCGACCGCCAGCAGATTGTAGAACCGGCTCGGCACCGACACCCCGGCAACATTCTTCCGGTACGGGATGATCCAGAGGTCGGCAGAGGTCAGGAACGCCTCGAGCTCCGCATCCTCGACGCGCGCCACGAAGCCGATATTGGGCAGGTTCGAGGCCGCCTGCAACTGCTTCAACCGCTCGAAGCCGATGCCCCAGCCGGAGAGCAGGAACTGAATCTCCGGCTCGTCCTTCAGCAGGCGCGCGGCCTCGAACACGATCTCCGGATCATGGGTGAAGCCGAGATTGCCAGAGAGGCCGACGACGAAGCGGGCCGACAGCGCCTTGCGAAACGGATTGTCCGGTGTCACCGGCCGTGGCGCGGGCACGAGCGTCGTCCAGTTCGGGATGAAGCGGATCTTGTTCCGCGTCATGCCCCGATAGCTCAGCAGCCGCCGTTCCGCATCGCGGCCGATCGTGATGACGGCATTGAGCGCCCGGAACATCAAGGCATTTGCGGCGCGCATCATCCTGGCCACGAGCGAACCGGGCTTCAGGAGGCCCGCCATCACCAGCACGTCGGGGAAGAGATCGTGCAGGATCAGAGCGGACCGCGCACGCCTGAGCTTCGCCGCCGCCGCAACCGCGTAGGGCAGCATGAACGGCGCGGTCACGGTCAGCACCACATCGCCCTGCCGCAGCTCCCGGATCAGCGCGACGAAGGTGCGCACCACGAACAGGATCTCGGCGGCGGCGCGCCGCACCAGCGCGGCCTTCCCCGTCATCCGGTTCTTGATGGCAACGACGCGCGGCTTGCCCGGTCCGGTTTGCAAGGCAGGCAGCACGCCGGTCGATCCCGACAACACGACCACCTCGTGATCCGCGGCGAGGCGGCAGGCAATTTCCGCCATGATCCCCGCTGTTGTGCTTGGATCCGGCGGATAATGCTGGCTCGCGACGACGATCTTGCCGGAAGGCTCCATGATCAGGCCGCGGTCGATCCGAATTCCGGAACCGCGTCCTTCAGGATGGTCCTGATCGTGGCCCGATCGTCCCGCGCGATCGCCTGCTCCAGCGCTGCGATCCATTTGCGCAGCGTCTGCATCGGCGGCTCGTTCGGCTGTGCCGCCATGATGCCGGCGACACCGATCTCGCGGGTGGGCTCCTCGGAGGCGAACAGGATTTCGTGCAGGCGCTCGCCCGGCCGCATGCCCGTGAACACGATCTCGATGTCGTAGCCGGGCTGGAGACCGGAGAGGCGGATCATGCGCTCGGCAAGATCGACGATCTTCACCGGCTGGCCCATGTTAAGCACGTAGACCGAGACATCGGGACGCGCGGTTCCGAGCGCATGCGTTGTCGCCGTGATGACGAGATCGCAGGCCTCACGGATGGTCATGAAGTAGCGGACCATGTCGGGATGGGTCACCGTCACGGGACCGCCGGCCTCGATCTGGGCCTTGAACTTCGGCACCACCGAGCCGTTCGACGCCAGCACGTTGCCGAACCGAACCGAGATCAACCGCATCGGCGGCCTGGCACCGCCGCTACCTGCGGCAAGATCGTGGTCGAGCGCCTGGCAGTACATCTCGGCGAAGCGCTTGGTGAGGCCAAGCATCGACACCGGCTCGATCGCCTTGTCGGTCGAGATCATCACCATGGCTTCGGCGCCGGCGCTGTGCGCCGCATCGGCAACGTTGATCGAGCCGAAGATGTTGGTCTTGACGCCCTCGCTCCAGTCGCGTTCCAGGATCGGCACGTGCTTGAGCGCAGCGGCATGGAACACGATGTCCGGGTTGAACTCCGCCATCAGGCGCATGATGCGCTCGCGGTCGCGGATGTCGGCGATCCGCCCTTCGATCTCGGCAGCCGTGCCATGCGCAGCGAGCGCTTCCGTGACCGCGTAGAGCGCCGGCTCGGAATGTTCCACGATCAGGAGGCGCGCGGCCCCGAAGGCGACGACGCGCTCGCAGATCTCGGAGCCGATCGAACCGCCGCCGCCGGTGACGATCACCGCCTTGCCCCTGATCAGGGCTTCGAGGCGCGCATAGTCGATTATCTCGCTCGGCCGCAGCAGAAGGTCCTCGACCGCGACGGCCGCGAGGCGCGGCGTATCGCCGCTCTCCAGCGAAGGCATCCGATTGACGATCACCCCGAGCTTGCGCGCCCGCATCAGGATCGATTCCGGATGCGCGTCCGGCTCGAACGCCGACGGCGTCATGATGAGGCGCGCGATCGGCTTGTTGCGCTTGGCGAAATCGGCGATGACGTCCTCGATGTCGTCAATGCCGCCCAGCACCGGCACGTTGCGGATGAACTGGCCGCGATCGGATCTCGACGGCGACAGCACGCCGACCGGCCAGATGCGTTTGATCGCCCCGCTCTCGATGCCGCGCAACAGCACCTCGGCATCTGCGGCGCGGCCGATCAGCAGTGTCGGCGCGGCGTCCTCGGTTCGGGCGTGACGCCGCACCCGCGTATAGCGGAAGTAGCGATAGGCCATGCGCGACGCGCTGAGGAAGGAGATCTCAAGGAACCAGTAGAGAACGATCGTCACCTTGCCGAGGAAGAAGGCGCCGCGGACATTGGGGGCGACGAAGATGTAGTCGAGCGCCAGCAGGGCAACCGTCAGCACGGTCGCGACGCGGATGATGTTCAGCGCGTCGGGCAGCGAGATGAAGCGCCATTTCGTCGTGGTCAGGTTGAAGAGGAAGAACACGACGACGCTGAAGGCGAGGAAGTAGGGCAGGATCTGGAACAGCAGCGGCAGCCGGTCGAAGAAGCCGTCGCCACCTTCGAAACGCAGGTAGAAAGCGGCGAACAGCGCCGCCGTGGTCGCCAAGAGGTCATGGAGCGCGATCAGGAAATTGCGCAAGGTGAGATGCGAAAGACGCGTCATCCGCCGACCGATGTTATCCCGTTGAGTACCACCTGATCGCGCTGATAGCCCATCCCGCCAAGAGTTGCCAGCACAAGACTTGCCAACACAAGACTTGTCAGACGTTCCAGCATAAGGCTTGCAGCCGCGCGGCCGCTCAGGAACGGGCTTCCCCGACCTTCGGCTCCGCGCGGCCCGCGCCGAGGATCATGCCGCCGGCAACGCCGACCCCGATGACGTACATCCAGCCCTCGTGGAAATCGAACAGGTGGGAGTTGAACAGCGAGGTGAAGACGTTCTGCACCACAACCAGGAGGCCAACCCAATGGGCCAGCCCGTCGCCGCGGAACAACAGCAGATGCAGGATCCACATCGCGTAGAGCACGACGACGCCGATGATGCCCCATTGCACGGCTACGGCCAGGGTCTGGTTGTGAGGATTCGGAAAGACCCTGACGCCCTGGACCCATTCGGCGCTCCTGGAGACCTTGTCGAACAGACCGAACATGGAGCCCGTCCCATTCCCCGCGAGTGGAGCCTGCCGGAAGAACTGAATTGATTTCTGCCAATATTCGAGGCGCTCGCCGATCGACGTCGGAACGTTTTCCTGCGTGTAGAGCCGATAGTCGCTGGAAAAGGTGTCTACGGTCTTGCGCAATTGCGGCGAGGCCTGCCAGGCGAGAGCGGCGCCGGCGAGCAGTGCAGCTGAGATGATCGCGGTGCTGCGCCATCTCAGATGCAGCAACCCGAACACGCCGAACATGACCGGAATGGTGACGAGCGCGGTGCGCGACACCACCACGAAGGCCATGTTGATGAAGAAGCTGAACGCCAGCACGGTGAGCAGCCCGGCGAGCCAGTAGCGCCTCTGGCGCAGCAGCATCACGATGGGATAAGCAAGCGCGACCGCGCACAGCGTGAATTCCTGGCTCTGGTCGATGTAGTTCTTGACGAAGATGCCGCGTTCGAGGTGGTCGGGCTTGAGCGTCAGGTCGGGATAGAAGGCGACCAGCCACGACATCAGCGACAGCAGCGCGCAGGACACCAGGAACGCGATGAAGATCCAGTGCCCGCGCGGCGAGCGCTCGAAATGATAGAGAAAGACCGGCAGCACGAGCAGCTTGACGGTCGGGTTGACCGCGTAGAGGCGCGCGCCCCAGGCCGCATCCGACCACAGCGTGCCCACCAGCGCGAGCAGGACCAGCGCGACCGGCGCGGCTGCGATCGGACGCTTCAGCGATTGCAGGAATGCGCGGACGTCGAGAAACGGCACCATGCAGACCAGGAACAATGCGTTGAAGATCGCAGCGAGCGAGGTCGACCAGGGCAGCGAGGCCACGGTGAGGATCGCGAACAGGTCGACCGTCTCACCCCAGGCCACCGGGCTGCGCAGGCGCCGCCACAGCATCTGGGCGGTCGTCTCCCGGGCAAGTGTCGTCACTTGTGTCGTCACTTGTGTCGTCACTTGTGTCGTCACTTGCCCCCTCTCCGCGCGCGATGCACCAGCGCGGTCGTGCTAAAGCCCTGGAGGATGTCGACCAGCACGACGGTTCCGCCGGCGGCCTCGACGACCTCGTGGCCGACCACCTGCTCGCGGGTGTAGTCGCCGCCCTTGACCAGCGCGCTCGGCTTGATCCGGGTGATCAGGTCGATCGGCGTGTCCTCCTCGAAGATGACGACGAGATCGACGGCTTCGAGCGCCGCGAGCACTTCCGCACGTGCACGTTCGTCCTGAACGGGGCGATCGGCGCCCTTCAGCCGCCGCACCGAGGCGTCGCTGTTGAGGCCTACGATCAGGCGGTCGCAGGCGGCCCGCGCCGCAGTCAGCACCTTGACGTGGCCGGGATGCAGGATGTCGAAGCAGCCATTGGTGAAGCCGACGCGCTGGCCCTGTCGCTTCCATTCGGCGAGCTGCGCGTCGAGCGTATCAGGCTCGAGCACGATCTTCTCCTCGGCGGCGAGATAAGCATGCGGCAGGATCTTTCGGCGCAGCTCGGCCGCGCTCACGCTGGCCGTGCCTTGCTTGGCGACGGTGACGGCAGCGGCGCCATTGGCCATGCGCAGGGCCGTGTCCCAGTCCGCGCCTGCGGCGAGCGAGACCGCGAGTGCCGCTGCGACCGTATCACCCGCGCCGGAGACGTCGCGCACCTTCACGGGGAAAGCCGGAACATGAACGGACTCGCCATTGCGCGGCACCAGCGTCATGCCGTGCTCGCCTTGCGTGACCAGGATGGCCTCGCAATCGGCGAGCCGCATCACGTCCTCGCTGGCGTCGACGATGCTCTGCGGCGTGTCGGCGCGGCTGCGCGTAGCCTCCGAAAATTCCTTGCGATTAGGCGTGAGCAGCGTGGCGCCGCGATAGATCGCCCAGTTCAGGCTCTTGGGATCGACGATCACGGGCTTGCCGAGTTTTCGCGCGGCGTCGATGGTGTGGCGGATCACGCGCGCGGTCAGCACGCCCTTGGCGTAATCGGAGAGCAGCACGATGTCGGCGCGTGCGATCTGCGGCAGGATCGCCTCGATCAGCCTGGTCTCGATGTCATCGGAAGCAGGCGCCGCCTGCTCCCAATCCGCGCGCAGCATGTGCGTCGAAAAATGCTCGGAGACGAAGCGGACTTTGCGCGTGGTCGGCCGCGACGGATCGCACACCAGAATGCTTTCGATGCCGTCCTGCTCATCGAGCGCGGCCTTGAGCCGTGCACCGGCATCGTCCTCGCCGACGAGGCCGACGAAGATGCAGCGCGCGCCGAGCGAGGCGACATTGCGCGCGACGTTGCCGGCGCCGCCGATATGGATCTCGCTGCGCTGGGCGGCCATGACGGGCGCCGGCGCTTCCGGCGAGATCCGCGACACCTCGCCATAGACGAACTCGTCCAGCATGATGTCGCCGATGCACAGCACCGTGCGGCCTGAGATGGCTTGCGCGAGGGCGTCGAAATCGAGAATGGGCGTCGGCATGTTCCTGGAGCCTCAGCGGAAGCGGTCGGGCCGGTCGAGATAATCCCCGACATAGGCCTTCACCGCATCCTCGAGCGTCGTGAAGCTGCCGTTATAGCCGGCGCGGTGCAGGCGATCGACCTCGCTCTGGGTGAAGTATTGATAGCTGCCGCGGATGCTCTCCGGCATGTCGACATACTGGATGTTCGGCTTGCTGCCGAGCGCGGCATAGGCCGCGAGCATCAGGTCCTTGAAGCTGCGCGCCTTGCCGGTTCCGACATTGAAGAGGCCGGACACCGACGGCGTCGCCAGCAGCCACATCACGACACGGACGACGTCGTCGACATAGATGAAATCGCGGCGCTGATCGCCGTCGGCGATGCCCTCGCGATGCGACTTGAACAGCTGCACGCCGCGGCCTGCCTTGACGTCGTCGAAGCGCCGCGCCAGCACGCTCATCATCGATCCCTTGTGGTACTCGTTCGGACCGAACACGTTGAAGAATTTCAAGCCAGCCCATTGCGGCGGCAGCTTGTCGCCGCGCGCGACGCGCTCGGCGACGGCAAGATCGAACAAATGCTTGCTCCAGCCATAGAGATTCATCGGCCGCAACTTCTTCAGCGCAAGGACCGAGGCATCGTCGTCAAAGCCCTCTGCGCCGTCGCCATAGGTCGCCGCCGACGACGCGTAGATCAACGGCACCGCATTGGCCGTGCACCAGTCCAGGAGGCGCATCGACAGGCGAAAATTGGTCTCGATCACGAGGTCGCCGTCGGTCGCGGTGGTCTCGGAAATCGCCCCGAGATGGATGATGGCATCGAGCTTGCGGCCCTTCAGCCAGTCGAGCAGCTCGGCCGGGAGGACGATATCCACAAGCTGGCGCTTGGCCAGGTTCCGCCACTTGCCGTCGTGGCCGAGCAGATCGCAAACCACGACGTCGCTGCGGCCGGCCTCGTTCAGCGCGGCGACGACATTTGATCCGATAAAACCGGCCCCGCCGGTCACCAGCAACATTCCAACTTCCCTGCCCGATTTCTTACGGCCCGGTCCTGCCCTAGCGCATGATCCCGCAAAGTGTAAGCGGTTTTGGGATCGGCGCCGTCCCGGCTTTACCTGCCGGCCCGGAGCGGGTAACCGAACCGCCACATCAGCGCCCGCGGTCCTATTGACGAATGAACCAAGATTCGCAACTTAGCCGAGATGCAGAGCGGAGCGACACCCGCCCGATCCTGATCATCCCCTATATGTGGATCGGCGATTTCGTCCGGAATCACACTGTTGTCCGGGTCCTGAACGAGCGCTGGCCCAACCGGCCGGTCGATCTCTTGACCACATCCCTGTGCGCGCCACTGGTCGATTACATGCCCGGCGTACGCCAGGGGATCGTCTGGGACCTGCCGCGCAGCCGGCTTGCCGTAGGTCGCCAGCTCGGTCTGGCCAAGCTCCTGCGCGAGCGGAACTACGGCACCGCCCTGGTGCTGCCCCGGACCTGGAAGGCAGCCATTGCGCCGGCGCTGGCCGGCATTCCCGAAAGGATCGGCTTCGTCGGCGAGTTCCGGTTCGGCCTGCTCAACCGCTGGCGCTGCGGCGAGAAGAAGCTGCCCCGCTTCATCGACAAGAACGCCGCCCTCGCCCGGCCCGACGGCGCGCCCCTGCCGGCGGAATGGCCGGTGCCGCAGTTGCGGGTCCCGGCCGAGGACATCGCCCGCTGGCGCAAGGCCAATGGCCTCAGCGCCGGTGCCACCGTGGCGCTCGCCCCCGGCTCGGTCGGCGTCTCCAAGCGCTGGACCTATTATCCGGAGGCTGCCCGCTTGCTGGCCGAGCGCGGGCTGGAGGTCTGGGTGGTCGGCGGCCCCGGGGAAAAGAGGCTGGCGCAGGAGATCGTCGCAGCCGGCGGCCCGGGCGTCCGGGACCTCACCGGCACCGATTTGCGCAACGGCGTGCTGGCCATGGCCGCGGCCGGCGTCGCGATCTCCAACGATTCCGGGCTGATGCACATCGCGGCCGCCCTGGGCACGCCCACCATGGGCATCTTCGGCCCGACCAGCCCCTATCTCTGGGCTCCCCTCAACGGCCTTGCCGCAACCGTGGTCCAGGACAAGAGCGTGCTCTCCTGCCAGCCCTGTCAGAGCACGATCTGCAAGATGAACGACCACCGCTGCATGCGGGATATTGCGGCCGCGGAGGTGGTGGGGATTGCGGCGCGGGTGCTGAGGGCGCGAGCTCAGTAGCGCCAACTGGGCCGCGAAACTTTCGCCCGCGACGGGGTGAAAGAGATGAGTTTCAGCGCTCATCAGAGCGCCGGAGGATGCGGTGTCCGTCGGGATTTGTCAAAGCGTTGCTTCGCCGTCTCCCGCCACCGCTGAAAGATCACGTACAGCAGCGGCACCAGGAAAATGCCGATCGAGCTTGCCGCAAGCATCCCGCCGAACACCGCGGTGCCGACCGCACGGCGGCTTGTTTCGGCTGCTCCCGTGGCGACAACCAGCGGCACCAGGCCGAGAATGAATGCGATCGAGGTCATCATCACGGCTCGGAACCGCATTTGTGATCCCAGCACAGCCGCATCTTCCACCGATCGACCGGCTTCGTGCTGCTCCTTTGCGAATTCCACGATCAGGATTCCGTTCTTGGCAGCGAGCGCGATCAGCACGACGAGCCCGATCTGGCCGTAGAGGTCGAGATTGAGCCCGGCGATCTTGATCGCCGCATAGGAGCCAAGAACACCCACCACGACGGCCAGCAAGACGGGGACAGGAATGGTCCAGCTCTCATAGAGCGCCACCAGGAAGAGATATGCGAACAGCACCGCCAGTCCGAGGATGATGCCAGTTTGGCCCGACGCCGCCTGCTCCTGATAAGCGGTGCCGGTCCATTCGAAGGAATAGCCCGCCGGCAGCGTGGATTTGGAGATTTCCGCCATCGCGGCAATCGCCGTGCCCGAGGACACGCCGGCCGCAGGTCCCCCATTGATGGTGACCGAGCGGTAGTTGTTGTAACGCGTGATCACCTGCGGCCCGGTCACGATCCTGATGTTCGCGATGGAGCGAATTGGCACCATTTCGCCAGTGCTGTTGCGAACGTAGATCTGCCAGATGTCTGGAATGTCACCGCGATTGGCCGCTTCGCCCTGCACATTGACTTGCCAGGTGCGGCCAAACAGGTTGAAATTGTTGACATAGAAGCCGCCGAGGGTCGCCTGCAACGCCGTGAACACGTCACTCATGTTGAGGCCGAGTGCCTGGGCTTTCGCACGGTCGATGTCGAGATAGATCGAGGGGTTGGTCGCGGTGAAGGTCGAGAACACGCGCGTCAGCCGCGGATCGCGGTTCGCCACGCTGATCAAGCCACTCACCACGCTGCCGACCGCCGCAGGATCCTGTCCCTCGAGCGCCTCGAGCTGATATTCGAACCCGCCTGAGGTCGACAGACCGATAATCGGCGGCAGATTGAATGGCAGAACGCTGGCCTGGCGGATTTGCGCGCCGGCGCTAAACGCCTGCCGGATCGTCGCCTGAACCGAATCCGAGGCTGCCGCGCGATCAGCAAATGGCTTCATTCGCGCGACGATGAACGCCGAATTCGGCTGGTTACCGCCATCGAGTAGCGAAAAGCCGACGATCGAGAGCACGTGTTCGATTGCGGGAATCTGCTTGAGCAGCGTCTCGACCTGCTTGGTCACTTCGCTGGTGCGCGCGACCGAGGCTGCGTCGGGCAGTTGTACCGAAACGAAGAACGCGCCCTGGTCCTCTTCGGGCAGGAACCCGGTCGGCGTGATGCGCGACACGCCAAAAATGCCGCCCGCGAACACCAGCACCGCGACAAGCGACAATACCGCCACGCGCAACAGGCGGCGCACGATGCCGGCATAGCCGTCGCGAACCCAGTCGATTCCGCCGAGCACGCGCGCCATGATGCCGCGCCGCGGCCCGCTATGGCGCAGGAACACCGCACAGAGCGCCGGCGACAACGTGAGCGCATTCAGCGCCGAGATCACCATCGCCGCGCTGATCGTAACCGCGAACTGGCGAAACAACGTTCCCGAGATCCCCGGGATGAACGCGATCGGCACGAACACCGACAACAGCACCAGCGAGATCGCAATGATCGGCGCGGTGATCTGCGCCATCGCTTTTTTCGTCGCCTCGGCGGGCGAAAGATCCGGCTCCTCCTCCATCACGCGTTCGACATTCTCGACAACGACGATCGCATCATCAACCACGATGCCGATAGCGAGCACCATCGCGAGCAGGGAGACCGTGTTGGCGGAGTAGCCGAGCGCCAGGAGGACCGCGAAGGCACCGATCAGGCTGACGGGAACCGCGACCGCCGGAATAACGGTCGCGCGCAAATTGCCGAGGAACAAGAAGACCACGAGCACGACGAGCAGGAAGGCCTCGCCTAGCGTCTTCAGCACTTCCTTGATGGTATCCGTGACAAAGGTCGTCGAATCGTATTGCACGAGATACGTCAACCCGGGCGGAAACCGCTCTGACAATCTGGCGAGCGTAGCCTGCACGGCTTTGGCCGTCGTCACCGCATTTGCGCCAGGGGCGAGATAGATGCCCATGGGTACGCCGGCCTGCCCGTCGATCCGAGACTCGCTGTCCATATTTTGCGCGCCGATCTCGACGCGGGCGACGTCCTTGATCCGCAATACCGAGCCGTCCGGATTGGCGCGCAGCAGGATATCGCCAAACTGCGTTGAGGTGGTCAGTCGACCTTGCGTCTGCACGTTGAACTGGAACTGCTGGTCGTCGCTGATCGGGCGGGCCCCGATGCGGCCGACCGGCGCCTGCACGCTCTGCGCGCGGATCGCCGCGATCACGTCCGACGGCGCCAGATTGAGGCTGGTGAGGCGCTGGGTATCGAACCAGATGCGCATCGAGTAGTTCAGCTTCGCGAACAGCGAAGCCTGGCCAACGCCGGGCGTGCGAGAAATCGCATCGAGGACGTTGATAATGGCGTAGTTGGTGATGAATAGCGGATCCTGCTCGCCGTTCTTGCTGTACAGCACGATGAACTGCAGCACCGCCGAGGATCGCTTCTGTACCGTCAGACCCTGCGCCTGTACTTCGGTCGGCAGTTGCGCGAGAGCGCTCTGCACGCGGTTATTGACATTCACCGTGTTGATGTCGGGATCGGTGCCAAGCGCAAACGAGACAGTCAGCGTATAGGTGCCGTCATTGCCGCTGGTCGACTTCATGTAGAGCATCTTGTCGACGCCGACGACCTGTGCCTCAAGCGGCTGGGCGACGCTTGATTCCACCACCTCGGCGGACGCGCCCGGAAAGTTGGCGCTGACCGTGACCTGCGGCGGCACGATGTCCGGGAACTGCGCCACCGGAATCTGCAAAAGCGCAAGCGCACCTGCGATTGTGATGACAATGGCGATCACAATGGCCAAACGTGGGCGATCCACGAAGACCGACGAAATCATGGAGCTGCGCCCGTCGGTTTCGGGCCGATCCCGCCGCCGCGTTTCTGGCTGCTGCCACTATCCGCGCTCGCGTTCATGCTCGACTGCAGCAGCGCGCTCGCAGTTCCCGGCGCCACCGATTGGCCGGGCCGGACCCGCTGCAGGCCCTCGACGATCACCTTTGCGCCTGGCGAAAGTCCGTTTGTCACAGATGCGACCGTCGGCGTTGATTGCCCAAGCTGAATTCGCTGCTGTTCGGCTTTGTTGTCAGCGCCGAGGACAAAAACATACTCACCTTGCTGATCCGAGAGCACGGCTGAGCGCGGGATCGCCACCACATCGACCGGCTCCACGCCTTCGAGCAGCACTGTGACGAATTCGCCGTCGGTCAGTTCGCGCACGGTCAGGCGGTCGCCCGACAGATGCGGCAAGGGCGGATTGGGAATCGTGCCCCGCAGCGTGATCGTGTCGGTGCTCTGCGCGATTGTGTTATTGACAAAGTTGAGCTTGCCTACCTGATCATACTGACGGCCGTCCGTTAGCCGAAGGCGGATAACGACTGCGTTGAAGCCGCCGCGTGGGGCGTAGCGTTCGCGCAGATCCAGCGCCTCGCGGACCGACACCGGAAAGGTGACATACATAGGGTCCTGACTCACGATGGTCGTGAGCACGCCAGAACTCGGGCTGACCACATTGCCCTCAGTGACTGCGGTGCGTCCAATCATACCGTCGATCGGCGAGCGAATTTCGGTGTAATCCAGATTGATCTGCGACAGGTCGACTTGCGCCTGCGCCGCCTGCACTTGTGCCTCCAGGCTCTGCTGGTTGGCGACTGCAGCATCATAGGTGGATTGTTGGCCGGCCGGTCCGCCCAGGAGCGTCCTTGCCCGCTCGGTTGTCAGCTTGGCGTTGACCAAAGTTGCCTGCAACTGCGCGACCTGCGCCTGCTTCGACTTGAGGTCGGCCTCAAAGGGACCGCGCTCGAGCTTGTAGAGCAGATCGCCGGTCTTGACCTCGGCACCTTCGACAAAATGGCGCTGCTCCAGAAAGGCGGTGACGCGCGCGACAACGCTGACGCGATTGGTTGCTTCGATGCGTCCCAGAAACTCGCTGGATTGAACGACGGGCCGCTTGACCGCTTCCATCACGCCGACGGCCGGAGGTCCTGCTGGCGCGACCTGGGCGTCAACGCTTGCGATCGTTCCAAAACCGATGGCCGCCAACATCACGGCGCCTATCAGCGTGCCGCTCGCTGCTTTTTCAGGCCGCATGTTCGTGTGCGCCTTCCACTTTTCGGGTCTCGATCTGCGGTCGTGGCGGTAGAATGCAATCATATCCATAGCAGGACCGTGGCAATACGTCGACGACGGGCTATTCGCTACACGCGGCGGTGATGCGCGAACGCCAGACGGTCTGCACTCGATGCAACCTCCTTAAGGGAACCAAGCCCCGGTCAGGTCCAGCCAACCGCCAACTCCACGTCTACCGTGCTACCCCGCGCCGGGGTGCGGCCCCTTTCAATTTGGGTCTTCTCATTTCTGAACAGTCGGGCGTCGCTGCCACGATGGAGCGGAACCGTTCCGGGCCCACGACAAAGAACATCCCCTGAGCTCAGTCGCCATTTTGAGCGGCGGGTCCGCTTCGGGATCACAAGCCGCCGATCAAAGGTCAAGCCCGGTGACTTCCGCTTGGCCGTGGAAAACCGACGTCTGTGGAGATGTGTCCTGATGAAGCCGGCGCGCGCCACGCCTGAGGCCGTCGAAGCTGCGCCGAGGGTGACATCATGCCGGTGTTTTGCCCGACGCGTCAAACGGATTTCGTAAAATCCGCAGATCATCGCACCGGCCGTCAAGCCATTGATTCCCTTAACGTCGGCTACTGTGCATGGGGTTGTTTTCGTGATTTTTGTTTGCTGCACTGAAAGCAGCACATCAGAGCAGCAGACGATAGACCTCACCGATCCGCGCCGCTTCAACATCAAGACTGAACTTCTCAAGCACCCGCACCCGTCCGCGCTCGCCCATTGTCGTTGCGGCGGCCACATCCCGCATCAGCGGCTCCAGCGCTGCCGCAAGCGCATCAGCATCACCCGTCGGGATCAGCACACCGCTCACCCCATCCTCGACCACGAGCTCGGCCGCACCGGCGCGCGCGGCGACGAGCGCGCTGCCGGCCGCCATTGCTTCGATCAGCGTGAGGCCAAAGCCTTCGTTGCGCGAGGTGAAGGCGTAGATCGTCAACCGCTGATACCAGCACTGCACCGCTTCGATCGGCAGCTCGCCGGTGATGACGATGCGCGATTGCAGGTTGGCTGCCTCGATCCGCTTCTTCAGGTCGTTGGCAAAGGGCATTTGCTCGGTTGTGATCTGGCCGACGATAATTGCGGTGAAATCCGGATAGCGTGGCAGCAATCGGCACATCGCATCGACGAACAGATCGGTCCCCTTCTGCGCGCGCACGCGGCCGAAGCAGCCGATGGCGTAGCGGCCCGGCAGCCCGGCTTCCGCAAAGGCCGCGGCGCGATCGAGCGGCGGTGCATAGACGTCGGTGTCGACGCCATGCGGGATCACCGTCGCCTTCACTTTCAGGAATGAGGCCGAGAGATATGATGTCGCGATGATCGCGTCCATCTGCCGGATCAGCCAGCGCGTGATCCAGCTATGGTGCCGCTGCGCTGCCGACGTGAACACGAGCTTGAGCGGCCAGCCGAGCGCGCGCAAGAGCACGCCCGCGATCATCTCGTTGTTGCGCCGCGCGTGCCAGATCAGCGGCGTCTTGCGGCGCCATAGCTTCAGGAGATCGGCACCGCTCAGCCGCGAAATCCCCTCCGGCGCGTCGGAGCCGAACCAGCCCGCGCGATATAGTTTGGCCAGCCGCGGCGCCACCATCCGGTTGGTCGCGGTGACCCCGGAATAGCGCCTGTGCAGATTTGGCACGATCACGTCGAGATCGCCCGGGGAATTCGCCACGTCATGCTCCGCTTCGTTGGCCCCCTATACGCAACATTAAGCATAGTGGCCAGTTCAGGGCCGCCGATACCCCCTCTTCACCACGCAGGCGTTAACTTGGAGCGTTGATCGAAGACGGATGAGATCATGACTGTGCTAGTCACCGGCGGCGCCGGTTATATCGGAAGTCACACGGTCCTGGCGCTGGCGGAAGCCGGCGAGGACGTCGTCGTGATCGACGATCTCTCGACCGGTTTCTCTGCCTACCTGCCGGAAGGCGTGCCGCTGTTCATTGGCGATGCCGGCGACGAGAACCTGCTCGAAGGCGTGATCGCCCAGCACAACATCGAGAGCATCATTCATTTCGCGGGCTCCGTCGTGGTGCCGGATTCGATGCGCGACCCGCTCGGCTACTACCGCAACAACTTCATGACCGCGCGCAATTTGCTCAACGTCGCAGTCAAGCGCGGCATTGGCCGCTTCATCTTCTCCTCGACCGCCGCCGTCTACGGCGATCCGGACCTGGTGCCGGTGCCCGAGCACGCGCCGACGCGGCCGCTGTCGCCCTACGGCTCGTCGAAGCTGATGACCGAGATCATGCTACACGACGTCGCCGCCGCCTACGGCATGCAATACGTGACCTTGCGCTATTTCAACGTTGCGGGTGCCGATCCGCAGGCCCGGATCGGCCTTGCCACCGTCGGCGCCACGCATCTGCTCAAGATCGCGGTCGAGGCCGCGACCGGCCAGCGCGCCAAGATCGACGTGTTCGGCACCGACTATCCAACCCAGGACGGCAGCTGCATCCGCGACTTCATCCACGTCACGGACCTGTCGCAGGCGCATCGCTCGGCGCTCGCCTATTTGCGCAATGGCGGCGCCTCGACAACACTCAATTGCGGCTATGGCCGCGGCTATTCGGTGCTGGAAACCATCGATGCCGTGCGCCGGGTCTCAGGGCGCAGCTTCGCCGTGCAATACGCGCCGCGCCGGCCCGGCGACATCATGACGATGGTCGCCGACACCAGCCGCATCCGCGGCCTGCTCGACTGGAAGCCGCAATACGACGATCTCGAGACCATTGCGGCCCACGCGCTGGCCTGGGAGGACAAGCTGTTCCGCGAGCGCCATGGCGAGCTCCGCCACGCCGTCTCGGCCTAGAATCCATCCCAGCGCAAGCCCTTAATTGGGCTTGAAAAGCGTAGCTTTAGCGGGCACAGAGGCCATTCGATCCCTGACGCGCGGGCAGGCTTTTTCCTGTGCCGTCAATGGACTGCGGATGGCCCAGTTTCCAAAGAAAATCACCGACGATCCCTATGCGGCAGCGGTCCTGATTCGCCGCCTCGTCACGGAACAGGGGGTCATCTACTGGCGGCGCTACCTCGTCGCCTTCGCGCTGATGGCGCTTGCCGCCGGATCGACCGCGGGCGCGACCTACGTGCTCGGTCAGGTCATCAATCAGGCCTATGTCGACAAGAACATCCCGGGCATCGCGATGTTCTCGGGCATCACGGTGATCCTGCTCTTCATCAAGGGCGTGGCGACTTACGGCCACATGGTGATCCTGACCAAGATCAGCAACGCGATCCTTGCCACCAACCAGCGGCAACTGTTCGCCAAGCTGATGCGCGAAAGCGTCGGCTTCTTCTCCCAGAGGCATTCGTCGGAATTTTTGGCGCGGCTGACGGCCGGCGCCAAATCGATCACCGACGTCCTCAACATGCTGGTCAACGCCGTCGGGCGCGACCTCATGATGCTGCTCGCCATGATTGGCGTGATGGTGTGGCAGGATCCGGTGATGTCGTTCATCGGCCTCGTCGTGGTGCCGCCGGCGATGCTGGTGCTGCGCAAGCTGGTCAAGCGCATCAAGGGTCTCGCCTTCAACCAGTTCACCGGCACCGCCGACATCATGGAAACGATGCAGGAATCGCTGCAAGGCATCCGCACGGTGAAGGCGTTCACGCTCGAAGAGACCATGCAGAAGCGCATCGACGAGAACATCGCGATCGTCGAGCGCAACGCCAACAAGATGGCCCGCGTCGCCAATCGATCCAATCCGCTGATGGAGATGCTCGGCGGCTTCGCGGTGGCCGGCTGCCTGCTCTATGGCGGCTACAGCGTGGTCGCGCTCAACGCCACGCCCGGCGCGTTCTTCTCCTTCATGACCGCCTTCCTGATGGCGACCGAACCGGCCAAGCGCCTGGCGCGGCTCAACATCGACCTGAACAGCCAGCTCGTCGGCGCACGCATGCTGCTCGAAGTCGTCGACAGCCCGGCGAGCGAGCATTCCGACGACGACAAGCCGGCGCTGAAACTGTCCGACGCCCGGATCGAGCTGCGTGACGTCAGCTTCTCTTACCGGACTGGCGAGACCGTGCTCAATCGCATGAGTTTTGTTGCCGAGCCCGGCAAGGTCACCGCGCTGGTCGGCCCCTCCGGCGGCGGCAAATCGACGGTGCTCTCACTGCTGTTGCGCTTCTACGAGGTGACGCAAGGCGCGATCGTGATCGACGGCCAGTCGATCGGTTCGATTTCGCGCAAATCGCTGCGCGCACAGACTGCCTATGTCGGCCAGGACGTCTACCTGTTTCGCGACACCATCCGCAGCAACATCGCCTTCGGCAGGCCCGGCGCGACCGAAGCGCAAATCATCGACGCCGCCAAAGCGGCCTGCGCGCATGATTTCATCATGAGCTTCCCGCTCGGCTACGACACGCCGGTCGGCGAGCACGGCACGCAGCTTTCGGGCGGCCAGCGCCAGCGCATCGCGGTCGCACGCGCGCTGATCAAGAACGCGCCGATCATCCTGCTGGATGAGGCCACCGCCGCGCTCGATTCAGAATCCGAGCGCCAGGTGCAGGAGGCGATCGAGCATCTCTGCCAGAACCGCACCACGATCGTGATCGCGCACCGCCTGCACACCATCATGCACGCCGATGCGATCCTGGTGGTCGAGGGCGGCGAGATCGTGGAGCAGGGCCGGCATGACGAGCTGCTCCGCCGCGGCGGGCGCTACGCCTCGTTCTTCCGCCTGCAGCATCACGACGCCGGCGCTCTGGCGCCGATCAGCGCAACCGCATAGAGTTTGTTTCACCTCAAGAGCAGCGAGACCGCTTCATGAACGCCGCCTCCTACGTCATCCCGCTTCCGCCCCAGGCTTCGCTTCCCGTCGTCAGCGAAAGCGGCCGTTATCCGGTGCGACGCATCTGGTGCGTCGGCCGCAACTATCTCGAGCACATCCGCGAGATGGGCAATGACGAGCGCGCGCCGCCGTTCTTCTTCGCCAAGCACGCCGACATGCTGGTGCCAGATGGCGCCGTCATTCCCTATCCGCCGCTGACCAAGGATCTGCATCACGAGGTCGAGCTGATCGTCGCGATGAAGAGCGGCGGGCTGAACATCCCCGCCGACAAGGCGCTCGACCATGTCTACGGCTACGCCGTCGGCATCGACCTGACCCGCCGCGACCTTCAGATCGCCTCGCGCAAGAAGGAGCGCCCGTGGGAGATCGGCAAGTCGTTCGATTATTCCGCGCCCTGCTCCGCAGTGCAGCCGGCTTCGAAGATCGGCCATCCCGCCAAGGGCAAGATCTGGCTCACGGTCAACGGCAAGGAAGCGCAGAAGGGCGACCTCACCGAGCTGATCTGGAACGTGCCGGAGATCATCTGGCAGCTCTCGCAGCAGGTGAAGCTCGCCGCCGGCGACATCATCATGACGGGCACGCCGGCCGGCGTGTCGCAGCTCCAGCCCGGCGACAAGCTCGAATGCGGCGTCGACGGCGTCGGCACGCTGAAGGTGAGCATCGGCCAGCCGGAGTAGGCTGCGCAGGCTCGCTTTGAAAATCTGGCCCCGAACACGTTCGGGGCCTTTTTCTATTCGAATCGCATCTACCAGGCCTTCACCGGCCGGTTGGCGTGGCTTGCCTGCGGCACACCGCGATTGAGCGACATGTGCGAATGCACGCATAGCCAGCCATCGGCACTCCTGGAAAACACCATTGTCGCGCGGCCGGGACGCGCAAATGCGCTGCCATCGGGATGATAGCCCGTGCTCGTCCACGGCGCGATCACCGTTGCCATCGTGCCATCGGAAGATGCCAGGATCGAGGTCTGCTCGAGCACGAAACGGAAGTCGGCCGTCTTCGGCCAGACGTTGTCCCATTGTGTCGAAACCCATTGATCGAGGCCGGGGATGACATCGTTATGCGTGCCGAAGGCAAGCACCTCGGGATGAAAGAGCGGCCGCGCCGAGGCGTAGTCAACCTCGCGGACATACCCCGCGAAGGTGTCCAGCCAGTCGTGGAAGAACTGTGCGATCCCGGTGTTCGCAACTGGCAACGGGGCCATTGCCTGCTCCATGCTTGGCTGATCGATCAAGGCAATCTTGTTGCCATGGGGCGAACCGTCCAGCAAGATATCTGCTTTGGGAGTACCGGTGGATATCGATCAACGAACCGGACTGATTTCATGGAGCCAGACTCATGAGACACCTTCTTCTGCTCGCGGCCGCACTTGTCGTCACGTCCAACACTGCCATCGCGCAGTCCGGCCAGCCCTATGCGGGCCTCGAGCAGCGCCCCATCAAGGCACTGTCTCACCAACAGGTCGACGATCTCCAGACCGGGCGCGGTATGGGCCTCGCGCTTGCCGCCGAACTCAACGGATATCCCGGCCCGAGCCACGTTCTCGAGCTCGGTGATCGCCTTGACTTGACCCGGGATCAACGCATCCAGATTCAGCGCCTTTTCGATGCCATGAAGCAAGAGACGGTCCCGCTGGGTAACAAGCTCGTCGAACAAGAGAGAGAATTGGACCATCTTTTCTCTGCCCGCGTCGTGACATCGGAGTCGCTCAAGACGACCATCGTTGCCATTTCCGAAACTCAGGCACAGCTCCGGGAAAGCCACCTCAAATATCATCTGTCGACTGCCGCCCTGCTCGATCAGACCCAAATGCAGCGATACGCGGAGCTGCGAGGTTACCAGCGCCCGGATAGTTCCGAAGGACACAAGCACCATCACTAATCGATGCTGACGGCTTGCGATGGCTCGGCTTCGGCCCGTTGCGACGTTCGAAGCCCAATCCGCAATGCCGATGCGCCGCCGCGGCGGATTGATCCACCTGACACGGCACACGCCAGACGCACCGCAACGCCGACATCATGATGAGGCCAAGCACCACCGCCTTCAGCGAGTATTTCAACGTGTAGTAGACGTTGCGATTCCACTCCTTGACCTTGCGGCTCGCAAGATGGATTTCGTAGAGCTTGCCGAACAGCTTGTTGAGCACACCGACATTCTCGCCGTCGACGTTCTGGGTCGCCGAGGCCTTGACGATGTGATGGCTGACCCAGCGGTTGATCGCGGACATGAAGCCGTATTTCATCGGGCGCCCGACGTCGCAGAACAGGATGGTACGGTTGACGTCGGTCGCATTCTCGGCGCTGTGGATAAAGGTCTCGTCGAACATGAAGGCCTCGCCGTCCAGACGCACTCAACGCCGTCGACCAGGATGCGGCACTTGTTCGAGTTCGGCGTGACGAGGCCGAGGTTGTAGCGTAGCGAGCCGGCGAAGGGATCGCGGTGGGCGCCGAGTTTGCCGCCCGGTGGCAGCATCGCGAACTTCGCGCCGTGCACGCTCGGAATCGAGTTGAGCAGTTCCACCGTCTTCGGGCACAGCGCGCGCGCCGAGGGCAGGAAATCGTCGTACCATTTCAGGTAAAAGCGCTTCCAGCCGCCCTTGAAGAACGAGTAGAAACCCCAGTCATTGTTCTTTGCTGCTGCGCGAATGAAGCCTTCGTTGAACAGGCGAACGGCCTCGTCGCGGATGGTCTCCCAGTTCTCGCTGAGCGGCTTGAGCTCGGGAAACTGCTCGACCGAATGATCGCCGAGCTGGCGCGCGAGACGCAGCCGCTGCTTGCCCCGGAAGTGAATGTAAATCGTCGAGGCGGCAAGGATATAAAGAATGACCAGTTGCGGTGCAAAAAGCTGTTTCAGCATCTCCCCGGTCCCCAGTGATCCAACCGGGGACGTGATCTAGACGCGGCCCAAGCGACAAGATATTCGCCGGTGGGTTGCAATCACTCTGGGGAGAGCGCAGCGGCAGAACCGGCGCGGGAAACTGGCCGAGCCGAGTCACGCCCGCGACAGCGCCTGGAGGCCCTTGAAGGTGAGGCGCTTGGGGTCGGTCACACCGGCGAGATAGAGCCGGCGGATGAAGGCGATGACGGCGTCGCGGTCGCAGTCGGTCAGCGCGACGACGGCGTCGACAGCGATCTTCTGGGCTTCCATTGGGCTCACCTCGACCTTGCGAGTAACCCCGGCCGAGACAGGCTAGGACTGATCCGTTAAATCGGCGTTAACCGTTCGGGCAGCATGGCCCGATTCAGCCGGGCGGCCGAATACGCAAAACAACGCATTGGCGACGGTGCGATCAGGAATACTGCATCACGCCGTCGTCGATCCGGCCGAAGCGCAAGGCGACGATGTCGAGGGCGTAGTTCTGGTACAGCCGCCAGGGCTGCTTCGAGCCCTGCTTCGGCATCTTGGCGACCGAACGCTGTACATAGCCCGAGCTGAAGTCGAGCGACGGCTGCGCGGTGATGGCGGGATCGTCATTGTGCGGCACGCACTGGCGGAAATTGTGCCGGTCCATGTAGTTGATGAGCCGGCAGACATATTCGCAGGTGAGGTCGCATTTCAGTGTCCACGACGCGTTGGTGTAGCCGAAGGCCGAAGCCATGTTCGGAACGTCCGCATACATCATGCCCTTGTAGGTCAGGGTGCTCGCAAAATCGACGGCGCGGCCGTCGACGCTGATCTCGAGACCGCCGACGACCTGGAGCACCAGCCCTGTCGCCGTGACGATGATGTCGGCCGCAAGCTCGCTGCCGTCCTTCAGGCGGATGCCGCCTGGGGTAAACGTGTCGATCTCGCTGGTGACCACGGAGGCGCGCTGCTCGCGGATCGCCTTGAACAGGTCGCCGTCCGGCACGAGGCAGAGCCGCTGGTCCCAGGGATTGTAGCGCGGCGTGAAATGGGTCGCGACATCGTAGTCCGGGCCGAGCGCCATCCGCACGCCCTTGAGGACGAGCTCTTTCACTTTCGCAGGGCGGCGGCGGCTGAGCTGGAAAAAGAACATTCCCCACATCACGTTGCGCCAGCGGATGACATGATAGGCAAGTCGCGTCGGCAGGTTGCGGCGCAGTTTGTTGGCGACGGGATCCTGCGCCGGACGCGATACCACGTAAGTCGGTGAGCGCTGGAGCATGGTGACCTGCGCCGCCTTCTTGGCGAGCTCAGGCACCAGCGTCACTGCGGTAGCGCCCGAGCCGATCACCACGACGCGCTTGCCTGAATAGTCGATGTCCTCGGTCCATTTCTGCGGATGTACGATGCGGCCGGCGAAATCAGCCGCGCCCTTGAACTCTGGCGTGTAGCCCGCCTCGTATTTGTAGTAGCCCGAGCACATGAACAGGAAATTGCAGGTGAATCGCACAAGCTCGGTTGCGCCCTCACCTGTCGTGCGCTCGCCTTCTACAGTCCAGCGTGCGTCAGACGTCGACCACGCCGCGCGCTTGACGCGATGTCGGAAGCGGATGTGCTTCTCGATGCCGTTCTCGGCCGCGGTCTCGCGCACATAGTTCAGGATCTGCGGCCCGTCGGCGATCGCCCTCGGATCGGTCCACGGCTTGAACGAATAGCCAAGCGTGAACATGTCACTGTCGGAGCGGACGCCGGGATAGCGAAACAGGTCCCAGGTACCGCCGATGCAGTCACGGCCCTCAAGGACGACGTAGCTCTTGCCCGGACACCTGGTCTGAAGATGATAGCCCGCGCCGATGCCGGACAGGCCGGCGCCGACGATCAGCACATCGAAATGGTCTTGGGCCATGGTTTCCTCCGCCGGGCGCGGATTGTCTGACCGGCGATGCCGTTCGTCAACTGGCAATCACCCGCTGACACAACCGCAAGGAGACGCGCGATGCGACCTTAAAAAACAACGAAGCCCCGGATCGCTCCGGGGCTTCGCATCGATGGTAGGTCGAATTCGCGGCTCAGTACCGATAGTGATCGCTCTTGTACGGACCTTCCTGCTTGACGCCGATGTAGTCGGCCTGATCCTTGCGCAGCTCGGTGAGCTTGACGCCGATCTTGGCGAGGTGCAGGCGCGCGACCTTCTCGTCGAGAGTCTTCGGCAGCACGTAGACTTCCTTCTTGTACTTGCCGTCCTTGTTGTTCGCGAACAGCTCGATCTGCGCCAGCGTCTGGTTGGTGAAGGACGCCGACATCACGAAGGACGGATGGCCCATCGCGTTGCCGAGGTTCACGAGACGGCCCTCCGACAGCATGATGATGCGGTGCTTGTCGGGGAATTCGATCTCGTCGACCTGCGGCTTGATGTTGGTCCACTTCAGGTTACGCAGACCGGCGATCTGGATCTCGTTGTCGAAGTGGCCGATGTTGCAGACGATGGCGCGATCCTTCATTGCGCGCATGTGTTCGATCGTGATGATGTCCTTGTTGCCGGTCGCGGTGACGAAGATGTCGGCGCGCGGGGCGGCGTCTTCCATCGTCACGACCTCGTAGCCTTCCATCGCGGCCTGGAGCGCGCAGATCGGATCGACTTCGGAGACCATCACGCGGCAGCCGGCCTGGCGCAGCGACGCGGCCGAACCCTTGCCGACGTCGCCGAAGCCCGCGACCATCGCGACCTTGCCCGACATCATCACGTCGGTGCCGCGGCGAATGCCGTCGACCAGCGATTCACGGCAGCCATAGAGATTGTCGAACTTCGACTTGGTGACGCTGTCGTTGACGTTGATCGCGGGCCACAGCAGCGTGCCGGCCTTCTGCATGTCATAGAGACGATGCACGCCCGTGGTGGTCTCTTCGGAGACGCCCTTGATGCTCTTGGCGATCTCGGCGAAGTAGCCCTTCGGCTTTTCCTTGAGCTGCTTCTTCAGAAGCGCGAAGAAGACTTCCTCTTCCTCGGAGCCGGGCTTGTCGAGGAACGCGGTGTCGCCGTTCTCGGCGCGCAGACCGAGATGGACGTACATGGTGGCGTCGCCGCCGTCATCGAGGATCATGTTCGGGTGACCGCCGCCGTGCCAGTCGAACAGCTTGGCGGTGTAGTCCCAGTACTCGGCCAGCGTCTCGCCCTTGACGGCAAAGACGGGAATGCCGGCTGCCGCGATCGCGGCGGCGGCGTGATCCTGCGTCGAATAGATGTTGCAGGAGACCCAGCGGATGTCTGCGCCGAGTGCTGCCAGCGTCTCGATCAGCACACCGGTCTGGATCGTCATGTGCAGCGAGCCGGCGATGCGCGCGCCCTTCAAGGGTTGTTTGGGGCCGTATTCCTCGCGCGTCGCCATCAGGCCGGGCATCTCGGTCTCGGCGAGCGAGAGTTCCTTGCGGCCAAAATCGGCGAGCGAAATGTCCTTGACGATGTAATCGGTGAAGCCGGGCTTCGCGTTCATTGCGAGTGTCCTGTTGTTGAACGGGCGTTCCGGGACACCTCGAAGAGGCACCCCGGAATCCCGACGTGAGGATTTAAGGATCCGGGTTCGCGCGCGAACCCGGACTGACGCGCAGAAATCAGAGCGCGCGCTTGAGCGGCTCGACGAGGTCGGTCTTCTCCCAGGAGAAGCCGCCCTCGTTGTCGGGCGTGCGGCCGAAATGACCATAGGCCGAGGTGCGCGCGTAGATCGGGCGGTTGAGGTCGAGATGGCTGCGGATGCCGCGCGGGGTAAGGTCCATCGCCTTCGCGGCGGCTTTCTCGAGTTGGTCCTCCGACACCTTACCGGTGCCGTGGGTGTCGATGTAGATCGACAGCGGACGCGCGACGCCGATAGCGTAGGCGAGTTGGAGCGTGCAGCGGTCGGCGAGTCCGGCCGCGACGATGTTCTTGGCGACGTAGCGCGCGGCATAGGCCGCCGAACGATCGACCTTGGTCGGATCCTTGCCGGAGAACGCGCCGCCGCCATGCGGGGCCGCGCCGCCATAGGTGTCGACGATGATCTTGCGGCCGGTCAGACCGGTGTCACCATCAGGACCGCCGATGTAGAACTTGCCGGTCGGGTTGATGTGCCAGATCGTCTTCGGGGTGATCCAATCCTTCGGCAGCGCCTCGCGCACATAGGGCTCGACGATGTCGCGAATCTGCTTCGACGAAATGTCCTCGACCAGGTGCTGGTGCGACACGACGATCTCGCGCACGCCGACCGGCTTGCCGTTCTCATACTGCACGGTGACCTGGCTCTTGGAGTCGGGACCCAGGACCTTCTCGCGGCCGGAGTGGCGCGCTTCGGAGATGAGGCGGAGGATCTTGTGGGCGTAGAAGATCGGCGCCGGCATCAGATCGGGCGTCTCGTTGGTGGCATAGCCGAACATGATACCCTGGTCGCCCGCGCCCTCTTCCTTGACCTCGCCCGGCTGCAGCGCATCGACGCCCTGCGCGATGTCGGCCGACTGCGGATGCAGGAGGATCTCGACGTCGCAGGTTTTCCAGTGAAAGCCGTCCTGCTCGTAGCCGATGTCCTTGATCGCGCCCCGAACGACGCCCTCGATCTGCTCGTTGGTGACGGACGCCGGACCGCGGGTTTCGCCGGCGATCACGACCTTGTTGGTGGTCGCGAGCGTCTCGCAGGCCGCACGGATAGCCCAAGGATCGATGCCGGCTTTGGGCCCTTCGCGGTAGAACAGATCGACGATTTCATCGGAGATCCGGTCGCAGACCTTGTCGGGATGTCCTTCGGACACGGATTCGCTGGTGAAGAGATAGGACGCGCGCATCAGTAACCCCTTGTTCCGCCGCTAAGCTGGCGGGCGTTTGCGATGTTTACTTTCGGATTATGTCAGTCACGCCGGCGCGAGATGACGTAGGATTCATCGAGAAACCAGAGCCCGTTGTACTTTCGCAGCACATCCCTGGCCGCATCCAGAGTACGGCCGTTCTGAGTCATTTCTGTCAAACGATCGTCCTCGATCTGAGCGACATACACCGCCGCATTCCACGCTGCAAAGGCCGTCGAGGTTCCAATGGTACCTGTTACCTCGTTGGGCAGCGCTTCCATATCATACCTGAAGATCGAACGGTTATCCGCGTACGCATTAAAATTTAGGTCCCGGCCCAACGATCCGAGCTCGTACTTAACGGCGCGCAATAGCTCATGACGGCTGACCGCGAAAGGATTTTCTCCCGGCCAGATCGCCTGGATCATTTCCATGCCCGGATCCTGGCCATGGGAGTGGATTCCAATCAGCCGCCCCCCGGGCCGAAGCGCCCGCGCTAGCGGCGCAATGATCCGCTTTGCCCGGAAATTGACCGAGGACAGGGCGCGATAGGGCTGGGATGCAATGACCAGATCAAAATTGGCCTCGGTCTGGCCTGGCCGCGGGATGGTCGAATCCAGCAGGAACCTGTGATCCTCGCGATAGAGCACGAGAACGACGGGCCGCTCATAGAGTGGCATGGCCGTGCGTGGGCTGATCGCGGCACGCCAGTTCTGTTCCAGGAACGGCCTCAGTTCGGCGATCTGCTGCTCGAACTCTCCCGACGAGGCGCCCCGTAGCGGAACCTCGTGCCAGACGGTGGCAGCCGCCGCTGCAGGCGATGCCGGCGTGAGCCAGGGCGCCTCCGAGTAGAACATGTTGGTAAAGACGAACACTGACGCAGGGTGCTCGAAAATGCGATCGGGCACCTTGTCCAGCGTCAGCCTGAGGTCCTCGAGACTGAGTTCCTTGCCAGCCACATAGAACGGCATGTGCGGAAAGCGCTGATGCGTTGCGCGAAGCACCCGTGCCAGCACCGTGCCGTCGCCGACGCCCGCGTCGAATATGCGCAGTGCCGGTGGACGCGGATGGATGGCGGCAAGCTCCAGCGCCACCCTGTCTGCGACGACCCGCTTCTCGCTGCAGGTATGGACGAACAGCAGGTATTTCTGCCGGTTTTCGAAAAAGCGAAAGTTGCCGCGCGGATCGCGCTTTTCCGGGGGTACCTGAAGCCCCCGCGGCGGCGGCAGCCCGCCGGTCGTGGACGCCGCGATATAGGCCTGGATCCGGTCCAACGTGTCGATGGTGATGCGCTTTCCCTCGCGCAGGCGATGCACCAGTTTCCCATCGTTCACCGCACGCCGGCCAAACGTCGATTCCGCCATGTCCGCCTTGCGGCAGAACTCGGTGATTTCGCTCAGGATTTCGTCGTTTTTCATCGGTGGGTATGCGGTGGGCAGAAATGTTGGGCTCCGCCTCCTAGCAAAATCTGCCCACTGAGGGAATAGGGATCGAAGGCGGCTGGGTTCACCATGTGTGCGGACACGATCATGTCCGGCCTCGACGATCAGGTCCGCATCAACATTTTGATGTTCGATGCCTGCCGCAACGATGCGATGCCGCCAGGTACCAACCGCGGCATCGAGAGCGCTTCGGCCTCGCAGCGCCAACGAGCCTGGTGCCGTGGTCGAACTCGTCGCTCCCGGATGAGGTCTATCTGGCGGAGAAGTAGGGAGCGCCGCCTCAAGGCTCGCCACACGCTCAGCTGTCATCGCCCGGCTCGACCGGGCGATCCAGGATTCCAGAGACAGCGAGAGGTATGGAGGAGCCGCAGCGTACTTGGATTCCCGCTTTCGCGGGGAATGACACCGAACTAGCGGAGACTTACTGGCCCCACACTTCCTTCGCGATCTCCACCGCGAGACTCAGCTTGGCCCACTGCTCTTCTTCGGAGAGGATGTTGCCCTCTTCCGTCGAAGCAAAGCCGCATTGCGGGGACAGCGCGAGCTGCTCCAGGGGTACGAACTTGGCGGCTTCTTCCAGGCGGCGCTTGATGTCTTCCTTCTTCTCGAGCTCACCGAACTTCGACGTGATGACGCCGACTACGACGACTTTGTTGCCCTTGGGCAGGAAGCGCAGCGGCTCGAAGCCGCCGGCGCGGTCGCTGTCGTATTCGAGGAAGTAGCCGTCGTAGTTGGTGCCCGCGAGCATGGTCTCGGCGACCGGCTCGTAACCGCCCGAGGAGATCCAGGTCGAGCGGAAATTGCCGCGGCAGACATGCGTCGTCACCACCATGTCGGCGGGCTTCTCCGCCAGCGCGTAGTTGATAACGCGCGCATAGATCTGCTGGAGGCCGTCCGGATTGTCGCCACGCTCGCGCGCTTTCTGAAGCTCTTCCTGCGAGCAGAGGTAGGCCCAGACGGTGTCGTCGAACTGGAGATAGCGACAGCCGGCGTCATAGAACGCCTTCACCGCCTTGCGGTAGGTCTTGCCGAGATCCTCATAGAAGGCGTCGAGATCGGGATAGACGTCCTTGGAGATCGCCTTGCGGCCGCCGCGGAAGTGCAGCACCGCCGGCGACGGGATCGTCATCTTGGCGGTGACGTGGGCCTGGTCGGTATACTTTTTCAGGAAGCGGAAGTGGTCCAGCATCGGATGGTCGTCGGGGAAGTCGAGCTTGCCGATCACGCGCACCGCATCGTGACGGGTCTGCACACCCGCGAATTGGATGCCGGTGTCGGGGTGAAACAGCTCGCAGCCGGTGAGCTTGGCCAGGAAATCGAAATGCCACCAGGAGCGGCGGAATTCGCCGTCGGTCGCAAGCTTCAGGCCGACCGAGGCCTGCTTGTGCACGACCTTCTCGATCTCCATGTCCTCGATCTTGCGCAGATCGTCGGCCGAGATCTCGTTCTTCTCGAGCTTTGCGCGGGCTTCCTTGATCTTGGCGGGGCGCAGGAGGCTGCCGACCTCGTCGGCGCGGAAGGGGGCTCTGGTTCGCTGCATTTCTGACTCCCAAGGATTCTTAGTGGGCCGCCGCCCCTGCGACGCCGAGATGGCGCTCGAGGACCGACGGGTCGGCCTTCAGCGCGGCGCTCGGGGCGTCGTGGACGATCGTTCCGCGCTCCAATATCACAACGCGGTCGGCCAGCCCCAGAATCTTTTGGGCATTCTGCTCGACGATGATCGAGCAGATGCCGCCCGCCCGGGTGATGGCGCCGACCGCCTTCAAGAGCTCCTCGACGATGATGGGGGCGAGGCCCTCGGTCGGCTCGTCCAGCAGCAGGACTTTCGGGTTGAGGGTGAGCGCGCGCCCGATCGCCAGCATCTGCTGCTCGCCGCCGGAGAGCTGGTTGCCAAAATTGCTCCGCCGCTCCTTCAGCCGCGGGAACATCTCGTAGACCCTCTCGACCGTCCAGGGACCAGCTTGCGCCACTGCGGTCATGTTCTCTTCCACCGTGAGGGAACGGAAGATATTGCGCTCCTGCGGCACCCAGCCGATTCCGGCGCGCGCCCGCTGGTCGGGCCGCAAGGACGTAACATCGGTGCCGGCGAGCCCGACGGTGCCGGAGAAGCGGCGGGTAACACCGACGATGGAATTGATCAGCGTGGTCTTGCCGGTGCCGTTACGCCCCAACAGCGCCAGCACCTGCCCTTCGGCGAGGCGCAGGCTCATGTTCGGCAGCACCACCGCCTCGCCATAGCCGGCGCGTAAGGCTTCGATCGCGAGCAGGTCAGACATTGACCGCCTCCTCGCCGAGATAGACCGCCTTGACCTGCGGGTCGCGCGCGACCTGCTCGGGCGGACCTTCGGTGAGCAGCGCGCCCGAGACCAGCACCGAGATGCGGTCGGCAAAGGAGAACACGAGGTCCATGTCATGCTCGATCAGCAGCACGGTGACGTCGCGCGGCAACGCGCCGACGACGGCGAGAATGTCGTGGCGCTCGCTTTCGGGCACGCCGGCGGCAGGCTCGTCGAGCAGCAGCACGCGCGGCTTGGCGGCGATCGCGACCGCGATCTCGAGCAGGCGCTGCTTACCATAGGGAAGCGTCACGGTCTGTTCGTTCATGACGTCGAGCAGATGGAAGCGCCGCAGGAGATCGGCGATCTCGCCATTGACGTCACTGCGTGTTCCCATCCGCCGCCACCAGTCGCCGCCATGGCCGAGGCGCTCCGAAACGGCGAGGCCGATGGTTTCGAGCGGAGTCAGATCGGGATAGAGCTGGTTGATCTGGAAGGTGCGGGAGAGACCACGCAGCACACGCTTGTGCACGGCAAGGTCGGTAATGTCCTGGCCTTCGAGCAGGATACGGCCCGAGTTCGGCTTCAGCACGCCGGTGAGCTGATTGATGACCGTGGTCTTGCCGGCGCCGTTCGGGCCGATCAGCGCATGGCGAGCGCCCTGTTCGATCTTCAGCGACAAATCGCGGGTGACGCGCAGGCCGCCGAACTGCTTTTCGAGATTCCGGGTTTCGAGCGCGATGGTCATGCGTCGCTCTCCGGCACGGCGACGACGGCTTTGCGGCCGGCCACCTGCTTGATGACCACGTTCGGCACGTAGAGCGCCCAGCGATGCAGGCGCTGGCGGCCGATCAGCACGATCACGACCAGCACGAGGCCGATCCAGAACTGCCAGTATTGCGGGGTGATAGTGGAGAACAATTCCTGGAGCATCCGGAACAGCACCGCGCCGATCAGGCCGCCGTAGAGATAGCCAGTGCCGCCGATGACGAGCACCAGCATCAAATCGGCCGAACGCTCGAAGGCGAACACGTCGAGGGAGGCGATTGCCGTGGTCTGAGTGAACAGCGCCCCGGCGGTGCCGGCATAGAACGCCGCGAGCGTGTAGATCGCGATCAGGCGACGGTTGACGGGGATGCCGACGGCGGCAGCGCGCAGCGGATTGTTCTTGATCGCGCGCAGCGACAAGCCAAACGGCGAGTGCACGACGCGGCGGGCAAACAGGAACAACAGGAACAGCACGGCCAGCGAGTAGAAGAAGCCGGTCTTGCCGAACATGTCGAACGGGATCTCGCCGAAGATCGGCTGCATCTCGATGCCCTGAAGGCCGTCGGTGCCGCCGGTGATGTTGGAAAACCGTTCGGCAAGCGCCTCCAGCAGCAGCGCGATGCCGAGCGTGACCATCAGCCGGGTGAGATCGACGCCGCGGATCACCAGGAAGCTGGTGGCAAAACCCAGCACCATCGCGGCGAGCCCGGCAACGATCAGCGCGAGCACCGGTTCTTTGACAATGCCGTGAAGCGCAAGAAGCCCCGCGGCATAGGCGCCAACGCCGAAGAAGGCGGCATGGCCGAGCGAGACGATGCCGGCATAGCCGAGGATGAGATCGAGCGACATCGCAAACAGCGCGAGCCGCAGGATGTCGGTCATAATCAGGTAGCGCGTGGGAAATGCAAAGCCGCAGGCCAGCACGATGAGCCAGAAGGCGACTTCGCCGTAGTGCCAGCGCGCCTTTCGCTGGGCATGATAACCGACGTCGAAAGAGGCATTCATCGGCGAACTCAACGCGCGGCCGTGCGGCCGAACAGGCCGTTCGGGCGCCAGATCAGGATCACGATCATCATGGTGTAGATCACGAAGGGGCCCATTTTCGGCACGTAATATTTGCCGGCGACGTCACCAATGCCGAGCAGGAGCGAGGCCAGGAACGGCCCGGTGATCGAGGACGAACCGCCGACGGTGACCACGATCAGGAAGTAGATCATGAACTTCAGCGGGAAGTACGGATCGAGGCCGAGGATCTCGGCGCTCAGCGCGCCGCCGAGACCAGCGAGCCCGCATCCAAATGCAAATGTGAAGGCGAACACTTGTGGCACGTTGATGCCGAGGCCGCTCGCGGCACGGGGATCATCGACCGCGGCGCGCAGGCGGCTGCCGAAACGGGTCTTGGCCAGCACCATCTGGAGAGCGATGGTGAGCAGGCCGCAGATCACGATGATCATCAGCCGGTAGCGGCCGATGCCGACGCCGAACAGGTCGAACTGGCCCTGGAGCGCCGCCGGCAGGTTGATGAACACCCGCGACGAGCCCTGGATGTAATCGACGGCCGCGACCGACATGAACGTCAATCCGATCGTGAACAGCACCTGGTCGAGATGGCTGCGCGCATAGAGGTGACGGTAGAGCGTGCGCTCGAGCGCAATGCCGATTGCGGCCGAC
Source organism: Bradyrhizobium sp. 139 (assembly GCF_023074175.1). Lineage (GTDB taxonomy): Bacteria > Pseudomonadota > Alphaproteobacteria > Rhizobiales > Xanthobacteraceae > Bradyrhizobium. The sequence goes on from NZ_JADPKS010000074.1 coordinate 92,106, forward strand.
GAGACAAAGGCGAGCGGCAGCGCGGCGAAGAACGGCCAGCCCATCCGGTTGACCAGGACCATGCAGACATAGCCGCCGGCCATGGCGAAGGCGCCGTGGGCCAGGTTGACGAAGTTCATCAGGCCGAGCGTAACCGCGAGCCCGCAGGCGAGCACGAACAGCAGCATGCCGTAAGCAACGCCATCGAACAGGTTGGTGAGGATCGAGGTCATCGTCTCAGCTTGGGGTTATCAGGTATGACCGGGCTTGTCCCGGCCATCCACGTTCTTGTTCGGCGCTCCCACGTGGATGCCCGGGTCAAGCCCGGGCATGACGCGGAAAGCGGGATGCGCGCTCGGGGATGACGCGCTTTCGCGCGTCACTTCTTGGTCTTGCCGAGATCCTTGACGGCTTCGAAGGTCGCGAACTCGACGTTGTAGAGCTCGCCGTCGACCTTCTCGACCTTGCGGATGTAGATGTTCTGCACGATGTCGCGGGTCTCGGGGTCGATCGCGATCGGGCCGCGCGGGCTCTCCCACTTCTGGCCCTTCATGGCCTCGACCAGCTTGGTGCCGTCGGTGTCGCCATTGGTCTTCTTCAGGGCTTCGTAGATGAGGTGGATGCCGTCATAGCCGCTCACGGCCATGAACCCCGGACGGTTACCGTAGGCCTTCTTGTAGGCCGCGACGAAATCCTTGTTCAGCTGCGAGGGGTGGGCCGCAGAGTAGAGGTGCGCGGTGACGGTGCCGAGCACGGCATCGCCCATGTTGTTGAGGAGGTCGTCGTCGGTAACGTCACCCGGTCCGATCACCTTGATGCCGGCCTTGTCGAGGCCGCGCTCGGCATATTGCTTCATGAAGTTGCCGCCCTGGCCCGCCGGCACGAACACGAAGATCGCGTCGGGCTTGGCGTCCTTCATCCGCTGCAGAAACGGCGCGAAGTCGGGGTTGGCCAGCGGGGTCTTGACCTCTTCGACCACCTCGCCGCCGCCGGCGACAAAATGCTCCTTGAAGAAGTTCAGCGCGTCATTGCCCGGCGCGTAGTCCGAAGTCAGCGTCGCGACCTTTTTGATGCCGTTCTTCACCGCCCAGTCGCCGATGATGGTCGAGGACTGCGCCAGCGTGAAGCTGGTGCGCACGATATAGGGCGAGCGCTCGGTGATGATCGAGGTGCCGGCCGCCATCACGACTTCCGGGATCTTGGCCTGCGTCGCGAGCGGCGCGGCCGCGAGAGCGGCCGGCGTGACGCCGAAGCCGGCGATGAAATTGACCTTGTCGTTGACGATCAGCTCCTGCGCGGCCGTCTTGGTCTTGTCCGGCACCGCCCCGTCGTCCTTGAGGATGATCTCGACCTTCTTGCCGGCGACAGTGTCGCCCTTCTGCTGCATATAGAGCTTGATCGCATTCTCGATCTGTTTGCCGGTCGAGGCCTGTCCGCCGGTCATCGGCAGGATCAGACCGATCTTGACGGTGTCCTCAGCCTTCGCCGGCGCGACGGCCGCGAGGCCGGCGATGGCGGCCAACGCGGCGGCCCGCGAAAACGTCTTGCGTTCGAACATCAGATGTCCCTCCCCTTCAATTCCTGACCCATTGTGCGCCGGACCGAGTGCCCGGTCCTTGGCTCAACCCTAGCTCACGCACGCGCGATGTCGCTCAACATGGCGTCTTTCGCGCCCTCATTGTCAATCGGACGTTTGGCGACCATTCCGCAAGCCGCGCGTTCCGATCGCCGACGACAGGGGAGCGATCTCGTGGTTACGTTGGGGTAACCCGAGCACTCAGATCCCGGGTCGCTCCATTTGTACGATTGTACAAACAAAATGGACCTGTCAACAAAAAAGCCCCCGCTGACCAAGTCAGTTTGTCGCGCGACGTTGCCGCAGTCTAGAAATGCGACTGGCCGCGTGGATGGAGAATTTCGTCCTTTTTTGCAGAATTCGGACACCGACGAGGCTTCGGTCCACCGCAAGTTGGTAGCTAACTACCTACCTCGAATAAGTCTATTTTACCTTGTTCAAGGCTACTCTCCCCGCGCCAGCCTGACTGGCGTCCAATCTGACTGAATTTGCGCGCGCACAATGCTCAAGCCTTTCCGCTCCGTCCTCACCCTCGTAGTGCTCGCCGCGGGGCTGTCCGGCTGCGGCACCGTCAACGAGAAGCTCTCGGCCGGAATGGGCGACTACGTTCCGCGATGGGCCGGCGGCCTGCCGTCCGATGCCCCGCCGCGGGCCGGCACGCCGCAATACGAGGCCTACATGAAGGAGCGCGAGCGCAAGCGCCTGCTGCCGGCGGCGGACCGCGAGAAGGAAGAGCAGGCGAAGGGCGCGGCGGGCTCGGCGTCCGAGAACGCGGCGCGATGAGGAGGCGAATGGCGAACAGGGAGTAGCGAATAAGGAGGCTACTTTTTTCTATTCGCTACTCGCCACCATTCGCTAATCCATGAACACCACGGTCTTGCGGCCGTTGAGGATGACGCGGTCGTCGAGATGGTAGCGGATTGCGCGCGCGAGCACGCGGCGCTCGATATCGCGGCCCTTGCGGACGAGATCTTCGGGCGTGTCGCGGTGGCTGATGCGCTCGACGTCCTGGTCGACGATCGGGCCTTCGTCGAGGTCGCGCGTGACGTAATGGGCGGTGGCGCCGATCAGCTTGACGCCGCGCTCATGGGCCTGGTGATAGGGCTTTGCGCCCTTGAAACCCGGCAGGAATGAGTGGTGGATGTTGATGCAGCGCCCCGAAAGTTTCCCCGAGAGATCGTCAGACAGTATCTGCATGTAACGGGCGAGCACGACGAGTTCAGTCCCGGTCTTGGCGACGAGATCCAGGATCTGCGCCTCCTGTTCGCGCTTGGTCTCCTTGGTGACAGGTAGATAATGGAACGGGATGCTGCCGAAATCGAGCCCGTCATAGACCTCGCGCGGGTGATTGGAGACGATCGCGGCAAGCATCATCGGCAGTTCGCCGGTGCGCCAGCGATAGAGGATGTCGACCAGGCAGTGGTCGGACTTCGACACCAGCAGCATCACCTTGCGATGCGCGGCGCGGTCGCGCATCTGCCACGCCATGCCGAAACGCTCGGCGATCGCGGCAAAGCCGGTCTGGAGCGCCGACAGTTCGACGGCGAGATCAGCGGCGGTGAACACCACCCGCATGAAGAACTTCTTGGTCTCGATGTCGTCGAACTGCTGGGCGTCGAGAATGTTCTGCCCGTTATGGGCCAGGAAGGTCGACACCGCCGAAACGATGCCGGGGCGATCCGGACAGGACAGGGTCAGGACATATTGATGATCGGGCATGGCTCTTGATGAAGGTTGTGCGAAGGCCGCGGAACTGCCCGCGATTTGCGCCCTGCTCTATCACCGACCCACCCTTGCGCCAATCCCGACCGCGGAGTCAGGATGAACGGACGATTGAAATGCTGACCGGAGCACGCCCATGGCCGACCGCTTGAACGGCTACCGCATCCTGATCCTGGAGACGCGCGAGGAGGCACAGTTTTCCAAGCTTCTGGCCGAGCAAGGTGCCGAGGTCGTGCAATGCCCGATGTTCACCATTCACGATGCACCGGACCCCGCCCCGGTCGAGGCCTGGATTCGCCGTGCTATCGACAGGCCCCTCGACGACCTCGTGCTGATGACCGGCGAAGGCCTGCGGCGGATCATGAAGCTCGCGCGCGAACGCGGGCTCGACCCGGCTTTTGTCGCGGCGCTCGCCAGATCGCGAAAATTCACCCGCGGCCCGAAGCCCGGCAAGGCGCTGCGCGAGATCGGTCTCGAGGCGCAGCAGACCACGGAGAAGCCGACCACCGAGGGCGTGATCGAGATGATGGGCAAGCTCGACCTGAAGGGGCGACGCATCGGCCTTCAGCTTTATCCGGACAAGGACCACAGCGCACTGACCGGCGCGCTTGCCGCGCAAGGTGCGGACGTCGATACCGTGCTGCCTTATGCCTACGATTCCAAGGCAGCGGATGCCAACATCGTCGCCGCCATCGACGACATGGCCGAGGGGCGGATCGATTCCATCGCGCTGACCAATCTCGGCCAGGTCCGCCGCCTGATCGAGGCCGCGAAGTCGCATGGCAGCGAGGCGAAGCTGCGTGCAGGGCTCGAACGGACGTTGATCGCATCGGTAGGGCCGGCGGTCTCGGGCGAGCTCGCCGCGCATGGCTTGCGCACGGACATCTCGCCGGCCGATGAAGCCTATTTCATGCGCCCGCTGATCTCGGCCATGGCCACGGCGCTCGCGGAGAAACGACCGAAGGTGGCGGGCTGATCGCCGGGCGCAGGTACCTAGCCTGCCACCTGCGAGGCGGCCGACATCAACTCCTGCGGGTCCGGCATGCCGAACATGCGCTGGCCACCTTCAGGAACCTCGGTAAAGGTCCAGCGCACGATCCCTTCCCGATCGAGCAGGAACTGGCCAAACAGCTGGCCCTGGCCGGTTGCCGCCATGCGCTGATCGGCTTCCATCATCTGGTAGCCATCCTTGCTGTTGAGCTGCTCGGCAGCCGCCAAACGATTCATCGGCCCGGACAATTCTCCGGGAATGTCGACTTGCATGCTCATGACCACATCCATACCCACTTTGCGCGGCCATTCGTTTTCCTTCTCCGTGAACTCGAGATTGGGCAGGCCGAATGCGCGGTGCGAGACCCGCTCGGGATCGGACGCGGCGAGCAGATTGGGCAATGGATGATAGCGGAAGTAGAGCCGCGCGCGCTCGATCGGCGTATTGACGACCGTGAGACTTTCAATGCCCTTGTCGCGCAGAGCCGTATCAAGCTGCGCCTGTGCCGCAATATGGCGGCGGCAGAACGGGCAGTGCAGGCCCCGAAACAAGCCGACCAATATCGGGCTCTGCCCGCGAAAATCCTCGAGCGCGATTGTCCCTTCGCGCGTGATGGCGTCCAGCACGATGTTCGGTGCGCGATCACCGGATTGGAGCGGTCCATCGACATGACGTTCTGACATGGTTGAACTCCTTCACATGGCTTAGTCAAGAAATGGCAGTACGATCAATCCGGCGGGATCAAGCCCGTGCCTGGTGCAGACGTCATCCGCCAGTGCGAAATACCGCTCGGCCTCGGGCATGTTGCCGCGATCAAGGTTCAGCGTCGCGAGACCATCATAGCATGGAAAGAGCTGCTGCGGCTCGCCGCTTTCGCTTGCGACCTCGATGGCCTCATTGTAGCAGCGGGCGGCCTGATCGGGCCGGAAATGGCATTGATGGATTTGCCCGAGCACGATCAGCGGCACCGGGAGATGCTCGCGCTGATCGAGCGCACGATCGATCTCGATCGCCTTTTCGGCAGCCGGCACACCTTCATCGGTGCATTTATCCGTGAAGGTGCAACAGGCAACGGCAAAATTGGCAAGAAGGCGCGCCTGGAACCCGAGATCGCCGATACGACGCGCGACGTCCAGTCCACGCCAACAAACCTCCATGGCCTGCGCCGGGTCGACAATCGTATAGAGCACGCTGAGATTGGTGTAGCCGCGGCAGGCCACGTTGAGTAGGCCGGCGGCTTCGGCTGCTGCGACACTTTGCTCCACTTCGCGCACCGCTTCCTGGTGTCGTCCAAGCCGCGCCAGTGCGACCGCCTTGGTGTTGAGGGCCTCGGCAATGGCGCGCGCCGCCTCGAGTCCGGCTTGTTCATCCGCGTCCGCTGGCACGGATCGGGCATAGCCAAGCGCCTCGTCCGCCCATTTTGCGGCGGCCACGTGATCGCCCATGCGAAAGGCAAGACGGCCGCGCTCCTGCAGGAGATGCGCCCAGTCGATGGGCGCATCGGTCCCTCCAAGCAGTTCTGCCGCCTCGGCGTAATGCGTCTCTGCCTTGATCCGCTTGCCGGCGTCCCATAACAACCGGCCAAGCTTGCGAAGAATTCGCGCTTCGCCGATGCGGTCCGCTGCGGCGCGGTGCCCCTCCAGCGCACTCTGGTAGTGCTCCTCAGCCGTGTTGCGGCGGCCGGCCGCGCCACAGAGGTCCGCGATCCGCTCATACAGAACCAGGCGCTCCGGCTCGCATTCGCCGCTCGACAACAACACGGCGAGGGCCTGCTGGTAGAGACGGATGGCATCATCATTGGCATAGGTCGCGCGTGCGCGATCGCCGGCCGCGCGCAGATAGCGCGCACCTTTCGGCTTGCGTGCGCTGAGGCTGAAGTGATGTCCGAGCAGGATCAGGTCTTCGAGCCGTTCGGGCTCGCTGCCATAGAGCCGCTCCAGCGCGGCACCAATGCGCCCATGGAGCTCGATCCGCCGCTGCAAGAGCAGATTTTGATAGATCACGTCCTGAAGCATGGTTTGCGTGAAACGGTAGGATCGCAGCGAAATGGAATTTGCGCCGGCGACCTCTTCGACGATCTCGGCATCGCAGAGAAGTTCGAGCCCCGCTTCGACCTCGGCCCCGCCGGTTGCCGTCGCACTGAGCAGAGCCACGTCGAGGCGCGGGCCGATCACCGCGGCCTCCTGGGCCAGCCGGCGCACCTCATGCGGCAGCCGGTCCAGGCGCGCCAGCAACAGCGCCTGAATGCTCGCCGGGATCTCGGCGGCGGCTTCATCCGACTTTATCCGCCACTGCGAGCCGTCACGCGTCAAGGCGCCAGCTTCGATGAGACCGCGGATGATTTCCTCAAGGAAAAGTGGATTGCCGCTCGCGCGCTCCAGGATTCGACTGAACAGATTTCCCGGCGGCTCGCGCCAACCGTGACTGAAATAGGCCGCGAGCAGCTTCTGTCCGTCAGCATCATTAAGCGGAGGCAATCGAAGGGTTGTGTGGCTGATCCGACCCGAACCGAACTGATCCAGTTCCAGCATTGGCCGATGCGTAAACAACAGCATCAGCCGCGTGCGCTCCAGTCGATCCATCAGGAACCGCAGCGCTTCGAGAGACACGGCATCGGCCCAGTGCAGATCCTCGACAATGATCAGAAGCGGCGATAAGGTCAGACGCCGTTCGAAGACGGTCCGGATCGCAAAAAATATCTGCCGCCGGAGCTGTTCGGGCTCGACATGCTGCAGCACGGCGACCGGGCCGCCGAGGCCGAGAACGTGGACATAGAGCGGCATCAGCCGCTCTGCCTCTTCGGCCGCGAGGCCAAGATCTGACAGTGCTTCGGCCAGCCTGGCCTCGGCCTCCGCGGTGCTGGCCTTTTGCGCGATACCATAGGCGCTGCGCAGCACCGCAGCGAGCGTGCCGTAGGATTGTTCGCCGAGCGGCGAGCAGACGGCCTGCCGGATCGCCATGCCGGCGAAGCGCTCTTCATCGCGGATGCGGGCCACGAATTCGTTCACCAGGCGCGTTTTGCCGATGCCTGCTTCGCCGACCAGTCGCACCAGTTGCGCCGCGCCGCCGCATGCGCGATCGAGGCTGCCGATCACGCGCGCAAGCTCGGCGTCGCGCCCGATCAGGGGCGCACTGAGGCCCAGCGTGTCGAGGCCCCGTGCCGCACGGGGCGTGTCGAGCGGCTCCTTCAGACGGTGGACCAGCACGCTGCCCATCTTCCCCTTGAGCGAGACCTCGCCAAGCGAGTCATAGGAGAACGCATGCCGCGTCAGACGGTGGGTCAACGGCCCGACCAGCACCTCGCCCGGAGCCGCCATCGACTGCAATCGCTGGGCAGTATTCACCGTATCGCCGGTCACCGAATAGGATTTGGCAACGCCCACACCGAGCCCGCCCGCGACGACGTGCCCAGTGTTGATGCCCACATGAAGCAGCAGCGGCGAACCGGCATACACCTTCGCGCGTTCGCTGAGGCGCACCGTCCGGCCGATCATGTCGAGGGCAGCGCGGACCGCCCGCTCCGGGTCGTCCTCGTGCGCCGCCGGCGCACCAAACAGAGCAAGCAGCGCATCGCCGATGAATTTGTCCACGAAGCCGCCAAAGCTTTGCACAGCGGCCGTCAACTCCTCGAACAATTCGTTCTGAAGCGTCTGCATGACCTCGGGGTCGAGCCGCTCGCTCATCGCAGTGAAGCCGCTGAGGTCGGCAAACAGCACGGTGATGGTGCGGCGATTCGCCTCGCTGTCGATCTTGTCTGAATGGGATCGAAATGCGGCTTGAGCCTCGGCTGTCGGCACGAGCGGCGAAGAGGAGGACCGGATCGGGATCGCCGTCGGGCTCGTCCGCGCCGATGTCTGCCCGCCGCGTATGGGGACCTCACAGACGAGGGCGCCGCATTTCGGGCAATAGGCGAAATCCGGTGCGCATGGAAAGCCGCAGCCAGGGCACGCGTTCGGCTGCTTCGTGCCGCATTTCGGGCAGAAGGCAAAACCGCTCTGGACCTCGAAACCGCAACCCGAGCACTTCATGGCTGAAGACCTCGCGGAAGCCGCGATGGTGCGATCTGCTGGGCCATATCGAATGGGCCCACGATGTGGACCAGAATGGGCTCAGCGAGGCGGAAGAGCAAGCGGCGGCTGGTCTACCCCCTCCCCGCAACAGGTTGAACAGCGCTGCGATGCCGCGGGTGCACTGGCGCATGGCACGCCGTCGGCAAGCATGGCGGCACGCGGTGGCGCCAATTGACACGGGCATCTCCGGCGCTACGTTCGCGCAGAAGAAGAAACAACAATGGCAGGGAATCGCCGTGACACGCGTCATCGCGTCTTGAGCGCAGCCGCGCGGCCTTCCGCGCTCGCCCCATTCCGCATCCGCAATTATCGCTTCCAGTGGCCGTCCGATCTGCTCACCTCGTGGGCGTTCGAGGTGGAGACGTTGGTGCTCGGCTGGTACATTCTGGTCGAGACAGGCTCGGTGCTGCTGCTCACCGTGCTTGCGTCGCTCCAGTTCGTCGGGACCCTGGTCGCGCCGGTGTTCGGTATGATCGGCGACCGCATGGGTCATCGCGATCTCCTGGTCGCGATGCGGCTTGCCTATACGGTGCTCTCGTCAACCATCATGGTTCTGGCGCTGAGCGGTCACCTGTCGCCGCTCAGGGTCATGATCATCGTCGCGATCATGGGCCTGATTCGTCCCTCCGATCTCGGCGTCCGGGGTGCGCTGCTTGCCGACATCATGCCGGCCGAGCAACTGGTGGGCGCCATCAGCGTTGCACGCACGACCCAGGACAGCGCCCGCATCGCCGGCGCATTGACCGGCGCCGGGCTGTTCGCCGTTCTCGGCATTGGCCTCGTCTATGTGACGATCGCCTGCCTCTACCTCGTGGCCGCGCTTCTCATGCTCTGCCTGACCCGGTCGGAAAAGCTCGTCGCCACAACTCATCTCCCGGCGAACAGCCGCGCTGTTTCGAGATTGCTGGACGACCTGAAGGAAGGGATCGTCTGCGCCTGGAACGGCCCGGGCATGCGCGCGGCGCTGTGCGTCGCCTTCCTGGCCAATCTCACCGCATTTCCTTTCACCGGCGGATTGCTGCCCTACATCGCGCGAGACATCTTTCAAACCGACCAGACCGGTCTCGGTTATCTGTCGGCAAGCTTCGCCGTCGGCTCGCTGATCGGCTCCATCACGCTCAGCCTCGTCAGCGGACTGCGCATTGCCCGGCTTCTGATCGGCGCGACACTGGCCTGGTACGCCATGCTGCTGGTGTTCGTCGAGATCAGGACCATGCCAGTGGCGATGGCCTGCCTCGTACTCGCCGGTATCGCCCAGAGCATGTCGATGATATCAGCGGCCGTGATCCTGATGCGGACGGCCAGCGCACACCTTCGCGGCCGCGTCATGGGCGTGCGCATGATGGTGATTTACGGTCTGCCGCTCGGATTGCTCGCGGCCGGCAGCCTGATCGACATCATCGGCTATTCCGCGACGGGTTCGCTCTATGCCGCATCAGGATTCATCGCAATGATGGCGATCGCGGTGCGCTGGCGCGCCGACCTCTGGCCGGTGCACGCCCCGGCCAATGCGCGATGACCGCAGAGCTGCCTTAGTCGCCATACCCGCGGAGCTTTTCAACATCGAGGATGGTGACGCCGCCATATTCGAGCCGCAGCAGCCCCTCTTTTTCCAGGCGGTTCAGCGCGCGGTTAGCATTCTGGCGGGACATGCCGGAGAGCGCCCCGATCTCCTCCTGGGTGATCTCCAGATGTGCGGTGGATTCCGGATAGAGGATCGGGTTGAACAGCGAGGCGATACTGCGGGCGAGGCGCGCGGTGGCATCCAGCGTGCGGTTGACCTCGAGCATGCCGATGAACTGGCCGAGCCGCTCGTTGAGCTGGCGCACCAGGAAGCGGTTGAAGCCGACGCTGTTCTCGAACAGCCACATGAAGGCGCTGCGCTCCATCAGCGCGACGCGGCTGTCGCGCAGTGCGACCACATCGTAGCGGCGCGGCTCGTTCTTGAGCACGCTGCCCTCGCCGAACCAGGCGCCGGCCGTCAGCCCTGCAAGGCTCGTCTCCTTGCCGTCACGCGAGACCCCGCCCATCCGGGCAAGGCCGAAGACCATGCCGGCCCAATAGCCGAACGTATCGCCGCGCATGAACACGGTCTCGCCGGTGCCGTAGGACCGCTCGGTGATCCCGGCGCGCGCGACCTCGATCTCCGCTTGCGTGAGCTCGCGTGACCAGGCGGCGACGCGCTTCAGTTGATCCTCTGAAATCATGATCCCGAAGCCAGCCGCACCGTTCCGTCACCCAATCTCTCTGCTGCATTGCAGCACGATTGCTTCACCTGCCATCCGACGAAAGATGAAGGCCGCTCCCGCCTGAAAAAACTTTGTCGCAGAATTGTCAGGCGGGAGACATTTCAAAATAGCGCTTTCCCCTATTGAGGACCACCTTGGACGATGCGGCTTTTGACCCGATCGGGAACGAAAGTGGCGCGGCTCCGGTCGAGACCATCTGCTGCATGGCCTCACCGGCACGGCCGTACTAGGATCGCCCGACAGGAACGGACGAAGAGCGCCGCTGAATGCGCCATCACCGGGAGGGATTTGTTTGGTGGCTACCAGTCTCGAAGTGCGCGGCGTGTCCTTGCGATTCGGCGGCGTCCGTGCGCTGACCGACGTCAGCTTCGCCATCAATGAGGGCGAGCTGTTCTCGATCATCGGCCCCAACGGCGCCGGCAAGACCTCGATCGTGAACTGTATTTCCGGCCGCTACAAGCCGACCGAAGGCCAGCTGATCTATCAGGGCCGCGATATCACCGGCCTGACGCCCAACGCGCGCGCCTCGCTCGGCATCGGCCGCACCTTCCAGAATCTGGCCCTGTTCCACCACATGAGCGTGCTCGACAACATCATGGTCGGGCGCCATCACCTCTTGAATAACAATTTCCTCACGGGATCGCTGTACTGGCTCACCGGCGCACGCAAGGAAGAGCTCGACCATCGCCGCAAGGTCGAGGAGATCATCGACTTCCTCGATCTCCAGTCGGTGCGAAAGGCGCAAGCCGGCACGCTCTCCTACGGCCTGCGCAAGCGCGTGGAGCTCGCCCGTGCCATGGCGCTGGAGCCGCGCCTCATTCTGCTCGACGAGCCGATGGCCGGCATGAATTTCGAGGAGAAGGAGGACATGGCCCGCTATATCGTCGATCTCAACGAGGAGTTCGGGATGACGGTGGTGATGATCGAGCACGACATGGGCGTGGTGATGGACATCTCCCACCGTGTCACGGTGCTGGATTTCGGCCGCAAGATCGCCGAGGGCGATCCGGCCGCGGTCCTCGCCGATCCCCATGTCAGGCGCGCCTATCTCGGCGAGGAGGATGAGGTGCTGGTCGATCCCGACGATGCCCCGCCGGCGCAGGAGAGCGCGGCATGATGGACTACGCAGGCCGCGTCGCGCAGGCCGACACCTATCCGAAGATGCTGCGGCTGAACGCCAGGGAGCACGGCAGCGAGATCGCGCTGCGCGAGAAGGATCTTGGGCTGTGGCGCCCGTTCACCTGGAACGAGTATCAGACGCGCGTGCGCGATTTCGCGCTCGGCCTCGTCGAGCTCGGCCTCGGCCGCAGCGACGTCATCGGTATCATCGGCGACAACCGGCCGGACTGGGTCGCGGCGGAAGTGGCGACCCACGCCATCGGCGGGTTGAGCCTCGGGCTCTATCGCGACGTTCTGGACGAGGAAGCCTCCTATCTCCTCAACTATGGCGAGGCACAGCTCGTTTTCGCCGAGGACGAAGAGCAGGTCGACAAAATGCTTGTGCTTGCCGAACGCGTGCCGAGGCTGAAGCACATTATCTATTCCGATCCGCGCGGGATGCGGAAATATGACGATCCGCGACTGATGTCGGCGGAAGAGTTCGCCGAACTCGGCCGCCTCCGCGCCAGGCGTGAGCCGGAGCTCTACGATCGCCTCGTCGATGCCACCAAAGGCGAGGATGTCGCGATTCTCTGCACCACGTCGGGCACCACCTCGCACCCGAAACTCGCCATGCTCGCCGCCGGCCGCGTGCTCGGCCATTGCGCAACCTATCTCGCCTTCGATCCGAAGGGGCCGGACGACGAATACGTCTCTGTGCTGCCGCTACCGTGGATCATGGAGCAGGTCTATGTGCTCGGCAAAGGCTTGCTCTGCCGGATGAAGATCAACTTCGTCGAAGAGCCCGAGACGATGATGAACGATCTGCGCGAAATCGCGCCGACCTTCGTGCTGTTTGCGCCGCGCGTCTGGGAATCCATCGCCGCCGACGTCCGGGCAAAGGTGATGGACGCAACGCCGTTCAAGCAGCGCCTGTTCGACATCGGCATGACAAGCGGCCTCACCGCGCTCGCAGACGGCAAGCGCTCGGGCTTTGCCGATGCGATCCTTTTCCGCGCGCTGCGCGACCGCCTCGGCTTCACCCGGCTGCGCTCGGCGGCGACCGGGGGCGCGGCGCTCGGGCCCGAGACGTTCAAGTTCTTCCAGGCCATGGGCGTGCCGCTGCGCACGCTCTACGGCCAGACGGAACTGTTAGGGGCCTACACGCTGCATCCCGAGGGCAAGGTCGACCCCGATACTACCGGCGTGCCGATGGCCGACAGCGTCGAGATCCGGATCGACAATGCCGACGTTCACGGCGTTGGCGAGATCGTGGTACGGCACCCCAACATGTTCCTCGGCTATTATAAGAACCCGGAGGCGAGCGTTGCCGACATCAGGGACGGCTGGATGCTGTCGGGGGACGCCGGCTATTTCAACGACAACAAGCAGCTCGTCGTCATCGACCGCATCAAGGATCTCGCCGAGACCTCGCGCGGCGAGCGCTTCTCGCCGCAGTTTATCGAGAACAAGCTGAAGTTCTCGCCCTACATCGCGGAGGCCGTGGTGCTAGGCGACGGCCGCGACGCGCTCGCGGCGATGATCTGCATCCGCTACTCCATCATCTCGAAATGGGCCGAGAAGAACCGGCTCTCGTTCACGACCTACAGCGATCTCGCCTCGCGGCCGGAGGTCTATGCCTTGCTCCGCAACGAGGTCGAGACCGTCAACGCCACGCTGCCGCCGGCCCAGCGCATCTCGCGCTTCCTGCTGCTCTACAAGGAACTCGACGCCGACGACGGCGAGCTCACCCGCACCCGAAAAGTGCGCCGCAGCGTCATCAATGAGAAATACGCCGGCATCATCGACGCGATCTACCGCGGCGAAGCCGACATCCCCGTCGACACCGTGATCCGCTTCCAGGACGGCACAACGCAACGCGTGCGAACCACGCTGCGCGTGGTGGATCTGGGCGGGCACAGGCACATTGCGGAGGCGGCGGAGTGACACAGTCTGCCGTTGCACCCGCTGCTGCTCTTCGCCTCTCCCCGCTTGCGGGGAGAGGCCGGAGCGCGTCAGCGATCCGGGTGAGGGGGAGCCTCCGCAAGGGCGGTGACAATGGTTTCGAGGACGCCAGCCAAGTTGCGGGACACGTCGTTGTTCCAGAAGCGCAAGACCCGGTAGTTGCGGTCGGCGAGCCATTTGTCGCGAACGAGATCGCGTTGGTTGCCCGCATGCTGCCCGCCATCCACTTCGATGATAAGGCGAGCCTCACGACAGATGAAGTCTACAGTGTACGGTCCGATCGGTTCTTGTCGAACAAACTTATAACCATTCAGCCTGCGCGCGCGCAGACGATACCAGAGCGTTCCTTCCGCATCCGTCAAAGTGGCTCGCAAGTTTCTTGCGCGCTCAGTTTTGGACTCATTGGCACCTCGCATGCGGAAGCTCCCCCTCACCCGCCGCGCTCCAGACGATGCTTCGCATCGCTCGGCGCGCGTCGGCCTCTCCCCGCAAGCGGGGAGAGGCGAAGGATAGCATAGCATGAACACCGCCTTCCTCATCCAGCTCCTGGTCAACGGCCTCGTGGTCGGCACGCTTTACGGCGTCGTCGCGATGTCGTTTGTGCTGATCTACAAGGCCAGCCAGGTCGTCAATTTCGCGCAGGGCGAGCTGTTGCTGGTCGGCGCCTGGGTGTGCTGGACTTTGCTCGCCAAATACCAGGTGCCGTTCTGGATCGGCATGCCGATGACGCTGGTGTTCATGTTCGTATTCGGCATTGCGATCCAGGTCCTGATCCTCAGACCGATGATCGGCGAACCGATCATCTCGGTGATCATGGTGACGATCGGCCTCTCGACCGTGCTCCAGGCCACACTGAAATGGATGTTCGGCGTCAACCCGCAGCCGTTCCCGCGCGTGTTCGAGAGTCAGTCGGTCAGCCTGTTCGGCCTTCAGATCCAGACCGTCTATGTCATGAGTCTTGTGGTGTCGGTCGCGATGATGATCGGCATGGCCTGGTTCTTCCGCGCCTCCAAATACGGCCTTGCGATGCGCGCCACCGCGTTCAACCAGCAGGTCGCGCAATCGCTCGGAATCTCGGTCAAAAGCGTGTTCGCGATGGCCTGGGCGATCTCTGCGACCGTGTCAGCGGTCGCGGGCGTGGTGGTCGCGGTCGTCAATGGCGTGTCCTCGGGTCTTGCGGGCTACGGCATCAAGGTGTTCCCGGCGGCGATCCTCGGCGGGCTCGATTCCGTTGGCGGCGCCGTTCTCGGCGGCATTATCATCGGCTTGCTCGAGAACATCGCGCAATATGTCGACAGCGAGTATCTGCACTGGGGCAATCTCTACGAGATCGCACCGTTCTACGTCCTCATCATCGTGCTAATGATCAAGCCCTATGGCCTGTTCGGCACCCACGACATCGAGCGGATCTGATCCATGGCCGGTCCTGCCCTCATCCCTGCTGGTGATTTCCGCACCTCTTACGCGGCGGACACCACGATCTTCCCGACCACGACCAGCCGCAATTTTGCGATCATCGGCGTGCTGTTGCTCTGCCTCGTGCCGCAATTCCTTGGCGGGTACTGGCTCAGCATCCTGATCCAGATCGGCATCTTCTCGATCGCGGCGCTCGGCCTCAACATCCTGGTCGGCTTCACGGGGCAGATCTCGATCGGCCACGCCGCCTTCTTCCTGCTGGGTGCCTTCACCTCAGCCTACATCTCCAACAACGCGCCGATCCCGGTGTTCTTCGCGATCCCGCTCGCGGGCATCGTCACCGCGCTGGTCGGGCTGATCTTCGGCATCCCGGCGGCGCGACTGAAGGGGCTCTACCTCGTCATCGCAACGCTGGCGGCGCAATACATCCTGCTCGACTTCTTCTCCCGCGCGGAGTGGTTCACCGGCGGCTCGGTGCCGGCCAGCGCCAATCCGTTTTCGATCTTCGGCTTCACCCTGCGCGGCGACCGGCAATATTTCTATGTCGTGCTGGCGTACGTGATCGCAAGCTACGTCCTCGTCACCAATTTGATGCGCACGCGCGACGGCCGTGCGCTGGTGGCGATCCGCGACCATTATCTCTCTGCGGAAATCATGGGCATCAACCTCACCAAGTACCGCACGCTGTCGTTCGGCCTCGCCGCCTTCTTCGCCGGCATCGCCGGCGCGCTCTATGCGCACTACCAGCTCGTGGTCTCGCAGGAAGGTTTCGGCATCGAGCGCTCGATCCTGTTCCTGGCCATGATCATCATCGGCGGCACCGGCTCGATCATGGGCACGCTGATGGGCACCGCCTTCGTGGTGCTGCTGCCTGAGACGATGGAATTCCTCAGCATCCATCTGAAGGGCGGCGCGATCGACAAGGCGCTGTCGCTCAACAACAACATCACCTTCCTGCGCGAGATCGCAATCGGGGTGATCATCATCGCGTTCCTGATGTTCGAGCCGGACGGGCTCGCCCATCGCTGGCGACAGATCAAGGCGTATTGGAAACTCTACCCGTTCTCGCATTGAGCACGGGCAACTCTCTACCAACGAAAAAACAGGAGGAGGCAACCAATGAAGACAAAATCCCTTTTGAGCACCGCATCGCTCGCGCTGGCGATCGCCGCATTCTCGGCGAGCGCGCAGGCCCAGATCGCGATCGGCCATCTCGCCGATTATTCCGGCGGCACCTCCGACGTCGGCACGCCCTACGGACAGGCCGTCGCCGACACCTTCGCCTGGGTCAACAAGAACGGCGGCGTCGGCGGCAAGCAGCTCAACGTCGATACCAACGATTACGGTTATCAGGTGCCGCGCGCGATCGCGCTCTACAAGAAATGGTCGGCGCCGGACAGCAAGGTCGCGGCGATCATGGGCTGGGGCACCGCGGACACCGAAGCGCTGACCGGCTTCCTCGCACAGGACAAGATCCCGGACATGTCGGGCTCCTACGCCGCCGCGCTTACCGACCCCGAAGGCGCGAGTGGCAAGGCAAAACCCGCGCCCTACAATTTCTTCTACGGCCCGAGCTATTCGGACTCGCTGCGCGCGATGCTGATGTGGGCGGCCGAGGACTGGAAGGCCAAGGGCAAGCCCGGCAAGCCGAAATTCGTGCACATGGGCGCCAACCACCCCTATCCGAACGCACCGAAGGCCGCCGGCGAAGCCATGGCGCAGGAGCTCGGCTTCGAGGTGCTACCGCCGCTGGTATTCGCGCTGGCACCTGGCGACTACAGCGCGCAGTGCCTCAGCCTGAAATCGTCGGGCGCCAACTACGCCTATCTCGGCAACACCGCGGCCTCGAACATCTCGGTGATGAAGGCGTGCAAGACCGCAGGCGTCGACATCCAGTTCCTGGGCAATGTCTGGGGTATGGACGAGAACGCCGCCAAGACGGCCGGAGACGCCGCCAACGGCGTGATCTTCCCGCTGCGCACCGCGGTGAGTTGGGGCGGCGATGCACCCGGCATGAAGACGGTGATGGAGATCTCCAAGATGTCCGATCCCACCGGCAAGGTTTATCGCCCGGTGCACTACATCGCCGCCGTCTGCTCGGCGCTCTACATGAAGGAAGCGCTCGACTGGGCCGTCAGGAACGGCGGCGCCAGCGGCGATAACGTCGCCAAGGGCTTCTACCAGAAGAAGGACTGGGTTCCGGCCGGGATGGAAGGCGTATGCAATCCCTCGACCTGGACCGACAAGGACCACCGCGGCACGCTGAAGGTCGATCTCTATCGCACCAAGATCGCAGGCGCGACCGACGGCGACCTCAACGACCTCATGGCCAAGGGCGCGATCAAGCTCGAGAAGGTCAAGACCGTCGAGCTGCCGCGCAAACCGGAACTGCTGGGGTGGTGAGCCCTGCGTTCACCTCACACACAACTGTCATCCCCCGCGAAAGCGGGGGATCCAGTACGCCGCAGCCTCTCGGGGAACGTCAGGCGCCTCTGGAATACTGGGTCACCCGCCGACGCGGGTGACGACAGCGGAGAATGAAGACGCATGTCCCAAACCATTGAAGCGACCCGCTCCCCTCCCACCGTCGTGCCCGCCCCTCCCCTTCTCAGCGTGCGCAACATCGAGGTCGTCTATGACGACGTCATCCTGGTGCTGCGCGGCCTCAGCCTCGACGTACCCAAGGGCGCGATCGTGGCGCTGCTTGGCGCCAACGGCGCCGGCAAGTCGACCACGCTGAAGGCGATCTCGGGGCTGCTCAAGACCGAGGACGGCGAGGTCACGCGCGGCGAGATCCTGTTCGAGGGCTCCGCCATCGCCGGCATCGATCCCGACAAGATCGTACGCCGCGGCATCTTCCAGGTGATGGAGGGCCGGCGCATCGTCGCCGACATGACGTCGCTCGAAAACCTCAGGCTCGGCGCCTTCACCCGCAGGGATCGCGAGGTCGATGCCGATCTCGACATGGTCTTCAACTATTTCCCGCGCCTGAAGGAGCGCACCGGCCTTGCCGGCTATCTCTCCGGCGGCGAGCAGCAGATGCTTGCGATCGGCCGCGCGCTGATGGCGCGCCCGAAGATGATTTTAATGGACGAGCCCTCGATGGGCCTGTCGCCGCTGCTGGTGAAAGAGGTGTTCTCGATCATCCAGAAGATCAACCGCGACCTCGGCGTCACCATCCTGCTGGTCGAGCAGAACGCCCGCGCCGCGCTGTCGGTGGCGAGCCACGGCTACATCATGGAGCAGGGCAAGGTCGTGCTCGACGGCACCGCGGACGAATTGCGCGACAACGAGGACGTCAAGGAGTTCTACCTCGGCGGTGCCGGCGATCAGCGCAAGAGCTTCAAGAACCTCAAAAGCTTCAAGCGGCGCAAGCGCTGGCTTTGACACAGCGTTTTCGAGCGAAGTGGGAACCGGTTCGCGTGAAGAAAACGCGTCAAAACAAGAGACTCTTACTCCAGCACCTGCTCCGCTTCGGTGACTGCGCAGAGAACATGATAGAACGACGACGCAGGAATGGTGTCGACCAGCGATTTGCCGTCGCGATCGAACTGGTCGTACCAGCCGCCCTTCACGGGATGGCTGAGATAATGCCGTTCGAGCCGCATCAGCGCCGCGCGCGCCTCATCCGCCGCACCGGACTCGCCGGACTCGGCCTGCGCGATCCACGCCTTCGCCATCTCGGTCTGCGGCCACAGCCGCCGCGTGCTGCGGCGGATGTTGCCGGCGTCGTCCCCCTCGTCGATGAGGCAGCCGGTCGCCGCTTCGCGATAGCGCAGCGCGGTCGACAGCAGTTCGGCACGCCTCTGCCCGGTCGGGCAACCCGTGATGCGTTCAAACCCTTTCAGCAGCCAGACCCACTCCGCCTGATGGCCGGGCTCGACGCTGACCGGCTCGATCTTGGACCAGTCCTCCTCGAAATACTCCGTCAGGATCCGCTTCTGCTTGTCGTAGAGATTGGCGAGGAACAGCGCGAAGAATTCGCCGGCGCGGTTCTGAAACGACAGATCGTGGGTCGCGTCGAAGCAGGCGATCATCGCCTCGAACAGATGCATGTGCGGGTTCTGCCGGCGCGGCAGCGAGACCGGCAGGCCTTCATGCACGCCGCCATGCGGCGAGCGCAGATGGCCGTCGAGGAACGCGAGCAGCGCGTCGATCTCGACGCGAATTTGCGCGTCCTGGTCGAGCGCGTAGACGGCCGCCAGCGCAAACAGGACGAAGGCGTGGTCGTAGGCGTCGCGCCGCGCATCCAGCACCGCCCCCTGCGGCGTCAGCCGGTGTACGTAGCCGGGCCGGCCGTCGGGCGCCTTCGCTTTGGCCAGCAGATGCTCCAATCCCTTCAGCGCGATGGCGCGCCCCTCAGGATACCAGCCCATCTGCGCCGCCTTGGCGAAGCACCAGATCTGGCGCGCCTGCACGAACACCCGCCGCGGAGCGGCCCTATCAGCCGTGCCGTCAAGGTGCAGCCGATCGATGAAACCGCCTGCGGCGTGGTCCCAGCCGACGGTCGACCACAGCGGCAGCGCCGCATCAATCATGCGGCACTTCAGGCGTGCGACGACGCCGGCCGCCTCGTCCGCCGCAATGAGTCCCTCGTCCGCCATCGCGTCCCCTTCATGCCTCGCCAATGGCCGTCTGATACCCATGCCGGCGGCGGCGTGCAACGGATGCCAACCCGGAAAGACCAGCCATGACCGCCCATTACGACGCCCTCGAGACGCGCGAACAGGCCGTGCGCGAGGCGGAGCTGTTCTCCCGCCTGCCGGACGTGCTGCGCGGCGCGATGGCCGCGCCCGCCTATGCCGAGCGGCTGAAAGGCGTCGATCCGGCCGCGGTGACCTCCAGGGCGGCGCTGGCGGGCCTGCCGGTGCTACGCAAGTCGGAACTGCCGGCCCTGCACAATGCCTCCACGCCCTTCGGCGGCTTCGTGGCGACGCCCCCGGGCACGTTCGCCCGCCTCTTCACCTCCCCCGGCCCGATCTTCGAGCCGGAGGGACGCCAGGCCGATCCCTGGCGCGGCGCGCGGGCGCTGTTCGCGGCCGGGTTCCGCCCCGATGACATCGTGCTCAACACCTTCAGCTATCACCTCACCCCCGGCGGCTTCATCTTCGATTCCTCGGCGCGCGCGCTCGGCTGCGCCGTGATCCCGGCCGGCCCCGGCAATGCCGAGCAGCAGTTCGAGCTGATCGAGGCCTACCGTCCCGTCGGCTACAGCGGCACACCGGACTTCCTAAAGATCCTGCTCGACGCCGCGGCGCGCGCGAATCGCGACATCTCCTCAATCAAGCGCGCGCTGGTCTCGGGTGCGGCCTTCCCGCCCTCGCTCCAGGCCGAGATCAAGGCGCGCGGCATCGACGCCTACCAGGCCTTCGGCACCGCCGACCTCGGCCTCATCGCTTTCGAGACCGACGCGCGCGACGGCATGGTCGTGAATGAGGATTTGATCATGGAGATCGTCAAGCCCGGCACCGGCGATCCCGTCGCGCCGGGCGACGTCGGCGAGATCGTGGTGACCTCGCTCGACCCGCACCATCCCTGGATCCGCCTCGCGCTCGGCGACCTCACCGCGGCGTTGCCGGGGCCGAGCAAATGCGGGCGCACCAACATGCGCATCAAGGGCTGGATGGGCCGCGCCGACCAGACCACCAAGGTCAAGGGCATGTTCGTCCGACCCGAGCAGGTCGCCGAGATCGGCAAGCGCCATCCCGCGCTCGGCCGGCTGCGCCTCGTCGTCACGCGCCAGGGCGAGACCGACGCGATGACGC
The DNA here is from genome assembly GCF_023074175.1 of Bradyrhizobium sp. 139. GTDB lineage: Bacteria > Pseudomonadota > Alphaproteobacteria > Rhizobiales > Xanthobacteraceae > Bradyrhizobium. Next base: position 112,937 of record NZ_JADPKS010000074.1, read on the forward strand.
TAAGGGCTGAGACGCCCTCACCAAGCGATTCCCTTCACGAGGAGATCGTCGCCAGCCTGCGCACGCTGACGAAACTCGGCGGCGCGGTCGAGTTGGTCAGCCCGGGTACGCTGCCGAACGACGGCAAGGTGATCGCGGACGAACGGTGAGCCGCTCCGCAAGCCAGGCTCCGTGACAATGCGACAAGGCCGCCTCGAGCCCGTCGCGAATTTCCGCCTCAGGAATGTTCGATCGAGCGGCGATACGCTTCATAACCGCGTCGCTGGCCGTCCTCTAGCGAGGTCGTCGCGCGCCAGCCGAGCCTTGCCAGGCGGCTGACATCGAGCAGCTTGCGCGGCGTTCCATCGGGACGCGAGGTGTCGAAGGTGATTTCGCCGCCGTAACCGACGACGTCAGCCACGACCCGCGCG